>DYNP01000004.1:64651-259075 GCA_020721005.1 Thiomargarita sp.
GACCGGCTAAAGCCTCCATTCCAACGAGGCTGGACCGGCTAAAGCCTCCATTCCAACGAGGCTGGACCGGCTAAAGCCTCCATTCCAACGAGGCTGACCGGCTAAAGCCTCCATTCCAACGAGGCTGGACCGGCTAAAGCCTCCATTCCAACGAGGCTGGACCGGCTAAAGCCTCCATTCCAACGAGGCTGACCGGCTCTAAAGCCTCCATTCCAGCGCGGGGCTGACCGGCTAAAGCCTCCATTCCAATTTTTAACCACACTAAAATAGATGTTACACAGAGGTTGACCACCTTAGATTGTTGAATAAAAAGTTTTGGCTTGCAGAGTTGTTGGGCGTTAAAAAAACCGGTCGGATCTTGAAGATCTGACCGGTTTAAGTGATCGTGTTGGTTGATGATCTGCCCTGGATTAAGGAATAATATCCGGTTAGGTTTGTTGCCCCCGAACTTCCCGCACTTGATAAACGGACTTTTCCAGGTCTCCTGAATCCGCTAAAGGATAATATACCCAATCCTTAGGTGCAAGTGCCCAATTTTGCATGGCTTGAAAAACGACTGGACTGACGGTCAGCGTTTGTGGCGGAGCTTGTCGGGCTAAACTTTGTACCACCTCTAAAGGATGACCGACTATTTCGGTGTAACTGCGATGTTCAAGTTCTACTTTTTGCAGTAATACCAAGCCAGTGTGAATACTGATAGACAGTGTATGGGTGTGAATGGGTTTGTTCTCAACGAAAGTTTGTAGGAGAGTCAGCCCGGTTTGAATAGCTCGATAAGCACTGTCAGCTACCGATTCACTGCTGAAAGCAACCAATAATTCTCCATTGTAGTGATAGGCAATTTGCCCATGTTGTTCCTTAATGACGTTCATCAAATGGTGTTGACAATAGGCTTGTAAGGATTGCCAAACGCTGGGTTCTAAATTGGCGTCAGGTTGATCATCGTGCCAATGACAGTACATCACGGTGATTTGCTGAGGGGCCGGGTTAGATTCAAGCAGAGGGGAATTCAAGTTGCCCTGATTGAGTAAGGTGGGAACACGTAAAGTGGACCCGTTACTTTCAAGAATCGTTTGGTGTAATTTCAGCAGGTCGGGAGAAGGAGTTCTTTTATGCTCTTCTAAGATATGGCAACATATCTCAAATTGGTCCAAGGCGACACTGCGTTGACCACTTTGTGCCAGCAAGGTAATGAGTAATTGATGACTTTCCTCGCGCCAAGGTTGTAAACTGAGCAGTCGATTGAGAGAATCAATGGCTTCGGCATACTGGGTCAATTCCTGATAGCGCAGGGCCAAAGTGTGTAAAACTTGCACAATGGTATCTTCTAATTTTTTACGAGTGGTCATGATCCAAGTTTCAAATTCCTTTTCTTCTGGAACTTGAAAACCTTCTAGAAAAGGACCTTGATAGAGTTTGATGATTTCCTGCAGGCGTTCCGTAGTTTTAGGAACGGATTGCAAGGCCGTCTTGATAGCCTCTACATCGACCCAAATTTCCGCATTAGTGTTAATAGATACCGTATGACGATTAATTGACAAGTAGGATTTGAAATTTTTTCGTAAATAACTTAGAGTCACCCGCAAATTATTCTTGCGGTTGTTTTCAGGAATATGACTCCACAACAGATTCAATAAAGCAGACCTCTGATGAGGACGACCCGTGACTGCCAAGTAGTAAAATAGGGCCTGAGCTTTGTGAAAAATATAAATGGGTGCCTCATTTTGGATAATTTGAGGTCTACCTAAAGTAAGTAATTTTAATTGACTGGACATGTTAGAAACCCTGTATAATGAGGTTAAGCGAATGCTTTTATAATGGTTATACCTGCTAGAACCGTATAAGGCAATCTACATGCCAAGACTCAATATCAGATACTTTTTTTTCGTAGGTTGTCTATTTTCCCAACATATTACAGTACATATAGGAGGGGCTGACCAACGGGAAGCCCATCAATCACTTAGAACCACTCCCTGCCCTCCTTAGTAAGGAAGGGGGCAGAGGTAGGATGGGCTGATTATCTTCCCAATTCATACACTAGGCCCATGCCACTCAAAAAGGTCATTGCGCTGGATAAAGATATGCCCAAACTGATGCGTTCCCGCAACCATAATACCGATCCCAAAGCTACCCAACTGATGTGCATCATCACAATACTTTTCACATAGGTGATGCCATTCTCAATTTCCAAGGATTCTTGGACCGCCCATTGTTGAGACAGAAAGGCTAATAGAGAGAGGAGCGCATACCCCAATACAAAAGTCCATTGACTTGTTGAGAGTATTGAAAAACCCATGGCTGGATACCATAATCGTTTTTGATACAAAATAATTCCCAACACTAAACTACTCAAACCATGCCAATAAGCTGAGTAAACCAAGGCCCCGGAGCTGGTTGTCGCCGCAATTGCCACTCGATCCAAGATTGTGGAGATTCCAAACAAGGCCGCCGCAACCAGGGAAAAATAGAGGGCTTTCCATAATTGTTGCCCAGCAGGTTTGGAACGGTTGTGATTGCCCAACAATAAGGTGAGGGCGGTTGAAATCACCAGTAAACTGATGAAAAATAGGGCCCAAGGTTTGGGAAATTCTCCGTATAAAATGGCAGTGCATATCACCATGAACAGGGGAATTGTTGCTTGTAAAGGGACTACCAGGGACAAAAATCCTATTTTCACTGCATTGATGTAAAGGACACTGGCTAATAAGGTCAGTATTACTGTACTTAAGGTTGTTAACCAAAAAGTGAGGGGCTCTCTGATTTCATAATCTACCCAAAATAGGGCAGTTATCAAACCCAAGGCAGGTAACAGTCTGGCAAAAAAAACTAAAGTCCAAGTGTCAATTTCTATACATTTTGACTTGATATAAAAAACTTTACCAGTATTTATGAACATGGCTAACAGACTTAACCAAAACCATTTTTCCATTTTATTCCTCTGCTTAGGCAAACAACATTATATTGCATTCCTTTATTAAATTTGGGAATGACAACCCATCGTGATCTTAATTTTCCATTCGACAAAGGACTATTCTCATGTCATCTCCTCTGCAAACTTCAAGTTCAATTTGGTATAAAGAGCCTTATGTTTGGCTACTCATTCTCTTTCCATTAACTGCCGTAGTAGGGGGTATGATCACCATTCGGTTGGCTATCTTGTCCAATGATGGATTGGTCTCCGATGACTATTACAAACAAGGATTGGCAATCAACCAGAAATTAGAACGAGATAAGGCAGCCCTTACCCATCAGTTGCAGGCTGCCTTAAGTTGGGATGTTCAACGCGGCAAAATAACTTTGTCTCTTCAAGCGAGACCCGATTATTTATTGCCTTTGGAAGTCAATTTAGTCTTTCATCATCGTACTCAAACTGGCTTTGATCAAACTCAATTGTTAACCCGCTTTGATGAGCGCCAGTATTCTGGAACGTTGCCCCATTTACCGGTTGGACTGTGGCAGATTGAGTTGAATGCAGATGACTGGCGTTTGACCAAAGCTATTACTTGGCCACATACCTTGAGCACGATAATTTTGCAGGCCAACTAGAGCCCCTAGATCGAGTCAAAATCGGGTTGATCGAACAGTGAAGAAAGTGGTTTAATAGACCACTTGCATTGGAGTGGAGGCTTTAGCCGGCCAGCGGTAGGCGCCTTGCAATTTGTGTGTGTGAGAGGTGATGCCTACCGCTTTCCGGCTAAAGCCTCCACTCCAACGTACCTTAACTGAATGGCAGATAATGGTAGAGTGGGCAACTCTCATCTTTTCATGATCGCATTCTTTTGCAAGAGGTCTAATGCTTTTTTCCCACTAACCAATAGGTAACCATTTGACCTTTACCCTTGACTTCAATGGCGCCTCTTTTTTCCAAAACAAATCGATCTTTAATTTTTTGATAAGTGGTTTCTGAAACTTGAATACGATCGGGGATTCCATGAGATTCCATGCGACTTGCAATGTTCACTGCATCTCCCCATAAGTCATAATTAAACTTATTTTTTCCAATCACGCCTGCCACTACAGGTCCCGTATGAATGCCCACCCTGATCTTAAAGTTAGAACGATTTTTCTTGTTCAGTTCCTCAATGGCATCGAACATGGCTAATGCCATATCGGCAACCACTTCGGCATGATCAGGGCGCGGCGTCGGTAAGCCTCCCACCAGCATGTACGCGTCGCCAATGGTTTTGATCTTCTCCAATCCAAAAGATTCGGTTAAGATATCAAAGGCCAGAAAAATTTCATTTAAACGTTCAATCAGTTCCGTTGCAGAGATACCTGCACATAATTGGGTAAATCCAACCAGGTCTGAGAATAGGACCGTGGCTTCTGGAAAACTGTCCGCAATGGTACGTGCCCCTCTTTTCAATCGATCTGCAATCGGTTTAGGGAGAATGTTGAGCAGTAATTTTTCTGACTTTTGTTGCTCAATTTGCAATTTTTTGATAAAAGCATATTCCCGATCTCGCAATCGTTTTCGTTCGAGTGAAGCGGAAATTTTGGCGTTCAGAATAACTTGGTTAAAGGGTTTTTGTAGGTAATCTTCTGCCCCCATTTCTATACAGCGAACCACACTGTCAATTTCATCTAAGGCAGAGATCATGATGACTGGAATTCGAGATAACTTGGGATCGGCTTTGATCTCTGCAAGTACTTGATAACCATTCATTTTAGGCATGATGATATCCAATAGTACCAAATCATAATTTTTGGTATGTACCATATCCAAAGCTTGAACCCCATTCTCAGCCACTTCTACCGTAAACCCCTGCTTAACCAAGCGCCGAGACAGTAAGTCTCGATTACTCTCCTTATCGTCAACCACCAATAAAGAGGCAGATAGATTATAAGCATGTTCTGAAGTGGTAGGAGTGCGTAAACTGTGGACCACCTCATCTATCAATGTGGAAGTGGGTCCCTCCTCACCTTGAATAGGCGGAGTATAATTCGATGGAGTTGAAGAAGATCCGGAAGCTGGCGCAGTATGGGTAGAACTGGGGTCAGTGGGTTTGTAATTATAAGAAAGGTCGCCAATCAGAGTTAATAATCGCCGAGCCGCGGTTAGAATCTTCTGTAAATCAGCACTGGCCTCTGGATGAGTCTCTTTATCCAAATCTTCCAGCAACATCTCTCCATACCCAATAATCGCATTGATTGGTGTGCGCAGATCATGTCGTATCGTCGAAGTGAAACGTTCCAGATCAAGCTCTCCATTGGGAGTATTTTTTTTAGAGAATAACTTGGTAATGAGAGTAGAGAGCTGTTCCCCTGCGGAGAGCATTTTCCGAAGATCGGGTATAAAGTCCTGCCATGACGTCTGTTTTTCAGCATATTCTAGGAGTACTTCCGTATAGGCCATGATAGTATTGGTTGGGGTCAGCAGATCATACCCCTTATCCACCAATTCGATTTCACTATTTTGAGTGATACCTAATCCCTCCGTTGCCATTTTGATTCGGACCTCTTCTTCAACGCTCGTTTCCCGTCAATTCAGTTATTGAGTTCCCAATAACAGGTCAATTTTCCCCAATAAACGGGATAACTCAATAGGTTTAGTGTCATAATCATCGCATCCGACAGCCAGAGCCTGTTCTCTATCTCCTGACATCGCATGAGCAGTCAGTGCTATAATGGGGATGTGCCGAGTATCATCTTTATCTTTCAGCTCCTTAGTGGCAGTCCAACCATCTTTTACGGGCAAGCTCATGTCCATCAAAATCAAATCTGGATGCTCACTGTGAGCCATATCAACCCCTTGTCCCCCATCCACCGCGATCACCACTTCAAACCCCTTTCGTGTTAATCGTCTGGACAACATATCCCGGTTCATTTCATTGTCTTCTACCAGTAGTATTTTAGGCATTCGTTATCTCCTCAAAAAATAAAAGTTAAGATCGTCTATTATAATGGGGTCAGCGCTTGATCTTGGATACTTCCTTTAATTTATTTATCTTAACTGGGGTTAAATTGTGCATAAAGTGAATTAAATGGAGTCGGTGCATCACTCCAATCTAAAAGGAAGGGCCAAAGATTGTCATAGAAAATTCTCGATAACGGCTTAGATTAACTGAGAAAATTCTTTCAAAGTGCCCCCAATTTTTTTAATGTTAGGCTGGAATCCTGCATAAATCAAGCCACTGCGAGCATTAAACCCTTCCCACCTCTTCTTGCTAGCAACTTCTTTGACGGTGAGACAAAACAGTGGAACTGAAGTTTTAGAATTATAGGCCAATTTTCCCATCTATAGTAACTCAATTATGTGTAACCCTCCCAGGACCACTGCCCGCTACTGGCATGCCCTCCCCAATGGTCGAATCCAATGTGATCTGTGCCCCCGCTTCTGTCAACTCAAGGAAGGGCAAGCAGGATTTTGTACGGTACGAATCTGCCAAGATCAACAAATTGTCCTAAAAAGCTATGGCTACACCTCCGGTTTTTCCCTGGATCCTATTGAAAAAAAACCCCTTTATCACTTTTTACCCGGCAGCACCACCTTTTCCTTCGGAACAGTGGGATGTAACCTGGCCTGTCGTTACTGTCAAAACTGGAAACTCAGCCACTCTCGCCAACTCAGTGACCTCACCGTTTCCGCAACTCCACTACAAATTGTCAAACAGGCTCACCATCATGGCTGTCGAAGCGTAGCCTACACTTACAATGACCCTGTGATTGCCCATGAATACATTCTGGACATTGCCCAAGCCTGTCGAGAATCAGGTTTATACTCCTTGGCTGTGACTGCCGGTTACCAATGTAGCTCCCCCAGAGAGGAATTTTATCGTTATATTGACGCAGCCAATGTCGACCTAAAAAGCTTCAATGAGCAATTCTACCGCCAATTGACCGGTGGTCATTTGCAACCAGTGTTAGACACTTTACTCTACTTAAAACAACACACTTCCGTCTGGCTAGAACTCACCACTTTACTCATTCCCGGAAAAAATGACTCCGTATCTGAAATCACTCAATTGGTAGAATGGGTATTTGAACACTTGGGCGCCACGGTACCCATACACTTTACGGCCTTTCATCCCGCTTGGAAAATGAACACTCTTCCTACCACTCCGTTAAAAACCTTATTGACGGCTCGAGAACTGGCCCTAAAAGCAGGCTTACACTACGTATACACTGGCAATTTCTTCAATCCGGCCACTTCTCACACCTATTGCCCTCACTGCCAAAATTTACTTATAAAACGGATAGGTACTGAAATCAAAATCGTCGGACTCACTCCCGAAAAACACTGTCAACACTGTCAAAAAATTTGGACGGGCATTTTTTAACCCAGAAAACTTGACAAACCGGGGTAAACCCGCTATCATCTCCACCACATCAATAACAGTGGAGCCCAATGATTACGGGCTTAGCTCCTGTTCTTACCCCTTGAGAGCTCTTGCAAAAGTTAAGCATTCCAAAGCACATGTAGGACAGTCTGACGACAGAGAGCCCATCCTACCTGTGTTCCCCCCTGTACCAAGGAGGGGCAAGAGGTGATTATTAAGTAATGGGCTTCCCTCTCCCTGCCAAAAAATTTTACCAAGACACTTGAATTTAAATTAGCCTCCCATTATAATAATCTCTTAAATCTAAATTGCGGGTCGTTAGCTCAGTTGGTAGAGCACCGGACTTTTAATCCGTTTGTCGTAGGTTCGATCCCTACACGACCCACATCATCCCCCCCTCTCCCCTAACATGTAAATCCCTTTTGACCCCTTAACAAAAGGCATCTGATTGCTATCTGCAAAACACCGCAAAAAAACAAACTGGGTTTAAGCGAGTGGACTCTGACGCCTATCACCATTTTCTCAACAACAGCTCTGCTCTGTTAGGGACTATCAATTACCAAGGACTCTTTCTTCATCTCACTCCCTCTTGGCAGGAGTGGTTAGGGCACCTGCCCACCACCCTTTGGGAAGTTTTAACTCCCGTCAGTAGGATCACTGTCCACACCCAATTGCAAGCCCTTATCCAAGGCACTCTTTCCACCGCCTATTTCCACCTCAGCTACCCATCCCCTGCCCACTCCCTAAGATGGCTCACCTGTGAAGCCATTCGACATCCCACCTCGGAAACTATCATTCTCTGTGCCCATCCCGGCTTAGCCAATCCCCTTGGCTGTCTGGAAAATGCTCCCCTTGCTGCAGTTGTCATCGATCAAAGCACCCAGTTGTTAGCCTACAATTCCGCCTTCTGTAAATTGTTTGAACCCATCATTCCCCTCACTTTACAAGAATTGCTTGCCCAACCTCTGCTCCCTTTTTTGGAAGTTGAGAACAATCACACACTAAAAAAAACTCAACTTGGCCAATGGCAAATTGATCTACACATAATTCCACAACTCACCTTGCCTGCTTTTCCCCCTTCTTTGGCAAAAATAAAAACCGATCATCTCCCCGGCACTTGGCTGATCATCGTTGAAGACAAACATCTCTTCTACCAACAACAAGATTATCTTCAACAGCATGAAAAAACGACTGATCTCGTCATGCAAACTTGTCATGATGCGGTTTGGGACTATTACCTAGAACGACAAGAAATTTACTTCTCAGCCCACTGGAAACAACTCTTAGGCTACACCCAACAAGACTTCAGTCCCCAGATTCAAGACTGGCAAGCCCGCCTACATCCGGCAGACCTTCCCCGACAACAACAAGACTTGCAAGCCCATCTAAACCAGTTGACCACTCGCTATGAAAGTTTCTATAGGATACGACATCAACAAGGAGATTATCGTTGGGTTCTCGATCGCGGCGCCGCCATGCGAGATGCCACTGGCCAAGCCTATCGCATCATAGGCACTTGCACCGATATCACGGCTCACCGCTACACCGAACAAGCTTTGGATAATGCCAGAGAATCACTCCAACACATCATCAATGCCCTGCCCAACCCCATTTTCCTGAAGGACCATGAACGTCGACTCTGTTTTTTCAATGAAGCCTTTTGTCAATTGTTGCAACTCCCGCGAGACTCTCTGCTGGGCAAAAGGAATCCTGACTTTTTACCCCCTGACCAAGCTGAGTTATTTGACCAATCTGACGATGCCATCTTAACCACCGGGAAAACTCAAGTCCTAGAAAGTTCCCTCACTGATACTCAACACGTCCAACACACGTTATTGATCAAAAAAACCCTCTACCGTGACGCTCAAGATCGTCATTATATATTGGGAATGGTCACTGACATCAGCCAACGCAAGCAGATCGAGGAACAATTACGTAAAAGTGAGGAACGTTACCGACAACTCTTTAACAATGGCAATGACGCAGTGCTGGTTCACAATATCACTGCAAAAGGGCAACTGACCCATTTCACCGAAGTCAATGACATTGCCTGTCAACGTTTGGGTTACACTCGAGAAGAATTGCTAAAACTCACCCCCATTGACATTGACAGTCCCGCAGATACCTATATCATTGCCGAACGCACGCGCCAACTGCTCACCCATCACCATGTGCTATTTGAAACCACTCTTCGCGGTAAACACGCCCAAAAACTCCCCAGTGAAGTCAATATTCACCTATTTCGACTCGATGAAGAAGTCACGGCTTTAGCCATCGTTCGCGATACCAGTGAACGTCAACAAGCCCAACAAGCCCTACTTGCCCAAGACGCTCACTACCGACACCTGATGCTCACTGCTAACAGTCTCATTTTGCGACTCGATCCAGCGGGACGCATCACCTTTTTTAACGAATTTGCTCAAACCTTCTTTGGATACACCCAAGCTGAAATCCTCGGCC
This sequence comes from Thiomargarita sp., assembly GCA_020721005.1. GTDB lineage: Bacteria > Pseudomonadota > Gammaproteobacteria > Beggiatoales > Beggiatoaceae > DYNP01. The sequence goes on from DYNP01000004.1 coordinate 74,392, forward strand.
AACCCGCCTTGGGCACCCTTATTCCCCTTACCGACACTGAAGGCTTTGATCTCGTCCCCATGATCCAAAGTCTACTCCGTTTCCCAGAACATTACACACACACTGAACACGAAAACACCTGCAAAAATGGCCAACGGGTCTGGGTCGCTTGGGCCAACAAACCCCTTTACAATGCCCAACACCAACTCCTTGAAATCCTCTGCATTGGCAATGACATCACCGAACGCAAATACACTGAGCAACAACTCCAAAGTCGGGACCGTATATTACAAGGCGTCGCTCAAGTCACTCAACACCTGCTCACCACGTTAAACTATACTGAAGCCATTGCCAATGCCCTTCGCACCATTGCAGAACTCATCCATGTTGATCGAGTGCACATCTTTGAAAATCAACATCCTACCGCAGATTCCCAACCCCATATGAGTCAGCGTTTTCATTGGAATGCTCGAGACCAAACCCTCGTCACAGACCATCCCCAACTGCAAAATCTACCTTATGGAATTCTCCTCACCCGCTGGTACCCACGTTTGGCCAGTGGTCGACCCATTGCAGCCTCCAAAACTGATTTTCCTCACGAGGAACACCCTCTATTTGGTGAATTACCCCCCCATTCTCTACTCCTCATTCCCATACTATTTGACCAAAAATTTTGGGGCTTTATTGCAGTGGGCGACTCTCGACCCGAACGCACCTGGTCCGAACACGAACACTATCTGCTGCGAGCCATTGGGGACAGCATTCGCGGCACCATGGCCAGAAAACAAATCGAACAAGCCCTCCAAAAAAGCGAAGCCAAATTTCGTACCACCATTGAAAGTAACAAAGATGGCGTCTTAGTTCTCGATGAACAAGGCATCATTCACTTTGCCAATCCGGCTGCGGAACAATTGTATAAAGCCGCCCCCGGTAAACTCGTCGGACAACCTTTTGGCACCCCCACTTCCGCTACCAACAAAGCGGAAATATGTATACCTGACTGGACCGGCAAACACCAAATTTTAGAACTGCACCTGTCCGAATGCGAATGGGAAGAGTTGCCAGCCGTTATCATATCATTGCGGGATGTAACTGCCCGTAAAGAAGCGGAAGAAGCCTTGCAAGCTCAAGTTGAACGGACCCGCTTAATATTGGAAGGCACCATGGATGGGTTTTATATAGTTGATATTGTTGGAAAAATTCGCGAAGTCAATCCAGCCTTCTGTGCAATTTCCGGATACACTTCTCAGCAAATCCTAAATCGCCAAGAAAGCATACTTTACCCACAACAAGATTTAACCATTCTCAAGGAACAACGCCAACTCATTCGACAACAACGTTGGGGAAGTTTTGAGATCAGTCTCATCAGTAAAAATGGGGCCATTTTAGTCGTTGAAATCAGCAGCAATTTTGTCCAACAAGACACTGAGGGACTCTATTTCAACTTTGCCCGAGATATTACCCGTCGTAAGCAGGCAGAGACCAAACTACTGGAAGCCAAAGAAGCAGCGGAGGCAGCCAGTCGTGCCAAAAGTGAATTCTTAGCCACGATGAGCCATGAAATTCGCACTCCAATGAATGGCGTTATTGGCATGACCGAATTACTCTTAGAAACAGATTTAGACGCCAGACAACGTCATTACGTGGAAGCTGTGCACAATTCCGGAGAAAGTTTGCTTACCATCATCAATGACATTCTCGACTTCTCTAAAATTGAAGCTGGTAAATTTACCTTGGAACTGATTGATTTCAACCTGAATGAACTGATCGATTACCTGATTAACCTCCTGATTCCCGCCGCCCATAACAAGGGATTAACGCTGACTCACCAATTCACCTCCCTACCTTTCAATTTGAAAGGAGACCCCGGACGCCTGCAACAAGTACTTACCAACCTGATCAACAACGCCATCAAATTTACAGAAGAAGGGGGAGTTCATCTCAAAATACAATATTCTCCTTTGCCCAACACAGCCGCTCTGACTTTTCTCTTTGAAGTCATAGACACCGGAATTGGAATTGCCACAGCAGACCAACATCGACTCTTTCAACCCTTTTCCCAAGCCGATAGTTCTACAACTCGACGTTATGGGGGTACAGGTTTGGGCCTGGTCATCGTACAACGTTTGGTAACTCTCATGGGGGGACAAATTGGATTTCACAGCATTCCCCAAAAAGGCAGCACTTTTTGGTTTACCCTACCTCTGCTTAAAGGTCCCTTAGTTGAGAACAACCTTCTCCCCTTATCTCAACAAAAACACCGTTCCAACAACACTCGTGATCTTCGACTGACTCATGCTCATATCCTGGTAGTTGAAGACAATAAACTCAATCAAGAAGTGATCAGCCAAATGCTCTTTCAATTAGGTTGTAAAATAACTGTAGCTGAAAATGGTCGACAAGCTGTTGAATTATTTAGAAATAAGCAACCCGATGACCTTCCCTTCGATCTCGTCTTGATGGATTGCCACATGCCAGAAATGGACGGCTTTGAAGCCACCCGGGCTATTCGTCAACGAGAAAAAACTTCTACCAAACAACAGCGCATTCCCATTGTAGCCCTCACTGCCAATGCCATGGCAGGAGATAGAGAACGCTGTTTGGCTTGTGGTATGGACGACTATTTAAGCAAACCAGTCAAATCCAAACCCTTGCACAATGTCCTGTTTCGCTGGTTAGAACCCTATTCCACCGCCGCCTCGCCCACTCCAGATCCCACTCCAATCTCCCCTCTGCCTTTGGAATCCAGACCCTCAATTATTGGAGAAGAATCTGGCAATTTTTTAATTGACCTGCCCATTTTAGATGAAAACGTGCTCAAAAGTTTACAAGAAGAAATGCGTGGAAAAAGTGTCAACTGGTTGATTGAACTCTTTTTAACCGAGCTACCCAACTATGCCGATGCTTTATATCAAGCTGCAGAACTTCATGATTTAGAACAACTTTATTTGGCTGCTCACAAATTGAAAGGCAGTGTCTCCAACTTGGGTGGCAAACGCCTGATGGCCCTATGTTCCCGACTTGAAAAACTCAGCCGAGCCGGAGAAACAGACTTGGCTCAACAACTGACAATCACCTTGTTACCCACTGAAATCACCCACATCCAACTTGCCTTAGAGAACATTAAACATGCTTAATCCGGCCAAATCACCCTTAGTGTTAGTTGTTGACGATGATGTGTTTATGCGAGGCATGTTACAAAATCTGCTAGAAACCCAAAACTATCGAGTGGCAGAAGCCCAAGATGGCATGACTGCCCTTGAAGAATTTCAACGTTTGGGACCCGATCTTATTCTGCTGGATGCCGCCATGCCAGTCATGGATGGCTTCACAGCCTGTGCCCAACTGAAAAATTTGCCCAATGGCCACGAAGTGCCCATTATCATGATCACCTCTTTAGACGATGAACGTTCCGTAGATCGAGCATTTGAAGTCGGGGCAGTCGAATACATCACAAAACCTGTACATTGGGCGGTATTACGCCATCGAGTAGAAGTTATTTTGCAAGCTCGACAAGCTCAAGCTGCGCTACAAGAAAGTGAAGCTCGATTCCGGGGCATTTTTGAACAAGCTGCAATGGGCATTGCCTTACTGGACGCTCATGGATACCTATTGGACAGCAACTCAGCCGTTCAACAAATGTTGGGACATTCTGCAGAAGAATTGCGGGGTAAACTGTTCAACAAATTCTTTTACCCTTATGATACAGCAATAGAAAGAGAATTTCACCAACAACTGCTCCAGCAACACAGTCACCACTACCAAATGGAAAAATATTTCTTTCGCAAAAACTCCCCTATGTCATGGGGCAGGTTAACCACTTCCCTGGTCAGAAATTCAGAAAATAAACCCCAGTATTGGGTGCAAATGATTGAAGACATTACAGAAAGGAAACGTGCTCAAACCCGGCAACGATTGGCTGCCAAGGTATTTGAGACCACTTCTGATGGCATCATGATCACCAATGCCGAAGGGAACATCACCGACGTCAACCAAACTTTTTTACTCATGACCGGCTATCGTTATGAAGAAGTTTTAGACAAAAATCCCCGTTTTTTGCAATCCGGTCACCACGATCGCACATTTTATGAAGAAATGTGGGCCATCACCCGAGAGACCGGCCGTTGGAGCGGGCAAATTTGGAACAAACGCAAAAATGGCGATGTCTTTTCCATGTGGATATCCCTGAATGCAGTGAGAGGAGAACACAATGAAATTACACATTATGTGGCAGTTTATTCTGACATCAGCAGCTTAAAAGAAGATGATCAGAGGATGCGTTTATTGACCCATTACGACTCACTGACTGAACTGCCTAATCGTTTGCTCTTTCACGAATGTTTGACTCGGGCCTGTCGCCAAGAACAAAAAATTGCCTTACTTTACATAGACTTAGATGATTTTAAACAAGTGAATGAAGATTTCAGTTATGATGTGGGAGATGATGCGCTCAAAGAAATTGCCAAGCGTTTAAAACACTGCATTAGGGAAGGAGACCAAGTTTGTCGAGTCGAGGGGGATGAATTTGCTGTTATCTTATCGCCCATTTATCAAGAATATGATGCTCGAGTAATTGCCGAAAAAATCCTAGACACCCTAAATTCTCCCTTCACCCTACAAGGACACACTTTACAAATTGACTCGAATATTGGCATGAGTTTTTACCCTCCTCAACTCTTGAACATTCGAGAAAATGTCGAAATATTGGTACAATATGCAGACATTGCGATGTGCTTGGCGAAAGAATTAGGTCCAAACACGTATCACGTTTATTCAGATACCGAGATTGAGAATCAATGAAAACGATTCCCATTGACCTCCCTGCTTGTTGACAGTGACCGGGACCTTTTTGTCCCCACCCAATCCACCCCTAAATTTTCCCTAATTAAAGAAGCAGAAAACCCTTCCCGTTTCGTCGGTTTGGGGGGGAATAGGCTTCTACTCATTAAGACCCTTGCAGGATTCGATTTAAAGAAAGTAAAATCTTATAGTAGACCTCTTGCAAAAGTAAATGATGCGATAAAGATGAGATAAGAAAAAATAAAAGGGAAATTCCCGTTGGAGTGAAGGTTTTAGCCGGTCAGCCGTAGGCAGCCCCCCCCCACATACACAAATTGCAAGGGCCTACCGCTGGCCGGCTAAAGCCTCCACTCCAAAGCCTCCATTCCAACGTACCTTAACTGATGCGCAACTCCCATTTTTTCATGATCGCATACTTTTGCAAGAGGTCTAGTCTTGCAAAGGTGTCTAAGTAACTGTTAGTAATAAAAATTTGTTATCCCCCTTCAATTTTTAAGTGGACTTTTTATGCATAACTATTTGACTTTATTCTTACTACTCTCATTAAGTTTAATCACTGCTTGTAGTAACGATGATGAGAACACGACTGCCACTTCTACCGGAGAAGGCTCCATTCAGGGCGCCTTTGCAGTCACTGGTCGCATGCTGACTTCTGGCAATACTGCCAAGGATAACGATGTCAACGATCCAAAATCTCCAGCGTTGTCCAACAACAATTCCCTAGAAACTGCCCAATCAATCCCCAATCCGGTCATTTTGGGGGGCTATGTGAATCAACCCGGTGCAGGCCCACAAGGTCGTTCCAAACAAATTGGGGACATCAATGATGTATTTGTTGCTGATTTGCGAACCCATCAAGTGATTCACTTATTTGTGGCTCAAGAAAACTTGGCGGGCAATGACTTGGATTTGGCTTTATTTAACCCGCAAGGTCAAATTCTCAATGCCTCAGTGAGTGAAGGTGCCACTGAGACTCTTATTGTTCCTCGAGATGGCCGTTATTTCATACGGGTGAATGCCTTTTTAGGCGGATCCAATTACATTCTCACCATTGGTCAAAATACCCAAGTTAACAATCAGTCCACAGCCAATGCTTTGGTACTGAGTTCAGAATTTACCCCCTATGAAATGATTGCCCGCCTCCATCCGGATCATGTTCTACAATCGCAAAGTTTACTCTCCTCCTTGGGTTTACAAACTGAATCTCCTGATAGCTCAAGACGTATGTTGTTGACCTTAGAACCTGGGAACAGTCGTTTGCTGTCCACTGCCGAAGAGCTGATTTTTGCAACCCCTGAACTGCAATCTAAATATGAAACTTTGTTGGCAATTAAGAAGTTGCGTCATGAAGATCAGTTTATGGAAGTCAGTCCCAATTATATCTTGAACAAACAATCTATTCCCAATGATACTTTTTACCCTTATCAATGGAATTTATCGCTGATGAATATGCCGCAAGCTTGGGATATGACCACCGGAGACAGTTCAGTTGTTGTGGCGGTGGTTGACACTGGAGTACTCTTGGATCATCCTGATTTGCAAGGAAAATTGGTATCGGGATATGATTTTATTCGAAATTTACGAATATCATTGGATGGGGATGGAATAGACAGTTCCCCCAACGATCCTGGCGACCAAAGTCCCAATGGCAGTAGTTTTCACGGCAGTCATGTCGCTGGCATTATTGCCGGGCGCACCAATAATCGGGCAGGTATTGCTGGCATAGGTTGGCAGACCAAGGTGATGCCATTGCGAGTGTTGGGAAAGGGAGGAGCTGGTAGCGATTATGATATTGAGCAAGCGATTCGTTTTGCTGCCGGTTTAGCCAATGATGCTGGTTTCATGCCCGCTCAAAAGGCTGATATTATTAATTTAAGTCTGGGGGGACCGGACATTTCTATGGGATTTCAAGAATTGATTTATGAAGTCAGACGGGCAGGCGTTATGGTCGTGGCTGCAGCGGGTAACGATGGGACTGGGACCTTGATTTATCCGGCTTCTTTGGATGGGGTGATTTCAGTCAGTGGGGTGGATATGAATAAGCAGCGAGTCAGTTACTCTAACTATGGTCCCTTGGTCGATGTGGCGGCCCCCGGAGGAGATAATACTCCCGATATTAATGGCGATGGCATGCCAGATGGTATTCTCAGCACCGTAGGTAGCGAAGTTACTGAGACCAATGGTAAGATCAAGATTGAATTCACTTTTTCCTCTTCAGTGGGCACTTCTATGGCCTCTCCCCATGTGGCTGGAGTGTTGGCCTTGATGAAAGCGGCATATCCCAAATTAACTCCTCAAATTGCCGACAGTTTAATTCAATCTGGATCGGCTACTGAAGATTTGGGACCTGGAGGTCGAGATGATCAATTTGGTTATGGTTTAATGGATGCTCGTAGGGCTGTATTGGCGGCGATTGAAGCCAGCGGTGGACAGGCAGCAGCCCCTCAGCCCAGATTGGTGGTCAGTCCCATGTCTCTTAATTTTGGGTTGAGCACTCAGGCATTGACTTTGAATGTGAATAACGGGGGAGGGGGAGATTTACAGATCGAGAATGTCACGGAGAATTCCCAAGGTTTTCTCACAATTCAAGGTCAAGGATTGGGCAGTTACACGGTGCGAATTGATCGCAGTCAATTGGGCATGGGAACTTTTAATGCCACCATTACTATTGTCAGCAATAGCAATACGGTGAACATTCCAGTTATTTTGCAAGTTGGCGATCCAAATATGACTGGAGATGCGGGTTTACATTATATTTTATTGGTGAAACCAGAGCCGTCAGAGGCTTGGGAAGTGTTACAACAGGTTCAGACCACTGCACGCAATGGCGGTTATGAGTATCGTTTTGATGGCGTACAGGCGGGAAGTTATTTGGTGGTGGCGGGAACGGATTTTAATAATGATGGCTATATTTGTGATGTTGGGGAAGCTTGTGGTGCCTATTTGGTGCTGCGTGATCCAGCGCCCATTCAGGTCAATGGGAATTTGAGATTGAGTGATTTCAGTACCGGTTTTGAGGTGAATTTTTCTGCCAAAAGTGCTTATAATTTGATTTCCGACCGAGCCCAAGCTATTCCACGTTTGAAAAGAATTCTCGAAGCAGAATAGGTTATGTTATCAAAGTAGTTGCTCCCCCAATTTAATGAGGAATTGTTATGCCGTGGTCCACGTTTCTAACTCAATATTCAGAAAATCCAATTCCCGAAACTTTTTTAACCGCAGATTTGTTGCTGCCTTTGCCGAATTTGGGACTGATAGAGGTCAGTGGTGCGGAGGCCTTGTCTTTTTTGCAGGGTCAGTTTACCAATGATGTGCGCCAAGTTACAGAAACTCGGTCCCAATTAAGTGCATGGTGCAATTCTAAGGGGCGAGTGTTATTCACATTCCGATTGTTTAAGCGAGATGGGAATTATTATTTGTTATTGCCTCAAATTCAGGTGGCAGCTTTATTGAAACGGTTATCTTTGTACAAATTACGCTCTGCAGTCAATTTAGCTGCTCTTGAATTGCCCCAGTTTGGCTTCAGTGGTCCCCACAGTGCTCAGGGGTTGGAAAACGGTTGGGGTTGTGCGCCTCCTGCTGAAATTCATGACAGTTTAACGGTGGCGGGCATCACCGTGTTAAAAGTGGCTGCCCATCGTTATTGGGTGGGAAGCTCTTCGGTGGAAGTGTTGTCAAAGTTGTGGTCTGATTTGGCAAATTTGGCACAGGTGGTGAGTGCCAAGGCTTGGGAATTATTGGATATTGCGGCTCGATTGCCCACCGTTTTACCAGAAGTGTCCGAGGAATTTGTGCCACAAATGCTCAATTATGAGCAGTTACCAGGGGTTAGTTTTACGAAGGGATGTTATAGTGGGCAAGAGGTGGTGGCGAGAACTCAACATTTGGGCACTCCAAAAAGACGTTTGTATTTGGCAACGGTGTCGATTGCTCGTTTATTCAAGGTTGGGGAAGATTTGTATAATATTCAACAGGAAGCGGTGGGGAAAGTGGTCAATGTGCAATCCGATCCCAGAGGCGGTTGTTTGATGTTGGCGGTGTTGCCAGTCAGTGAGGTTGGGAATGAGACTCTGCGAACTCAGGAGGGTGCTGTATTATCCATCATTGAGGCGGTCAGTTAGGCATTGTAAGGCGAGCAAGGAGGAGCGCTTTGGCGCCTTCCAAGGCTCGTTTCACGGTTTCTATATTGTCCGGGTCTAGACCTTCTCCCCATTCTCCTTGTTGAATTTCGTAAGGCAAGGCCATTTTCAAGGTTTGAAATTCTCCACCCAGGTTGTGCAGTGTTTGTTCATCTTGAGATAGGGTTTCAAATAGGTTTAACAATTCCTCTAAAGGTCCAAGGGGAACTTGGGCAGGATTCTCTGTTCCCCCCTCCTTACCAAGGAGGGGCAGGGGGAGGTTTAACTTCTTCTTTTCAAGGAGAGAGACCGGGGCTGTGGTCAGTGGGATGATTTTTTCAATCCACACGCTGCCAGTTCCAGCCTCGGTGCTGACTGCCCGAATTTCATTTAACCAACGGGTAGAGTGTTGATGTAAAGGATGATGTAAGGGACTGTTACCTTCTAAAATGAGTCGCAAAGCCAGGGGTCGCCCCTCAGCTTGTTGGGTTTGGGCGGTGACAGTTTTGCTGATTTCATCCAGCAGTTCATCCAGATTGGTTAAGGTGTTGAGATTGAGATGACAGGTTTCCCAACGCAATACATCTAGGTTAAGTGGGCTCACTGTGGTGCGTTGGGCAGGATCCACGTGGACCAGTAGACAGCCTTTGGGACCAGTTTCTCGAATGTGTCGGCCTTGTAAATTGCCCGGGAAGACTATCCATGGATCTTTGTGTAGGATGTTTTGTTGGTGAATATGTCCCAGTGCCCAGTAGTCATACCCGTGGGCCAGTAAACTTTCAAGTCGACAAGGGGCATAGGTGGCATGGTGCTGTGATCCCGTGAGGGAAGTGTGCAGTAGTCCAATGTTATAATATCCTTTTAAAGCAGGAGGATAGTGTTGACTGAGGTCTTCGGAAACACTGCGGGAAGCGAAACTTTGTCCGTGAATGGCGACTCCGAGTTGTTCCAAACAGACGGTTTGGGGGCGTTGACTGTCTAATTGCGTGACATTGCTGGGCAAGCGCAGGGCTCGAGTCATGCTGTTAGTGGCGTCATGATTGCCAAGTACCATGAAAACAGGTATATTGACTTCGGAAAGTCGAGTCATTTGTTCGTTGAAGAATAAGCCGGTATTATAATCCTTCCAGTCACCATCGTATAGATCACCAGCCAATAGGATGAAGTCAACGGCTTCTAGACGGGCTTGTTCCACCAGATTCATGAGGGCTTGACGGGTTGCTTGCCGAATTTGTTGAACTGGAGCGCCCTCATAACGGGCTAGACCACGCAATGGGCTATCTAGGTGGATGTCGGCGGCATGAATGAATTTCATAGAGTTTCCTGGTCAGAAATTCCCTTCCCGATTTGTCCATGAGTGGTCTCATTCTCTATTGAAGGGAAAAGTTTTATATCTGGGAAAGGTGAGCCTGCCAATTTTTATTGGGATCACCAAACACGACAAAATAGGGATTTAACAGGGAATCTTTGGTGTTGTAGCGCAAAGCCTCAAGTTGCATGTCGGTCAGGTATCCACCGGCTTGTTCAACCACACATTGGGCAGCAGCGGTGTCCCATTCTGAGGTGGGTCCAAAGCGGGGATAAATATCGGCTTTTCCTTCTGCCACCCAGCAGGATTTTAAAGAGCTGCCAATGCTGACCAATTCAAAAGGTAAGTTTAGGGAATCGGTGAATTTTTGTAAAGTGGGATTGGCATGAGAACGACTGCCCACCACAATCAAATGTTGTTCAGGACAAGGACGTACTTTGATAAGTTGAGCAGTTTGCCCGGGGGCGCTTTTAAAAGCACCTCCTCCCAAATAGGCAAAGTAACTGACTTCAGTGACTGGCACATAAACCACTCCAAGAATAGGTTTATGTTCATAAATGAGCGCAATATTGACAGTAAATTCTCCATTGCGCTTGATAAATTCCCGAGTACCATCCAAAGGATCGACCAACCAATAACAATTCCACTGGGTCCGCTCTGCAAAAGGAATTTTGGCCGACTCCTCAGATAAAATTGGCCAGGTGGGAGTCAGCTCAGTTAACCCTTGAATAATAGTGTGATGTGCGGCCATATCCGCCTTGGTTAATGGTGTTTTGTCATCCTTATGCTCCACATCAAAATCAGTGGCATAAACCTCCATAATGCGTTTGCCGGCCTGTTCGGCAAGTGCTCTAACTGGCTCAATCAATGTTGAAGGATCACAAGCCATTTTTAACTCCCCATAATATAAATTTATACCTTAGATTCACCCGATCGTTGTCTTTCAAAATCAGCCCCTATATATCATAAAATAACCTTTCCGACAAGGAATCATCTCATGTCACACATTCAAAGAGCTTTGATCAGTGTTTCAGACAAAACTGGACTCATTGCTTTCGCCCAACAACTCTCCCAATTAGGGATAGAAATTTTATCCACCGGGGGCACCGCCCAACTGTTGACCAAAGAAGGCATTACAGTCACTGAAGTGGCTGATTATACTGGATTTCCAGAAATGATGGCGGGTCGGGTCAAAACTTTACATCCTAAAATACATGGGGGACTGCTGGGAAGACGCGGGTTAGATGAAGCAGTGATGGCCGCCCATCACATCCTACCCATTGACCTCTTGGTCGTCAACTTATACCCCTTTGAGAAAACCATTCAACATCCGGACTGCGACCTCACTTTGGCCATTGAAAACATTGACATTGGAGGCCCAGCCATGCTACGCTCTGCAGCTAAAAATTATTCTGCAGTAACTGCAATCGTCGACCCCCAAGACTACCCCCTTATCCTCGCTGAAATGACCACTCATCAAGGTACTATTCCTGCGGCTACCCGCTTTAAACTGGCTCAAAAAGTATTTGCACACACGGCAAAATACGACAGTTTGATTGCCAACTATCTCGGCGGCATAGACACTCCTCAAGACGCCTCCTTTCCAGACTTTTTAACCTTCTCTTTCCAAAAAAAACAATCCATGCGCTATGGGGAAAATCCACACCAAAAAGCCGCTTTTTATCAAGAATTAGCCAATCTTCCCATCAGCGTTACTACATCTAAGCAACTGCAAGGCAAAGAACTCTCCTATAACAACGTCGCTGATGCCGATGCCGCCTTGGAATGCGTCAAAACCTTCACCGATCCTGCCTGCGTCATTGTCAAACATGCCAACCCCTGCGGAGTTGCTTTAGGAACTACAATTCAAGAAGCCTATCAACGCGCCTTTCAAACCGATCCAACCTCTGCATTTGGAGGCATCATTGCCTTCAATCGACCCTTAGACAAAGCCACTGCTGCCACCCTCATTGAAAAACAATTTGCCGAAGTCATCATTGCCCCAGAAATCGACAACGATGCTTTAACCCTACTCGCTGCCAAACCAAGTATACGAGTACTAGCCTGCGGATTCTGGACCCAATCCACAACAACAGGCTATGATTTCAAACGAGTTACCGGGGGACTGTTGATTCAAGAACGCGATAACGGTCTCATCACAATCAACGACCTGACCACCGTCACCCAACGTACTCCTACTGAAGCAGAACTCAAAGACCTACTTTTTGCCTGGCAAGTCGTCAAATTTGTCAAATCCAATGCCATTGTCTACTGCAAAAACCAAATGACACTTGGCATCGGCGCCGGCCAAATGAGCCGCGTCTACAGTGCCAAAATTGCCGCCATCAAAGCAGAAGAAGAAAAACTCTCCATCCAAAGCGCAGTCATGGCCTCCGACGCCTTCTTTCCCTTCCGAGACGGCATTGATGCTGCCTTCCAAGTGGGCATCACCGCAGTCATCCAACCTGGCGGATCTATGCGAGACAATGAAGTCATTGCCGCCGCCAATGAACACGGCATGGCCATGGTTTTTACGGGTATGCGTCATTTCAGACATTAGACCACCCCACTCCAAAATTAGAATCTGATGTTACGCAATAACTTATCTCGTTCCCATGTTCTGCGTGGGAATGAGAAAATAGCCTAACCAACGGAAAACTCATCCTACCAGACTGACTTGTCCCCAAAACTTGAATATTTAGGAGAGGCTCTAAAAAATACGTTGGAATATAGGCTTTAGCCGGAGTAGAGGCCCTTGGAGTGGAGGCTTTAGCCGGTTAGCCGTAGGCATCCCCCCACATACACAAATTGCAAGGACCTACCGCTGGCCGGCTAAAGCCTCCACTCCAGGATTCCACTTCAGGACTCCACTCCAAGGGCCTCCACTCCAACGTATCTTAACTGAGGGGCAACTCTCATTTTTTCGTGATCGCATACTTTTGCAAGAGGTCTAATAAACATGACCCAACCCCTCCAACCAAGGCTCACACTATGTCTCTTATTGCAGAAATTAAAGCCAAACACCAACAATTGGTCAAACAATACAACCAATTGCAGGCTGAAGCCACCCAGGCCAATACTCCCGAAGAAAGCATTTACAAAATTGCCGAATCCGAAAAAATATTCCAACAAATCAAAGAATTACGTAAAAAAATTGCCCAATTGGACCCCCCTCATGCCAAACCCAAACCCAAATCCTCTGAACCTGCGGACAATAAACATTCCAATGAAGACAATAAATCATCCCCAGAACCTTCAAAAACTCGTCTTTCAGTCGAAGATCGTATCCACCTTATTGAAAATTCCCAACAAAAAACCAAAGAGCAACTCAAAAAATTCTCCAAAGTCAAACAACAACTGGTCCACCTAAAAGAAGAAGCCGAACAACATGCCATTTCCGTAGCCCAACAAAGCTCACTCTATCACCAACAACTCCAAAAACAAGTCGAAAGTCTCAATGAACAACTCTTACAAAAAGAAGCCAGATATGAAGTTCTCAAACAAGAATTCAACATGACCCGCTATGAAGACGAAAAAACCATCAATTCCCTCAAACAACAATTGGAAACTACCCTAGAAAAACAAAAATCCCTAGAAAAATCAAGGAACCGAGCCTTTCGTCTACGCGGGGGAGGAAATCGTTTCAGTTATGGCCTATTGCTCGGACTGAGCTTAAGCCTGATCACTGTCACCGCCTTTTTAGTTATTCTATTAAAAACCACCTGGTTAGACAACACGGTATACACCCTAAAATCCAAACCTGCCAGCCACAACATGTCATCACAATAAATTTCATATTTATCAGGCAGTTAACTGCACCAATATCCTAACCAAAATTACTTTTCGGATGAAACCTTCCTTGAACAACTCAATACTTAAGAATAGCCTTACCTTTCGCTTCCTTCTTTTCTTCCTAGTGGTTAGCAGCTTAACCACCCTATTGGCAACTTTGGCCCAACTTTATTTCCATCATCAAATTGTCCAATACTCATTTCAATCTCTCAGCAACACCCTTCAAACCCACTATTTACCTATTATTAATCAACAACTTAAAAATCCCACTCCCAATGCTCAACAAATCCAACTCATCTTGGAAGAAATGACTCGAATTCCCAATATTCAACAAGCCACCATTACCAAAAATAATCAACTCCTTTTCAATTCTGGTACCCTATCTTTTGCTGAAGAATCAATCACTTACCAATACCCAATGTTCTCTCAAACTTATTTGGGAACCTTACAAGTCAGTCTACATGACATTCCAAACTCCCCTCATTTCCTTCAAAACTTTGTGATCAACTCCACTACCAACATTCTCAATTTGTTGCTCATCGCTCTATTTGTATTCTGGTGGTTTCAAAAACAAATTATCCCCCACTTACAAAAACTGTCTACTCATCTTCAACAATTGGACTTTAAGCAACTGGATAAACTCTGCCTGCTGGATCGTCCACCTCATCATCAAGACGAATTTTCTCAAATTGCCCAACAATTAAATCAAACCCAAAATAAATTTCAACAAACTCTACAAATTCTTCAAGACACTCGACAAGAAGCTCAAACTTTACTCAACACTGCCCCCATCGGTCTCGTCCTGTGGCGATTGAGTGATGGACAATTACAGGAAGGCAACCTGACTTTTGCTCATATTCTTGGTCGTTCCTCCAAGGAAATAAGCGCCTTAAATTATTGGCAACACATCATATCTGAAAAAGAACGTTTCCAAACCCAACTCAAAACTCTGGCGGCTGGAGAACGTTATGGTCCTCTTGAACAAGAATACTGCCATAAAGACGGTTATCCTATTCCCGTCAAAGTTACCCTTCTAATTCTCGAAAAGGCCAATTTACGCTATGTTTGGTCAGTGGTTGAAAACATCACCTCTCAAAAATTACATGCCAAAGAATTGCAACAAACCATTCATAAAGCAGAAGAAGCCAATCGGGCCAAAACTCAATTTTTAGCCAATATGAGTCATGAATTGCGCACTCCCATTAACACCATCGTGGGCTACAGCGAAATCCTAGAAGATGAAGTCAAAGAATGCAAACGCCTTGATTTACTAAGAGATGTTCGTAACATTCACACCTCAGCCAAACATTTACTCGGCCTGTTGGATGGCATTCTCGATATTTCCAAAATTGAAGCTGGCAAAATGGAACTCTATGTTGAATCTTTCGACTTAAAAGAAATCATTCAACAAGTAATCAACACCATTCAACCCCTGATAGAAAACAGAGTCAATACCCTGATCAAAGACTATCAAGACGACCAATTGGGTCAAATGAAATCAGACACAGTTAAAGTAAAACAAATTTTATTAAATCTGCTCAGCAATGCTTCAAAATTTACCGAAAATGGACAAATTACTCTTCACATTCGCAGAGAAACCCGGGATAACCAAGAATGCATCATGTTGGGAGTGGAAGATGAAGGGATTGGCATGACTCAAGAACAACAAGACTGCCTATTTCAAGTATTTGCCCAAGCCGATCCCTCTACCCAACGCAAATATGGAGGCAGTGGTTTAGGACTGGCCATCACCAAATACTTTACGGAAATGTTGGGGGGTCGCATCGAAGTCACCAGTCAATTTGGAAAAGGCAGTCATTTCATTGTATATTTACCCACTGAATTGACAATTTCCCCTCAAGAAACCTTTGAAAAATCAATAAGAAAACCCAGTTTGCCTGCAGAAAGTGGCATTGTCTTAGTGATTGATGATGACGATGTCGTGCGTAACCTGTTACAAGCCTACCTTAGCAAAATTGGCTATCAAGTGGCTCTGGCTGACAATGGCAAAGAGGGACTCGCCTTAGCCAAAAAATTGCGCCCCAACGCCATCACTTTAGACGTAATGATGCCTGGCATGGACGGTTGGGAAGTCCTGTCTCAACTGAAAGCCGACCCAGATTTAGCTCATATTCCCGTCATCGTACTCACCATGGTAGAAGACAAAGACATTGGATACTCATTGGGAGCAGCAGAATTTCTCACCAAACCAGTCACTCGGGACCAATTGACCAAAGTATTGCGCAAATATCGATCTGAAACTGCCCCTCGCAAAATCATGATCGTGGAAGACGACAACACCACTCGAGAAATGATGGTTCGCATGCTACACAAAATGGGTTGGCAAGTGATCGAAGCAGAAAATGGAGAAGTTGCCTTGCGGCTGCTGGAAACCCACAGTCCCGACCTCATCTTATTAGACCTGATGATGCCAGAAATGGATGGCTTTGAATTCATTGTTCATTTGCGCCAACATAAAACACAATCCCAAATTCCAGTAGTTGTGCTTACTGCCAAGGACATCACCACTGAAGACCGCACTTGGTTAAGCCATCAAGTGAACAACATCTTCCAAAAAGGTGCCTATTCTCGAGAAGAATTACTTGCAGAATTACGTGCAATCTTATCCAAAACAACCCCTAAACTTTAAAAATGCCTAACACTCAACCATGCCAAATTACAAAAACCGCCCCACATTAATTCATATTGTTCCTCAAACACTTAACTATTTGACAGGACTTCTCACATGCTAGCCAGATGGGTCCTAAAATTAGGATGGGACTGGGATAAAATACTTGATTATGACGACACTCTAATTCCTCCCGCTGACCAACGCGCCTCGGTCGGCATGCCTGATCGTGCCCATTTTAAAGCAGTGGGTAAATTGGCAGTTAGCCGGTTTGTGCGAGAATGTAACCTAAAACCTTCTGAAACAATTTTAGATGTGGGCTGTGGAGTTGGGCGCATTGCCATCCCTCTAACTTCCTATTTAAAAACAGGACGATATGAAGGTTTTGACATCATTCCCAACAGTATTGACTGGTGTTGCCAACACATTTCTCCTCAATATCCTCACTTTCAATTTAAACTGTTGGATATCTACAATCCTACCTATCACCCAAAAGGACAGTTAGCCGCTCACGAAATCCCATTCCCCTATCCCAATGACCACTTTGATTTTGTGTTCCTAACCTCTATTTTCACTCATTTGTTACCCCCTGATGTGGAACACTATCTTGCTGAAATCAAACGTGTGCTTAAGCCCAAAGGCCGTTGTTACAATAGTTTTTTCCTCTTTAACGACCAACAGCAATATTCTCGCAGTGGCCTCGATTTTAAATACGATTTCGGTCATTACCGCCTGCTCAATTTGGAAAGACCCACCGACGCCATTTCCTATCGGGAACAGTATATTTATAATTTATTTCAACAACATGGACTCTCTATCTCCACTGTCCACTATCGCAAACAAGATGCAATTATTGCTTTCAAATGACTTTCTAAAACCAAATGACCGCCCTGTTTTCCCTGTTAACCCGACTATCTTAAAAATTTACTCTTTTATCATCGATCACATTCAGGACCACCAACATCATGCTTGATCCCCAACTGATTCGCCAACAACTGCCTGAAATTACTGAAAAATTAGCGCTCAGAGGATTCACCGTTGAACAAGAGCAATTGGCCCAATTAGAAACAGCCCGTAAACAACAACAAATTGAGACTGAGCGCCTTCAAAATGAACGCAATCAACGCTCAAAAAGCATTGGTCAAGCCAAATCCAAAGGTGTCGATATTTCTCCCCTATTGGCAGAAGTCGCAGAACTTGGGGAACAACTCAAAGCCAATGAGACCGCTTTAGCCAATATTCAAACTCAACTTAATCAAATCCTCATGGGCATGCCCAACCTACCTCATGAAACCGTTCCCATTGGACAGGGAGAAACTGACAATCAGGAAATTCGCCGCTGGGGAACCATACCCACTTTCTCCTTTAGCCCAAAGGATCATGTGGATTTGGGCACTCAACTCAATGGCTTAGACTTTGAGACCGCGACTAAAATCACTGGCACTCGTTTTGTCATTCTCCGTGGAGAATTGGCCCGTCTGCACAGAGCCCTCATCCAATTCATGCTGGACCTACATACTCAACACCATGGTTATACAGAAGTTTATGTTCCCTATTTAGTCAACCAAGACAGTTTGCTGGGTACCGGTCAACTGCCCAAATTTGCCGAAGACCTTTTCCATATTCCCAGTCAAAACTACTACCTGATTCCCACTGCTGAAGTGCCAGTCACCAACATTGCCAGAGAAGTCATTTGGGCAGAAGAAAATCTACCTACCAAATTCGTGGCTCATACCCCTTGTTTCCGGAGTGAAGCAGGTAATTATGGCAAAGACACCCGCGGTATGATTCGTCAACATCAATTTGAAAAAGTTGAATTGGTACAACTGGTTAAACCCTCTGAGTCTTACAACGCCCTTGAAGAACTGACTCAACATGCAGAAACTGTCCTCCAACGTTTAGAACTACCTTATAGAGTAGTCAGCTTGTGTACTGCAGATTTGGGCTTCTCCTCCGCCAAAACCTACGACTTAGAAGTCTGGTTGCCCGCCCAACAAAAATATCGTGAAATCTCCTCTTGCAGCAATTTTGAAGCCTTTCAAGCCCGTCGAATGAAAGCCCGATGGCGAGAAACTCGTACTCAAAAAATCAATCTACTACATACTCTAAACGGCTCAAGTTTGGCAGTAGGTCGCACTCTGGTTGCCCTCCTGGAAAACTACCAAGATGAAAACGGGCGTATTTTTATCCCCTCTGTCCTTCAAGGATACCTGGGCGGAAATACACACATTGGCTGATCTCTCGAACTGATATGTGAATCCTGTACTGCCTGAATCAAAACCTTCAAAATTTTCAGAATAATACTTCAACTACAATAAATTACTCCTAATTATATTCTGGAAATTCTGTCATTTTGCACATTCTGATGCAGACAACAAACAAGGCGGACCCAAAGAAAAAATCTAAATTCAATCCGACACTGTCAATAAACTTGAAATCTAACCCACTTACCCCCATTATCCACTGCTAAACTCATAATTCCCCTGAACTTTAACAGGTGAATTATTCCCCTACATGTCGTTAGTTACCTTGACACTGAAGACCATTTGAAACTCGAAAATGTCTTCACTTACATACGGTTATCACACTTATGGAAACCATGGTTGAAATTCAAAATCTATGTAAACACTTTGGATCATTAGTGGCGGTTGACAACATCAGTTTTCAGGTGACCCAAGGCGAAATATTGGGCTTTTTAGGACCCAATGGCGCAGGAAAATCCACCACCATGAAAATGATCACCGGCTTTTTAACCCCCACTTCAGGGACCGTTAAAGTGGCGGGGCATGATATCCTACAAAGTCCTTTATCTGCTAAAAGACGAATTGGTTATCTCCCAGAAGGTGCACCCACCTACCCAGACATGACCTCCGCCCAATTTTTAGATTTCATCGCCCAAATCCGCGGGCTCCAAGGGTTAAACAAACGCAAACGCCTGGATGAAATCATTCAACGAGTCAACTTGGAAAGCGTTTTGGATCAACCCATAGATACTCTTTCAAAGGGATTTAAACGACGAGTGGGACTGGCTCAAGCCATTCTCCATGATCCAGAAGTCTTGATTTTAGACGAACCTACAGACGGACTCGACCCCAACCAGAAACACGAAGTTCGCACTCTTATTTCGGATATGGCTAAAGAAAAAGTCATTATTCTCTCCACCCATATCTTGGAAGAAGTCCATGCGGTATGCAGTCGAGCCATCATCATCGCCAATGGTCGACTGGTGGCCGATGGCACTCCCTCGGAACTGGAAAGCCGTTCCCTTTATTACAATGCAGTCACCATCAGCCTCAGAGCACCTCAACAACAAGCTCCAGAAATTCGCAAACAACTGCTCAACCTGCCTCAAGTTGCCAAACTCGAAACCCTAGAAGAAAGCCCATCTTTATTAACCTACCAACTCTTCCCCAAAAATAAATCTCCAATCATTGCCGAGATCAGCCAACATGCTCGGGAACGCAATTGGAAAGTGGAAGAATTACATCTCGACACCGGTCATTTAGATGAAGTATTTAGGACTATCACCACAGCTCATTAAACTCCATTGTTTAAGAGCTTACCTCCAAGCCCCACCCCAATACCTATAGGGAATTTTTGAAAAAGAGGAGTTATTTTCAATGCGATCAACTTGGATAATTTTTAAACGTGAATTAGCCAGTTACTTTGCCACCCCCATTGCCTATGTTTTTATTGTTATCTTCCTGTTTTTGAGCGGTATTTTCACCTTTTATCTCGGCAACTTTTTCAGCCGTGGTCAAGCCGATTTACTCCCTTTCTTTAACTTCCACCCCTGGCTTTACCTCTTCCTCATCCCGGCCCTTGCCATGCGACTATGGGCAGAGGAACGCAAAAGTGGCACCATTGAACTGTTGATGACTCTACCAGTTACCGTAACTGAAGCCGTGTTGGGCAAATTTCTAGCCACTTGGGCATTCACTGCCATTGCCCTTGGCTTAACCTTCCCCATGTGGATAACAGTCAATTATTTAGGCAATCCAGACAATTTTGTCATCTTAGCCGGTTATATTGGCAGTTTACTCATGGCAGGAGCATTTTTATCCATTGGCTCTTGCATTTCTGCCCTGACCAAAAACCAAGTCATCGCCTTTGTCATCACAGTTGTTGTATGTTTGGCCTTCATTCTCAGCGGTTTTCCCCTGGTGTTGGACTTTTTTAAAGGGTGGGCTCCTCAACTGATCGTCAACACCATCAGCTCCTTCAGCTTTTTGACCCATTTCAACGCCATCAGCAAAGGGGTCATTGACCTGCGTGACCTGATCTATTTCTTCAGTTTAATGGCCTTTTGGCTATTTGCCACGGCTATTTTGATTGAAATGAAAAAAGCGGATTAAAACGAGGTATATTGTATCATGAACACCAAATTACTTACGACCACCGGTTTATTGGCTGCCTTAGCCTTATTTTTAACCCTCAACATTCTCAGCAACACCCTGTTGAAAACGGCCCAATTGGATCTTACTGAGAACCAACTTTACACCCTGTCCCAAGGCTCTAAAAACATCCTAACCACCCTTGAGGAACCTATCACCCTGCGTTTCTACCTCTCTCAAAAATTGGTCACCCAATTGCCGGGTATCAGCAACTATGCAGTGCGAGTGCAGGAATTATTGCAAAAATACAGCCTATTGGCCGGCAATAAACTAAAACTGATGATCATCGATCCGGAACCATTTTCTGAAGAAGAAGACCGTGCTGAAGGTTATGGATTGCAAGGCGTGCCCATTGACGAAAGCAATACCTCTTTCTACTTCGGTTTAGTAGGGACCAACTCCACTGATGATGAAGAAAAAATTGCCTTTTTTACCCCCAGTCGTTCCGAATTTTTGGAATATGACATCACTCAATTGATTTATCGGTTGGCCCACCCAAAACAACAAATTTTAGGCCTCATGAGCAGCTTACCTCTACAAGGAGGTGCTGCTTCTCCTTTCAATCCTGAAGCTCAGCCCTCCTGGATGGTTGCAGAACATTTAGGTCAATCCTTTGAAATCAAAACTGTGGCCACTGATGTCGCTGAAATTCCTAAAGAAATTGATGTGCTCATGATTGTTCATCCCAAGGGACTTGCTGACAAAACCTTGTATGCCATCGATCAATTTGTACTGAAAGGGGGACGAGCCCTGATCTTTGTTGACCCCTATTCAGAAGCCGATGAGCCTCCTCCCAATCCTCAAAATCCCATGGCGTCCTTACAAATGCCTCGCAACTCGGATTTGAACAAATTGTTTGAAACTTGGGGCATTGAGATGGTAACCAATAAAGTGGTCGGAGACCTCAGTTTGGCACAAACTGTACAAACCCGTAAAGGTGGAAAAATCAAGGCTATCAAATATCCAGTGTGGATGAATTTTGCCGATGAACAGTATTTTGACAAGAATGACATTATTACAGGTAAAATTGGCAATTTAATCCTTGCATCTCCAGGGGCACTTAAGAAAAAAGCGGATCGTGAAATTGCTTTCACCCCTCTTATCCAAACCAGTGATCAAGGTGCTTTGGTGGACAGCAGTCAATTGGGATTTTTTGCCGATCCAGAGGAAATGATTCGCAATTTCAAACCGGAAGGACAATTTGTGGTTGCAGCCCGGATTACAGGCAAAGTGGGCACCGCTTTCCCCGAAGGTCGACCCAAGTTAGAAGAAAATAAGGATCAAGATTCCAAAAAAGAGGAAAAACCAACTGAAGAAGTTACCGCGCCTCATTTGACAGAATCCCAGGCGCCAATTAACTTGGTCATTGTAGCTGACACTGATTTGTTAGAAGATCGGTTTTGGGTGCAAGTGCAAAATTTTTTGGGACAACGTTTGGCCATTCCCCATGCAGCCAATGCAACTTTTGTCAACAATGCAGTGGACAATTTAAGTGGCAGTCAAGACTTGATTAGCGTACGAAATCGAGGAGATTTCGCTCGACCATTCACCAAGGTGGAAGATATCAAACAGCAGGCTGAGCAACGTTTTCATGAAAAAGAGAAGGAATTGTTGGATAAATTGCAAGAGACCGATCAAAAGATTCGGAGTTTACAGACCCAAAAACAAGCCGGCAACGCCATTATCTTGAGTGCTGAGCAACAGCAAGAGATTGAGCGGTTTCGTGAAGAAAAAATCAAGATTCGCAAGGAGTTACGGCAAGTTCAACATGAATTGCAAAAAGACATTGAACGATTGGAGATGCACCTCCAATTTTACAATATTGGACTGATGCCCTTGATGATCGGTATTGGAGGCATTGGTTTAAGCGTTTATCGGGGTCGTCGCAAACGCAAAATCAAACCAGTCAGTTAACTTCTCAACTTGAATGTTAAGTTAAACCTGTCAAAATACGATATTTGACAGGTTTTCATAAACAGATGGGTTGAGAATACAATTTTGATTTGAAATTTGTCCTGAATTGTTTTTAATGAGGATTTGAGCATGAAACGTAAACATCTTATTCAACTTGTGGCAATAACACTGGTTATCATTGGTATTACGTGGTGGGTGTTGCCTCCACAGCATCCAGTGAGCAGTAGCTCTGGACAACAATATTTGTTCCCTGAGTTACTTAAGCAACTGAATGAAGTGACTGAAATTAATATTGTCACTGCTGATCAAAGTTTTACAATAACTCGAAGCGATGGGCATTGGGGTTTGCAAGAGAAGCAAGGCTATGCAGTCAATCTCGAAAAAGTTCGTGATTTACTGATTGGCATGGGTGAATTGCAAATTGTAGAGGAAAAAACCACAAATCCCAAATTGTATGAGAAGTTGGGACTGAATGAAGTCACTGAAAAAGGGTCAACTGCAGTTTTGGTGACTTTGAAAAAGGGACCTGATCAAGTGATTGCCAATTTGTTGGTGGGAAATACTCAACCGGCTAAGGTTGATTCTTCTAGGCATGAAGCTTATGTACGTAAGCCCACTGAGAAGCAAACTTTGTTGGCGATGGGATTGTCCCCAATTGCCAAATCGTCGAAAGATTGGTTAGAGCAAGTGATTGTTGACATTGAACAAAAACGTATTCATTTGGTGAAAGTGACTCACGCCGATGGTTATGAATTTTCCATCAGTAAGCCAGCGGTTAAAGATTCTGACTATCAATTGAATAATGTGCCAGCCGGTCAGCAACCCAAAATATCTCCTCATGATTTTAATCAGATGGCTGGTATGCTGTCACGTCTAAATTTAACAGACGTGGTACCTGAGCAACAAATTGATTTTGAAAAGAATTTAACCTATAAAGCAGTGTTCAGCAGTTTTGATGGTCTGGAAGTCACTTTGGTTGCAGCTCATCAAGATGGTAAGCAATTTGCCAAGTTGGCAGTGGCTTCAATTCCTGTGGTCGAGAAAGCAAGTTCAACTGGAGAATCAGCAGCCGATGCTGAGAAAACCACAGAAGAGACTGGAAATAATGACTCTGAATCAACTACTTTCTTGAAAGTTGAGGAAGAAGTTAAAAAGGAAATTGAAACCCTGCAGAGTCGGTGGCAAGGCTGGGCATTTGAAGTGCCTCAATACAAATTTAACACCTTGTTGAAGAAAGAGGCCGATTTGCTTGAAGCTAAAAAAGAAGCTGAGCCTGCACAAGATAGCAGTGGCGGTTCCGTGGTCAATTGGGATGCCTTGCAGGGAAATAAAGAGCCTGATGAATTGGGGCAGCCTGCCACAACTTCACCTGACGATTCTTCAGTTTCTGTTCCCAAAAATGATTCTGTTTCCTCCGAAAGTGAAGTTGAAACTGAATCTACAAATGAGACAACTGACTGATCGAACTGGGAATTAAATTTATTCCCATCGGTTGCTAAAAACCGTTTTTTGCATCACCGTTGTTAAAAAAGGGGGGAACTTATGTATTTTGGCATGGGTTCCCCTTTTTCTACCTTATTCCCCTGCTCCATTTCCCTTGAATAATCTCCCCCTGTTCCCACTGCCCACGATTCTCCAACTATGACTCCCCAAGATTTTATTACCAAATGGCAGTCTGCCCATGCCAAAGAACGTTCTGCGTCTCAGGAGCATTTTTTGGATCTGTGTCGACTGTTGGATGAACCCAGTCCCAATTCAGCAGATCCCCAAGCTGTTACTTATTGTTTTGAGAAGGGGATTAATAAAGTGGGGGGTGGGCATGGTTGGGCTGATGTTTGGAAGCGTCATTGTTTTGCTTGGGAATATAAGAGCCAATACCAAGATTTGGACCGGGCTTTTGTACAGTTGCAACGTTATGCCTTGGCTTTAGAGAATCCACCGTTGTTAGTGGTTTCAGACATGAAAACCATTCGAGTTTATACGAATTTTACCAATACAGTGCAGGAAATTCATGAAATCTCCCTATCGGACTTGATCCATCAAGACTCGCGACAATTGTTAAAATGGGTTTTTACTGATCCAGACCGCTTAAAACCAGGTCGCACCCGGACAGTGGTTACCCGGGAGATTGCTGGGCAGCTGGCTGGCTTGGCTCAACAATTACGGGAACGCAATTATTCTCCATCCCAAGTGGCTCATTTTATGAGTCAGTTATTATTTTGTCTATTTGCAGAAAATGCCAATTTATTCAACGGACAAGCTGTGCTAACAGCAATCTTAACAGCTTGTGAGCATGATTTTGAACAATGCGCTGATCGTTTGCAGTGTTTGTTGACAACTATGCACAGCGGTGGGTACTTTGGAGCAATGAAAATCCCTCGTTTTAACAATGGCTTGTTTGCAGAAGTCAACAGTTTACCCTTGGAGAAGGAAGATATTCAATTGTTGTTAAAATTGGTCAATCAGGATTGGCAAGCCATTGAGCCGTCGATTTTTGGCACTTTGTTTGAGCGGGGCTTGGATCAGGATAAACGCAGTCAGTTGGGCGCCCATTACACGGATCCGGAATCTATCCTGCGCTTAATCGATCCGGTGGTGTTGCAACCGTTGCGCATGGATTGGCAATCTACAAAGGATCGGATTACGAAAATGCTTGGAAAATCAAGTCGTAATCTGGATAAAGAGCGAGCAGCTCACAAAATTTTCAATAATTTTTTAAGTCGTTTGGCCCAAGTGCGGATATTGGATCCTGCTTGTGGATCGGGGAATTTTTTGTATCTGGCGTTACGGGGTTTGCAAGAGTTGGAACATCAGGCTTGTTTAGAATTTGAGTTTTTGTTTCCTGAATCAGGTAAACAGTCTCGAACTCAAACTGATACTGGTCCCCATAATGTGTGGGGAATTGAGGTGAATCCTTATGCGGCTGAATTGGCTAGGGTCACGGTGTGGATTGGGCATTTGCAATGGTTGTTGACTCATGGTTATCGATATAATAGTTATCCATCTCCACCGCTTCAGATTTTGACACAGGATGCCATTTTAAGTTCAAAGGGACTGGAGACCAGCTGGCCAAGTGTTGATTTTATTGTGGGCAATCCTCCATTTTTGGGTAATAAACGGATGTTGGCGGTGTTGGGCAAAGCGTATGTGGAGCGTTTGTACAGTGTGTACCGGGACCGGGTGCCAAGGGGGGCAGATTGGGTGACTTATTGGTTTGAGAAGGCACGTAATATGTTGGAAAATAAACAGGTTAAAGCGGTGGGTTTGGTGGCTACCAATTCTATTCGAGGGGGAATTAATCGTCGGGTATTGGATAAGATTCAGAAAACTGGGCAGATTTTTGAGGCTTGGAGTGATGAGGAATGGGTTAATGAAGGGGCATCGGTGCGGGTGTCTCTGGTGTGTTTTGGGGAACGACATGAAGAGGTCCGGTTAAATGGTCAGGTGGTGCCAAGAATTTTTTCTGATTTGAGCGCCACTGTGGATTTGACCTTGGCTAAAAAGTTAGCTGAGAATAGGGGAGTGGCTTTTCAGGGAATTACTAAGGTGGGTCCGTTTGAAATTGCCGGGGAGTTGGCAAGGCGTTGGCTGGTATTGCCGATGAATCCAAATGGTCGTCCCAACAGTGATGTGTTGCGGCCATGGGCGAATGGGAAGGATATTACGGGTCGTTGTTCAGATACTTGGATCATTGATTTTGGGGTTATGAGTGAGGAGTTGGCGAGTTTGTATGTGGCGCCATTTGCTTATCTTATTAACCAAGTTCAAGCGAGTCAAAAGCAGTTAAGGTCAGGGTCTCGGCAACAAAAAAAGTGGTGGTTACATGGTGGGTCTCGTCCAGCTTTGCGCAAGGCTTTGAGTTCGTTGAGTCGTTATATTGGGACTGTTCGAGTTGCCAAATATCGTTTGTTTGTGTGGATGGACAGGCAAATTATGCCCGACAGTGCAGTGGTGGCAATTGCTCGTGAGGATGATACATTTTTTGGTATTCTCCATTCTCGTTTTCATGAGTTATGGTCATTACGTTTGGGAACGAGTTTGGAAGATCGTCCCCGTTACACTCCCACCACAACTTTTGAGACTTTTCCTTTTCCAGAAGGATTGAGTCCCAGTTTCTCAGCCAAAAATTATGTCGATAATTCACAGGCTCAAGCCATTGCCGCCGCTGCCCAATGTTTGCATGAGTTGCGGGAAAAGTGGTTGAATCCAACAGATTGGGTTAAATGGGTTCCAGAGGTCGTTGCAGGTTATCCAAATCGTGTAATTCCTGTTGATAATCAGGCAGTTGAGGGCTTGAAAAAGCGCACTTTGACTCGCCTTTATAATGAGAGGCCTTCTTGGTTGGTGCATGCCCATGGCCAGTTGGATGAAGCGGTGGCCACAGCTTATGGGTGGCCGGTGGATTTGCGTGACGAAGAGGTGTTGAGACGGTTGTTGGAGTTGAATTTGGCACGGGCGCTGGATGGGAGTTGATAGAATTTGGGTTGTTCAGGTTTTGACATTTTAGCATCAGTTCTAATTCAGATAGCGTTCGTTAATTCTGCTTCAGAGGTTTGCCATTTTCGGTGGTGGGCAGGGTTAAGGGGGTGTTCATGCTTTTTAAACGTACCTTCCCGTTTAGGAATTGGAGGTGAATGGTGATTTCACCTTTCCAGTTTGCTGTTGTGGCAGATAGATCGCCAATACCTGCGCTTTTAGAGTCAGTTGGTTCTCCCAAGATAGCGGTAACTTCCGCCATCGTCATGCCAGTTTGAATACGTTGATAATTTTCTTCAGTTATTTTGGGGACTCCGCAAGCTATTGAAGCCAGGATTAAAATCAGTGTCCCTAATTGAGTAAAATATCTTAGATATAGCATGGTTATTTTGTCCAAAGTGGTGGTGTATTTTGAGATTTCATTGTACTATAAACTTTCAAATTTCTGGTGAAAATTTTATAGATGCGTTATACTGTTAAGTTCATCTGGTAAATAGATAGACAATTGGGATTGAGGTAACCTTATATGAGTACAGAATTGATTTTGGGTATTGATATTGGTGGCTCTGCAGTTAAGGGGGCTCCGGTCAATATCAAGTTGGGGGAATTGTGCAGTGAGCGTTATCGAGTAGAAATTCCTGAGTTGGCTGATCCGGACTCGGTCAGCGAGGTTATTGCGAGTATTGTTAATTACTTCAATTGGAAGGGTCCCATCGGTTGTACTTTTCCAGGAGTGATTAAAAAAGGGGTTATTCATACGGCAGCCAATTTTGATAAAAGTTGGATAGGGATCAACGGTGAGACTTTGATTGCCAGCAAGTTGGAGAATCCACCGGTATTTTTGTTAAATGATGCGGATGCTGCTGGCATTGCGGAAATGGAGTTGGGAGCGGGTCGAGGTCGCCAAGGAGTGGTGATTATGTTGACGTTTGGGACTGGTATTGGGACTGCTATTTTCAGCGAGGGACAATTATTACCTAATACTGAGTTTGGTCATCTTGAAATTCTGTGTCGGGAGGCAGAGAGTTTTACCTCTGCCAGGGCTCGTAAAAAGGAAAATTTGAATTGGAAAAAATGGACGGAACGAGTTAACCAATTCTTGGCTCGTATGGAAAATTTATTTTGGCCAGATGTGTTTATCGTTGGCGGTGGTGTCAGTCGCAAGCATACCCAATTTTTACATTTGTTAAAGTCCCGAGCAGAGATCGTTCCTGCTAAGATGCAAAATAAAGCAGGTATTATTGGAGCTGCACTGGCCGCCAATCGGCAGTTTGAATGGGTAAAAAATATAACAAATACATGAAGTTAATTTTACCCTTGACTTAATTTTAGGAGGATGAAATCTATGACCAATGTGCATACAGATATACAAAAAATTTTGGAAGTTCGACATCATGATCCATTCAGTGTGTTAGGTAGACATCCTGAAGGGAATGATCAAGTGGTGGTGCGAGTTTTTAAACCGGCAACTCAAACTGTTAAACTTTTGCCTCATCATTTGCCATTGGAACGCGTTCCCAATACCGATTTGTTTGAATGGCGAGGACCTGCTAAACAAGTGCCCCATCGTTATCAATTGGAATGGCAAGATGAGCAAGGACGGGTTCAAGCAGGTTATGATCCTTACTGTTTTAATCCTCAATTAGGCGATTTGGATTTGCATTTGTTTGGGGAGGGGAAACATTGGCACGCTTACCGATTTTTGGGGGCTCATCTTTGGGAAACTGAAGGAGTTCAAGGTACCTTGTTTGCGGTATGGGCACCCAATGCCCAAAGAGTCAGCGTAGTAGGGGAGTTTAATCGTTGGGATGGGCGTTGTTATCCTATGAGGGCAAGAGGGGGCAGTGGAGTTTGGGAACTGTTTATTCCCCATTTGGGAGCTCATCAGTTATACAAATTTGAAATACACGGTCGGGACAGTGGGCAAATTTTTCTGAAAACCGATCCTTATGGATTCGGTTTTGAATTGCGTCCTCAAACTTCTTCGTATGTGGTTGAATCTCCTAAACATACTTGGCAAGATGGCACTTGGCTCACGGCTCGCCAACAACGGGATTGGTTACATTCTCCAATGGGTATCTATGAAGTCCATCTGGGCTCTTGGCAGCAGGCAGAAGGAGGCGGATTTCTGAATTATCGGGAATTGGCTCATCGCTTGGTGGATTATGTCAAAAAATTGGGATTTACCCATATTGAATTGTTGCCTGTCGCTGAACATCCTTTGGATGCTTCTTGGGGCTACCAGGTCACTGGATATTTTGCTCCCAGCAGTCGTTATGGCTCTCCAGACGATTTTCGTTATTTTGTGGATCACTGTCATTTGCAAGGGATTGGAGTTATTTTGGATTGGGTGCCCGGCCACTTTCCCAAAGATGCTCATGGCTTGGCTTGGTTTGATGGGACTGCTCTTTATGAATACGCTGATCCTCGACAAGGAGAACATCGAGATTGGGGCACTTTGATATTCAACTATGGTCGCCATGAAGTTAAAAACTTCTTATTATCCAATGCCTTATTCTGGTTGGCAGAATACCATATCGATGGTTTGCGAGTGGATGCTGTGGCTTCCATGTTGTATTTGGATTATTCTCGTCAACAGGGAGAATGGGTGCCCAACATTTACGGTGGGAATGAGAATTTGGAAGCCATTGCCTTCTTGCGAGAGTTGAATGCGGTGACCCATGCTGAACATCCTGGCACCTTTATTATTGCTGAGGAATCAACGAGTTGGCCACAAGTTACTCGTCCCACTTGGTTGGGTGGTTTGGGTTTTAGTATGAAATGGAACATGGGCTGGATGCACGACACTTTGGAGTATATGTCTAAAGATCCCATCTATCGTTTTCATCATCACCAACACCTCACCTTTGGCATGCTTTATGCGTTTACCGAGAACTTTTTGCTGCCCTTTTCCCATGATGAAGTGGTGCATGGCAAACGTTCCCTATTGGACAGAATGCCTGGAGACTGTTGGCAACGGTTTGCCAATTTGCGTCTTTTATACACTTACATGTGGACTTATCCGGGCAAAAAATTATTGTTCATGGGAGGAGAATTTGCTCAGGGTCGAGAATGGAATTTTGAAAGCAGTTTAGAATGGGACCTGTTAAATTTACCGGCACATACAGGTATACAAACTCTCATTGGGGATCTCAATCGTTTGTATCAAAGCATTCCGGCTTTACACCGTTATGAGTTTGAGGCCAAAGGATTTGCTTGGATTGATTGCCATGATGCTGCCCAGTCGGTGATCAGTTACATGCGTCATGGAGAAGAAAATGAAGAAGTCACCGTGATTCTCAATTTCACTCCAGTACCTCGTCATGATTACCGAATCGGGGTGAGTGCTCCTGGTTACTATCAAGAAGCCTTCAATTCTGATGCCCATTATTATGGAGGGAGCAATGTTGGGAATTTGCCGATGGAGGCGGAAAAAGTCGCTTGGATGGGTAAAGAATATTCATTGAATTTAACTTTGCCTCCTCTGGGAGGTATTATCTTACAAAGAGTTTAAAGGCAAGTGCTAAGCCAATGCTTAGTACTTCAAGGCACCCTTTGCAGTATTTAAATGAGTGGTTTAAAAGGGAATTTGAAATCAAGTGGTTTCTATGGCTTGCTGGTAAACAAAATAGTTCCCCTTTAACTCAGTGCAGATGACGTGTGAAGGGCGCCAATCAATAAGGGAATAATGGGTTTATGTCAACTTTGCGTGTTTTATTTGCAACTTCTGAAGTCTATCCTCTGTCCAAAACAGGGGGACTTGCTGATGTCAGCTACTCTTTGCCAAGGGCGTTGGCTGCCCAAGGGGTCGATGTTCGCTTGTTGATTCCAGGCTATCCTGCAGTACTCGATCAATTGCTGTTAATAGAAGTGTATGAAAATATTCTAGTGTTCCCAAATAGTACTCCAGTTCGAATCTTAGCTGGAATCATGCCAGGGGGAGTGAATCCCGTCTATGTCATTGATTGTCCAAGCTTATATGTTCGAGACGGAGGTCCCTATTTGGATGAACAGGGTAACGAATGGCCAGACAATGCTCTGCGTTTTGCAGCACTTTCCAAGGTCGCTGCCTTATTTGGGAATCATGTATTTCTATTTAAACCCCACGTTGTACATTGCAATGACTGGCAAACAGGTTTAGCCCCAGCTTACATGAATTATCATCCTTCACTTTCTCGAGCTAAGTCTCTGATGAGTGTACATAATATTGCTTATCAAGGGGTATTTGGTCTGGAAGTGGCAGAATTGTTTGGCTTACCCCCAACGAATATGCAACGAGTTGTGCAATTGTTGGGTTTGCCTTTGGAAAGTTTTGGCGTAGAGGGACTTGAATATCACAGCAAATTATCTTTCCTAAAAGCTGGGTTGCATTATGCAGATTGGTTGACTACAGTCAGTCCCACATATGCTAAGGATGTTCAAACTGCTGCCTTTGGTTATGGTTTACAAGGTCTACTCACTGCTCGTCAAAGCAGTTTAAGTGGTATTCTCAATGGTATCGACACTGAAGCTTGGGACCCTAAAACAGACTCTCATTTGGCAAAAAATTACAGCATTGAACATTTGCCTGCCAAAGGTGAAAATACTAAGGCTTTGCGGGCTAAATTGGGATTGGAACAATCTTCTCGCAAACCCTTATTGGGCATGATCACACGTCTCACCTATCAAAAAGGTTTGGACTTGTTAGTGCCAGTGATTCCCGACATCATTCAGGCTGGGGCTCAATTGGTGCTATTGGGCAGTGGAGATAAAGAATTGGAAAGTCGATTGTTACAATATGCCAAACTATCACCTTCTCAAATCAGTGTTAATCTGGGATACAATGAGGCGTTGGCCCATCAAATTGAAGCCGGGGCTGATATTTTCCTCATGCCTTCCCTATTTGAACCCTGTGGTCTGAACCAAATGTACAGTATGCGTTATGGTACCATTCCCATTGTCAGGCGTACCGGGGGATTGGCTGACACGGTAATTGATGCCCATCCCGCCAATTTAGAGAAAGGAATTGCCACAGGCTTTGTGTTCGAGGAAGAAGATGCCCATCAGTTGTTGGAATGTGTTTATCAAGCTGTTACCTTGTTCCGCAATCGAGAAATATGGCGAACTTTGCAAATCAATGGCATGTCTCGCGATTTCAGTTGGCAAAGCAGTGCCAAGGAATATTGTGCTCTTTACCGGCGCTTGAGTCAAAGTTAAACAGACAATTTGGTTTTACAGTCAATATTTATCTAAACAGTCATTTTCCAGCCCTAAAAAAACCTGTCCGGTTTTTTAAACTTGACAGGTTTAAGCCTGTAATACAATTTACTGCGCTTCTTATTTTTCCCCTCGAATATCAATTGTAGCCCCATCGCTCAGAAAATGGGCACCGTCCACTACAATTGCTTCTCCGACACTGACTCCTTCCAAAATTTCGACCAAGCCATCTTTACGTATACCTGTTTTAACTGAGCGTTGAGTGGCCTGATTATTCTTGACCAAGTAAACCACTTCTCCAATCAGCCGTTTCACTACACTGATTTCTGGAACGAGAACTGAGTGATGTTTTTCCAGAGTAATCAGACCTTTAGCAGTGTATCCAGGTTTCCAGTCTTGTTCATTAGTGAACTCCACCAACACTTCCAGGGCCCGATTGCCGGTCTCCAATACAGGATTTAAACGGGAGATGGTGGCAGTAATTACAGACGTCGTTTCCATTCCCAAAGATAATGTGACTGGCAAGTCAATTTTGATTTGAGGTGCTATGGTTTCTGGTAAAAAGAGACGGGCCCGTAACTGATCAGTCACTACCAGTTGAAACAGAGGGGTGCCCGGTTGCACAAAGTCTCCCACGGTCACTAAGCGTTGACGAATGGCGCCCT
This sequence comes from Thiomargarita sp., assembly GCA_020721005.1. Lineage (GTDB taxonomy): Bacteria > Pseudomonadota > Gammaproteobacteria > Beggiatoales > Beggiatoaceae > DYNP01. The sequence continues at coordinate 107,664 of DYNP01000004.1, forward strand.
GAATGGGACTGAGAATATTTGACTTCCCAAGGTAATAGTGAATTTCTTTGAGACGAGCTTGCAGACCTAACACTTGGGCTTCTGAAATAGCCAATTCAGTTTGGGCACCGTCATAATCATGTTGGGGCACGGTTTGTTTTTTCAACAAAGTGTATAAACGTTGAACATTGGTCTGCTGATTGCTGATCACTGCTTGTAGGCGTTGCAAATCGGCTTCCACTTTGGTCAATTCAATTTGATAAAGTTCTGTATCCAATTTGGCTAACACTTGCCCCGGTTTGACTCGATCGCCTTCATCCACCGTTACAATCAACAGTTTCCCAGCCACTTCTGCAGATATCCGAGGGGTATGAGGACTTTCCAAAGTGCCCAAAGCGGTCACTGTAACAGTCAATTCTTCCATTTTGGCTTTGGTAAAGGTCACTGGAATGCTTCTGGTGGTGGAAGGTTCCTTTTCCTGTGGAGTAGATTCTTTGGCTGATGAGCCATAAATTGGAGAGGAGCCGGCCAAGATGGCAATCAAGAATATCAATTTAAATTGTTGTTTTATCGGCTTCATGTGATTGGATTTTCCAAAGTGCCGCAGGGCCTCATGGCCATTTCCAAGATCAAATTGGGAGTTGTCATGGGCTTCTGCCGCACTTGCAATTTGCCATTTAGTGAGAGTTGAGCATTTTATCCCTGAGCTAACATTGAGAACGATGGAAAATTAAGCAATTTCTTCATTCAATTCTTTAGTCCCGGACAGACCATATTTTTTCAGCAAGCGATAGGTATTGCGTTCGCTGATACCCAGAGCTTCTGCCACTCGCAGTCGATGTCCAGAGTATTTTTGTAGCAACACTTTCAAGTAGTGTTTTTCAATTTCTTCTAAAGTGGGTTCGTGATCAAAGGACAGTTCAAAATTGCTATTTTTTCTCTTGATGATGGTGGAAAAGGTAAGGTGTTCGGGAACGATGGCCGGTCTATCAGCAGCCAGGATAATAGCTCTTTCAACTACATTTTTGAGTTCCCGGATATTGCCAGGCCAATCGTAGGCAATCAGTTCTTTCATAGCAGTGGGACTGATAGTTTTATTGACGCGACGGGAAAAACAGTGGTGATTTAGGAAATGTTGAACCAGCAGGGGAATGTCTTCACGCCGTTCCCGAAGGGGGGGAATGGTGATGACAAAGCCGCTGAGACGGTAGAATAAGTCCAGGCGGAATGTTCCTTCTTGACTCATATTTTCCAGGTTACAGTTGGTGGCGGCAACAATGCGAACGTCGGAGCTAAGATCTTTATTTCCACCCAATCGACGGAATCTACCCGTTTCTAATACCCGAAGTAATTTGGCTTGAATTGGGGCTTCAATTTCTCCAATTTCATCTAGGAATAAAGTGCCTCCATCAGCGTCTTCAATCAGACCTTTTTTTTGCCGATCTGCCCCGGTAAAGGAGCCTCGTTCATGACCAAACAGTTCAGATTCAAAGAGTTTTTCTTGCAGAGAACAGCAATCTAAAGCTACGTAGTTGCGATGACTGCGTTGGCTGTGTTTATGAATTTCAGCCGCCACGAGTTCTTTGCCAACGCCACTTTCTCCATGAATGAGCACGCTCATATTGCTGGGTGCTACTTTGCGAATGAGATCATGAACTTTTTGAATGGCTTTGCTTTCACCGATCATGGCTTTGCTATGATGATGTTGAACTTGAGATTTATAGAATTGGCAGTCTTGACGCAAGGTAACAGTCTCCAAAACACGTTTAATGGTAAGTTCCAGTTCATCTAGGTTGATGGGTTTAACTAAGTATTCGGCAATTCCTGCTTTGATGGCATCCACAGCTTCTCGAATGGAACCGTAGGCGGTAAGCAGTACAACTGGGGGTAAATTGCTGAGTTCTGCGAATAATTCGGCGCCATTGCCATCAGGTAGGCGTCCATCCAATAGGACTAAGGCGGGTTCGTGACTGTTCAGATATTCTCTTGCGGCAGATAAAAGGGTGACACTGTTGACTTGATAGCCAACGCTTTCAAGTGTTTTGGTCAGAAGTTGATTGAGAACAATGTCATCTTCGACGACTAAAACTGTAGGGCGTTCCATTTTGCTCACCTGGGGGTTTATGGGTTATTGGCATTGGGTAAGGTGATGAGGAATTCACAACCAGGAGCATGAGTTTGCAGGACTTCGATGCGGCCATGATAACGTTCAATAATGCTTTTACAGATGGCGAGTCCCAGTCCAGAGCCTTTTTTTCCTTGAGTACGATGGCTGAAAAAAGGTTCAAAAATGTTGTTGAGAATGCTGGGGTGAATACCAGTACCAGTGTCTTTAACACTGAGTTGAATTATATCCTCTTTAGTACGAGCAGTGATGTTCACTTCTCCTCCTTGGGGCATAGCATTGAGGGCATTTTGGAGTAAATTGAATATGAGCATACGGATATCAGTTTCTACGGCAAGAATTCGGTGAAGTTGGTCATTAAAATTGGCACCGATGCTGATATTTTGTTCTTTGCTTTCAAAGGCAAGTAAGGCAATGGTATCTAAAATGACTTCGTTTAGGGAAATCAGTTGTCGTTGTTCGGTGCTGGGCGCTGCCAGTTTTAAAAGGCGTTGGGTGACTAGAATGCATTTGTCAATTTGCTTGTCGACTAACAGAAGATAATCGGTAATTTGTGAAAGGTTAGGGGTAGAGTGGGTGAGAATGCGTAAACTGGCTTGTAAGGCTAGACGAATGGAGGAGAGTGGGTTGTTGATGTCATGCGCCACACCGGCAGCCAATTGTCCAAGGGAGGCCAGTTTTTGTTCATGGGAAAATTGGATGGTTTGACTGAGGTCTCGCACGGATTCTACAATGAATTTTTGTTGTTGCTTGTGCAGATTGACTTCCATCATGGCGGCCCCAATTTCAACTTGTAATTTGCTGCCATCGGCTCGAACATGTTCGGTCAATAATTTGATGGAGTGTCCAGGGTGTTTGATTTCATGAAGAGGACAGGTCATCAGGGTTGGAGGACAGGGAGTTTGACGGGCATAACTGGAAAGATGGCAGAGAGGGGTTTGTTCAAAAGTATTTTTGCCAAGTCCCAGTTGTTGATGGTAGGCGTGGTTGGCGGCAACAATGCGATAATTTTGGTCAATGATGCGAATGCCATCGGGAATGGCATCGATAAGAGATTGGAAAAATTTTTTTTGTTCTTGTCCAAGACAGACACTGGTTTGTAATTGATCGGAGAGTTGATGAATGTAGGTGGAAAGGGTCATCAATTCATTGGGAGAGGTGTCCCTTGCAGAAGCAGGAAGTGTGGATGCAGATTGAACTATTTGCAGCAGTTGTTTGAGAGGGAATAGTAACTGTTTTTGTACAAACCAGTAGAGAATAAACAGTATGAACAGGATCAGCAACGTACTAAACCCAATGATGGTAAGACCATTTTTAAACAAGTTATGTTGTAAAATTTGACCGTTGACCAATAAAATTTCTTGCAAATGATTGGACATCCAATGATGGCAGTCTGGACAGGCGGGATTGCTGTTGATGTGATTGACGGTGAGTAGGACTTTTTGTTCGCTGAGGAAAGTTTGAGGGTTGATCCAAAATTGATCTTGATGACTGACTTTGAGGTTGGGATAGGTGTGAAAACCAGGGCGCTTCATGAGATCGGGATAAGTGGAGATTAAAACTTGCCGTAAATCTTTTTGGTAATAAGTTTGTAGCACCAAAAATAAAAGGGTGGTGCAACTGGCAAGTAAACAAACGGCCAATACCAAGAGGAATCGATGAGTTAATGAGGTGACCATCCAGAATGAACTTTGCATTTTCATTAAACATCCTCTATTAAGGTGGTATACTGAATCATTGGTGCAATGGACTGTCCGTATCCGAGATTCTCAGGAAGGAAGAATTATTGCTTGGTTAAGTATAGACTCTCTAGCGTATTTTAAACGGTACCTTTAGTTCCGTATAATTTCAGAATAAAAGGGATTATCAGGGAAATGTGGGGGAAATTTGAGGTAGAAAGTTTCTCCTTGGCAAGCAAAATGATGTTGCGCCTTTAAATATAAACTATGGATGGGTAAACTTCACAGTGTAAATTAAGAATAACATAAATAATCGACTTTGTCTCATATAAATATTGATAGCCTGTTAAGTGCAATTAATTTATAGAATTTCTGCCAAACTTTCCGCTTATTCATGCAGAATATCAGAACATACTAAAATATAAATTGCTTATATTTAAGTAAGTTAGTTTATTAGAGATTGCTAATATAACCAATTTAACCAGAATTGTACAATTTTAGGATATTATTCATGATTATTTGAATAACCTATTATTTCAGTAATCATTATAAATAGCAAGAGGCCCCAAGTGATTTCTTGGCATGCATGAGATAAACTGAAGATACGTTATATTGAATGATTGGAATTCCAATCCATAAAGTTTAAAAGTATGATAATTTAAACTGGATGGTTCAATCGCATTTCTCTACTTTTATAGAGAATAGACGTAAATTTTTGACCCAGCGCTCACCCTACACCGTTATAATTTAATTTGAGTATTTTTAAAATACTCAAATTTAACATAACCCCTAAACTTATATCCTATGAAGAGGAAAAATCAATGACTGATTGCAAAACACTGATCATTAAAACAGTTGGATTGTGGATTATTTTCATCAATACCCTTTTACCGGTATCTACGGTATTAGGCAATGACAATACCGGGAACAAACAAACCGTAGGCAACATTTTAGGAATCAGCGGCTGGTATGAACGTTATGCGAATGGGCAAATCGTGTTATACCCATTGATTGGCAACTCAAGTTACGGCATGAGTTCCATGTACGGCTTACCAAATACCATGAGCAATCTATACAACATGTTAGGCATGAGTGGATTGTACAGCATGTCAGGAATGGGAGGAACTTCGACGGAAAATCCTCCAGAACAGTTACCTAAAACAACCCAGTCCACTGCACCCAATTCTACGTCAAATCCACCCAAAGTCACCGGGATGCAAGGCATGATGGGAATGTTAGGGATGCAGGGGATGATAGGAATGATGGGAATGCAGGGGATGATAGGAATGTATGGCTTATCAGGCAGTTATCAGATGACTTTTGGACGATTTTGGATCACCAAAGAAGGACAATTAACCCTCTATCCAGTCAGCCTCTTAGAAACCGAAGAAACCTCTGATGACGCAGATAATCAATAACCGTTCATTCCTCCAACCTCCCTTTATCCAGGACTTGAAAACAGTCTGTTCGACGACTGAAGCCTTATCCTATAATTAAAAACTCAGCATTGACATTATTCTGTCACATTAGTCCCCTAGACTGTTTTTCCAAAAGTATAATACAACCCTAGGAGAATGAGACTATGTTGGATAAAGATTGGGATACTCAATTACAACCACATCTGCAGGAAAACATCAACTGCCTGGTTATACCACGCCTGTTCATTGCCCCCAATCAGACAGTTGAACAAACTGGCAAACTCTTTTTGGCCCACCACGAACTCTATTCTCTTCCCGTCGTGCACAAAAAAATTCCCATTGGCATGGTTCACCGTTACCAACTCATGGACATCTTTTTAAGCACCTATGGAAGAGAACTGCATGGCAAAAAAACCATTGCCCAATTCATGGATCCGCACCCGCTCATCCTGGAAAACCACCTGCCCATTCAAATTGCCAGTCATTATGTCACTCAACGTGCACAATTACCGATGATGCAGGATATCATTATCACTGAAAACGGTTACTATCTGGGAATAGTCACCCTATTAAGCCTGCTCAAAAAAATCACCGAATTACAAATTCAAAAATACAACGCCGCCTTAGCCCAAAAAGTCCACGAATTGGAACAAAAAACCGCAGAGCTCAGTCTCACCACCGCCAAGGCCCAAGTTGCTACGGAACAAGCCAAAGCCGCCAACCGCGCCAAAAGTCGCTTCCTAGCCAACATGAGCCATGAACTGCGCACACCTCTGAACGCCATTCTTGGCTATGCGGAACTATTACAAGAGGATATACAAGAATTGGGCGAAGCTAATCTATTGAAAGATTTACAAAAAATTGAAACTGCGGGCAAACATCTTCTTAATCTGGTCAGTGATATTCTGGACCTTTCCAAAATTGAAGCCGGCAAAATGGAAATCACGTTGGAAGCCTTCCCTCTCAGTGACCTGCTCATCGAATTACAAAATACCCTAGCGCCACTGACCAATGAACAAGGGAACACCTTAATAATCCTCGACAACTGTCCCGGCAAACTACTTGCGGACAAAACCAAACTTCGTCAATGTCTACTCAATCTACTCAGCAATGCCAACAAATTCTCCAAAAACAGCCAGATTCTCCTTGCCACTAAGCCCGGTCCCGCCCATACCGTCCTCATCACTGTCCAAGACCATGGCATTGGCATCCATGAGACCCAACTTTCCCGACTTTTTCAACCCTTCAGCCAATGCGACGATTCCAGTACCAGAAAATATGACGGGGCAGGATTGGGACTCAGCATCACCAAAGAATTTTGCAACCTGATGGGAGGAGAAATCAGCGTGGAAAGCCAAATGGGAAAAGGCAGCACTTTTACCATAAAACTTCCTATTGAAGTTAAAGTTGACTCTAAAATCAATGATTTGGCTGCTTAAACTCAAAGTTAACTCGAATCAAATCTGATATTCCCAACTAAACCCGCTGTCCCATGACCCCTGCCGGATCCACCCTGATCTTAGTGATCTTCCCCAACCCTCCAAACTCCTGCCGCACTTGATCATCTACTCCCTTATCACACAATACCAAAAAATATCCTCCTCCTCCAGCCCCACACAACTTGACCCCTCGTACCAAACGAGACTGACTGAACGCCTGATCCATACGTTGGATATGCGGATCTTCCGTGATCAAAGAAGAAGTGGCTTTCTTTTGAGCCCATCCCTCATTCAAAATCTGCTCAAACACCGGGTAATCTCCATGCTCAATGGCATTCTCCAATTCATCCACCAAAGCCAGTAAAGGATAACTTTTATCAATATTTACGGTTTGTAACACATGCGTGGAACTGCGCCTAATTCCCGTATTAATCAAGAACATATCATACCGTTCCTCCAAAAAAGCCACATCCAGATAACGAAATAATGGACGGCGATTTTTTGGAAAATCAATGCGTTTAAATCCCCCTACTCCGGAACCATAACTGTCCTGATAACCTGTTAAAGGATTAAATTTCCGTTCAATTTCCAAAGCCACCCGACAAATTTCAAAATCGGACCAATTGAGACCATGATAAACTGACAAGGCTTTGACCAAAGCAATTGTATAAGCCGTAGAAGAGGCCAAACCCGAACCTTCTGAGAGAATATCGGTATTAAACGAAATCGTGATCGGTCCTGTCCCAAAATATAAAAGAGGTTCCCGAGCCACCTCATTTTTGATTTCACTGACCTGCTCAGTCACTTCATGCTTAGAATAATTGACAATATAAGTGTCTGTGTGATTGTCATGCACACTGATATAAGTGTATAAATTGGAAGGAAAACTGATCACACTTCCTGTTTGATACTTGTCAATAAAAGCCTGTAAATCAGTCGATCCACCCACCAAAGAAATTCGCAGGGGACATTTGGCAATGATCATCATATTTGAATTTCCAGAATTGAAAAATTTCGAGGCACAAGAAAAACCTTCTTCTTCCCAATAGAGAAGAAAAGCGAAGGCATGACGACCACCTTCGCTCATGATCCCAATCAATAACGATAATGTTCCGGTTTATAGGGACCTTCAATGGACACGCCCAGATAATTGGCTTGAGCCGGCGTCAGTTGACTTAAATGCACACCAATACGTGCCAAATGCAATCTTGCCACCTTTTCATCCAAATGTTTGGGCAACACATACACTTTATTCTCATAACGATCAGCATGTTGCCACAATTCCATCTGCGCCAACACTTGATTGGTAAATGAATTGGACATCACAAAACTGGGATGTCCAGTGGCACATCCCAAATTCACCAAGCGACCTTCGGCAAGAATAATCAAACGTTTGCCATTGGGTAACAACACATGATCAACCTGAGGTTTGATATTCTCCCAAGGATATTGGCGCAAAGAAGCAATATCAATTTCTGAATCAAAATGTCCTATGTTGCAGACAATACTCTGATTTTTCATCTGCAACAAATGCTCATGAGTGATCACATTGATATTCCCAGTGGCAGTCACAAAAATATCAGCCAAAGCGGCTGCCTCATCCATAGTCACCACTCGATAACCTTCCATGGCTGCCTGTAAAGCACAAATGGGATCAATTTCCGTCACCCAAACCGTAGCTCCCAACCCTCGAAACGCTTGCGCACACCCCTTGCCAACATCTCCATATCCCAAAACCACGGCTATTTTGCCTGCAATCATAACATCGGTGGCCCGTTTAATCCCGTCCACCAACGATTCTCGACAACCATACAAATTGTCAAATTTAGATTTGGTCACAGAATCATTGACATTGATGGCAGGCACTTTCAATGAACCTTCCCCCATCATCTCATACAAACGATGCACCCCGGTGGTCGTTTCCTCCGAAATACCTTTAACATTCTTTAGCAACTCGGGATAACGATCGTGCATGACCTTGGTTAAATCCCCCCCATCATCCAAAATTAAATTCGGTCTCCAACCAGCCGGACCGAAAATTGTCTGCTCAACGCACCACCAAAATTCCTCTTCTGTTTCCCCTTTCCAAGCAAAAACAGGAATATTTTGAGCCGCAATGGCTGCTGCAGCATGATCTTGGGTAGAAAAAATATTGCAAGAAGACCAACGCACTTCAGCACCCAATTGAATCAAAGTCTCAATGAGCACTGCCGTTTGAATGGTCATATGCAAACATCCAGCAATTCTTGCCCCTTTCAAAGGTTGTTGAGCAGCAAATTCAGCGCGGATTTGCATCAATCCTGGCATTTCAGTTTCAGCAATGGCAATTTCTTTATGTCCCCATTCCGCTAAATGGATATCGGCCACTTTATAATCCGGATAAAGGTTAATGACGGGTTGGGTACTCATGCAATTCTCCTTCTTAATAAAATTCAATTTAAAGTCCCGCTGCCTCACGCAGCAACTCCACTTTATCCGTACGTTCCCAAGTGAACTCAGGTTCTTCCCGTCCAAAATGACCATAACTGGCTGTCTTAGCGTAAATTGGACGCAATAAATTAAGCATTTGGATCAATCCTTTAGGTCGCAAATCGAAATGTTGTTGCACAAGTTGCGTCAAACGTTCCTCGCCAATGACACCGGTCCCAAAAGTATCTACCCGAATAGACGTGGGTTTTGCCACTCCAATGGCATAAGAAACTTGGATCTCACAACGCTCAGCCAAACCCGCGGCCACAATATTCTTAGCCACATAACGACAAGCATAAGCTGCCGAGCGGTCAACTTTAGAAGGATCTTTTCCGGAAAAGGCGCCGCCACCATGTCTTGCCATGCCACCGTAAGTATCCACAATGATTTTACGACCGGTTAAACCACAATCGCCCACCGGTCCCCCGATAACAAAACGACCCGTAGGATTGATCAAAACCCGAGTTTGTTTGTCCAACCAAGTTGCAGGTAAAACAGGTTTGATAATCTCTTCCCACACTGCTTCATGTAAAGTTTTATTGTCAACTTCTGGAGCATGTTGCGTGGATAACACCACGGTATCTATACCCACAGGTTTATGTTCCCGATACCGAAAAGTAACTTGACTTTTGGCATCTGGACGCAACCAAGGCAATCGGCCTTGATGTCTAAGTTCCGCTTGTCTTTGTACCAAACGGTGGGAATATAAAATAGGGGCAGGCATTAAAACTTCAGTCTCATTGGTGGCATAACCAAACATCAATCCTTGATCTCCAGCCCCTTGCTCATGATCAGCGGTTTCATTCACCCCCATAGCAATATCTGGAGACTGTTTGCCCAGCGCAGATAACACTGCACAAGAAGCCGAATCAAACCCCATTTCTGAGCTGTTATAACCAATTTTTTTAACAGTGTTGCGAACCACAGCCTCTATATCAACCCAGGCAGTGGTCGTAACTTCACCCGCCACAATGACCATCCCGGTTTTTACCAACGTTTCACAAGCCACTCGAGCAGTGGCATCTTGGGTGAGCATGGCATCCAAAATGGCATCAGAAATTTGATCAGCCACTTTATCCGGATGACCTTCTGATACGGATTCAGATGTAAAAAGTAGACTATCGGACATGAGTACACCTTGAAATATAGGTTATAAAGTAGGAATCACGTGAAGCTAAAACTGACAGTTTAGCAGAAATTACGAAAAATGTTAAGGGCAAGCTTTTTTCAAAGAAAAGGCCCCCACCTTCCCCTCCTAAGGAAGGAAGGTCAAGGGCAATCAAACAGTTGGGATTTGGTGGATGACGGTACGAAAAGAGGCAGTCACTCATCCCACACAGACTGTATAAATTTATGCAAAAGCTCTCATTTATGCAAAAGCTCTCATCAAACCCCTATTTTCCAAAACTGGGAATTTTTATTGACTTTGTTCCCCAAATCTCCTTAGAATATTCATCAATAGTCCGATCAGAAGAAAATTTCCCCATATTGGCCACATTCAAAATGGCACGCCGGGTCCACTCTTGTGGATCACGATACACCTGATCCACCTGATCCTGACAAGCCACATAATCTGCATAATCTGCCAACAACATAAAATAATCGCCTCCATGAGTCAACGTGTTGAAAAGAGGCTGAAAACGTTGAGGATCTTCTGGAGAAAAATAACCGGAATTGAGCATGTCCAACACCTGTCTTAACTCTGCGTTGCCATGATAATAGTCCCAAGGTCGATAACCTCGATTTCGCAAATCTCTTACCCCCTCGGCAGTCAATCCGAAAATAAAAAAGTTCTGTTCCCCAACTTCCTGACGAATCTCAATATTAGCTCCATCCAGGGTACCAATTGTCAGAGCCCCATTCAACGCCAATTTCATATTCCCAGTTCCAGAAGCCTCAGTCCCAGCAGTGGAAATTTGTTCCGATAAATCTGCAGCAGGAATAATATGCAAAGCATTGGAAACGTCATAATTGGGAATAAAGACTATTTTTAAACGGTTGGCCACAATGGGATCATTGTTCACAATATCAGCTACATCATTGATCAACTTGATAATTAATTTTGCAATCAGATAACCGGGAGCGGCCTTTCCAGCAAAGATAAAAGTGCGAGGCACCACATTCAATTCCGGATGAGCCCGGAGTCGGTTATAACGGGTGATAATATGCAACACATTGAGCAACTGTCGTTTATATTCATGAATCCGTTTGATATGAATGTCAAACAGAGTATTTTCATCAATCTGTATAGTCCACTTGTCCACAATGAATTGAACCAACGCCCGTTTATTCTGCTGCTTAACCGCTTGAAATTGATGCTGAAATTCCAAATTTTCAGCCAAGGGAATCAAATTTTTCAACAAATCCAACCGCGTGGTCCAATCTTGATGGTCCAAATGTTGGGTGATGAGATTGCGTAAAGCTGGATTGGCTTCATTTAACCAACGGCGCGGGGTGATGCCATTGGTTTTATTGATAATGCGTTCCGGATACAAATTATGAAAATCAGTAAAAATAGTCGTCTTCATCAACTGAGTGTGCAAAGCCGCGACTCCATTGACTTTATGACTGCCTACCACTGCCAAATGACCCATGCGAATCGATTTTTCCCCTTCCTCGCCAATCAAAGACATGCGCCTGAGAATATCCATATCTCCCGGATAATGATGACTGACTTCTTTTAAAAATCGATGATTGATCTCATAAATAACCAATAAATGGCGAGGTAACAAAGTCTCAAACAAACGCACTGGCCAAGTTTCCAACGCTTCTGGTAACAAAGTATGATTGGTATAACTGATCACCGCAGTGGTAATTTGCCAAGCCTCTTCCCAGCCAAAATGATAACGGTCCAATAACAGGCGCATCAGTTCGGGAACAGCTAAGGCAGGATGCGTATCGTTGAGTTGAATGGCCACCTTATCTGCCAATTTATCCAATTGAGCCTCAGTGTGATTGACCAAATAACGACGAATAATATCCTGAATGGCTGCCGACACAAAAAAATATTCCTGTCGCAAACGCAATTCTCTACCCATTTGCGTAGTATCATCGGGATAAAGCACCTTTGACAAATTCTCAGAATGATTTTTATCTTCCACCGCCTTAATATAATTGCCCTCGTTGAAATATTTCAAATCAAAATCACGGGTAGATTTGGCCGCCCACAATCGCAAGTTATTGACGGTATTATTTTTATAACCGGGAATGGGAATATCATAAGCCATGGCCATCACATCTTCAGTTTCCCGCCAATGAAAACGTTTGCGTCCCTGCTCATCAAGATATTCCACCACATTCCCACCAAAATTAACCTTATACAATACTTCTGGACGAGGGAATTCCCAAGGATTGCCATATCGCAACCAATTGTCAGGATGTTCAACTTGAGCGCCATCATAAAGGCGTTGATAAAACATCCCGTATTCGTAACGGATACCATAACCATAACCCGGCAAAGCCAAGGTAGCCATGGAATCTAAGAAACAAGCGGCCAATCGCCCCAATCCTCCATTCCCTAATCCCGGCTCAGATTCCAACTCCAACAAATTTTGTTCTGACAATCCCAACTGTTTTAAAGCAGCTTGACATTCCTCATAAATGCCCAAATTTAGCATGCTTCTTACCAGCAAACGCCCGGTTAAAAATTCCAGGGAAAGATAATAAACCCGCTTAACATCTTGCTTGTAATAAGCATCCATGGTATTCATCCAGCGTTCAGTTAAGCGGTCTCTTATCGCATAAGCCAAGGCGTGGAACCAATCCCTTTCTGTTGCGGAATCTGGATCTTTGGCAATGGTATAAGTCAAGTGATTCATGATGGATTGTTGAATAGGTAAAACATCAATACACAACCCACTGTTTAACGTTTTAGTTTGCTTCATAAGTGTTTTTAAAGTTAAGGATAGAAAAAGATAACATTGCCTCTTTATCAAATAAAAACGGCAATATACCTGTAGTAATAAAATCAAGGAGTTAGGTCGAATTGCAGCACAAAAAACGCCTCTAACTCGACCTTTACTCTAAAAGAAAACCCAATTTTTAAAACCCGGCAAGTTTGCTAATTTTAACAATCAAGTCTCATTCCCATCACATATCAAATGTGAATGGCTCGTCCTTCCACAGCCAATGCTGCCTCATGCACTGCTTCGGACAAAGTGGGATGCGCATGAATAATACGAGCCAAATCTTCGGCACTGCCCTCAAACTCCATGCTGACCACTGCCTCTGCAATCAATTCCGACGCATTGGCCCCCATGATATGCACGCCCAGCAACCGATCGGTTTTTGCCTCAGCAATCACCCGCACCATGCCAGAAACTTCTCCTTGAGCCTTGGCGCGGCCACTGGCCATAAAGGGAAATTGCCCTACTTTATATTCAATTCCCAAACTCTGCAATTGCTCCTCAGTTTTTCCCACCCAAGCAATTTCTGGATGAGTGTAAATAACCCAAGGTACGGTTTCATAAGACAATTCTGTCTTTTGTCCCGCCAAACGCTCTGCCACCAAAATGCCTTCCTCAGACCCTTTATGAGCCAACATGGGACCACCAATCACATCACCAATTGCATAAATATTGGGAACTGCAGTTTGCCGATGCTCATTCACTCGAATGAATCCGCGCTCATCCAATGCAATGCCCACAGCCTGCCCATTCAATCCTTCCGTGTTGGGACGTCGCCCCACTGCAACGACCAATTTGTCCACCTGCAACTGCTGGGGTCCCTGTGCATTTTGATAATTGATTTGCACCTGACCTTGTTCAACTTGAGTGGCAGTAACCTGAGCTCCCAACTGAATATTTAAACCTTGTTTTTTCAACTCTTTAAGTGCCATAGCAGCGATTTTTCGATCCGCAAAACTCAGAAAATCGGGGAGAGCTTCTAAAATTGTGACCTGACTTCCCAACCGACTCCATACACTGCCCAATTCCAAACCGATAGCGCCAGCCCCAATAATGCCCAACTGCTTTGGGACTTGTTGAAAGGCAAGCGCCCCCGTGGAATCTACAATAAATTCCTGATCAACCGGGGTTATGGGCAGATGTACCGGCAATGAACCTGTGGCAATGATCAGTGAAGTCCCTGTCAACATATCCACTTTATCCGGTGGAACAGTGACTTCCACTTCAGTGGAACTGATCAGGCGCGCTTGTCCAGTTACATGAATTACCTTATTTTTCTTAAACAGTCCCGAAATTCCTTGGGTTAAAGTCTTCACGATCTCCTGTTTACGAGCCTGCATGGCAGCCACATCCATTTGCAACTCTTGACAACGAATGCCATGAGCATGGGCTTCAGTTTTCAGATAATAATAATGGTGCGAAGAATCCAGTAAAGCTTTTGAGGGAATGCAGCCCACATTCAAACAAGTCCCTCCCAGTCTGTATTTGCCCTGCTCATCTAACCACTTGTCTACACAGGCAGTTTTCATGCCCAATTGGGCACATCGAATCGCCGCCACATAGCCTGCGGGACCACCACCGATCACAATAACATCGTATTTTTCCATGCTGTTATTCCTTAAAAATAAAATGGCCCAATTGAATTTTTAACCAGTCATTTCAATTCTTTGTTATCTAAATCCAATTTTTAAGCCATAAATCATTTGTTAATCAATCAGTTGTTTTAATAATTAGAACATAAACTCTATCAACTGGCTTTCCTGGTCAGACTTCCAACAACAAGCGTCTAGGATCTTCAATCGCCTCTTTAATAGCCACTAGGAAACTGACTGCTTCTTTACCATCAATGAGACGATGATCGTAAGACAGAGCAACATACATGATGGGCCGAATCACCACTTGACTTTGTTCCGCAATGGGTCTTTCCGTAATGGCATGCATTCCCAAAATAGCACTTTGAGGAGGGTTGAGAATGGGTGTGGACAACATGGAACCAAAGACGCCCCCATTGGTAATTGTGAACGTTCCCCCGCTTAATTCCTCTAGGGTCAATTGGGCATCTTGAGCCCGTTTTGCAAAATTGGCAATGCCTTTTTCAATTTCTGCCAATGATAGATTGTCGACATTGCGTAAAATGGGCACTACCAGTCCCCGCGGAGAACTGACTGCAATCCCAATGTCATAATAGCCATGATAGATGATATCTTCTCCGGCAGTGGAAGCATTGATGATCGGGAATTTTTGCAAGGCTGCCACTGTTGCTTTGACAAAAAAGGACATGAGTCCCAATTTGACACCATGACGCTTTTCAAAACGATCTTTATATTGTTGGCGTAAGTCCATGACTGCCTTCATATTAATTTCGTTAAAAGTGGTCAAAATGGCATGTTGTTGTTGGGCATTGAGTAGACGTTCGGCAGCTCTTTTGCGCAGACGAGTCATCGGTACCCGTTCCTCTGTCCGTCGGGACTGATTATCGGTTTTAGGAATTGGAGAAGGAGTTTCTTCTGGGAATGTAAAAGGAGGGGAAGTCTGTTGAGCAGATGAAGACAGTGAAGACAGTTTGGAGGCAGGGGACCGTGAAGGTTGTAATAAATCGGCTTTGGTAATACGTTCTCCTTGGTGAGGCACTGTATGCAAGGCAATGCCTTGTTCAGCAGCTATTTTTCGCACGGCGGGACTGGTCTTGGGAAAGGCAACAGTTTGATTGGAGTCTTTGGGAAGTTCCTTGGGAATTGGAGAAGGTGTGACTTCTGCTTCGGAAGTTTGAGCCAGGGTTTGACTGCTGTCGAATTCTGCAATCACTTCTTCACTGCTGACACTGGCTCCCTTAGGTTTGAGAATGCGAATAAGTTGACCGGGTCGAGGTGCCACCACTTCTAAAACTACTTTATCTGTTTCAATGTCGACCAGTTTATCTCCTTCTTGAACTGTGGCACCTTCAGGGACATGCCAATCTAATAAACTTGCATCTGCAACTGATTCAGCCAGCGCAGGTACTTTGATCGTTTCAATGGTCACCGATTTCTCCTTAGTAGGTTGTTGATTGAGGGGTTAGGTATTGTCGGGATTGGATGGGATGAATGAATTTATTGGAAGTGAATTTATTTTATCCGACAAGTATTCGTTTTCCAAAAATTTTAAGCATAGGCAGTTGAATATTCAAGTTTTTATCAATGACTTGTTCATCTGACATGTCATAAATATTGGAGTCTGTGGCGGTGGAAAATACATCGATCATTTTCATAGCAGGATCAACCAGCCAACAGGATTTCACTCCCATTGCAAAGTAAGCACGGAATTTCACAAAAATGTCTCGAGTTCCTTGAGAGGGTGATAAAATTTCAATGGCTAACAAGGGCTCTTTGGCCACTCTCATTAAGTCATCAGATTCTCCCACATCAATTATATCGATGTTTGTGTCATGGGCATCATATAAACAGATGTCGGGCTTTAATTCCCGACTGGGACCCAGAGAGTTTAACAGCGACTCGGTCATTTTATGGGCATGAAAGGCGAGATCCAGAGACAATTCTGTGAGTGGCACAAAACGGGACTCATCGATAAGACGGACCAGCCGAGCTTGGACAAGCGCATGGTTTAAACTGGGCATATCTAAGAGGTGTTCCCTTTCAGTAGGGTGCAAATCAATCATGTTGTTTCACTCGTTTTCACCATTCTACAGTTAGGACCTGAGGGATAATATTCCTTTTGATCTTTCAGAGAAAAGGATCATTTTCCCAATTGATTTAACAAAGTTGCATATTTACTGTTGGCAATGCTGGCCACCATATCGTCATAATTTTCCACGTATTCTGACAGTTTTTTGGAAGAGGTTTTGACCAGATTGGCTTTGACCGGGACTGAGTTTATTTCCAAGAATTGGAATACCCGATCGGCTGTGGACTGATGACACTCTGGAGGTAATAAATCTTGTTCATAGATGATTTCCAAACGGGGAAAATCCGCGAGTAAAGTTTTTTCTTTGGACACTGCAAGTTCCATTCTCTCCATCTTTGCCAATAGGGCGGGAACATCGATGCTTAACTTGAAATCAGCCAAGGCATTTTTGGCAGTGTCTAACCAAACTTCTCGTTTTTGAGCAACGAAGAAAGAAATGGCTTGTTGCAACAAATTGCCTCTTTGGGTGTAAATTACTTTCCAGCCCGTTTGTTGCAATTTTAGTAAAAACGGGGCAGGTTCACAACTTTGTAGATTGATCTGGTTAATATTCAGTTTAAAACCAAAGACCTTTTTGTCCGCATGGGCAGCGGCTCGACCTTGAATGTATCGATAAGGGAATTGCACTTTGTTGACCAGACCCTGTCTAAAAATTTCTTCATCACAATACACTTGAGGATGACAATTGATCAGGTCTCGTAATAAGTTGCTGCCTGAGCGTGGACGAAAAAATAATAGGAATTTTTCTTCTGGTCCAGCCTGGTTTGTCAGTAAACTTCGAGTATAGGCGATTGAGGGAGTTATAACTTTTTTCAGGGTTTGTTTAAATATTGTATTCATAAATTGATAATGACCTCAAAATTCGTTAAAATGACGTTTTTATCATCCTGTGACTTGGTCAATCATGAATCCACATTATTTTATTCTTATCGATGGCTCTGCCTACCTTTACCGAGCCTTTCATGCGCTTCCCCCTTTAACTAACCGCCAAGGTTTTCCCACTGGCGCCATTTATGGGTTGACTGGCATGTTAAAACGTCTGCTCAATGAGTATCAACCTCAACACATTGCAGTGGTTTTTGATGCCCCAACTCCAACTTTTCGACATGAGTTGTATCCTGATTATAAGGGCAATCGTTCTTCTATGCCAGAGGAATTGCAGATGCAAGTGGCTTTGGCTCTGGAATTGATACACGCTTTAGGGTTACCTTTGTTACAAGAATCAGGTATTGAAGCAGATGATCTGATCGCCACGTTGGCCACTCAGGCCCAAGAGTTGGGTATGCACACGTTGATTTTTAGCGGGGATAAGGATTTTACACAATTGGTGGGTCCAACGTTGACTCTGATTGACACTTTAAAGGAAAATCGTTTGGATAGTCAAGGGGTACAAGAAAAATTCGGGGTGCCCCCTCATTTGATTGTGGATTATCTTACTCTAGTTGGTGATGCTGTGGACAATATTCCGGGCGTTGCCAAAGTAGGTCCCAAAACTGCGGTGAAATGGTTGACTCAATATGGTTCGTTGGAGAATTTGGTTAAAAATGCCCATCAAATCAAAGGTAAAGTGGGTGAGAATTTACGAGAATCTATTGCCAAATTCCCATTGGTTCAACAATTGTTGACCTTGCAATGTACTCTTTCCTTACCTTATGATCCCAAGCACCTGATTCGTCAACCTGAGGATACCTCTAAGTTACACGCATTATTCACCCGTTTAGAATTTAAACAATGGCTTAAAGACTTGCCTACCCCTAGGGAATCGATTCCCTTGAACTTGTCAGACAGTCCACATTACCATCCTATTTTAACTTGGGAAGCATTGCAAACCTGGTTGACTCGACTGGCTCAATCGCCTCTATGGGCTTTTGACACAGAAACCACCGGCTTAGATTACTTGACTGCCAATATTGTGGGACTGTCATTTGCCATCGTGCCCAAAGAAGCCATTTACATTCCCCTGGGACATGATTATCAGGGAGCACCTGAACAGTTGCCTAGAGACTTGGTTTTACAAACTTTAAAGCCTCTATTTGAAAATCCCCGTTTAACTAAAATTGGGCAAAATCTCAAATATGATGCCCATATTCTCAAAAATCATGGTATTGATTTACAAGGCACCTTGTATGACACCTTGCTAGAATCTTACTTATTGGACAGCACCTCTCGCCATGATTTGGACAGTTTGGTCGATCGGTATCTGGGACTTAAAAGCATCACTTATAAAGAAGTGACCGGCAAAGGTAAGCAACAACGTTCCTTTAGTCAAGTTGAGATCAAAACGGCCACCGAATATGCCGCTCAAGATGCTGATTTTACTCTACAATTACACCATGCACTGTGGGCTAAATTACACACTTTTCCCGCTTTACTAACCTTGCTGACTGAATTGGAAATGCCTTTACTTCCAGTATTGATGCGCATGGAACGCCATGGAGTTTGCATAGAGACCAATCAATTACAAAACTACAGTGTGGAATTGGGGATCAGTTTACAACAATTGGCAGAGCAAGTCCAGCAATTGGCCGGCGAAAAATTTAATTTGAATTCCCCCAAACAATTGCAATACATTCTGTTTGATAAATTGCAACTGCCCATTCAGAAAAAAACACCCAAAAAGGTGCCCTCCACGGATGTGGAAGTGTTAGAGGAACTGGCACAACATTACCCTCTGCCTCGATTAATTCTTGAACATCGCAGCTTGAGTAAATTGCGCTCCACTTACACCGACAGCTTGCTGCAACAGGTCAATCCACATACTCAACGCATTCACACCAATTATCAACAAACCGTGACCATTACCGGTCGCTTATCTTCCACTCACCCCAACCTACAAAACATTCCCATTCGCACTTCAGAAGGAAGACGCATTCGCCAAGCCTTTGTGGCTCCTCCCCATCATTATTTGTTGGCAGCTGACTATTCTCAAATTGAATTGAGAATTATGGCCCATTTGTCTGAAGACCCTAGACTGTTGGCCGCTTTTAACTCCGAACAAGACATTCATCAAGCCACAGCTGCTGAAGTATTTAAGGTCCCAGTTACCGAAGTGACTCCTGAGCAACGGCGCCATGCCAAAGCAGTCAATTTCGGCTTGATTTATGGCATGCAAGCCTTTGGATTGGCGAAACAATTGGGTATCGAAGTTGGACAAGCGCAACATTATATCGATGACTATTTCCAACGTTATATTGGGGTAAAAACCTATATGGAAACTATTCGGGAACAAGCTCGTCAACAAGGCTATGTGGAAACTTTATTTGGGCGACGCCTCTACCTGTCAGATATTCGCAGCTCATCTTCTCAACAGCGTCAATATGCGGAGAGAACGGCGATCAATGCTCCGATGCAAGGGACTGCCGCGGACATTATCAAGCGGGCTATGATCTCGGTGGACCGTTGGATACAACAAGAAACCGCTGGCGAAGTGCGCATGTTGATGCAAGTACACGATGAATTGGTGTTTGAAGTCGCAGAATCTAAAGTTGAACAGGCGAAGTCCATGATTCGAGAATTGATGAGTCAAGCGGCCACTTTAAAAGTGCCCTTGACTGTAGAAATTGGGACTGGTCGACATTGGGATGAGGCCCATTGAGTCATTAAATATGACCAAAGACCGCAACAAGTAACCCGGCAAACTACTAGACCTCTTGCAAAAGTATGCAATCATGAAAAAATGAGAATTGCCCCTCAGTTAAGATAGTTGGAGTGGAGGCTTTAGCCGGTAGATTGGAGTAGAGGCTTTAACCGGTTAGCCGTAGGCATCACCCCACATATACAAATTACAGTAGTCTACCGCCGGCCGGCTAAAGCCTCCACTCCAAGGTACCAGCTAAAGCCTCTACTCCAAGGTACCGGCTAAAGCCTCTACTCTAAAAGGGATTTCCCTTTTATTTTTTCATATCTCATTTTTATCGCATCATTTACTTTTGCAAGAGACCTATTGGATAAATTGACGAGAGAAAACTCACAGCCGAGTAAAACGCAATTCAATGCGCCGTCTTTGCGGATTCTCAACCCGATCCTTCTCGGTTGACAAACTGCCATCTGGCAAAATCAATTGAGCGGCAGAATACACTCTTAACTTAATTCCTTCTGGCAAACCAAGATTTTTTAAGAATAGGGCCACTGCCAAGGCCCGCATCAAACCCAAATCGGCATTAGAACCATACTTCAAAGTCTCCAAACTGGTCTGTTCCCCTTTCATCACATCTTCCAATTTTTCATCCAAATTACTGCGAACACTGTTGGTAGGTTGCCCATCGGTGTGTCCAATGATTTCAACAATATCCACCCCATAATCTTGAAAAATCTTCCTTAAATTGGGCATTTGTTCAGTCAGCAACTTCTTAAATGAATCGGACAAAGTGGCTTTACCAGTCTCAAAACTATAGCCCTTGGTCTCCTCCAAGGTAATAATAGGAGGTTTATCCATTTTAAATTGTCGACGTTGACATCGTTCCAGCTCAACTTGACAACGACTGGCTTGTTTAAACTGTTCCTCAGACTTGCTCAATTTCTGTTCATAATCAGTTCGTTGCAGAATAATTTGTCTACGCAAATCCTGTTCCACATTCTCCAAATCCAGTCGACATACTTTTAACTCTGCTGGACATTGTGCAGAAACACTGTGTTGGAGAAAAAATAGGCGTTCTACAAACCATAAGATTAGAAATAGCATCAAGGTAGCCAAAATCATATCGGCCACCCCAGGCCAAAAGTTAAACTCAAAAGCCTTGCGTCTATTCGACATAACAAATTCCTATGATTTTAACCACCACGATCGTTTGGGTTTTTGCAGTTGGCTAAGGGTATCTCGCATATCTTCCAAAATGTGAATTAATTGGGAAACCTCTTGGGAATATTCTTTTTTGGGCAAATTACTCAATTGCGCTTCAATTCTCCTTAAGGTATCAGTGTGCTCCAATTTTTCCAAAAGAGCTTGTTGATCAACGGCAACTTGCTGCAAAAATGCTTGTTGTTTACTTTCCAATTGCTGGCTTAATTTTTCGGTCTGCACATCCAATCGTTTGCCAAAAGTGTACAAAGCCATTTCATCCAATTTGGGTAACAATTGTTGGGAATGCTGATTAACAGTTTGAATGAACAAATTGAGCCGATCGGTGGCCATTTGGATCACATGAATAGAGGTGGCCAATTTGTCAATGGCTTGTTCAAAATGGACAGTGTAAGCCATTTGTTGTTGGGTAAGCGCAGTGATCAGAGGAGGAAATTGATCAAGGGTGGAGAGGCTGTGTTTGGCCAGTCCATCCAAAGTGTGTTTAAATTGTTGACTGTGTTGTTCAAGAGTCTCAGTGACCAGTTGAGTTTGTCGTTGAACACTTTGATTGATTTCATCGAGATAAGTCTCTAATTTTTGCTGAGAGTGTATAAAAGTAGTTTGAGTCAAAACTGTACTGTTATGATACTGACGATTTTGTTCCAGTAGTTCTGCTTGTTGTGCTGAGGAGTGGGCCAGTTGCTCTAACAAGTGTTCGTAACGGGTTTGAATGTGTCCAACCGTGTCTCCCAATCGTTGAACTGCTTGAAAAAATGGGGAATTTTGGGCAGTGACTTCTCCAAAGAGCTGAGTGGTGTTGTGAATTTCTTGGGCAAATTCGTTGAGATCTTCTGCCAATTCACAACCGGCGCTGAGGTGAGTTTTTACTTCTTGAGACAGGGTTTGGAATTGTTGAGCGGCGTTGGAAAGGGCATTTTCAATTTCACTGACTCGATTGGGAGCAATGAAGAGGGGAATGAGTAGGGTTTGGGTGACTTGATCCAGTTGTTGAAAAAAACTTTCCCGAATGGGGTTGACCAGTAGAAAACGGAAAAATAGCAAAAATACGGTGCTAGTAATGCCGGCCAGACTGGCTAAAAAGGCATATTGGAAACCGTTATAGATATTGCTGATCACTTGTTCAAATTCTTTGGGATCATTGTAGGTTAGGGTATTAAGCCCACTGCTGGTGAGAATGTCTTTAAATGCCCAAAAAGTGCCGGCCAGACCAATGATGAGCAATACGGCAATGGCAAAGTTGATCAGTTGATGTTTGAGTTCAG
Organism: Thiomargarita sp.; assembly: GCA_020721005.1. GTDB lineage: Bacteria > Pseudomonadota > Gammaproteobacteria > Beggiatoales > Beggiatoaceae > DYNP01. The sequence continues at coordinate 130,422 of DYNP01000004.1, forward strand.
CTTCTTTTTTGGAAAGGGTGAGGTTGGAAAGTTCCCCAATGTCAGGGACAATTCGTCGTACCATGAGATCTGCAACTAATTTGGAGCGTTCATAAACGAGAGTGTGACTTAACTCATTGTTTTGCATAAGTAAGTTGTAGATGCGATCACGGATGGCTTCTGGATTGGGACTGCCATGAATCCAGTCTTCAAATACTTTTTTCAAAAGGGTCAGATGTTTGGTTTCGTTAATGAAATCCCATCTGGTCAGAAGTAATGAGAAAAAGGCAGTTGTGAACAGAATGCCGATGATGATCAGGCTGAGCATGACCGGCTGAATAAATTCGGTAATCATGATTGCATTCCACAGTGATAAACCATTTTTTGATTTCTTCCAAGGTCAAGGGAAGTGAAAAATGGCAATTCCTCCTTGATAGACAGGGGGGAGTTGGGGGCGCAGTTATTTAACCTGAGTTCGATATAAGAAACTCTATGTTGTTGAATAAACAGTTTTAATTCGCAGACCTGCTGGGTTTTTGAAACCTGGCAGGTTTTTTAATGATAAGTTGAAGTGTCAAGTTGCGGTTTGGCAGTTTAGATTCCAGTTGAGGACTTACAGTCTTGTTAGGACTGTAAGTTTGTTTGGATATCACAGTATTATATTGAACTTGGATTATTTACTGATTTGTTTTTCACATTCCTCGATTAATAGATCCAAAGATTTGACAGCAGTTTTGGCTTCTGCTTTCAATTCTTTGAGGAATTCGGCTTCACTTTTGGAGACTTTACCATCTTCAAAGATGGATTCTCGTAGGATCTTGACTTCCTTTTCACTGATGTGTCCATCTGCCAAAGCGAATGCTTTTGCGGTTTTGCGCCAGTCTGCCATAAATGTTTCCTTGTGTAAGTGAATGTGGGTGATAAAAAAGACTAAAGTCAGTGGGTTGGGGTTTAACCGGGTAAGTGTGAGCAGTAAAAAAAGGGTTGAGAACGAATTTTCCTAAGATGTAGCAAGGTTCTCAGGTTATTTCAGGGTAATGAAATTACGTAATAGGGCATGTCCAAATTCGGTCAAGATGGATTCAGGGTGAAATTGCACCCCTTCTATAGGAAAGGATTTGTGTTGGATGCCCATAATTTCATCGAGTTCTCCAGTTGGAGTTTGGGTCCAAGCGGTGATGGTCAAACAATCGGGCAGAGTGGTTTTGTCAATGACTAGAGAGTGGTAACGGGTGGCGACGAAAGGATTGGGTAAGCCATTGAATACTCCCGAATTGTTGTGGTAAATGGGAGAGGTTTTTCCGTGCATCACGGTATGGGCCCGGACAATGTGGCCGCCAAAGGCTTGGCCAATGCTTTGGTGACCCAAACAGACGCCCAGAATTGGCAATTGCCCAGCAAAGTTTTGAATCAGGGGAACGGAAATACCTGCTTCGTTAGGGGTACAAGGACCTGGAGAAATAACTATTTGGGAGGGGGCAAGTTGGGCAATTTCTGGCAGGGTAATTTGGTCATTTCGGTAAATTTGCACTTCAATTCCTAATTCTCCCAGGTATTGGACTAAATTATAGGTGAAAGAGTCGTAATTATCAATCATCAGTAGCATAATCAGTTTCCTACGAGTCCTTGAGCAGCCATGGCCACTGCTTTGAATAGGGCGCGCCCTTTGTTCATGGTCTCTGCCCATTCAAGGGCAGGGATTGAGTCGGCTACAATACCGGCCCCCACTTGGATGTGCAGTTGTTGTTGTTTGATGACTGCAGTGCGAATGGCAATGGCCAGGTCCATTTGTCCATCCCAGGTTAAATAGCCGACTGCACCTCCATAGATGCCGCGTCGAATGGGCTCTAGTTCGTGAATGATTTCCATGGCACGAATTTTAGGGGCCCCACTTAGGGTGCCGGCGGGAAAGGTGGCGCGTAAGACGTCCAAGGCTGTGAGTTTGGGTTTTAGGTGTCCTGTGACATTGGAGACAATGTGCATGACATGGGAATAGCGTTCGATAATCATTTTTTCGGTTAGTTTGACGCTGCCAATTTCGGCGACGCGACCTACATCGTTTCTGCCAAGGTCGATGAGCATGAGGTGTTCAGCGCATTCTTTGGGATCGGCAAGTAATTCTTGTTCTAAGGCTAGGTCGGAGGCTTCATCTTGGCCACGGGGTCGGGTGCCAGCAATGGGTCGCACGGTAACACATTGATTGTCAAGACGAGTTAATATTTCCGGGGAAGAGCCCACGATATGGAATTCGTCCAGATTTAGGTAATAGAGGTAGGGAGAGGGATTGAGATGGCGCAATGCGCGGTAAACATGTAGAGGTTGTTCTTGGCAGGGAATGGATAGCCGTTGGGACAGGACAACTTGCATGACATCGCCAGCGAGAATGTATTGTTTGATTTTGGCAACGGCTTGTTCAAAATCGGGTTGTTTAAAAGCGGTGGTAAAGTCAGATTCTTGAACTTGGCGAGGGGCAGGTTGATCCATTGGGACCGGCAATGGATTGCGCAGTTGTTGTACCAGTTGGTCAAGGCGATGTTGGGCTTGATTTAAGCCATTGGCATCTTGGGGATCGAAGTGAACGATAAGGTACAGGCTGCCGGTCAGGTTGTCAAATACCATGACTTCCTCAGAGACCATGAGCAGGATGTCTGGGGTGTCTAGGGGATCGGTGGTTTGTGGGTGGGCTAGACGGGGTTCTATGTAACCGATGGTATCATAGGCAAAATAGCCTACCAGTCCCCCGGTAAAACGAGGCAAATTGGGAACTGGGGAGACTTGAAATTGTTGTTGGAAGTGGGCTAACCAGGCCAAAGGGTCTGGATGGTCAAATTGTTCTTTTAGTTGACCGTGATCGGAGAGTTGAATGTGGTGATTTTTGATGCGAATGACGGTTTTCGCGGGCAGACCAATAATGGAGTAGCGTCCCCATTTTTCACCTCCTTGAACGGATTCAAATAGGTAGGTGTAAGGGGCATTGGCCAGTTTTAGATAGGCACTGAGTGGAGTATCTAAATCGGCGAGAACTTTTCGTGACAGTGGAATTCTGTGGTAAGTAGTGGCTTTCGAGTGAGAGTGGAGTTCAGCTGTCATTGGTGTTTGCTGGCAAAGTGGTGAATGAGGAAATTGAGGTGAATTTGAGAAACCTCTGAATTTTCATGCAAGCGGTGGGGTGATGGAGTGTCAAGTCACCGATGGGATTGTGATAGAAGTGATTTGAATTTGAGGAGATTTTCCTAGAATTGTCCTTGTAGATTGATCATAAGGACTGTTTTGTGAAAATCATAGTTTTGGAGAGTGGATTCTCGGCGGGTGAATTGTAGGGCAGTGCCGACTTTGAGCCAATTGCGCAGAGGATAGTCTAGGCCTATTAGGTAGTCTTGGAGGTCATCTGAACGCATGGTATTGGCATAGTCTCGATTTGTCGTGGAGAAATCCAAAGTGGAAGTGATTGGCCAGCGGGTCCAAGAGTGGCGCCATTGTAGACCGATGGTATGGGTGATTTGATAGTCTCCAAAGCCAGTGGCATCCTCTACCAGACGGTGCGCAACTGCTTTCAAGCGGGAGTGGTCTCTAATGTACCAATAGAGTTCGTTTTCCCAATACTTGCCTGTAAAATCTCGTTTGTCAGAGGCTTCATAATCTCGTTTTTGATATCCTATTTTCAGTTGGGCATTGATATGGGTCATCGTTTCCCATTGAATTCCCAAGCCATAGCTTTTCTGATTGCTATTGCCTGGAGATGAGAAGGATAAGTAGTCAGTGTTCAAGTAGGCCAATTCGGTTAAAAGATAGGTTTTTGGCCAAATTTGGTGAAAAAAGGTGCCAGTTATCAGAGAGTTATTTTTGTCGCCTAACAGTTCGGTGTGACCAAATTGGTCATATCGTTTTTTCTGGTGTTGGAAAGTGAGTTCAAGTTGGCCTTGGGCTTCTCGCCGCCCGTATAGCAAAGTTCCGCCACTGGACAGGGTGTGCCAACGATTGGGTTCTTCTCGATCTGGCCAATCAGTGGTGCCGCGAGCATCGTGACCTCCACTGTAATCAGCTTGTAGTTTGAATTTTAGGAAGCGGTGCAGTCGCCAATCGGCTGTTCCAAATAGGGTGAAGTCGGCATAGTTGTCATTGGCGCCACTGAAATAGACTGCGGTGTCAGCCGAAGCACCGAGAAGGTAAGTATTGCCTGATTGCTTTCTTTCCAAAACGAGTTTGGGAAGGGTGGAAAATATAAGGGAACTTTCTCCTTCCGAGGGTTCATAACGGATATTGGAGTCTTGTTTCCAAGCAAAGGTGAATTGAGGGTAAGCGATAAAGGGACCCATGGGAATGCCCACTTTTTTATCCGCCGGTGGAACGGACATGAGGGAGTTGCGTTGGCCAAGAAATTCGATTTGCACTTGGGGGTTTTCGGCCCAGGCATGGGCTTGCAGTTGTTCTGCAATCAGTTGTTCTAAGCTGCCCTTAGTGAGTCCCAACAGTTCCAGGGGACCAAGATAGGCGTGCATCAGGAGACCGTTTCGGATTGTGCCTCTGCTGGTCAATTCTGGGTGGCCAACCACTTGAATTTCAAGCATGTCATTATCTTCAAAACGGTGAATGGAGATCCAGATTTGGGAACTTTCAGACAATTGCCAAAGGTGTTTAAGGCGTTGGGTAAGTTGAGAAACGGTGAGGTGGAGCGTGAAAATGGTTTCTGAGGGAACAGGGGTGTCGGCAGATGGGGTAGTAGTTTGCGAGTTTGGGGTTACTGAAGGAATTTTGGGTAGAGTAAGTTGACCTTGTTTGTCAATTTGTAAGATCAATTTCTTTCCTTCTGCGATCTGAATGGCAATGATATCCCCCACCCTAAAATGGTAATTAGGCATGGTCCTAAGATCATTCTCAAAGAAATATTGAATGGGGGCAGCTTTGACTGCGGTCAGTATTCCCAGTAACGTTCCTAAACACAACAGTTTGATCTGCTTCATGAATATCCCTGTTTGTTGCAAAGTTAACTGCGAAGGAGTGTGCGTAGTCTCTGAATGGATTGTCGGACTTGTTCCGGGGCGGTGGCACCCCAATGTTGGCGAGCTTGTACCGAGCCTTCTAAACTGAGAATGGTGTAGATGTCTTCTTGAATGTCTGGGGAGAATTGTCGAAATTGGGAGAGTTCGAGTTGGGTGAGGGTGCAGTTGTGTTCAATGCAATAACGGACAATTTTGCCTACAATTTCATGGGCATCTCGAAATGGAATTTTTTTGCGGACCAGGTAGTCAGCCAGGTCGGTGGCGGTGGTGAATCCACGCTCAGCTGCTTGGTATAGTTGAGGGATATTAACTCGAAGAGAGCCCATCATTTTGGTGTAGATCATCAGGCAGAGATTGAGAGTTTCCACCGTGTCGAATAGAGGGGTTTTGTCTTCTTGATTGTCTCGGTTGTAGGCCAGGGGTTGGGCTTTCATAAGGGTCAATAAACTGATGAGGTGCCCATAAATGTGGCCAGTTTTGCCCCTCACCAATTCGGGAACGTCCGGATTTTTTTTCTGGGGCATGATGGAGGAGCCGGTGCAAAAGGTGTCGTCCAGTTCGATGAAGTTAAATTGGGGGGATGACCATAAAATCAGTTCTTCGGAGAATCGGGACAGGTGCATCATGAGCAGGGCGCTGTCGCTGAGAAATTCAATGGCAAAGTCTCGATCGCTGACTGCATCCAGAGAGTTGTTGGAGATTCCGGAAAAGCCGAGCAATTCTGCGGTGTAATGACGGTCGATGGGGTAGCTGGTGCCAGCCAAAGCAGCAGAGCCCAGAGGACAGATATTGACCCGTTGTCGACATTCTTGTAGGCGAGAACGGTCTCGCACGAGCATTTCACACCAGGCCAGCAGGTGATGACCGAAGGTAATGGGTTGGGCGCTTTGCAGGTGGGTAAAGCCCGGCATGATGGTGGTGGCGTGTTGTTCGGCCAGGGTGAGCAGTTGCGTGAGAAAATTATTGATTAGGGTGAGGAGGTTGTCGATTTCATGCCGAAGGTACAGTCGGATGTCGGTGGCCACTTGGTCGTTGCGAGAACGTCCGGTGTGTAATTTTTTGCCGACTTCGCCGATTTTTTCGATGAGTCGGCTTTCAATGTTCATGTGAACGTCTTCTAAGGCGATTGACCAGGGGAATTGGTTTTGTTCGATTTCAGTTTGGAGGGCAGTCAGTCCGTCTACAATTTGTTCCCCTTCTTCTTGAGTGAGTACTCCTACTTTGGCTAACATTTTGGCATGGGCAATAGATCCCATGATATCATAGGGATATAGGCGGTGATCGAAGTGGACCGAGGTGGTAAAAATTTCTACTAAAGTGTCAGTGGCGGTGCTAAAACGACCCCCCCAAGGTTTTTCAGACATGGTATTTTTGGCTCTACTTAAGTGGTATGATAATGGGGCAGTGGTGAGGTCAGCGGTGTCTTCTTTTTTTATACGCTACACTCATTCAAGTTACCCTTTTTCCGTCAGGACTGGCAATTTCCCAAACAGGGGAAATGATTCTTCCTCCCTTAGAGAGGTTATCCGTGATAATGGGACAGTTCAGGCTAAAGTTGTTAATTTTGCTTCCTTGATAAGGGGTAAAGAGAACAACTCCTCCCTTCCTTTATTGAGGAGTATAGACTGTGGTCCCTCTCTAAAAAATACCTCTATTGTAGTTTTAAGTTTGCTTCTCGCCCACTCCTTGATAAAATATCAGGGTGAGTGGCTGGATTATTGTAACAACAGAATGGGTAATGAGTAAACTATTTACTGATCAGGTGAAAACCATTAAACTCATGATGGGTGTGTCAGTAATTGGGTCATACTTGGTTTTTTTGTAGTAGTTACGAAATGCTTGAATGAGCATATAACCTGTTTTTTTAATGTTCAGTTGGGTATTATACCAAGTTTTGAAAGGGCAGGCGTCTTTTTATGGTGGACAATATGGGTAGTTCAGGGTTATTGAGGTCTATTCTGATAGCCTTCTTGAAGACAACATGATTTTTTATATTATACGGAGTTGATAATTAATGAGTCGATTATTTGATGTTGCAGTGGTAGGTGCCACCGGTGCTGTGGGAGAAACCATGATCAGCATTTTGGAGGAGCGCCGTTTTCCCCTCCGCAATTTATATCCTGTAGCGAGCAGTCGTTCGGTAGGTAAGACGATCCAATTCAAGGGTCGCGCATTGCCAGTCGAAAATTTGGAACAATTTGATTTTTCCAAAGTGCAAATCGGCCTATTTTCTCCGGGAGCTTCCGTTTCTGCTGTATATGCGCCTAAGGCGGGTAAAGCTGGCTGTGTGGTGGTAGATAACACCTCTCAGTTCCGTCAAGAAGCCGATATTCCTTTGGTTGTGCCCGAAGTTAACGCTCACGCGATCCAACAATATACTTCACGCAACATCATTGCCAATCCAAACTGTTCCACCATTCAAATGTTAGTCGCCATAAAACCAATTTATGATGCTGTGGGGATTCAGCGGATTAACGTAGCCACTTATCAATCTGTTTCGGGGACGGGTAAAGAGGCTATTGAGGAATTGGCCATGCAAACTGCCCAACTGCTCAACGCTCAGCCTATTGCACCTAAGGTCTATCCCAAACAAATTGCCTTCAATGTGTTGCCTCACATCGATGTCTTTATGGACAATGGTTATACTAAGGAAGAGATGAAGATGGTCTGGGAAACCCGTAAGATCTTGGGAGATGACAGCATTCAAGTGAATCCTACCGCAGTAAGGGTGCCCGTGTTCTATGGTCACTCAGAAGCAGTACATATCGAAACCCGAGATAAGATTACTGCTCAACAAGTACGTGAATTACTTAAGAATGCCCCCGGGGTTGTCTTGATGGATGAACCCGTACCTGGAGGCTATCCTACTGCAGTGACTGAAGCGGCTGGAACTGATCCCGTTTTTGTAGGACGTATTCGAGAAGATATTTCACACCCACGGGGCATCAACTTATGGGTAGTTTCTGACAACATCCGCAAGGGTGCTGCATTGAACAGCATTCAAATTGCTGAAGTTCTCATAAAAGACTATTTATAATGTATACTAATGGACATATCTTAAAGTGTATTCGAGGAAACTTTAAGAATCACTGGTTTTTGTTGACAATTATCACTCAATCTTCTCCTGCTCCTTATTTGAGCGAAGGGGAATTTGGCTATGCTCCTTTTTGCTTGAAAAACCAGCTCCATGAAAGAAACTCAAATCTAACCTCTTGATATGCTCCCCTCCTCACCAAGGAGGGGCAAGTGGAGGTTCACGGGAGAGCCTGTACTTTACTCTTTCAAAGTTATTTCTGATAACGTATAAGCGCCCGAAGACGGTTTCTAGATAAATAAAAAATTTTAGGGGATTATTCAGGAGACAAATTAATGACGCGTAAATTCATACTTATCCTATGTATATTGTTCAGTTTTGCCCATGTCAAACTTCATGCGCTTGGCCTCAGTCACATTGAGGTATACTCCAAACTCAATGAACCCCTTAATGCAAAAATCAATATCTTATCGATCCCAAAGGGCGATATTAACAACATTAAAGCCTCCTTGGCCACGACTGAAGCCTTTCGCCGCGCTGGATTGGACCGCCCAGCCATCCTCAGTGCCATCCAGTTTCAAGTACAAGCGGCTGCTGATAAGAGCAATGCCGTTGTCAAGGTGACCAGTGCTCAACCTCTTAAGGAGCCCTACTTAAATTTCTTAGTAGAAGTCACTTGGCCCAGCGGTCGTATTTTGAGAGAGTATACTGTCCTTTTGGACCCCCCTCTCTATGAAAAAAAATTGCCCGTCATCAGTCCCAAGGCTATGTCCGCTACTGAAAATCCTGATTCTCAAGTGCACAGTCTATCTAAAACTCCCCCTATTCACCTTGCCTCTTCCTCCCCAACCACTCCAAAAACTCAGCGGGCAAATTCTCCAGCAACGACCGGATCTAAAAATACGCAATCCCCACGAGCTACCAATTCCCAACATCGAGCAATTGTGGCGGGTAAAGAGGGAACTCATCAAGTTATCCAAAATGAAACTTTGTGGCGCATTGCTCAACAAACCCTTCCGGCTGGAGTTTCAATCAATCAACACATGATCAATATTTACCGGGCTAACCAAAATGCCTTTATTAATAAAGACATGAACTTGATTCAGGCCGGGAAAGTCATTCAAATTCCCGGTTGGCAAGGGGGACCATTGCATGAACCAGTGGTGGCTCAAGCAGCCGCTGAAGAACAAATTGCCTCTGCAGAATCGGAACCAGTCCCGGCACCCAAAACTTCTGCACCTTCTAAGGGAGAAACCTCCAAAACTTTACTGTCGGCCGAACCACAAGTGGTTATTACTCCGCCAACTTCTGTAGAAAAACAATCTGGCAGTCCTGGCAGTCCCACAGGTACTGATGACAAACAGATCAAAGTTTTGAACAAACAAGTTACTGAATTGACAGAAAAAAACAGTTCCATGGAAGCTGAGAATAGGGAACTCAGAAAGGAACTGAAAGAGACCAAGGATTTAATGGTCAAAATGAAAAAACAGATAGAAGATTTTAACAAACTCTTAGAATTGCAAAACAAACAATTTGCTGAATTGCAACAACAGTTAAGTCAACAAAATCGAGAAATTAAGCAAGCTCATCAGGAACTTAAAGCTGCCAAGGAACAATCGACTCAGGCAAAGATCAGTCCTCCTTCAACTCAAGTGGCTGAATCCACACCAAAAACTGAGGCTTCTCCAAAGCCGGCTGAAGTTTCTGAACCAACTCCCCCCGAAGATGAAAAGGCACCGGAAACTGAGAAAATTGCCACTGCCGACAAACCCACTGCTTCAGAAAAAACTGCTGTTCCCAGTGACTCCAGCTCACCTCCATTAACTGCTGAAAAGCCGGAAGATTCTGCAACGGTTGCCTCTGTTGAGGTTGAAAAAGAACCTGCTTTAAAAGCAGAAGGGACTGAAGAAGAGGCACCTATAGAATTGGCGACGGACCCAAAGACAGAGACTGAAGTCCCAGTTCGTCCAGAATCTACCACAGTGGCCACTCCCCCGGCCAGCCGTCCCGAACCCATGGTTACCGAGGAAACCGGACTGCTTAAAACTGCCGATGATATTGTGCAACAAATTCCTGGCGGTTGGATGACTGTCGGAGGTGTTGGGGGCGGTGCCATGCTGTTTTTACTGGTGGGTGGTTTTCTGAGACGTCAAAAGGGTGGTGAAGGTTCAGATAAATTGCCAGAATGGAACGAAGGGACTGTAATTTCTGAAGAGCAAATATTGGCAGAATTGGCTCGTTTGGAATCTGAAGGAAGTGGTGGTATTACCAATAAGGAAGCCGATCATGACCTGGATTCCTTAGATGATATTTCTAAGTTTATGAACAACATAGGGACCTCTGAAGTTTCTGGAGAAGTTGCTAAGGCAGATGAGGAAATTATCAACAACGCCAATGTTTACATTCTTTACGAGAGGTTTGAGGAAGCTGAAGAAATATTATTGCTTGCCATTCAGGAAGCCCCCAGAGTGGTTGAATATCGTTCAAAATTGCTTGAACTTTATTTCAATTCCAAGGAAACAAATAAATTTGAGGAACAGGCCAAACAACTATATCCTTTAGTGGAAGAGGATGGCAAAATTTGGTTAGAAGTCAAGGATTGGTGGGAACAATTATCTACCGGTAGAGAATTGGATGTTTCTGATGTCGATTCAAGCAATGCTGGCTTGTTGGCCGCAGGTATTGCGGGGGCAGCTCTAGGCGGAGGAGTGGCTGCCTTAGCTTTGGCTGGTGAAGATGAGGAAGAAACGGGAGGAAATTCTGCTCTTGCTTATTTGGATGAGCAGTCTTATGAGGAAGTTTCCTCTGAGGAATCCACAGAATATGATCTCACAAGAGCAGAAGTTTCTGAATCCCAGGGATCCGAGCATGAAGAAAGCGGCTTAGATTTGGGTGAAAGTTTGGATCTGGGTGAGTTGGATTTGGGAATGGAAGGTTTGACTGCTCATGAAGAAGAAGCGGTTGAGTTTGATTTAAATGATTCCGATCTCGATCTGGGACTTGGAAGTGAAGAAGAATCAGTGGATGGTGCTGATGAAGACTTGGGAATGTCTGAAGAAGGGATGGAGGACGAACTGGGTTTGGATGCCGTCCTTGGACCCGTGGAAGGAGAAGAAGATTTGCCTGATGATTCTTCCTTGTTGGCGCCGGAAGCCGATGACAGTGAGGATGATTCCCTGTTAGGTCCTTTGGGAACTGATGATGATTTGTCTACAGGTATGGAGGAGGATTTATCCAATTCAGAATTGGGAGATGATGACGATCTGTCTTTAGACATGGACGAGGAACCTGCCCCAGCCGCCGAATCCACTGACGATGAATTATCCTTAGGAGATGATGACGATTTGTCTTTGGACATGGACGAGGAACCTGCCCCAACTGCCGAATCCACTGACGATGAATTATCCTTAGGAGATGATGACGATTTGTCTTTGGACATGGACGAGGAACCTGCCCCAACTGCCGAATCCACTGACGATGAATTATCCTTAGAAGATGATGACGATCTGTCTTTGGACATGGACGAGGAACCTGCCCCAGCCGCCGAATCCACTGACGATGAATTATCCTTAGGAGATGATGACGATCTGTCTTTGGACATGGACGAGGAGGAACCTGCCCCAGCCGCCGAATCCACTGACGATGATTTATCCTTAGGAGATGATGACGATCTGTCTTTGGACATGGACGAGGAGGAACCTGCCCCAGCCGCCGAATCCACTGACGATGATTTATCCTTAGGAGATGATGACGATCTGTCTTTAGACATGGACGAGGAACCTGCCCCAACTGCTGAATCCACTGACGATGATTTATCCTTAGGAGATGATGACGATCTGTCTTTGGACATGGACGAGGAACCTGCCCCAACTGCCGAATCCACCGATGATGATTTATCCTTAGGAGATGATGACGATCTGTCTTTGGACATGGACGAGGAACCTGCCCCAACTGCCGAATCCACTGACGATGATTTATCCTTAGGAGATGATGACGATCTGTCTTTAGACATGGACGAGGAACCTGCCCCAACTGCCGAATCCACTGACGATGAATTATCCTTAGAAGATGATGACGATCTGTCTTTGGACATGGACGAGGAACCTGCCCCAACTGCCGAATCCACTGACGATGATTTATCCTTAGGAGATGATGACGATCTGTCTTTAGACATGGACGAGGAACCTGCCCCAACTGCCGAATCCACTGACGATGATTTATCCTTGGGAGATGATGATGATCTGTCTTTGGACATGGACGAGGAACCTGCCCCAACTGCCGAATCCACTGACGATGAATTATCCTTGGGAGATGATGACGATCTGTCTTTAGACATGGACGAGGAACCTGCCCCAACTGCCGAATCCACTGACGATGAATTATCCTTGGGAGACGATGACGATCTGTCTTTAGACATGGATGAGGAACCTGCCTCTACAATGGAATCTGGAAATAACGACTTGCTTGATCAAATGGAAGAAGGAGATTTGAGTATGTTAGATGAAGATTTTGGGGAACTTGGAGAAGATGATCTTAACTTGGATGAATCAATGACTGGTGAAGACATCGAAGGTAAATTTGATTTGGCCCAAATGTATGTAGACATGGATGATTATGACAGTGCTCGGACCACCTTAGAAGAAATTATGGACGAAGGTGATCATGATCAAAAGGACAGAGCCAAACAATTGTTAAAGGAACTGGGATAACATGAGTCTCCTCAATAATTAGGATCTCTCTCTGCACCCGGTGATTCGAGTGGCCTGCTTCCTGCTAATTATTGTGGGGTTGGCCACTTCCACCTTGTTTTTATTGAAAATCAGTCTACCATTACTGATTATATTTCAACGACATTGTCAGTTTTCAAGTTTATACGTGCTGCTGAAACGTCTGCGTTGGTTACTCCTATCCTTACTCATTCTATACGGTTGGTTTAGCACCCCAACTTTCAACTGGTTACCTGACCCCGACACTACCTTATTGGCTTTCGAAAGAATAGCCAGTTTGATCATGATTCTCCTATCGGCTCACCTGTTAAGGACCCTAACTCCCACTCAAGATCTGGTGGCAGCTTTACAATGGTGGCTGCATCCTGGAGATCGTCTGGGACTGATTTCGTCGGAAAGGCTGTCTGTGCGATTGGTCTTAACTTTGGAAACAGTACAAACGGTACAAGCCCTATATCAACAACTGCCCCCCGTTACCCCCTCGAAAAACTGGTTGACTAAAGTCACTGCTCAACTCACCAACCTATTCATCATGGTGCTTAATCAAGCCGAAACAACTCCCTTATCTGTATGGACGGTCCCAGAATTACAACGCCCTCCTTTTAGGCAATGGGTGTGGCCAATTTTAATTATAGGACTTTATTATTACCCTTGAAAATCTTTAACCCAATTCCCTTGATATAAATTAACATGAGAATAGCTTTGGGCATAGAATATGTAGGCACTGCGTTCTGTGGTTGGCAAACTCAACACCATGCTCGTACCGTGCAAAACTGCTTGGAAACCGCTTTATCCAAAGTCGCTGATCACCCCATCTCTACCTTTTGTGCAGGCAGGACTGATACAGGTGTCCATGCCTTAGGGCAGGTGATTCATTTTGAAACGGCAGTGGATCGAAATTTAAAAGCATGGACCTTAGGCACCAACTATTATTTACCTAAAGATATCAGTGTGTTATGGGTGAAAATAGTAGATGAACAATTTCATGCCCGATTTTCTGCCTTACAACGTCACTATAACTATCTGATCATCAATCGCCCCACGCGGCCAGCTGTGCTTAGGGAACTTGCCACATGGGAATATCGACCTTTGGCAGTGGCGCAAATGCAAATGGGGGCTCATTATCTGATAGGTACTCACGATTTTACCTCCTATCGCTCAACCGCCTGTCAAGCCCCAAATCCAGTGCGTACTTTGACTAAAATTTCGGTCTCGCGTCGCGGAGAAAACCTCATTATTTCCGTTTCTGCCAACGCATTTTTGCACCACATGGTTCGCAATATTGCGGGAGTCCTGATGGCAATTGGTCGTGGGGAACATTCGCCAGAATGGGCTTTGGAAGTATTAAAAGCTCGGGACAGGACTGTGGGGGGGATGACAGCACCAGCTGCGGGACTTTATCTGATGGGAGTCGACTATCCCAATTTCAGTTCCCTATCTGATCCTCCTCCTTGGTAAGCGTTGGAAAACCAGTCTCTATAGTATAGCGAAACTGATTTATTAATGTACAAGGAATGAAACTGTGTTAAATGCAATCCAACATAACATGAGCCCCGAAGAATACCCTGCCTTAGAGCAACAGTCTGATCTCAAACACGAATTTTTTTCTCATTCCCAAGTGCTACTTGTTACCTCGTTCCCAAGTGCCACTTGGGAATGCAGTCTTGACCGCGCCGCGGTTTGTACGAATAAAAATAGGAACAAGGGGACACAGTCGTTACCAACTCTATGAAAATCAAGCCCCCTATTTTTCAACCTACACCGTCATTAACTGGCTGCCCTTGTTTACACACGATAACAGGGGCTGATTCTTGACTATACAGAAACTGACGAATGACTGACCGCGGCGCGGTCAAGACTGTATTCCCAAGTGGCACTTGGGAACAAGAAAACGAGAAAATTTCTTTTTTCTCAGAATGTTTTTTTGGTTGAGCGGGGAGAGTGGGTTCTGGGAGCAAGCGCATTGTAGTAGTCAATAATGGCTTGTTTGCCCTGTTTGACAATTTCTACGGGGGGTATTTGGAAGGGATTGCCTTCAACGTGGATTCCCTGCGTATACGACCTCTCTTTGACTTCCAAATTGAGCTGGAACAGTGCTTTAGGAAATTGAGTGAGTTGATTGCCGTCCAAATTCAACGATTGCAACTGCTGCAATTGACCGATTTTTTTGGGTAATTCTGTGAGTTGATTCTTCTCCAAATTCAACGATTGCAACTGCTGCAATTGACCGATTTTTTTGGGTAATTCTGTGAGTTGATTCTTCTCCAAATCCAACTTTTGCAACTGCTGCAATTGAAGGATTCTTTTGGGTAACTGCGTGAGTTGATTATGGCTCAAATACAACTTTTGCAACTGCTGCAATTGAAGGATTCTTTTGGGTAACTGCGTGAGTTGATTACTACTCAAATCCAACGATTGCAACCGCTGCAATTGATCGATTTCTTTGGGTAACTGCGTGAGTTGATTACGGCTCAATCCCAACGATTGCAACTGCTGTAATTGACCAATTTCTTTGGGTAACTGCGTGAGTTGATTACTACTCAAATCCAACGATTGCAACTGCTGCAATTGACCAATTTCTTTGGGTAACTGCGTGAGTTGATTACTATTCAAATCCAACGATTGCAACTGCTGCAATTGACCAATTTCTTTGGGTAACTGCGTGAGTTGATTACTATTCAAATCCAATCTTTTCAACTGCTGTAATTGACCGATTTCTTTGGGTAACTGCGTGAGTTGATTCACACACAAAGTCAACGTTTGCAACTGCCGCAATTGACCGATTTCTTTGGGGAACTGCTTGAGTTGATTAGCGTTCAAATACAACCGTTGCAACTGCTGTAATTGACCGATTTCTTTGGGGAACTGCTTGAGTTGATTAACGTTCAAATTCAACGTTTGCAACTGCTGCAATTGACCGATTTCTTTGGGTAACTGCGTCAGTCCATTTTCGCTTAAATCCAACGTTTGCAACTGCTGCAATTGACCGATTTCTTTGGGTAACTGCGTCAGTCCATTTTCGCTTAAATCCAACGTTTGCAACTGCTGCAATTGACCGATTTCTTTGGGTAACTGCGTCAGTCCATTTTCGCTTAAATCCAACTCTTGCAATTGCTGCAATTGACAGATTTCTTTGGGGAACTCTTCTGATCCGTGCCACATCCAGTCACACAATCTCAAACCAATGACCTGCTGTTGCATATTCAGTTGATAACGGACTGAACCCTCAGTCTGTTCTTCAAGCTGTGCAATGATGTCTAAATCGCTCATGGGGTATTTTCCTTTTTGTCTGAATCAGAATTCACAGAATTTTAAAATTTTCAGAATAACGGCAACGGCATGTAGAATTTTAGCACAATGTTTTAGGATTCACTCTGGAAATTCTAAAATTCTGATTCAAATAGATCACTTACCAAACTTCCAAGTTAAACTCTTGAATCATTCCAAAATGCTTATCTCGTGAAACTAAAATTAATTGATATTGTTGGGTTAAAGCAGCTATCCATATATCATTTTCTGGCATTATTCTGCCTTGTTGTTGCAAGATATGTTTAAGTTTTCCGTAGTGATAAGCCGTTTCCTGATCACAATGCAACACAGCGTTATTTGCCACAAAATATCGAATCCGCGACAAATTTTCGGTGACTCGCTGAGACTTATGCGCGCCATAGACCAATTCACCAACGCTGATAGCAGAAATAAACACAGCAGCACATTCTTTCAAACGAGCGTGCACTTGAGTCTCTCCGGCAAACAACGCAATGATAATATTGGTATCTAATAAATAGTTACCGTTCATGGACTTCAACTCGACGACACTCTGCATCAATCGCTTTGCTCATCAATACCAATTCATCCTGTTCAATCAACCCTGAAAACTGAGCAAACTGCTCACCTGAAACACCAACCAAATTTTGAGGTTGTAGTTTTTGCAACTCAGCACGGATAATTTTTTGAATCATCGGTTCTAAAAAATGAAGTTTCTCATCAAGTTGGATTGTATCTAAATCGTTCATGGGGTATTTTCCTTTTTGTCTGAACTGAGATTCTCAGGATTTATTTGATTATCATGATTTTTTGAATCAAACCAATCCTATTAATCAAAAAAATCTTGGTTCAGAAGTTGTTCTTTCAATAAACCAATTCTCAACCTTGATCTCAGAAAAATCTTGAAAATCAGTAACATTACGAGTGACTAAAACTGAATCAGAGACCTTTGCAGTCGCAGCAATTTGTCCGTCCACAAACGCCGCAGATTGCCCCAATCGACTGAGCCGCGCCCGCTCTTCCCCATGCCAAATAGCAGCTTCTAGAGTATAAGGTAAAACGGTTAATGTGGAAATCAGATGTGTTACAAACCGTTCAATCTCCTGCCGTCGTTTCGATAATGGAAGACGTTGATAACCAAAGACCATTTCCTGAATCACAAGACTTGCAGTGACAATTTGATTTTCATTGATTTTAAGGTGGGCAATTACATTCTCATTTGGACAAGGCTTCAATAATTCTGATAACACATTGGTATCTAACAAATATTTGCTCACAATGGTTCAATCTCCCGTCCCACTTGACGATCTCGGACTGAGTTAAAAATTTCATCAACATCTCCAACAACTTCAAAATCAATTGTTGCTCGAAGTGATTGAACTTCTTGCCAAAAAGTTGAGGGTTGTGATTCAGTTTCTGCGTGGTTCTGTTGCAACAAAAAATCTATATATTCGTTGAGTCTAATTGTAACATTGCGGGGTAATTGATGTATTTTCTCATCAATTTGGGCAATGAGGTCTAAATCGCTCATGGGGTGTTTTCCTTTTGTTTGAACTTGGATTCTCAGGATTTATTTGATGATCATGATTTTTTGAATCAAGCCAATCCCATTAATCAAGAAAATTTTGGTTCAGACTTTCTCACAATAACGGCAACGGCATGTAAAATTTTAGCACATTGTTTTGATGTTCACTCTAGAAATTCTTAAATTCTGATTCAGATAGATTACTTACCCAACTTCCAAGTTAAACTCTTGAATCATTCCAAAATGCTTAACAAGAAACGGTTTACGCTGTCATGGGAAATCCCCATCACTTCGGCTAAACGACAGCAACTTGCTGATTTTGGTTCACTCATCAAGAATCCCATGTACATCGCTAAGGTGCAACGTCCAGTCGGTGGGCGGGTGGTTTGTCTGAGCATCGGCGTGATGGCTGTGGTTCAAATTCGAGTCACTTACCACAATACTACATTGCTGTCAATGCGTAAGTCCTAATTAAATAAAACATGTATAGCAAAACGCATTTTTCTATACATGTCGTTCAAGATATATATAGTTTTTGGTATTTTCTATACATGACATATTTATCGCGTTGTAAATAATTGATATAATGGATAATTGGAAAGTGGTAAAAAACTAGGTTGCCAAGACATAAAATGTGAGTTAATTTTTATTAATTTAGGACTTACGCATTGAAAGCAGTCAGAAATTGTGGATTGAGATAATCTTTGCTGGGAATAAAGCTATTGATGAAGGCAGTCACTTGCAGTGTGCCATTGATTGCACTTGACCATAAATAATCTTCTGCTTTGGCAACAATTTTTGCACGTACAGGATTATGTTCAACATAACGCACGCAAAACCACAGATAGGTTTCATCAAGCACACTGGAAAAAACGTCCTTGCTACAAGTGATCCGACCACCCATACTGACGATTAACATATTGAGCATAAGGCATATGTACTGGTTTAAGTACCTGTTGCAGGCTTTGTTGTTCTTTTGGTACTGCAATCAAATGAACGCGATTTGTCATCAGGCAATAATCCATCAACAATGTCAAGTATTGATGACGATCATCTTCTGTAAAAAAGACGTGTTCCCTATGATGACCACGCTGGACAATGTGATGGGGAATTTGAGTGAAAATTGTACGTGCTATTCTAGGTATAATTGGTAAAAATTATATACTAAAATCCAAAAGAAGGGCAGCGTCCCCTTTTTATTAAAGCCAGTTGGATAGGGTAGAATTGTGCTAAAATGTAATCTGAACCACACTTAAATTATGCCATCAATTCGGAGAGTAAAAGATATGCAATTAATTCTCAATATTCCTGACCACTGTTTACCACAAAAGCAAGATAGCCAGAGTCTTGGTCAACAGCTTAAACTCCACAGTGCTTTGTTATTGTTTCAATCAGGACAATTATCACGCGGAGCGGCTTGTGAGTTTGCGGATGTGGATGTTTATACTTTCATGGCGGCTTGTAAAAAATACAGTATTTCTGTCATCAATGCAAACTCAGAAGATATTGAAGCAGATGTTTTACGTTTTGAACAGCGTCATTCGATATGATTGTTATTGCAGAATAAAAAATTTTTACTGGAGTAAAGCAATGATTATTTTAGAATTACCCAACGAATTAGAAAACCGTTTAAATATCGAAGCCCAACGCTTAGGTGTAACGCAAAGAGGTTTTATTCAACAGGCAATTATTGCTTATTTGGGAGATGTGGAAGACATGGAAGATGCGGCTATTGCTGAAGAAAGACTCAATGTGCAAGGTAAGCGTTATACTTTGGATGAAGTGGAGAAAATAATTGGTTTGGACAGTTGAGTTGGATTCAACGACAAGTACAACTACCACAAGATGTTGCAATTATGGAATAAACGCCCTATTATTCAACCCAGCGATGATAGTCTGATGTGATTAATTCTTAGTTAATGTTAGTATTTTAATACGTCGAAATACGATAACACTATTGTGCCCTATAGCTCTGCTCAAAAGGTTCAGATTCAGGAGGTTATTTTAAAATATCTCTGGCAAAGTTACGCATGGTTTCTTGTACTCTTATACCAATATTTAAAGCGTCATTAACCAATTGTTCACAGTTTGCTACTTGTTGGCTCAATTTTAAGTCTTCTAAAGGCGCAAAATTAATAGAGAATAGCTCTGGTTTAAAACGAGGATTTTCCCGCAAAATCCGTTCAACTTTAAGGGCACGAATTAAGTCGTTTCTCATCGTGCGAAAAGCACCTAAAACATTATCACGATCCTTAATTTTAACGGCTTCCCCTGCCTCTTGTAATTGGTCAATAACATGGATGTTATAAACCAATTCTTCAGTGACCGCGTTATATTTTCTTACTTCTGCAATTAGAGCAGATAAGGCTTTAGGAGGACTATGATCCTTTGCATATTTTTCTTTATATTGGGCTATGTAATTATCAGTTTCTTTTTTAGCCTCAGTTTCTAAAACATTTAATTTTTTGGAGCGAATTAAACCCGTTATTTCTATTTTTAGCTGAGTCTCAACCGCCCTTTTAAAAAGCCAAAAACCAATAGGAGAAGAGATAAACAAAGTGAAATAAAAGAAATAATCCTTTTCAGCTTTAGACACAGGCCCGTCCTCATATACTCCAATCCCCATCATCAAAAGTGACAAGAAGAGAAGTAGAAACATTACCGCAAGCCATCCCATGCCTAACCAAAAAGGTAACGCAAGAAAACCAACTGGTGCCTCCTTAAATAGACGACGGAATAATCCTTCCCTTTGTTTTTCTTCCTCCAGTATTTTTTCTACTTCTTTCTGTTCTAACTCCAATTCGGCTTCAGTCTGCTCAGTCAGTTTACCTTCTAAGCGTTTTGTATACTCCTCTTGCCAAATTTTATTCAATTGTTCTTCTGATAGAGAATTATTAAAAAAATCCTTACTAGAATATTCAATCATTTGCTCTGTGGTAATCTCAAAATTTTTTAAATCATCACGCATGATGTTTTCCTATTGTTACATTCATGTTGTCTTGGTTATGTGGAATTAGGGAAATTAGATATGGGCTTAAATGAACACAAGCCCACAGCTAACCTTGGATTGTAAAAGGATCACATATCTCTTATCTTTCTAATCCCTTTGACTGCAAAATATGCAAGTATTTTCAGCCCACCAATTGTGGAACTAATACCAGGCGATCCCATTCTGGCTTTATTCATTTCCCAATTTTTCTCAAACTGGCTTTTACCTTCTAGTTTCTCGACCTCCTTATCTACCTCTTGTTTCAGTTTTCTTTCCAAGTCGTCGAGTTTAGACATCACAAATCTCCTTTATTTAGTGTGAATTGAGCTTTCTATCTGAACTAGGATTTACTAAACCTTTTAATTCAATAAATTTCTATATCAGACCAAACAAACATTTATACTTCATATTATTCTGCTATGAAGTTTTAGAAAATTAATTAATTTCAACTAAAGAAATCTTTAATTTTTTTATATCCTTTCCAGTCAGATGGGCCAAGAAATATGAGAAAAACCAATATTCCTAAAACAAATGGTTCAATATATTTTCCAGAAGGATATGAGGCTAATTCTACAAATACATCTAACCACAAAGGAAATTCAACCACTTCCATTGCTGCGCCAAACCCGAAATGTACCAATATAGCCATAACAAAAGTCGAGCGTGGATCAATCTGTAATAAATTTGCACATAATAAAATAGTTAGCATCATAGGAACAAAAAGAACAATAATGGCGAGACCACCAAATATAACTATTAATATCAGTGCTAATGGAATCAGTATAATTCCACCAAAAAAAATCAATAATATTATGGCTAAAAACCAAATAAAATTTATAAAATCCACTGTTATTCCTATGTTATAATGAGGACTTATTTTTTACTGGGTTTAAATACAAGAGAATTAAGCAACTATGAAAATAAACAATGCGATCATCAGAAACAAGAATGTCGTTTCAGAAGCTTCTTTTCTACCAATCCAGATATAAACAAGAGCGGAAATCACACCTATACTAAATGAAATAGATAATCCCTTGTAAAGCAACATTATAAAATCTTTGTCAAAATTCCCTTCCTTCTGCAAATAACAGCTATTCAAGAGAAGTATGGAAAATAATACAAAGTATTTCAATATGTTTTTCATGTAAAAACATGCTGTTTTTGGTTGAGATAATCTCATTTTTTAAAAGGATCATTTAAAAACATACAAGCGGCTGAATTCCAAAAAAGATCACGCTCGAACTTTTTGGCTTTTGCCTGTTCTATTCTTTGACCCATCATTGAAGCCTCTCTATAACAGTTTTGTTGTCCTTGTAAGCGTTGATAGAAACCCTCTACATTGTTCAAATATATCTCTATAGAATCACTTTCACCTTTCGCTGCAGGACAACCTTGTGCCGATCGCCCAAACATCATATTTACAAGCCTAGGAATTTTTTCATAGAAATAATATAATTCTTCAAACTCCCCAGCATATATACACTCTGTAACCATATCTTGTTGTTGTGTAGGATTGTTGTATGTGCTATTGTTAGCCGCTGGTAGGTTGCTGGGCGTGGAACTATTGCTGGACTGATCGTCAGAATCGTTGCAGCCAGTAAGGACAGAAACGAGTATCAAGGCATATAGCTTAAATTTCATTTTGTAACTCCTTTTGAAAGTAGCGCATCTACATCAATAAATTTTTGAAAAGTATGCACAGTAATATCCTAGGATTCAATTAACCACCACTTAATAAAATATCATTGAGGTTTGATATAATGTTTACTAAACATGCAGAGAGAATTAAATTTTTTCGTACTTTAAAAGGGTGGACACAAGAAGATATGGCTGAAAAATTAAATATGTCAGTCACGGGATATGGCAACATTGAGCGCGGGGATACTAATGTCAGTTTGCTAAAATTAGAGGAAGTCGCAAGAGTTTTAGGCATAGAATTACAAGAATTATTTTCATCAACTGGGAAAGTATTAATTAGTTTTGGAGAGAAAAATAACAACAGTAACGAATATCAAATAATTAATTCACAAGATAACTCAGAATTAGAATTTATTATAAAACAGCAAAATAAAGAAATTACTCTACTTCAAAAAAGAATTGAAGATTTAGAAGAAATTATTAAATTATTGAAAAGAACAACAAATTTTGATCCCAATCATTAAAGATATAGGACTTACGCATTGACGGCATTCCGAAATTGTGGATTGAGATATTCTTTACCGGGAATAAAGCTATTGATGAAGGCGACGACCAACACATCCTACACAAGATAGAAGGCGCCATCAAAAAATTAAGTTATAATACAGCCATTTCAAACCCAGCATGAAACTCTGTCGTAACTGTTAATAAACTATTCATTTTCATCCATTCAATTCAATTGGAGAGCACCATGAAACCTATATTCATTCTACCTTTATTCTTCGTCGCAAGCAGCCTGTATTGGGTGCAAGCAGCTGATAACCCACCTCCCGGCACCCAACCTGCTTCGGGTCAACACCTTGAATTGATTGGGAAAATTACTCGTTCCACTGAAGGAGTTTATCTGCTCAACACCGCGCCTAACCTTTATTATGTACCTAAGAATTTGCCAGATTTGTTCAAACAAGATAACCTCTGGGTTAAAGCAGAAGTGCTTATTATTGGGGGGCATTTTACTATACAGGAATATAACCTAGGAGACCGATCATGTCGCTACAAATCATTGCACAATTTATTGCCCAAAAACCAATTTTAACTCCAGCCCAACAAACTGCATTATTGGCCCGCATTCAACCATTTTTCGGCAGCGTAACCCATTTGGGCGATTTAGCAGATACCTTAGCGGAATGGTGTATGGACAATAACATAGACTTGGAATTGCCCAAAGCCACTCGCGCCGCAGGTAATCCCCCCGCTAAACCTGTGACCCCGGAAGAATATCAAAAATGGGTCAAAGACCTTTTAAATGTCATCAATCCCCACCAAACCGCCGCCCAAACTGCCACAAACCAAGAAGAAGATAAGGACAAATGACCGAGTTTACTGTAAGCAGCCTGACCTTATATGCCTATCAACTCGCCAGCGATACCGATAATGCAGGAGCGTTTGGAACGCTTGGTGGTATTTATTGCGTCAACTTTAGAAAGTGCGGCAATTTCGGTTAAAGTGGATTATCAGCATCAGTTGGCTCATGATGTGTTTGGGAATTGCTATTCCATGGTCAGCAGAATAATCGGGGAACATTTAACAGGTATTGTTACGCATTTGGGAGTGGGATTGTTGTTTGGTGGGGTGGCGCTGGGTATTTTGTGGGTGTCTTCTGCTCTGGTTAAAAAGAATAAACCACCCCTTGCCCCTCCTTGATAAGGAAGGGAATGAGGGGGAGATTGTTATACAAGAGGATCAAAAAAACCACTCCCCCTCTTTTCTGTCAAATAAGGAGATGGAGTGGTTGCAGAGCTCATTAAGCCTTAGGTTTTGCGACTGTAAGTGCCTCTTTGAACGAGATATTCTAAGATTTGATCCACACATTCATCCACACTTTGCTCACTGGTGGGAATGCACAATTCAGGAGTTTCTGGAGATTCATAAGGGGAAGAAATTCCGGTAAATTCCTTAATTTCCCCGGCTCGGGCTCGTTTATACAAACCCTTCACATCCCGCTCCTCACATACAGAAAGAGGACATTCGCAATAAATTTCTACAAAATCTTCCTTGATCAGGTCCCGAGCCTTTTTGCGATCAGCACGAAATGGGGAAATAAACGCTGTTAAGACAATGATCCCAGCTTCCATAAACAACTTGGCCACTTCGCCTACTCGACGAATATTTTCCTCCCGAGCCTTATCCGAAAATCCCAAATCCCCACACAATCCATGCCGTACATTGTCACCGTCCAACACAAAAGTGCGATATTTCATTTGATAAAGCCTTTCCTCCAAAGCATGCGCCAAAGTAGATTTGCCTGAGCCGGATAGACCCGTGAACCAGAGGACCACGCTTTTATGCTCATTCAATAAGGCGCGACGTTCCCGAGTTACTGTGGCATGATGCCAAACGGTATTACTGCTTTTTGAAGTTACTGTCATAGTAGAACCTTTGCTTAATCGTGAAAAAAATGGAAATCTAAATTGCCTTATTGGAAATAACGTGAGCTTTATTGCAATATTAACGCCAATTGACACATAATTTTGAAAATGGTCATGAGTTTACCCGGAGTTGTTTTTAGTATTACCTAAATGAGGATTTCTATACAGCAAATGTAGGATGGGCTGACGATAGAAAGCCCATCAATAACCAAGATCCATCTGTCCGTGAATACGCATGGTATGCCGCTCAAAGTGATTATCACAGAAGGGACCGCTACAAATTATAGCCAAACCGGGACCTTGATCGAAGAGAGTAATGCTCAGACACCACTTGCCGAAAACTCGCCAACCATCGCTTGTCTGTTGGCAGAAACTGAATCATAATACATGATTATTATCTCTAATTGAATTGCTAGAAAACAAAGGTAGGTTGGAGTAGAGGCTTTAGCCGATCAGCGGTCGGCCCTTGCCATTTGTGTGTGGGAGGATGCCTACGGCTGACCGGCTAAAGCCTCTATTCCAACGTACTTTCTAGAGCCCCATTCCGGCTAAAGCCTCTACTCCAATCTACCTTCTAGAGCCCCATTCCGGCTAAAGCCTCTATTCCAACGTACTTTCTAGAGCCCCATTCCGGCTAAAGCCTCTACTCCAATCTACCTTCTAGAGCCCCATTCCGGCTAAAGCCTCTATTCCAACGTACTTTCTAGAGCCCCATTCCGGCTAAAGCCTCTACTCCAATCTACCTTCTAGAGCCCCATTCCGGCTAAAGCCTCTACTCCAACGTACTTTCTAGAGCCCCATTCCGGCTAAAGCCTCTACTCCAATCTACCTTCTAGAGCCCCATTCCGGCTAAAGCCTCTACTCCAACGGGGATTTTCCTTTTATTTTTTCCTATCTCATCTTTATCGCATCATTTACTTTTGCAAGAGGTCTACTATAATTTGATATTCCAATCAACCAAATAGGATGGACAATACTTTTAATTGCCCACCCTTATTCTACCGCCTACGACTGCTTACAAGCGGCTTTGGCTGCCTCCATTTGACTGGGATAACATTGAAGAGTACTTGATACACACCATTTCTTACCTTCCTCTTCAAAGGTAATTTCATGTTTGCTGCCATCTTCAGAACATTGAATAACATAACGCCGTCGCTCCAAATAAAACTCTTTTACACAGGATGGAGTATCAACACAAGATTTACTGAAAAACTGATGAAGATTCCCAAATGAATAGGAAGCAGCCCAAGAAAAACGAACTTCAAGCAAATCGCGGCTCACTGTGTTGACACCTGAAACGAAAATCATAGTAAAGTTGAGACAAACAATTAATGCAAATAATAAATTCATGGCTACTACTCCTACGCTAAATCTGCCTGGGCAGATCCGTTAATTTAGTGGTCAACTTATTCAGTACCTGATTTAACAAGTACTCTTCACCTATAAAAATTACCTCCGCTGAAATAAACGAATCAAGTACTGCTGATCTTGGGTCATTTTCCCACTCGTCACTATAACTAAAATTAACTGCAGTTAAAAGAATTGATTATAAAATAATTAAAACTCCGCCTCCATACACATTTCACCTTCTACCCTTTATCCTCACAACACACCATGACCCCCTCTCGCTATCAAGCCTTCTGGAATCTCTTCTACATAGATGACAATCAACCCCAACCTTCACCCATTCTGCTCGTCCGAAAACAAGTCTACATCATCCCTTCCAAAGCCGGCTTCTTCTTTGGACTGGTCCTCCTGGTCATGCTACTTGGCGCCATGAACTATAACAACAGCATGGGATATGCCCTCAGCTTTCTCCTTGCCAGTTTAACCCTCACTTCCACCTTCCACACCCAACGCACCCTGTTAGGTCTCAAAGTGAGCTTGGGCAAAGTGGTGCCAGTATTCGCAGGAGAAAATGCCCACTTCCAACTCTGGATTGACAACCGCAGCCAAGCAGCCAAGCATTCCCTATTCTGGCGCCATGAAAATACCTACCCCCACACCACTGACATTTCAATCAGCATTCCCACTGACCAACAACTGACCCTAACCATTCCAGTCCCAACTTCCCAAAGAGGCCGAATTGCCTTGGGAAAATTACGAATCTACACCCATTTTCCCCTGGGGCTGTTCTACGCTTGGTCATACATTCACCTAGACACCACCACCTTAGTCTACCCACGACCCCTTGGCCACCCCATTTTACCCGGAGGACACCAAAGCGAAAACGCTGGAGAAGGTTACCCGGTAGAAAGTAAAGGAGACGATTTCATGGGATATCGAGACTACCAACTTGGAGACTCCCCTCGACACGTTGATTGGAAAGCCGTGGCTCGGGCTCAACCTTGGCTGATCAAACAATTTGGAGGCTTGGAAATCTCCACCGTTTGGCTAGACTGGGAACAAGTCAAACACCTCAACTCCATTGAAGCTGCCCTTTCCCAACTGTGCCTATGGATACTAATTGCTGAAGGACAAGGAGCCCTCTACGGCCTAACTTTACCTGACCAACATTTTGAACCCGACATCGGAGAACGTCATCGAGAACGCTGTTTACAAGCCCTCGCCCTATTTGGACAAAACCCATGAAACCCGATTCCTCCTCAACCACCACTCTCCACTGGCTTAGCCTCACCCTAATTTTAGTAAGCCTACCCCATCTGAGCCAGCTGAGTCTGTGGATACTCCCCGTCTTACTGATCCTGATCGGCTGGCGTTATCTTATCGTTCTCAAACACTGGTCAATTCCCAACAGATGGATACGATTCTTCTTCTTCCTTATCGCATCCTCCACTATCTTCCTCACCTACCTCAGCCTATTTGGAAGAAACTCTGGAGTAGCCCTACTCATCGTTCTAACTGCCCTAAAAATCCTAGAAATGGCCAACCGACGAGACGCCCTACTCATCTGTTTTTTAACCTATTTTCTCGTCATCACCAACTTTCTATACTCCCAAACTATCTTCACAACCCTGTACATGGGAATAGTCGTCTGGATTGCCACTGCCACCCTGATCACCCTCAACGATCCCAACCACAGCCTAACCTCTCGAGAAAAACTCAACCTCTCTGGACGACTCTTGGCCCAAGCCCTGCCCCTAATGATCGTTATATTTATCCTATTTCCACGCATTTCTGGCTCCTTTTGGGCACTTCCCAAAGATGCCCATGGCGCCCTCACTGGACTCAGCGACCACATGTCTTTGGGCAACCTCAGTGAACTGAGCCTGTCCGACGAAATTGCCTTCCGTGCCAAATTCACTGGAGACCCTCCTGCGCCCGCTCAAAGCTACTGGCGAGGTCCCACTTTATGGTTATCAGACGGTTGGGAATGGCGCTCTTCCTCCCGACCCACCTATTTACAAAACCCAACTGCCTACCTTAAAACTATTGGCCCCCCACTTAACTACTCTGTAACCCTAGAGCCCCACAACCAAACCTGGCTATTTGCCCTGGACCTGCCAATCACCATTCCCCACAAAGCCAGCCTGACCACCGACTATCAACTGCTGGCCAAACAACCTGTGCAGCAAAGAATACGATATAAAGTCAACTCCCAACTATTTTACGAACTGCACCACATCACCCCACGCCTTCGTCACCAGGCTCTGCAATTGCCCGCTGGCAAACATCCTCGTGCAGTAAATCTTGCCCAACATTGGGCCAAACTCCACACGCAACCCAAAGATATTGTTGAACAAGCTCTTCGTTACTTCAATGAGCAACCCTTTGTTTACAGCTACACTCCAGCCCCCTTAAGAACTGATCCCATTGACGAATTCCTATTTGAGACTCGTCAAGGATTCTGTGAACACTATTCGGCAGCCTTTACCATATTAATGCGGGCGGCTGGCATTCCCACAAAAATTGTCACCGGCTATTTGGGAGGCACTTTAAACCCTATTGACGGCTATATGGTCATTCGACAACGAGATGCTCATGCCTGGAATGAAGTATGGCTAACCGGTCGAGGTTGGGTACGTATCGATCCCACCGGAGCTGTGGCCCCGGAACGCATAGAACGTGGCAACACCCTCACTCCTGAAACTGTATTGGGAATGGAATGGACATCCGACTCCCCCTTTTTTAAATGGGGACAACAGATGAGAAACAGTTGGGAAGCCCTAAACAATGGCTGGAATCAATGGGTATTAAATTATGACATGACCCGCCAAAAAGAATTCCTAACTTGGCTGGGATTTAAAAACGTAGACTGGCAAAACCTCATGCTCACTGGAATGGCCACTGCCGCTCTCCTACTGATTGTCATGGCCATTTGGACGTATTGGCACCCCCCAAAACCACATCGAGAACTTGTACAACAACTCTATGATCAATTCTGTAACCACTTGGCCCGGCAAGGCTTAATTCGTCAAGCCAGCGAGGGACCTCTGGCCTTTGCCCAACGAATTAGCCAAAAACATCCGGAAATAAGAGACGATATCCAAACCATCACCCACCTGTACATTAAAATACGCTATCAAAGTCGACCTGAAGCCTTGCCTGAATTAAAAACCACTGTCAAATCATTCTGTTCCTCTCTTCAACCCATCATCACGAAAAAGTAAGTAACTGATGTTACGCAATAACTTTAGCTTTTCTCTCATTCCCATGCAGAGCATGGGAATGAGAGAATGCTCGAATGTCACATTCAGATAGTCCGTATATAGCGCGATAGACAGTTCATTTTTATCTTCACATTATACAACAATTATCTCTACACTGCGTAACATCAGTAAGTAACCTGGGTTTGACAAGAAAATAACTATTTTTCAATTGGATAACTCATTCTCCCATGATCCAACTTCCCCCAACCACCCTGGCAGACAAAATTATCTTATTGCTGGCCCTTGGTTTTTTGAGCTGGCTATACTGGACTTACTGGTTTAAAACCTCACACAACCAAGCCGAATATGCTATTATTTCAAGCCCCTACCAAACCAAACGAGTGGAATTGTATATTCCACAACACCTGCTGATCCAAGGTCGACTTGGGAACAGTCGTGTGGAAATTCAATCTGGAAAAATTCGTTTCACCCATTCCCCCTGTCGAAACAAATACTGTATTCACAGTGGTTGGTTGACAACCAGCGGAGAATTTGCGGCCTGTCTGCCTAACCAAGTTTCTATACAACTCTATGATCATCAAGGTAATTTATTAGATGCTGTCAGCTACTAAAGCCCAATTTTGCTCACAACCAACGATTCCATTTGAACCACCACAACAAACTGCCGGCTAACAGTCCCATGCTACCCAATACATAAAAGAAGCCATAACTATTCTCCAATAAGGGCAATTGGGCAAAATTCATCCCAAAAATACTTGCAATTAGGTTGAGTGGCAAAAATACAATCGACACCAAAGTTAAAAGCACGATGGTCTGATTAGTGCGTTGACTTTGCACAGAAAAATGTAATTGAATCAGAAACTCAATTTCATTTTGTAAATTTTTAACATGATTAAGCACCCGATGAACATGCTCCACCAAATCATTGTAACGTACCATCAGAGACTCATCCAACACTTCTCGAGTCTCTTCCCGCCACCCCATCAATGTATCCACCTGTTGTTCACCCAAAATTTCCAGTTTTCGTAATTGACGCTTGTGGTTGATCAAAGAGGCCCATTCCCTAAAATTATTGTGCACCAGTCTCAGCCGCCAACTGTCTAATTTTTCGGATAAAGGTTCCCGAAGGACTAAAAATTGAGTCACCATTACATCTAAAATTTGGTGCATCAAAGCCATAGGTTGGAAAGGTAAATGATGAGTCTTATAGCCATTGCTCAACAAACGTTTTTTCACAGTTTGCACCGCCAAATTATCCTGGGAATGCACAGTAATTAAACAATGTTCAAACAAGAAAAAAGCGGTCTGTTCAGTTTTTAATTTTTCAACTGTGGCCCCTTGACATAAGCCACGAAAAATAACCATGTCATAACCTTGAGTCCCATCAAAGAATGAGGGGTGTAATTCATTAAGGCTGTCTAACAGGTGTTTTTCATCAATTTCAAATTCAATAACCGTTTTGATGGCTTCATACCAGTTGGGTTGACTGCGATCAATATCAAACCAAATCAGTGGAAAATCAATAATATCTGTTGGATCTTCCAAAATTTGAGCTTTGCCATCTTTTCGAAAAGCAATAATTTCTATCATAGGATATTCCAAAGGGTAAAGGTCAGACATGCTTGTTTGCTAAGCTCAATGAACCTGACAGGTGTTTAAAGCCCATCAGGTCAAGGGAATTGTTTATAGAAAAGGGGAAATCAAGGTTCAACTTGCAGACGAGAAGCTGGATCACCAATCAAGGTGAAAATGGTTAAACCTTCTTCATCAACCCCAATGTTATAGGTGGCCACTTTGGCTTGACTGATCAATTCTCCTAAAATGCGCTTGTTTTGGGAAAAAATACCTTTAAACAATTCATATCCCATTTTTTCATAATGCCAACGGAAACTGAGACCAGTGGAGGAAAATACCGCAAAAGCACCTTTATCTGGGGCCAGTAAAAATTCTTCCCCAAGGGAATATTTGCGGGGATCAGCAAAATAGGCATTGAGGCAATTTAAAGCCAATAAAAAGGTTAAACGATTGTTGTTGGTCAATTGATTGACATTTTTGGATTCAAAGAGGTGCCGTTTGGCCCACAAAGTGATGTGCCCATGTCCAATATAATGGGTAATGAGTTGCCCTTGATCAATGTATTCAATAAGTTGAGCAGTGGCATCTTTGGCATCTGCATATTGTTTGAGATACAATTTGTCAATATTGTCCAAGTTTTTTAAGTAAAAAGTCATCTGCTCATTGACTTTTTCAAAGTTGTCATCATCATCTTCATCGGCAATCAGCAACACACTGTTAAACGTGGCAGATTGGGTCTCATATTCAACCAGTTTTTTGATAATATTACTGACACTGATGACATCATGCCCAGGTAAGCGTCCAATCATCATTTCGGGCAGTGGATCATCACCTTCTAGGCTCACATACCAATTGTCAGTGGGGGTGACGCCAAAAATGGTATTGATCAGGTGGGGGGGAATGCGACTTTGTTTGTCCCGCAAGTAATTTTTGTAGTCCAGGGACCCTTCTCCCACCAACAATACATACTGAGGAGCAGGGGATTGCCAGTTGTAATAAGTGTAACGCAAAAAGGCTTTAATGGCTTCTGGGGTGGGGAAACCAAAGCCAAATTCTTGATAAATGCGCTCTACACTGATGGCTTTGGTGGTTAGACCTTGACTTTCACGGTGGGTTAATAGGGGTTGGGTGATGTATAACAATTCTTCTGGAGCAATGAGTAAGTAATCTGCTTGTATGTCCGTTCTCTTGAGTTCAGATGAGGCTAACTTTTTGATTTCACTGATCTGTTTAAAATGTTTGGGACTGACCGCATAGTAATGACCCGCTTCTGCAATTTCAGTCTCAAAACTGATTTGATGACCTTGATCAGTGGTTGAGTGGGTGGTGTTGAGGATTTCTTTTAAATGGGCTGGATTACTGAGATCAAATACTCGAATATCAGGATCTGAAAAACCGGCGACTTGGATCAGTTGACGTCCAGGAGTGGTGATGGAGAATTTTAATTGGTCATCTGTGGCGACCAAGGCATGATTAAAGGTCAATTCTAGCCAGTTAAAGTAAACAAAGTCGACCTTTTGATTGGTTTGGTTGAGCAAGGCTAAGTGTAATTCATTGTCTCCTTCGAGTAAAAATTCTTTAGGCACAGTCCAATTTTCAAAATGAGCTTGGTTGCCCATTGTGGAGAACTCTTTGATAAGTTGTTGATTTAAATAAACTTGAACATGATGAGGCTGTTCTGGAATTTCTCCTTGTACTGCTAATTTAAAGTTAACCTCGGTAGCAAAGGAGTCCAGTTTGGGAATGGATATTGTAAAGGAATTACCCACCAGGGAGTTTAAGCGTTCCCAGAACCAATAGTCACTGGTTGGAGAATTGGGAGTTTCCAACCAGTATTTTCTATTGTTTTCAAAACGCAGTTTCTGGGTGCCATGAGTTAAGGGACTGTTGGACGTGGTGGGTTGTCCATTTAAAAAAGTGCCTCTGGGTATAGGAGCAGTGGTTTGTGTCGTTGGGGACAGGCGGGCTTTGGGAAGTTGCCAGCAGGTGAATTGATAATGGGAATTTGTGGTATAGGGACTGTTAGGTTCATTGACATAAAACAGCAGAGAGTCTCCTGGCTTAAGTCCTTGAGAAGATTGACTGATTACTTGGGGAACAATTTGTTGGCTGGGACTGGCAAGTAACCAGTGACCTTGAGCTAGGCAGGTGTCGGGAATGTTGGCTTTGGAAAGGGTGGCATAGTCAAGGCGATGTAGGCCGGAGGTTGACAGGGAAAATTGGGCAGTGTAACGAGGTCCCCAAGTGGATTCGTTGGAAGATTGACGGGCTATTTGGCGGGCTCGGTAACCTGTGATCAGGTTTTGTTGGAGAGGGGTGAATATTTCATTAGGCAATTCAGCCGGATCGATGAGGGGGGGTAAGGGTTGGCTGAATTGTAGGCGAAAACGTAATTTGGAGGAGAGGTGCAGAGTTTGTTGTTGGGGGTGCCATTGGAAAGGGGTGATTTTTACGCGCAGCACCGGGGTGCCTCGCCAATGGGCTCGTTGATCCAGGTGAATGGGGTGGGCTGGATAAGGTTGCGAGTTGGAATAAATGGCGTCTTGTCGGGTAAATTGTGTGGTGATGTGACCAGTCTCCAGGGATATGGGACGAGAGACCGGGTAAGGAGTGACGGTTGGAAGTACTTCAGTGACTTGTTCCAGCAGGGTTAATTGGATTTCACCCGTGGCTGGGACTTGGAAAAGTCCGGCGGTGATGGGCAATTCTGGAGCGCCAATTTCAGTGGTACTGCCCCATTCGGGAATGTGGAGGCGTTGGTATGGTTTGCCATCTTCTCCAATGAGGGTAGAAATGGTGAAAGGGGGAAGTTGGAATTGGATGTCGAGACTGTAGTCATCGGCTTTGATGATTTCAAAGTCTGAGGCGAGTAAAGGGGCAGTGATCAGGAATGATAGGAGTATTATGAGGAGCCGTGGATGGTGCATAGTGGATTGTCTAATTAAGATATAAGAAAGGGTGGGTTGGACAGGTTTGGGAACCCGCCAGATTTTACAGAAGAGAATGGCTAAAGAGCAGAAACTTAGCATTGTTCCCAGGACAAGTCATGGTAGTATCTATGTAGGATGCGCTGAGCGTTTTTTGCGAAGCGCATCAATTGAGGATATTTAAGTTGGGAACATGAGAGTCAACGCGACAGATACGCTTTGCAAAAAACGCTCAGCACACCCTACACAGTATACGTGATTTCTTTTTATAGTGTGTTAGCTATATTCCCAAGTTTAGCATTGTTCCCAAGGTAAGCCATGGTAGCGCCAGCCTCCCGAAGTGCTGCGGTGATGGTTGGCATCCAGGGGACCCTCGAAGCCTTCTAACACGTTGTAAACTTTGACAAAACCTTCTTGAATGAGTAGGTTGCCGGCTTCGACTGAGCGGCGGCCACTGCGACAAATTAACAGCACGGGAACGCCATCAATTTCGCAGTTTTGAGGATGATAGACGACGCCTCCCAGTAATATTTTGCGGATGTCAGCGGCAAAGCGAGGGTTGATTTTCCAGTCGGGTTCGTCGATCCAGGCGATGTGAATGGCGCCTTTGGGATGTCCAATGAAGAGGTATTCCATTTCGGAACGAATGTCGATGAGGACTGCAGTGGGATCGTCTTGCAGCATTTGCCAAGTTTCTTTGGGGGTGATGGAGAGTAATTTAGGGTGCTCAGTGTTTTCGGGCATGGTGAGGATTCCTGGTTTATAAAGGTTCTACTTTGAGGTGAGTGTTTTCTACAGCGATGATTTTAACTTTGGTGCCAGTGGGGCAGTCTGGTCCTTCAATGTTCCAGCTGCCGTCTCCAATGTTGAGCCGACTGCGTCTATTGACAATGGGGGTGTCTAGGGTGAAAATTTGTCCAATGTATTCAGTCCCTCGTTGATTGAGGTCGGGGCGATCGGTTTGGGCAGAGGATTTGGCCAGGTAGTGGTGAGCAACGAATACACTGATTACTGAGGCTATTGAGAATATCAGTACTTGGTATTCTAGCATCAGGTAAGGGAATAGCCACAGCAAAAGTCCAATGCCAATGGCAGCTATCCCGGACCATAGGAAGAAAGTGGCGGGAACAAGAAGTTCTAAAACCAGTAGAATGGCAGCCAGTATCCACCAGTGCCAATAGGTGATGACAGTAGATATTTCACTCATAATATATACCTGTGGGTTTATAAGGAATCGGAGAGGGTAAACAGTGGTTTGGGCGATAGGGAATGTGAACGGGTGTGCTGAAATAGCAAGGGTTACCGGGTTGGATAAAGGTGGGAAGATTGAGGGGAATAGTTTGAAAAGTATTATGCAATCCCAGTTCAAATAAAAGGGGGATTGGTAAGAGGAAATCGGTTGGAGCAGAAAATATATTTTTTGAGTTCGTGGGGAACTTATGGGTAAACAAGGTATTTTCTTCTGGAGTTTTTTCTAGTAGAATAGGCTTGGGGGTTAACCATTCTTGAAGTGGAGAATGACTCCAGAATAAGATACCTAATAGGGTAAACAGCAGTAAGTTACTGATCAGAATTTTTGGTTTTTTTTTAGAATTTGGTAATTCTTTGGGTATTTTTACAAACAGTGCAGTGGTATTATCTTGATTCCAGAGTCCTTTATCTTTAATGGCTTCCAGTAACTCATTTACAGTTTCTAGAGCCGGATTATTTTTTTGTAGGCAGTGAGCAATTTCAGTGTCGGACAGGGTGAACAGTCCATCACTGGCTAAGAGTATGCAGTCTCCCGGAAATAGTTCGGTGGGAACGGGAGGTTGATCAATCATCTCAATGGGATTGCCGGTGAGAGCTGAGAATAATACGTTGCGTTCGGGATGCCAATTGGCTTCTTGAGCGGTGAGAAATCCACGTCGCACTTGTTCCTTAAGAATGGGCTTCATGGAATGGTCAGCGTTGAGCCGGCGTAATTTACCAGTATTGTCGTAAAGCCACAAGGGGGAATCGCCCACACTGATCCATTCGATTTGTTCTTCGGTGACAACGACTCCCACCAACGTGCAGCCCATGCCTTGTAATTCCGGGTGAATTTGTACTTCTGCGGCAATTTTTTGGTTGGCGTGTTGTAAGGCATGTTTGAGGCGTTGGGCAGCGTTCCCAGAGCTGAGTTGATAAGCGTCCATAAAGGACTGTACGGCACAACTGCTGGCATGAGCGCCTCCTTGATGTCCACCCATCCCATCCGCCAGTACCATGAGTAATTCTTGGGGTTGGGTGTTATCCAGTCCAAAGTCATCTTCTTGGTAGTCTCGTTTTCCTTGGATGCGTTGTCCAGCAAAATGTTGATTTGGGATTAGGAATTGGTTTGCCAATCGAAATTTTCTCCACATAAAGGTACAAAACGTAAGGTGGTCTGGCCGAGCATAATGTTTTCTCCCCCTCGCAATTCTTGGGGAATCAACAGGGGTTGGTCGCCCAAATAGGTGAGATTACGTCCTCCTCCATGTTGTACATAAAATTTTCGGCCACGAGGGTCATAGCTGATCAGGGCGTGTTGATTGCGAGAGATTTCTTCATCTCCAAAGTCTAAACAGACTCGCTCTTGTTGGCTGCGGCCCAGACTGTTCATGCCATAGCCCAAGGATAGGACATGGCCTTTTCCTGGTCCGTTGATAACGACCAGCCAACCGACAATGGGATCGGCCATCTTGTCAGTGGTTGCGGGTAAGTTGGTCTCAGGAGATCGATGGAAGAGAATGCGGGTTTTGGGTTCATGACTGGGTTCATAAGAGGCAGTTGAAGGTAAAGCTGTCTCTGTTATTAGAGTAGTTGGAGGTTCCTCTTCCGATTTGGAAAGAGAACGAGTTTTATTGTCTTCCAGTTGGCCACGTTTTAGGTGAGCTGTGGATCCACGAAAAATAGGCATGATGTGCTCCTTAAAGAAATTTGGGGGCATAATTTTATGAGAGGTAGAGTCGATTGATCAGGTTGTCCAGGCAGTACTGACCTGCCAAATTAAGGGAATATTCTTCTTTACCCTGCGCAAATTGGGTGATGAATACCAGAATGGCAGCTTGGATGAGACCCAATAGGGTGGTGTAGAAGGCAACTCCAAGACGTTGAGTCAATTCAGCCAGCAAGCTGGGGTCTTGGAAATTGGCAGTCCCGGCATAATTTAAGGCTAAGGTGACGCCGATGACTGTGCCCATGAAGCCTAGGCTGGGAATTAACCAAGTGATATAACGTAACATATTGTAACGTAGGTCTATTTCATGCAGGTATAAGTCCAAGCTGGAATTGAGAAGGTGATGGGAATGTTCAACTGAAGGATGAGTGTAAAATTGTAAAATGACTCGTTTGATCAGACGGGGCAGAAAGAGTTCCGTGTCACCGTTGGATTCCCGAATTCGTTTGTAAATGCTGGCCAAATCCTTAGCTTGTAAAATAGTCCGTTCATCCTCAGGCAGATAGTGTTGATGGAGTTGACGTTCTTCTGCCAGAGCAGAGTGTAAACGTCCGCTAACTTCACCTAAACCCATGAAGAACACTAACCACATTAAATTTTGTACGGTAAAGGGATATAATGAGTTGTCTTGTCGGTGATCCAACAGGAGTCTTGCACTGGTACTGTCAAATTCCAGTATAAAATGCAAGGACACCACAAAGATGATGCCTAACAAGCCGGCAATAAGAAGTATATACCCTGATCTTCTCATAACACAGGCCTAATCATGTCGTATAATAATTTCCCCAGTTTCTGGATTGCGTTCTATCCGTCCTTTAAGAGCAAAGGAAGCCTGTTTGGGAGAAGGAGTGGTTGGAAGGCTGGATACTTTTAAAAATGCAGGCAATTGTTGCAACAATTGACTGACTGAAGTAGAATAAGTGCCCAACCATAATGGCTCATTAAAGTCTACATAGTCCTGCTGAATGCGTATTTTTTTACCCGACGATTGCCGAAAAGTTCCATTAGTACTGTTACAATCTGTTATATAATAACGTCCTTCACGATCCACAGTGAGCTCAATGTGCATACGGCTCACCGTATGTTGAGGATCAATCAGTACGATATCCGTTTTTCGGCTACACCCCACAGAAAAAGTTTTCATATTCGCTGCCTCAAACCCAACTCTCCTCAACGGTTGCTTTGCTGGGAAAGGTTGTAAGGGAAGTTGAATTTATCAACAATCCATTCATTTGTCTACAAAATTGACCACCGCTTAGGAAAAATGGCCATGAAATACATCAAAGTGGGGGCCGCCACACTCAATCAAATTCCACTAGATTGGCAAGGTAATTATGAGAGAATTTTGGCCGCCCTCCAACAAGCACGTCAACAGCATATCAGTGTACTGTGTTTACCGGAACTCTGCATCAGCGGTTATGGGTGTGAAGATGCATTTTTAGCCCCGGGCACTCTACTGCAATCTTGGCGTCGTCTACAACAACTGCGACCCCATACTCAAAATATCATTGTGGCCGTGGGCTTGCCCCTATTATATCAAAATCGGATTTACAATACGGCCTGCCTTATCGCTAATGGACGGATTGGTGGCTTTGTCGCCAAACGATTTCTCCCCAATAACGGTATTCATTATGAAGCACGCTGGTTTCAAGCCTGGCCTATCAAAGGACAAGTAGCCGCTGAAATAGACGGACAGACTTATCCGCTGGGAGATATTTACTTTAATTACGGTGGCATTCGTCTTGGTTTTGAAATCTGTGAAGAAGCTTGGGTAGCGCACCGTCCGGGCATCCAATTGGCGGAAACAGGTGTTGACATCATCCTTAATCCCAGTGCAAGTCACTTTGCCTTTGGCAAACACTCAGTTCGAGAACGGTTTGTCACCGAAGGCTCCCGAGCCTTCAGTGTCACCTATTTATACGCTAATTTACTAGGCAATGAAGCCGGACGGGCCATTTACGACGGAGATTGTCTCATCGCCAGCAAGGGACAACTGGTAGCCAGCAGTCAACGCTTCAGTTTTGCCGATTACCAACTGACCACTGCAGTAGTGGATATTGATCTGACACGCATGGAACAAGCTCGGACCGGAGAAACCATGCCCAAAATAGACACCTGTATTCATCATCCCTTTGACTACCCCGATCTAACTCCACCCTCTGAAACTCTAGTTTCTGGCGCTTCTTGGGAATACAGTCCCACTCTTAAAGAAGAAGAATTCACTCGCGCAGTCAGTTTGGGACTATTTGACTACTTGCGAAAAAGTCGAGCTCAAGGTTTTGTGATCTCACTGAGTGGAGGCGCCGACTCTTCAGCCATTGCCTGTCTGGTGAGACTCATGGTAGAATTGGCAGTCAATGAACTTGGTCATTTTGGTCTCCAAGAAAAATTAGCCTATCGAAAATCCTCTGGCTCAACAGTTACTGACTGGGTCAACACCCTCTTAACCTGTGTCTATCAAGCCACTGAAAATTCTAGTAAAACCACCGAACGGGCTGCGGCCACTTTAGCCAAAAATCTGGGCGCTGATTATCTTGAATTTTCGGTACAATCCATTGTCAACAGTTACCTAGAACTTGTCGGCACCACTTTAAAACAAGAATTGACTTGGCAAACCCACGATTTGGCCCTGCAAAATATTCAAGCCCGAGTTCGTTCCCCCTCGATATGGTTGATTGCCAACCTGCGCAACGCCTTACTATTAGCCACCAGCAATCGTTCGGAAGCCGCCGTTGGCTATGCCACTATGGATGGAGACACCAGTGGCGGACTAAGTCCCTTGGCTGGCATTGACAAAACTTTTCTTCGACAATGGCTACACTGGTTGGAACAACAAGGTCCCAACCAATTGAATGCTTTACCTTATCTGTCCTTAGTCAACCAACAAGCCCCCACTGCAGAATTGAGACCTTTAGACAGACAACAAACTGATGAAGAAGATTTAATGCCCTATCCTGTGCTCAATGCCATAGAAAGAGCCATGATTTTGGATCGGCAAACGCCTCGAGAAATCTTCCACCTGTTACAAGTGCGCTTTAACTCATATTCAGATTCCCAACTGGCAACTTGGATCGAGCGTTTCTTTCAACTCTGGACCCGTAATCAATGGAAACGGGAACGAATTGCGCCCGGCTTTCACCTGGACGATGAAAGTCTCGATCCCAAAACTTGGTGCCGCTTTCCCATACTCTCTGGTGGATTTGTCCAAGAATTGCAAGAAATGCGAGACTCAATTTCAACCCCAAAAGGTCCATAACACTTCGCTCAGGAACTAAATTTGTTCCCAATGCCTGGGTAAACTGACCACTCCTTGTTCCAGTCCCACTTGCCGAACTTTGAGCATGGCTACCATGCGACTTTGATCATAAACATGAATGGCATTTTCACATAACAGGTAAACATCCAACCAATAATCTCCCTTTAATAAAGCCAATCGAGGAAAGGCAACCCGCACTGTAAATTGACCTTCAGCCCCAGTTTGTAATAACAAACCATCATGCTGACTGCCGGCACTGCTGATGATTTGACCGTCCACACTGAGAATTAACAGACCCACTGTGGGAACAGGTAACTTCGGATCTGCCCAAAAACTGACTGTCAAATATAAAGTACTTTGTCGACTCATGACTTCCAGAATATGACCAGTTGAGCCATCTACACTGACTGTTACCTCGGTGATGCGAGCGGTGCCTTCTTCTGCGGGTAAGGAGGTCGCAGCATCAGTTTGATTGGAAACGCTGACCCCAGAAGCATTGGCGATGGCAATGGCTTCAGTATAGGCATTGACCACGCCTCCAGGAGTGCCATCCAATTTGATATGACCTTGATCGATCCAAATCACCCGATCACAGATAGCTTCCACTTGATAAAGGGCATGAGAACAGAACAAAATGGTTTTCCCAGCCTGTTTGAACTGCATGATTCGGTTAAAGGATTTTCGGGCAAAGGCGCCATCGCCTACGGACAAGGCTTCATCGATGATCAAAATCTCAGGTTCCACACAGGTGGCCACTGCAAAGGCCAGGCGCATAAACATCCCGGAAGAATAAGTTTTTACCGGTTGATTCATAAATTCAGCCAATCCGGAAAAATCAACAATTTCCTGATAGATCTTATTCATCTCTTCCGGGGACAATCCCATCATGGCTCCGTTTAAATATACATTTTCCTTCCCAGTCATCTCAGGATGAAAACCTCCCCCCAATTCTAACAGCGCGGCCACTCGACCTTGAACAACACAGGTTCCTTGGGTGGGCTGTAAAGTGCCCGCAATTAATTTTAACAAAGTGCTTTTACCTGCTCCATTATTACCAACAATTCCAACAACTTGTCCATGGGCTATGGTCAAGTTGAAAGGATGTAAAGCGACAAAGGATTGATGACGAGGGTGATGAGTGAGAATTTCGAGTAATCTATCGATGCCATGGGCATAATGAGTGTATATTTTACTGACATTTTCTAAACAAATGGCATTCATTGGATAAGTCGTCTATAGGTTTGAAAAATGTTCTTCCCTCCTTTATTTACAAGGGGGAAAAGTTTTCCCTTTCTAAAAAGGGATTATGGAATATTTATCCATTTTTATCAAAGAGTTAATATCATGTCTGAATTAGTCCGATTAAGTTTTTCAATTGAACAATCCCTGTTAAATCAACTTGAGCAGTTGGTCAAAAATAGCCATTATGAGAATCGTTCAGAATTTATTCGAGACCTCATTCGGGGCAAAGTCGTTTCCTTGGAATGGGAACGAAATGAGGAGGCTTTGGGAACTATTACTTTATTGTATGATCATCATTCCCGTTTATTGAGTGAAAAATTGATTGAGTTACAGCATCAGTGTCATGGATTGATTTTGGCCACCACTCATATTCATCTGGATGAACATTTGTGTGCAGAAATGATCATGGTTAAGGGACCCGCCAGTTCAATTCGAGAACTTGCCAATTTGCTGCAACAGCCTAAAGGAGTACTGCATGCCACTTTATCTATGACTTCCACTGGGCGACAGTTGTTTCATGCCCATGAAAAATAATGATTTTTTAGTCATCAGTAATTTGAGAAGAAGTGATCAAACGTCGGGCAGCCAAGTCTGGATCGGTTTGGGGAGATAGATGTTGGGAGTTGAGAACAGATTGCCATTTTTCTAAAAAGTGTTGATGGTTGATTTGTTGATAGGCTTTGTAGCCACTGTTAATATCAGTCCCAGCCGTGATTCCTTCATAATGAACGACTTGGGAGTCTGGACAGTAGATGACTTGGTAGCCAGCTTGACGGGCAGAAAAGCATAGATCGGTGTCTTCATAATAGGCTGGGGCAAATCGCAGGTCAAATCCTCCCAATTGTTGCCAGAGATTGCGTTTGATCAT
The DNA here is from genome assembly GCA_020721005.1 of Thiomargarita sp. Lineage (GTDB taxonomy): Bacteria > Pseudomonadota > Gammaproteobacteria > Beggiatoales > Beggiatoaceae > DYNP01. Next base: position 172,408 of record DYNP01000004.1, read on the forward strand.
GAGACTTGCTCCAGAGCAGTAGTCTACAGGTCTAGGGAATAGGTAACGAGGGTCACTGGGGTCTTGATGGCGCCCGTAATTGTAACCACTGGCATCGTTGAAAATAATGCCTCCAGCTTCTTGCAAATGTCCGTCGGGATAAATGAGTTTTGAGCCCACGATGCCAATATCAGGGTCGGCTGTGATTTGTTCAACTAGGCTGGTTAGCCAGCCGGGGGTGACTTGGGTGTCATTGTTTAAAAAGAGCAGCAATTCTCCAGTGGCAGCGGCGGCGCCTTGTCGACAGGCTTGGACAAAGCCTTGATTTTCGGGGTTGGTGATGATTTTGACAGACCCCTGTAGTTTGGATAATAATTCTCGAGTTTCGTCTGTGGAGGCATTATCGACGATGATGATTTCTGGAGTCAAGTGAGCGTCACAGGCTTGGAGACTGCGGAGGCAGTTGTAGGTGTACAGGGCTTTGTTGAATACGGGAATGATGATGCTGATTGTAGGTTGGGAGTTGGAATCATTGGGAAGTGGAAAGTGGAGTGGTTCGAGGGTTAATTGGTTTGAGAATGAGGGTAATTTGGGACTGCACCATAGGGCCACAGCTTGTTCCGGAGTGGCATCTGCTGAATAAATGGTGAGGGTGACGGGTTGTTCCGAAAAGCAGGGGTAGGGTAAGGGCAGAATGAGGTCGATGGAATCGTTGTCAGGCAGGTAACTGGCATGAAAATGTAACTCACACTGCTGTTGGGCTTGGAGAATGAGGGTGAGATGGCTGTCATTGTGGCGACAGTAGGTACCAAATCGCAGCCGAATGGCGGTGATAACTTCGTCACGAGGGATGAGTTGGAAGGTCAGTTGGTGCCCAGCGAGTAGGGGGATAGGTAAGTGACCTTGGGGAATGAAGGGGGTGATCACTTGGTGTTGTTGACCGAGAAGCGCAGAGGCAGGGAGTTGGTCGGTGATGAGAGTGGGCATAGGGCGTGTGGTTTGTTGAGAAAGTTAAGAGTGGGGAAGGGAGAGCAAAAAAACAGTAATATAGGGCGCAGTAGCGTTAGTGTATTGCGTCGTATGAAAATACTATAGATAAGGCAATTCCTCCAGTCCTTGATTTTGTTATGGGTAAACGAGATTAAGAGAGTAACCGTAAATTTGGGACCAACATGCGGCGCAATACGCTAATGCTATTGCCCCCTATACATTGAACTTTCGTTAACGGAACAAAAAAACAGGAGTCCAAATTAAGGTTCGAACTCCTGTCAAGGGGGGGTGAACGGTCAGCCCTGTTCTATAAAAGGCTAGAAAAGGGGAGATTTATTAGTTGGGATCGCCACCTTGGCTCTTAATGTTGATGGACAAGGGTTCGCCACTGTACACCACTTTGCCTTTGTCATCGCCTTCTCTGAGGATATAACCAAAGAAGACTTGCATGGGATCAGGTTCAGCAGGATAGACAAAGTTGCCTTGGTACATTTCTACTGTATAGTAGCCCGTGGTGGGTAAAGTTACAGATTCCAGCGGACGTAATAAGGAAAGGATGGGCATGCCATTTTCATCATAGGGCCAGTAATCGATCTTCCAACCGAAGGAGGGGCAAGTGGGAACGGTGGTGAAGTCGTTACCAGAGCAATCGACCATCATGTACCACGTGAAGCCTGTGTCGTAGGCGGGGTGCATGTGGAAGGCTCCCACGACAATGTCGGCTTTCTTGCCTTTGTCTCGTTCTTCAACTTTGATGACTCCGGCTACTTTGACGTCATCTCCAAGGGAGATTTCAGTGGGGTTCTCAAAGCCATCTTGGCTGCGAGCACCTTTGGTAACCAAGACACCGCCAAAGAATTCAGCATTCTCTGAGGGATCATCACCGTAGCTGGCACCTTCTCCGCTGCTGGCACTGGGAATGCCCGTGACTTCACCTTCCACACCTTCTTTAGGAACGACGTAACATTTATTGAGGGCATAAACACCGCCTTCTTGTTCGCAAGCGTCTTTGGTGGTGGCAACTGGGAATGCGCATTGACTGGTTTCAGCGTTCCAAGTTCCTCCAGCACCTACGCACTTTTCTTGAGTATCGCAGAGTTCAGGTTTCTCAATGGAGCATACTTCCAAACTGGGATCGACATAGCTTTCGGATGCTTTGAAGGTCACAGTTGAGGGTTGTCCCAAATCTGGGTTGTTGAAGGTGAGGGTGAATTCGCCTTCTTTATTGCCAATGTCAACGATCAGGACTTGGTGGTCTCCACCGGGATAAACTTCACTACCGTCTGCATTTAAAATGCCTTCAGGACGGATAATATCTCCTGATTTGAGAAGTTGCATCGGTTGCCATTTGACGATTTGACCGTCAGCATCTGCTTCTGCTGCTTCATCTTCTAAACGCCATACTGTGGCGGTTCGTAAGATACTGCCGCTGAAGTTGAGGGTGGTGTCTCCCAGAGCGTCGATGGGGAAGCCATATTGATCAAAGCTGCGGATGGTGACTGCAACTACTGAATTGACTGGCAATTCTAAGGTTTCCACTTCAGTGGTGATTTCAGTCAAGATGGATTTTTGAGGAATAACCACTTCGATAGTCCGAGGCTTGACGCCTGGACTGGTGAAGTTCATAGTGACCCGATCGGTGCCGGCAAAAGTGTCTGGATTGTAGGAGAGTACGTAAGCATCTTGGCCGGTGGCATCAGGTTGAACTCCGGGTTGGAAGACCCCATCTGCAGCTCGGATTCCAGTCAAAGTGCCGCCTAAAGTAGTAGGTTCACCGTATTCATCCACCGGCATCACAGAGGGTTGACCATTGCTGGTGCTGGGGGTGAAACTGCCACCTGCGCCGGCAGTTGGAGAATTGCCATAGGCATCCCCCAGCTGTACGGCAGATTCTGGCAGAACTACTTGATAGGTGCCATCGGGTTTGGGACGGTCCAAGGTGGGTTCTAAGGCGATGATGGGTTGACCATTCTCGTCCAAGACTGGGTTGCCTTCATCGTCTAACAGCACAGGTTCATAGCCGTGCCCATTGAGAATTTTACCTTGAGAAGCTGCAGAAGGTTTGATGCTGCCAGGTAAGCAAACCAGGGTTTCTCCATATAAACCTGCTTTATCACCAATCACAAAGTAATTGGGTTCTCCTTTGGCATTGAACTGGGTGGCCGCTTTGCTGAATAAGGTCTCGATGCGAGCGCCTTGTCCGACTGTCCCATCCGCTTGAACCAGTTCTGCCACGGTGCCATCGGGATTGAACATGGGTTGAGCTACGGTTGTTTCTACAGTTTCCCCAGCAGGCGTTTTGATGACCAAAATGGTGGGACTGGTGCGGGACACAAAGTCATCGTCACTGCGATTGCCATCGGCCAAGTTGGGCAACTTTTGATTTGTAGCATTGATGTAGTCTTCAAAGGAACTATTGGGAATGCCGTTAGTTTGTCCGCCATCTAATGCGACACTGAAGGCTTTGAACTGATTGCCAGCTTGGATATCATTGACTACATTGGCAGTATTGGCTTGGTAAGGAGTCGCTGCTGGATTGAGACAAGGTGCTCCGGCTGGCAGATTGGCTGTGACGGGGGCAGGTTCTGGTTTGGCAACGGTGACTCCATAAGCCATGTCTCCCTGTACATTAGTGCCTGCATAAGGTCTGGCGATCAGGCTCTTTTGTACCACTTTGATCTTGAGAGGATCAGAGGGTTGAATGGCTGGATTGTTCTCGATGCTGGCAACCAACGCGGTGTCACCTAACTTCAACACATCTCCAAAATCTTGACCCAGCCAGTCGGAAGCCCAAGTCAGAGCGCCATTGGCAAAGTCCAGATTGAGAGTACCTGCATTGACCACCCCGTTATTGTCAACGATCTTGACTTTGGTGGCTGTGCCAGCAGACAACACCGTTTTGTTGCCATATTCGTCTAAGACATAGACTTTAACTGGAGTGGCAGCATTCCACAGCGGTTTGGGTGCCAATTGGTGATTGGCATCGTCACTGATGACACTCTTAACGCTTTCCAACTTGAGTTTGCGGGCATTGCCAGTGGCTTTGACCACCAACTCGTCGGTGGTGAACATGTCAACATTGTTGATATACTTGGTTAAAGCCAATTCATGACTGGGATCGATGTGTCCATTAACCGCCAAGTACAATTCGGCTTCTAAATAGTAATCTCCCGCCTTGGTAATACCAGCGGGGAGAACGATCTTGGCTTCCCCATTGAGCATATCCACGGGTGGAAGTTCCATATAAACGCTGCGGTCGGCTTGGGACACAATTTTCAAAACCACCTTGCCATTGGCTGCGCGGTCCCGGGCAACTCCTCTATCTGCATTAGCAGAATCCCGTAAAGCGTGCACAACCACCATGGCGCCCTTATAACCGGCGGTCATTTCGGCATGAATACCGTTATAGGTTTCTCCAAGCGCATTGACACAAGGTTCAAGGTCTTGGGCCACACTGGTCTTACCCACACAAACTTCATTCCGTTGTTTATCTTGTTTTGCGCGTTCACCAGAATTTGTGGTGGGCACAGGTACTACTGCAGTCAACGGATCTTTAGGCGCAGGGGTAAAACCGACAATTTCCAGTTTGCGGGTTCTGGGCAAGTAAGGCAGGATATGTACCTTCTTTTCCAGAGATTGAATGATCTTATACTCCACACCACCCTGGGCATTCCGGAACCGCTCCTGCAAAGTGATGGTGACAATATCTTCCACCGGATCCAGCGTAATCTCTTCATCTCGATCATCAGTAGGGCAGTTTAACACGCCTTCTGGCACTTTCTCGCCGCAAGGCAGGAAGCAGCACTCATCGTAGTCTCGATTGTCTATCGCTGGCAAGTCGACCACTGGAGGCGTGTTGATATGGGGAGGATAATAAATATTGACTCGTCCCAACCCTTGTACAGTTCTAACATACTTTAGATTGTTAAAAGGTAACTCGAGGTCTTGTAGAAAATCGAAGCCCCCAATCCGAGGATCAGGGTCGCGCTCAGTTTCACCTGGGGTGTCACTGCCGACTGGGAAGAATATTTGTCCTTTTTGGGTACTGACTGCCATGAATAAGGTGGCGCCCAATTGTTCGCCACGGGAATCTACTTTACCTAATTGGTCTAACCCTAAACCCGCCAAATTCAAGGTCTCACCGGCAATTACGGTGACTATACCTGCTTCATTAGGTGTTCTATCAAACACAGTTTGAATTGTCCGAGTAGAGGTATCAGCCCATACCGGTCCGCTTACAGTGACCCAGCTGGTGGCCAAGGTCAGCGCAATCGCTGTGGCTAAAGCCGTTTTTCTCGTTCTCATGTAACTTATCTCCAAAATTAATTTAACTCATAGGCTTTCGTCTAAAAATGGGACAGTCCGCCGAATTGAAAAGCATACCTACAAACAGTAATCCTTCTCTTATCCCCCTGGCATCGGTCCAAACTCAATTTGGAACTCCCTGAGTTAAGGCACTCGACACTTAAAAAAACCTTTAACCGCGCACTTAATCTTCAAAACCAAGGGGGACAGTGGTTAAAAAGAGACAGTCCGACTCTTCCATTGCCATGAACAAGTCGACTTTGTGGCGCCCTCATTCTTCACAGAAGATACTGCGATGAGGATACTTTATTCCAGATAATCCACATTAAAAGGAGGGCAACTCCAACCCACTTATGTATCTTATTTGATACACCTAAAAAGGTACACGCTATAGATTGTTGCTTATCCAACACACTTACCTATAAATATCGCACATCCAAAGCTTCAATTGCAAGTGCTTCATTGGTTTTTTTTTACTGTTTAATCCTTAGCTGCCTAGGATTTAATCAAGTTCTATACCATAATATAATTGCCATTGCCCTAAGTTTAAAAATTGAGGTCAAATCAGAAAGGCAGTGGGAAGAACTCACTAATACACCCTGTAAGGCTAAAGTTTATGGTAAAACTTCTCTTAACATGTCTGTACTAAGATATTATACTGATTTATTGGTTAAAATAAACCTGATCCAACCAAAACTCATTAATTATACCTCTTAAAGCAAACAGCCCTCCAGTTTCTTTATCCTTCAATAAGCCAGTTGACGAAAAACCTCTAAAACTCCTCTCATCACCCCCCTCTAACTCCATGAACTTACCTCAATTTCTCAAAAGATACGTTAAAGCAACCTATCAAGGACTGTTTTTCCCCTTTCAATTGGGCTATACGCACAGACATCTACTCTGGTTACTCGTAAAACGAGACATGACTGCGCGTACAGCCAACACCCTATTCGGCAACGCCTGGTTACTCCTACAGCCAACTCTGCAAATCATAGGTTTTTGGTTCCTATTGGACGTAGTATTAAAAATTAAATTCCCCAATGGAGAAGTATTCATCAACTACTTCCTGATCGGTATCCTCCCTTGGTTACTATTCTCTGAAGTATTATCAAGAAGTCTAACCGTTCTCAGTGAATTCAGTGGACTTTATCGACGATCACCCTTTCCAATCAGCATTCTCCCTCTATTACCACTTCTGCTTTCCAGTATACTCTATGCCCTGATCATGACTGTCACGGTAACCCTTTTAGAACACTCCCTCGCCAGTCCCCTCGCCGTTCTTTTCATACTACTTCTTGGCTGCTGGCTAATCCCCTTCTGCTACTTACTCTCTGTCATCGGACTCTTCCTCAAGGACCTCAGCCAGTTCTTTCCCTTTTTCATCACCCTAACCCTCTATCTCAGTCCAATCCTCTACACCCCAGATCAAATGCCTGCTCACTTTCAATGGCTTCTGGCCATCAACCCCATTGCCGACCTGGTGATGCTTGCCCATGCCCTTATACAAGGGACGGATTGGACTTGGCCTCACCTTTTACGTCCAATTGTGTTATGGGTACTGATGCTTGGACCGGCTTTTGTGTTATTCAAACGCGCAGAACCCCATGTCCGAGAAATGCTATGATCGATTTTCTGAACTCCAGTTTAGGATGATTTGTTATGAAAAGTACAATACCTACTCCCTCCCTCACTAATCCTGAACTTGGATTGTGGCAATATTTCCCCATACAAAGTAATTGGCAAATGTTCCTCGTCAGTCTGGCCACTCTCCTGACCTATTACCATACTTTAGATGTACCTTTCTACCTAGACGACTTTTCCTCGATTCAAGAAAATCCAGTGATTTCCCAATGGTCTGGCAGTTTTTATGAGTTGTGGCAATACGCTAAAACCCGCATTATTGGCTACTGGACTTTTGCGCTCAATTTCCAAGTTCATCAATTTGAAGTGGCTGGCTACCACGCGGTCAATATCTTGATTCACGTACTTTCAGGAATCGCGGTGCTATTCCTACTTAAAGGTATGGTCAGAACTCCTGTAATCGCTGACTCCCTTCCTGGTTTTGCAAAACTATACCTACCGCCCTTGGTGGCTTTATTATTCGTTCTGCATCCCTTGCAAATATCCGCCGTCACTTACATTGTCCAGCGCCTGGCCTCGTTGGGGGCTTTATTTTATCTATTAGCCTTAGCCTGTTACCTCCAAATGCGGTTAACATCCTCCCCACTGCAACGCATGTATTGGGGATTGGGGACTGTGCTTTGTGCCCTACTGGCATTTGGGACAAAACAGCATACGCTGACTCTGCCGGTTGCGATGTTGTTGGTGGAGTGGGTGTGTTTTGTGCCCAATTGGCGTCGTCTCCTCATTCTAGTTGTAGGATTGATAATGGTTGTCATAGGGTTAGGTGTCAGTTGGGCTTGGTTTCTGGATTTTAATCCTTTCTCGCTGACTGCTTTGGAATCCCTGACTCGAGAGACGGTTGAAATTTCGCGGTTGAGTTATTTTGCGACGCAAATGCAGGTGCTTTGGACATATCTGACGCTGTTCATCTTCCCCAGTAACGCTCATATCGATTACGCCTACCCGATTGTAGAGGACTTCCTTCATCCAAATATGAATTATCCGCTGATTGCCCGTCTGTTACAAAGTGCAAGTATTTGGGCATTGTTGGGACATGTGAGTTTATTTGCCTTTGCGCTCTATCTGCGTCGACGCTGCCCGTGGTTGAGTTTTGCGATCCTCTTCTATTATCTTGCCCACTCGATAGAGTCCAGCCTGATTCCTATCCGAGACGTGATTTTTTTACATCGGACTTATCTGCCCAACCTCGCCCTCTGTTTGGCGTTAGGTGGTTTCCTTACCATTCTATTACCCCGTTACCTCCCTAAACCCTCGTACTTATCTCCTCTATCCTACTTTTCTCCCGCCAACTCTTTGGCGCTCCTCACTCTCGCGCTGCTGATATCTTTGGGCACTGCGACTTGGCAACGCAATGAGTTATGGCGCGACCCGATTGCGCTTTGGCAACACAATGTAATTCTGTCCCCAGAAAAACAGCGGGGTTGGATTATTCTGGGTAAGCATTTGATCCAAGCGGATCGTCCCCAGGAGGGAATAGAGGCTTTGGAACGGAGTTTCACCGAAACTTTACAATCTGATGGGAGTTATGCAGTGACGTTGACTCCAGAAACTGCCCTGAATCTGGTGGTGGCCTATAAGAAACTGAAACAATATTCCCAAGCCCTAGATTGGGTAAATCGAGCTTTTGAGTTTCCGAATCTGCAGCCCACGGATCGCGCGAAGTTTTTGATTAATCAAGGCAATATTTTTTTTGAATTGAAAAGTTATTCTCAAGCAATCAGCTCTTATCGTACAGCCTTGCAATTGAATCCATACAGCCTCAATGCCAGAATTAATTTGGCCAGTGTGCTGGGAGTTACTGGACAAATCGCGGAAGCCAAACAACTTTATCAAGAGGTTCTCAAGTTGGATCCGAATAATCTTTATGTACAAGGTAATTTACAACGTCTGCAGGCGCTTTCTCCACGTTAATTTATTCCATTAGGCGGAGGCAAATAGCCGGAGTAGAGGCTGACCTGCTAAAGCCTCTATTCCATCCTTAATATCCCTTGGAGTGGAGGCTTTAGCCGGCCGGCGGTAGTCCTTTGCAATTTGTGTATGTGAGGTGATGCATGCCCACGACTGACCGGCTAAAGCCTCTATTCCTCTGTCCTCACATTCTGGGCGGGGATAAACCCCGCCCCTACTTGGTAACTGGTAACTGTTATGCAAATTCCAAATTATGATGTCCTGATCTTAGGGGCTGGTGTCATCGGCAACACCTTAGCCTGCTCTCTGGCCCAAGGTGGTCTTGAGGTGGCCCTGATTGAAGCCACTCCCCTTGAAGCGATTGATCTCAATACCACTGATTTACGCACTCTGGCAATTACTCATGCTACGGAACAGTTACTTTCGAGAGTGGGAGTGTGGTCACGCATTCAACGGCTGACGCCCTTTACAAAAATGGAAGTGTGGGACAGTGCCGGCCCGGGTCGCATCCGTTTTGACAGCCAATTACTGCATCAGTCTCACCTCGGTTATATCATTGAAAACAAACAATTACAGGCAGCTCTCATTCAACAACGTTCAACCTTACCCAACCTGACTTGCTATCAGCCCGCTCAGTTTGAACATTTTTCAGTAACGAAGGATCAAGTCCTTCTTAACCTGAACGGTGGCAGGATTTTGAGTGCCCGACTCCTCATCAGTGCGGAGGGTGCTGAGTCCAAAGTACGCGCTCAAGCGGGGATCCCTTACCACCTACATGACTATGCGCAACAGGCGATTGTGGCGACCGTGGAAACGGTGTTGAGTCATCAATACACGGCTTGGCAACGCTTTCTCCCCACCGGTCCCTTGGCTTTTCTTCCCCTCCCTGATCCCCACCATTGCGCGATTGTCTGGAGCGTGGACACTCCAAAAGCTGAACAATTGTTGAGTTTATCTTCATCGGAGTTTGAACAGGAATTGGCGGAAGCATTTGCCTTCAAACTGGGAGGGATTCAAGCCTGCAGCCCTCGTGCCTCATTTGCTCTGCGAGGGCGTCATGCCGCCTCTTATGTTCTGCCAAGGATTGCTCTGGTCGGAGATGCTGCGCATACAATTCATCCCTTGGCAGGACAGGGCGCGAACTTGGGTTTTTTGGATGTTCACGTTCTCAGCGAGGTTATCCTAGAAGCGGCGTCCAAACGACGAGATTTTGGGCATTATTCGACTTTGAGAAAGTATGAACGCCAACGCAAGGTTCACAATCAATTGATGCTTAACGTCATGGAAGGTTTCAAAACTGCTTTCAGTTCCCCATCTCTGCCATTGACTTGGTTAAGAAATGCAGGACTTGGCTTTGCCAATGAAGTCCCACCACTTAAAAAAATGCTGATGTATTATGCAATGGGTGTTTCTCCCTGAATCTTGGGTGTGGAAAGAAGGCAGCTTGCAAACCAAGGTTTGCACTCCATTGTTTGGTAGTATTTCAATAACTTATTTTGGAACCCGTCATAATGAGAATAATAAGGGGATTTTGTGTTGGATGGCTAGTTATAACCAGTCATGTAGGTTTAGCATTGTCACCACCTGCTGAAGTGGTTGATTTACTCGAAATCAGTTTGGAAGATTTACTGAAAGTGCGGATTAAAACGGCTTCCGGTATTGAGGAGAATTCGCAAAATGCGCCTGCTGCCAGTATTGTGGTTTCTGCTCAAGAGATTGAGGAAAGAGGGTATACAAATTTAGGGGAAATTCTGACAGATTTGCCAGGTTTTGACGTGATAAGACGCAATGGGGCCAGTTATACGGTTGCTTATCAGCGAGGTTATCGCACACCCCATACGGAAAGAACTTTGTTGACTGTCAACGGGATCATGAATAATCACTTATGGAGTCGCAACGCGATCCTCTCTCAACAATATCCTATTTCAGGAATTGAACGGGTAGAGGTGTTGTATGGTCCGTCCAGCGCAGTGTATGGACCTAATGCCTTTTTGGGTATTGTCAATATTGTGACAAAGGAAGGACAAAGTTTGGAGAATAACAGCCACCAGGTTCAGGTTACGGGGCAATTTGGGAGTTTTAACAGTCGAGCTTTGGAATTGTCTACTCAAGGACACTGGGGTCATCTTTCTTATAACTTGTCGGCTCGAGTATTTGACAGTGAAGGGCCTGATTTAGAGGATTATCCCACACAATGGGGATACACCACTTCTGATTGGCTGAACAATTCGCAAGTTTGGGGGCCGGTGCTCAATCTGGGAAATAATGGGGTACAGTACGGAGATTATCACAACCCAGCCCACGATTGGGGAGTTTTTGCTGACATTCATTACAAGAATTTCACGTTGGGCCTGCAAGCCTGGGACCAACAGGATGGGTATGGCCTCTATTATCCTTTTGATCGAACCCAACCCAATTCCCACTGGCGACAAAACTCTTATCAGTATTATTTGCAACACCGTTGGGAAGTGACTCCCCAATTAAATATCACGACTTTGGGATTGTACCGAGAAGCTGATATAGGAACTGCAGCTGGAGATTATTGGGTGGAAGCGGTGCCTGATTACCGAGCGGGAATGCAAGACTATTCCTTCCTTAGTTTGTCAGATTGGAATTCAGAAAATGACAGCTGGCTGTTCAAACAAGATTATGATTATAAATGGAATGATATATTTCGTCTGACTGGAGGCATTAAGTATGAGTTTAAAGACCTAACCCGCGCCTTTGAGGTGTGCTATTATTGGACTGATGCGTATTGTTCCCTGGCCGATCCCACAGATCAGGGACCCTATAACTTAGGCCCTGGTATTTTTCACAGCAGCGATCCCACGATTGCCATTACTCCAGTTGATGTTGATGAAATGGAAGATGAAAATCGAGTGAATACCACTGATGTAGGGGGATATCTCCAAGGCATTTGGGATTTTGGCGCCTGGCGATTGCATAATGGAATACGTTATGATCGGAACTCTGTCTATGGCGCTAGCGTTAATCCCCGAGTTTCCATCATCCATCGACTGTCCGATGATAAGGTATTAAAATTGATTTACGGATCAGCCTTTCAAGAACCTCAACCTGAACTTCTATGGGGGGGATGGAGTGGACGTCGGGCCAATCCCAATTTAAAACCAGGCAAGGCCCGCAATCTGGAGTTGATTTTCATGTACAATACTGAGCACTGGTTACATGACATTTCCCTGTTCACAGCCCATTACCGTAATGTCATCAAAGAAGACGCAGAAAACATAGGAACTCAGGATACTTATGGTTTGGAATACCGAGGCCGCTATTCTTTCAACAATTTCATTAAACAGGCCCCAGCCATCACCGGTTATACTTATTATACTTTTACTCAGTCTCGCAGCAGCATTCATTACGATCACACTCTCCAGCAATGGGTGGATGGCGAAGATGATTTGGGAGATATTGCCCCTCACAAACTCAATTTGGGAATTACAATACCCTTTAGTGCGCGATGGTCTCTTAATCTGCGTGGCAACTATGTCAGTCAACGAGAACTTTATTCGCGCAATCCCCTGCATGCCGAAGGGAAGGAAGCGGAGGCTTATACCACTTTTCACCTGAATTTGGGGTATCGGAAAGACAATCTGACTGCCTCTTTTAAGGTACTTAATTTATTTGACCACGGTTACCTTGTGCCCGGCATGGAACAAGCCAACTCCGGCGACGACTTTGACCAACGCAGTGGCGGTTTTCAGAATTCAATGCTTCCGCAACCAGGTAGACAGTGGCTATTCAATCTATCTTGGAAATTTTAACTGATAATGTAAGGACGGATTGCCTCCGCTTTGACATCAGGGCGAATGCAATCTGCTCCTACGGAATAATTTGTTATTTAAATTGATGTATAGGGGGCTTTTCGGTGTTTTTACCTAGAAATTTTCCTTCGATCAATAAATAGGCTATTCCCCTCTTGCTTTTTAGCCTGATGTTTTGCCTCTGAGGCCAGGACTGCAATCCCATGATAAGAACGGCAGTGTTCTAAATCAGGAGTTACTGCACCAATGGATAAGGACAACAGGGGAAAAAAAGTTTCGCGGCCACTTCGATCCAAACAACAAATTCCTCCCCGATCTTGGTCTTCCTCACTGTAAAATGCCAAGGCCACTTGTTCAAATTCTGCCAGTATCGCCATGCAGCGCTCCTGCCAGTTTTGGCTTTGCATGATTAAAATAAAATCATCTCCTCCAACGTGACCTATAAAATCGTGATCTGGACAAGTGTGGGTACGTAAAATTTTGGCCACAGCTTGGATTACCAAGTCTCCCTTACTGTAGCCATAAACATCGTTGAAAGGTTTAAAATAGTCCAAATCACAATAACATACGGTAAAGGGAATGTGTTGTTGTAATAAATTATCCAAATGTTCGTAAATGGGCACATTGCCTGGCAATAAAGTTAACGGATTGGCATAACGGGCATTTCGAATTTGCAACTCGGTAATTCTGGCCAACAAATCCATCACTCGGCCTATTCCACAATATCTGCCTCGATCACAAATGATAAAGTCTTGATTGGGCATCAATTTTAAGTTGGCAGTGAGTTGTTGACTGGCCTCTTCCAAAGACAAATTCATGTCCAAAATCAATTGGTCAGTGTCCATAAAACTGCTGATTGCCTTGCGTCCGTGCAATTCTCTGCCATAACGGGTTAAAAATAAATCGATGAAGTTATGGCGACGCACAATGCCAATGGCAGCATACATATCGTTGACCACGGGAATGGAATGCACCTCGGAATGGGTATGAAATAGATCAGCCACCTTTTCCACAGCTTCATGGGGACGAATGAAAGGCACTTGTACAATCAGGCAGGCAATGGTTTTAGAACGTTGCAGTGAATAATCGCTGTACAATTGTTGATAGGGGTTGGCAAACATTTCAGCAGGCAAAGTTTTGGGCGGATCAGCTTGGGCGGGGGCAAAATAGTCTCCTTGACCAAAATGAACTCCCAAAGCCCACAATTCCTCAAAATCATTTTTATTTTCAATACCTTCAGCAATCATTTGGCAATTTAAACGCATGGCAATATCTCGCAATGCCCGAACAAATTCCTTTTTCCCCAACTTGGCTTGTAAATTCTGAGAAAAATAAGAGTCGATTTTAACATAATTGGGGTAAATTTCGGACCATAAACGCAGATCAGAATAGCCAGTTCCCAAATCATCTAAGGCAATTTGACAACCCAATAAACGATAAGATTTAAGGATATTGTGGATGACAGAAATTTGTTCGGGTCGATATTTTTCACCCACTTCAAGCACCCATTGCTCTGGGGGAAATTCATATCGCTCCAATATCAAAGACAATGCTTGGGGGCTGAAAGCGGGTTGTAACAAACTGGCAAAACTCAGGTTAAAAAACAGTTTACCAGTCAATTGCAAATGTTGAAAATAATGCAGGGCGTTTTCACAACAGAGGACTTCCAATTCCAATAGGCAACCGCATTTATTAGCGGCATGAAACAAAGAAAATGGATAATGTAAGCGGCTGTCAGCAGGGCCGCGAATAAGGCATTCATAACCCAGAATTCGTTGGTCAACAAAGGACACCACTGGCTGATAAAAGGGTATCAATTGACGAGATTCGAGAATGTCCTGTAATTCCTTAGCAAGTTTAAGGGAAATAGTTCGGTAAGACATTCAGCATCACCCATAAGATGGTAGAGGGTAATAAACTACTAAAGAAGTGTGACAAATTAGTGACACCGCATGGCTTCTCCCCTAATCTACACAAACCTCCCCTTTTCTACGTATATAAAAAATAGACTTTCTCAACCAGAAAGGACTGGGGGTAGTTTATCCTCCTCAACAATTGGTGTACAATAATTAACAGCCTTTATGACCCAAAACTTTACCCTAACTTATTTATACTGCGAAAATCTCCATGCCCACGCCCATTGGTTTTATCGGATTAGGTATCATGGGACAACCCATGGCCCTCAACTTACACCGTGCCGGCCATCCCCTGCATCTTTATGCGCGTCGACCGGAAACTCTTACCCTTTTGAGTGAACAAGGCGCCACGATCCATTCCTCTCCCAAAGAATTGGCAACCCAAGTTGACCTCATCATCACCCTAGTTTCTGACGGTCCAGACGTTGAATCACTTCTCTTCGGACCCGAAGGAATTTGCCAAGGCGCTCATCCGGGCACTCTCATCATTGATATGAGCACCATTGCTGCTTCCACCAGCCGCCAAATAGCCATGCGCCTGGCAGAGCAACAACTGCATTTTTTGGATGCTCCAGTCTCAGGGGGACAAACTGGGGCAATTGCCGGCAATCTTTCCATCATGGTCGGAGGAGAACCGGCGCAATTTGCACGGGCCCTGCCCATTCTAAACATTCTGGGCCAACAAATCACTCATCTTGGTCCCTCTGGCTCCGGACAAATTGCCAAAACTTGTAATCAAATTCTAGTGTCCCAAATGTTAGTGGCCGTGGGCGAAACCCTATTATTAGCCAAGGCAGCGGGAGTTGATCCTGCTGCAGTTCGCCAAGCCTTATTGGGAGGATTTGCCAACAGTCGCATCTTGGACATTCATGGGCAACGCATGTTGGATCATCAATTTCAACCGGGATTTAAGACCAAATTGCATCACAAAGATATACGCATTGCTCTACAAACCGCTGCAGAATTGGGATTGGCCCTGCCCGGCACAGCCTTAGCCGCTCAATATTTCAACGCTCTAATGGGCACCGGTAAAGGAGAACTTGATTCCTCAGCTTTGGTACTTGCTCAAGAACAACTCTCAGACGTCCACTTAAACGACCAATCTCCCCACAATTACCAACGCTCTATCACCCCATGATCAAATGGCTAACCGCAATTTACATTCTCTTCATACTTGTCATCATCTTTCTGGTTGATCAAGGGTACTACTTAGAATTTTTCCAACAAGTTCACCAATTGCCGCTGGGCGACAAGACCGGGCACTTTGTGCTGATGGGACTGTTATCAGCAGTGATCAATCTCAGCCTACACTGTCGACAATGGCACTTTGGTAAAATCTCATTTTTAATAGGCAGCCTGTGGGTTGCGTTTGCAGTCACTTTGGAAGAATTCTCCCAAATGTTTGTGCCCAATCGAACCTTTGACTGGGCTGATCTGATGGCTGACTACTTAGGTATTTTCCTATTCGGACAACTGGTGTTCTACCTTTATTCTCGTCACCGATCCTCTGCCCAATCGAAAATTTAAAAACATCATCTCATAAATCCGTTAAATTCGTACTGTGCCCCCATTATCATGCTCAAGACAAGCCCTAAGAATCCGATCACTGACAAAACCATGACTATGATTATCAATGCCCCTGTCACCTTAATTTCAGTGGAATTGGGGTAAGGCGGCAACCCAAATTTATTTTCCCCCTTAGAGCCTGGAAGGATGCCCATCATCAAAGACAAGATCATCCCAATCGGAGGTAACAATATCCCTACCACAAGCCAAGCAATGCCAAACGCACCATGGATATTAAAATCCTGTAACCGTTTGGCCACAGTCACATATATCAATATGATCCCAATAACCAAACAAGTGATTGCGGCAACCAACATTAAGATCAAAAATATCATGACCGGAATATCAATGCCTTGACGAGCAAACAAATCAAACTCCTCCTTAGTGCTACCCCCCAAAAATACACCGACCCCGGTAATAAAATTTGCAACTGCAAGGTATACAAAGTAACGCAATCTGCCCAAACGCCCTCGTCTCGACAAAGTGACAATCTCCTGATAACCTTGCAACTCTGACGCCTTTTGAGGCGCTTGATAAGGATTCTGCTCAGACATACAATCAACTCCCTAAATTGTGAATTAGACCCATTTTCAACACCCTTCAAAACCAATATCATAATCTCAATGACCTCTTCCCTGTTGATCTCATCTCTATTTGCCACAGTCCTATGCCCCCCATTTTAGCCCACTCCGGTTACCAATGGCAACACCTAATTGACATGGCACTCAACCATCGTCGAGAAATTATCATTGCCCAACTGATCGCCATCGCCACTGCCTTGTTAAGCGTACCGATTCCCCTACTGGTCCCCCTACTGGTCGATGAAGTCCTCCTCAACCAACCCGGTCCCCTGATAGACCTCGTTCACTTTCTATTCCCGGAACAATGGCAAGGACCCGTGTTAGTCATTCTCTTCTTCACTGCCCTCACCCTATTCCTCCGCTTTCTCACCTTGATCCTTGGAGTATTACAAAACCGAGAATTCACCAAAATTGCCAAACACATCATCTATCGTCTTCGTAAACAACTGATCCAACGCCTACAAACCGTCTCCATGTCCGAATATGAAGTAGTTGGCAGCGGCCAAGTCAACTCCCACCTGATCACAGACCTGGACACCCTGGACCAATTCATTGGCTCCAGCATCAGCCGCCTCCTGGTCGCCTTCCTCACCCTATTGGGCATTGCCATAGTATTACTGTGGATGCACTGGCAACTCGCCCTCATCATTCTCCTCATCAACCCCATTGTCGTTTACATCACCACCTTACTCGGCGAAACCGTCAAAGTCCTCAAACGCAAAGAAAACGAAGCCTATGCCAACTTCCAACAACGCCTTACCGAAACCCTAGAAGCCATCCAACAAATTCGCGCCTACAATCGGGAACAATTCTATCTCAACCAAGTCATCACCGACGCCAAACGCATCAAAGACCACACCATCGCCTATGCCTGGAAAAGTGACGCCACCAATCGACTCTCATTCAACATCTTTCTCCTCGGCTCTGAACTATTTCGAGCCATCAGCATGCTCATGGTACTCTTCTCTGACCTCTCCATTGGCCAAATGCTCGCCGTAACCAGCTACCTCTGGTTCATGATGGGTCCCATTCAAGAACTCATCACCATCCAATACCAATACCATGGTGCCAAAGCCGCTCTAAAACGCATCAACACCCTATTCACCCTCTCCCCGGAACCTACCTATCCTCACCACCAAAACCCCTTTCTTGAACCCCCCACAGCCTCAATTCGTCTAGAAAACATCTGCTTTTCCTACAACCAACAAGACTGGGTGCTCAACAACATCTCCCTCACCATTGCCCCCGGAGAAAAAGTAGCCTTGGTCGGTGCCAGCGGAGGAGGAAAAACCACCCTCGTACAAATTCTCCTCGGTCTCTATGCCCCTCAAGCTGGAAAAATCTATTTCAATGACATTCCCATCACGGAAATTGGCATGGACGTTGTCCGAGAACACGTAGTCACTGTCCTACAACATCCCGCCCTTTTCAACGATACCTTGCGCATGAACCTCACCCTGGGTCGAGACCTGACTGACGAACAACTCTGGCATGCCCTGGACATCGCCCAACTCACCACCACCGTTCAACAAATGCCCGATAGACTTGACACGTTACTCGGTCAAAGAGGCATTCGTCTATCCGGCGGCCAGCGCCAAAGAGTCGCTGTCGCCCGCATGATTCTCGCCAACCCCAAAATTGTCATCCTGGACGAAGCCACCTCGGCACTCGACACCGAAACCGAAGGACATTTACACCATGCCCTACAAACCTTTCTCAAAGACAAAACCACCCTCATCATCGCCCATCGTCTCAGCGCGGTCAAACAAGCCGATCGAGTTCTCGTCTTTGACCAAGGGCACATCATTGAACAAGGTTCCCATACCCAACTCATACAAGAAAACGGTCTTTACGCAAAACTATATGCCAACCAAACTCCCATAGACCCGGTTCCCCCAATCATTCCCCATAAGGACCTCTTATGATTTTCAATCACATCGAACACATTGAACTCCCTCAAACAGTCATCGTGGGGCACGGATTTCACCTCACCGCAATCACCAATGGCTATGCCCCATTCATCCAAGTCATCCTGCGCCACGCTGATGGTTGGGAATGGATCATCAAAGACCACCATCTCACCCAAGAAACCGAAACCCGTTACCACTTTCACGTGCCGCCTGAAGCCTATCATGAAGGACTTATCTACCTGCAAATAGAAGGCTGCCAAACTGCTGATTTATCCACTGCTTCTCCCCACCACTGGATCAAAACCTACCGGGAACTGCCTGCCTTACCTCCCATTGCACAACCCACCACCATTCCCGACCTCGAAGAAGCCATCTCCTCACCTCCGCCAAAAGAGCTGGCTGCAGTTTCCATCCCCCTTTCCTCCACAGATTCTCAACCCTCCATAGAATCTCTTACCCCCTCCATTCCCCCTAAAATTCCAACTCTTGCCGACCCCTCACCAACCCCGGCGAAAAAACAACCCACTTCCCCAGCAGCCACACAATCACCCCCATCACTGACCCTGCCCACCCCAGAATCCATTACTTCAAAGGAAACCGCTCAACCTCAACCAACTGCTGATTTGACAACCACGGCCACCGTTCCCACGTTTCAATCCAGCCCTGCAATTCAAAAACGAACGGACACTTCTCCCCCAACCCCTCCTCAATCCAAAGTGATAGCCTCCACTTTGCATTCTCCCCCCACTGAATCGCTCAAAACCCCTCCAGTCCCAGAAAAAATACCCAAAAAAACAACCTCTTCCCCACCTCAGCCTCCTCTCGCCACACTTGCAGCCACTCAAGCCTCCACGATCACCCTAGGCACCCCCAACCAACCTGTCATCTACTTTGGCATCCACAAACACCAACACCAACCCTATTACAACTCCACCGACCCCAACCACTGGGACGGAGAAAAAGACGCCATCTTTGCCCAACGCAGCGGTCCCTACAACCATTTCATTCCCATGGCAGTTCAACAATACATCCAAGGACAACTTCCCCACGCCGGTTTATCCACCAGCTGGTCGGGCTCGCTCATTGAACAACTGCAACGCTGCCGGGAACTGGGACGCTGTAATGGCAACTTTGCCCACTGGCCCCAAGCCCTGCGGGAAATCGCCCAAACCAAAACCACCCTCGGCAATCCTCGCCTCGAATTTGCAGCATTTGGCGCCTTTCACCCCCTAATGCCACTCATTCCCGAACGAGACATCATTGGACAAATCCAATGGCATCGGGACCTAATCAAAACCACCTTTGGAATTGAAGCCAGCGACATTCTCTTTCCCCCCGAAACAGCCTTTCACCCCCACATGATCCCAGCCCTGAAAAAAGCCGGCATTAAAGCAGTCATTTACGACTCCATTCACCACTTTCGAGCCTGCCAAGGATATCCATATGCTGGGACTGCTGAAGGCATGTTGCCCCCCAATCCAGCCGATCAAGAAAACCCTGTAACCCAACACTGGCTAAAATTAAATTCCGTGTGGGCACCCAGTCCCATTGCTCCCCAACTGTTAAAACCCTGCATGCTCTACTATCACGACCATAAAGGGCAATCCCATGAAATCATTGGAATTCCAGCAGAACGTTACCTGGGGAATGAAGATGCCAGAGGAGGCTATGGGGCACTGCAATATGAAATGGTCATGGGACAAATTTACGACCACCTCTGTCAAACCCAAACCTACGATCCCAAACATCCTCCCTTCTTCATTCTCCATTCCGATGGTGACAATTACGGTGGAGGTGCCGAAAGCTACTATGGAGAAAATACCGGGCGCTTAGTCAACATGTGTCGCACTGATCCGCGCTTTCAACTGACCACCATTCAAGACTACCTACAACAATTCCCAGTTGATCCCAAAAATCGAGTACATTTAGAACCCGGAGCTTGGGCAGGCGCTGACAATGGTGACCCCCAATTCACCAAATGGTTCTCTTGGGTGGACAAAGACTATTCTCCAGACCTCAACAGTTGGTCTGTGCTAACCGCCTTCCAAAACGTAGTTCATACCTTAGAAGACATAGATGTCGATCCCAATTTATTGAATCAACTCAAACGCTTATTATACACTGCAGAAACCAGCTGCTATTGGTATTGGACCGGTCAAGAAGTTTGGGATAAACAAGTCACCCAAGCCGCCAACCAAGGCTTAGAACTGGCCAAAAAAATTCTCATGCCCCTCATCAGCAATAAACAAGACAAAACCGGTCCCGCCATCTTTCCAATTTGGGTGCGTCCAGCAAACCCAGGAGGCATGGATTGGGGACCTGGGGGACTGGTCAAAGCAGCCCCTCAAGCCACCTTTAACAGCTTTATCTATGACGTCATGGGCATTAAAAAAGTGACCCTTCACTACCAAAAAGTCATCAATCAAGTGCGTAAAAAAGTAGCTATGAAAAGCATAGGGAATTATCCTTCAAGCACGCAAGCCACTTTAACTGCTGCTCACTATCAAGTTGTTTTACCCGCAGGCACCGGCCACATTCGTTACTTTGTAGAAGCCATTGATAATCAAGGTAATATTTCTTACAGCCCAGTCGGAAGAATTCAAATTGCTTAAAAAAAGGGAGTTAAACTGAAGTTAAACCCCAAATTCGGAAATATCGATGTTAAAACCAGAATTACTTTCTCCCGCTGGCACTTACAAAAACCTACAGTATGCCCTAAGTTATGGAGCAGATGCGGTCTATGCCGGTCAACCTCGCTATAGTCTCCGTGTGCGACAAAATGACTTTGACAAATTGACCCGTTTAGCCCAAGGCATTCGCGAAACCCAAGCCCAAGGCAAACGCTTCTATCTAGCCAGCAATCTCATTGCTCACAATGCCAAATTGCACACTTTCTTAGCCGATTTAGAACCCATTGTGGAGATGGGACCAGATGCCTTGATTATGGCTGATCCTGGGCTTATCATGTTAGTCAGAGACCGTTGGCCGGACCTGGCCATTCACCTGTCAGTGCAAGCGAATACCATGAATTTTGCAACTGTACAATTCTGGCAAAAACAAGGGATCAGTCGCATCATTTTATCGCGAGAATTGTCTTTAGAAGAAATTGCAGAAATTCGACAACGCTGTCCAGACATGGAATTAGAAGTATTTATCCACGGTGCTCTGTGCATTGCCCATTCCGGGCGTTGCCTACTTTCCGGTTATTTTAATCATCGAGAAGCCAATCAGGGCACTTGCACCAACAGTTGTCGTTGGGAATATCAGTTAAAATTGGCCAACCAAGAAGCATCAGGTGACATTTTTGTATTAGAGGAACGGGAACGATTGGGTAACTATTTGCCCATCTGGGAAGATGAACATGGAAGTTATATTTTAAATTCCAAAGATTTATGTGCAGTCAGGCAAGTGGCAGATTTGATGAAAATAGGTGTGAACGCACTTAAAATTGAGGGGCGCACCAAATCTCATTATTATGTGGCTCGCACTGCTCAAGTGTACCGTCAAGTCATTGATCAAATTGCTGCCGGTCAGAGTTTTGATGAAAAATGGGTATGGGAATTGGAAAAATTGGCCCATCGTGGTTATACCGAAGGTTTTTATGTTCGCCATGCTCCTCAAAACTATCAAAATTACGAGGAAGGCAGTTCAAACCATGGACATCAACAATTTGTGGGAGAAGTGGTGGGAAAAACAGGGGCATGGTTGGCGGTGCAAGTAAAAAACCATTTTGAAATCGGAGATCGATTGGAGTTGCTGTTACCACAAGGGAATGTCAGTTTTACTTTGGAACAGATGCAAGATGAGCAGGGAGAATTTGTGCATCTGGCTCCCGGTTCCGGGCATCAACGTTGGATTTTGGCCCCTCAGGTTGGAGAAATTGAACAGGGCTTGTTGTTAAAGAATTTATAACGTTTAAGGGTGAGTGGAGGGAATAATCCTGCTGGGGAATTGGCATTGTGACGTGAATTGTCAATTCAGGCTACTCAAAAACAGGACACTTACTTAAAAAATAACCCCTCAATTGAATTTTTTCTTAATAGTTTGTAGACAGACGATTTGATTTTTAATAAAATCAGGTTAGCATGATCCGATGTTTTATCAATTGTTGGTGATTTGTACAGGAATAAGTTGACTTTATTCTCAAATCCCAACTCATTTTTGTTTTCATTCAGAGATGATAATATGTTGAAAGAAGTCCATTTTTATAATTGGAAAAGTTTTAAACAAGCCACTTTATACTTTGATCCGCTGACAGTCTTAATTGGCAGCAATGCCAGTGGCAAATCTAACGCATTGGAAGGACTTCAGTTTTTGCAACGTTTAGCCAGTGGTAAAGAAATTGAGACCGCATTGCATGGAGATGCCACTTTATCTCCTATGAGAGGAGGAGTGGATTGGGCGGTTTTAAAGCCAGAAAATCAATTGAAAATGACAGTGTTAATGCAAGGGGAACATAAGTATACAGATTATTTTTACAGTCTCTCTTTGCAAATTGAAGCTTCTCGAGCCGAAGTGAATCAAGAGTCTCTGACTATTATTCGCCGACTTCCCCAAGCCTCTCCCCAAAAAAAAGTGTTATTTCAAGTCACTAAACCAGGATATAATTTTTCCTGTTTGCCCCAACTGATCACTTTGAGTAAAATAAAAAGTTCCTCAAAATCGCCTATTCTTCTGGCTGCAACTCAATCGGTCGTCAACACTTTACAGGGCATTTTCATCTTGGATCCCATGCCGACCAATATGCGGGGCTACAGTCCCTTGTCTGAACATTTGAATCGGGACGCCAGCAACATTGCAGGGGTGTTGGCAGCCTTACCCGCAGCCAAGAAGGCAGATATTGAAGCCACTTTGGCTCATTATTTACGGCAATTGCCTGAGCAGGATGTTCGAAAAATTTGGGCAGAGCCCGTGGGTCGTTTGAACAGTGATGCCATGTTATATTGTGAGGAAGTGTGGGGCGATCAGAGAACGATTTTAACCGATGCTCGAACCATGTCAGATGGCACATTAAGATTTTTGGCCATTTTAACTGCCTTGTTGATCAGACCTCCGGCCAGTCAATTGGTGATTGAGGAGATTGATAACGGTCTGCATCCTTCTAGGCTTAAAATGTTGTTGCAAATGTTG
Source organism: Thiomargarita sp. (assembly GCA_020721005.1). Lineage (GTDB taxonomy): Bacteria > Pseudomonadota > Gammaproteobacteria > Beggiatoales > Beggiatoaceae > DYNP01. The sequence continues at coordinate 196,116 of DYNP01000004.1, forward strand.
GTCGAATTGAGTCAACAGCGCAAGATTGATGTATTGGTGACCACGCACAATCCTGTGTTGTTAGACCATTTGGTACAGGAAGAAATGATGCCGTTTATTGTGGTTGCACATCGTCATCATACTTCTGGAGAAGGATTATTAACCTTGTTAGACAATGTTTCGGAGCTGCCCAATTTGTTACAAGAGAATTCTTTGGGCAACATGGCTACCCAAGGAAAACTGGAAACTATCCTTAACAGTCCCAATAAACAATCCACTGAAGAAGAGTAAAGTGACTTGTGGATAAGAATGTTTCAGATCATTGTCGTTTGGGAACTGTTGAACAATTTCACAGTTCCCAAAGGGATCATTTATTCGGTGACAGTAAATTCAGTTATAACCAATTGACCCAACTCAACATTGTTTACCGTTGGCGAAGCTGCAGCAGGCAATTTTAAAAAATAAACGGTATAAACTCCCAATTGCCAATCAGTGCCAATTTCCTGGTCAAATACAGTTAATTTTGAACTGGACCATCGAGATAATGGCAAAGGATCAACAGGATCCAGCACTTTGTTCAAATCAACATTTTCCAACTGCCCTTTCTCGGTGATGATGAAAAATTGAAAATCCGGGTAAAGAATTCCCACGTAATAAGCCGCACAGTCTCCTTCAGCCAAACCGTGTAGATTGAGATCCAGAATCAATTGTTCTCCACGACGATAGCTGGTTTTCTCTGCAGGTTTAAACCGCCAACTGTCTGCATTGGGAGTTAGAGGAACTACTTTTAAGGATTCAGTGATTGGGACCAATGGTATATTAACCACTTTTGTAGGGATTTGGGCAGTGAGTACTTGGCAACTCCAAGGGTGAAAGTCAGGATTTTCGACCTTAAGGGTATGTAAGGGATCACAGAATCCTTCTAAGCTATAGTCTCCATCTTCTTTAAAGTTATCAGCTTTAGAGTTATCAGAGAGAATATTATCTCCCGACACTAAAACCTGAATGTTAGGCAGTTTTTCACCAGTTAAAGCATTTGCCACCTGTCCGATAATTGCTCCTTCCTCACAAGCTTGTGGATTAACAATACTAAGTTGGTATTGAAAATCGGTGCGACATTCTTGAGACCCAAGATCCCGTTCCCACACTTTCAAATAATATTCTCCCTCTTCTTTGGGAGACCAGGTGAAGGATTCATTTTCCCCTTGAGCACGATCATCGACACTTTTCAAAAGATTCATGTCCCGATCGTACAATTCCATGGCAACATCCAAATGCATGCCCACTTTGAACAAAACCACATCATATTTAATCCCTGGAGCAGCATAAAATCGAAACCAATCCTCATCTCCCGATTCAGAATTTGAACCTGATAAGGTGTATTGGACAGGCTTATTTGAACCTATATTAATAAAAGTGGCTTCGGAAGGCTCATCATTGGGCTCGGCCAAATCTGGAAATGCTGCCAGGGGAGCAGATAAAAAACCGGTGGATAAAGCAATAACCAGTTGACAGGACAGATGTTTTTTTAACTTGCCAAACACAGCAGTTGACATATTTTCTCCTTTATGAAGTTAAGTAATGGACAGGCGTTTAAATTTTAAATTATCCTAAACAGGACCACAACCAAAATTCAATTGGAAATTCCGCCTAACAGAGTTGTTAAAATCTCGATCAGATACTGTTGTTCAAAGCCATCAATTTTTTGCAATTCTCGTATAAGTTGAGTTTCATCTATTTGATTATACAGCAAATTTTGTTCGATCAATGGTTGATAAAGGGTCATGATTGCTGTTGCGAGATCCACAGTCTCCAAAGGAGAAGAGGGCGTGAAGTCTATGGGACCAAGGTAGTACAACTCACCTTCTGGATTCAACATAATCTCTTGTAAATTGACCTGTATTGTGGGAAAATAACGTTGCATAGGCTGTTGCACATCGACATAATAGATGAGATTTCTAAATAATTCCAAACTGATTTTATCCAGGGAAGGCAATTGCCAAAGGGCATGAAATTGCGCCATTAAAGTAGTTGCTGAGTGTGGAACAATTTGCCAAAGTCTACACTGTTGAGAATTCAAGGCCTGAGTGGCCAGTACGAGAGCCCGTTGACTGGAAAGTAAGGGACCACAGCGTAAGTGCCATTTTAACTGAGTTTGAAAGTGATGGTAACCTTCTTCCAACTCCTGGTATTGCCAGGCGTTTTTCGAGAAGCAAGTCCAGTGGTTATTATAAGTTAGCCAATAATGTTCCTGTAATTCAGGGGTTGGAAGAGTGGGTAAAATGGGCAACAATTCCCGGGTTTGAAAAGGAGGCCATAAAAAGTGCATGGGCAAGTCAAGATGAGGAAATATTGGAATTTTTTCAGTGATAGGAGGGGAAATTGTGGGAGGAATGGGAGATGGATGAGTGGAAGGTAAGTGGGACTCTTCTGATGTTGAAGGGACCAAAGAGGGATTGGCAGTTTTTAGGAGCAGATTGAGATTAATTTCTTCGGAAAGTTCAGGCACTTGTTCTAAATCAGCAGTGGGACTTGAAGAATTTTCCGAGGTTAATTGCACAGCATTTTGTAACGCCGAAAGGAGTTCTTCGCCACTGTTAATTTCAGGTTTGCCTTGTTTGAGTTGCCCTTTTGTCATGAGGATTTCCGCTCTTTCTACTGCCAATCGCACTCCCAATACAAAAGATTCTCGCACTCCTTTATTCAATAAGGCACTGGATTCTATAATTTTAACTTGAGGATAATCTTGAAAGTAAGGTTTCAATTGTTGGGCAGTTAGAGCATTGGGTTTGTCTTGTTTGTTGGCCTGAATAATAACTTTTATCGGTAAATCATGGTCTTGAGTGATAATAGTTTGGAGATTTTGAAAATAGGTTACGGGAACAGCAGGATCGTCGCTGGCATCCAATACAAACACTACAGCATCGGCAGTGCGCAAAAGGAAGTGGCGCCGGGCTTCTAAGAATAGTTGACCGGGAACACTGACGATTTGACAGGAAATGCTGTATCCTTTGAACAGACCACCCACATATTCCATCCAATCAAAAAAGAGGGTTTTGCCCTCGGTTTCCTCCGGGGAAAAAACGCTGGTGGTCCTACCCAACAAACGGCCCAAAGCTTGGACACTGGTGGTTTTTCCAGAGAGTGGAGGACCATCATAAATGATGCGGATAACAATAGCATCGAGGTCGGGGTCGATGATTGCCATATTGAAAAGTCCTTATGTGATGGAGGTTGATCAGAGGGTTCAATGGATGACCGTTGGTTATATATAATTTGGAAAACAGCTTGGTATTCAAATAAATAGGTAGAGTTTGGTTATGAGTTATCATATTACCCTGATAGGGGCAGTTGGAGATGAGTTTGTTTATGATAGGCAAGCTATCATTGAGTTATTGGATTCTCAACAAACTCATTTGTTGCATGGTGACACGTTTACAGGACGTCCTGGGACTCAGATTCACAAAAATGAGAACACTGTCCTAAAAATTCGCAATGAACTCCGATTAGAGGCTTTTTCAGCAAAACGGTGGGCAAATCACACTTTAGAAAAGGAAAGGCAGTATCAGATCTATCATCCTCATAAAACTTGGTTTGTGGCAGAAAAAGAGGGCAACCCAATTGCTATTATTGGTAATATTTGCCCCAGGTTACAACCATTACATGATTTATTCTCTCAGAATAAATTGTCAGAAAGCAGTCGGTTAGATTACTTGGGTCAATTGTTTGGTCATTATTTCCGATTGGCCAACACTCGGGGAATTCGTTTGGATGAGGGACTGTCTAATTTTGGGGTTACTGAGAAGGGAATAGTTTATTACTTGGATGATGACATTTATAATTGGGACCGTTTTATTTCTTGTGCTCAAATGTTAGGAGTTTATTTTCGCTCCTTACCTTGGTTGACTGGGGAAATAGCGGTGCAGTTGGGACAATTGATTCATCAATTGATTCTGGATTTTTTTCAAGACGCCCATTATTTCACCGTGTTGGCTGAACAATTGCGAGATGTTTATTTGCCAACCGTTTCTCAGAGACAGGGACTGCAAGGTTTTATCAGTGCCTTGGATCTCAGTCAACCTGTCACCCATAAATCATCCAATTTGCCCGGTCATCGTTATTTGGCGATTTTGGCCGATGTCCATGCCAATTTACCAGCTTTGGAAGTGGTGTTGAATTTCTTACGCATTAAAAATATCTCGCAAGGCATTGTATTAGGAGATATTGTAGGTTATGGTCCCCATCCCAGTCAGTGCATTCAACGTTTGATGGAGACTGAATTGGTGATTTTAAAAGGTAACCATGATCATGGGTTGGCCACGGGTAATTTTAAAAAGGGATTTTCTAGCACTGCTTCTTGGGTATTGGAATGGAGTGATCAACGCATCAATATTGAGCAAAAAAATTGGTTGCTGGAGTTGCCCCCAGTACTACATAGTGAGCAATGGATGGGACTGCATGGGGCGCCCATAGATCCAACTTTTTTTAATGCTTATGTTTATGAGATGACTTATCAGGATAATTTAACTGTATTACAGCGCAAAAATATTCCTGTGTGTTTTCATGGACATACTCATCAACCGGGTATTTACGGCCGCAAGAAAATTGTGGACGGTCATCATCAGGCTGACGAAATTGATCTCAGCCGTTTTAGTCATGTACTGGCTTGCCCAGGATCAGTGGGTCAACCTCGAAATGGACGAGTGGGTGCTCAATTTGCCATTTTTGATCAAAAGGAACGTAAATTGTATTTTCACACTTTGTCATATGATTTAGTAAAAATTGTGCAGGAAATGGAGCAAGAAGGGTTTCCAGCAACCTTAATTAATGTTTTAAAAGGCCGCGGTCGTCAATAAGCAAAGACAGGCTGATGCGGTTTGTCAACCAATGAACCGCATCTTGAGGGGAATCATTGGCTTCAAATGATGACATTGAGTGTTGAGAACAATTTTTTTAAGGAACAGTTTATTTTCTCCTGATCAAGGTACCAATGCCTTCCCGGGTTAAAATTTCTAATAATACAGCATGTTCCACTCGTCCATCAATGATGTGAGCGGTGTGGACTCCTCCTTTAATTGCATCTAGAGCACAACGAATTTTTGGCAACATGCCGCCAGAAATAATTCCCTCTTTGATCAAATTTTCAACGGTTTTGGTGTCTAAACCAGTCAACACTTGACCTTCTTTGTTCAAAACTCCGCTGGTATTGGTCAATAGAATTAACTTTTCAGCATTCAGTACTTCTGAAAGTTTACCCGCGACTAAATCGGCATTGATGTTGTAAGATTCTCCATTTTCTCCCACCCCAATAGGAGCGATGACCGGGATAAAATTACCTTGAATCAATAAGTTAATTACAGAAGTGTCGAAACTGGCCACTTCTCCAACATGTCCAATGTCAATGATTTCCGGCACATTCATTTCGGGGTTATCCCGCGTAAAAGTCAACTTACGAGCATGGATCAAATCCGCATCTTTACCAGTCAAGCCAACCGCAGCGCCCCCTTGACGATTGATTAAAGTGACAATTTCTTTGTTAACCAGTCCCCCCAATACCATTTGTACCACATCCATGGTTTCAGTGTCAGTGATGCGCATGCCTTCAAAAAATTGGCTTTGTTTTCCCAGCCGTTTGAGCAATTCTCCAATTTGTGGTCCCCCTCCATGAACAACAATGGGATTCATGCCAATGCGTTTCATCAACACCACATCTCGGGCAAAACTGTTTTTTAATTGCTCATCAACCATGGCATTCCCACCATATTTGATGACAAAAGTTTTCCCGGTAAAACGGTTGATATAGGGCAAGGCTTCAGTTAGGACGTGAGCAATATTTTTGGCAGAAGAAATATTCAAGGTCATGGACGTTGTTATCCTACGAAGATAAAATTGAAGAATGTTTCTTCAATGTTCCAAAATAAGTTAAATCATCAAGATAAGATCGATCAGTATGAGACTGCCAATCCTTTCAGGGACTGGCAATCTTTTCAAACAATATTAAGCAGTTATCAAACGTTCAAATTTCATTACTCTTCTTTTTTGGAAGATTCAGAAGCTGCCTCGTTTTCTTTCTGCTCATCAGCTTTGGCATCGGCTTGATCATCCTTGGGCTTATCTGCGGACTTTTCTTCACTCGCTTTTTCACCTGCTTGAGAATCAGCGGGCTTGGCTTCTTCCTTAGTCCCTTCTTGTTCCACGGAAATCAATTCGATATCAAATATCAAGGTAGAATTGGGTTCAATCTTGCCGCCGGGAGCACCTTTGTCCCCATAAGCCAAATCACTGGGAATAAACAGTTGCCATTTAGCTCCTTCTTTCATCAATTGTAAGGCTTCTGTCCAGCCTTTGATCACTGCATCTACTCCAAAAGTAGCAGGTTGTCCACGACTGTAGGAACTGTCAAATTCCGTACCATCGATCAAGGTTCCACGATAGTGGGTAGTTACTTTATCTTTGGCAGTCGGAGTTTTACCCGTACCTTCGGTAACGACCTTGTACTGCAATCCGCTGGGCAGGGTGACTACCCCTTCCTTTTTCTGATTGGCTTCTAGGAATTCTTTGCCCTTGGCCAAATTTTGATCGGACAATTCCTTTTGCTTGGCCATTTGTTTGGCAAAACGTTCCTTTTGGAAGTTCATGAGAATTTGGCTCATCTCTTCAGGAGTGAGTAATGAAGGCTTATCAGCCAAAGCATCCTCAATCCCTTTCAAAAAGAGACTTAAGTTTAAGTGGACATCTTGTTGCTTAAAACTTCTGCCCAAATTTTGCCCAAATGTGTAACTCAGCTTATCCTGCTCAGTTAACTCCTTTGACGAAGATTCGTCAGTTTTGGCTGGTTCATCAGTTTTGGCTGGGGCGCTTGCCTTCGCAGCTTCATCGGCTGGAGCAGCCTCTTCAGCAGCAAATAAGGGCCCGGCTAACAACCATAAAATAGACAGTGTTACGATCCGTAATTTCATTCAGATTCCTCAAGTAAAGTTAAGTAGATGGACAACTGCGAAAGAGTCTTCACTATTCGCTAATTAATATTGTATAATATTATAAATGCTGTTTGGAAAAAATTTTCATAATAAACCCACCTGTGAGGCCCCCTTTGACCCATCAAACTACGTTAGAAATCATGGATACCACCTTAAGAGACGGTGAACAAATGCAAAGTGTCTCTTATACGTCTGAAGAAAAACTCACTTTGTCCAAAATTTTACTGACTGAAGTCAAAGTTGATCGCCTGGAAGTTGCCTCTGCACGAGTATCTGAAGGAGAAAAGCAATCAGTTATTCAGGTAGTCAAATGGGCAAAAGATGCGGGTTTGGTCGATCGACTGGAAATTCTCAGTTTTGTCGACACTCACCGTTCCCTAGACTGGGCTAAGGAAGTGGGTATCCAGCGAGTCAATTTATTAACCAAAGGGTCTCATAAACACTGTGTCAATCAGCTCAAAAAAACTCCCGAGGAACATGCTCAAGACATTATAACCACCATTGATTACGCAACCCGCAATCATATTGAAGTCAATGTTTATTTGGAAGATTTTTCCAATGGCATCAAAACCTCTCCCGACTATGTCTACTTTCTCATTGACACTCTGCTCACTTTGCCGATTAAGCGTATCATGTTGCCGGACACATTGGGCATTCTACAACCTTTTGAAACTTATGATTTACTGTCTGAACTGATAAAAAAATATCCTCAGGCTCACTTTGATTTTCATCCCCATAACGACTATGGATTGGGTGTAGCCAATGTACTGGCGGCAGTGAAAGCGGGAGTTAAAGGAGTACATGCCACCGTCAATGGCATGGGAGAACGAGCAGGCAATGCTCCCCTAGATGAAATTGTTGTTTGTCTCAAGGACTTCCTACACATTCCCTTGAACATTGACGAACAAAAATTACACAAAGCATCCCAATACGTTGAAATGTTCTCTGGCCAACGCATGGCCAATAACAAACCCATTTATGGAAAAAATGTATTTACCCAAACTGCCGGTATCCATGCCGATGGAGATAAAAAAGGCAATTTGTATAGTAACCCATTGTTACCAGAGCGCTTTAATTGCCGAAAAAAATATGCTTTGGGCAAATTGGCCGGCAAAGCCAATTTGGACATCTGTTTACAAGAATTATCCATCGATCTCAACGAGGAACAAAAAAAGATTTTGCTGCAAAGGATTATTGAATTGGGTGACAAAAAAGCCGTCATCACTACCGAAGACCTGCCTTATTTGATCGGAGACATTTTTGAAACTTCCGAAAATTCCCCCTTCAAACTTCTACACTGCTCAATCAACTCCACTTTTGAACTGAAATCAATCGCTGCAGTGCAATGTGGCTATCAGGGAATTGTTAAAGAAGCCTATTCTCATGGGGATGGTGGATATGACGCTTTTATGAATGCTCTACGGATCCTTTTGGGACAATTCGACCTTCCCATTCCCCAATTGCTTGACTATGTGGTCACTATTCCCCCTGGCGGAAAAACCGATGCCTTAGTCAATGCCAGCATCTCTTGGGAAGTTGAAAAATCTGGCAAAAAACACACTTTAACCACCCGGGGAGTGAATTCTGATCAAAATATGGCTGCCATTGAAGCCACCATCAAAATGATCAATTGGGTCATGACCCAATTTTAATACAACTATTTGACAAATATTGGAATTTACCTCAATTTAGACCGAAGCATTTGCCAACAATTACTCCAGATATTCCACTTGAAAAAATAGCCATATGCTTCCCCAAATAAGTGCAGACAACACCCCACTGTTTGAACAACTCAAAGAATTGATCGAAAGTGGCGAACCAGCAGCGACCTTGCTCGTTGAGCAACTTAAAAAGGAGGCCCAAAAATACCTAAAATCATCACCCTTAGAAGGTTATATTGCCTTGGGCATAGTCGCCAGTTTACAGCATGACGTTGAAGGAGTACACACCTATTATCAACAAGCTATCCACTTGGCAGCTCATAACTCAATTATTATTACTTTGGCCAATTATTCATTCTCACTCGCCCAATTGGGATATTTTTCCGAAGCCGCTGACCTGATTTCGCAGGCATTCAAATTGTCTGGAAACTATCTAGACGAGGCCATTTATCTCTGTTGTATTGCCGGTCGATTTCAACAAGTTGATAAACTCACCCAGTCCAAAGAAAAACTGAAAAATCCTCTCAAAATCCAAAAACTTCAAGAATTGGCAAAAGAAACTCAGTTATTCATGGAAGAAAAAGGCATTGACGACCAACAATTGGAAACCTTGATCAACATTGCCTTATCCGTGCTTCGTAACCACCAAATTTATACAACTCCAGAACAAATTCAAATGTGCTTATTTACCGAATCTGGGAAAAAATGGTTTCATTATGGCATATTGGTGCGATCTACCTTGGAAAAAACTTTTGAATTGGGATTTGAGTTGACCGAAAAGATTGCACAAAGTCATTTAACCAAAGAGACTAGAGATTATTTTATTCCCATGTTTGAGGCAGTTGGGAAATAATTCTTTTTTTCCGGTAGAGTTTATAAGGATCACCAAAATTAAACCTTTTTTTCGATAAATCATTTCAAATGAACAATCCAACTGTTTCTGAACCCTTTGATGACACTGCCAAAGAATTTTACCGCAAACTATTTGAAGAATGGGGACTTTCTGTTGAAACGGAACGAGAAGTCTTTTTCAAAGGGCGAGCTATAGACTTGGTGGTCAAATGTACTCAAGCAGATCAACAACAACTTTTGCAAAGCACCCGATTTGCTCATTTTAAACGTCTTAATGCCTTGGAATTCAAAGGAATCAATGATCCTTTAACTTTGGTGGATTACAACAAAATCATGATGAGAGTTTGGGGACTCGGGGCTTTGTCAACTGATAAAAAAGAAGATTCTCACCTCAATCAATTGCCCAGTCAGCGAACTTTGACCATAATTTGTGTGACCAAACCCAATAAAATTCTACAACTCACGGAAGAATTTCACTTTTATCCCACTTCTGAACCTGGAATTTACCATTGTGCAACGCCCATTGCTCAATGGTTAATTTATCCCACAGAATTAGAACTTAACCCCATCAATTATTTACTTTTGCCCTTATCTCGTGGCAAAAAATTACAGGCATTTGTTGACCTGTGTTTTGAACAAAACTTGCTGGACCATTTGCTCCTCATATTAAGCATTGGTGCGGCCACCAATCCCATCAGCATTTGGAGAAAAATCATGGAAACAGGACATTTGGATTTAGAAGAAGAGGAATATGAAAATCCTCATGTAGACCACAGTGCAGCAATTCCCTACATTGAGTGCTATTTTGAAACCCACCCAGATATTCTGGCTCGTTTGGCAATTACCAATCGAATGTTAGAAGAAAAATTACAGGAAGGGATACAACAAGGGATACAACAGGGAATACAAAAAGGTATACAAAAAGGGGTACAAAAGGGAGTACAACAGGGGATACAGCAGGGGGTTCAAAAGGGAATATTGCAAGGAATGCAAAAGGGAATGCAAGAAGGAATGCGCCAAGGAATGGAACTGCAGATCAGAAAAATATTGCTGCGTTATTTGGATAATCATCTGAGTTACCTTCCAGAAGTAATTGCTCAACGTATTGAAAAAACTGATGATCTTGAACAATTGGAGAATTGGTTGGAAGAGGTGATGGCCATCAAACATTTGACAGAAACTGAGGTGGCTCGCATTATCAATCATTGATAATGCTCTGCAGATTCATGATTATTTATTATTCATGGGTGAACAATTTTTTCGCCCATCTCCTTAAGCAATCGTTGAAACAGGCGCTTGCGATCACCTGACAGTAAACTGTCACTAAACTTTGTCCCAAGGCCATAAATCGGCATCTTTGAATGAATAGACTATTTGATTTTCTAATTGTTTTACCCCAATACTTATTGCCCCAACACTGGCTTTCTCATATTGTTTTTAAATTCACTCATTGGAAAGCAGGTCGATTAACTCATTGGTTTATAAAATATTTTATTTACCATTACCAAATTGATATGAGCAGTGTTCTCAAACCACAGTTGATTGAATATGCCAGTTTCAACGAATTTTTTACCCGTGGTCTACGATCGGATTCGCGTCCCTTGTCAGCACATGGGGTGTCAAGTCCAGTGGATGCTCAAATCAGTCAAATTGGCCAAGTCCAGCAAGGCTTATTACTGCAAGCCAAGCAGCATTGGTTTACCTTAGAGACCTTGTTGGCTGCTGATCAAGAGTTAACTAAAATTTTTGAGAATGCTCTTTATTGTACTCTCTATCTGTCTCCAAGAGACTATCATCGTATCCATATGCCTTTAGACGGTCAATTGAAACGAACTCTCTATGTGCCAGGTCGACTTTTCAGTGTTAATCAGCGCACCAGTAGAACCATTCCCAATCTATTTTCACGCAATGAACGTCTGATCTGCTGGTTTCAAACTCCGCATGGTGATATGATTCTCATTCTGGTGGGTGCTCTACTGGTCAGTGGTTTGGAAACTGTGTGGACAGGTCCCTTACCAAAACAGTCTCAGATACACCTACAAGATTATTCGCCAAAAACAGCACCTTTTCTCAAACGTGGTGCAGAAATGGGACGGTTTAATATGGGCTCTACAGTCATCTTGTTACTCAATTCCCACCAAATCAGCTGGTTGTCCACTTGTGCGACTGATCAATCGGTACAAATGGGACAACTGTTGGCCAACGTCTTACCTTAAACGGATACTTTATGCTCAGCATTATTCTCCCTTGTTTAAATGAGGCAGCCAGTTTGCAGAAATTGCTGCCCATTCTGAAAGAAAATCATCCTGATGCGGAACTTATTGTGGTGGATGATGCTTCTCAGGATGATTCAGCCAGTCTTGCTCAACAATTGGGTGCCAAAGTGGTCCATCATCCTTACACTATGGGCAACGGTGCTGCAATTAAAAGTGGTGCGAGAATTGCCAAAGGTAACATTCTCGTTTTTATGGACGCTGACAGTCAGCACGATCCTCACAATATTCCCCAACTTCTAACCCAACTTGATCAAGGTTATGATATGGTCGTCGGGGCAAGAAATGCTTCTTCTCAAGCCAGTTTTGGACGCTGGTGGGCAAATAGTTTTTACAATTGGCTAGCCAGTTGGATTGTCAACCATCAGATTGCCGATTTGACCTCAGGATTTCGGGCAGTGAGAACTGATAAATTCAAGGAATTCCTGCATTTATTGCCAAATACTTTCTCCTATCCTACAACCATTACCATGGCCTTTTTTCGAGCAGGTTACAGTGTGGGTTATCTGCCGATCACGGCTCATAAGAGACTTGGCAAAAGTCATATCAAACCCGTGCGAGATGGAATACGATTTTTGATCATCATCTTCAAAATTGGGACTCTCTATGCCCCTCTCAAACTATTTGGTCCCCTCAGTTCCGGTTTTTTTGGTTTGGGACTGGTGTACTATATTTATACCTTTATAACTGCAGGTCGTTTTACCAATATGGGAATGTTACTGTTCACAACTGCCCTGCTTATCTTTCTCATAGGATTGGTCTCCGAACAAATTACCCAACTTTTATACAAAGATTCCCGATGATTTTCCTAAAAATCCACGATCAGTCATTATTTCCCATTGGGGTAAATAAGTATGAATCACCTTCACCCACCTAAAGGGGCTGCCTTAATTCTTCTGCTGACCATCATCATTCTAGGCGCCACAACCCTGTTTCTCATCCAACTCAATCAATTTAATTCCCAACCGCATAATCAACTTAAAACCGCCAGAGCCTTGGCCCAAGCCAAAGAAGCCTTGATTGGATTTGCGCTGACCTATGCTGAAAATCATCCTGGCCAACCTCAAGGCTATTTGCCCTGTCCAGATTTAAATGGGGATGGTCGCGCAGATCCTCCTTGTGCGGAACGTGGGCGCAGCGTGTTGGGTCGTTTACCTTGGCTCACTTTGGGTTTGCCGCCTCTCAAGGATGGCAGTCAAACTTGCTTATGGTATGCAGTTTCTGGCACTTATAAAGACAATCCCAAGCAGGTTTTAACCACCGATTTAAGTCGGCACCCTGGCTTGTTTAAAGTTAGAAATGAACAGGGAAACATTGTAGCCGGTGACACTCAAGAAACTCAAATCATAGCCATTGTATTTGCTCCTGGAAAATCACTTTCTCATCAAACCAGAGTGGATTATTCCACTCCTTCCCAACCCACAATATGTGGCAGCAATGTGGCTGGAGATCAAAGTCTTAACCGTGCTGATCAGTATTTAGACAGTCTCAACAACTTCCATAATGCCACTGGTACCGGCACCTTTAGCCCTCACCTGTTACCTGCCAATAATGTTTTATCTCAGGCCAATGCACCCTTGATAACATCAGAGTTCCTCAGTGCTCCATTAACTCTTCAAGGAGATAACATTATCTTCAATGACACCTTGATTCTCATCACTCCCCAAGATTTTAAGCAAGTTTATAAACGCATGAATGCTTGGGTTGCCAATCAGGTTGATCGTTGTCTAAAACGCTATGCTTCCGAGTTTCGTTCTCAAACAAGTCTCACTTATACCTCTCTTATTGGTAATTGGTCCCAACCAGAGCAAGGAAGTTATCGAGACCGTTATCAATTGGAAATTGCTCAATTTGTTGCCGATGAACTTAGCAAATTTGAGGAAAATTATAAATCTCAGTATGGGGAACCCCCTTCCGCTGAACAACTCATTGAAAAAACAAAACAGTTAACTCAACAGTCCCTTGGACTCACCAGTAAATACCCTTGGGCCAGTGCTTTAGAAACAGATCCTTCTCCCAATTATGAGGATGACAGTCAACAACGATTTGGTCGAATTCCCAGCGCCCCATTGCTGCGAACTCAACAAGACAATCCAGACATGTCGCTATTTTGGCCGGCCGACAATCCAGCTGGGTTGCCCAATTCTAACCAATTGTATTGCGGTATTCCCCTCTGTTTTGATGAACAACAATCCACCGACTCCGCTCGTTGTGCTCAGCAAGCCAGTTGTTTAAGTAATTGCCAAACAGACACTTGTTTATCTGAATGTTTACCTGGGAAAAAAGATAAAAGTTGGTATTGGTGGTGGTGGGAAGAATGGAAGGAATTGGTCTTTTTTGCTGTGGATGACAATTACAGTCCCTTAGCTCCCACCTATATTTCAGTGAGAGGAGAACAATCCGCAACTACCATGGAAACTTTGGTATCTCCTCCTTTTGCCATTTCACCGGGTAACCACTTAAAACTGGACGGTAGTCCAGTACAAACTGTTATCTTAATCGCCAATCAACCTCTGACTGAACAAACTCGTCAATTTGACAGCGACAAAGTTAACGTAGAGAATTACCTGGAAGGCAGCAATGCGGAATTTATTACTGGAAACGAGTATATGATTACCAATGGACAAACCAATCAATCTTTCAATGATGTTGTCTGTAGCAATTCAACTTGCCCATTCCCTTAAACTGTTGTTATGAAATGTTATAGCTAACGAACTACAAGGTGCGTTAGCTATATAAGAAAGGTAGGTTGGATTATCGCAGCGTAATCCAACAATTTATCTCTTAACTTCTGGCCAACAATTCCTCATATTTCTTTTCCAATTCCTTCTTATGTTGCAATTCCTCATGTGCCAAATAGTAAAACAGATCTCGAATGGGACCATCCGGTGCCTCTCGAGCCAAAGTGGAATACTGTTCCATCGCCGCCTGCTCTCGTCCCATCGCATAATGTAAAATAGCCTTGTCATCGGCAAAATCGCCCAACTGTGGCGCCTGCAAATAACCTGAAAATCGATGATTACTGGGAGGCATTTCGACCAAATCCCCATGATGTTCCAAAGTGTGAGGATGTTTACTCAAACTTTGAAACAAGTCAAAATGGATTTTTTCCTCAGCCGCCAATTCAATGACCAAATTACGTAATTCAGGCGCAATCTTATCTCGCAAAGACAGGTAAAAAATGTGGGCTGAATATTCAAAGGAGCTGGCCGTTTCCAAAATCTCACCCATGCTACTTTTATTCTTCAGCGCTTGGTAACCTTCACCTTCTAATATTGGTTGTGTGCTCATATAACTTCCTACAATGATAACAAAATGAATCGGTCTTCACTTCGATTATTAACTTGAGAATAAACTGATAATATAAAATTTCCAGCAGATAATACCAAAATTATCAATTTGCAATATTATCTAAACTTTTTTGTAATGCTCTGGCGAGACTTTCCACCTGAGGTCCAATAAACAAATTGTCATGATAGGCATGAATTTGTTGCATCTCCACCCCCCCCAAAGCAATTTTTTCCAAAGCCGATGAATAGCGCCAATACCACTCCTTAGACAGAAATAATGTGATTTTACCCGCATAAGCCTGGGGCTCGTAACATTCCAAGGCTTGATAAAATGCCCGGATAAACAATGTATCGTGTAATTTACGAGGTAAAATACCCGTTGATTGATAAAAATGCTGTTGCCATTGTCCCCAAGTCAAACGTCCAATTAACTTAAAATGACGCAACTTTCCCATAAGTTTGTGTCCCAGGTAACCGGGACCAAATTCTAACAAATTATGCCAATGGCGAGCATAATGATTTTGAGGTTGCCAAACTACATCAATAAAAGCCAACATCCCTACCGTTTGCCCACTGGCCAATAATTGTTGTGCCATTTCAAAAGCAATAATCGCATCTCCACAATAGCCTCCCAAATGGTAGGGACCTTTAGGTTGTACAGTTTGAACTTCTTGCAAATATTGTCGAGCAATATCAGATACTTGTAAATTAATTTCTATATTTTCAGGTTGTTGTAACCCGAAAATATTTAACCCATACACGGGTTGATCAGGACTTAAGTAAGGGGAAATGGCTCTGGCATATCGGGTTGAGCCCACAAAGAAAAATGGCAAACGTTGGCCAACGGGTTGAATCACTTCTAGAGTTCGAAGGTGGGTCTGGGTTTCCTGTCGTACTCTTTTTGAAAGATCCCGAATCGTCGGAAACTGAAAAACAGTGATCAGGGGTAGCGTTTTGCCAAAGTTTTTTTCAATCTGGTCTAATAAACTCATTCCCAATAGAGAATTACCTCCTAAAGTAAAAAAATTGTCATCCACCCCAAAATTATCCAAATTCAAAATTTTCTGCCAAATAACTAATAATTTTGCCTCCAAGTCATCACCGGGCAACGCTCGTGATATTTGCACTTTCACAGTCGGTTCCGGCAAAGATTGATAATCTATTTTGCCGTTGGGAGATAGGGGCAATTCTGACAGCTTAACCCATCGATTGGGTAACATATAGGCTGGCAATTTTTGTTTTAAAAACTCTTTTAATTCCGTGACTAATTCTAAATTTAATTCCCGTTCATCGGGTACAGAAAGTGCAGTGGAAGAAACTTTGGGTACCACATAAGCCACCAATTGTTTGTCCAAGGTTTTTCCCTTGGCCGCTACGGTGACCGCTTGTATCTTTGGATGTTGGGCTAATAAATTTTCAATTTCACCCAGTTCAACTCGGAAACCACGAATTTTAACTTGATTATCCAATCGGCCTTGAAATTCAAGGTGTCCATCGGGTAGATAACGAGCCAAATCTCCGCTTTTATACAAACGGGTTTCTAAATTTATTTTTAAACCTTCTTTCCTGGACAATTGAGAGAATATCTCTTGTTTTACTAAATTGGCTAACCCGGGCAATTCTGCCACAGTTACAAATTTTTCAGCAGTTAATTCCGGTTGTTGGTAATATCCTTTTGCCAAACCATCTCCCCCAATATACACTTCTCCAGTCACCCCCATTGGGACCAATTGTCCTTGGATATCCAATATAAAAATTTGAGTATTGGCAATGGGTTGTCCTATGGGCAGCGATCGATCTGTGGGTTGTAATCCCAATACTGGATAACAGCAAGTGAAAGTAGTATTCTCAGTGGGACCATATCCATTGATCAACTGTCCTTTTTTCAGGGCCAACACGGCTTTATTCACGTGGGATACTGACAATACATCTCCCCCGGCTAGCAGTTGATGCAGTCCCTGTAAGGCTGTGGGACGCTCTTCCACCAAACGATGAAATAGGCCGGCAGTCAACCATAAGGTGGTTATGGCAAATTGTTGTAATACCGCTTCCAATTCTCTTAAAGATAAAGTTTGTGGAGGGGCAATGACCAAACATCCCCCATTTAATAGGGCGCCCCAAATTTCAAAGGTGGCAGCATCAAAAGACAGGGGCGCCAGTTGTAAATGCACTTCTTGGGGACCTAATTTTACATAATTGATATTTTTCACCAATCGTACAATGCCTCGGTGCACGATACTAACTGCCTTGGGTTGACCTGTGGAACCAGAAGTGTACATCAGATAAGCCAAATGGTCCAGTCCTACTGGCTTTGTTTGGTAAATGGCTTGGGAGAGCAGGGGTTTAGACCAGTCTTGGTCCAGGTAAATAATAGGTATATTTTCAAGAGTCTCTTCCAATGATTTGATCATGGTTTGCAGATGTTGTTGGGTCAGCAATATTTTTATATTAGCGGTTTTGATCATCCATTGTAAGCGAATGATGGGATAACTGGGATCCAAAGGCACATAGGCACCTCCAATTTTCAGAATAGCCAATAAGCCTATGATCATTTCCACACTGCGCTCTACACAAATGCCGACTGGGGTTTCCAATGCTATTTCTTTGATTTGTAAATGAGCAGCCAAATGGTCAGCGGATGTGTTTAGCCACTGATAGTTGAAATGGTGTTTGCCAAATCGCAAAGCAATGGCTTGGGGAGTTTGTTGAGCTTGTTCCTCAAATATGGCATGAACTGTTTTTAAAGGATAATTGGTAATTGTTTGATTCCAAGAGATAATTTGTGAAATTTCTGGTTCTGTCAGTAAAGTAAAATTGCCTATTTTTTGATCTGGAGCGGCAAGTGCTATTTCCAGTAAGTTTTGGTAATGAAGAGCCCAACGTTGTACAGTGCTTTCTTTAAATAGGTCAGTGCGATATTCCCAACGCCCTCTGATTGCTTGGGAATGTTCTTCTAATTCTAAAATGAGGTCAAATTTGGCAGTGCCGGTGTGAATATCAAAATGATCCCATGTCCAATCAATTGCTTCGGTAACTGAAGGATCAAAGGTGAACATGATTTGAAACAAGGGATTGCCTATAATTTTTCGTTGAGGAGATAGAGCCGCCACCAGTTGGCTAAAGGGCAAATCTTGATGAGTGTAGGCTTCTAATACAGTTTGTTTAACACGCGCCAACAATTCCTGAAAACTGGGGTTGCCAGTGAGATTGATGCGCAGAGCCAGTGGGTTTAGCAGGAGACCACAGAGTGCGGCCAATTCAGATCGTTGGCGATTTTCTTTGACTGTGCCTAAGGTGATGTCGGTTTGACTGGTGTAACGGTAAAGTAATAAATTGAATACGGCTAATAGGGTCATATAGGGGGTGACCCCGGCTTGGCGACTGAAGATTTTAAGGTGCTTGGTGAGTTTTGAGGAGAATTGGAAACGCCATTGTGCTCCTTGGTGACTGGGTTTTGAGGGGTAAGGATAATCGGTAGGCAGTTGTAAGTTTTCGACTTTAGACAGTTTTTGTTGCCAGTAGGCCCATTGGATGGGGAGATGAGACAAGGTTTGTTGTTGGTGTTGCCAGACGGCAAAGTCAGTGTATTGTAGGGGAAGGGTAGGCAGGGAACAGTGCTTTCCTTGAGAATAATTTTTGTATAAGAAGAATAGTTCGGGTAATAAAATTTGGTACAGGGAAATGCCATCAAAAATGATATGGTGTAGAGTGAGATAGAGATGAAAATCGTTTTCAGTCAAACGTACGAGCAGGGCTCTTATTGGAATATCAGTTGTTAAATCAAAGGGTTGTTTGGCAAAGGCGGTGGCTAAATTACGAGTTAGAGTGAGTCGAGTGGATTCTGGAATGGATCGGTGGTCTTGACAGTGGAGGTGAAAGGGGGTGGTTTTGGCGATGATTTGCAGGGGTTGACCGGCTTTTTTGAGAAAATGGGCTCTGAGTTGAGGGTGTCTTGCCACTAGGGTTTGGAAACTTTGAATGAGGGCTTCTTGGTTGATGGGACCAGTAAGATATAGGGTGACGGGTTCATTGTAAACTGGTTGAGAATCAGCCAATTGAGTTTCGAGCCAGAGTTGTTGTTGGGCAAAACTGAGGGGGAATTCAGTTTGTTCCGGAGAACAGGGGGTTATGGGTATAATGGTGTTTACGACGCCTTTAAGTAGCTGATCTTCAATGAATTTTGCCAATTGGGAAATCGTAGGGGCTGCAAATAGGGTGGATAAGGACAGGTCGAGGTGTAAGTGGCTATAGATTTGGGTGAGCAGTTGGGTTGCGAGTAGAGAATGACCTCCAAGGTCGAAAAAGTTGTCTTGAATGCCGACTGTGGGCAACTTGAGAATGGATTTAAACCAGGTTTGGAGTTGAGTTTCCAGTGGGGTTTTGGGGGTTTCTGGTTCTATTTCTGTAGATTGCCATTGGGGAATGGGTAAGGCAGCACGGTCAATTTTGCCGTTGGGGGTGATGGGGAATTGGGTTAGGGGTATAAAAGTGGCTGGGATGAGGTAAGGGGGCAATTGGGAAGTTAAAAATTGGTGTATTTGTTCAAGTAAAGCGGGTTGGGTGAGTTGGTTGTCGGGGGAGATGGTCAGATAGGCGACCAGGCGCACGTCATTATTGCCCAGAGTGTGGGGAACAATCAGGGCTTGTTGAATTTGGGGTATTTTTTGTAGGGTGGCAGCAATTTCTCCAGGCTCAATCCGAAATCCACGTATTTTGATCTGGTGGTCTCGACGGCCTATGAATTCCAGTGCACCGTCGGGTCGATAACGGACAAAGTCGCCAGTTTTGTAGAGTTTTGAGGAGGTTAGGTCTGTGCCCACTAGGTGGGATGGGGGAGTGATGAAGCGTTCTGCAGTCAGTTCGGGACGTTTAAAATAGTCGCGAGCCAACCCATCTCCTCCAATATAGAGTTCTCCAATTTCACCATGCGATACAGGATTAAGTTGTTCGTCCAGCACGTAGACTTGGGTGTTGCTAATGGGATAGCCAATGGGAACGGTTTCACCAATTTGCTCAATGGAGTGCATGGGATAACAGCAGGTGAAGGTGGTGTTCTCAGTGGGACCATATCCATTGATGAGTCGGCATTGCGGGATTTGAGTCAGTACTTTTTTGACATGAGGGACTGAGAGGGCTTCCCCTCCAGCCAACAGTTGTTGTAGGGAACGCAGTCCTTCTAGGTTGTCTTCTACCATTTGGTGAAAAAGTCCGGCAGTAAGCCATAAGGTGGTGATTTGGTAGTTTTTAAGGAGAGTGCCCAGTTCAAATAGCGAAAGGGAGGAAGGAGGAGCAAGAACGAGTCGTCCCCCATTGAGTAATGGACCCCAAATTTCTAGGGTGGAGGCGTCAAAGGCTAGGGGGGCAAGTTGTAGAAAGGTTTGGGTTGGGGAGAAGTCGGCATAATTGGTGTTTTTGACCAGTCGAACGATGCCACGGTGGATGATGCTGACTCCTTTGGGTTGGCCGGTTGAGCCTGAGGTGTACATGACATAGGCTAGATTTTCAGTTTGAGTTGAACAGGGGGGGTTAATTTTGGGATATTGGGAATAGTCATCTTCTAGGTAGAGCAGGGTGGGAATTGAGGCGAGTTCAGGGGGGGCAGGTTGTTTAAATAGGGTGGATTGGGTGAGTAGGATAGAGACTTGGGCATCGTTTAGGAGCCAAGCCAGGCGGGCTGGGGGATGAGTGGGGTCTAGGGGCAGGTAAGCGCTTCCTGCCTTGAGAATGGCGAGCAGTCCAATGATCATGTCCAGTGATCGTTCAACACAGATGCCGATCAGGGTTTCGGGTCCCACACCAAGTTCTAAAAGGTGATGTGCCAATTGATTGGCCCTCTCATTGAGTTGTTGGTAGGAGAGTGTGGCCAATGGGTGAGAATTGGACAGTTGGGCTAAGGTAACTGCCGGGGCTAGGGGGGTTTGTGTGGCTTGGGCTTCAAACAGTTGTTGAACGCAGGTTTCTCTAGGATAAGAGGAGGCCGGGTGTGACATGAAATTTTACCATGGGAATGGAAAACATGGGGTGAAATGGGGTGCCAAAAGTGGGCGGTAATGGAGATTGGTATTCTCCAAATTTGGCGTTGCCGGTTGAGACGAATTTTTTATTGTGTTGACGATAGCGTGGGTGACCAGTCAAAGGGAAGGTTATATTTTTGGAGTTTGAGGGAGTATGAAGGTGAGTATTGAGGGACTTATCTTATTTGAGATAAGGTTATTTCATTAAAATAATTATATTTAACCACCAATAATGTGGCAAAAGGGTTATAGGCATAGTATAATAATTTAAACTGGATATAAAATCGAATGTAATTTGTTTTGAGTTATATTCGACGGAGAGTCGATATGCTGGTTTGCAGGTAACACTTGCATTCCCACCATAATTTTGGTGAAGACTGTCATAATTTGAGGTAGGACGTTATGAAAAAGTATGGATTGGTTTTATTTTCTTTGATGATGGTGTTTATACTACAGGCAACTTTTGCAGCCAATCCCACTCATCTAAAAACTTTGAAAGAGACTAAAAAGTGTGTGCGTTGTAATTTGAGTGGGGCAAGATTGTCTGGGGCGCGGTTAATGCGGGCTCAACTCAGCGGAGCAAATTTGTCGGGGGCAAAATTACGGGCGACCAATTTACGAGGTGCCAATCTTTCTGGAGCTAATTTGGGCAGTGCGGATTTGAGAAGAGCGAATTTGCGGGGGGCTTCCTTAAATGGAGCGCGTTTGAATGGCGCGGATTTGGGTGGAGCTAATTTACGGGGGGCTGATTTGCGGAATGCTAAAATGCAGGGCACTAACCTAAAAGGGGCTAATCTCAAGGGAGCAAAAACGGAGGGAGCTACCGGGGCTAATTTTTCTGGAGCCATACTCTATTTAGAGGGGATTGACTTATTTTGGGAAGTGAATGATAATAATTCTTAATTACGGTTATTAGGAATAAATTTTGCTACCACTATTGAAAAATTGAGAGTCAGCACTATTTATCGAACACTTTGTAATTAAGGAGTGATATTATGGTGATTGTTGTCGGTGCGGATCGACTCGGTAATATCGAAAATTTGCTTAGAGAGCGTGGATTTTCAGACTTTAAGCATATTACCGGACGGAATCCTAAAGCACAAAAAAACATCCCTACCAGCACCTCAGGTGCAGAACTGATGATTTTGTTTACTGATTTTGTGGGACACAATGTTATGCGTAATTTCAGGAAGCAAGCCAAAGAGCAAGCAATTCCTTTCATTGCTTGTAAGCGCAGTGTTTGTGAATTGGCGACTTGCTTAGACAAATGTGGATTTGTCCCAACCAAGGCGTGTACTCATTGTCATTCATGTCAAACAAAGCACATTAACTAATTTTTTGTTGCATAAAATTCGGCCAACTTACAAATGGCTTCCAATTCGATTTCTCGAGCCAGTTGCTGGATTTTTTCAGCAAAAGGACGCAATTCTTCTTCTTGTGACAAGGTATCTGCAAATTCCAAGATGCCATTAACAAAACCTGTTTTGGCCAGGTCCAACAATAGGTTAGCTTGTTGAGGAGAAGGACCACACATCTCGGTATCTGAGGACCTCTTATGCTCCCTAAAGTAAGCAGCTACCGGCCAACCTTCTGGGGCAGATTTCTCTGCCCCCATTCTCCCGATAAAATCCAAAATGACTGAAAAAGTGGTGCCCTTACCCACACCGCTGTTGATTGCCACTTTTCCGCCCATCATATCGACCAATTTATGAACAATGGTTAAACCCATTCCCACTTCATTAAAATTGCTCAACTCCGGCATCCCTCTCTTAAACGGCAATAGAATCTTCTCCAATTTTTGTGCCCCAATGCCAATCCCGGTATCTTCAATCTGAAAACAAATTTTCTCCCCCTGTTCAAAATGTAACACTTGCACCCGAATCAAAACTTGCCCTTTTTCTGTAAACTTAATGGCATTACTCAATAAATTCACCAAGACCTGTCGCAAACGAGTCTCATCGGTCCGAATCACCTGAAATTTTTTCTCCAATAACAATTGATAACCCAATTCGATATCCTTTTGATCTGCCTGATATTGAAATAACCCCATCAACTGTTTTAAAAAACGTTCCAAATGAAAATCCGTAAAACACAACTGAGTTTTACCCGCCTCCAATTCTGACAAAGTTAAAATATCATTGACCAAAGTTAACAAACATTCCCCACCACGATGAATAATATCAATTCCCTCCTGTTGTTCAACAGTTAACCCCCGATCCTGCTTAAAAATCTGAGTGTATCCCAAAATTGCATTTAATGGAGTTCTCAATTCATGACTGACACTGGCCAAAAAAGTACTTTTCACCCGATTGGCCACCTCAGCATTCTCCTTAGCTTCATACAAAGCTTTATTGACCTTCTCCAACTCCACACTTCGCAAAGCCAACTGTTTTTCCAACTGTTTCTGCTCTGTTACATCCAACAACGCAGAACGACAAGTTATCTTATTCTCCTCAATCACTTTCATACTTTTCAAATAAGCATCAAACAGTTCCCCGTTAGCCTTTCTGATTTTTAATTCGCACGTATGATAACCCACCAAATGAAACACCTCATTAAGATGACGATGAAAAGTATGATGGGATTCTCTACACAAATAAGAAACAAATGGCTTATTTTGTAAATATCCCCGCTCTATACCAAGTTGTTGCGCCCCAGTCAAATTCAACTCCAAAATCAACCCATTGATATCAAAAGTAAAATAACCCATGGGAGCAAAATCATACAACTCAGAATATTTATCTCTTGATTTCGCCAATTCATGTTGAGTTATCTGCAACTCCTCATTTTGCAATTCCAACTCAATCTGATGAATATGTAAATCTTGAAGCAATGCTTGCACTTCCTCTTGCACAAAGTCATTCTGCTCTAAAATAGCCTGCTCTAACTCCAATAATTGGGAATTCTTTTTCTCAGACATTGATGCCACATCCTTTACTCATGCCATCCGTTTGAAACAATTACAAAACCGTTCTCAAGAGATAATCTTTTTCCAAATTAGACTCTTACAACCATAGCCTGTTGATGCTGCTGCTCTTCTCGGCGCCGGGTAATATCCACCATAGTAATCACAACCCCCTCAATCAAATGATAAGTGGTCAAATAAGGGGAAATACGTAACAAAAACCACTTATCCTGTTGATTCTCAACCTCCACCTCTTTGGCTTGCCCAGATTGCAATACCCACTTAATATCATCAATAAATTGGGGATATTTTAAACGATGAGCCAGATGTTGCAACGGTCGCCCCAAATCCGACTCGATCAAATTGATTTCCTGTGCGATATCTTTAGTATAACGTTTAACACACAACTGCTTATCCAAAAACAAAGTCCCAATATTGATGCTGAACAATAAATTGTTGATATCATCATTCAATTCAGTCAACTCTTGAATTTTATATTGATATTCCGAATTCACAGTGACCAATTCCTCATTCACCGCCTGCAATTCCTCATTGGTACTTTGCAACTCCTCATTTGCAGCCAACAACTCCTCATTGGTAGCCTGCAATTCTTCATTAGAAGTCTCTAACTCCTCAATGGTTGCCTGCAATTCTTCATTAGAAGTCTCTAACTCCTCAATGGTTGCCTGCAAAGTCTCCCGAGTATATTCCAATTCCCGCTCCAGATCAATGATCCGTTGATTAAAATCTGTAGAAATATCAGAAACTTCCTCCTTTTCTACAGAATGAGCATGCAATTGTTCAAAAATGATCAACAACAACTTGGGAGATTCTGGAGAATCTAAACTTAAGGGGCGCACATGAATATTAACATCTTTATAACTGTCATTCACCTTAAACTTCAAATTATACAACAACTTCTTACCATGTGCAATGGCATTGTGAGCCGCTGTGGTCAAAATGACCGAAATATCCTGTCGTAAAATCTTAGTCAAATTGATACTCATTTGACCTTGAGGAAATTTCAGATAAGTTTCCAAATTGCCATTGATATGCAAAATATCCAAATTTTCGTTAGTAACAATGCAAGGGGGAATAAATTCTACGCTCAAAGCCTCATAAATCAAATCTACAAACTGTTTTTGAGAAGGCATTTTACCCCACTTTTCCTGACGCGGCAAATTGTAAATAAATGGCAACACTTCAGGCACCACCTCGTTTTGAGCCTGATGTGAGGAAGCCAGATAATTGCCCTTGTACTGGTAAATTTTCTTACTGGCATCTACTGTTGAAAATAAGTGAACATTGTCGCTGATAGATTCACTGCTGCCCAGCAATAAAAACCCCTGCGGTTTTAGAGAAAAGTGGAATAGACTCAAAATCTTATCTTGTAAAACCGGTTGTAAATAAATGAATAAATTGCGACAACTGACCAAATCAATTTTGACAAAAGGAGGGTCTTTGATTAAATTATGGGGAGCAAAGATGACCATTTGTCTTAATTGGCGAATAATTTGGTATTTGTTATCTTCCTGTTTGACGAAAAAATTACGCAATCTGGGCAGGGCTACATCCGCAGCAATGCTTTCTGGATACACCCCCAAACTGGCATATTCAATGGCATGTTTATCAATATCAGTGGCAAAAATCTTAACCGTATGTTGCAACTCAATTTTTTTGATATATTCAGCCAGTAAAATGGCAATTGAATAGGCTTCTTCCCCAGTTGAACAACCTGCAATCCAGACTCTTACTGGAGTATAAATGGATTTTTTTTCAAATAACTTGGGAACTACTTCTTCTGCCAAAGTTTCAAAAGATTCTGGGTCCCGGAAAAATTTAGTGACACCGATCAATAATTCCTTATATAATACCTTGATTTCTAAAGGAAATTTTTGTAAGTAATGGAGATATTTTTCAATAGTGTCGATTTGATTGATATTCATGCGTCTTTCTATGCGACGAATCACCGTGTTTTCTTTATAATTGGTAAAATCGACATTCAACTGCTCTCTGATTAAAGATAACACTTTGAATAAAGTATTCTCATGTTTTTCAATAGCGGCTTTTTCTGGGGTAAACACCTTTGCCAAAGTGGGATGTTGAGTGAATTTCAGCAGAGCCTCGGGCATGGTTTCCGGGGGGATAATGTAATCGCATAAACCGGTGGAAATAGCACTTTTGGGCATACCATCAAATTTAGCTGAATCAGGGTCTTGCACCATGATCGTACCTTCACTTTCCTTGATCGCTCGAATACCTCGAGTGCCATCGCTGCCGGTCCCAGACAGGATAATGGCAATGGCTTTATCACCTTGATCTTGAGCCAAAGAGAGAAAGAAAATATCAATGGGTAAACTCAGTCCCCGATGCGCATCTTTTTCAGTCAAATAAAGTTTGCCGTGAAAAATGGTAATATTTTTGCGGCTGGGAATTAAGTAGATGTGATTGGGATACACTTGCATACCGTCTTCTATTTGAATTACCGGCATTTCAGTATGTTTAGAAAGAATTTCTACCATCATACTTTTGTAATCCGGAGACAGGTGTTGTACCACGATGAATGCCATTCCATTGCCGGGAGGCATGTTGTCAAAGAATTTTTCTAAGGCTTCCAATCCGCCGGCAGAAGCTCCAATGCCAACGACGTAAAAATTGTTATAATGGTTTTTTTGAGCCATAGTTTTGATCTCTGGGTTCAATGAAATGTGCGAGTATGAAGTTTGTGAGTACAAATAGTCAAATTAAGGAGTGTAAAATATGGGTAACCTATTGGATTTACCCCCGTTTGAAATTCATCTGTGGTATGTATTTCCTGAACAAATTCAAGAGGTTAGTTTGTTAAACACTTATCTGAGTTTACTGAACTCAGAGGAACGCCAAAAACGGATTCGGTTTCGTTTTGCCCAGCATCAACATCAGTACTTGGTCACCAGAGCACTGATTCGGAGCGTGTTGTCTTATTATTATCCTAAAAAACCTGAGGATTGGCAATTCACCCAGAATAGTTATGGCAAACCTGAAATTGTACGGGATACTGACATGCCGGATTTACAATTTAATCTATCCCATACAGAAGGAGTTATTCTTTGTGGAATTGGGCTGGGACGGGCAATTGGAGTGGATGTGGAATGTGAAACTCGTAACAGGGATTTGGAAGGGATTGCGCGTCGATTTTTTTCCAGTCAGGAAAGTGAAAGTTTGCTCAAAATTGTTGATCCAAAGTTATTAAGAAAACGTTTTTTGGAATATTGGGTGTTAAAAGAAGCTTATGTTAAAGCTCGAGGGTTGGGCCTGTCTTTGTCACTGAAAGAATTTTCTTTTGAAATAGAAGGTGAGGGCTCATCGCTACGGTTAAAATTTCAGGGGGAACAGGCTCAACAGTGGCAATTTTGGTTATTTGAACCAAGACCGAATCATTATGGGGCAGTGTTCCTGTGGGCTGGTGATTTACCTCTTTATAGAATTGTGATGCGACAAGTCATTCCCCTGATTGGGGAACAGGAAGTGATGTGGAATTGTTTGGGTCAGTCTCACTTTTAGGTACGGAGCAAGGTCAGTAGCAATTGATCGGCTTGGCTGAGTAGGGTCGGTCTGCCAAAGTTACGCAACCCTGCTTCTGCCACTGCCAGCATTAATTCAAATATATTTCGTTGGACACCAGTGTAACGTTTAAGGTGCTCATCTTTAAGTGATTTTAGAGTTTTATATTTCATATACTCATTATAACATATTTGTGCAAAAGGTTTAATGATGAAATGAGTCTATTTGCAGACATTTAATTTTTTCTTTGCAGGAGATTCTACAAATTCTGATTCCGAAAATTAGAAGTCCAGTACAGTGTATTTTGGGAATACATGAATCAGTCTAGGGGATTTCGTTGTCCACTTATCCTCCAAATCTGCTGTACCGGATTTATTGAAAACAAAGAGATTGGTCCGGAGAATTTTGTTCAGAATTTGATGAAACTGGGCTGTAGATCAAAGGGGGACCAGGAACGACCGACAATGGAATGGGCAAAAAAGGTGCTGAGATTGAGAAATTCTTCCCAAGATTTGACTCCACAACTGTGTTTGAGCGTCAGATTGACCGGTCTCAATTGATTGGACAGTCCCAACAGTCCGTTGCTGACAGTGATGTCTGGGGAAATGATATCAATTTGACCATCAATGCCCAAACGAGATGAGGCACTGATGAGACTGTCTAAGGTGGTGAGCAGATGATCAGTTACAATCCGAATATTACCCCCGCGCCCTGCATCGGCTTGAGCTTTAATTTGTCCTTGATTTAAAACAATAAACTGTGGATGATTCAGTGTGAGATTGCCCCCATTGCCGATACCGCCCTTGACGCTGGTGGTGAGTTGTCCATGGTTTAAATACAGCAGTTTGGAAGAAATAATTTCGATATCGCCGCCACCGGAGCGGTTGGTGCGCGTAGAAATTTCCGCTCCGTCGAGAATATTGATAGTCGCGGCTTGAATGGAAAGTGAGCCGGCATTGCCCGGTTGGAATTCCTCTTTGAGTATTGTGCCCCCCGCCCATACATCTGCGTTATTTAATGCTGATGAACTCACCATGCTTGGAATCCCAGAGTGCCCCCGCCCAGCAACTGTCAAAGTATCACTCTTTATATAAATTGAGCCGCCATGACCGGTACCAGAAGTTGTCCCGCGAATCACTCCCCCGTCTTTTACGATGATGTCATGAGCATTGATATAAGCACTCCCCGCATCTCCTGCTTTTTCTAACTCGTAATTGTGAGAACTGGCAAACACTCCGCTGTGATAGCCTTCAGCATCCTCCCCAGAAATTAACAAAGTTTTCGATACATCAAGCGTTACCGTGCCACCTCGTCCTAAACCAGAAGTAGCACTGCCAATGTATGAGCCATTTGTTAGGGAGATTTCATCTGCTCGGATGTTTACATTTCCCGCATCACCATAACCCCATGTGTTTGCAGAAATCTGCCCCCCCCTTTTCAAGTATGATGTCATGGGCGTTGATATGAATATTTCCTGCATTTCCCGCTTTTTCTAGCTTTTCATCCTCAGAAGTAGCATACACCCCACTATAATATCCATCAGCACTTGTTCTAGATATCAGCAA
Organism: Thiomargarita sp.; assembly: GCA_020721005.1. Classification (GTDB taxonomy): domain Bacteria; phylum Pseudomonadota; class Gammaproteobacteria; order Beggiatoales; family Beggiatoaceae; genus DYNP01. The sequence goes on from DYNP01000004.1 coordinate 225,178, forward strand.
AGTCTTTAATATGTCAAGCGTAATCGTACCACCTTGCCCTAAACCAAAAGTAGCACTGCCAATATATGAGCCATTGGTTAGAGAGATTTCATCTGCTCGGATACTTACATTACCTGCGTCACCAGAACTATAGGTGTTCGCAGCAATAGCTCCTCTATCGGTTACAAAGACACTTTGTGCTTGAATGGTGATATTACCTGATTTTCCTGCTTGTGACGCATTGCCATTATTGTCTGAGTCAGTATAAATTCCTGAACCATTGCCTTTATTATCTGTTCCTCTTTGAATCAACTGGTCAGTTACTCTCAGATGAATATTGCCTCCTGAGCCTATCCCCTGAATAAGGTTATAAATCCCCGCACCTTCATCAAAAATCAAGTTATCCACTTGCATATCAACATCTCCCCCAGCTTGATTCACAGTTCCATTTTCGACAAGACTGTTAGTCATCATCACTTGTCCTGCACGAATCCAAATCTGCCCACCAGCGTCCCCGTAGGTAGTCAAGAGGGTATTTGTCGCGGTAAGATGTCCATTCTTGGTCATAGTCAGGTCGAATCCGGTTGCAGTGGGCATGACTTCTCCCGGTGAGGCAACGCTGACCATGTTAAAACGTCCAGATTCTGCAGAAAGTTTGATTGGGCTTGAGGCAACTGAATAACTGTTCTCATCATACAGCAATCGTCCCGTGCCATGAAATTCCAATCCCCCGCCAATCAGTGAAAAAGTCTGTCCCTTGGGTACATTTAAATGGCTGTCGTGTACAGAAATAGGCGTGGGTGTATCACTGAGAAAACCAAAAGCCGCAACGGGAGCAACACTCAATAAAGAATTGTTCAGATTTCGCGCCTCAAATCGATCGCCGTCTTGTAATTTCAAATAATCTGCTGTACTCGCATGAAACCCACCTTGCACATCCAATTTGGCATGGGGACCAAATAAAATACCGTATGGATTGAGCAAATAAAAATCGGCGTTGGGAATGGTGGAACGAATTAAACCATCAATATTGGAGGGAGTGCCACCGGTGACCCGACTGATGATATTGTGCACAGTGTCAGGTCCAGAAAAAGTTGCAGTTTCATGACTTTGCAGATTAAAATCTTGAAAACTGTGGAACAAATTCCCGCCCTGTTGTTGACCCAATTCTGCGCCAATTTGATATTCGGGTCCCATCAGAGTCTCTGCCTGTCCCAAACTGCCATCTAAAACAAGCTGAGCCTGGGTTGCGGCTGGACTGAGCAGTCCACCGCCAAAAATCGCCAAAAACTGGATGAAATTATGTTGCATAAAAAGTCCTTGAGAATTATGTTAAAATCTGAAAAAACATCAGCGTAGTTGATATTAGACCTCTTGTAAAAGTAAATGATGCGATAAAGATGAGATACGAAAAAATAAAAGAGAAGTCTCCGTTGGAGTGGAATTGGAGTAGAGGCTTTAGCCGGTAGTTTGGAGTAGAGGCTTTAGCCGGTTAGCCGTAGGCATCACCCCACATACACAAGTTACAAGGGCCGACTGCTGACCGGCTAAAGCCTCCACTCCAGGGACCTGCCGCTGATCGGCTAAAGCCTCCACTCCAGGGACCTGCCGCTGACCGGCTAAAGCCTCTACTCCAGGGACCTGCCGCTGACCGGCTAAAGCCTCCACTCCAGGGACCTGCCGCTGACTGGCTAAAGCCTCCACTCCAGGGACCTGCCGCTGACCGGCTAAAGCCTCTACTCCAGGGACCTGCCGCTGACCGGCTAAAGCCTCTACTCCAGGGACCTGCCGCTGACCGGCTAAAGCCTCTACTCCAACCTACCGGCTAAAGCCTCCACTCCAACTATCTTAATTGAGGAGCAATTCTCATTTTTTCATGATCGCATACTCTTTTAAGAGGTCTATTTAATGAAACTGGGCTGTAAATCAAAGGGGGACCAGGAACGACCTGCAAGGGAATGGACAAAAAATGTACTGAGATTGAGAAATTCTTCCCAAGATTTGACTCCACAAGTGTTTTTGAAAGTCAGATTGACCGGTCTCAATTGATTAGAGAGTCCCAACAGTCCATTGCTGATATTAATGTCTGGTGAGGTGATGTCCACCTGACCATCAATGCCCAAGCGAGATGAGGCACTGATGAGACTGTCTAAGGTGGTGAGCAGATGATCGGTTACAATACGAATATTGCCCCCGCGCCCAGCATCGGCTTGGGCCACGATTTGTCCTGAACTCAAGATCATGAATTGGGGATTTTCAATGGTGATATTGCCACTGTTGGCTTCTCCTCCTTTGACGCTGGTGATAATCTGCCCTTGATGCAAATAGAGACGGTTAGCCGTAGACAAGGTGATATTGCCGCCACCACCACCGGTACTTCTGGTTTGTTGGGCAGAAATTTTTCCTCCATTGAGAAGATTGAGGGTGTTGGCTTGGATAACAATTTCTCCGGCTTGTCCGGCAAGTAGATCTTCCCTTAAAAATAGCCCATCACCGTAGAGCTCATCACTGTCTAAGGAACCCGCATAAATGCCGCTTGGGGAATTGTCAGTATATCTACGTCCTGAAATGGTTAAATGGTCAGCAACCTGCAAATGGACTGTGCCCCCTTGACCAACGCCATAGGTATTGCTGACAATTTTACCCCCATCCTGCAGAATAATTTGCGCCGCTTCTATATAGATATGTCCTGCATTACCTGCATGCTCCGATTGATCATCGATCGAACTGGCAAATATACCAGTGTTACTTTCTTGCCCAACAATGCTTAAGGTTTCATGGACCTTGAGGGAAACAAGGCCGCCATGACCACTGCCAACACTGGCACTCACCAGACCTCCCCCAGTAGCCAACTTCACATTGCGGGCCTCTATGATCATATTGCCTCCATTGCCTGCGTCTTCTACTTCTTCAATTATGGAATTGGAACCCACCCAAACATATCCTTCAGTATCGATATTTAAAGTTTCCAAAACTTGGATCCGAACGGTACCGGCTTTACCAGTACCCCAAGTGGTAGCCGCAATATTCCCGCCACTGCTCAAATTAATTTGACGCGCTTGTATATTCACTTCACCGGCTTTGCCAGCTTGTGGCTCACCGCTAACAGTATGAACATGAATTCCTCCTTCATTTTTCACATCGAAAGTGTCAGTCACCTTAAGATCAAGAGCACCACCCACTGCTTTGCCGTAAGCACTGATGTCAAAAACGCCACTGTCCAATAGTAAGTTGTCCACTTCAACTTTCACTACCCCGCCTGGTTGATTGGTATTATTAACCCCAAACCAACCATAGGTCATGTAAAATTGCGCAGCGCGAATGAACACCCCACCATGTCCTTCATCACTGGTGACAGAAAATACAGTATTGGTGGCGATGATTTCGCCCAGTTGAGTGGGTAATGGCAATTCTAATCCCGATGGCGTGAGCATTATTTCACCTCTTGCAGCGATGCTGGCAAGGTTGAGTCGTCCTGATTTGGCTTCGAGTTTGGCACTGTAAATTTCATCATAAAAAGAGGGAACAATACTGCCTGTAAAATCCAAGTGTCCACCAATCCAGGACAATGTTTTGCCATCGGGTACAGTCAGTTGACTGTCTTGTACAGAAATTGGTGCGGGAGAATCGGTCCAAAAACCAAATGCTGCCACCGGTGCCGAGGTCAAGAGACTGTTATTCGGATAACGGGCTTCAAATCGTCCTCCATCTTCTAAACGTAAATAATCAGCGGTGCTAACATGAAACCCACCTTGCAAATCTAATTTAGCATGGGGACCAAATAAGATACCGTATGGATTGAGAAAATAGAAATCAGCATTGGGAATGGTGGAACGAATTAAACCATCAATATTTGAGGGAGTGCCACCGGTGACCCGATTGATGATATTGTGCACAGTGTCAGGTCCAGAAAAGGTTGCAGTTTCATGACTTTGCAGATTAAAATCTTGAAAACTGTGGAACAAATTCCCGCCCTGTTGTTGACCCAATTCTGCGCCAATTTGATATTCGGGTCCCATCAGAGTCTCTGCCTGTCCCAAACTGCCATCTAAAACAAGCTGAGCCTGGGTTGCGGCTGGACTGAGCAGTCCACCGCCAAAAATCGCCAAAAACTGGATGAAATTATGTTGCATAAAAAGTCCTTGAGAATTATGTTAAAATCTGAAAAACATCAGCGTAGTTGATATTAGATCTCTTGCAAAAGTAAATGATAAGATACGAAAAAATAAAAGAGAAATCTCCGTTGGAGTGGAGGCTTTAGCCGGTCAGCGGTGGGTCCTTACAATTTGTGTATGTGGGGTAATGCCTACGGCTGACCGGCTAAAGCCTCCACTCCAGGGACCTGCTGCTGACCGGCTAAAGCCTCTACTCCAACCTACCGGCTAAAGCCTCCACTCCAACTATCTTAATTGAGGAGCAATTCTCATTTTTTCATGATCGCATACTCTTTTAAGAGGTCTATTTAATGAAACTGGGCTGTAAATCAAAGGGGGACCAGGAACGACCTGCAAGGGAATGGACAAAAAATGTACTGAGATTGAGAAATTCTTCCCAAGATTTGACTCCACAAGTGTTTTTGAAAGTCAGATTGGCCGGTCTCAATTGATTTGACAGTCCCAATAGTCCATTGCTGATATTAATGTCTGGGGAGGTGATATCCACTTGACCATCAATGCCCAAGCGAGATGAGGCATTGATGAGACTGTCTAAAGTGGTGAGCAGATGATCGGTTACAATACGGATATTTCCGCCGTGCCCCACATCCGCTTGCGCCACGATTTGTCCCGAGTTCAAGATCATGAATTGAGGATTGTCAATGGTGATATTGCCGCCATTCCCTGCACCACTCGCTACACTTGTGGTAATTTCACTGTTGTCCAGATACAGTAACCCAGAGAGGCTGTTGAAGATAATATTACCGCCACCCGCATGGATTGCTGCGGTACTGATACTGCCGTGTTGACTCAAGTGTAAATGTCGCGTTTGCAAATGAATTTTACCTGCGTTGCCGGTATTAAGACTGTTGGCGGCCAACGCTGCGTTATTACTGATATCCAGAAAGTCGGTTTGCACGAACAGATTACCTCCTTGACCCTGATTAATCGTGTCACTGAAAATACCGGTGGCTTGCTGATCTTGATCTTGACCATTTAATGTCAACTGTTTGGCTTGAATGCGTATATCTCCTCCATTTCCATTCCCTGTGAAAAAAGCTGTACCACCATAAAAACCGTTACTATTACTGATTGTTCCACCTGCAGTAAGGAGTACAATCTCGGCTTGCAGGTTAATATTATTCGCCTTCTCACCCAACCCCAGTGAAGAGGCACTAATTGCAGCATCCTCAGTTAAGTGAATAGTTTTGGCGACCAGATCGATTTGTCCACCGGTACCAGACAAGGAAAAACTGATGATATTACTTTGGGGATTTTCAAATTGCAGATTGCCAACTGGCGTAACGAAAGTGCCATCCCGGCGGCCCGAAAGGAATAAAGTGTCTTTCACGTCTAATCGAATATTACCGGCCGAGCCAGTTGCTAATGCCGAAGTGGCAATAGTACCACCCTCAGTAATATTGACATTATCCGCTTGGATAACTAAATTACCGGCGTTACCTGTGCCAAGGGTCGAACTGGCAATCTGACCGCCTACTATATCAAGTCGTTGGGTAGTTAGATGGATGTCACCGCTGCCTAAACTATCATCCGCAGTAGAAAAATTCGTGTTATCAATCAAAGAGGGGAAATCGGTCAGCAGGATGCCTTCGAATGGATGACTGCCAACACTACGCCCTGCGACTAAAACCGATTCGGTGGCTTTGACAGTCAGTTGCCCACCTTTCCCGCTACCTCTAATTGAGTTAGCTGTAATACCGGCACCCTCTAAGAGAGTCAGTCGTGTTAGGTTTAGGTCGATATTACCGGCGTTAGCTGCCGTCATGGTGCCAGTGCGGAGGTGTGCCCGGTGTAAAGTTAATTCAGGCACTTTGACAGTAATCGGACCACCCTGACCACGTCCCATTGCGGCGTTTATAAAGGCATTAAAGTAGTAAAGTTCACTGCTGGCACGCAGTGATTCGGTTAATTGAATATCCATGAGACCCCCATCGATGTCTCCCAAACTGTTGGCTTGCAAGGTACTGTCAGACATGAACAACCCTACGCCACGAATTTTGAAATTACCACTCCCCGGACCGCTGGTATCCATTAAGGTGTGGTCGAGGTGAATCTCACCACCTTGACCCGTTAGAGTTAAGTTATCATTCATGAGAACTTCACCAGATGAGCCGACAGCCACTAAATTGAGTTGTCCACCAGCAGTATGAAAAAGAGAATAGGCAAATGTGGCATAAATATTTAAATTATCAAACTGTATTGGGGAAGATCCCTGAAATTGTAGGTTACCTCCAATGAATGATAATGATTTCATTGGTGGAACAATTAAAGTAGTATTTTGTGTGATGACAGTTGCCGGCATATCCGTTAAAAATCCAAAGGCTGCCACCGGCGCTGAGGTCAAGAGACTGTTATTCGGATAACGGGCCTCAAATCGTCCTCCATCATCCAAACGTAAATAATCAGCGGTGCTGACATGAAAACTGCCTTGCACATCCAATTTGGCGCTGGGACCAAACAGGATGCCATAAGGATTTAGCAAATAAAAGTCGGCATTGGGAATCGTGGAACGAATTAAACCATCAATATTTGAGGGAGTGCCGCCGGTCACCCGATTGATGATATTGTGCACAGTGTCAGGTCCAGAAAAGGTTGCAGTTTCATGACTTTGCAGATTAAAATCTTGAAAACTGTGGAACAAATTCCCGCCCTGTTGTTGACCCAATTCTGCGCCAATTTGATATTCGGGTCCCATCAGAGTCTCTGCCTGTCCCAAACTGCCATCTAAAACAAGCTGAGCCTGGGTTGCGGCTGGACTGAGCAGTCCACCGCCAAAAATCGCCAAAAACTGGATGAAATTATGTTGCATAAAAAGTCCTTGAGAATTATGTTAAAATCTGAAAAACATCAGCGTGGTTGATATTAGATCTCTTGCAAAAGTAAATAATGCGATAAAGATGAGATACGAAAAAATAAAAGAGAAATCCCCGTTGGAGTGGAGGCTTTAGCCGGTAGTTTGGAGTAGAGGCTTTAGCCGGTGGTTTGGAGTAGAGGCTTTAGCCGGTAGTTTGGAGTAGAGGCTTTAGCCGGTAGTTTGGAGTGGAGGCTTTAGCCGGTAGTTTGGAGTGGAGGCTTTAGCCGGTCAGCGGCAGTCCCCTGCAATTTTTGTATGTGAGGTGATGCCTACGGCTGACCGGCTAAAGCCTCCACTCCAAGGACCTGCCGCTGACCGGCTAAAGCCTCCACTCCAAAGTATCTTAATTGAGGGGCAACTCTCATTTTTTCATGATTGCATACTCTTATAAGGGGTCTATTTAATGAAACTGGGCTGTAAATCAAAGGGGGACCAGGAACGACCTGCAAGGGAATGGACAAAAAATGTACTGAGATTGAGAAATTCTTCCCAAGATTTGACTCCACAAGTGTTTTTGAAAGTCAGATTGGCCGGTCTCAATTGATTTGACAGTCCCAATAGTCCATTGCTGATATTAATGTCTGGAGAGGTGATGTCCACCTGACCATCAATGCCCAAGCGGGATGAGGCACTGATGAGACTGTCCACGGTGGTCAGTAGGTGGTCAGTCACAATCTGAATATTACCCCCATGTCCCGCATCCGCTTGAGCTTTAATTTGCCCTTGATTTAACACGACAAACTGCGGTTTTTCGATCGTGATATTACCCCCACTGCCTTGACCCACCGCAACACTGGTGGTAATTTCACTTTGGTCAAGATGTACCAAGCCGTTGGATTTTTGCAGGATAATGTTTCCGCCACCGGAGAGAGTCGCTGAAGTGTTGATCGTTCCCCGTTGACTGAGATGTAGGTGATTCGTTTCTAAACTAATTTGCCCGGCATCACCCATATTGAAACTGCGGGCGGCCATTGCGGCACCCTGATCAATATCCACAGAGTCCGCTTGTACAAAAAGACTGCCTCCTAAACCTTGATTAAAGGTGTCGCTAAAAATACCTGTTTGAGAGCCAGTTAAAGTCACTGTGTTAGCGTCAATGTTGATATCACCGCCACGTCCCGTCCCTAAAAGAAAACCGGTACCGGCATAAAAACCGTTACTACTATTGATTTTCCCCCCAGCCGTTAGGAGAAGATTGTCAGTGCGTAGGTTGATGTGGCTGGTATTCTCACTGGAACCTAAGGAAGAAGTATTGATAAAAGCACCCTCAGTGACATTGATCGTTTTAGCGGTCAGATCAATTTGCCCACCGGAGCCAGATAAAGAAAAACTGGTGATGTTGCTTTGGGGGTTTTCAATTTCCAAATTGGTGATAGGGGTAACGAATACGCCATCCCGTTGTCCGGACATGAATAAAGTGTCTTTTACATCCAAAAGAATATTGCCGGCTAATCCAGTTCCCATCACTGTCGTGGAAATAAAACCACCCTCCGTAATATTGACGTTATCCGCATGAATAATAATATTACCGGCACTTCCTTTATCGAGACCTGCGCTAGTAATAGCACCCCCTACCAGATCAAGCCGTTGGGTAGTGATGTGGGTTTCTCCGCCGCCTAAATTACCGGGGACAAGGGAATAGCTAGAATTATCAATGTAAGTAGGCATATTAGTAAATAGTACCCCAATAGATGCGTGAGTCCCGACGCTAAAACCTGAAATTAACACCGATTCGGAAGCGTTAATCGTCATTTGCCCCCCTTTCCCAATTGCAGAGAATGCCTGAGCTGTGGAGAGACCCGCCCCTTCAAGGAGATGAAGCCGAGCCACTTCTAGGTTGAGACTACCGGCATTTCCCGCCGTGACAGTTTCTAATCCCATGACCGTTCTGTCTAAAGTGAATTCGGGTACCCTAACGACTATTTGCCCACCATTTCCGTGTCCCAACAAAGTTCTACTGGCAAAGGCAGCCACCAAATAGCGTTCATTTCTTGCGTACAGAGATTCCGTCAGTCGAATATCCATAACCCCTCCGTTAAAATCCCCCAAGGTATTGGCTTGCAAAATACTGTCGTTCATTTGTAAACGCGCTCCCCGAACCTTGATATTGCCACTCCCCGGACCACTGGTATCTATCAACGTATGGTTTAGGAGAATGTTGCCACCGATGCCAGTTATTGTTAAGTCATTATCTAAAAACAGTTCTCCATCAGAACCCACAGCTATCAAATTAATCTGACCACTCGCGGCATTGAGTAAGGAGGCGGCGAACATGGCATAACTATTTTGCTCGTCAAACTGTACAGGAAATGCACCTTGCAGATTTAAATGACCACCAATCAATGACAACGGTTTCGTTGCTGGCACAGATAAGCGACTGCTTTGAGCAGCGATAGGTGCGGGTGTTTCGGTTAAGAAACCGAATGCAGCAACAGGTGCGACACTTAATAAAGAATTGTTTACATTTCTTGCATCAAATCGACCACCGTCTTGTAATTTCAAATAATCTGCTGTACTCGCATGAAACCCACCTTGCAAATCTAATTTAGCATGGGGACCAAATAAGATACCGTATGGATTGAGCAAATAAAAATCGGCGTTGGGAATCGTGGAACGAATTAAACCATCAATATTTGAGGGATTGCTGCCGGTCACTCGACTGATCACATTTTGCACTTCATTTGGACCCGAAAAAGTTGCACTTTCATGACTTTGCAGATTAAAATCTTGAAAACTGTGGAATAAATTCCCACCGTGTTGTTGACCCAATTCTGCTCCAATTTGATAGCCAGGTCCCATCAGAGTCTCTGTGCGTCCCAAACTGCCATCCAAAATAATTTGGGCCTGGGCCGCAGCTGGACTGAGCAGTCCACTGCCAAAAATCGCCAACAATTGGATAAAATTGCTTTTCATAAAAGATCCTCAATGAGTTAATTCATTAAGAATTATATCAGAATTCGCAAATATACCATTCCAAATCAGAATTTTTGAGGATTTTCCTTATAAGTCAATTAGATATACCTCCTTCTATTGTAAAAAACGCACAAAAAAAACCTGACCGGTATTTAAAAACCGATCAGGTTTTAGCAACAGACTGGCAATTCCTCAATAGACCTCTTGCAAAAGTATACAATCATGAAAAAATGAGAGTTGCCCTTCAGTTAAGACACGTTGGAGTGGAGGCTTTAGCCGGTCAGCCGTAGGCATCACCCCACATACACAAGTTGCAAGGATTTACCGCTGGCCGGCTAAAGCCTCCACTCCAACCTACCTTCTAAAACCTCCATTTCAGCTAAAGCTTCTACTCCAACTCCACTTCAACGGGGATTTTCCTCTTATTTTTTCCTATCTTATTTTTATCGCATCATTTACTTTTGCAAGAGGTCTAATTTATAATCTAACCCATAATCACCGCATAAGCCTGCCTCAACAAATTCAACTCCACGGGAGGCAAATCTCTAGCCTCAGTCAACGCAATGAAACGCCCCCCAAATTTTTGAACAATCCCATGAGGTGCATCTACACTGGTAAAATGAGCCAAGAAAATGACCAATTCCTCAGTGGATTCTGGTATAAATAACCATTCTTGAAATTCTCCATTAATTTCCAAATCGCCCGCAGCAATTCCCAATTGCTGCTTCACCTCTTTTAGTAAAGTGGCCGGATGTATCAATACCTGAGGGCGAGTTTTTAAAACTTGAGCCTGTTCAGAAATGTGACCCAATGTACATACTGTAGACCCAATTCGCAAAAACAGAGTACGGGCACTGGTTGCCTGCTGATGGTACAAAATCAAACGCATACGTTCAAGCGGGCTCATCCCCATACAAACTCAGGCATCAATAAACGTTGGACTGGTATTCCCCCCAACAAATGCTGATCATAAATTTCTGCCACATCATCTTGAGTCACTTTGCCATACATAATTCCCTCAGGATACACCAAAACACTGGTCCCAAAACTACAAGGTCCCAAACAACCCGTATTGGTCACCGCAACAGTACCCACCAAATTGCGCTGATGCAATTCCCGCAAAAAAGCCTCCATCACTGCCACACACCCATGCTCATAACAAGAGCCTCTGGGCATACCAGGGGGACGAGACTGTGTACATACAAACACATGTTTTTGAGGCTTTGCCATAACCAGTCCCTATCCGTTCACAGGACGAGGCGCATGAATCAAACAATCTTTTTTCGGACACACTCGGGCACAAGACGTACAACCAATACAATCCATGGCACCGACAATCGCCATCACCTTGGCATCGCTGCCATCTTCCTCATCAAAATCATCATCATCATCCAAATCATCGTCATCCTCCTCCATATCATCCATCAATCCTTCGGGCCGATCAATCAATTCAAACACTTGGCGTGGACATACCTTATAACAACGCCCACATCCAATACATGTTTTCTGATTGACTTCAATCACAAATTCCGGTACCCATTGCTTGCCCCCTCTAGTGAGGCCAATGATATTTTCCATCTTAAGTCATCCTCAAATTGCCATCATTTATCGTTCAATATCTACGGGGCAGCCACCATGAGCGATCCCCACCATCAATATCAATATTCCCATTCACCATTTCATAACTTGGCCACCTCTGGATAATTTTGAATCAAAGTCAAAGCTTGTTTAACCAACTTCTCAGATTCAGTGGACATTTTTTCCAAACTCTTAAACCCAAAACGATGAGCATCCCGTAAAGTTTTATCCACTACCACCAATTTTCCTACTAAAATCAAAACCCTACCAAAACCTTCATGAGACAAATTGATTAGGGGAACCGCCATCAATTGTGACTCTTTTTCAATCGAAGCAGATAACGCATTATAATAGGTCCTAATCCGAGACAAAGTTTTTTCATCCAAATTGGCAATAATCGCAATTTCCTTTTTACGCTCCGGACTCAATAGGAAGGGGGCTAACAATTCCAAAGGAGAACGTTTTTCCTGAGTTCCATAAGTATCCAATGCCCTTAACTGCTTGAGCATCTCCTGAAAAAACTCAGTTTTCAATAACATATCTTCAGTCACAGTGTCCATTTTATAATCTCCAAAATCTCAAATCACTAAAAAAAATTCTCGTTGCCTAAATCACCCCCCACCCCTCCTTGAACAGAAGGAGGAGAGAATACAAATCATTCGCCCTTACTTTTTCTTACCAAAGAGGGGAAAATATAAACCAATTTCCCCTCCTTAACAGAAGAAAGTAGGGAATAGGTTATTGGGCAACGAGAAAAAGATGACACAACAGACAGAGATGAAATGATAAGATAGTACCAGCAACGTATACCACTCACTTTTACTCATTCCAACCTTCTGTCTCCATCTTATCAAACCGAGTTTCATTATCTTGAACAGATTTGGCAGGGATTTTTAACCCCCATTTCATTTCGCCCTTTTCCAATTCTCGCTGTAACTCCTTGATCAACTGAGAGATAAATTGAGAGGGACCGACCTTAATTGGCTGAATGCCCTTTGTTGCCAATTGACGAATGGCAGAAGCACCCACAGCCTGACAATACACAATGGCACAGCCAGTTAATGCCTGTAACTTATTGATTAATTTATCTTCCTGCCCATCCTGAACCTGGGATTCAAATTCCAGCACTTCAACCAAATTGGCTTGTTGGGGACTGATTTCATAAATGACAAAACCCTCAGCCGATCCAAAATGTTGATTGACTTGTTGCCGATCATTGCTGGCAAAAGCAACTCGTAAAATGGGGCTCAAATTTTCAGTTTCCCGCTGAGTGGTGAAATTTTCCATGGCTGATTTACCTGGGATGAGCCGCAAATGTCTGCGCAGTCGCATAAGCAGCCTCCTTAAAATGAGACTCTATTTTCTGTCCGTACATTGAGTAGTAAGGAGGCAGGGCGTGTTGATGGGACTCAATCAAGTTGGCCAGATCAAACAGAGTTTGGCGAGTGCCTTTATAGCCTATCCAAGTTCTCTGATAGCCACCAATGAGATCAAATTGGGGAAAGCCAGCTCGTAGTAGAGGAATTCCCAAGGCATCGGCAGAGTCGACGGCATGAGAATTGCTGATCAACAGTTGCGGAGATTGCAGTTGACAACGGTCTTCTAAGTCCTCTAAGTCCCCAATTTTGATCTGGGAAGCGGGTATTTTTTCCAAAATGGGAGAATGGGTGGAGGTGACTGCCACCACAATTTCAGCTCCCACTTCTTTGAGGAGTTGACTGAAGCTGTACAAGTCATCCGGGTCTAAAGCTAAGGCGACTTGGGCATGACTGAGCATAAAGTGAGTGTCCAATAGGGTATCTTGTAACTGGGCGCGTTGTCTAGCAAATTTGAGGGGAATGGGTCGGTCAGCTAGAGTTTGTAGAGTCATGAGCAGTTGGTCAAATGCTTGCAGTCCCATGAGACTGTTAAATCGGTAATCAGGTACCCCAGTGCGTTGATACAAGAGGTCAGCTGCCTTGGTCAGAGCATGGCCGATGACCAGAGTGGCTTTGGCTTGGCCCAGTTTTTCAAAAATGGACACTGGACTGCCCCCAATGCTGGTGGGGCAAAAATCCAGTGTTGTCAAATGACCATCTAGGGAATCTGAAATGTCTGGAATAACCACGGGGTCTAAATCAAAGGTTTCGAGAGTCTCTTTTAAGAATTCAATGTCGCCGGGAGTGAGAAAGGCGGGGACTAAGATATTGATTTGTCGAGAGGTTGTGGGTGTCCATTGGGTTTGGGGCACCAAATGTTCAATGAGAGCGGTAACCGCAAGGGCAAATCCACTTTCAAAACTGCCCACAAAGTCGGGAGCTTTGATGGGAATGATTTTAAGGGCATGGTAATCGGGATGAGCAGTGCGGAATTCATTGATATTTCTTTGAATATCGGACCCTTGAGTTTCACTTAAGGCGGTGGTAATCAGTCCTATCAAATGGGGTTTGGCTTTTTCAGCCAAAGTTTTGAGTGCTTCCACTACATTCTCATCCGCCCCCATGATGGTGGTGACTTGGTCCATCGCTGTGGTTTGTAAGGGGATGGGTTCTCGAAAGTGTTGGATGAGAAAAATTTTGCCAAAGGCAGTGCATCCTTGGGAACCGTGGAGCAGGGGTATGCTGCCTTGAATTCCCAATACTGCTAAACAGGCGCCAATCGGTTGGCTGGATTTTAAAGGTTTGACGGACATTGCCTTTTGACGTTTAACAATCTCACCCATAAGTGTGTTCCCATAATGATATAACAGTAACCAATGGTTAGGGGGTAAGCAATGGATATACCAATCTCTAACAGTTTAATTTGGTTGAATTTTTGGAGATTTGTTTTGTAAGGAATGTGACAATGGGTTCTACAAAATGGAGATTTGTGACAGTTGCGAAGGGAGAACGAGGTATGGATCGGGTGTTTTATTTGGAGGAGTTATGTTATAATCTTAAAATTGTAAGCAGCAAGTGTGAATAAACATTCATTGAGTGTGGGTAAACAGTTTATAAGTGTCACAGGAGGTTTAATTATGTTGGTGGATCTGGGTATTATCTTGATAGGTTATTTGGGAATTCGTTTATATAAGGGTTATCAAGGTCGGCCATTGTTAACTCAAGATTTGGGAAAAGAGCATCAAAAATTGTTGGAGGGACCGGTTGAACAACAGAGGTCTTATCATCGTTATCTTACAGTCAGTATGATAACCACCGGAGTGGCAATGGTTCGGAGTTTTTATCCTCCCTTGGCTTTAATCAACTTGGGACTGTTAACTTATGCGATTTTTCCAGTGTTGCGGGAAATGGAGAATTCTTTATTCGTGAAGGGTAAGGTGGATGGTTATGTGGTGTATGGAGGTCTCGAATTGGTTACTGTGGGGTTTGGGCGGTATTTTCTTGCCAGTTTAGGCACTTTGTTATTTAATAGTACTCGAGTTTTGGCTAATGATGTGCAGGAGCAATCGAGGAAAATCTTAAGTCATGTGTTTGTTGAGCAACAGTTGCCTACCCATGTTTGGGTTTTGCAGGAGAATAAAGTGGAAGTGGAGATTCCATTTGAGGAATTGGCAATTCATGATGTGGTTGTGATAAAAGCAGGGGAAATTGTGCCAGTAAATGGGACTGTTGTGGAGGGGCAGGCGGTAGTCAATCAATATTTTTTGACTGGCGAGGGGAATACTTTGGAAAAAGTCAAAGGGGATAAGGTATTTGCTTCTACAGTAATAGTAAATGGAGGTTTGTATTTGGATTATCAGGGAAAATAAGTGAGGTTGATTTTTTTAGTTCCCACGCTCTGTATGGGAATGAGAAATAGGTCGTTTTTCCAAATCCAGTGATAGTGTGTTGGCTGTCAGGGATAAAAAAAGCGATACCCTTAAAAGGTACCGCTAAACACCAGTGGTTTGTTGGTCAAAATCTGTGGTTATTTTGGGGATAGAAGTGGCATTGGGAATGTAGTGAGGATGAGGCAAAAAAAAGATGTTCCCCTTCCCCTTTGAAAACCAGTTGGCTTTTACCCGTTGTTTTTGAAGGAAAGGGAGCGCCTTTCATTCAATAAATAAATCGTTATGGGTTATGCGTTTCCGGCTTTAAAAGGTTGGGAACATCATCAATTAAACATGGCTCAATTAAGGTTGGGTTCTTTGGACTTGTTCTTGTCCATAAACAAGTACCTCCACGCGGCGACATCTGGCATGCCAATCTTTTTCACTTTCTCCCGGCAGACGTTCGACGAGACGACTTTCACCCATACCTATAGAAGTGATCTTACCCGCTGGGACCCCCTGATTCAGGAGATGATCAAAGACTGCTTTGGCCCGTTGTTCAGAGAGTTTCTGATTATAAGCGTCTTTGCCCACCGGATCGGTATGACCAATCACTTCAATTCTGGTCCAGTTTTGCAGTCTATTGATTTCTGCCAGTAAATTGTCGATTTCTTGTCGACCTTCAGGCTTGAGAATAGCTTTGTTGAAGTCGAAAAGAGTCTTGGCATTCATGGTTTTGTCAATGAGTTTAGTTTCTACTTCACTGCAACCATCTGCTCTCACTTTAGTACCAGTAGCCGTATTCGGGCAAGCGTCTTTACAATCGGGCACTCCATCTGCATCAGTGTCTGGTACACAACCGTCAGTGTTCACGCAGTCGTGTTTGGCACAATTGGGGGGTTGAATTTCGTATTCAGCAGAGGTACCCGGACATTGGTCGCGGAAATCAGGTACGCTGTCACCATCAGTATCAATGGGGCAACCGATTTTGTCGCAGGCCCGCTGGGGTTTACGATTTTTGGGATTGCGCGGAGGTTCCTTGTCATCATACACTCCTTGAGCAATTTCTTCTGGAGTATTATCGGGGCACTGATCCTCATTGTCCGGAACTCCGTCCTTGTCTCTATCCATAATATCTCCGCATTCCTCAAAAAGGCGAGGCGGTTGATTGGGTGTATTTGGGGTATACACGCATTCATTGGGTCTGACAGTTTTGACGGGCTGTCCTTGAGAATCTAAAAGACGATGAGTTTGTATGTCCTCGGCGGCTAAAACTGAAGCAATTGCCGTAGAAAGCAGTGTCCCTGTGACTACTCCTATTAAAATTTTACGACCAGAGCTATCAAACATGGATAGATTCCTTTGCTGTAGGGTGACAATTATAAACGTTTAAATAACCAAATACCACTGGATGAGTTGACTTTGATAGATTACCTGGTAACAGAAAAAAGTCAATTTTGTCGCAATTTTAC
Source organism: Thiomargarita sp. (assembly GCA_020721005.1). Lineage (GTDB taxonomy): Bacteria > Pseudomonadota > Gammaproteobacteria > Beggiatoales > Beggiatoaceae > DYNP01. The sequence goes on from DYNP01000004.1 coordinate 241,876, forward strand.
CACAATTTGAACTATGGGTTGGCAAATTACGTCAGATTATTATTTTGTTAGCCACTTGAAAAGGCTGAGCAAGCCTAACTTTTCGTTAATTAAGTATGATTTATCTGCTACACTGTGGGTAAATATTACAACATGTGGAATTCTAACAACATACTGACAGAGAATCAAGCCAATTATTTAATCCAGCATTGGGGTAAAAATCAGGTGTTTTAGGCGGGTAACTAAAGGGGGAGGAGGGGCAGATTTAATAATGCCTTGGGAAGTGGGATTATACAGAAAATAGCCAAAAAGGGAGGTGATCACAATAACTTCCCTTTTTGGCGAAGAACAACAGTAGGGTTAATTATCTTTTAATAGAGGATCCAAACCGCCGTCACTGTTCAGTTCGGCTAAATCATCAAATCCCCCAATGTGACGACTTCCAATGAAGATTTGTGGGACGGTCCGTCTTCCCGTCTTTGCGATCATCTCTTGTACCTGCTCTGGATGTTCGTCAACTAAAATTTTATTGACTTGTACTCCCTTTTGACTTAATAACCGCTCTGCTTTAAGGCAATAAGGACAGGATCGAGTACTGTACATACGCACTTCTGGCATAGTTTCAAGCTCCTAATGAAGCAGTCACGAATAAATGACTCTATTTTCTAAATGCTGATCACAGCCAATTCCCGCTTACGCGGGAAATAGACAGAGGCTCAATTAAGCCTTCACCCAGTTGGCAAAATTATCTTTGGTACGCTTAGAACCATCGGCGTAACCAGCTTCATACGCTTCTGTTAAACGTTGCTCTTCCAGCATTGGGTTTTCTAAATATCCGGCTACCCAACCTAAGATATAGTCCCGATCGGCCCGCATTTTCTCCATTTCGGTCACTGCGCTATAGTAAAAAGAATGATCCAAACGATCCATGAATACCTCCTTTAGGTAAATTAATAAAAAAACCAAACGATGATGAATGGGTAAACAACCGTTATTCTTGATCAAACAACAAGGCCCAATCATAACACAGTAACAACAATTTTCTAAGAGTCGATAATACCAAAAAATAACCAAGCTCACCTGACTTGGTGTCGATGCCGACGAGGTTTAAAAAAGTCACTCAACTGCCCAGCACATTCCTCCTTCAACACACCACCTTGACACTCTATAAAATGAGTATGCCGGGTATCCCGTAAAATATCAAAACGACTGTCTACGGCGCCAGCTTTGGCATCATACGCCCCAAACACAAGACGTTTAATCCGTGCATGCAACAATGCCCCAACACACATGATACAAGGCTCCAAGGTTACGTACAACGTCGTATCTAATAACCGATAATTCCCCAATTGTTTAGCCGCCTCCCGCAAAGCAATCACTTCTGCATGAGCGGTTGGATCACACTGACTGATCGATTGATTCCAACCCTGACCTACGCAACGACTGCCCTGCACCAATAGCGCACCCACTGGCACCTCGCCCCGTTTTCCTGCCAACTTCGCCAACTCCAAAGCCTGTCGCATCCACTGTTGATCCTCTTCCAAATACCCACTTAACAAATGACTTGCTCCTCAAAATCCAGTATAATCAACCAAACTTCCCACCCCTAACTTCAAAATTCCCTTCACCCCAAACTAACCTCATTGTAAACCATGGAAGAACAAGAATTCAAACAAACCTATCACCTCCTCAATCCAACCCCCTGTGTCTTTGAAAAAACAATCCTCAGTGGACGAGGTCGCTGTGCTGCCTGTCGACGTCTCTATCTCGCTGAACGGGAAGGCGTCCTCTGCGCCACCTCTAACCCTATCCTCTGCGCCCAATTTCGAGCAGCCATCGCTCAAAATGCCCAATTCACCCTCAAATTAACCCATCTCTCCCACCCACTGCCTCACCCCAAAGAAATGAAACTCCAAGTTGGTGCTCTATTGGGACTGCAAACCCTGCTGCATCCAGAAACTGCTGAAACTTCCTACATTGACGATATTAAAACTCTGCTCACCTTGAGCTTGACCACCTTTGGCAGTCTTGAACAACTCCCCTATCAGGAACTTATCAAATTCATTCACCACTTCCAAATTCGCCCACGACACTGATTCCAATTACCTTAGAGAACATCACATGCACATTCACCTGATCTGCATTGGTCAACGCATGCCCACTTGGGTTAATGTGGGCTATCAAGAATATGCCAAACGCCTAACTCACGACTATTCCCTGCATCTGACTGAAATTCCCTTGCGCAAACGCTCCAAATCATCCAATTTAGAACGTCTGCAACGTCAAGAAACTGAAGACATGCTGGCCGCCATTCCCCCTCAATCCCACATCATTGCCTTGGACGAAAAAGGTCAACAATGGACCACCTCCCAACTTAGCCAACACCTATTTCGACACTCCCAATTGGCACTGCTAGTTGGGGGACCCGAGGGACTCAGCCCTCCCTGCTTACAAAAAGCCCATCAACACTGGTCACTCTCTTCCCTCACTTTTCCCCATTCCCTGGTGAGAATCATCGTTGCGGAACAAATTTATCGGGCTTGGACCCTTCTCACCCACCACCCCTATCATCGGGCATGACCTCTGAACCTCAAACCACCAACCGTCCCCGTTTCTCAGCCAAACTCACCGTGGCTGAAGTTCCGGCATTAAACTGCAAAAAATCCTGCTCAATCCCATCGCTGAAAATCACCCCCCCCTCAGCCATTTCTGACACCACCTCCAACACACCGTCAGCAGGAATGCGGCCCAACACCAACTCACTGCCTGAATTCACGCTGACAAAAGGTTCTCGCACCGTGAAATACAAATAATCCGCATCCCAAGGAAAACTCACTCCTTTATCCGACTCTGGTAACTGAATCTTAAGCGAATTGCCCATGAATGCCCGACTGATCCCAATAGCCCCAGTAATCAAACTCTTAAACCAACCCGTAGACCCCAAACCAGTTGACACAATCACTCCACTGGAACTTTGGCGTTCCTCACAGCCCTCTAAACACAAACGATAACGAGCAGAAACATGAGAACGATTCCCAATGAACAAATCATTAACCCCATACAACACTTCCCCATTGTTCAAGGTCACTTTTGCCATGGTAATCTCCTTAATCGCATGCCGATTAGACAACACCCCACGCATCACTTTTGCCAACCCTGAGACTTGAAAAGGCAGCAACACCCCTTCCCAACGCTTTGGATCAGGATTGACCCCAATCACCGGTTGGCCCACCAAATATTTCAAAGTGTTAGCCACCAACCCATCCTGCCCCAACACCACCACCACATCCTCAGTCCCAAATAAAAAATTGGGCAAAAAACTGCGGGGCAACACCTGTAAATGCCCCAATTCCCGCAACACCCCTTTGACCTCTTCAACTGCCTGATAATAAGTCTGATGTTCCCAAAGGTAATCAGAAAAATCAATCCCCAAATGCTCTATGTAAAACTGAGCCTGTTTTAAAGTATTAAAACGAACCAACAAATCATCCACCCGAGTCGGTCTGAGCACCAAAATCAACTTGTTGTCTGTGAGAGGTGTAAACATAACTGACTATAACCTATCCAGGTCTAACCCATCCAGGTTTGACACGTTAGACTTAACCTCAGAATTAATCAATTCAGACAACAAATCAGGAGAAATATTCAAGTGCCCAATACGCTCTGCATTGGCTGCCAAATCCCGAAATGCCAACGCAATCAACCGACTGGGATTCATATTCATACTGGCCAGCGATTGCAATACTTTAGCATCCACCCCTCCAAACACCTTCATAATAATTCCCAGTTGATAAGCTCTGGTTTCTGCCTCACATTTTGCATTCTCCATAGTCAACTCCACTAATTCTCGATTGCGCTTTTCCAACGCAATCTTTCCAGTCATCCCCTCATCCAAGATCAAGCGTTCCTTTTCTTTAATTGAACGCTCTGCCTCCATTTGAGTTTCCCGCACTTGACGCTGCTTCTGTTCAACCGCAATTTCCGTATCCAGCTCATTCTCGCGAATAGCTCGTTCCTGCTCAACAGCCGCATTGCGACGACTGTAAATTGCCTGATCTGCTTCCTTCAACAACTGCTCTCGCATTTCAGCCTCCAAAGCTCGGGCGGTTTCCGGAGTGGGACTGATAGCCAACAGAGACAATCCCAATACTTCCAAACCTAAGGAATTGATTTCTTTGGAATTGCCAAGACCGGTGAGAACATTTTGAACCAATAAACTGCTGGATTTTAAAGTTTCTCGTAAAGTCAACTGGTTCAACTCATTTTGCATAAGCACCTGCACACTGTTGATCACCCGTTGTGGCAAATTTTGTGGATCCTCGCTGAGATAATTGCGCGTCTTACTGTCCAAAGTAAAATTCAACAATTGAGCAAGTTGTTTGGGATCAATCACCCGATAAGTAACCTGCCCCTGTAAGGTAACTGATTGAAAATCGGCAGTAATCTGGTTAAAAATAAAAGGCACATCGACACTTTCCATGGGCACAGCGACCAATGAAGTGAAAGGTTCAAAATAAAAAAAGGCCAAGCCTCGCCCTTCTCGCTTCGAACGACCTCGGTTGTATTGCAGCAAATAAGTAGTGGGTTGCACTTTAATAAAACGAATACCAAACATATACATCTCCTTATCAATAGACCTCTTGCGAAAGTATGCGATCATGAAAAAATGAGAGTTACCCATCGGTTAAAATAACTTGGAGTGGAGGCTTTAGCCGGACAGCGGTAGGCCCTTGCAATTTGTGTATGTGGGGTGATGCCTACGGCTAACCGGCTAAAGCCTCCACTCTACCTTCTAGAGCCTTCACTCCAACCCACCTTATAGAGTATTAACTTCAACGGGAATTTCCCTTTTATTTTTTCGTATCTCATCTTTATCATATCATTATACTTTTGCAAGAAGTTTAATAAAAAATATCTTTCTCATCTCAAAATTAAAGAATGGGAAGTACCTCCTATTTCCTATTCTTCATCAATAGCTTAAATCTCAATAACCAGCTCAAGCGCCTATTGACCATTCTATGGCCATCTTCTCCTAAAAGGCAAGGTCTCCCCCTCAATTGCATCTCTTAAAATACCTCTGCCTTACCAATAACACAACTCCTTACACTCAAAGCCCTTCCCTCCTACCCTTCTAAAAAAGATCCCCCCCTTGATTTTTAGATATTTAAAAATAAAATGTACGACACTCCTTAAATCTCGGTATGTAGAGGATAATAGTTGATGATAATCGCAATTTAAGTTAGAATTGAAGATTCAGAAAACTCAACCTGAACTTTACCTTCATTCCTAAGCACTTAGCCAGTACCGGCATGAAAACAACTTTAAAAGGAAACTGCAACATGGGATTTTTTTCATCCTCCAAAACCCCTTCCTCAAGCGATACTTTTACCAAACAAGAGGCCTTTTTAGCCATTGCCCTGGCCACTTCAGCCGCAGATGGCCAAATTGTAGAGTCCGAAGTCAAAGGTATTTTTGCCTATCTACTACAAATGAGCATGTTTGACGGCATGTCAGAACGACAACTGTCGGATATCTTCAAAAAACTGGTCAAAGTGCTGGAAAAAGAAGGGGTTGCAGGACTGGTCACCATCGCCAAAAGTAGTTTACCGGCGGAACTACGAGAAACTGCCTTTGCCTGTTCAGTGGACATTGCTCTTGCGGACGGGACTATTGAAGCCGGAGAACAAACCCTCATCGAAGAATTACAACAGGTACTGGAAGTCTCCGATGAGACCGGTAAAATGATTCTACAAGTCATGATGATCAAAAATCGCAACAGCTAGTCTCATAAACCCTGATTGTTAGGCAATTGAACCACCCTCAACCATTGGAGAAGGATTTTTGTTCTTCTCCATTTTCCCCATTTCCACTGAGCATCATCCCATGAAAATTGGTTTACACTGCTGGGTAACCGGTCGAGTTCAGGGCGTAGCCTTTCGTTACCATACTGCCCAATTGGCTATACGACTTGGATTGACGGGAGAAGTCCGCAATCTAAAGGACGGGCGAGTGGAAGTCAAAGTATATGGAGAAGCCACCTCGGTAGAAACCTTCTGTTTATGGTTACATCAGGGACCGCCTGCAGCCACAGTGACTCAAGTGCACTGTGAAAAAATTCCCAATCCTTTGTTTCCAGAAGAATTTAAAATTGCTTCCTCAGAATAGTAATTAGAACAAATAGGAGCATTATCTTTCAAAGTCAAAATTTCATGACCATTTTACAATATTGCAACACTATTATTCAAGGAGACTGTTTAGAACTGTTGGCTCAGTTACCCAATAACAGCGTGGATATGACTTTTGCCGATCCCCCATTTAACCTTAATAAAACCTACAAAAATTACCAAGATAACTTGGTCTTACAACACTATTTGCATTGGTGTGAACGATGGATTACCGAAATGGTAAGAATAACCAAGCCTACCGGTGCCATCTTTGTACATAACATTCCCAAATGGTTGACCTATTATGCCACTTTCTTAAATCAACAAGCTGACTTTAAACATTGGATCACGTGGGATGCCCCAACTTCTCCCATGGGTAAAACCTTGCAACCTAACCATTACGGCATTTTATTTTATGCCAAGCACTCTCATCAATTAAAATTTTATGAAATTCGGCATCCCCATCGGCGAGATAGAAAAAGTAACTATTTATCAAAAGATTATGGCGGGAAAAAAGGGAAATTACACCCCTTCGGTTCCCTGGTCTCTGATGTCTGGACCGATATTCATCGCATCAAACATCACAAATATCGAGATGAGCATCCCTGTCAATTGCCAATTCATCTTTTAGAAAGAATTATCTTGATGACCACTGATGAAAATGACATGGTACTAGACCCATTTTCTGGAACCGGGACCACTGCCATTGCTGCCAAACGTTTGGGCAGAAGATACATTGGATTGGAATTGGAAAACGATTATGTGAATGTGGCCAACACCAAATTGGCTCAAGTCACCCCAAATTCCAAATTAGGTAACTGCTGGGTCAGTTTTTACCTAAATGAAATTGTCACCCTGCGCGACTTAGACTGGCCTCATCTTCAAAATTTTTTTCACTTACCGGACAAAGTCAAAGAAATTGATTCCAGTCCCATCACTTTAAAATCACCCATTCCACCCCTCCCGTCCCCTCTTAACTTTTCCCCATCAAAATAGCAACACAGGACTTACTCTCTCATGATTGCATGATTTTAAATAACTCAGTAAAATGGCGCCTCATTCATAGGCCGATCTTTAAAACGACGATGGACCCAAAAATATTGCTCTGGAGTTTGACGAACATGATTCTCAATCAAAAGGTTGATCATCTCTGCATCCTGATATAAATTCCCACTTGGAAATGGAGCAAAAGGGGGATAAAAATGAAGACGATATCCCCCCCGTTGATGATCCAAACGATGAGTAAAAAATGGCAACACCAAAGCCCCAGTCATTTCAGCCAATCGAGAAGTGGCCATATTGCTGGCCGCGGGAATACCAAAAAATGGAGCAAAAACACTGTGTTTGTGCCCATAATTTTGATCAGTTGCATACCATACAGCTTTACCCAATTTCAACCACTGTACAAGTGATCGCACATCATCCCGATAAATCACCTGTTCCACATGAAGTTCCCGATTGCGTTTAAATAAGCACTCCATCATCTCATTTTCATGGCGCCGATACATCACAGCAAGCGCTGTTTTTTGTCGAAGAAAACGTCCAGCCACCTCCATTGCACTAAAATGAGCAGTCAACAAAATCAAGCCTTTTTGCATAGCCAATGCTGCCTCTAAATGTTCAATTCCCTCAACTTCCCACAGGGTCTCAAAGAAAGCGTCAGGTTGCCGCCAAGCATTTAACATATCGAACAGTCCCATGCCAAGTGATTCAAAATGTCGCTGCAATAGCTGGTTACGTTGCGTTTGATCCCAACTTGGAAAACAAAGACGCAAATTAATTTCAGCAATTTTGCGACGCCGCGGAATAAAATAGTAAGCCATGTTACCAAGCCGACGCCCAATGGCTAATTGCCATAAATAAGGTAGGAAAGTTACTCTAAAAAGCAGGAATATTACAACTCCTATGAGCCAATAAAGGGGTTTTTTAATGAAAAAGCATAAATTTTGCATGTCAATAATTGTCCATGATTTTAAGGTTCTAATGGTCAGTCAGGAACTTTTTTCAATTCCCATTTTACCAAAAGTAGAAATTCAGTGAAAACAGTACGTCTTTTGCTCATAGAAGAGGACGCTCAAGATTATTTAAGAATACGCCAAACTTTGGATGAACAATCTCAATTTGAGGTAGATTGGGCTCCCAACTATGAAAGTGCTTTGAAACTGATTAGAAAAACCAATTATGACGCCTATTTGATCAGTTATTATGCTCATCAAACAGAGCAACAATCTTTCTTAGCTCGTCTTTATCCTTTAACCACGGTTCCCATGGTATTTCTCACCAAAAATCAAGAGCAAATCAATACCTCCTTTTCTGGAAAGGGCAGTTGTCTAAGTAAGGAACAACTGACCATTCCCTTATTGCAAGAAACCTTGCAACAGTTTTCTAAAGTCAATGTGTTACAAGAAGAATTGACCCTATTCCAATGTATTTTTGACAATACACTCAGTTGGATAGGTTTACTCAATTCCCAAGGTTATTTCATAAAAATCAATCAAACTGCCTTGACCTTTTTAGGAATCTCCCATACGGATCTGGTGGCACAACCACTTTGGGAGAGCCCTTGGTTATTCAACTTATCCTTAGCACCAATCTCTTCAAAAGCCTTAAAATTAGTCTTTGAAAAAACCTTCAACAATCACTTGGCAGAAGGTCAGTTCGAAGTGCTCAATGACAATGGACAAGCAGTTAGCTTCCTATTCTCTTTAAAACCAGTATTCAGTTCCCACGGAGAATTGGAGTGGGTATTGTTTGAAGCTCACCCAGATCAAAAACCAGAATTGAGGTCAGAAAAATCCCCTTCAATTATTCCTCCTCCTCAATTGTTGCCAGTCGAAGTGTCCACGGAACAGGGCGTTTTATATGATGAGCTGACAGGTTTACCCAATCGTCGCTTATTTGTGGAACGATTGGAGCGTGCCATGGCACAAGTGCGCAGTTCCCAAGATTATCATATTGCGGTGTTATTCATTGACTTAGACCGTTTCAAAGTCATCAATGCCAGTTTGGGACATGATATGGGAGACTGGTTGTTAATGGAAATTGGGCAACGATTGCGAGATTGTTTACAAACTGACACCTTATTGGCTCGTTCTGGAGGTGACGAATTTTTGGTTTTACTAGAGAATTTACAAGATTTAAGTGAAGTGACCCAATTGGCGCGAAAAATCAATGAAGAATTGATTCGCCCCTTTTCCTTAGATGGTTACGAAATCATCACTTCTGCCAGTATTGGAGTGGCCTATAGCACCCATCAAGGTGGCCATGTTGACCTGTTGCGCAATGCAGACACTGCGATGTACAGAGCCAAAGCCATGGGCAAATCTTGCTATGTGGTATTCAGCGCTGAAATGTATCATCAAGCCCTGTCTCGTTTGCAAATTGAAGCTGATTTACACAAAGCATTGGAAAATAAACACTTTCTTCTATTTTACCAACCGCAAACTGAACTCACTTCTGACGAATTGGTGGGCGCAGAAGCGCTCATTCGCTTTAATCATCCTCGGGATGGACTGATGTTACCCAATGACTTTATCAGTGTCTTGGAGGATACCGGTCTCATCATCACTTTAGGAGAATGGATTTTACAAACTGCTTGTCAACAATTCAAACTGTGGTTGGATGATGGTTTGCCGCTCAATCACATTGCAGTCAATCTTTCTGCTCATCAGTTTCGCAGTCATCGTTTACCGGAAATTGTAGCCGATTCCTTAAGTAATTGGAATTTAGCGCCCCAAAGTTTGGAATTGGAAATCACCGAAACTTTATTGTTAGAGGATATTCAAAATGCAGTTAAAATGCTCCGACGCTTTAAAGACATGGGGATTCGAGTCACTATCGATGATTTTGGGACTGGATATGCTTCTTTAAATTATTTGAAACGTTTTCCGGCAGATGGATTGAAGATTGACAAATCTTTCATTCAAGGCATCATTCATTCCCCCAAAGATGCTGCCATCACCGTCGCCACCATTGATATGGCCCATGCCTTGGGCATGACAGTGGTGGCTGAGGGGGTGGAAACTGATGAGCAAAGAGAATTTTTGCGCGATCATGGTTGTGATTGGGCTCAAGGTTATCTTTATGCCCCCCCCATGGAAAAATCCACTTTTCAAAGGTGGAGCCATCAATATGATCGAATGATACAAAATAAACTTCGTAAAACCGATTGATTTCAGTGACTATTTAATATGATGACTTATAGCCCTTTACTAAAAATTGACAATTTAAGCGTTACCTTTGGCCAACATCAACCCAAAAAAGTGGTGGATCATCTGAGTTTAGAAATTCAACCCGGGGAAAAGTTGGCTCTGGTGGGAGAATCTGGCTCTGGCAAATCGGTGACGGCCCTTTCCATCCTGCGCCTTCATGATCCTCAGCAGGTTAAATTCCCCACGGGTCGAATTATTTACCAAGGACAAGATTTGTTACAATTGACTGAGCCTCAATTGCGCAAAATTCGAGGTCGCGATATTACCCTCATTTTTCAAGAGCCGATGACTTCTTTAAATCCAGTCTATCCCATTGGTAAACAATTGATTGAACCATTGGTATTGCATGAGGGACTGAGTTCCGCAGCGGCTAAAAAACGCATGATTGCCTTGTTGGAACGCACTGGAATTTCTGAAGCGGAACGCCGTTTTGACAGTTATCCTCACACTCTTTCTGGAGGTCAGCGTCAAAGGGTCATGATCGCCATGGCTTTGGCCTGTCGACCCAAATTGCTGATTGCCGATGAGCCAACCACCGCTTTGGATGTAACTGTGCAATTGCAAATTCTTGAATTATTGGAAGAAATGCAACATGAATTTGGCATGGCTATTCTGTTGATTACCCATGATTTGAATTTAGTCAAACGATTTGCCCAACGCATTTGTGTTATGCAGGCGGGTCAATTGGTGGAGGAAGCGCCTGTAGCCCAAGTGTTCACTCATCCTCAACATCCTTATACCCAACATTTATTAAACAGTCAACCCAGTCAGTTGCAGTCTCCATATAATTACAATCAACTTCAACCCCCGTTGTTGGAAGGAAAACAACTTCAATGTCATTTTACAACTCATCAAGGTTTTTTGTGGAATCGCCGGCCTCATGTACTCAAGGCGGTTGACAATGTTAATTTGCACTTGTATCCGGGGGAAACTTTGGGTATTGTGGGCGAATCTGGATCTGGGAAAACCACATTGGGGCTCTGTCTGCTCCGCTTACAAGAATGCCAGGGAGAGTTGATCTTCGATCAACAGTCTCTCAATGCTCTCAAATCTAAACCTTTGAGACAGTTGCGCCGTCATTTTCAGGTGGTCTTCCAAGACCCTTACTCGTCTTTATCTCCGCGCATGACTACCGAACATATTATTGGGGAAGGATTGCAAATTCATTATCCTAAATTAACTCGTCAACAAAGGCGAGAACGCATTCTCAAAGTGTTAAGCGAGGTAGGATTGGAAGAATCGATGTTATCTCGTTATCCTCATGAATTCTCCGGTGGTCAAAGACAACGCATTGCCATCGCCCGTGCTATTATCTTGGAACCGAAATTGGTCCTTCTCGATGAACCTACCAGTGCCTTGGATGTTTCGGTACAAAAACAAATTTTAGAATTGCTGAGAGATTTACAAAAAAGTCACCATATCAGCTACTTATTTATCAGTCACGATCTAAAAGTTATCCGAGCCATGTCCCATCGCATTATTGTCATGCGTCATGGACAATTTGTTGAACAAGGAGAAACAGAGCCTCTTTTTAAACAGCCTCAACATCCTTACACTCAAACATTGCTTCAAGCTTCCCTGTTCAATCTACCTGAGCTATCAATTCCTTCTCATGTCTCTTAATGAGAATATCATTAACCGATACTTATTGATGAGAAAAAATGTTCTATCGTTCCCCTTGTTACCAAGTCTCGCCTCAGTGACACGTGCCTATTAACTTCAACCTGCTGAGAATCCTTGTTGCTGAAAATCCTTGGAGTAAAATTTCCAAGGCAACTCTGATCGAATGGGACCCGTTTAACTTTTCCCTGATGATTTTAACCTGAGGACCAATGACCATGTCTTACATTTTAGACGCTTTACGAAAACAAGAGCAACAACAAAAACAACTTCTGAATGCTGCCCCCGTGCCTTCCAATTCCCTTTTAAAACAAAGTTATTGGTGACTGCAGGGCTTACTCCTAATTCTCAATATACTGGCTTGGGTACTTCTATTTTGGCTGAATGATCGATTGCCTCTACCCGTCCTTGAATTGGATAAATTTTTACCTCCTCCTTAAATCAGCAGGCCCCTCTCTGATCCTTCCTTTAAATTAGAAAGAAACCTCCTCTAATCTATTCTTATTTCTAAGTATTCCCTCCTGACATATTCCTCAAGGAGGGAAACTCTCCCTACTCCCCCTTATCAAGTAAATTCTCCTTCCTTTCTCAAAAAGAAATTTTTCCTCCCCTCCTTAACCAATAAGGGCAGGGAGTAGTTATCTTTTTCCCCACTTTCCCAGTTGAATCATCCCTTTAGTAGATATACTTAATTAACGACATTTGCCAAGACACTCCACTCTAAATACTCGCCAAAAGACAGTGGTATGGAATCTGTATGAAACCACTTTGAACACCAATTACCGGTATGTCCACCCGTTTAAGGTAACTCAACGACAGGAACTCCTCAATCACTTCATTTTAACTCCAATTGGGTTTAAAGTTGAAGTATTGAAAAAAACTCAATAATTTGGTTTATTATACGGTAAGTCAAATTTTGTCACGTGATAGGTAGGACATCACCCCAATGGCCACTTGACCAGGTGCTCATTTCAACCCCCTCTCCGACAACTCCTTAAACTTGACAAACTACACCCATGCATACCTTACTTGAGAGACAACTACGTAGAGCTGGCTTTACTCGTGACCAACTTCCCACTGATCCCACCCTATGGAAGGAGTTTTTATTACGTATCGAACGCTCCTATGTCAATGGAGAACGCCAACGACAACTGACCACTCCCCTATCCACCTTACCAGCAACCACCCCCCTTTTGGAACAAGCGCTAGCCACCATTAGTCACGGTCTCTGTGTTTTCGACAATGCTGGAACCCTCTGTTTCATCAACCCTGCAGCCAAACTCTATTTGGGACTTGAACACCTTCCCAATCTTTCCTCCTTACTAAAATACCTGGAACTTTCCCCCAAAAAACCCACTGATCCCCCCATCACCCCAAAAGCCTTACTGGAACATTTGCTCAAAGGACGCTCATACCATGACCATAATGCCAGTTTACAAAATGCCCAGGCTCAAACCCTACCCATTTCCTGCGCCTTTGACCCCATCATACACAATCAAAAATTCATGGGACTCACATTTTTATTCAACGACATCAATGAGATAAAACAAGTTGAAGTAGAATTGCGTGCCTCTAAAGAAACTGCGGAAAAAGCCAGCCAAGCCAAATCCCAATTTCTATCCAGCATGAGTCATGAACTGCGCACCCCCATGAATGCCATCCTAGGCTACAGCGAACTGCTCAAAGAAGACCTCAGTGTTCCCCTAGAAGAATTCCAAACTGAACACATTCAAGACATGTTACAATATGTTGGGAATATCCTTCATGCCGGCTGGCACCTTTTAGAACTGATCAACAAAGTGCTTGATCTTACTCGTATTGAAGCTGGCAAACTTGAAGTATCTGTCGAAAAAATCGAACTCATTGACCTCATCAAAGATTGTTTGAGCACTGTTGCCCCTCAGGCCGAAAAGAACCACATCACATTACACAATCAAACCGAATCCCTCTCTCCCCACTATGCATTTGCTGATCGGGGACGTCTGAAACAAGTGCTCATCAACCTCCTGTCCAATGCAGTCAAATACAACCGAGAGGCTGGACAAGTTACCGTCAATCTCACAGAGCCCGACTCGGAACACTTGCATTTAGCCATCACTGACACTGGCATTGGACTCAGTCCCGAACAAAAAGCCAAGATTTTTGAACCATTTACTCGACTCAGCGGGCTCAATCTGATTGAAGGAACTGGCATTGGTTTAACCATTACCAAACACCTTTTGGAAATCATGGACAGTCAAATAAAAGTCGAAAGTACCCCTGGACAGGGCAGCACCTTCTCCATCGAACTGCCCAATGCAGAAATTATCTTTCCTAAAATTCCCAATTCCCAATCCGCTCACCATATTCTCCTGTATATTGAAGACAGTCGTACCAATGTCAGTCTCGTGGCTCAAATTCTCAAAGCCAAACCAGAAATTGCCCTCATGTCAGCGCACACCGGAGAAATGGGACTGGAACTGGCCTACATACACGATCCAAGTATTATTCTTCTGGACATCAACTTGCCTGGCATGGATGGTTTTGCTGTTCTCAAACAACTTAAAGAGCATCCCAAAACCGCTCACATTCCAGTACTTGCCCTAACTGCAGATGACAATGTACACAATTTGGACCGAGGTCGAGAAATTGGATTTTGGGACTATATCATTAAACCTTTGGACATCAAGAAATTTTTACAAACCATTGATGCCGCGCTTAAAGTCAACTCCCCCAAATCTTCCCCCTCCTGACCACTGCTCTGTTAAATACCAGTGAATCCTTTTTCGAGTGCGTTAGTCACCTAACGCGCCCTTTTCAAATCACAACTGAAAACCCACAATTGTAACATCATCCTGCCGACTATTTTCCCCCTGGTAGTCCAACAAGGCCGCGGTCAAATGCTCACCTTGCTCAGCCATTGGCACCTGCTCAAAACTCAACAATAACTCTTTAAAACGTTTATTCCCAAATGGAAAACGTTTCGTTCCCCCCAACTGATCAATAAAACCATCGGTGGCCAAATAAAAACGCATGCCCGGCTTGACAACAATATCTTGATGAGTAAATTCAAATCCGAACGCTTATAACCTAAATTCTGCTTATCCCTTTTTACCATCTCCACTTGATGATCGGGACTTACATAATACAAAGGTAATTTTGCCCCAGCAAAAGACAATAATCGACTCATCGGGTCCACCCAACAAATACTGGCATCCAGACCATCATCAGACAAAGCATATTGGGTACCTTGTTGCAATGCGGTTTTCACCAAAAAATTAAGTCGCTTTAAAATAGCCGCAGGATCATAACACCGCTCATCTTGCACAATCCGTTTTAAACTGGTAACAGCAATCATTAGACCTCTTGCAAAAATAAATGATGCGATAAAGATGAGATACGAAAAAATAGGTGGAGTTGGAGTAGAGGCTTTAGCCGGAATGGGGGCTCTACAAAGCACGTTGGAGTAGAGGCTTTAGCCGGAATGGGGGCTCTACAAAGCACGTTGGAATAGAGGCTTTAGCCGGAATGGGGGCTCTACAAAGCACGTTGGAGTAGAGGCTTTAGCCGGAATGGGGGCTCTACAAAGCACGTTGGAATAGAGGCTTTAGCCGGAATGGGGGCTCTACAAAGCACGTTGGAGTAGAGGCTTTAGCCGGAATGGGGGCTCTACAAAGCACGTTGGAATAGAGGCTTTAGCCGGAATGGGGGCTCTACAAAGCACGTTGGAGTAGAGGCTTTAGCCGGAATGGGGGTTCTACAAAGCACGTTGGAGTAGAGGCTTTAGCCGGTCAGCCGTAGGCACCCCCCCACATACAGAATTTGCAAGGGCCTACCGCTGGCCGGCTAAAGCCTCCACTCCAAAGCCTCTGCTGTGACCGGCTAAAGCCTCCACTCCAAAGCCTCTGTTAGAAATATAATCCCCCTCTTTTCCAAAAAAAAGCTGATCTTACAATTGCTTTTCTCTTCTCATTTCTGTAATAATTCTCACTGTCTCCACACTGACTTGACAAACTTTCCCCAATAATTCAATCACCTGCTCCTTATAATCAACGAAATGATAACTGTTGAAATGCTTAAAAATCGTTGGATCATCAAGAGTTTTTTCCTTATGTTGATCCAAAACCCATTCCAAGGCGGTGCGATTCCCAAGCTGATAATCCCAAACTTGAGCGGGAATATTGGAAAGGCTAGTGACCTCATCAACTTGGATGTTGCCAGCAACCTTGTCCACTTTTAACTTCACCTTAGAGTTAACCTCACGATTTTTCAGCGGTTTATCACTTCTTTTTAATGGATAAGGAGCAACTTGCTCATAATTGAGATGCAATTCCATCAACTGCTGACCCCAATGCGCCCAACTCCAAAAATCAGGATACAAAGGAATGCGCGGAAAATCGCGTTTGAGATTACGCTCATATTTTTGGCGATAAGCAGGATCATGGAACACTGCATAAACATAATGAAAAATATCAAGTTTTTGGATAATAATATCGGAATCAGCAGTTTTTGAATTGACAACCTGTTTGGGATGATAACCAGTAGTTTTATCTTGAGAATTTTGCAAATTTTGATTTGGAGCATAATGTTTCTGAAATAAAGCCAAAGCCCAATCAGTAATATTGTCGATTCTGTGCCCGGCATCATAGCGATAAAGGGGAAGACATTGGGCGCCAGCAGGCAGAGCGTTTAAATCTATAATGGAACAAAAACTGAGCACGTGAAAATCTTTTGGGGAAGCAATTCCTGGGACAGCAATAATTTTATTTTCGTCGGGATTGAAAATATTAAACCATTGATAAGTCATCCCATTGAAATGTTTGTCAAAATAAAACCATTTCTTCGTAAATGGTCGGTAAAGATTTTGGACAATTTGTTGCTCATTAAATTGTTTTTCCAGGTGTCGATCCCTATACTTATCCAGTTCGCGATCCCATTTAATCTTCAACTTATTTTCAAAATCAGCATTCCGAAGACTTTCTTGGTAAATTTCAACAAAATGCCTCATTTTGGTCTCTAAATGCTTTTTTGAAAAATCATAAACCCATTCATCTCTTTGACTGGCAATTCCCCTTGAAAACAATTCAAAAATTGCTGTTGGATTTTCCTCTTGATTTTCTGCAGTTTTGATTGTTGTTTGACTTTTCGCAGTTTTAACTGCTTTTTTGACTGCTTTATCCATTAAGGGAATTAACTCTTCAAAATCATTGTCAGTTTGATTGATCCAAGTGCCTTTGGAGTCTGGCA
>DYNP01000017.1 GCA_020721005.1 Thiomargarita sp.
ATACGAAGTGAACAGGAGATGACAATGTTTTTAGAATCCATGAAAGAACACTTTGTTAAAGTACGTTATGAAGGTAAACTTGAGGGAATACAGGAGGGTGAATATAAAGGCAAACTTGAGGGAATACAGGAAGGTGAACGTAAAGGCAAACTGGAGGGTAAACTGGAGGGTAAGCTGGAGGGTAAGCTGGAGGGTAAGCTGGAGGGCAAACTGGAAATTGCTCAGGCAATGCTTGTTAAAGGGTTAGACGTGAATTTTATTGCAGAAATCACTGGATTATCAGTAAGTGAGATTGAACGGATCAAAAATGATAGAAATCATTAGTGTAGGCAGGTAATTGGGTCATTCTTCTCGTTTTTTCTCATTCCCAAGTGCCATTTGGGAACGATAAAAAATACGAAGTGAACAGGAGATAACAATGTTTTTAGAATCCATGAAAGAACACTTTGTTAAAATACGTTATGAAGGTAAACTTGAGGGAATACAGGAGGGTGAATGTAAAGGCAAACTTGAGGGAATACAGGAAGGTGAACGTAAAGGCAAACTGGAGGGTAAGCTGGAGGGCAAACTGGAGATTGCTCAGGCAATGCTTACTAAAGGATTAGAGGTAAATTTTATTTCAGAAATCACTGGGTTATCGATAAGTGATATTGAACAAATCAAAAATGATAGAAGTCATTAGTGTATGCAGATAATTGGATCATTTTTCTCGTTCCCAAATTGCATTTGGCAACGAAAAAATGTTTGAGGAATATAATCAGGAGCAAAAGAAGGCAGAAAGTTTTCTGGAAGGGCTTAAGGAAGGTCGTCGAAAAGCAGTGGAAGCCGCAGCTCGTAATTTATTGTCTTTGGGTGTTTTGAGCATTGAGCAGATCGCAATGACCACCGGTTTAACTGTTGAACAAGTGCAAGAATTGTCCAAACAGTGAATTTTTATTGACAGGATTGTTTTGATTTTTGGGATTATTTTTACATTAGGAACTTTTTAATCGTTATGAGTCATTCTCGTTTTGGCAATCGCCGTAAAAAAATTGTTGATTTACATGATTTTTCAAATGCCTTGCAACTTGCCAGGCAAGATTATCAGCGGGCTAATTACTTGGAGTCCTTGGATATTTATGAGCAATTGGTGACAACTTATCCAGCCCAATCGATTCCATTATTGGCTGAAGTTTATGAGATTTACCAACAGTTGCCTCAAAAGGATCGTTACAACTTATACCAAGCTCGATTTTTTGAGTTCGGCATTCAACCCACTGACAAAGTGCTTGATGTGGGAAGTGGTCATTTGCCTTTTCCTTTTGCGACCCATTTAACTGATATCACTTTGGAAAATCACCAGTATGGTCGGGCAGGTATTCCCTTTAAACATGTTGCTGGAAAGCCGGTGTTTGAATGTAATATAGAGCATTTGCCATTTGGGGATCAGGAGTTTGATTTTGTGTATTGTTCCCATGTGTTGGAACATGCCGACAATCCGGAAAAGGCTTGTCAGGAATTGATGAGGGTAGGAAAAAGGGGATTTATTGAGACTCCGACCAAGGGTAAAGATATTTTTTTGAACACGGCTAAATTGTCCAATCATCGTTGGGCAGTGGATTATTTTGATCAGACTTTGGTCTTTTTTGAATACACTCCCGAGGAAATTGAGGGATTACAACATGGTATTCTTCTGCAGATGCATTTGGGTCCAGAAACTCTTCGGGAAAAAGCGTTCTCGGCACTTTTGTATTTAAAAGCCAATCAAATCAATACGATGTTTCTCTGGGAACAGTCGTTCAATTATGAAGTGAGGCGGATTTCTGGACCTTCTCAAGTGATTGCTCCAGCTCAGATCGATCCGATTTCATCGCCCACCGTTCAACAGTCTCAGTCTCGTCCTGCTTTGAAATTTATGCAAGTTCACAATTTTTATGAAGCCTACTTGCATAATTTTTACACCCGTCGTCCTACTCTGGCTGCTCAATCCTTTCAGGAACAAATAACGGCTCTGGTTCAAGATGGTTTTGCGGCAATTCATATATTTGCCCCTTATATGCAACAAGTGGGTTATCAAACCTCTCAATTGGTTATTGCTAACTGTGCTCCTGCCCAATCGCAATGGTTGCGAGAACATCATCGCACTATCAATAATCCGGAACAATGGCTTTATGAAGTGGTTCGGCAACAGATAGAAACTTTTGAGCCGGATGTTTTGTATCTGACTGATCCCATCACTTTTGACAGTCATTTCATTCGCAGTTTACCTAAAAAGCCTCGCTTGATTATGGGCTGGCGAGCTTCAGTAATTCCAGCAGGTGTTGACTGGTCAGAATTTGATATTATCCTGTCCAATTTGACTGCATTACGAACCATGGCAGTTCAATTGGGAGCCAAATCAGCAGAATCATTTTTCCCCGGTTTTCCAGAGCAATTTTTGTCTGCTCTTGTAAACACACCCACTGGCTCAATTGATGTGGTTTTTCCTGGTTCCATCATGCTGCCAGTCCACACTCAGAGACTGATCTATTTACAAAAAGTAGCCCAAGCCGCCAATTCTCCTGGCCAAGGATTCTCATGTGCCTTTTATCTCAGTGCCAATCCACAATCATTGCCTCCAGAAGTGGCTCATTATCAACAGGGAGCTCGTTGGGGACTGGAAATGTATCGAACCTTGCGCAGTGGTAAGATTGTGCTTGATATTCGGGGAGATATTGGATTTGTGGATCCTGCCACTCAAACCACAGTTGATTTGGCCCGTCGAGAAACCGCCAACATGCGCATTTTTGAAGCTACAGGATGTGGAGCATTTTTATTGGCAGAGCATCACGAGAATTTGCAGGATTATTTTGAAATTGGCCGAGAAATTGAAACTTTCCGAAACGAGCAAGAATTAATCGAAAAAATACGGTATTATCTTGCGCATCCAAAAGAGCGAGAAGCCATTGCCCGACGCGGTCAACAGCGATGTTTAAGTCAGTATTCCACCTTAAAACGGGCACAGGAATTGGACAGTTTAGTTCAAAAGTTCCTGTCTTCAAATAATCTTTCTTCAATGTCAAAACTATCTTCAAGTTCCACTACAATTCAATCAGTTCCTTCTTACTCCCCTCCTTCCAATTCCCCTTCACAACAAAATTCTTTTTTGTCAACTGATTTTATGCAACGTGCTCAACAGGCTTTGATTGCTAACAATTTTGATACCGCTCTAAACTTATTAAGTCAAGCCAAAGCTCTTAAACAACCCACCCTAAATTTAGACACATTAAGAGCCATGTGTTTTCTCAAGCTCAATCAAGTGGGGGCGGCTTGGCAGGCTTTGCTTGAAGAATTGCGGTTTTTTCCAGATAATCAGGAGGCTAAAAATTGGTTGCAACAAATTGAAACTCAAGTGCCTCAATTGAAAATTGGTCAGATTCAAGATCCTGAATTTCAAGATTTATTTAAGTTAATTCGTCCGCACACCATGTTGAGCGAAGCTCGTCTCTATTCTTTATTTTCCCTGGTCAAACGGATTTGTGTGGAAAACTTGCCGGGCAATGTTGTTGAGTGTGGTGTGGCTGGCGGGGGATCTACCGCTCTCATGGCTTTGGTCATCAAACGCTATTCCCAGCAGCCACGATGGTTATATGCTTTTGATTCTTTTGAGGGTTTACCAGCACCCACCACGATAGATAAACATGAGGGTGCTCCTGCTGAATCCACCGGTTGGGGAACGGGAACTTGTGCGGGTTCCGAGGAACATTTGCGGAATTTGTGCACCCAATTGGGAATTGTAGATGTGGTGAAACCAATCAAGGGTTATTTCCAAGACAGTTTACCGCGGATGAGAAATTGGGTGGGAATGATTGCGTTGTTGCATTTGGATGGGGATTGGTATGAGTCAACTCAGGTGATTTTACAGCAGTTTTATGATCGTATAGTCAACGGGGGCATCTTACAAATTGATGATTATGGGTATTGGGAGGGGTGTCGTCGCGCAGTGCATGAGTTTGAGACCACTCGCTCCTTAAAGTTTGATTTGAAACCGATTGATGATACAGGGGTTTGGTGTGTGAAACCTGATCAATTTCCTGTCAATCCAGTTTTGGAACGGTCTTTGATCTCTGAGTTTTCACAAGATGATCCCATGAGTTTGGGAATTCAAAGCCAAATGTCGCAGAATGAGCGTTTTCAATTGTATTATGCAGTGCGAAAAGAATTGAGAATTTCAACTGATAAGCCAGTGCGTTTTATAGAAATTGGTTCGTTTGCCGGCGCTTCTTTATTGTTGACTTGTCGGGCTTTTCACAGAATAACGCCCTATTTTCAAGGTTTTGCCATAGAGCCCAATCGTCATCCACAGTTGATGCAGTTGGTCCCTCAATTAAAACCGCAGGTGACCCATCTGCCTATGTTGTCTCAGCAGGCATTGCCCCAGTTACAGCAACAATTTGAACAGGATGGAAATTTTCCAGTGTTCATTTTTGTGGATGGTGATCACAGTTACGAAGGGGTATGGCAAGATGCTATTGATTACTTCCAATTGTTGGCTCCGGGGGGATTGATGGTATTTCATGATTGTTTGCCTGCTTTGAATGCCGAGAATCGGGAGGCTATTCTGTTCCATCATGGTGGTCAGGAGCCTGGAGTGCGGCGGGCTTTTGAGGAATTGGTGGAATGTACTTATGGGGAAGTGGTGGAGTTGCCCTTGTTATTCCCCAGCGATCCAACTCAAACACAGGCTTACTTGCCGATTATTCCAGGGGTATTTTCAACTTTACGGGCTTATCGGAAGGGAATGGAGTAAGGAGTAACCACCCCTAGCCCCTCCTTAAAAAGGAGGGGAAATTGGGTTGTTTCCTTCTTTAAAAAGGAGGGGAAATTGGGTTGTTTCCTTCTTTAAAAAGGAGGGGAAATTGGGTTGTTTCCTTCTTTAAAAAGGAGGGGAAAATTAGGTTGTTTCCTTCTTTTTAGGGAGGGAAAATTGGGTTGTTTCCTTCTTTTTAGGGAGGGAAAATTGGGTTGTTTCCTTCTTTAAAAAGGAGGGGAAAATTAGGTTGTTTCCTTCTTTTTAGGGAGGGGAAATTGGGTTGTTTCTTTGTTCTCAGACAGAATATGGGAACTGTAAATTTTGATTTTAGGTTTACTTTTTTGTCAGGTGAATCATGAAGATGACTTTTGATGAATTTAAGGCGAGTTTGAGAGCAGAAACTTTTCCTTCTGGTTTGTCTAAACCTTTACAGGCATTGTGGGAGGAAGCTAAAGGCAATTGGAATAGAGCCCATCAGATCGCTCAATCAATTGAGGATGAGCAGGGGGCTTGGGTCCATGCTTATTTACATCGTAAGGAAGGCGATTCATTCAATGCCAATTATTGGTATGCCCGAGCCAATCAGTCTCGTCCCGATCTTTCATTGCCCGAGGAATGGGAAAAAATAGTGCAGATTTTGTTAAAAATTCAGGGTTAGAATAGGTTATGAAAATTATGATTGTTGATGATGAGCCATTGGCTAGAGACCGTTTGAGAGCGTTGGTTAATGAACTTGCCATTGGTAAGGTGATTGCAGAAGCCAGTAATGGACGGGAGGCTGTGGCGATGGCTCAGGTCCATCAGGTGGAAGTGGTGTTATTGGATGTGCGGATGCCGGGCATGACTGGAATTGAGGCGGCTCGTCAATTGGCTGCGCTTTATCCTACCCCAATTCTGATTTTCACCACTGCTTATGGAGAATATGCCTTGGAAGCCTTTGAGCACCAAGCTGTTGATTATTTGTTAAAACCGATTCGTAAGGAACGTTTGGAAAAGGCGCTGGCACGGGCTCAGTTGTTGTTAGAAAAACCAGCCACTGCAGTGGATGCACCTAAACCCGCAGCCCGCACTCATATCAGTGTTTATATTCGAGGAGAATTGCGCTTGATACCGGTCAATCAGATCGATTATTTTTTGGCCAGTCAAAAATATGTCACTTTGCATTGGCGCCAAGGCGAAATTTTGATCAGTGAGGCTTTGAAAGATTTGGAACAAGAATTTGCAGGACAGTTTCTGCGTATTCATCGCAGCGCTTTGGTGGCGACAGTGAGAATCAGTAGTTTGCTGAAGCAATCCAATGGTCGTACTTATGTCAAACTTAAGGAACGTGATCAATTGTTGGAAGTGAGCCGCCGCCACTTGCCCAAGGTTAAAAAAGTATTGAAGGATATGCGAATTCCAGGGAGTTCATAACCTGGTAGATTTCAATTTACAGTGTGAAAATCTTCTTAATTATTCACCTCTCGCACCTTGAAAAAATAATTTAAATTTCCTATGATAAACTCGTGATTATTGTTGCATGATGACACTGACTTCCTCCAAAAAACACCCTTTCAATCACTTCCCTCCTGACTCGCTATAACCTAGTAAACTTATGACTCGATTCATTTTTATCACTGGTGGCGTGGTATCCTCCTTGGGCAAAGGCATTGCTTCCGCTTCCCTCGCCGCCATTTTAGAAGCCCGACAAATTAAAGTTAATTTACTCAAACTAGACCCTTATATTAATGTTGACCCTGGTACCATGAGCCCGTTTCAACATGGTGAAGTTTATGTGACTGACGATGGTGCAGAAACCGATTTAGATTTGGGACATTATGAACGTTTTGTAAAATGCACCACCGGTCGACAAAATAATTTTACCACCGGTCGCATCTATGAAAATGTCATTCGTAAAGAACGTCGTGGCGATTATCTGGGCGCCACTGTGCAAGTCATTCCCCATATTACCGATGAAATCAAACATTGCATTCAAGCGGCCACCAATCAAGCCGAAGTGGTCATGGTGGAAATTGGAGGGACCGTGGGCGATATTGAATCCTTGCCATTCTTAGAAGCCATTCGCCAAATGCGAGTCGATCTGGGAAGAGAACGTACATTATTCATTCACTTAACTCTAGTTCCCTATATCAGTACCGCGGGAGAATTAAAGACCAAACCGACTCAACATTCCGTAAAAGAATTGCGCTCCATTGGCATTCAACCGGACATTCTACTGTGTCGCTCAACTCATCCTTTACCCAATGGAGAACGTCGCAAAATCGCACTGTTTACCAATGTTGACCAACGCGCAGTCATTTCCATGGTCGATGCAGACACTATTTACCGCATTCCCCTATTATTACACCAACAAGAATTGGATAATATTCTCTGCGAAAAGTTAAACTTACACGATCGGCCCCCTGCAAACTTATCCGATTGGCAAACTGTAGTGACCGGTTTGGAACAAACCACAAACGAGGTCACAGTGGCTATGGTTGGCAAATACATGGAACTGACCGATGCCTACAAGTCCCTAACCGAAGCTCTAATTCATGGCGGAATTCACACCCACACCCGAGTTAACATTGTCTACATCGACTCAGAAGATATTGAGAAAAAAGGCACGGCTTTACTGGAAAAAGTGGATGCAATTCTGGTCCCCGGGGGATTTGGGGAACGAGGCATTGAAGGTAAAATCCAAACTGTTCGCTTTGCTCGAGAATTGGACATTCCCTACCTGGGCATTTGTTTAGGTATGCAGGTTGCAGTCATTGAATTTGCTCGATCCATTGGCTTAGAACAGGCTCACAGCACCGAATTCAATCGCCTAACTCCCCATCCAGTCATCGCCTTAATCACCGAATGGCAAGAAGAAGATGGACAACTTGTACAACGAGATGAGCACTCCAATAAGGGGGGAACTATGCGACTTGGGGGACGAAATTGTCATCTTATGAGAGGCAGCAAAACTCATCAATTGTATGGTCAAGAACTGATTCGGGAACGACACCGGCACCGTTACGAATTCAACAACAACTACCTTGGGACTTTCAGGCAGGCTGGCTTAGTTTTCGCCGGAATGTCCAGCGATGGGAATTTAGTAGAAGTCATTGAAAATTCACATCATTCCTGGTTTATTGGCTGCCAATTTCACCCGGAATTCACTTCTACCCCTCGCAATGGCCACCCTTTGTTCATTGGCTTTATTCAGGCTGCTGGGACTTATCAACAGAAACGTAAGACACCTTAAAACTACAATAAACCTCTTGCAAAAGTAAATGATGCGATAAGGATGAGATACGAAAAAATAAAAGGGAAATTTCCGTTGGAGTGTAGTCCCTTGGAGTGGAGGCTTTAGCCGGTACTTTGGAGTGGAGGCTTTAGCCGGCCAGCGGTAGGTCCTTGCAATTTGTGTATGTGGGGTAATGCCTACGGCTGACCGGCTAAAGCCTCCACTCCAAGGGACTACACTCCAACGTATCTTAACTGAGGGGCAACTCTCATTTTTTTATGGTCGCACACCTTTGCAAGAGGTCTAATTTTTAGAAACGATACTTTAAATCTGACGAGAATCTCACTCGTCAAACTTAATAATGGGGATAATTTATGAGTGATAGTTTAAATCGATGGCTGTTGTTGGGATTCTGCTTTCTGGGAACCATAGCCACCTTTAATTCCGAAATAACTTATGCTGAACAGTTGCAACACAATCCGATTCCTAATCAGGGAGATGCCAATGGAGACGATGTACAAGACCATCAACAACCCAATTTGCGAAATTTATTTGACCCTGTTACCCAACGTTATGTAACTTTGGAAGTGATGCCCACAACTTGCGAAATTCTCGAAGCTCATATTACCAATGGCAAGAGCACTCGAGACAAAGGTCTGATTCCCAAGGAACAACTGATGGGAGGATTGATTTACTTTGAACTTGCTTGTGAAAAAGCTCAAATTTCCCTGTATTATCATCACTTAACCCAATTGACTGCCGACATGACTTTTTGGAAATGGGGACCGACCTTGCCCGGCCAACCTTCTACCAAAAACTGGTATCAATTGCCGGAAACTCAACTTGCAATGCGCACTGTTGGCACTCAATCAGTGGTTACTGTAGGTTATACCCTGACAGATGGAGAATTGGGCGATGATACTCTTAAAGACGGACTGATTGTCGATCCAGGTTCCATGGGATTGGACACCGATTATGAGAATATAATCAGTCTGTTATCCAAAGAATACACTGCATCTATTCCCGAGGAAGAAGCTGTTATTACTGTCAATCGCAATGGCACCTCAGGCTCCATCAGCGTTACTTACACCACCCAATCAAATACCGCCAATTCAGATGAAGACTATGCCTTTACCACCGGCACCCTCAATTGGGCAGATGGAGAACGAGGAGATAAAACTTTTACAGTCCCATTGCTGCCCGAAGCCACGGTGGGACAAACTTTTACGGTTATATTGGACAATCTAACCGCAGAAGGTAATTCCAGTTTGGGCATCAATGCTGCAACGGTCACTCTAACTGATCAAGTACCCCCAGTTGAAAATATTATTCGCAATTTCATCAGTTTTTCCGCTGCTCAATACACAGGCTCCAAGAATGCAGGGACAGTCACTTTAACAGTCAATCGCGATGGTTTGCAAGGAAAATTGTTGGTAGATTATGCCACCACTGTTCAAACTACCACCCTCAATAATTCAGCTATTGTTGATCAAGACTATCAAGACACTTCAGGTACTCTAACTTGGGAAAATGGAGAACGAGACGATAAAAGCATTACCATTGCCATTCCCGAAACTGCCACAGCCGGGCGTGTGTTCAGTGTGTTTTTGAGCAATCTACGAGGAAGTGATGAACAACCAGCGGTAGATGCTGCATTTGAGACCAGCACTGCCTCAGTCACAATTACTCAGGAACCTACTATATCTGAAAGTATTCTGGGCTTCAGCAGCAAGGGTTATACCGTGCTCACTGATCAAACCACCGCCACAATTTCCGTCAACCGGATCGGTTCTCAAGGTCAGGTCTCAGTCAATTATCTGACTGAAGATGGAACCGCTTTGGCAGGTCAAGACTACCAAATTGCCGGTGGGACCCTCATTTGGAATGATGGGGAATCTGGCAATAAAGACTTTATAATCAACTTATTAACAACAGCCACCACCGGTCATTCGCTACAACTGAAATTGACAGAACTATTGGGACCAGCTTCTTGGGGCACACAAACAGCCGTGCTCAGTCTCTTGGCTGCCCCCACCGATCAAACCGATCCGGAAACAACAGATCCTGAAACTGAGGGAAACACCGAAACTGAAGAGAATACCGGAAATAATGTAACCCCTGATCCCACTATTCCTCCTCCGGTCTCTCCCCTCACCACTGGGGAAGTGACCAATGATTTTAATGCGGGGGGAATAACCCTGACTACTGATATGACCATAAGCCCAGGTGGGAATTTGTCCAATGTCATTATGGAGGGTAATGTGCTCAATCAAGGCAATATTGTTGATGCGGTGTTGACTGGAGAAGTGATCAATAATGCCAGCATATCTGGTAGCACTTTGAGTGGAGAAATCGTCAATAATGGTTTGATCAGCAATTCCCAATTCACTGAGTCCGCCAATTTAACTGGAGGTATATTGGGTGGCGCGATTGAGAATCAGGGAACGCTTCGTGATTTTGAATTTGTGGGCACTTCATTAACGGGAGGTAATTTGGGTGGGACCATCACTTACAACAGTAAAGTCGGTGGCACAATCAGCGATGTGCAACTGTTGCCCGATGCCCTGTTGATTGATGCCAAGTTAGGGGGAACGATCACTGCCGATCCCATCAGTACTCTACAAAATCCCCGATTGATTGCAGGTGCCCAACTGATCGGTGGAACGGTCACTGGCAATGCCATTGCTGATTCCCAAAGTCAATTGACTGATGTACAATTTGGGCCTGGCGCCACTTTAACAGGCGGCACTTTAAGCGGCAATATCCAAGGCGATCCCAGTAAACCTGCCCAATTGACCGGCGTCACCATCGCGCCTGGCACTGTTTTAAGCAATGTTGCCCTGGTCCCCCCGGTACAACTTTCAGAAGGCGTTGTTTTAGGTCCCGGAGTCACCATGCCAGAAGAATTGTTGCGAGAATTCCTGCCTGAGGATTTTAGCCAATTGGATGCCGAAGCTTTGGCCGACATGGATCCAGCTCTATTTAGCGTCCTGACTCCTGAAGAATTGGCCGCCATTCCTCCGGAAGCCTTGGCGGAATTAACCCCGGAACAATTGGCTGCATTGCCAGAAGAAGCCATTGCTGCCTTAACCCCGGAACAACTGGCTGCCATTCCCTCCCAAGCTTTAGCTGGTCTCAGTCCCACTCAAGCCGCTGCCCTACAATCGGCGACAGTTGCCGTGATGAGTCCTCAACAATTTGCTGCAATTCCCATTGCTTCTATAAGCGGATTTACTGCAGACAATATGGGCGCCTTGCCCACCGCAGTTATCTCCTCTATGAATGCTGAACAAGTGGCTGCGCTAAATCCACAAACCTTTACTCAATTGTCCTCCATTGAAGTTGGAGAATTCTTCAATCACTTCAATCCAGAGCAAGTTTCCTTAGAAATAGCGGCCAATTTATTGCCTGAAGGTTGGGAATTGAAACCCTCTGGCCAGATCATTCCCCCGGTGGGCACGGCCTTGGTGTTTCAAAATCTACCCATTTCAACTCCTCCTCAAATCGTATTACCCAACTTACCTGATTTGGGAACTGCCTTTGGGCTGGGGGGACAAGGCGACAGTCCCGTTGAGGAAGAGTTAAATGATATTTTTGCCGACAACCAAAATTTGACCTTAGAAGATGTTGATCTATCGCAATTCATGTTATCTCAAGATGAACAAGGCATCTTGCAAGTGCGTGGAACCGGTGAATATGAGGGAGTTGATTTTGCATTCATTCCCGATCAAAATGAAATGATACAAGTCGATGGAGAAATTCCGGTGGGTTTAGAAGTGATTGAAGGGGGATTTTACCGCTTCACCACCCAAGACAGTCAACAATTTAAAATCACCCCAGCACCCAAAGACCCCGCAGGTTTATCTAAGGTATTAAATGATCAGCCAATTGTATTGGGAACACGCGGAGATGTATTTTTAACTTTAGCCAATTCATTACGAGACAGGGGAGCTCGGGAAGTGGTCATTTTTGACCCCCTGATTGAACCAGCCCCAACGGACATGTGTCAAGATGTGGCAGGGGAACTGGTTTGTGATTTCCCAGCCGATTTCCAACCTGGCATTCGGATGAGCACCCGGACCCGGGCAGGAGAAGAGTTGCCAGTACAAAGCGTTGTTTACGAAGATGGGACTTCTCAAAAAGTTTATCCCACCTTGCTGTCACCCGATATTTTTATTGAGCAAGGATTGAAATTTGAAGGCGTTGAGAAGATCACCTATCAAGCTGATGGTACCCTTGAAGTGATTTTTTTGGGACAAAAATATCGGGTAAGAATGCCCAACTTCGACGTCAAATTCCGCCAAATGTCAACTGAAGAACAAATTGCGCCCAATGTCGATGCCAGTGTTATCGGCAAAGTCACTTACACAGTTACTTTAGAGAGACCACCTGTCCCAGATGAAATATTACCCGCGGAACCAACTGAAGAGGAATCTGTGCCCAGCGAAACCGTAAATCCCGATGAAAGCACTGTTCCACCTGTAATAGAGAATGAAACTGGAGACACATCCAATGAAAACGATGCAGAATTACCAACTGTAAATTCTCGCTTAAGACAAACCAGACGGGATGAAGACACCGGATCTCGAGAAGTATTGGTTTTCGATCCTCTAGTAGAGCCAGTCGCTGAAGAAGAGTGTTATGAGCTGGATGGCGAAGTAATTTGTGAATAATCTCAAAATTATAGCCAACAAACTCTAAAAAAACTCACGTAAACCACGTAGGATGTGCTGAGCGTTTTCTGCGAAGCGCATCGGTCGCATTAGCCCATCCTACACGGTCTCCAACATATGTAGGATGAGCTAAAAAATATGATTGACCATCACACTGATTTGCATATAACCATACTGGGAATTGGCAACACTTTACTCACTGATGAAGGCATTGGTATTCACATTCTCAATTACCTTCAACACCACTTTCCCAACCTGCCCAATACCCAATATATCGATGGGGGAACTCTCAGCTTTACCCTGCTGCCCCTTATTGAGACCGCCACCCATCTTATTGTCGTTGATGCGGCTGAAATAAACCAACCGGCAGGTTGTTTTCACTGCTGGTTAGATGAACAAATGGATGAGTTTTTACAACGTCCAAAACGCAGCGTCCATGAAGTCAGTCTCATTGACCTGCTAGGCATGTTGCGCCTGACTGAACGATTGCCACTGAAAAGAGCCCTCATCGGTATCCAAGTGGAAACCACCGGTTGGGGAGACAATCCCAGTCCCCAAGTGGCAGCTGCCATTCCCCGGGTGGTTGAAGAGATTTTTGCCCTCCTGAAAACCTGGGATTGTGTAAAGGGACCGTGAATATTCATTCCCAATCTGCAAAATACTGGCTCATCCAAGGCCAAGTCCAAGGCGTTGGCTTTCGACCTTACATTTATCGACTTGCCAAACAGCATAACTTAATCGGTTGGGTCAGAAATGCAGCCGGTCAAGTTGAAATTTGGGCTCAAGGCTCTGTCCCGGCATTACAAGCCTTTGCCGATGCTCTTGTCCAACAAGCCCCTCCCTTGGCTCAGCCTCATATTGTCAATGAAACTTATGTTCCCCTTGACCAAAATCTGACCACTTTCAACATTTTAGAAAGCATAACTCATTCCCACACAGATATCCATGTTCCCCCTGATTATTTTACCTGTCAAGACTGTTTGGAGGAACTGCACAACCCTCAAGATCGTCGTTACCACTATCCTTTTATCAACTGCACCCAATGTGGACCGCGTTATACCTTAATCCAGCAACTGCCCTATGATCGTCCCCATACCAGCATGGCAACATTCCCATTGTGTCCCGCCTGTGCTCAAGAATATCATGACCCGGGCAATCGACGTTTCCATGCCCAACCCATTGCCTGCCCTGACTGTGGTCCCCAACTTTATTTTCAAGATAAAATTCAAAAAGTTATCGAACCACAAGCCGCACTGACTGCCAGTTTAAAAGCATTGTCCGAGGGCAAAATCGTCGCCATCAAAGGCATAGGAGGCTATCATTTATACTGCTTAGCCAATCATGATCAAGCGATTTTGACCCTGCGTCAGCGAAAAAAGCGCCCCTTCAAACCTTTTGCTATTCTCTGTCAACTTGAACATCTCAGTGCACAATTGAGCACCACGGAAAAGGCATTACTACTCGATCCCAAACGCCCAATTGTTTTACTCAAATCCCAAATCTTAACTGTCCCTATTTCTTCCCAAGTCGCTCCCCATCTGGATGAAATTGGTATTTTGCTACCTTACAGTCCCTTGCACCACCTGTTGCTGATGGGCATCCAACAACCCTTGGTAGCCACT
This sequence comes from Thiomargarita sp., assembly GCA_020721005.1. Lineage (GTDB taxonomy): Bacteria > Pseudomonadota > Gammaproteobacteria > Beggiatoales > Beggiatoaceae > DYNP01. Next base: position 14,281 of record DYNP01000017.1, read on the forward strand.
TCGGCCAATATCAGTGGGGAACCCGTATTAACCGACAATTTGGAAGTCGAGCAACGCTTGTCCACAGTGGCAGATGCCTTTTTACATCACAATCGTCCCATTGTGCGTCCAGCCGATGATTCGGTCTACAAAATCATCGCCGATCAGCCCACTCCTCTCCGACTGGGACGCGGAACGGCACCCCTCGAATTCTCCTTGCCACGCCCTCTATCTTGTCCCACATTGGCTGTTGGTGGTCATCTCAAAAATACTCTGACCTTGGCTTGGGAACAACACGCAGTCATTTCTCCTCACATTGGAGATTTGGATTCTCCCCGCAGTTTACACATTTTTACCCAATTGATTGATGATTTACAAAAATTGTATGCTCTCAAGATACAACGCATCGTCTGTGATTCTCATCCCAATTACGCCAGTACCCGCTGGGCTCAACAACAAAATTTACCCGTTGATACAATATTTCATCACCATGCTCATGCCTCAGCCTTGGTCGGAGAATGTTATCAAACTCAACATTCTGTCCATATTTCAACTTTGGCAGGAAAATTTCACCAAACTCACCCTTGGTTAATACTTACTTGGGATGGATTGGGACTGGGCCCCAATCAACAACTGTGGGGAGGTGAGACCTTATATGGTCATCCTGGCCACTGGCAAAGAATAGGCCATTTACGACCGTTCTCCTTACTTGGTGGGGAACGTGCTGCCAAAGAACCTTGGCGCTGTGCTGCAGCTTTATGTTGGGAAATTGGAGAATCTTATCCATCTGAAAATAAAGATATTTCTCTGTTATTTCAAGCCTGGCAACATGGTTTCAACTGTCCATTTACCACTTCCATAGGCAGACTATTTGACGGTGCTGCAGCTTTGATGAATCTACTTCAAACCAGCAGTTTTGAAGGACAAGCCCCTTTATGGTTAGAAACTCTTTATGATCCCAATTGCCATTCAAGTGTACCCTTACCGGTTGCAAAAAATGCACAAGGGCTGTGGGAAATTGACTGGCAACCGTTAATCCCATTACTAATCGATTCCAACCGCACGCTTGAAGAACGCTCAACCCTGTTTCATAACAGTTTGGCTGAAGCGATTTGCTTGCAAATTCAATACATTAGTCAAGAATTTCCAATAACTCAAGTTGGATTATGTGGAGGAGTATTCCAAAACCGACATTTAACGGAATATGTTCAACAAAAATTAATTGCCAACTCCATTCCCGTCTTTCTCCAACGCTTATTACCCAGCAATGATGCCAGTCTCAGTTTTGGACAAATTATAGAAATCCTATTTCGTTAAAAATATAGAGTTCCCAGATAATGCATTTAATCTGCAAAGTGTCTCCCTGTCAAAATCCTATCAGATGTCAATAAATCGTCATCCCAACTCAAGATTGACTTCTAAAACCTCTTCTCTACTTGTTTCTACCAACCTATAACTGGCCACTTTCATGCCATATTTTTGCCATTTTTGACCGATTAACTTATTTTTTACCTCAATCTTCATAATTTAGAAAAATACTTTAAAACTCAGCTAAGGCATTCCCCAAATGACTTAGCCTCATTTCAAGCCAATTCTTAACAATATCAGTTAACTTATTAAAAATTATTAAATTTATTTGGAATCTATTTTGCATAAACCTCAATTGACCAGATTCACCGTTTTCCGTAACCATTTACAAATAGGCAAAATTGAGGACAAAATTATGCGGCACCTACTTCTGGTAACCTTACTTAGTTTCGCAATGATGATCGCAATTCATAAACCTTGGGAAAATTCCCTTAATTTGACCACCTTCATCATAAATAAAGCGATTCCTGTGCTAACTACACCATTTTTAAGCCAATTACCCACTTTGGCAGACAGCCGTGCCTATGGAAAGTGAAATTAGATTCTCTAAATTTCTTTTAATTTCCTATTATTCCCCGAATATCCAGCCCTAAATAATAGTATACAGGGTGAATACCTTACAGTTTTTCCTCCTTATTTAAAGGTTAATCACTTACCCAATATCCAGAGCCCATGATAACCGTCTACGGTCTCCTAGATTTTAGCCCCGATCTTTTGAACATTTTATTAATTCAACCGGTTAATTTAAAAGGTGATTTTGGAAATTAGTTGCCAGCATTTTTCCCACTTTATACTCATCAGTCCTAACCTCTAAATAATGGTAGAATGGTCTTTCAAAGATTTAAATGCCTGTCTATAATCTATCCTCCAGTTTTACCCCGGGATCCCATTTTGGGATCCCTCTTGACCTAATCCAGCCAATGATTTAACATTCTCTCAGCCCTATAAAATGACCATCCCTCTCCAATAAATTGGTTTTTAACATGAATTATTGTCCCTATCCCGGATTGCGCCCCTTTCGACATGACGAGACTCATCTATTTTTTGGGCGCGAAGACCACACTCAGCATTTGTTGAAAAAGTTAGAAACCCTTCCCCATTTCCTCGCCATTATTGGTCCCTCAGGCTGTGGAAAATCCTCCCTAGTCCATGCCGGCTTATTAGCTCGTTTGGAAACCGGATTTTTAAACAATGCCGGTAATCATTGGCAAGTGGCTGAATTTCACCCCGGCAATCGTCCCTTTACCAGTTTGGCAACTGCCTTACTTTCCAATTCCGCTCTAAGTCCTTGGTATTTGCCCCTCACCAAACAACGGTCTCAATTGAGCAAAAATCTTGAAATTCAACTGAGACAGGGACCACACAGTTTACATCATTTATTGCAAGACATTGCACTGCCTCAACATGTCAATTTATTGTTATTAGTTGATCAGTTTGAAGAAATTATTTTTCATGCCCAACAAACCAATTTTTCCGAAGCGGCAGAATTTATCGCCTTGTTGCTGGAAAGCAGTCGGCAAACCAATATTTATGTCGTAATGACCATGCGCTCTGATTTTTTAGGAAGATGTGCAACTTTTTCCGGGTTACCTGAAGCCATCAACCAAGGGCTATTTTTGATTCCTCGCCTCAACCGGGAACAATTGAAAAAAGTCATTGAGGCCCCAGTGCAATTGTTTAAAGCTCACATTGAACCGGATCTAACCTATCAATTATTAACGGAAATTGAACAAGATTCCGATCAATTGCCATTGTTACAACATGCCCTAATGCGCATGTGGATATTGGCTCAGCTGGAGAATCCACAACACATTCAATTAACAGTGACCCATTACCAAAGTATTGGGGGACACTTATCCACCGCCTTATCTCAACATGTGGATGAAGTGTATAACCATTTGGATCGGGACCAACAAAAAATTACGGAAATTCTGTTTCGTAGCCTAACTGAACTCAGTGGAGACCGCCATGATAATCGGCGGCCAGTGGAATTAAAACAAGTCATTGCGCAAACCCGTGCAGACACAGATCAAGTTATTGAAGTAATTGATATTTTTCGACAACAGGGCAACAGTTTTTTAACTCCAGGTGAAGGTATTGATCTCAGTCCAGAAACTTTGTTGGATATTTCACATGAAAGTTTAATCAGGGAATGGCAACGCTTAAAAAATTGGGCTAAAAAAGAAGCTGTCTCTGCTGCTCTTTATCAACGTTTGGAAATTGACGCCAGGCTGTGGGAACAAGGGGAAGCGGAATTGTGGCGCGGTCTCAATTTAAATAATGCTCTGGTTTGGCGCCATTTAGAACGTCCTAATGCAGCATGGGCTAACCGTTACGGTCGCTACTTTGACTTGACCATGCGTTTCCTAGATGCCAGTGAGGAACAACAAAATGCCGAAGCTCAACAGGCAGAGCTGGCTCAACAACGAGAATTGCAAAGACAACGCATTCATCGGCAAGCCTTTTGGGGCTTTTTAATTTTGTTGGCAGTGATGATGGTGGCTCTATATGAATTTTTCCAATTACAAAAGGAAGCCCAATTAAAAGAAGAAGCCATTTCTGCCCAACAAACAGCTGAGCAAGCAGAACAAAAATTGGCACTCAACCTCTTTGAATCCCAATTGACTCATGCCGCTTTACTTGCCAGAGTAGAAGACTATGCAACAGCTCAAACTGTATTGACTCAATCGCAACAACTTGATTCAAAAGTCAAACCTTTTCAAATTCATGCTAGAAATTTACTCACTTGGTTTTGTGAAGTGATGGGCAGTTCCCCCTATCAAAGTTATGAAGGCAGTGAAGTTCAACTCGCTCCAATCAGTCTCGATCCCAATCAGTCTCGACTGGCTACTGGTGGAGAAGAAGGTATTATTGCCATTTTTGAAGTGCCCACTGGCCAATTACTACAACGTTTCAAGGCCCATGCGGAATACGTGTATGCCTTGGTCTTTCATCCCCAAACCCATGAATTGATCAGTGCTGGTGATGACAGACGCATTGTTTTTTGGTCTCCCTCAGGTGAAAAATTATCCGAATGGACCACTACCGATTCGATTAAAGCTTTGGCTATCAGTCCCAACGGAAAATATTTGGCCACTGGAGGCGCTGATGGTATAATCCGCGTCTGGGAAATAGTCAACCACTCTCTGTTATACCTCTTTGAAGGTCATGAAGCTGCCATTTCAGAAGGGGGCTTAGCTTTCAGTCCCAATGGTCAACTGTTGGCCAGTGCCTCCTATGACAAATCTGCCAGATTATGGTCCCTAGAATCAGATCAACTGCTATTTATTTTCAATGGACACAGCGATGATGTCAGCCATATTATTTTCAGTCCCGATGGCAAACAACTGGTAACCAGCAGTGATGACCAAACAATCCGCCGTTGGGAAGTAAGCACCGGTCAACCCCTGTTTCCCGTTTTATACGGGCATCAAAACCGAGTGACAGGCTTAAGTTTTTTGGATCAAAACCACTTGGTCTCTGGCAGTTTTGATCGAAATTTACGCATTTGGAATATAGAAAGTGGCAGCACTTTACGAGTTTTACAAGGACATTTGGCTCGGGTATTGGGAGTGGTAGTGGATCATCAAACGATTTTCAGTGCCAGTGGGGACGGGACTGTTAATCGTTGGCATATGGCTCTGCCTTATCAGCAACTGATTGATTTGGATGGATTAGAACCTCGTTCAGTGGCGATTTCTCCTGCTCGAGATCAAGTGGCTGTGGGATTTAAGGAAGGCAATTTACGTTTATATTCCCTATCCAATCATAAATTACTTTGGGAACTAAAACGAGCTCACGTTCAAGTCATAGAGCGTTTGGCATTTGATGCCAGTGGGCAATGGCTAGCTTCCGCCAGCTCAGATGGCACTGCCAAATTGTGGAAAGCCACCACTGGACAACTGCAACACAGTTTTGAAGGACATCAGGGAATAGTGAATGCCGTGACCTTTTCACCGGACGGCACCTGGCTGGCCACTGCTGGAGATGATGGTAAAATTGGATTGTTTAAGACTGATGGGACTGAAAAAAAATGGGTTGAGAATGCTCATGGAGGACACATGGTTTTATCTGTGGCCTTTGATGCTCAAGGTCATTATTTGCTGAGCAGCGGTCGCGATGATCATCCTGCTATGTTATGGAATTTCAAAGATAAAACATTAAAACCATATCGCAGTTTTCCCAAGGCCAAAGACATTCGTTGGGCAGCCTTAAGTCCAGACAATCAGAAAATTGCCACGGTAGGTCGTGACCAATTGGTACATGTATTTCAAGTGCACAATGGGGAAGAATTATTCCAATTGGCAGGACATGAACAAACCATTTTTAGAGCCATCTTCAGTCCAGATGGTCAACAATTGATTACGGTCAGTGGAGATGCCACTGTGCGTTTTTGGGACCTGAATGGGGGCAAAGAATTATTCAGTTTACGGCTGCCCACTCAAATTGGAGCCAATTCTCCACTTTGGGACTTTGATTTCCGTTGTGCAGTTGGAGACTGTCAAATTGCAGTACCTTTAACCAATGGTAAACTCATTATTTACGAATTGAAAAATATTTATCAGGAACACCGTCCAATTCCCCAAGAATAACCCATGATCTATTACTCCATTCTTAACCAATCTCATCTTCCCATGACCACCCTATAAATTGATTATTCAATAACTTACTTATTGATTTTAACTGACTATTTTCCTGCCAAATCACCACCTGATTTCTCCCACCTCGTTTTGCCTGATACAATGCTTGATTAGCCATTTCCAAAACTGTCTTCTGCGATCAAAATGTTCATAATTTAAGAAATAGACCTCTTGCAAAAGAAAATGATGTGATAAAAATGAGGTACGAAAAAATAAAAGGAAAATCCTCGTTAGAGTGGAGTTGGAGTGGAGTCCCTAGAAAGTACCTTGGAGTAGAGGCTTTAGCCGGTCGGCCGTAGGCATTCCCCCACATACACAAATTGCAAGGGCTGACCGGCTAAAGCCTCTACTCCAAGGACCGGCTAAAGCCTCTACTCCAAGGTACTGGCTAAAGCCTCCACTTCAACGTTTCCTAATTGAGGGGCAACTCTCATTTTTTCATGATCGCATACTTTTGTAAGAGGTCTAATAATTTGGTTTATGAAAAATGACAATGTTCCTTCCTTAAATTACCAATCACTGTATTTTCTGAAAAAATCCCATCAGAGAATCCAACGAGGAAACTTTATGAATTGGTTAGCGAATAATTTCCTCCTGATGAATGAGCCAATGACCGGGATTTTCTTCATCCACAATCAATTTCAGTAAATGAGTCTCATCGATCAAGCGTCCATTTTTCATATAGTAACGCAATCTTGCTTTTATCGAAGCAGAATGATTGTCTAAAACCTGTGGTTTCACATTAGAAATTTCCACCCGATCCACTTGATTCCACCAATCTTGATAGAAGGTAAAGGTTTGATTATATTTAAAAGCTGGAGATAACATTTCCCAACTTTTTCCATACTGTTTTTGATTCAGTTGAGAAAAATAATCTTGCAAAAAAAGTGTGGGACTAATTGCTGCACGATCTTCATTTTTAAGCAGAGAATTTTCCGCTGAAAACTCTTGAGAATGGGTAGGTTTTAAAGTTTGCAACGCCTGCTCAGCCTCTTGTTGAGACTGTTTAATTTTAGACAGTTTCTGTTCCTCAGCCTGCACATTTTTTTGCAAATTAGCCAGAAATTTCTGTTTTTCAGCAATTTGCTGTTCTAAAACCACTTTTTCCTCTTGCAGTTTCAACAAATCTGTCTGAGCTATGGTCAATTGTTGCTGAGTTTCTTCAAATGTCTTCAACTGCTCTGCTTGCTGAACTTGAGATTCTTCTGCAGCCTGTTTTGTCAAAAAAGAGGCTGTCTCTTCACTGACAAAGGGTTGATCGGACAAAGGAAGTTCCAAAGATTCTGGAACATGAGTTACAGTTTCCTCAACTACAGGTGGTTGGGAACCAGCCAGGCGTTGTTGAAATTCCATTCTTTGATAAAAGATGAAGCCCACAATGCTCAAGATCAGCAATAAAGTGGTGACCAAGCCCATTATGTGATGGGATCGAGTTGGACTTAATTCTTCTATCTCTTCAATATCTTCCATCAATGATTCCCATTCTCTACGTGCCTTTTTAATTTGGGTTTTATAGGCATGCAATTGTTCAGGGCTCATGGTGGAAATATCCAAAAAATGCCAATCACATTGGGGACAGGCAATCTGCCCATTAGTTATGGGCAAACCACACACTGGACATTTTCTCATGTTATCCTCCTACTTTTAGTTCCTCAAGGAAACTTTTCAATTCCCATGCTCCATAAATTTCAGAAAATTTTAGATCATGGGAACTTATTTATTCTCAATATTCAAATATTTACATCAGCCATTGATAGTAATCATAATAGGCTCATTGCTTTGAATCAAACGACCATCGGACAGTCGATAACCAAAAAATACTCGCAATGTGCCAGGATAATAAAAGGTGCCCTGATACATAGGGACAGTTTGTTTGGCTGACAAAGTGACTTTTTGTAAAAAGGGGATCAAATTGGCAGAATTCTGGTCCCAGAGTTGAATACTTAATCCTTCGCCTAACATAAAATACAATACTTCGGCATTCCAAGGCACGGTAGTCTCTGCATAAACTATGATATCAACCTCCTGTCCTATGTGCATGGGATCGACAATAATTTCTCCCTTTACTTCCACCGGATCAGTCAGATTTTGAATCACTTCTCGCTGGGGAGCTTGTCCATTCACTGCGGCGCCCCCAGCAAAAGTGGCTTGTGGCGACTCAGTCCCATTTTGGCCAGTTATCTCATGTCCGGGTCCCAAAGTAGGTAAAAGGGAACTGAATTCTTCTTCAACTTCTGCTAACAGTCGAATTTCCACATCACTTAATGCCCTTGAGTAGATCCGAAATTCATCTAGGGGAATTGATTCGTGCCCAATTGAATTGAGAGGACTGTCAGATACTTGAGCGATGGTGCCCACCAGTTGTCCATTGATATAGTAACTGGTTTGACCTTGATTGGCTACGATGGTTAAATGGTACCAACCTTCACTTAAATCGCCCATCATCAATCCGGATCCCTTAAATTCTGTGGTTTCCATTTCAGGTTGACAAATCAGACTTCCCAACTGATTGTCTTTGATGACCCAAGGCGAGCTTTGACAAGTGTTTGAATCTACAGTGATAATTGCATAATCTTTCGGATAAACTGCAGGTTGAAAAAACCAAGCACCTATAGACCAAGCTTCACGATTTAAGGTGAAGCCCCATTCTCCAGTTAGAGAATTATACAGGCTATTGGTACTTTGTAAAGCTTTATAGTATTGACCATAAACTAACAGTGCAGGTAGATACAAGGAAGAATTGATATTTACTTTATCCATTAAATCGTCATCGAATGGGTAGTAAGCAAGTAAATCCTGATAAAGTTCAGGTGGTTGTGGTAAATCGGTCCGATCAGATAAAAGGTAAACTTCAAAATTTACCTGTAATTCTCCTTGATTGTCTTCATAAGTGCCCAATTGTCCAGATTTGCTGTCTTCAGTGGCATTCTCGATAAATCCCAAGGCCAGTTGAGTTGCACCTGCTGGTACGATAAAGGTTTGGTGTTGTTGGTGCTCATCGTGACCATCTCCGATAAAAAAGACTTGATTGAGCGCAGGCAGAAAACTGGCAAAATGGGTTCGGTCAGTGAAGTCAAAAAGTGTTGATTCTACATGATTTTCAGCGTTGAGAGACAGTGTGGAATTGGTAAAAACACCGGCCAAAAACATTGTTTTATGATCGTGTCGCAGTCCCATTAAAGAATTGGCACTGGACAGTAAGGTTGCTCCTGATCCATAGTCACCTCCATCTGCGTCATTAAAAGTGGTCTCATCCGTACCACAGCAAGTGATTTGACCGGTAATTTCCGGAAAGTGGAGAAAGAGGGAATGAATATTGGGTAGGTTAATGATGGTGGGTGGTAATCCGCTTTTACCGGTAATTTGAGGGGAGGTGGTTTGGCCGATGGCAAAAATATTGGCTTGTGCCGAAACGCTGACATTGGCACCGTGAATTAGAAATTCGTCTTGTAAATTGGCTACCACTGCTTGCCCCGCAGTGGGTATGAAGTTGATGAGTAAAGTACAAAGTAAGAGCAATAAAAGTTGCATATTAGGGTGCCTTGTTAAGAAATTAAGGGGTTGAGAGCGATTATGATACGAAAACTTATCGTTCTCAGTGGAGTGCGGAGACTGCAGTTTTAGGGTGATCAACTGATTTTTGCAAGCGTTCCAATAGGGTTTCTAGAAATTGATAACGTTTTGAAAATTCAGCTAATTCTAGCAATAGGTGCAGTTTGTGATTGCGACTGTCTAAACGATACTCATGAGGTCGTTGTTGTAAGAGTTGAATTATGGTTTTGGGATCAAAATCAATGGTTTTGTCAAATAGTAGATAACCTCCTTTTTCTGAAAAATCAATGCGTTGTATGCCAAGTGGAGTGGCTTTTAATTTCAATTCGGCAATTTTAATGAGTGTTTTGGCTGCTTCGGGCAGTAAACCAAAGCGATCGATCATTTCAATGTGGATGTTGTCCAATTCTTGTTGAGTAGTGGCATTGGCAATGCGTTTGTATATGATCAGCCGGACATGGACGTCGGGTAAATAGTTATTGGGTAACAGGGCTGGACTGTATAGATTGATCTCTGTTCCCTTAGCCAAAGGTTGTAATAATTCAGGTTGTTGTCCAGATTTTAGAGCGGTGACGGCTCGTTCTAAAAGTTGAGTGTATAAAGTATAGCCGATTTCTTGAAAATGTCCACTTTGTTCACTGCCGAGTAATTCCCCCGCACCTCGGATTTCCAGGTCTTGAGAAGCTAAGGTAAAACCCATGCCCAAGTCATCTAATTCGCCAATGGCTGCAATGCGTTTGATGGCATCCCGAGTCATTTGTTTTTGAGGGGGAACGATTAGGTAAGCGTAGGCTCTATGATGGGAACGTCCAACTCGTCCACGCAATTGATAGAGTTGGGCCAGTCCCAGTTTGTCAGCTCGATGAATGATAATGGTGTTGGCGGTGGGAATGTCGATACCGGTCTCAATGATAGTGGTGCAAATTAAGAGGTTGAAACGACGATGATAAAAGTCTTGCATGACTTTTTCGAGTTGTCGTTCCCGCATTTTACCGTGGGCAATGTTGATTTGGGCTTCTGGGACCAGTTTTTTTAGGGTGTCGGCTTGTTGTTGGATGGTGTCAATGTCATTGTGTAGAAAGTAAATTTGCCCCCCTCGATTCAGTTCCCGACGAATGGCTTCAATAATGGTCAAGTCTTGCCATTCCTTGATGAAAGTTTTAACTGCCAAGCGTCCTGGTGGGGGAGTGGTGATCAGGGACAGGTCCCGCAGGTTGGCCAGGGCTAAGTTAAGGGAACGAGGAATGGGGGTGGCGGTTAGGGTGAGAACATCGACTTCGCTGCGCAGGGCTTTAAATCGTTCTTTTTGTTTGACCCCAAACCGATGTTCTTCATCGATAATCACAAGTCCCAAATTCTTAAATTGTAGATTTTCCTGCAATAATTTGTGAGTCCCAATTATAATATCCAGTTGGCCATCGGCAATGGCTTGTAAGGTGGTTTTTTGTTGCTTGGCAGAGTTGAAACGGGAAATTTGGGCAATTTTGATGGGCCAATCGGCAAACCGGTCTTGAAAGTTTTGGTGGTGTTGTTGGGCAAGTAGGGTGGTGGGGACTAGGACTGCAACTTGTTGTCCGTCGAATACTGCAACAAAAGCGGCTCGCATGGCAACTTCGGTTTTGCCAAATCCCACGTCTCCACAGATGAGTCGGTCCATGGGTCGTGGGGAATAGAGATCGTTGAGAACTTCGGTAATGGCTCGTTGTTGGTCAGGGGTTTCTTCAAAGGGAAAGGTTTCGGCAAATTTTTGATAATTCTCGGTTTCTTGTTTGCAACTGTGTCCCAAACGGGCTGCCCGGCGGCTGTAAATGTCTAATAATTCTGCCGCCACATCGCTGACTTGTTGGGCGGCTTTGCGTTTGGCTTTTTCCCATTGACCTGAGCCCAGGCGGTGCAAAGGGGCTTGTTCAGGGTCAACTCCGGTGAATCGGTTGATCAGGTGCAAGGAGGTGACTGGCACATAGAGTTTGTCATTGTTGGCATATTCGAGTTGCAAGAATTCTGCAATTTCCCCTCCTAAATCCATTTTGATGAGTCCCTGATAGCGCCCCACTCCGTGCTGTTCATGCACCACTGGCGCGCCTAAGGTGAGTTCGGTGAGGTTGCGAATGATGGTTTCGGGGTCGCTGAAGGTGGCACGATGGGTGGATTGTCGTTGGGCAATTTTTTCGCCAAACAGTTGGGCTTCTGTGATGATGGCTACGGGGGAATCGGGAAGGGGAATGAGAAAACCTTGTTCCAGTTTGGAAACGGTTAAACAGAGGCGGTCAGTGTGAGTGAGAAAGTCTGACCAGTGTTCGACAAGGTTGGGTTGGAGTTGCCATTTGCGAAGTAGTTCCAACAGTATTTCGCGCCGCCCAGTGGTTTCTGCGGTGATCAGAATGCGTCCAGGGAAATGGTGACAGAATTCAGTTAGACAATTGGGGGTTGTGGTGTGACGAGTTTCCAGGGTCAGGGGAGGCAAAGGGGCGGTGGTAAAGTGTTGGTCGGAAGCGTGAGGAGAGGCGGTGGTTTCGGTGAGACGAATGTGGGGGTAATTTTTGATCGCAGCAAATATTTGATGGGTTTGTAAAAATAATTTGGTGGGAGTTAAAATGGGAAAGTCTGGAGCATGGCGCAACAGTTCATAGCGTTCCTGGGTCATTTTCCAGAATTGGTCAGCGGCTTCTAATACACTCTGATAGGTCAAGAGAATGCTGTTTTTGGGTAGGTAGTCAAATAGGGTTTGACTGTGTTGAAAAAATAGGGGAAGATAATATTCGATGCCTGCGGGAGCAATTCCTCTGCTAACGTCTTGATAAGTGGGGCATTGGGTGGGGTCTCGACCAAATTCTGTCCGCCATTGACTACGAAATAGGGTAATGGCTTCTGAGGTCAAAGGGAATTCTCGAGCCGGCAATAGCTGGATAGAGGTGACTTTGGCTAATGAGCGTTGGGTCTCTGGGTCAAAGGTGCGAATGCTGTCCACTTGATCGTCAAGCCAATCAATACGATAGGGAATGAGACTGCCCATGGGATAAATGTCGAGCAATCCGCCGCGCAGGGCTAATTCTCCGGGTTCTACCACTTCGGAAACTGTGCGGTAACCACTGTGTTGTAAGTAGGAGCGCAATTGGTCGAGGCTGAGAATTTGGTCTTGTTTAAGCAGGAGGCTGTGGGTGTACACATAGTCTTTGGGAGGCAGTCGATACATCAGGGTGGTGATTGGTAGGACCAGCAGGCCGGTTTTCAACAGTTGCAGTTGGAAGAGGGTGGCTAAGCGTTCAGATACAATGGCTTGGTGAGGGGAAAAGCCATCATAAGGCAGGGTTTCCCAGTCTGGAAAGTTGAGGGCATGGGCTGAGGTGTAGAATTGAAAGTCGGTGAGCAGCCGTTGAGCAGAGAGGGAATCTGGGGTGATGACAATGACCGGGTATTGTTCAGTTAAATGGCTTAAGACCAGAGCGAGACTGCTGCCCTGTAAATTTTTCCAAGTTTGTCCAAGGGGTAGGGAATCGTGGAGCAGGGGGTGTAAGGGATTGAGTTCTGACATGATGAATTGGGGTAACCTGAGTTCGATAGGATATCGGTTGAGGTGGTGGGTAACGAAAAGAAGTTGCCTATCTTGCTTGGCCGGCAGTTCCCTATTTGTAATTTGGCAGATTAGGTATAGCGCCAAGAGAGTGGATAGAGTGTTAAAATTTGGCAGGTCTAATAGGAGAGTGTTCTCATTAATAGTTAGGGTGAATTTGGTTGGAGAATGATAGTATGCGAGGATTTGTTGGTTATTTGTGCGGTGGTTTGTTGGGTATTGTGGCAGGATTGAGTCAGGCTCAAACCCAGTTGCCAAAAGTTGATGAGCCCGAGATTCCGATTTTTTCCATATCGGCAGCTGATCGCAGTCCCAGTGATATCGGCAGTGAATTGGGTCGGTTGGTCAAGGAACGTTTTCCGGATCTTGAACAACGTTATGATGCTTATTTGCATGAGGCGATGGGTCAAGCTCAGTTTGCGGAACTTTTAGAAAAACAGGTGTTGCCCAGTTTAAATTCATTGGATCTGCCTTTTCAGCAAGAGGTGGTGGCTATGGTAAAAACTTGGCAATTGGTTGCTGAGGATCAGTTAGGTGATGGTCAGTTGTCAGTTCATGAGGCGTGGGTGTTGCAATTTTTGCCGGAGTTGCAAACAGACAATACTGCTTCTGGTTTTGCCGTGTTGGGAAATATTTCTACGGTCTCTGGTCCCATTGTGGGTAGAAACTGGGCACAATTTTCCAATGAGAAATTGCGAAGTTTGGCCGCCATCACCTTGTATCATTATGAGTATGAAACCGTGGTTAATCTCGGTTTTGCGGGGACAATCAGTGTGTTTAGTGGTTTTAATCATCAGGGACTGTTTGCAGGGTATGTGGCTGCTCCGGTCAATTATAGCACCCATGTAGATGAGGTTTCAATGGCGGCCAGTCATTGGGCAATTGTGCAGTTGCGAACGGTGTTGCAACAGGCCAAGTCAGTTCGGGAAGCTGTGGCCTTATTGTCTGATCAAAGTTATCGATCTTCTCATAATGTATGGTTGGCTGATGGGAAAACAGTGCAGGTTTTAGAGCAGCCCATTGGTGCGCAGAGTCGAGTGAGGGAAGTGAACAGTCCCTTGAGAACAGAATTATTGTGGGACAAGCCGGATCAAATGGCTGTGGTGAATTGTTTTGGGTTACAGGAAAATCCTGCCAACTGTTATGACAGTTATAATGTGTTACGTTGGCAACGTTTTCGGGAGTTGGCTCATTTTAGTGATAAACAGCCGGCTTCTCCACACGATATCATTAAGATTATGTTGGATCGACAGCAACAGGAGCAGGCTATTTTTGAGACTCGCACAATGCAAGCCATGGTATTTGTGCCCATGAGTCGAGATTTGTATTTGTACACAGTCCCGACTACTGGTAATCCGGATGAAGTGGTGATGAGACCGATTGCTTTGCCTTTGCCCAATGTCAGTCAATTGTCAGGGTTGACGATAGTGTTCGGGTTTGGGGGCATGTTTGTGATTTGGATGTTGGGTTTTGTGTATCTGGATCGCAGATTGTTACGAAAATTGGATATGCAAAGAAATTTGGGGTGAGTGGCAATTTGGGAATTATGGATGAATGTTCAGTGTGGCCAACTGTTTAAAGAGTTCATCGGCCACCCACTGATGAACTTGCTCGTTGGGATGGGCATCTGTGGCATTGACAATCAGAGTGGCTGGAGAATGATTAATAAATAAAGGAGTTAGATTGAGGGGAGTGAGTTGTAACTCATTAAACAGCTGGGTAATTTGTTGCAAGATGGGTTGACTGGAGTCGATTGCAACCAAGTTTGGGAATAGGATGGGCAGCAGTTGGATTTGAGTTTGTTGGGTGTATTTGGCGAGTTGAGTCAATTCCTGTTTGTGAAGTTCCCAAGCGGGACCTGTGGCGTAAAATTGGCGCAGGTATTGCCAGTAGCGATCTTCAGGTTGTTGATTGTGATAGCGGTACCATTGCCAATAGAAATAATTGAGGAAGTGGGAATTGCCAATGAGCCAATTGAGAACTGGTTGGGAAGGAAGTGAGGCTAAGTTTTTGAATTTAAAGGATTCTCCACTTTTAAGGGCAGCGGCTCGAATGTCGTCGATGAAGTAAGAGAGTATAATAAGCGCTGGTTTATAGGGGTAGTTGAGAATGGCTTGATACTGTTCTGTGGTGCTCCAACCAACCTGGGCCACATTAGCCACCAGCCAATTGTTTCCCAATTGGGCTTGCAAGCGGTTGGAAAATCGATGTTGGTAGTTGGGAATTCCTTGCCCGGCAACAAATGAATCGCCGACTACGAGGATGAGGCGTTTAGTATCCAGTTCTTCTTGGGAATAGTCTGGGTCCCGATAACCTAAGCGATTGATTGGCTGCCAGTGGGTTTGGAACCAACGTTGGTTGGCCAGGGTGAAACTGAAGCTGTCGGATTGGATGATGAAGAGGTAGGAACTAACTTCAATGATGATGGCCAGGACCAGGCAGACGTGGGTGAATAGGCTGAGATTGATGGCCATTTCTCGGAAGCGAGAGGGGTATTTCCATATTTTGAAAAGGGCAAGGGTTAGGGTGATGGAGAGTAGCCAGATGAGGAGGATCAGAAAGTAGATGGTCATGTTGCTGGTTTCTCAGTTGTTTTGAAGTGGCGTTTGAAGCGTTGGTAGAGACCGATGAAAGGTTGGATTTGGTGTAGGATGAAGTTATTGGTGTAGTGGGGATCGCCGAATTCTCGAGGGGCTGGTTTTTGTTCGGGGGGGGGATCGTAGGCGGTCCCAAATAGGATGTCCAGGAAGATGAAGTTGCCGGAAAAGTTGGTGTCCCAGGCTTCTCGATCGGTGGCATGGTGCCAGCGGTGAAAGTGGGGGGAGGAGATCATGAATTTGTGGGTCCAGCGGGGACCATTCAGATTGCTGTGGATGTAGCGGTCCATGAAGGCGCGGAAGAAGAAGTAGATGAGCAGGGCGGTGGGGGTGGCACCGAGGTAGATGATGGCAAAGATGTTGGGAGCGCTGAAGGCGATGCGTTCTAGGATGTGAAAGCGGCTGGTGGAGAAGGAGTCTAAGAGAGTAGAACTGTGGTGGACTTTGTGGAATTCCCAGAGTATTGGGACTTTGTGGAAATAGTAGTGAACGATGTAGAAAGCCGTTTCCCCGGTGATGATGAGGACCAGGAGGTTGAGCCAGAGAGGTTGATCAAGTAGGGCGTTTTGGAGGAAGGCTTGGCCGGTGGGATCGAAGAAGTGGGTGTAGAAGGCGAGGGCAACCAGGCTTTCTAAAATAACGGGGGAGGCGGCAAGGGTGACGATTTGGAGGAAATGATTTTGGTAGGTGTAGATGACGTCGCTGATGAGACCCCATCGTAGGAAGGGTTGGGGGTAAATGGGCCAGAGTTTTTCGAGGATGGGGAGTAGGGCAATCCAGCCGATCAGGCTGAAGAATTGGAGGAGGGTTTGTAGGTGGGGGGACATGAAGGTTTGATTAAGAAGTTTGGAAGAAGGGTTGGAAGGAGGATTAGAGGGGAAATTATAGCATGGGGTTGGGGGGGATTCAATACTTTTTGAGGAGATAGATTAGGGAGGAGGGTGTGTTACGTCGCGAAAAGATGCGCCTTAGTCATCCTTTCAATTCTGGATTCAAACCTGATGTTCACCTAGTGGCAAAGTGGGCAACGGGTTGTCCATCCTACCAAAACTGACGAATAGGAGCTCAATGCGTTGCAGACGGTTACCTTGCATAGGTAATGGCAATACCGTATCAGCAATTAATCTGCTATCCAGCAATTGATGTAAGTAACCTCTTATTTCTTTAGAATAAATCTGTTTTTCGTGAATCAGTTCCTTTACAAAACTGATATAATGCCTATCCGGTGGATGAGAACAAAAATGGGTGGGACCCAAAGCCCCACCCAAACAGATTTAAGGGAACATAGTTATTTGTTGGCGCGGTGGTTAATTAAGTTGTCAACCACACTGGGATCGGCTAGAGTCGAAGTGTCGCCCAAATTGCTGACTTCATTGGCGGCAATTTTTCGCAGAATACGCCGCATAATTTTGCCAGAACGGGTTTTGGGCAGGCCTGGCGCCCATTGAATGACGTCTGGGGTGGCAATGGGACCAATTTCTTCACGCACGCTTCTGATCAGTTCTTTGCGCAGTTCTTCACTGGGTTCAATTCCCGTCATCAAGGTGACATAGGCGTAGATGCCTTGACCTTTGATGTCATGAGGATAGCCAACCACTGCAGCTTCGGCAACAGCTGGATGTAAAACCAAGGCGCTTTCGACTTCTGCAGTTCCCAAACGGTGTCCAGAAACGTTGATGACGTCATCAACTCGTCCGGTTATCCAGTAATAACCATCCTCATCTCGGCGAGCACCGTCACCAGTAAAGTAGGTCCCTGGATAAGTTTTGAAGTAGGTGTCAATGAAGCGTTGGTGATCGCCAAATACAGTGCGCATTTGACCGGGCCAAGGACGGGTGATGACCAAATTGCCTTCCGTTGCACCTTCCAAGACTTCTCCTTCATTGCTGACCAGAGCCGGCACCACGCCGAAAAATGGATGAGTGGCTGAGCCAGGTTTTAAACGAGTGACGCCAGGTAGAGGAGTGATCAATATGCCTCCGGTTTCGGTTTGCCACCAGGTGTCGACGATGGGGCAACGTCCATCTCCTACGACATGATAGTACCATTCCCAGGCTTCGGGGTTGATGGGTTCGCCCACGCTGCCTAAGATTCGGAGACTCTGGCGACTGGTGGATTTGACCGGGGCGTCTCCTTTGCTCATGAGTGCTCGAATGGCGGTAGGTGCGGTATAAAACAGGTTAACTTGATGTTTGTCAACGACTTGCCAGAAGCGACTGAAGTCCGGATAAGAAGGAATGCCTTCAAACATGAGAGTGGTGGCACCGTTGGCCAGAGGACCGTAAACGATATAGGAGTGGCCGGTGACCCAACCTACGTCTGCGGTGCACCAGTAAATATCTCCGTCATGATAGTCAAAAATGTATTTGTGGGTCATGGCCGTGTACAACAAATAGCCGCCTGTGGTGTGTAGGACGCCTTTGGGTTTACCGGTAGAGCCGGAGGTGTAGAGAATGAACAGGGGATCTTCGGCATCCATGGGTTCGGCAGGGCAGGCGGGGCTGACTTTTTGGGTTTCTTCATGGTACCACAGATCTCGACCGTCATACCAGTTGATACGATTGCCTGTGTGTTTGACGACCAGGGTTTTTTTGACTGTGGGACACTCAGTAAGCGCTTTGTCAACATTGGCTTTTAGGGGTACTCCCCGTCCTCCTCGCAATCCTTCATCGGAAGTGATGACGAGTTCGCATTGGGAATCTTGAATGCGATCTTTGAGGGCTTCGGGAGAAAATCCACCAAAAACAATGGAGTGAACGGCGCCAATGCGAGCGCAGGCCAGCATGGCAACGGCAGCTTCGGGAATCATGGGGAGGTAAATGCAAACTCGATCGCCTTTTTTAACGCCCTGAGCCTTGAGTACGTTGGCAAGACGGCAGACTTGTTCATGCAGTTGCCGGTAGGTGATTTTTTTGTCCGTTTTGGGATCGTCACCTTCCCAAATGATGGCCACTTGATCGCCCCGCGTCTCTAAGTGCCGATCAACACAGTTGTAGGCAATGTTGAGCTGAGCTCCTTCAAACCAGCGGATTTTGCCTTCTGGGTAGTTCCAATCTTGTACTTTGTCCCAGGTTTTAAACCAGGTGACAAATTGGTGAGCTTGCTCCGCCCAAAAGTTGTCCGAGTCATTGATGGAGCGGGCATACATGTCCTGATACTGCTCTTCGGTGATAAGGGCGTGTTGGCGAATGTGGGGTAAGACTTCATAGATTTTGGTTTCTGACATGATTTTCTCCTGAGTTAAAGTAAATAACTTCACCTATCATTTGTGGGAGGTGAAGGTTGATTATTACAAATTGGGGCCTAAAAATCAAAATTCTAATTGAAGGATTATAAAAATTTAACGTTCCAGTTTCATGAGATTTGTCTTGTTCAATAATTCAATAGTGCGGTATAATGAAATTGGTTTTTGAGTCAATTGATTAATTGTACGTTAATTTATGATGAGGTCATGTTATGTACCGAATAGGCACTCGATTAAATCGAGTCAATTTGAGCATTATTTCCCTTTTGGGAGTATTTTTGGTGAGTTGGTCGGGCGCCACACTGGCCCAAGAAGAGACCAATCCGTTGGAAACTGCAGGTAATTTTACGTTAACTGGTAAAAAGCGGATCACTTTAACATCGGCAAAAGATGAGCAATTTTTTAGGGTGCGGGTGCGGGACAATGAGAATCCAGCCCGTGCTTTATCCGGCAATCTGTTGGTAAAATTGAGTCAACGAGATCCGCCAGGCATTGATCCTAACTCTGGATGGCGGGTGAATTTTTATTCAGAAAGAGATTTGGGCAATAGCTTATATACTTTGGAATGGCCAGAAACCACCATAGAGACTCGTTTTGAAGTGGGATTGTCGCAGGGCAATTATTACTACAAAGTCTCCTCTTTGAGCGATACCGTCTATCCCAAGAAAGAAGTTAGCTTTGAGAACGTCTGGGAAGAAAGTGAGTTCTATGAGAAAGAGCCCAATGGCGTGTCTGAAAAAGCAACTGCCATGGTGCTGAATGAGACTTATGGGGCTAATTTTTCTGCGGTGGGAGATGTGGATTTTTATCGCTTCAGCTTAACTCAACCAGACACCGTGACCATTCTATTGACGCAGGAAACTCCATCCAGTGACACCCAAAGCGGTTGGTCATTCAGTTTAGTGGGTTATGGCGAAGCCGCCAGCAAGACTATGGCTTCCACTCAAATGTCAGAGACTTTATCGCTGGATTTGCCCACCGGAGTTTATTATTTGCGAGTTGAACCGTTTGTCAATACCGAGGATTGCCAATGTGAGACCGAGGAAGCATCTGTTAAAGAAGTCACCGTGCCCGGAGTGGTAGGGCGTCGTTATCAAGTTCGAGTTGGAGCACCCAGTGCACCCGTACCTGCTGTCAATTGTGAGGAGGGCGAAGTGTATGGTCAACATCCCACAACTTTAAGTTGGATTCGGTTCCACAACAATTGTGAAGTCCCTGAGAATTGGTTTAAAACAGAAGTGATGCCAGAAGGATTTACAGAATGTCCAATCTGCCCAATTTGTTCTCCCCCCGTCCATGCCAATGTGGGCTTGGGGACTGGGTTGTTGCATATTCCCTTGGTCGATTTGAAAGATGATGTCGGTAATTTATTGGGCGTGTATTCAGCCAATTTAAGCGTGATTCCAGACAGTGATTTTTCCCGTTTTCAACTGGATGATGCGGCACTTGTGGATATAGAGCCCACGGTGACAACGGAAGAGACTGGAACAACAGAAGAGACTGTTGTGACTGAAGGGACCAGCGCAACTGAGTAGTTGAGCAATTCAACTCACTGTGTCACTGACTTAAACCGGTCAGGTCTTTAAACCTGACCGGTTTTTTAATGCCATCACAAAAAAACCTGACCGATCTTAAAAACCGGTCAGGTTTGTAGAAGAGATTAGAGGAACGAACTTCTTCTAATCGTCGAGATTGATTTCGACCCCATCAGAACTTAGCACAACTGTGCCATTGGCTTTCCGATAGCCAAAGTTGACATTGAGAATGCCACCGTACAATAAGATGCCCCGATAAATTTCAATCAGTTGGGCTTCTCCCAAAGTGACCTCGGATTCAAAGGCCACCAAATTGGCTGCATCTTGATCCCACAGGTGGTAGCCACGATTCCCATCTAACATCAGATACACGGGCTCATCTTGAGCCGTGGCTTGATAAGTGGCATAGACCACAATATCCACCTTCGTGCCCACATCTTTTGCATCTACAGCCATCGCACTTTGGATGTCCAAAACATCACTGAGTTTCTTGGCTGTGACTGTGGTCTCAAATTCCCCATCATTGACTGAAATACCCGCCTTAAAGTTAGTGCTGGTTTTGACTTCAACACCCTCTTTATCGGTGGCAACTGCTGCTCCCAATTCTGGCAGATCGGGAATCTCAACGACTGGTGGAAGCTCATTTTCACCGTCATCAGGATCAGATTCTCCATCGGGATCTTCAGATACAATGGCACCGTCTTCATCCTCAAAAGTGACATTGCTACCTTCCGTAGCGCAATACACTTTGGTCCCACGAGTAATGACAAGATTTTCCAACAGCGCAGGCGCTTGGCAGTCCCCTTTGATTGTTCCTTTGAGTTTACCGCCATTGATACGGGCACTGGCGCCCAATACCACATCAATCAGGAAGCCACTGCGTATGCTCTTGATTGTGCCCATCAAAACGCCTCCCGTGATCGAGGCACCTTTGAATTCAATATCAGTCAAAGTACCTTGATTCTTGATGAAGCCCGTCAAAGTTCCACCCTTAAGAGTGGCACCGCTGGCAATGGTCACATTGCTCACCCAACCGGCGTTGTTAATTTGGCCTGCGAATACTACATTAGAAACATTGGCGGTTGCCGTCAAAGTCGTGTTAGTCAAAGTTTGACCGTTGCCTTTGTACAAACAATTTAGGGTATTGTTACTTAATGCGCAAGAAGGTGGCGCCAGCGAACTGGAAGTCACTACTGGAGTTGCAGGACTGACAGGAGGGGGACTGACAGGAGGAGGACTGATAACTGGAGGAATCTCAGTGTCCACTGGTGGAGGTGGAGTTTCAGTGTCCACTGGTGGAGGTGGAATTTCAGTATCCACTGGTGGAGGTGGAGTCAATCCAGCCACGGGTTGGGACCATGCACTGCATACGGTTCCTTCGTTGACATAAGTTGCGTACATCACCCAATAGCCTTCATTCCAGCCCAATTGTCCCCACAAATTTTGCTCGTCGGGAAGCAACTCAGCCCATTGAAAACCGTTCCAAAAGTCTTCTAAACTTTCACCGATTGCAGGATGACGAACGCCTGTAACAGGAGGCGGTAATGCTGTTATTGGAGTTTGCTTAACATCCCAATAGAGTTGGTTGTATCCTAATTGAGTGGCTGCCGCTTGTTCCTCAGCGGTTAACTCTGCCCAAGTTTTTCCTTCACTGGCTGGTCCCACAATTTTACCGTCAGAAACACTGACGCAGAATTGCAGGGATTGGTTAACTTCAGCTGAGGTTAAAGCATAGGTGGTTGCCACTGCGCCTTCAATAGCCGTAGAACCTGTACCCTGTGCATCGGTTGCGCGATACCATTGGAAAGTAGTCCCACTTTCGGGATCATTGTCAGCATCAGAATATTGATAGGTCCCCGTTAAGGTTTGAGCTTCTTCCAAAGTACCGGTGATCGCGACTTGACCGGCGCTGGGCAGGTTGTTTAAAGGAGTTTCTGCAACTGGTGGTTCCGTGGTGGCGCTGGCTACTGCCGTGGACCAAGCACTGCATGTTTTACCTTTACCTTTCGCAAGGTAGTCAAAATACTGTGTCCAATAGCCTTCAGTCCAACCCAATGCAGCCCACAATGCTTGTTCAGCAGCGGTCAATTCACTCCACTGGAAGCCATTCCAGAACTCACCTAAATCTTCCCCAGCAGCCGGTTGACGCACTTCCTCAGTAGAAGCATTAGGAGTAGAAGCAGTTTCAGGGGAATTCCAATAGGCTTCTGTATACCCTAATTCAGCAGCAGCGGCTTGTTCTTCCGCAGTCAAGTCTGCCCAATTTTTTTCCTGAGTAGCCGGACCGATGGTTTTGCCATCTGAAATTGTGACGCAAAATTGCAGGAATTTGCCCACTTCAGCCGCAGTTAACAGGTAAGTAGGGGTGGTCGCTCCGGCAATAGCTGTTGCATTGGTACCCTGCCCATCGTCAGCTTGATACCATTCATAAGTACTGCCAGTTTCAGGATCATTGTCGGCATCGGCATATTCATACGTGCCAGTTAAAGTTTCACCTTCCACCAGTGTACCACTTATGGCGACATTGGCAGCGGTGGGCAGATTGTTCAAAACTTCCTCTTCTGCATTGTCTCTCACACAGCGGGCAAAATTGTAAATGCTGATTGCATCACCTTGAGGACCATTTCCTTCACCTTGGTAAGGAGTGGGATCGCCCGCTTTAGGATCACTGCGTTGAGCACCAGCGCCATGAACGTCATACAGTTGTTGACCGGTTGTAGTGGCGTTGGGAAGTTCCATATACCCTTGGGCCTCACCAAACGCAACGTAGACGGCGAAGTCTGGACCATCTAAATGGGTGGTGCTACTCCAGTAATAGGGATAGTTGGGAACACCACTGTTATTGGTACCTTTTTCCAATTTAGTGGCACTGAACAAGGGATCGATAGCAGCCGAGTCTGTGGTATCTGGGGAACGAGTGTAGTCCACCAAGCTTTGCAACTCTTTGGCATTGGGCAAACGCCAGTCATCATGACCGGCGAATTCTAAACCTTCACACCAACCTAGGGCTTGTTCCCAATTAAGACTGCCGGCTGGAGTCTCATACTCGTTGGTATAACCGGTCTCAAAAGAGCCACTGTCCTTTTGCAACCACATCAGATCAGTACTGTTGTCAGTAATGGTCTCATCAGCATTGTCGACAAATTCATTTTCACCATAGGCTGGGCCACGAACATAACGGACATAACGAATATCAGTAGCTTGAGTCGTAGGATAACCTTTGATGCGTCCATCGGCAAAATTAACGCCGAAAGCGGTGGCTGCTCCGTCCATAGTGGTACTCACATATTCTGTACTGGACCAGTACTGAGCATCTATGTAACGTTCTCCAGCAGCGGTATCCCCGTATTCAAAATTAAAGTAATCCGTATCTATATAAGGGACTGCATCGGCTGGAACTGTCGTGCTGGAAGGATCGGCAGTGCCTGTAGTGCCACTGAAGTCGATCAGGGAATACAGTTCTTTAATGGTGGGCAGTCGCCAATCTGTATGCCCCCCCAGATCAAGGGTGGCAGCGTCATCATTGGCTGCTGCAAAAGTCTTCTTATCCTGCTGATTAATAATGCCATCGTCATTAAAATCAGGCTCTTGCTGCCACATCAGCCCGGTGACATTGTCAGTAATAGTTCCATCCTGATTATCGGTATAACTGGGTGCATTTCCAACATACTTGGCATCTTGGCCACTGAAGGCTGCTCCTTGCTCGGGACAAGCGATCTCCGTGCTATTCGCACCATAACACTTGTCCTGTCCGGTATCTGGCAGGGCAGCCCAAGCAGCTGATCCCAGACACAGGGTAGATATGACCAGTGTTGAGGCTAAGCTGGAGTACCCATTTACTGTCTTCATGAGGTATTAACTCCTTAAAAAGGTTAAAAGTACCTTCTACTTCATACTTGATATTTCTGCGTAAAAAGAAGGCTTTCAAGATGGATAGCTTACCTAAAGTAGGTAAGTTTTGTAGTATAGATTGGGAAAAATACAATATACCCCTTCTATTCATCCATTTCCCTGAATAATAGCGAATAATGTTCTGAGAATAAAGTCCTCACCTACTTTTCATGACAAATTATTTGAATTAATTACTCAATAATGCAAAAATCCATTAATTTTATATGGATAACTGAGCTTTTGATAATAAGGGACCTGGTTTAAGATCGATAGGTGAAGGGGACCAGAATGGAGGGTCTAGAAGGTACATTGGAGTGGAGGCTTTAGCCGGAATGGAGGGTCTAGAAGGTACATTGGAGTGGAAGCTTTAGCCGGAATGGAGGGTCTAGAAGGTGCATTGGAGTGGAGGCTTTAGCCGGTCAGCCGTAGGCACCACCCCATATACACAAATTGCAATGGACTACCGCCGACCGACTAAAGCCTCCACTCCAGTATACCGGCTAAAGCCTCCACTCCAACGTATCTTAACCGAGGGGCAACTCTCATTTTTTCATGATCGCATACTTTTGTAAGAGGTCTAAATAAACTTTAGCCAATTTCTCCCAATCTCCGTAGCTTTTCATATAAAACCAAATAGTTTGTTTTTGCATCATGGATCTCATTTCTCATAACCATTTGGTATAAATCATCAAATGACATTTTTACAACATGAATATCTTCTCCGTCATCTAGTTTTTGTCCCACCTGTTCTCCGATTCCGGTAAAAGCAAACATGTGAGTCGCTTCAGTATCATGGCCAACGCTTGAATAAAGTCTGCCAACGTAATGAATTTTATCTACGTCAATTTTTATTCCGCATTCTTCTTCTAACCCTTCAGCTGCAACTTCCTTTGGTGTTAAACCAGGTTTGTCTAAAGTTTCTGAAGGCAAGGTCAAAACATAATGGTCAAGTCCGGGGCTGAATTGTCTGGCAAGATAAACATGATCTTCCTCATCAAGATAAAGTAAGATTACACTGTCTTTACAAACAACAATATCGTGCAATTTTCCATTAAAATTTCTTTTAACCAGAGTTAAATAACCTTTATGGACTATTTCATCACCGTCTTTAATATTTTCCATATCCCAATAAAAATCCTCTGTCTACTTAATTGAAGGGAATTAAATTCAGGAAATCCACTGTGAAATTTCCATAAACTCTTCTACTGAATGCGTAGCGACTGCACACAACTCAGGATGTGCTTGATAGGCGAAGGATTTACCCACTTCTTGGGCAATGAATACATCATTTTTTCCATCTCCTATAAAAGCACATTCTTCTCGGCTGAATTGGTATTCTTTCATGAGTAAATGCATAAATTCAACTTTGCCTTGAAAATCTGAAGGCAGAATATTCCAATGTTCCAGTGTACCGTCTGGGGTCCAAAAAAGATCTGCCGAAGCATAAGAATGAGTTATTTTCAGGTGTTGTTGAGCGCGTCTTGCTTGATCAACAAAACCACCTGAAATAATTGCCGTTTTGATTCCTTGTTGGTGAAGATTTTTAAAAGTTTCCTCCACACCTGGATTGTATGGAATACTGTCAATAGCGTTATCGAACATGGACTTTGTCAAGCCATATTTCTTAAAAATTTCAAGACAATCATCTATCCAATCCAAGTAACTTCTATATTCACCTGAATCCCATTTGATAACAGTTTTTTCGTTATCGATCAAGGCAAGTGAACCTAATTCACGCATTAATCTCAGCCACAGGCTATAATGCTCATGATTAAGTTCACCAGGACCAAACTCAACTTGTTGCTTTGAAAAGACCGTTCCCTCCATGTCAACAAAGAGTAGTTTAATACCCATATATTAAAAATTCACCCGGCAATAATCGGGGAAAACATCCATCTTATGCGCAATAAAAGAAACCCTTTCCAGTACGGTTAGAATAATATTTTGCTTTATATCCAATTTCATGAGATTGGCATACAGGTCTGCTTTGCTGGAGGTCTCGTAGGTGTACAAAATCTCATCCAGGTCTACATATTTGACACCCTCAAGTTCAACACAAGAACCAGCAACGCAAGATACAGAACAAATCCTACCCGCAGATTCTGAAATGGTAGAAATCAAATGATCCAGTCCCAGTTGTTTTGCCATTCCTTTTTCCTGCATTTTAAATACTCCGCCTAGAGGGCTATAATCACCGACCAGGGAACCTTTTGGATACCAACCGGTCAATCTTTCCGTGCCATTAATAGTTCCCAGACAAATTCTTCCTTCCTTACGGGTAGTCTCTTGGATCATAAGACCTATGAGCCTTGCATCCATAGTGGAGATGTCCCTGTAACTGCCGAGATTAAAACCAAGGTTTTTAATCACATCTTTACGCACTTCTTCTATTGAAACAACACCAAGTTGCAAATTATGCTCTTTGGCAAAACTTTGGACAAGCTCGATATTTTCTTCGCTTTCAGAAGTACTAGAAGTTCTAACAGTCAATGCCTTGACTTTATCACTGCCCAATGCTTCTATTGCCAATAGACAAAGCAACGAGGAGTCAATGCCACCACTTAAGCCTATTAAAACTTGGCTAGACCCTGCTTTTTCCCTGATATAATTCTTAACTTTTTCTGTGATTTGTGTATAATTCTTGTTCATTTCTTTGATCCCTCAATTAGTTTGGTGTTAGAATTTTCGATAGCTGGTAACATTGCATTTGCAACACCAACTGCCAAGCCTGCATTGTACAACAGTGTTGCTGCAATAATGCCAAAATTTAAAAAATAAACGCCACCAATACAAATAATGCCGGGAATAATAGTGATGGCTAAATTATTTCTCATATTCTTATCAAGTTCATTGGCTAAATAAAACAAATCTGGTAAATGAACCAAACTTTTATCCATAAAAACAACTTGAGCAGTATCTGTAGCGATAGTAGATGCACCATGTAATGAAATTGAAACATGAGCAGTTTTTAGAGCAATAGAATCATTGATTCCATCTCCTACAAAACAAACCGATTTTCCCTCTGTTTGGAATTGCTTGATTAAAGCAGCTTTATTTTCCGGTAAAGTTTCAGCAAAATAATCATCTACCCCCAGTTCTTTTGCCAATTGTCGAGTAGGTTCTTCACGATCACCTGAAATAATTGTAATTCTCATACCATTTTGTTTTAATTTTTTAATAACTTGCTTGACTTCAGGACGAATAGTTGTCACTATTTCAATAGTACCAATCAATTGTTTATTAACGGCAATATAGGTTAGAGAATTACCTTGCTCATGGCAGTGAGCTTGAATATCGCTGATGCTTATTGGAATAGGAATATTTTCTAATTCCATAAAATTTGCGCTACCTACTCGAATTATCTCATCTTCCAATTTAACCTTTAGACCGTAGCCTACTTCATAGTTGGTCTTATCAACAGAAAATAATTGTAAATTTCGTTCTTTTGCGGCCAGCAGAATTGCTCTGGCAATTGGATGGGTTTGCTTATATTCAGCTGTGGCGGCGTAACAAAGTACTTCCTGTTCAGTATAGGTAGAACAACAATGAATTTTACCTATTGCTGGTTGATCTTGCGTTAAGGTTCCTGTTTTATCAAATACAACTGTATCAACAGTTTTTAACAAATCTAAGGCACGTCCATCTTTTACTAGAATTCCTTTTTCTGAGGCTATTTTGATGTAATTAAGCATACTGATAGGGGCTATAATTCGTATATTGTAACCAAAAGAAGCCATCAAAGCAGCAGCCGCACTTTTAACCCCTAAAATAGGTAAAGTAATGGCCGCAATTAATAAAGTTGGTATAGCAGTTTGATCAACAATTATTTCGCCTCTGGATTCAAGAGTGGATTTATAATCCACGGTATGATTTAAAATATGACCTATTTTAGCAGCAACTGTTTCTTTTCCTGTTTTATCAACACGGATATACAACTTGCCAGATATTAACATGGTTGAAGCAAAAACCAGATCACCTTCCATTTTTTCTACAGGTTGCGCTTCGCCAGTGAGTTTATGCTGATCTATGCTGCCTATGCCTTCCATAATCACGCCATCTATAGGAATCATTTCTCCTGCATAAATGATAACAATATCACCTATTTGCAGTTTGTCAAATGAGGTTTGCACTTCAACGTTATTTACTGCGACCCAAATAAACTGGGGAACTTCACCTAAAATATTAATCAAACTTTGTTTAGATTTATCTTGGGTTTTCAGCAATAACTTTTGGCTCGTATAATAAAAAATAAAAAATAAAGCCATTGCAAAGAAATATTTCGATACTAATAAGACAAGTGCTATGGTGGCATCAAGGACGCCTGATTTAATTTCCCTTTTCTGAAAAAGCTCTTTATAGCCGCGCACAATAAAGGGCATATTTAGATAGGTCAACCCTACCATACAAATTGGTAGGAGTATGGGAAAAATTTGACTGCTTATGGTAAGTGCCAATATAGCTGCTGAAAAAGCCAGATTAGTATTAATCTCTTTCTCATTTTGTTGCTGAGTTAAGATTTGTTTGTTTTGATTGGATAATTTTTTTCTACGGGAGTTTATACGTTTAGAGTTTATACGTTGTTTTTTAATTGATGTTCCAACGTATAAAGCAACCCCACTTAGAAACGCGCCAAATAAAAGCATACTTTTCCCTTCTTAATTCCCGCTCTTTGAACCGTCGAGTGATACCAGCGTTTTTAAGTCCTCAACTAAAATAGCTGACATATTAACTTCATCCACGTCCAAAACAACCCAAGAATTGGCCTCTGGTTTAGCGAAATGCCTCTCACCAATAAGAGTTTGTCCAATTGAAAATTGGCCTTTGGTCTCTACATTAACTTCGGCTCGGCGGATATTCATCAAAGTTTCCGGGTAAAACAAATAAAACAAAACAGATGCGTCATGCACAAGAAAACCACGAATACCATGACTGTCTCTGCTGCTTAATGTACTCAGCACCATAAAACTATTAAATTTTTTAATAAATTGAGCTATTTTGCTGCTCGGGTTAGTTTCAAGGATGGAATTAGCTTGTTCTTCGGTAACAAGAATCTTATGACTTGCATCCAAGGGTAAGATGACTGTATCATTTCTACTCTTGAATACGGTCTGAGCTGAATTGGGATCGCAATGGATATTAAACTCCGCATGAGAAGTCATATTGCCACGATAACGAAAAGCACCCCCCATAATCACCACTTCTTTGGCTTTGGCGAGAATACCGGGGCTTTTTTCTTCAGCAGCGGCTAAGTTTGTTAAGGGACCTATGCTAACAACAGTGATTTCGCCGGGTGCTGCATTTAGCTTTTCAACAATCAAATCATCAGCTTTACGCGCTTTATCATAGTTGTGCGACGATTCTGGTAATTCCATTGCTACACCACCTAAGCCGTCATCACCAAAAATATCCTCAGAACTACCACCTAGACATTTGTAATCAGAACGTGCAGCACGTGCTATTTCCACATGAGCAAAGCCACCCAGTGCGAGAATTCTACTGGCATTTAAGAAAGTCTTTTGAGGGATAACATTGCCCCCAATGGTAGTTATAGAATCAATTTCGGCAAAGCCTTGTTTAACCAAACTCATTAGCCAAAAAATGGCAAACGCATCATCTACTCCCGGATCGGTATCAATCAAGATTTTAAGTTTATCTTGACCGGATGTTGTTTCACTGGCATGTACTACTAGAGGAAAGCTTAACATGAAGCTTATCAATGTAGACAAAGCATAACGCATAAATCTGTGATTCATACTAGCATCTCCAATAAATATCAATAAATTTTTCAAATTAGACCTCTTGCAAAAGTATGCAACCATGAAAAAATGAAAGTTGCCCCTCAGTTAAGAAATGTTGGAGTGGAAGCTTTGGAATAGAGGCTTTAGCCGGCCCCTGGAATAGAGGCTTTAGCCGGTCCCTGGAGTGGAGGCTTTAGCCGGTCAGCGGTAGGCCCTTGCAATTTGTGTATGCGGGGTGATGCCTACGGCTGACCGGCTAAAGCCTCCACTCCAACCTACCTTTTAGAGCCTCCCCTTCAACGGTAACTTTCCTTTTATTTTTTCGTATCCCATCTCTATCGCATCATCTACTTTTGCAAGTAAGTCTATTGTATAAAACTTTCATTTGTAGATCAATACCTATTTTGTTTATAAGTCAATATTTGACTAGATAATTTTTTCATGATTATAATAAATATTGGATTTTCAAAGATTTAATAAAGCAACATACCTATAACAATATCATCAAATGACCGGCAAATTCGAAACCTTCACATTCACCATAAGCTGGTCCACGGACATACTAAACATCAATAGCTTGAGCCGTGGGATAGCCTTTGATGCGTCCATATGTAAGTTTTGTAGTATAGATTGGGAAAAATACAATATACTCCCTTCTATTCATCCATTTTCCTGAATAATAGCGAATAATATTCTGAGAATAAAGTCCTCACTTACTTTTCATGACAAATTATTTGAATTAATTACTTAATGATGCAAAAAATACACTAATTTCGTATAGATAACTGAGCTCTTAACAACAAAGGACTTGATCTAAGGTCGGCAGGTAAAGGGGAACTGCCGGTTAAGAAGTGGACAAAAAAAGTATTGCGGTTTATAAAATCTTCCCAACTTTTGAAACCGCAACTGGATTTCAATAAATAATGACTGGTCTTTAACTGATTATTCAGTCCCAATAACCCGGCACTGATCTTAATATCTGGAGAATCGATATCAATCTGCCCATCAATTCCCAATCGCGAAGAGGCAGTGACCAAGCTATTTGCAGAAGGAATATATTGTTCCGCCACCAAGCGAATATTACCCCCCTGCCCTTCATCCGCTTGAGCCCGGATTTGACTTTGATTTAACACCATAAAATTCGGATGCCCAATAAGAATATCGCCGCCTTTTTCCAGTCCTCCTTGAACACTGGTGGTAATTTGACTGTGCTCCAATATTGTCAATTCACCCACGTTGAGCATGAGACTGCCCCCGCCTGCGCTGACTGCTTCCGTGGTAATGGCACTGTGGGTCAAGCGCAATTCTTGAGCTTGAAGACTGATTGATCCAGTCTCGCCCCCATGAATCCGCTCTTGCCAATGACCATTGATATAAAAAAAAGCTCTGGATTTTCCTACTTCACTGTGCGCCACAGTCACCACATCTCCCTCTTGAGCCTGTAACTGGTCCCGTTGCGCCATGTCAGACACGTGATATTCCTGACCCAATGGCAACCAATCGTTCCCAGAATAAATAAAACTCGCCGGATTTTCCTCCTCAACCCACTGAACAATATTCCCAGTCTGCGCCAAACTTAAACTGTGGAGAGCTGCTCGAGTGGGCACAACGCGCGCTGGATTCAATTTGATCCAAGTTTGATCTTGATAAACAAAACTTTCCCCACTGCTTGCCACCTTAGCCAAATCGCCATTTTGCAGAGATTTTTGCTCACCCAAGGATGACAGGGCAATTTGATCGGACACTGTAAAAGACTTGATGCGGATGGGAAAAGCCATATTTCTTGGTCCCAAATTTCGGACAAGATAAATAAAATCAGCAGATTTGCCATCGCCAGCGTCTTTCACATGAAAAGCCTGACCTTCTGTATAAGGCATTCTCTGCAGCTCAAACATATTTCTCAACTGATTCAATTCGCTCACATTTTCCAAAGTCACACTCGATTCATCCTTAACTTTTACCCAATTTCCTCCTTTATAAAAAAAACGAGCTGGACGACCTTCCCCAGCATCTTGAACTTCAATCACTTCTCCCATCAGATTGACAGCGTAACGTTTTGAAAAATCCTGTAAAGCTGCCCAGTCTGCAACTGTCGATAATGGGTTAATACGAAGCAATTGCGTGCCTGTATATACATACTGCTCAGCCTTACCATTGCCCACATCAGCCACTTCTATTACATCTCCGGTAACCAATATTTGAGAATCCCGATCATGGGAATTGGCCACTGTATACGTGTTCGGCAACTGACTTTCGGAACCAATAAAAGCATCATTCTCAAGATGTACCTGATCAGCTTGAATTTTAAGTTGCCCGGCTTTTCCCCCACCAGCAGTAGATGTAGAAATTTGGCCGCGATTGGTCACTATAAGATGTTTGGCTGACAATTCCAAATTGCCACTGTTCCCCGATTTTTCCAAAATACCTTCAGAAGTCGCATAAATGCCGCTGGTAGATTCATTATAACGACGCGGAGAAAAAGTTTGCAGATAAGTCAACTGCTGTAAAGCGGGAGGTTTAAGTGGAATCTGAGCAGCATCGCCACTGATGCGAAGAGTGTCTCGAATATCAATTTTAAGATTACCCCCCTCAGCATCATTGTTGGTGCTGGTTTTAATGACCGCTCCTTCTTTAATAATCAAATTCTCAGCTTGCAAATTGATCTGCCCGGCTCGACCCGCATTGCCCGCCAAACCGCGACTGGTTGCATAAATGCCCGCCCCAAATCCAGTGGCATTTTCCCCATAAGGATTTACCCCGGACAACGTCACTGTCCCCTTGACCCGCAAAGTGATATCTCCACTGTCTTGACTGTGTCGTGACTGACCGGACATGGCCCCCGTTGCAATTTGGCCACCGTCTTTGAGAACCAATTCTCCCGCCTCAATTTCAATATTCCCCCCTTTTCCGGCGACAGTGCCTTCATTTTCAGCATTGGATTTGGTGGCAATTTGACTGATAACCCCCAATTGATCAGCCCCCGCAACGCTGATTTTGCCCGTAGCCTGAATTTTAATATTGCCAGCATTCCCTAAGCTGAAAGTGGAAGCGTTCAACATTGCTCCATCGCTGATCTCAATGTCTTTCGCCACGACTTCAATATCACCCGCTTGACCTTGGCCAAAAAAATTCGCGGTATACAGTCGACTTCCCATGCCCATGCGTTTTCCAGTCCCGCTCAAACTCAACAATTCCTGCGCATGTAAAGTAAGGTTACCTCCATTCCCAGTGCCATAAGGAGTCACTACAGTTTCAGTCTCGCCTCGATAAAGAATAGTCTTGGCTTCAATAAACAAATTCCCACCTCGCCCTTCCCCAAAAGACATCAAGCCAAAACCAGACACATCTTGGGAAGAATAAATACCGGAAACCACCACCGAGTTACTGGCTCTTACGGTCACATTTCCCCCTTGGCCATTCCCATAGGTAATATTGTCTATATGAGCATTCTCCTTGAATTCAATATCTTTTGCTTCCAACACAATATCACCCAAGTCTCCTATTTGTTTACCGTTATCCGAAGAAAATCCAGACCAGGCATCGATGCCTGCTCGATTTTGAACGCTTCCCTCAATCTTTCCTTCTTTAAGAGAAGATGCTGTTATAGATTCTGTGGCCTGCAAGGTTACCTCAGTGCCATGACCTTCTCCCTCCACATAAACCTCAATTCTACCCATTTCCAACAATGCAATCGAGTGAGCCCAAATATCAATTTTTCCCCCATTTTGGCTGCCTAAAGTATTAGATCTCAAGCGACTGTCTTGGGCTAAAAATTGTCCAGCCCGTATAAAAATACTGCCTCCCCCTGGACCACTGACATCCAACAAAGTATGTTCAGACAAAGTAAGATTACCCAATTGACTGGTAGAGGAAAGACTGGGAGACAAATCCAGTCCCATGGGGTGTGGCAGGACCTCTCCAGCTTGCGCAACGCTGGCCACATTAATTTGTCCAAAAGGAGCAGACAGGCTGGGTAAATCGGTGAAAATAGACTGTGATTGGGCATTTTGAGTAGAAATAATTTGAAAAAATGTTCCCTGTTTGAAGGTAATATCTCCCCCAATCAACGACACCGTTTTCGTTGCCGGCACTCGCAAACCAGTGAGTTGATCCTGCCATTTTTCAGTGACTTCTCCCTGACCCATCACAGTGATCGGAGCAATATGCTCATCCAAAAAACCAAATGCAGCCACCGGAGCAGTTGTTAAGATCGTATTTTGAATGGACCGCGCATTGAATTGCCCACCTTCTTGCAAGCGCAAGTAATGAGCTGTGCTGGCATGAAAACTTCCTTCCACTTCCAATTTGGCATGGGGTCCAAACAAGATTCCAGCAGGATTCAGAAAGTACAGATCAGCTTTGGGAATTGTCGAACGTAAGATACCATCGATCTGAGAATTTCGACCGCCAGTCACTCGATTGATAATCGTCTGCACCGTGTTTGGACCACTGAAAATTGCAGTTTCATCGCGAGCCAAATTAAAATCCTCGAAACTGTGAAATAAATTGCCACCCCGTTGCTGTCCCAACTCAGCCCTAATTTGATAGATGGGTCCAAACAAAGCATCTGACCGTCCCAGACTGCCATCTAACTGGATTTGGGCCTGTGCGATATTTATCAACCAAAACATCAGTATTTGCAAGAATAAGGTAAGAAAAACTTTCATAATAGTCTCCTGAGTTAAATTAAAATAATTTGGAGATTATACCAGTTCATTAATGAAACTGAAGATTAAAAAACGAGCTTAAAAACATTTACTATTTTCCCTCCTCACATAAGAAGGAGAACGTTTTGAGTTATCCTCTTTAATTTTCATATTTCCCCGGTCTCAAATCGCATATTCCTATGAATGTTCTGTTCTGAGTGCAAATCTTGATTTGCATTTGCATTTGAATGAGAATGTGCAAACCAAGGTTTGCACTCCATTTGCACTCCATTTGAATGCAATTAAATCCATTGAACATCTTTGGTCCGTATTGAAGCGTTATGTCAGGCGTTTTCAACCGCAATTCGCGTCCTTGACAGATACTCTGGATTTTATTTTCCAATTGGTTCCTCTCTTTAAGGGAAATTGAATTTATTACCAATTTGTGCCTAATTTAATTATAATTTATATTTATTTATAATATAAATAAAATGAATAGCATAAATTTAAACGAATATCACTATAAGATAAAACCAAACTACTTTCCGATTATAAATGGGTATTTGAAAATAAATGAGAAGAGAACTTTGAAGATCAGCCACAAAGACTGTTGGAGGGCAAACAAAAAATTGCAAAGGCGACATTCGCCAAGGGACTGGAAGTAAATTTTAGGACACAGAAGATTGAAGTTGCAGGATAAGAGATTGAAGCATCAGGGGAATTCAGTGGTCGGCGAAAATTGATCGGCAAAATCAATGCCAGATTTCCAGTTAAAGTACGTCTTAATGTTATATGCCTGGCCAAATTTAGCCAGTTGTAACTTATTTTAATTTTAGTTACTTGATTAATTTAGATTTTTTTAAAAAAAAAAGTAACCACTGCTTAAAATACATAATGAAGTATTGACTAAGGTAGTTCGGAGGTATATGCTTTGAAATACAAATTTCAGGAAGGTGTTAAGCCCCTAATTAGGTTAGGGTCACTTAATTTTAGATTATTGACGGATTTTTTAAAAATGAGATTTAAATTGGGATTTAAAATGTGGGATTTAAAATGAAGGAAGGACTGGAGATAAGCAATTCTTTTTAGGAGGGAGTATCAGATCAAAGGATCTGAAATTATGCTGATTTAGCGCATTTAAAAACATATACAATCGTGCATAACTTACAGGAGTTGGGCAACACAAACCTGGCGCTCAGCCTTGAAATTAGACCGCGGGACTCATTAGGGTCTCGCGGTTTTTTTTTGGAGTTTCTACAGCTAACGCACTATAAAAAGACCACATAGTTAATATAGGGCGCAATGGTGTGAGCGTATTGCGCCGCATGTTGGTCCCAAATTTATGGTCACTCTCTTCATCTCGTTCACCCATGACAAATTCAAAGATTGGAGAGGGATTGCTTGGTCTATCGTGTTTTCATGCGGCGCAATACGCTCACGCCATTGCGCCCTATATTACTGTGCGTGGGAATGAGAGAATTGTGGTATTTTGAAATGATGGGTTTCGGCACGGGAAAGAGGGTGGCTAAAACGAAGGTCATGGACACACTTCCCTTCATATTGCCGTGCTATCATCTTATTGTGCTAAAATTCTACCGAAAAATTTATAGAGAAGTTGATTATCTCACCTTATGCAGATAAAATTTCGTGGAATGATAAATCAATGACTTACTCTTTAGAGTGAATTTTATAAGTTCTTGATTTTTCGTAATTGAAAATTTGTTTTGCGTAATATGAGTGATTATGATAACTCTACTGAACTATACCCTGACTAAACTGATTTATGACAGCCCCAATTCGTTAGTTTATCGTGCCGTGCGTAACGACAACCAGCGGCCCGTCATCCTCAAACAACTCAAGGCTGACTATCCCACGCCTGCTGAATTAACCCGCTATTGCCACGAATTTGAGATACTCTCTCAATTGAAATTACCCGGCGTGATTCAAGCGTATGAGTTGAAACCTTATCAAAACACCCTGCTACTGGTTGTTGAAGATTTTGGTGGTGATTCCTTAAAAGCGCTCATTCCGCAAAATCGTTTGACGTTGACCGAATTACTCTCTATCTTTATCCAATCGGCGGATAGTTTAGGTCAACTTCACGCAACCAATATTATTCACAAAGATATTAATCCCGCCAATCTGGTTTGGAATCGTGACACTGGGCAATTGAAAGTGGTTGATTTCGGCACTTCGACGCAGTTACCACGAGAAACGCCCACACTAAAAAGTCCCAACGTCCTGGAAGGCACGTTAGCTTATATTTCCCCAGAACAAACCGGGCGCATGAATCGGAATTTGGATTATCGCACCGATTTTTACTCGTTGGGCGTAACGTTTTATGAATTGTTGACTCATCAACTGCCATTCTCCACGGAAGATGATCTGGAATTAATCCATTGTCATATTGCCAAATTACCCTTGTCACCTGCCGAACTCAATCCCGCTATTCCTCACATTCTGTCGGCAGTGGTGATGAAATTAATGGCGAAAAATGCGGAAGATCGTTATCAATCAGCATTCGGTGTAAAGTATGATTTGGAACAGATTCTTGCAAACCTAAAAGGTCTTGAAAACTGGTCAGGTTTCAAACTTGCCCAACACGATTTTTCGACCCATTTCCACTTGCCCCAAAAACTCTATGGGCGAGAGGAAGAAATTCAACATATCTTGACCGCGTTTGATACGGTGATGCAAGGTTGCCGTCAATTACTGCTGGTGGCTGGCTATTCGGGCATTGGTAAGTCAGCATTGGTACAGGAAATTTATAAACCGATCACTCGTAAGCGTGGTTATTTTATCGCGGGGAAATTTGACCAATTTCAACGCAACGTCCCATATTCCGCGGTGATTCAAGCCTTTCGAGACCTGGTGCAACAACTTCTCACCGAACCCCAATCGCGTCTGGACACTTGGAAAACTCAGATAATGGCAGCCGTAGGTAATAATGGTCAGGTCCTCAGCGAACTGATTCCCGAAATGGTACTGATTCTCGGCCCGCAACCCGCCGTGCCCACGTTACCTCCCACCGAAGCGCAAAATCGTTTCAACTTGGTGTTTCAAAATTTTATCAAAGTTTTTTGTCAAGCCGACCATCCCTTGGTGATTTTCCTGGATGACTTACAATGGATTGACTCCGCCAGTTTGAAATTGCTGACATTGATGATGAACGATATTCCCTATCTGTTCCTGATAGGTGCCTATCGTGACAATGAAGTCAGTCCCGTGCATCCGTTAATGACCACGTTAGATGACCTCCAGAAAGGGGGGCACCAGGTGCAAACCGTCACGTTGTCACCCTTGACGTTGTTACACCTAAATCAACTGGTCCGTGACATTTTGCATCTCCCCTTGGAACGCACGTTACCGTTAGCCGAATTAGTGTTGAAAAAGACGGGCGGGAATCCATTTTTCATGGGCGAATTTTTGAAGACGCTGTATGTAGAACACCTGTTGGAATTCAACCTCCAAGACCGCGAATGGCAGTGGGATTTGGCACAAATTAAGGCACGCAACATTACCGATAACGTAGTGGAGTTGATGACCGGCAAAATCCAACGTCTCCCCGCCCCCACTCAGGTCATCTTGACATTAGCGGCCAGCATTGGCAATCAGTTTGACTTGGCGACTTTGGCGGTGATTTCACAACAACCAGAGGAACCGGTGAAAACCGCGTTATGGGAAGCCTTGAAAGAGGGTCTCGTGGTGCCGCTGGCGGAGAACTACAAATTTGTTCATGACCGCATCCAGCAAGCCGCTTACTCACTCATCCCAGCCGCTGACCGACCGGCGTTACATTGGCAGATTGGACAATTGTTGAAAACCCATTGGGGGGAGAATTTGGGAGAGAGACTGTTTGAAATAGTTGACCACCTCAATCAAGGCAGTTCCCTCGCGACCACCCCAGAGGCGAACATGCCACTGGTTCGTTTGAATTTACAAGCGGGCCAACGCGCCAAATTAGCCACGGCCTATCAGATGGCCGCCAAATATTTGCGTTCTAGCCAACTTTGGCTGACTCCAAAACATTGGCAAACGGCTTACGAATTAACCCTCTCGGTCCATTTAGAACTGGTCGAAGTCATGTACCTGTGTGGTGACTTTGACCAGATGGAAGCGGTCGCCGAACTCGTCTTGCAACAGGCCAGTACTCACTTAGATAAAGTGAAAATCTATGAAATCCGAGTACAAGCCTATATAGGACAAGCCTTACTGTTTAAAGCCCTTCAGACGGCACGAGAAGGACTGTCTCTCTTCGGCGTGGAATTACCAGAGAAACCGACACCCGCAGAGGTGGACCGCGCTTTGGCCGAGACGGCTACCAAGTGGCAAGGTGTGCCGATTAGCGAATGGGTTCACTTACCACGAATGACTGCGCCGAATCGGCTGGCGGCCGTGCGTCTGTTATCTATCATTATGCCAGCGAGTTATCAAGGGATGCCAGAGTTATTCCCCTTGGTCGTCTCCAAAATGATTAATTTATCTATCGAGTCTGGTAATTCCGAACTCTCTCCTTTCCTATATGCTTGTTATGGAATGTTTCTCTGTGGTGCTATGGAGATTGAGGCGGGTTATCAATTTGGACAATTAGCTATTCAAGTGATAGAGCATTTGAATATTCAAGTTCATCGTGCTCGGGCTTTAGAGATTGTCAATGGATTTATCAACCCTTGGAAAGAACGTTTATCTTTACCCACTCAACGCTTAAAAGAAATTTATCAGTTGGGGATAGAGGAAGGTGATGTGGAATTTGGGGGTTACGCGGCCTTAATCCACTGTGAATGTGCCCATTTCTGTGGACTACCGCTGGCCGAACTTGAGTCTGCCCAAGCCTCATACATTCCAATATTGACACGACTAAAACAAAATACGTCGGTCAATTACTTGAAAATTTACTTACAAACGACTTTAAATTTGTGTAGTTTGGTATCTCCTCCGTCGAATTCTGCTACAGACCCCCTCGAAGACTCCGAGATGCCATTTTTGGTATCTGAACAAGACAAAGAAGCCTACGGCTTTCATTTTTACACGAATCGTTTATGTTTATGTTACCTCTTTTATAAACCCCACCAGGCTTTGGAATATGCCCTCTTAGCGAAACGTTATCCGGCCGCTTCTAGTGGAAATTTCGTGGTAGCATTTTTCCACTTCTACGAATCTCTGTCTTACTTGGCTATCTATTCAGACACCCCTTCGATTAAGCGAAAAGAGATTCTGCAACAAGTTGCGGCTAATCAAAACAAGATGAAATTATGGGCACATCATGCCCCGATGAACTGCCAACATAAATATGACCTGGTAGAAGCGGAGAAGGCACGAGTGTTAGGCCAAAAGTGGGAAGCCGCTGAATACTATGAGAAGGCGATTACCGGTGCCCGAGAGAACGAGTATCTCCAAGAGGAAGCATTGACTTATGAATTAGCAGCCCGGTTTTATTTGAATCAGGGGATGGAAAAATTTGCCCAAGCCTATCTGCAAGAAGCTTTGTATCGCTATCAACGCTGGGGGGCACTGGCCAAAGTCAAACAGTTAGAACAGAACTATCCGCAATTCTTAACTCGAACCTCTACCACCTCTCGGTTTAAAGGGACGGTAGTAGCTACTCGCCTCTCCACTGGGCGTGACTCCGATTTAGATTTAACCACCGTGATGAAAGCCAGTCAAGCCATTTCTGGTGAAATTGTCTTAGACAAATTGCTGATTGCTTTAATGAAAATTATTATTCAAAATGCGGGGGCGCAAACGGGCTATCTCATTTTGGTCAATCAAGGGAAGTTAGTGATTGAAGCGACCGGCACCATAGAAGTTGAACCAATCGGATTACACTCGCAACCCCTAGAGAATTGTCCCTCCCTCTCCCAAACCATCGTGAATTACGTGGCCCGCACCAAACAACGTGTGGTGTTAGAAAATGCGACTAAGACCGGTCAATTTATTCACGATGCTTATGTCAAACAACATCAACCTAAATCGATTCTCTGCGTACCGCTGATTAACCAAGGGAAGCTGGTCAGCATTGTCTATCTGGAAAATAACTTGACCACGGACGCCTTTACTGAGGAACGAGTAGAATTACTGAATCTCCTCTCCTCGCAAGCCGCTATTTCCATAGAAAATGCCCGTCTCTACACTAACTTAGCCACCCTCAATCGGGCCTACGAACGCTTCGTCCCACGAGAACTTCTACACCTCTTAGGAAAAGACAGCATTACCCAAGTGAAACTAGGCGACCAAGTCCAAAAAGAAATGTCCATTCTCTTTGCCGACATTCGGTCCTTCACTTCCCTCTCCGAAAAAATGTCCCCAGCGGACAACTTTAAATTTATCAATGCCTACTTGAGTCGAATGCAACCGGTAATTCATCAACATCATGGTTTCATTGACAAATATGTCGGAGATGCCATCATGGCCCTATTCAGTGGTGATGCCGATGATGCTGTGCAAGCTGGCATTGCCATGCTACATAAATTGACCGAATATAATCAACATCGACAACGATCTGATTACATTCCCATTCAGATTGGCATTGGTATTAATACGGGTCTATTAATGTTAGGCACGGTCGGAGGCGAAGAGCGGATGGATGGCACCGTAATCAGCGATGCAGTCAACCTGGCATCACGGGTTGAAGGGATGACCAAAATGTACGGGGCCACCTTATTAATTACGGAACATACCTATTCGCGCTTACGCTACGCTTCTCAATATACCATGCGTGAAATTGACAAAGTGCAAGTCAAAGGCAAAGCGCAACCCATAACGGTTTATGAAGTCTTTGAGGGAGAAACTTTAGAAC
This sequence comes from Thiomargarita sp., assembly GCA_020721005.1. Lineage (GTDB taxonomy): Bacteria > Pseudomonadota > Gammaproteobacteria > Beggiatoales > Beggiatoaceae > DYNP01. The sequence goes on from DYNP01000017.1 coordinate 55,838, forward strand.
GAATCGCCTTGAAACGACAGACCTTAATTCCCTTTGAACAAGGACTAATACACTATCGTTCCCAAGAATTTACCGCCGCAATAACTGGCTTTCAGCAAGTGTTACAAAGGGATGCCACTGACCAAGCTGCGCAACTGTATCTGAAACGATGCCAATATTTTCAACAACATGGCGTGGCAGCAGGATGGGAAGGAGTGATGGCGTTGGAAACTAAATGACACAGTGATATGGGAATCATTGACCTTTCTTCCTCACTGGTAATCAGGACGATGACAATTGAAGTGCGGTAGACTAACAATAAAGTAAGCTGGGCAAAAGAGTGCAACGTTACCCACCAAAATTAACTGTTAATCAATAAGATAGGTGAAAAAAACGAAAAAACACCTTGCCCAGCCTACCTAACCGGCAATTGGGACAATAATAATTCAAGTCTCTACGAGTAATTGCATTTTTTTCTACTTTTGCTTATCCGATGTCATTCTCACCAATGCAGTAACTTCTTTTTATTTCAGAAAATTCACCTCTCAGTTTCACATTCTCTACAAAGAAAAATCTCTTTCCAGAGATTCTAGTAACGCCAATAGCCCCTGCTCATCCAATAAACTAATTCCCAAATCTTGCGCTTTCTCCAATTTACTTCCCGGATTGTCCCCCACCACCAAATAATCAGTTTTCTTAGAAAGACTGCCAGTTACCTTAGCACCTAAAGCTTGCAAACGCACCTTGGCTGCTTCTCGAGTTAAACTGGACAAAGTTCCAGTTAATACAAAGGTTTGACCTGTCAAAGGTTGAAGAGACAGCACTGTTTCTCCCTTTTTTTCCTCCTCAGGGACCAAGGGAACAGCAACTTTTATCCTTGTTTCTGGCCAATTGACCCCATGAGCCTGTAACTGTTGAATCACTGCCACATTATGAGCTTGACGAAAAAAAGTGACTACCTGTTGAGCCACCACGGGACCAATATCGGGAATTTGTTGCAAAGTGGCCTCATCTGCTTCCATCAAACTGCTCAACTGACCAAAATGTTCAGCCAATACCTGTGCGGTCACTTCACCCACATCTCGAATTCCCAAACCATATAAAAAACGTGCCAAACTGGTCGTTTTGCTTTTTTCCAATGCCCGTTGCAGATTCCGTGCAGACTTTTCCCCCATGCGTTCCAAACTGGCCCATTGAGCAGTGGTCAATTGATAAATATCTGCTAAAGTTTTGATCAAACTTTTATCAACCACTTGCTCAATTAATTTTTCCCCCAGCCCTTGAATATCCAAGGCACGACGGGAAGCAAAATGTTGCAAAGACTGTTTACGTTGGGCGGCACAACTTAAGCCCCCAGTGCAACGGGCACTGGCTTCTTCAGCCACTCGCGTCACCTCTGCTCCACACACTGGACATTGTTTGGGAATAGAGTAAGCCACGGTCCCAACCGGTCGCTTATCTAAAAGCACTTCCACCACCTCGGGAATCACTTCTCCAGCCCGGCGCACAATGACTGTGTCCCCAACTCGCAAATCCTTGCGATTGATCTCATCCTGATTGTGCAAAGTGGCATTGGTAATCGTCACTCCTCCCACACTGACTGGCGCCAAGCGAGCCACTGGGGTCAACACTCCGGTCCTACCAACTTGCACCTCAATGGCCAAAATCTGGGTGCTGGCTTCTTGAGAAGGTAATTTATGGGCAATGGCCCAGCGAGGCGCCCGAGAAACGCTGGCCAATTGCTGTTGATAAGCCAATCGATTGACTTTATACACCACCCCATCGATCTCAAAAGGCAACTGGTCCCGTTGCCCCAACAATTGACGATAATAGGCTAAACAACCAATTATCCCTTGAACTGTTTGGCATAAGTGAGACACTGGGAATCCCCAATCTTTCAATTGTTGCAGCAATTGATCATGACATTCAGGCAACAAATGACCTTGAATAGCCCCCACACTGTAAGCCAAAAAACTGAGCGGTCGACTGGCCGTTGCCTGCGCATCCAACTGGCGCAAACTCCCGGCAGCAGCATTGCGAGGATTGGCAAACAATCGTTGACCATTGGCCAGTTGTTGTTGATTTAACTGCAAAAATCCAGTTTTGGATATAAAAATCTCTCCACGCACTTCAACATCAATGGTTGCACCTCGCAATCGCAAAGGAATGGATGCAATCGTTCTCACATTATTGGTCACCTCTTCACCCCGTTGTCCATCTCCACGGGTGGCCGCTTTCACCAATTTACCCTGCTCATACTGCAAATTCACAGCCAAACCGTCCAATTTGGGCTCGGCAACATATTCAATAGACTGGATTTTCAAACGTTCCCTAATTCGTTGCTCAAAATCAGCCACTTCCTGATCAGTAAACGCATTAGCCAGAGACAACATAGGTATTTTGTGGATAACCTCGGCAAATTCGCTGAGGGGAGCCGCCCCAACTCGTTGTGTTGGAGAATCTAAAGTGACCCACTCTGGATAACGCTGTTCCAAACTTTCCAATTTCCTCATCAGTTGATCATAATCACGATCGGAAATACGTGGATTATCAAGGACATAATAGTAATAATTGTGTTCATTGATCAATTGTCGCAAATCCTGAATCTGTTGTGGAATTGAGTTCATATTTGACAATTACCTATAAAAGTCGATTAAAATACAATTTTTAGGTTAAAGATGGTTTTCCCGCTGCCACATCCTAACAAGGGAACAGTTACTCTTCGTTGCTCCAGCGGAAAAATAATCTGAATTTTGAAAGACATGACTGTAAATGCACATCTGAGACTTGGCATTTTGATATCACAGCATTTTATGACGATATTTCCCGGGTTGAAGAAGAATGTTGACAGCGGGGAAGAAGTAAATAAGCGGCGGGGAAAAAGGGGCTCATGACCTGAAAAATGAGTCATTGAGCCATGGACTTAATCTCAACAGTTAACCCAAAGTTTTAAGATCATGCACCAAAGTTTGTAAAGCCGGTCCCCACTCTTCTTTAGAACTTTGTCGATAAATTTTGAATCCTTTAAACCAAGGCGATTCCTCTCCGGTAAATAACCAGCGCCATTCAGCAGGATACGGCATGAGCACCCGAGCCGTTTTACCAATTCCAGCCAATAAATGCATGTTGGTATTACTGACTCCAATATATTCATCCATATAAAATAATACCGCCAACATGGCTTCCAAATCATTGTTATAATGGCTAAAATCGTGAACTGGGCGCTGTAGAATTTCAGCCAAAGTTTGTATTTCTTCTGATTTGGGCGCCCGTTGTAAGACCAAAATGGTGCCTTTCACTTTTGCTAAAGCGGTGGCCAATTCCACCAATGGAATTTCTTTATACAGTCCCACCACTTCTGGGGCCAATTTCACCTTTTTCTTAGGAGTGCCTGCCCACCAAGTGAGACCGATGTAAGGGGGCGGTCCCAACTGGCTGATTTTTTCCCGCATTGCACTTAAATGATGTGGCAGTGGGCACAGTTCCAAAGCAGGCATCACCTTATTGGGATGATCAATATTGAGCACCAAAGGTAAGTGCCCAACTAACAATTGATAATCTACTTTGGGCTGACTGTCATGTTCCCCCAACAATTGATCCAACCAGGGTTGTTTTTGTAACAAAGGCAATACCTTACAATAAGCACTGTGGCTTAACCAGGCTCCTTTAGCCTTTAACAATGGGGCAAAACGTAAGAAAAATAAAGTGTCCCCAATGCCTTGTTCCCTGACCAAAAACAGGCGCTTCTTGGACAAATTATCCGAAAGTGGTGGCACGCGTTTAACTTCGGCTGCCAAAGCCCCATATTCTCGCCGATTGATTCGCCAAGCATATTCATGCCAACCCCGGGTAAATTGGCCAGTGCTGAGCAAAGTGGCAGCCAATGAACAATGGACTTCTGCATCTTCGGGTAGAAAATTCAAGATCTTATAGTAACAGGCCACTGATTTATCCGCCTGACCTTGATTTAGAAATAGACCAGCCAAATTGTAATAAGCTTCTTTAAATTGGGGCGCCAACTGAATTGCCTTTTGTAAATAATGCATCGCCTGCTTAAAATTCTCCTGCTGTTTGGCAAGACTGCCCAAATTGTTATAAGCTTCCGCATAATTGGGGTGCAATTGCAAAGCTTGTTGAAAATATTCGGTGGCTTTGTCCAGATCGGACATTTCTTCTCTAGAAAAACACACTCCTAAGTTATTGTAAACTAAATAATTTTCTGGATTATGTGGTTGCAATTGCAAAGCTTTTTCATAACTGGCAATTGCTTCCTTGATTTCCCCAATTTCTTTCAATACATTGCCCAAATTGATGTGATAAGCAGCTGCATGAGGATTGAGTTGCAAAGCTTGCTTCATATATTTTAAAGCCAGCTCATTATATTCCTGCTGTGCCGCCACTACCCCTAAAAAATGAAGTGCATCTGCATGATTAGGTTCTTGTTCAAGCAGCTGTTTTAACAAGATTTCTGCTGCTAAAAATTCCTGTTTTTTGAGATGAGCTATGGCTAAAGAGAGACTGTCAGACATTATTTTATCCTTTAATTGAGGAATATTTTCCTAAAATTGACTGCCTAAAATAGGCTGTGTCATCACTTAAATATAACAAATAACTTGAATCAAGAAAGACTGCCAGTCCTTTTTTGGTCCCCGAGAAACTTATCAGATCTTTAAGACTTGATAGGTTTAAGCAGAAAAACTGTTTTCAGTCCTAAAAAACCTTTTCTGGTCCCTGAGAAACTCGTCAAATCTTTAAGATCTGACAGGTTTAAGTGGTCATTCTAATCGGTGATACGCTGCTACACATTTTATAACTGGAGTCAAGAAAAGGTTGACAAGCAGAAAAAACTTTTTTATACTTGCACCGAAAATCACTTGCCTTATTTATCGCCTTCCATTACACTGTTCATGTGAACGGGCCTGTAGCTCAGTTGGTTAGAGCATCCGACTCATAATCGGCTGGTCGTAGGTTCAAGTCCTACCAGGCCCACCATTTCCTTTCCCTTTAAAATCAAAGCATTAGCCCTTATGATCATCAAAAAAATGACCAGGGGAGTGATCCGTCTTTTATTGGTATTTTGGCTACTATTGACTGGTCCGGTGATTGTACTGATTTTTGGTCCCTTGGAACTCCCCCGTGACTCCAACCTCTCCAGTCGGTCCTCTGCTCAACTGGCCCCCGCAGCAAATACCCCACAAAATATCATTCAAGTCTATGCTGCCCGTCTTGGACACTGGCGTGGTGCATTTGCCATTCATACTTGGATAGCGACGAAACGCTCTCAAGCCAATATTTACAATATTTATCAAGTTATTGGATCACGTCAATTAAGCGGTCACTCCACCCTAGTTATAGAGGAGGGAATTCCAGATCGTTACTGGTTTGGACAAAAACCTCAACTGTTGCTCAACTTACAAGGTGATTCGGAAGTAGAATCTCTCATTGACAAATTGGAGACCATCGTTCCCACCTACCCCTATCGCAATAATTATCGGGAATGGCCAGGTCCCAACAGTAATACATTCACTGCATTTATTGCCCATCAAATTCCCGAATTACACCTCAAATTACCGGCCACTGCCATTGGAAAAGATTTCTTGCCAAACGGTCAATTTTGGCAAACTTTTCCCAATCACATAGGCATTCAATTCTCATTACATGGAGTTTTAGGACTCACCCTCAGTCTAAAAAGAGGAATTGAAATCAACCTCCTAACATTGGCTGTGGGACTTGATCCTTGGAATTTGGCCCTGAATCTACCAGGGATTGGGCAAATAACTGCCTATTCTTCTTACTAGGACCCAATTTTACTCTATTTCTCATCAAGAAACCAAATAAGCTCTGGCCGCCAATTGCTGTAAAATCCTCTCAACCTGTTGATTTAAATACTCATCAATCTGAGATTCTGATAAAGAAGTTGCCTTCTCCTGACCCTGGTAAACTGCCAATTTTCCATCCCGAATAGCTTGACGTAAAATAGCCTGTAAAGCTGACCTGTCCTGTCGACCTTCTAAGTGTTGTAGGATTTCCCGGCTGGCCCAATCTAAGGTAAAGATCTCACAACGCAAATTGGTGATTTGATCTCCTTGTAAACACTGTAAACGAGCCAAGGGACTGGCAATCGGAAAACGACTGACAAAAGTGGTAAATCGAGGAGGATACAAGTGTAACTCAATGATTTTCTTGAAATATAAATCCAATAGCACACTTTCCACCTCTGCCCATTGTTCAACGGAAATGGCTTCTTGATAATGACCATTCTCCAAGGTGGAAGACAGTAAATATTCTGCCTGTCTTTTTAATTCTGGAAAAGATAAACTGTGTGGCCAAACTTCCCCCAAACACAAACAAACTGCTTTCAACAGAGGGGAACCAATGGACAAGGCAGTTTGACCGGCCGCATTGCTAAATTGCTCTAAATGTCCCTCTTGATAAAAATCTGGGTCTTCGGGGAGAAATCGTACAGAAACTGGTTTTAACGGGGCGGCCAAATAATACCGTTCAAACTGCGGGGTCAAACATTCCCTTTCTACCGGCAAAGTTTGATGAGTAATCAAACTTTCCCGATAAGGAGTGTTCCGTAAAAAATCCCAATATTGTTCCTGCTCAAAAATTGTCACCGACAAATCGGGAAAAAACTGTTCCACAGCTGCCCGTGGCATTTTGGCATCTGCAATGTATTGTAAACCATAATGTTCAAGATGTTCCACAAATTCATGAAAAAATACTGGATGATTGTTTTCTTCCAAAAACTCATGAAATAAGTAATTGGGTGACAACTGTCTAATTTGTTCAAGTTCTCCACGCAAAGAAAGACTGTAGCTGTCAAATTTATCTTTAACCAGGGTGATAAAAAAGTTCAACAATTCTTGACTCTTTTGCAATTTTTCATCCGGGTTTGTGATCTGACGAGTGCGATACAACAACATTTCCCGTAATGCCTGATTTAGGCGCCATCCCGGATAAACATTATAACTTAAATAACCGATGCCCTGAGGCTGTAAGTGACGTTGATAGATTCCCAATAAAACATCTCGCAGATCTGCAGATACCCAAGAATACACCCCATGGGCAATAATATAGTCGAATGTTCCCAAATCTGCTGACAGGGACCGCATGTCCATGGCTAACAAAGTTATGTTTTTGAGGTCTAAATACTGCACAAATTCCTGTCCTTGCGCAATTTGCTGAATCGACAAGTCAACGCCCCAAAATTCCCCTTGGGGAATTGCCAAAGCCATGGCTAACGTATTAATACCACTGGCACACCCCAATTCTAAAACTCGACAATGTTCAACTGGCGGCGGTTGCAATCCAAATAAAGTGGCCAAAGTGGCCAAATGATCGGGTTGAGTTTGTTGGTAAACATATCTAGTATAAGGAATTTTATCGTAAACTGTCATGAATAATTGCCTAAAATAGCCTCAAAAATGAAAAAACCACTCAAGTAACGGTTTTACTTGAGCTGGTCATTGTCAACAATGCTGCCTCACTCTTGGAGCATCATCACCTGCACATAGGTTTTAATTTTACCTTGCTCATCGAAAGCAATAAGAAGATTCCCCATAGGCTGATATCCCTCTTTAATTCTCTCATTCACTGATTTTGTCAACTGTTTATCATAAGCTTCAACCACTGTAATGTACTTTTCTTTATCCATCACTTTGCCTCAAAATTAATTAAATAACGCCTGAAATAATGCTTGACATTTTAGTCAAACGACCATTAGTATAAGAATTTTACTGGATAATCCACCTTTTCAAAAGCAAAATTCCATGGGTATAGACAACTTAGAACATTTTATTTTAGGGGAAACTGAAGAAGAATTCATCTGCGTTGACGAGGAAGAAAATCAACAAGTTGCAGTCAGTATGCTGCAACAAGCCGAATATCACTTGGATATACTCAGCCGTGACCTTGACCCGGTAATTTATGATACTCTGGAATACTGTGACCAATTGGAGGAATTGGCGTTACGCAGTCGTCATTCGCGCATACGTATTTTACTACACAACCCCAAAAAGGCCGCGCAACGGGGCCATTCTATCATTCATTTGGCAAAACGTCTAGGCAGTTTGATCCAAATCAGAGCTCTTGCGGAAGTGCACAAATCCATTTCGGACACCTTTATGATTGTGGATGGCATTGGTATTATGCATCGTCCTCACATTGACACCTTGGCTGCTTATGTCAACTTTAAAGACCGCCCCAAAGCCAAACAATGGCTGCAACTATTTGAAAAAACATGGATCAGTGCAGAACCTGATCCCGACTGTTACCAGATGATACTATAACATTATTTCAAAAATACAACAATTTTTCCCCAGTTGAGATCATTTTTCCTCAAACTCACTGTTTTCACAAATTTTAGGGTGTCCCTTAAACTGCATGAAATCCATACGTTTAGCCTATTTAGTGAGTCGTTATCCTCAAATTTCAATGACTTTTATATTACGTGAAGTGCGAATGTTAAGAGAATTGGGTTTTGATATTCGAGTAGCCTCCATCAATCCTCCCGATCATTTGCCTGGCCAATTGACTGCCATTGAACAAGAAGAAGTGGACCGCACTTATTATATTAAACTCCAAGGATTATTGAGCATTCTCCGCGATCATATCCTAACCTTATTTAGACAACCTTGGGCCTATGTGCGAGGTTTATTATTTGCGATAAAAATCGGCAAATGGGATTTAAAGAAAAATTTATACGGATTTTTCTACTTTGTGGAAGCCATTGTCATTGGTGCTTGGATGTATCGTCAACACGCTCAGCATTTACACATCCACTTGGGCACCGCCGCCTCCACAGTTGGACTGATTGTACATCGCACTTTTGGTTATCAATTCTCCATCACCATTCATGGTCCCCAAGATTTTTATGAAGTTCCCAATTACTATCTAGCCGAAAAAATCCAAGCCGCTCACTTCATCTGTTGCATTGGCTATTTCACCCGCAGCCAACTCATGGTATTCTCAGCTCCCCATCACTGGCCCAAGTTGGAAATCAGTCGTTTAGGTGTCGATCCCACGATATTTACTCCACGGTCCCATCGTCCCATCTCAGACTCATGCGAACTGTTGTGTATCGGTCGCATGGTACCAGAAAAGGGACAATGGGTCTTGGTGCAAGTCGTCATGAAATTGCTGTCTCAAGGAATAGCAGTGCGGCTCCGTTTGGTGGGAGATGGACCAGAGCGCATTCCCTTGGCTACAGAAGTGCAACGGCAACATTGTGAACAAGCCATTATTTTTGAAGGTGCTGTCAATCAAGATCGTATTTTGGAATTCTATCAAACCGCGGATATATTTGTGCTGGCCAGTTTTGCCGAAGGAATTCCAGTGGTCCTAATGGAAGCCATGATGATGGAAATTCCTTGCATCACCACCTGCATTACTGGAATTCCTGAACTTATTCAACACGATACAGAAGGCTTGTTGATCGCCCCTTCGGACGAAATTGGGTTAGCTGAAGCAATTTTAACCCTGATCAATGATCCCCAGAAACGACAAACTTTGGGCCATAATGGTCGACGAAAAATTCTACAAAACTACGAATTGAAATCAAATACCGAAAAATTAGCCCAAATTTTTGAAAAATGGTTAGATTGAATGTCCCAATTCACTGCCTATATTTCTAACTATTTTGAACAATAAACTTCATGAAAGCTGAGCAAATTCTTCTGTTGGGCGCCACTGGTTTTGTCGGCCAACACCTGCTGTGGGCATTACAAAACCATTCATTGGAAACCCATGTTATAGCTCGACATGCCCACATTTTACCCATCCAACCAGGTGTACATTATCACGCCACTTCTTTGGACGATACCGCTTGTCTGACCCGCATTTTGCCTCATTGTCAAACTGTTATTCACCTGGCCAGTGCTTCCACTCCAGGCAGTTCCGCATTACAACCAGTATTTGAGGCAGAGCATATCATTTTGCCCACGCTGCGATTTTTGGAAGTTTTACAAGATTATCCTTCCATTCATCTTATTTACTTGTCTTCAGGGGGAGCGGTGTATGGGAATACTGATCACCCATTCATTCCCGAACAAACCACGTTGAGCCCATTATCTTACTATGGAGCAAGTAAGGTAGCTATTGAACAATTTATTCAGGCCTTTTGTCAACAATTGCATCGCCCAGCCACCATTTTACGTCCCTCTAACTTTTATGGACCTGGTCAACCCTATCGACCCGGTTTTGGGATCATTCCCACAATCTTTCATCATTTGCGGATTCAAAAACCATTGTCCATTTGGGGCGATGGGAATATTATTCGTGATTATCTGTATATTGATGATTTAACTCGCTTATGTGAACATTTGATCACTCATCATTCCTCGAACAACACAGTTAAAATCTACAATGTGGGTGCCGGTCAAGGACACAGTCTCAATCAACTGTGTGAACTTATTGAAGAGGTCACGGGGCAGAAAATACAACGCAATTATCAAACGGCTAGACAAGTGGATGTTAGACGGGTGGTTTTAGACTGTCATCAGGTATGCAAGGATCATCAATGGTTTCCTAAGATAAATTTAAAGACCGGTTTGAAATTGACTTGGGAATGGTTTCAGCATCATGGGGAATGAAGTGGACTTGTTATTTTTGAGTAACATTGCTATAATTGGCAAACGTCAATGTCAACACAGTTTCAATTGTCTAACTTCTTGAAATTTTTGGAATAAGCAAATGATTGCTCTTGGCTATTCTCCTTACTACTTTGTGCCTGATTGAAATGGAAATTAATGGAGTTTACATAGATGACACGTTTGCGGAAGCATTTTCCATGCAAGCCACGCGCATCCTGATCACAGCAGACACTTTAAAATGGGCCATGGTCTCTGCGGAATCCATGATTGGCTTTGCCACTTCAATCATCGCCTGTGGCTGTGAAGCAGCAATTGAGAGAATTTTGTCTGCAACAGAGACTCCGGATAAGCGGGTGGGCGTTAGTGTGTTATTATTTGCTCGTACTTTGCGCATTCTGAAACAGCAATTACAAAAGCGATTGGGACAATGTGTCTTGACTGCCCCTACCACTGCTTGTTTTGCCGGGTTAAATACAGAGCATTCCATTCCTTTGGGAGATGGTATTCGATATTTTGGAGATGGTTGGCAAATTGCCAAGCATATCAATGAGAAACGTTATTGGAGAATTCCAGTGATGGAAGGAGAATTTTTATGTGAAGCCACTACTGGAGTGGTCCCAGCAGTGGGAGGAGGCAATTTTTTTATTCTCGCGACTACCCCTGGTTCCGCCTTGCAAGCAGCGGAAATTGCTACTCAAGCCATGCAACAAGTTGCTAATGTAATCATGCCATTCCCTGGCGGTATTGCCCGCTCAGGCTCTAAGGTGGGCTCAAAATATGCGGGACTGATTGCTTCCACTCATCATGAATTTTGCCCCACCTTAAAGGGTCAAGTGGCCAGTGCCTTGGATATGGAAATTGAATCTGTGTTGGAAATTGTGGTCGACGGTCTCACTCTGGACAGCGTTCGTCGAGCAATGAAAGTGGGTATCTTGACGGTCTGTCAATCTTCCAAGGCAGGAGTTAAACGAATCAGTGCCGGGAATTATGGGGGCAAACTGGGACAGTTTCATCTTGCCCTAAGAGAGATTCTGAGCTAAATGGCTTGGCAATTCAGACTGATAACTCAATTAACTCAACGTTTGAATGTGGCAAGTTTGACTCCTTCTCGTCTTGCGAGTCTGTCCTTGGCAGAAATCAATGTTTTGCCCTTGTACTATGGACAACAACCATTCCCACTGTCGCTATTTTTTGAAGTGACTCAACTGTCTCATCCCGCAATGATTTTATTTCGTGACAGTTGTTCATACTTGGATGGAATTGGTACAGCGTTGTCGTCTGGGACCATTTGGGTTAAAGGGGAAGCTGGTGCCTATTTGGGACAGGGACTGTGTGGAGGAGAAATTGTTGTAGAAGGGAATGTTGGGGTGTATGCTGGAAATGGAATGAAAGCCGGTAAAATCCAAATTTATGGGCAGGTTGGCGACTATCTGGGGGCAGCCCGACCGGGGGAAACTTTTGGTTTACAAGGAGGAAATATCAGAGTGGCTGGGCATGCCGGACACAGCGTAGGAGAGAGAATGCGACGTGGTTGGATAGAAATTGGGGGAAACGTGGGAAACTACTGTGGCGTCTATATGGTCGCAGGGAACATCGTTGTTGGGGGAAAAGTAGGCAAATGTTTGGGACTGAATATGCGTCGTGGTACAATTTTATTGGCAACTCCACCAGACTCTTTATTGCCCACGTTCAACGCCAGTGGCCAACATGGATTGTTATTTTTGAAACTATTAGATTTACCAGCCCCTTTTTCAAATACTCAACGAGTCCATCGTTGGACAGGAGATTTAGCCTGCCAGGGTCAAGGAGAAATCTTGGTTTTACAATGAGTTGATAGGCAAATACTTCCTAAAATTTCAGTCCCATATCCATTTCAACAATTACCAGTATGCTATAGGAAATGATGTGAAAAATTGGCTAATATCCTTAATATCTTTACTGTTGAGATTGTTGTTCGGAGTATTTATTGGAGGATTTTTGGGATTGTTGGTGGGTATTTTTTTGGGATTAATCACAATGTTTGATAAAGGGAACAATGCAGTGTTGTCAGAATCTTTATTGATCTTTATGACAATGGGTGCGGCTTTGGGCGCCATTTTAGCTTCCTCCCAACGTTTCAGTGCTTTTCAAGACGACAGTCCCGAGGAGCGAGTGAAAGCCAGAAAGCAAGTGGGAAAGAATTGGAAAGATGGTAACGGCGGTCATGATGGAGGAAATGGAGGATAATTGAAGTATGTTGAGGATTTTAAACAAAATTCGTAAGATAGGTATTGTTACAGAATCAGTCCCGATGGAGAACTCCAATTCTAATGAGCCCATAGTTCAAATGGGCAAGCAGTTACGAACTGAGATAATGGCCTGTTTTTCAAGCAGTTTGGCTATTAGACAGGTGGATGCTGGTTCCTGTAATGGGTGTGAATTGGAAATTCATGCCTTGAATAATCCCTATTATTCAGTGGAACGGTTTGGAGTGCATTTTGTCGCCTCTCCGCGTCATGCCGATGTGTTATTGGTCACAGGTCCCGTATCGCGCCATATGCAGACTGCTTTGTTGCGAACTTATGAGGCAACCCCGGCACCCAAATGGGTAATTGCCTTGGGAGATTGTGCCATCCATGGGGGAGAATTTGGATGTTCATATGCCAGTTGTGGAGGAGTTGATCGAGTGTTGCCGGTGGCAGCAATGATTCCTGGTTGCCCACCAAGTCCATTGCAAATCATACAGGGTATTTTGGCTTGGGTGCAAAAGATTTAAAAAGTGAGCACTGGAATTGCTTAATGGGAAGCGGTAGTGGTTTTAAGCGGGACTCATCTCATGATTATTTAACAAAAAAGGAAAGATCCGGTGGTAGACAATCAAGATCAGATGGTTCAAGAAAAAATGCAATTTGCGTTGAGTCAGTTTTTACAAACTGAGACTTTTGAAGAGGCTCAGCAAGTGTTGGAGGAGAATCCGGAATTGCTTTCCGATCAGATTGATTTGTTGTTAAGTTCGCTGATCCATGATGCTCGTCAACAAGGTCAAGGATCCACAGCTGATGCCTTGGATGAGCGTCGTCATTTTATCCGGGAGGTGCGAGAAATTCGTGAAGGACCTCAAGATACCTGTCAAAATCCCAATTAGGTTATTACTATTCTCAACAATCAGTTGATTTTACTCAAGGAGGGCATGCTATGGATGGTCAAGAGGGAATGTTTGATTTACAAATTGTACAAAGTTCCCTGATGAGATTGTTACAAGTCTCCAGTCCTGAAGAAGCCGTGGAACTGTTGTTACAATCTCCAGAGTTGCGGGGCGAACAGGCTCAGGGATTGTTGGTGAGTTTGATCGATCAGGCTCAGTCTCAAGGACGTGTGGAATTTGTAAAAATATTTCGTGGATTACAGCAATTGATACGAGATGTTAGAGAAGGCGGTCAGTAATGCCTTTTTCATATGAGATCGCGGGTTGACCCGATCATAGGTTTATTTTAGGAATCATGGGTATGTATGAAGTTTTAAAACAGCATTTTCATCAAGTCATTCCCAATGTGGATTTTTGTTCCCTGCGTTTAGTCGAAACGCATCTTGAAAGTTTACAAATACGTAAAGATATCCTTGAGCCCCCTTTCAAGTCCAAAAATATGGGGGTCATGATCACAGTGGTTGATCGAGGAGGCTTAGGTTATGCCGCCACCAGTGATCTGAGTTTGTCTGGATTGCAACAAGCTGCCCAACGCGCTTGGTACTGGGCGCAACAGACTCAGGGAAAAATGGTGTTTGACTGCTCACAAATCAATTTTCCAAGTCCCCAAGGTAATTATCCAAGTTTTGTACAACAGCCTTGGGACAGTGAATCTTTGTCCAGCAAATTAGATAGGGTGCGTACCGAAGCGAAACAATGTCCGATTGATGACAAAATTGTACATTGGCAAGTGTCTTTGAAGGGAATTCAAGTTCAACAGTTGTATTTGACCAGTGCCGGTGGTGAATTGTATCAAAGTCATGATTATCTGGTGCCCATTATTAAAGTGCTGGCTAATCAAGGAGTTAATACCCAAATAAGGACTTTAGGAGGACATGGTTATGCGCGTCAAGGTGGATTGGAGCAATTGGAACTCATTGGTTTTTCCGGCAAAGGTCGTGAATTAGCGGAAGAGTCTTTGCAGTTGTTGTCGGCGCCGAATTGTCCCACCGGCAGGATGGATGTGTTGTTGGCACCAGATCAGATGATTTTGCAAGTGCACGAATCTATTGGACATCCTTTGGAATTAGATCGAATTTTGGGGGATGAACGCAATTATGCCGGGACCAGTTTTGTGACCTTGGATATGTTTGGGACTTATCAATATGGATCTGAATTGTTGAATGTGACCTATGATCCCAGCATCCCCGAGGAATTGTCCAGTTACCATTTTGATGATGAAGGCTTATTGGCGGAAAAGACTTACCTGATTCGTCAGGGTCTTTTAAAAGTGCCTTTGGGGGGATTAATTTCTCAGGCCAGAGCTGGGTTGCCGGGGGTGGCCAATTCCAGGGCGACGAATTGGAATCGGCCACCGATTGATCGCATGGCCAATTTGAACGTGGAGCCTGGAGAAAGTTGTTGGGAAGATTTGGTGGGATCGATCGAACATGGAGTGCTTATGAGAAGTAATAAATCTTGGTCAATTGATGATTCCCGAAATAAGTTTCAGTTTGGGTGTGAATGGGGACAATTAATTGAGAAAGGTCAGTTGAGCACAGTGGTTAAGAATCCGAATTATCGTGGTATTTCGGCAACTTTTTGGCGCAGCTTGAAGGGAGTTGGCAATGTAAGTACTCATGAAGTATTGGGAGTGACAAACTGTGGAAAAGGGGAACCTAATCAAGCGGTTAGGGTAGGTCATGCTTCGCCTGCTTGTGTGTTTGCAGGAGTTGATGTGTTTGGAGGCGTTTGATGCAAACTTATTTTTATGCCATTGCTGATTTCATTCAGCAACAGTTGCGTGGGAACGAGATATTTTTAAGTTATTTCTCGGGGGAACGTTCCGATTTTGTGCGTTTCAATCAGGGTAAAGTTCGTCAACCTGGATCAGTGGAGCAGCGCTTTTTGACTGTGGAGTTGGTGCAAGGGCAGCGTCATGCGACAGTTGAATTGGGACTGACTGGTGAAATGGCTATAGATCAGGCTCAATTGTTGGACTTGTTGGGAGGATTGCGGGATCAATTGAATCATTTGGTCGATGATCCCTATTTATTATACTCAGAGCAGGTAAATTCTACAGAATCTTTGGGCGAGAATCGGTTACCTGAGATTTCCCAAGTTTTGGGGGAAATTATGCAGGCGGCTCAGGGACATGATCTCGTGGGACTGTATGCGGCTGGGGGCATTTTTCGAGGATTTGCAAACAGTTTGGGACAGCGGAATTGGCACAGCAGTTATAATTTCAATTTCGATTGGAGTTTATATCATCAGCGAGATAAGGCTGTGAAAGCCGGTTATGCGGGCTTGATGTGGGACAGTGAAGAGTTTGGGAATACGGTGCAACAAGTTAAGTCGCAGTTGGAGATTTTACAGCGGCCGGCTCACACGTTGGCTCCGGGTCGTTATCGAGTGTATTTGGCACCGGCGGCTTTGGCAGAAATTATTCAACTGTTGGGTTGGGGGGGATTTAGTGTCCGTGGGCAAAAAACTAAAGAAAGTGCCTTATTAACCATGATGGAGCATGGAACAGCTTTGAATTCCCAGGTAAATTTATTTGAGAATACGAGGGAGGGAATTGCACCTGGTTTTGAGAAAAAGGGATTTATTAAACCTGCTCAGGTGTCATTGATAGAGCATGGGCGTCATCATTCTGCGTTGGTGTCTCCGCGGTCGGCTAAGGAATATGGAATGGCAACTAACGGCGCAGAAGAGAATGAGGAGCCGGTCTCATTGGATTTGGGAGCGGGGAATTTTCCAAGGGCTCAAGTGTTGTCAACTTTGGACAAAGGTATTTATATCAACAATTTATGGTACTTGAATTATTCTGATCGGATGGCAGGCCGTTTGACTGGAATGACTCGTTTTGCCACTTTTTGGGTGGAGCATGGCGAGATTGTGGCGCCTTTGAATGTCATGCGTTTTGATGAGACTGTGTATCATATTTTGGGGGAACAGTTGTTGGCTTTGACCACGGAACGAGAATTTATTGTAGAAACTGATACTTATGAGGTCAGGTCTATGAAGAGCATACGATTGCCTGGGGCGATGGTAAATGAGTTCACTTTGACATTGTAAAATGGATGGGGTTTGTTTGTCCAAAATGGTTGGAGAACATGCTGACTTTACAATGATTAACTGATGTTAGGCAGCTGTGATGAAATATCAATAACTTATAAAATTTTCAATGCCTTATGAGCCATTGACTTGTGGTTTGCTTGCGTAACATCAATTAATAAGGGAAACTAAAATGGGGGATTTAAATCAAAAGTTGTATTTGCAACATTTTGTGAAAAATGTAAATGGTGCAATTCTTGAAGTTGGCTCGAAGGATTACGGTAATACCCAGAATTTTCGGGAATTATTTCCCAATAACGAATACGTGGGAATAGATTTATCAGAAGGAAAAGGGGTAGTTTTAGATTTGAGTAAAACAATAGGTCCTTTGCAAAAAGAATATTTTTCCCTTATTATTTGTTGTTCAGTATTAGAGCACACCCCCACACCCTGGATTATGGCGCAAAATATGGATTTTTTACTTCGTAAGGGTGGGGTGGAGATTTATATATTTCAGTACCTTGGGTATGGCGTTATCATCCTTACCCTGATGATTATTTCCGTTTTTCAGCAAGAGGCGTGATGTCATTATTTCCTCATTATCAATGGATTGCCTACCATTGGTCTACTTATATCACCGGGGAATTTTTTCCAATTGATTTTAGTAGAAATGATTCTGATAGTAAATTGAGTTTGATGGCAAATACCCAACATGGTCAGAGAAAATACTTGCCTTACCTAATGGTTAATATGATTGGACGAAAATGACAACCCTGCAAAATGGTATACGTCTTAATCTTGGTTGTGGTGATAAAATCTTACCAGGCTATATCAACGTTGATGTCGCGCCCAGTCGCCGTGGATTAAGGCCAGATGTTTTGTGCGATTTACATCAATTAACTCCTTTTGACAGTAATTATGCCGATGAAATTTTGGCAGTTCATGTCGTTGAACACTTTTGGCGGTGGGAAGTGGTTGATATATTGAAAGAACGGGTAAGGGTTTTAAAGCCCGGGGGCAACATGATTTTGGAATGCCCTAACCTTATTTCAGCATGTCAAGAATTTTTGAAAAATCCATACGAAGTGAACAGGAGATGACAATGTTTTTAGAATCCATGAAAGAACACTTTGCTAAAGTACGTTATAAGGGTAAACTGGAAGGAATGCAGGAAGGTGAACGTAAAGGTAAACTGGAAATTGTTCAAGCAATGCTTGCTAAAGGGTTAGACGTGAATTTTATTGCAGAAATCACTGGATTATCAGTAAGTGAGATTGAACGGATCAAAAATGATAG
>DYNP01000057.1 GCA_020721005.1 Thiomargarita sp.
TTCGCAACACGACTACAATAAAGCCTTAGAACTTACGACCCGATTTCTTGGAGCACAACGGTGTGGCAATTCAGACAGTTGGTTGCACGGAAATTGTCATTTGGAAGACGGACAAAATGTTGGTTTAGACCTCACAGGCGGCTGGCACGATTGCGGCGACCACATCAAGTTTTCGCAAACTTCACCGTTCACTGCCGCAGTTTTATTAAATAATTATCTTGATGTTAAAACATTTTACCCTGATAGTTATTCGCCCGAATTTTCGGAACCGCCTGCAAACGGAATACCCGACATTTTGGACGAAATCAAATACGAAACAGATTTTTTAATAAAATCAATAAACAACGGAACGGTATTTTATCAAGTAGGTGACAGCACCGACCATAATAGTTTTTCCGAACCCGTGTATCAGTCCGAAAATTTACCGGTTTCAGACGGAGGAAACCCCCGAAACGTGTATTCAATAACCGAAGGAGCATCAAATATTTGCGGAGAAAGTTGTGCAGCTCTTGCCTTAATGAGCATTGCATATTCCGATATTGACCAAACATACAGCAATTTGTGCCTCGAAAAAGCACTCGAATATTATCAAATCGGGAATATTAACCCTTCTGCAATACCTTCAACCACAAATAACGGCACCGAATTTTATCCCGCAGATAATTGGGCAGATGATATGGCTTTTGCTTCGATTTGTCTGTATTATGCAACTAATAATCAAACCTATCTAAACAATGCGATAGATTTTTACAACAATTCTGATTTTTTTGTCGAAGATTGGTATCCGATGACCTATTCAAATGTAAATCATATCGTTAATCTCGAATTATATTCAATTACCGGAAATTCAACTTATTTGACTGCCTATGAAAATCATTTAGCCGAAATGTATAATTTTCAGACCGTTTGCGGATATATGCACTTTGCCGACTGGGGTAGTTTGAATTACGCAAGCAACGAAGCATATTTAGCCCTGAAATATTACAAAATAACAAATAATACGGAAGCATTGATTTTCGGAAAATCAAACATAGATTTTATTCTCGGCACACACGAAAACACTGACAATACAATTCCCGAAAATTTCTCATTTGTAATAGGATACAACGAATTAAACGGAAATTTTCCGCAATATCCGCAACACGCAGGAGCATTCGGTTACGGAGCCGATGCTTGGGATATGTTTACGCAAGAAGAACAAAACCCCGGAACAGTGCCGTATCAACATCAAATAAGCGGTGCCTTAGTGGGCGGACCAAAAACGCCTTGCGGAGAATATATCGACAACATCGGTGATTATGTATCAAACGAAGTTTGCATATATTACAACGCCGGTCTGATAAATTCGTTGGCTTTAATAAATTCAGATACTTTTATAGGAAATTTTGAAACAAAACCTAAAATTAGTATTTATCCGAACCCGACAGAAGATTATATAACAATTGAAACCGAAATGACAAATTATCAAGTTGAAATAGTTGATATTAGCGGTAAAACACACAAAACAATAACAGTAAACGGCAACAACAAAATAGAAATATCCAATTTACCGCCGTCAATCTATTTCATAAAGATTTACAATAATTTTAAATATTTTACGACTATAAAAATGATAAAAATATAAATGGTGCTAACATCTTGTAGCCGATAATTGCCGGCTTTTGTTCTAACTTGATACTTTGGTGCTTTTAACGAACCGAAGTGCTAAATTGATACGAAAGTGCTGTAAATCCGGCAACTACGGCTACCATTTTTCGTTATTCCGGCAAGATGCTGATTATTAATTTGTTACGCTGATTAAAAT
>DYNP01000058.1 GCA_020721005.1 Thiomargarita sp.
AGTTGAAATCGAAAGAAGTTTTAAAACTGTCCGAACTGTCGAGCAAGATCACTTTGAAGCACTAGGTTCAGACAAATAAAAATCCCCTGCAAACTGTTGTCACCTGCAAGGGATTATTGTTTGGAATCCAGTTTACAACTCAGCTTAATTTATCTGATTAATGCTTCACTTCTTCAGAAAACACCGTCGGTTTTTCCTTTGTGGAGAAAATTGGGGCTGAAACAGTTGTGGTGGCATTTTTAGTGCAAATATAGTCAGTTGTCTGAGCAATAAGTGGTGAAACTGTTGCCCCAGTGGCTGTTCCACCACTACAAGTAAGAGTTACGCCCGCCGCGCCGGGAGTCGTAGGTGCTGTAAAAGCAGTGACAGTCACCGCTTGCCCAGCAGTGGTTGGAGGTGTAAATGTGATAGTCTTTCCTCCTGTCATTGAGGTTGTATCTAATTTGTTGATAGCAGCTACAACGGTCGCAGTGATCCCATGATTTGCATCAGAAAGTTTTAATCCATTGCCTGCTGCTGTCACAGCCCCACCAATACTTAGGTTTTCAGTGATTGTAACTGAGTTAGGAATAGCCAACGTGCCGGCAACAGTCAGACCAGCTAATGAAACGGCTCCTCCACTGCTTATCGTAGCGTTTCCACCAAAAGAAACATTACCAACGGCAAAATTAGTACCCGTACCATTGATTAAATTTCCTGCTCCAGCAAAGGAGATTCCACCTGTTCCTACGGTAATAGACCCAATATTTGTATTGACTAAAACAGCCGCTGCTGTGTTCATGGTCAATGTGAAATTACCCAAAGCAAGCACACCAGAAGCTCCGCTACCAGGAGCTCCGCTACCAACGGTAATAGTTGCACCACCAAACGTGTAGCCCGCGCCAAGCGTTAGAGTGTGTCCATCACAGATAGTGAAAGCATCGGCTGCTGCAACGGCTATTGCACCTGTTCCCCGTGTACCCCCACAACTATTTGCCCAATGAGTTCCATTAACAAAACTAGCTTCAGAAAGGGCAGCAACGTCACTGTAGTAGTAGGCTGTAGCCATTGCCTGCCCGCCCACCATCAGCAACAAGAAAGACAACAAAATAGAAAAAATACGTTTCATAATCAACTCCAGTTATAATAATGACAACTTACAGTAATTCTGCAAGCGTTGAAGGGTTCTAAACAACAAGTTGATCAGAGCCCATACGGTATGATATTATGAAGGAAGGGTGGTGAATAAAACACCTATTCGGAGTCTCTATCTTACCAACTGACAGGATGGATTTATGGAAGTTCATGATAAAATTAAATTTATTCGGATGTTTAAAGGCTGGTCTCAGGAAGAATTTGCAGAAAAATTAAATATGACCTTGAATGGATACGCTAAAATTGAAAATGGCAAGGTCGATATTGCGTTGTCCAAACTCAAGAAAATATCGGAGATATTAGGCGTGCAATTGTCGGAAATGGTAGGACTCAATGACAGGAATATCTTTAATTTTATAGAAAATCATGGCAATAGCTATGGAGTCGTTCATCATCAATCAACTTGCACCAATACTTCTGAACACTTAGAATGCAACCATAAATTAGAGAAAGCGCACTTGAACATTGAAAAACTGGAACAGGAAGTTTGTTATCTCAAGCAACTACTGGAATTGATGAGTCAGCAATTGATGAGTCAGCAATTGATGAGTCAGCAATTGATGAGTCAGCAAAAACAATGATTTTATAGAGCTTAAATGTTTCCTGTAAAATCACAATAACCAAAGGAGAATGAAATGATAGAAATTCGTATT
>DYNP01000005.1 GCA_020721005.1 Thiomargarita sp.
TGGTTGGCAAATTCAATGGCAAATTCAATAGGGAATGAACTTGTACGATTCCCGGCGAAACTTGCTCAATTTTCGATTGAAATTGACTTTGAGACTGAGATTGACTTTGGGATTGAGATTGACTTTGAAACTGGGATTGACCTTGGGATTGAGACTGACTTTGAGACTGGGATTGACCTTGGGATTGGTTTTGAGTTGAACCAGGTTTAGACATGGGTTCTGGAAAAGGTTCCAAAGGGGGCGGATCATTGAGTTTCCCACGCGAATGAAAAAGATGATAATAGAGCCAAATTCCCAACAAACTAAATAGGCCTCCAATGACAGCCGCAATGATTTCCATAAATAACCTCCTTATAATTATGTTTGGTAAATCACCCCCCTCTCTTGAGGAGCAGAAAGGGATAAAATTAAAAGCAAAACTCAAATTATTCCGTAAAATTGATATTTTAACAGGAAATTTAACTCATGTTAATCAGAATCTGTCCAATTGTGCGAAACTCATTAGTGAGCTTCCTACGGGTCAACCCCCAGGTCCCATTGACTGTTCGCTTAAAATTGCTTGGACCTGTTTGGGATCGGTGAAAATCATCCACAATTCTGCAGGCAATCCTCGAAAAATTTCCTGATAACGAGGGGAATCTGCGGGTTCCTGAGTCACATCTCGCACTACAATGGCCAACACTTGATCAGGAAAACGTCGGGCAATCTGGGCATAAATTTCAGGATCGCGTTCCCCAGAATCGCCGACTAAGATAAAGCGTCGTGTCAAATGACTGGCAATCAAATGTTCAATGATTTTGGTCTTATGAGTTTCTGGTGATTTAAGAAAAGTTAGAAAACTGCCATCTCGCCACCGAAACGGGCGCAAGTGAAAACTGCCCAGAGGAAATTGAGCTTCTTTAAGCAATTCCCACAACGGCAAGTAAAGTTGCCAAGGACTGCCAGAAACGTAGTGAAATTGAGCACCTTGCTTTGTTTGCCAATGGGAATATAATTCATTCATCTGAGGCACTGCTCGAAATAGATGTTGAAAGGTATTGGCAAATAAAGCTGTTTTATCAGTGACTTCTGAAATCTTAATCGTGTCATCAATGTCAGAAATCACTGACAAACCGGATGGATTTAACAGTTGAATTTGTCCCCGAAATTGACGTTGATCTTGCGCAGACAACACCGCCACAAACGGTAAAAATTCACCCTGCCGCCCCGCCTCAACCTCTTCAGGACTCAAATGCAAAACTGTCTGAAAATGTCCATTCTCAGCCGAGGTGGGAAGTGGGAATAATTTCTCCCCCAGCCGAATAACCACCTGTTTGCCACCTTGATTGTCCACAAAAAACTGCCCCAATCTCTCATTAGGGGAAATCTCTGCTTTATCCAGCGGGGTATCCGAAAACCACTCATTCCAGTGACGTCGTATATCTCCAGTCAGTTCAGGTTCATAAATCCAACCATGTACGGGCAAATGCCATAAATTGGCTTCGCTGGAGAAATAACCCAATGTAGTAAAAAAGACCACCACCTCATCTGAATCCACAGAAGAGGTATACGCATAAACTGAATTTATCATATTGATAATCAACAAGAAAGTAAAATATACTTTTGAAAAGTATTTGGGGTTCATAAAAAAAATTCCTATCCAGGGGTTTACAATTGCCAATCATTGCAACATACTATTATCATAAACTGAATTCAAGCAAAAAGTCATCCCTCCTAATTGATTGCTCCCTTCGTCTAGTGGCCTAGGACATCGCCCTCTCACGGCGGTAACAGGGGTTCGAGTCCCCTAGGGAGCGCCATTCATTCGACCTTTCACGATCACAGCGCCATGAATTACTGCAGTCACTGCGGTGCCGATCAGCTTATCACCACCATTCCCCCTGGCGATCACCATTCCCGCATCGTTTGCCAACACTGTCATACTATCCACTACCAAAATCCCAAAATTGTCACCGGTTGTCTGCCGATTTGGCAAGACCAAGTGCTATTATGCAAACGAGCCATTGAGCCTCGCTATGGACTTTGGACCTTGCCAGCTGGATTTATGGAAAATGCAGAATCCCTAGAGCAGGCAGCCCAACGGGAAACTTTGGAAGAAGCACACGCTCAAGTTGCTGATTTGGCTCTATATACAGTAACCAGTCTCCCCCATATTCATCAAGTCTACATCCTATTCCTCGCCCAGTTACAAAACCTCAACTTTAGGCCGGGGACCGAAAGTTTAGAAGTGACATTATTCACCCAATCCCAAATTCCCTGGGACCAATTAGCCTTCAAAGTGATCAAAAACACCTTGCAACATTACTATCAAGATCGTTTAACTGGCCATTTCCCTGTCCACGTTGAAGAATTACAGCGGCCATCCCCTGCCCAATGAAACTTTCCGATGTTCACATTCTTGAAAAAATAACTGCTGGCGAAATCATCATTTCCCCAGAAGTTCCAGAAGATCACATCGGATCCTTCTCCATCGATTTGCGACTGGGCAACCATTTTCGAGTATTCAAACCTCGAGAATATCCTTTCATCGACCTGAGTCACGATTCCTTATTCGCCATGTCTGATGAACTCATGGAAGACGTCATTCTCACTCCCAACCAAGCCTTCTATCTCCACCCTGGAGAATTGGCACTGGGCATCACCCTAGAATCCGTTCGTTTGCCCCCACACATTGCTGGCTGGTTGGATGGACGCAGCAGCTTAGCTCGCTTGGGACTGATGGTACACATCACCGCCCACACCATAGATCCTGGCTGGGAAGGACAAATCACTTTAGAATTTGTCAATGTGGGCAGACTGCCACTGGCTCTACAACCCGGCATGAGAATCTGCGCCATCAGTTTTGAACCCCTGTCCGGTCCCAGCAGCAAACCCTACTGGCAAAAAAAGGGCGCCAAATACTGTCATCAACACAGTCCCTTGAGCAGTCGCATTGAAAAAGACTAAATGAGATATTTCAATATAATGAATGGGACTTATGCCTTGGCACCCCCGACTAAAATACTATAACTCATTGTTTCATCGACTGTTTTTAACTTGAACACTTTAGTACTTACCCCAATCCCTCCGCCCACTATACACTCCTTCGCCCATTCCCAATTTTTTACTTCCCCAGCCATCGTAAAAACCTTGGGCCAACAACTGTGGAACATTCTGGAACTGCCAAACACCTTAGACCCCTGTCATCTGATCATCAACACTCCTGATTCCTGGAGCCAACAATTGCCTTGGGAATGGCTCTATCATCCCCACATCGGCTTTTTGGGCCAACACCCCAATTACAGCATTTCTCGAACGATCCCTTCTCCAAATCCCTCCCTTCCCAGCTTCAGTCCCAACTGTCCTCTTCAATTACTACTCTTTTCCAGTCAACCTAAGTGGTCCCAACTCAACAGTGAATTTGATCGAGACTACTTGTACAACACCGTGAACCCTCACCTATGCAACCAAACTGTGCAGTTGCATTTGCCCAGCACCGGGACCTTTTCCAGTCTCACGACCCTTTTGACCCGCCAATCTTGGGACTTGGTCATCCTAACTGGACACAGCACTGTAAAACAAGGTCAATTTCATTGGATTTTTGAAAATTCCCAAGGACACAATGAAGCCATTCCCGTCGCTCAACTTAAAACTCTATTCCAAACAACAACCATTAACTGCTTGATCCTGGCGGCCTGCCAAACCGCCTACCCTTTGGCCTATCAATTGGCCCAATTGGGCATTCCCACCATCATTGCCATGCAAGGGACCCTGCTGGATCGAGCCGGCAGTGTGTTTATTCAACAATTTGTTCAAGTTTGGCTGAGCGGATTATCCATTCATAGCGCGGTCCAACAGGCTCGCCAAGCCTTGATGCACCTATTAAAATCTCAAGAAATCTGGCAATCTTCAGAATCCCAAAATTGGGCAATAACCCAATGGTGGCGCCCCCTGCTGATCACTGCCAATCTCCCTAAAGAGCATAATTCCCAAACACTTTTCCCACAAAAGACCCAACAGAATGGCCGGTCAATTCCTCAAAACCCTTCATTTCTCGCTCATTCTCATACTTCCATACCATTTTTTGGACGTCGTCAAGCCCTACAAATCTTGGAACAGTCCCTAAATTCTGAACAGATACGTGGTATCTTGATCAAAGGTCGAGCTGGGCTTGGTAAAAGCAGTTTAATTTGGCAATTGGGAAAAATTTTGACCGCCCAAAGCTATCGGGTGATCCATGCCACTCAAGTTACAGAAGAGTTACTTAACAACCGTGCCCACACTCAATTTTCTGATAAAATTCTCATCTGGGACCGCAACCTGACTGCCAATTCCCAATGGCTAACACAACTTGATCATTGGCAGTCCCAACTGCCCAAAGCCCGCTTGATATTCAGCACTCAAGACACACAATTGTCCTTACCCCATTTCCAAGATTATCCATTAGGGGCGTTAGAATACTTTGATTTTTATCGATACATTCGTTATCTGGGCTTTCCCCATTCCAACGCCCAAATTCGTGCGATGTATCAAATATTGGGAGGAAATCTGCAAGGTATTCAATTACTTTACAGTTTACCTTTTTACACACAACCGAGTTTATTTAAACAACAATTGGCTGTGGTCAAACGCTATTTACAGGCACTGTCATCTTCTCTTTGATTTTGGCCAATACTTATAATTTGACCCGATTACACTATTTTGGAGCTATTTATGTCTATTTTCCGTGCTTATGATGTGCGAGGCATTGTCAACCAAACTCTCACTCCCGCCATTGTCAGCCAGTTGGGACAGGCAATTGGCAGCGAGGCCATCAGTCAGGGCAATGCAGAAATTGTGGTGGGACGCGATGGACGCCTTTCTGGTCCCAGTCTATCAGAAGCACTGATTGAGGGATTGATGAAGGTGGGCTGTCAAGTCATTGATATTGGCTTAGTTCCCACTCCACTGTTGTATTTTGCCACTTATTATTTGAAAACTGGGAATGGGGTAATGATCACTGGCAGTCACAATCCACCTAATTATAATGGTTTTAAAATCGTGATCAATGAGCAGGCCTTGTCCGGGGCAGCTATTCAGGCCTTAAAAACTCGTATTGAGCAACAGAATTTTACCCAAGGTCAAGGCAGTTGCCATCAAGCAGACGTTCATCATGCTTACATTTCTCGAGTGCATAAAGATGTCAAATTGGCGCGGCCATTTAAAATTGTAGTGGATTGTGGGAATGGAGCAGCAGGCATCATTGCCAAACATTTATTTCATGCTTTGGGCTGTGAAGTGATTGAATTGTATTGTGAAGTGGATGGTCATTTTCCCCATCATCATCCCGATCCCAGTGTGCCAGAAAATTTAGTGGATTTAAGGGAATGGGTGCAAGAGCAACAGGCTGATTTGGGCATTGCATTTGATGGGGACGGGGATCGTTTGGGAGTGGTGGATGCACAAGGTAAGATCATTTGGCCCGATCGGCAGTTGATCCTATTTGCCACTGATATTTTAAAGCGTCATCCCGGCGCTAGCATTATTTTTGATGTCAAATGTACCCGGTACCTACCCCAAATTATTCGGGAACAGGGAGGGGAAGGAATTATGTGGAAAACGGGTCATTCTCTGATTAAAGCCAAGATGAAAGAGACCGGAGCTTTATTGGGGGGAGAAATGAGTGGGCATTTGTTTTTTAAGGAACGTTGGTATGGATTTGATGATGCTCTATACAGTGCGGCTCGCTTGCTGGAAATTTTATCTCAAGATCCGCGTTCCCCCACTGAAATTTTGGCCACTCTGCCAGAAGCAGTGAGCACTCCGGAATTGAAATTAGAATTGGCGGAATATGGGGAACATTTTGCGCTGATGCAAACTATTTTGGAACGTTTCCAGT
Source organism: Thiomargarita sp. (assembly GCA_020721005.1). GTDB lineage: Bacteria > Pseudomonadota > Gammaproteobacteria > Beggiatoales > Beggiatoaceae > DYNP01. The sequence continues at coordinate 5,858 of DYNP01000005.1, forward strand.
TTCCAGAAGCTGAAGAATTTTATCGAATTGATGGTCTGCGCGTTCATTTCAAACAGGGATGGGGACTGATTCGTCCCTCAAACACCACTCCCAGTTTGATCATTCGGTTTGAAGCTGATGACGCTTTCGCTCTAAGCCATATTCAGGCACAATTTCGACAACAATTTGCGCAATTGCCCCTGGATCATTCGTTAACTTTACCTTTTTAAACGCAGCCACTTTACTGGATCGAATGGGATTTGCTATAATAAATTTCTTGCAAAAGAAAATGATGCGGTAAAGATGAGATACGAAAAAAAGGCTCTAAAAGGCACTTTGGAGTGGAGGCTTTAGCCAGAGTGAAGGCTCTAGAATATACGTTGGAGTAGAGGCTTTAGCCGGTCAACCGTAGGCATCAGCCCACATACACAAATTGCAAGAGACTGCCGCTGACCGGCTAAAGCCTCCACTCCAACGTATCTTAACTGAGCGACAACTCTCATTTTTTCATTAGACCTCCTGCAAAAGAAAATGATGCGGTAAAGATGAGATACGGAAAAGTAGCAGGGAAATCCCCGTTGGAGTGTAGGCTCTAAGAAGGCACGTTGGAGTAGAGGCTTTAGCCGGTCAACCGTAGGCATCAGCCCACATACACAAATTGCAAGAGACTGCCGCTGACCGGCTAAAGCCTCCACTCCAACGTATCTTAACTGAGCGACAACTCTCATTTTTTCATTAGACCTCCTGCAAAAGAAAATGATGCGGTAAAGATGAGATACGGAAAAGTAGCAGGGAAATCCCCGTTGGAGTGTAGGCTCTAAGAAGGCACGTTGGAGTAGAGGCTTTAGCCGGTCAACCGTAGGCATCAGCCCACATACACAAATTGCAAGAGACTGACGCTGACCGGCTAAAGCCTCCACTCCAGAGTATCCTAACTTTGGCAAATTGCCCGATTTGATTTAAACACAGGAGCGATAATTTATGGGACATGATTCATCACACTTGCGTCAGGAAATCGCCCAGGTCAGTGCCAGATTGATTGTGCAAGAGGGTATCACTGACTATCACTTAGCCAAGCGTAAAGCAGCGGCTCAACTGGGAATATCTCAACGTCAACATTTGCCCAGCAATGAGGAAATTAGAAAGGAAGTTTTGATTTATCAACGTTTATTTCAGGCCAAACAACATCCCCAACAGTTGGCTACATTACGCGCCACTGCGATGGAAGCAATGCGTTTATTGAGTCAATTTCAACCGCGTTTGGTGGGAGAGGTGTTGGAGGGAACAGCACATCGTCATTCGGGAATCACGTTACACTTGTTCACTGATTCTCCAGAAGAAGTGGCTTTCTTTCTGATGGAAAAGGGAATTCCCTATCAATTGGGTGAACGACGTTTTCGATTGCCAGGGACTGTCAATTATCCCTGTTATCAATTTGTAGCGGGGACTGAGACTGTTGCGTTAATTGTATTTAAAATCAATGATATTCGTTGGTCTCCCCCCGATCCCATCGATGGTAAACCCATGCGTCGTGCAGATTTATCAGCTGTACGTGAACTCATGAATTTGGACAGTTTGGAGCATTCTTTTTATGACAATTCTTCAATTTAGAGAACACTTTCAAGGTGCCTTCACAAATATGTTGCGCTGGCCACAATTGAGGCAATTGTGGACGGTTGTGCAAAATTCTCCAGAAGGTTGGTATATTTACTGTGTGGGCCAGGAATTGCCCACCCAACCGGTGCAAGTTGCTGAATTACAACGTTTTATTCAGGAGATTGATGAATTGTTGCATCGGGAACATGAGCATGATTATTGTGGGATTGTATATGCTGATAATCCAGAAGCACCGCAAATGGTGAAAATTTTTGACCCTAACAATCTAGGGGTAGTCTGCGGTCCCTCTAAGGGAACGGTATTACCTGGCTGGATTTTAAGTCGTATTCCGCCACAGTCACTTGACAATCCAGGTATTTTACCGGAAAATAGAAAACGATGGTGGCAACGATTATTTCCAAGCTGAAGGAGAGGAAGATGGACGGTCTAAGGCAGGAGGTTGTCGGTACCTTGAGTGTGACCAGCACTCAAAGTACCTTGCCAATCAGAACTAGGTAGGAGTAGTTTTCTAACGGCTGTCTTGATATAGGCAATTAAGATGCCAAGTTAGAAATCCCAATTGAATCTCCATTTAGAGTGATTAACTTATTCTGATATTTTAAGGGTATTAGCAGTCTAAATGAGCTATGCACTTGATTTGGATAAATAATTGTTATATTTTCCAACTGGTTTTTTGAAGTGTATAATTTTTAGACAGGTGTGCATAAAATGACAGGGGCTGTGTCCTAGATTTTCAATAGTCAAAGTAGTTAGGACATAGGTATTTATGTAGAACGAATTTAGGGTGTACTATCAAATCAAGTGATACTCGCCCTAATAACAAAGCAGGTTAGCCAAGGGAAATGGGATTTAAGCCATGATGGTATCTTCATCCAAAATTTTAGTGACAGGGGCCGATGGTTTTATTGGCTCTCACTTAACGGAAAAATTGGTGAGGCAGGGTTATTCTGTAAAAGCTTTTGTTTTATATAATTCTTTCAATTCTTGGGGCTGGCTAGATCATTCTCCAAAGGAAATTTTAGAAAACTTGGAAGTGTTTTCGGGCGATATTCGCGACCCTTATGGAGTTAAAGAAGCCATGAAAGGCTGCGATATCGTGTTACACTTGGCGGCATTAATTGCGATTCCTTATTCTTATCATTCACCCGCAACTTATGTGGATACGAATGTAAAAGGAACGCTAAATGTGGTTCAGGCAGCCAGGGAATTAGACATTGAGAAAGTTGTGCATACTTCCACTAGTGAAGTTTATGGCACGGCTAAATTTGTTCCCATTACCGAGGAACATCCCTTGCAAGGTCAGTCTCCTTACTCTGCCAGTAAGATAGGGGCTGACCAAATTGCCCTGTCTTTTTACCAATCTTTTAATACCCCTGTATCAATTATTCGTCCTTTTAATACCTATGGACCTCGACAGTCAGCACGGGCTGTGATTCCTACAGTGATTACTCAGATTGCTAATGGAACACGGAAAATTAAGCTGGGTGCATTGCATCCCACAAGAGATTTTAATTACGTCAAAGATACAGTTCGAGGATTTATTGCCATAGCGGAGTCAGAAAAATCCATCGGCGAAGTGATTAATATTGGCAGTAATTTTGAAATTTCTATTGGTGACACGGTGCAACTTATTGCCGAGGCAATGGGTGTAGAGGTTGAGATCGAGACGGATGAGGTTCGTTTACGTCCTGATAAAAGTGAAGTGAATCGTTTATGGGCAGACAATGCCAAGGCCAAAGAGCTTGTGGGGTGGGAACCTTTATATGGTGGACGTGAAGGGTTTAAGCGGGGTTTGGCAGAAACGGCAGAATGGTTTATGAATCCAGCAAATTTGGCAGGATATAAGAGCGATCGCTACAATATTTAGGGGTATTTGAAAAGTGGACAAACTAGAACAGGATTTTTTACGGGGGCTGCAAACTGTCTTAGGACAGCCGAATCCTTTTGTGCCACTCCACGAACCTGAGTTTATGGGCAATGAGTGGGAACTCGTCAAAAATTGCCTTGATTCCACCTTTGTTTCATCTGTTGGTAAGTACGTCGATCGTTTTGAAGTCATGCTGGCGGAATATACAGGAGCGAATTATGCCGTAGCGGTGGTAAATGGCACGGCTGCCCTGCATATTGCGTTATTGTTGGCAGGGGTTAGACCCGGAGATGAGGTCTTAATTCCGGCTTTATCTTTTGTGGCGACAGCAAATGCGGTGTCTCACTGTGGAGCAATTCCCCATTTTATCGATAGTGAATTTAAGACCTTGGGGATAGATCCTCATGCTTTGAGTGACTATCTCAAGCATTGTAGCTTGTCTAGTTCAGAGGGATTAACGAATCGATTGACAGGGCGGCGGATTGCTGTGGTTGTGCCTATGCACACTTATGGTCATCCAGTAGATATGGGTTCTCTGCTTGATGTGGCAGATCGTTATCATTTGCCTGTGGTGGAAGATGCGGCGGAATCTTTGGGCAGTTGTTATCGGGGTCAACATACGGGAACGTTTGGGCAGTTGGGAACGCTAAGTTTTAATGGCAATAAGGTGATAACGACTGGTGGAGGCGGAGCGATTTTAACCAATAATGCAAAATTGGCTCAACAGGCTAAACATTTGACGACAACTGCGAAACAGCCTCATCGTTGGGAGTTTTTCCATGATGCCGTTGCTTGGAATTATCGCTTGCCGAATTTGAATGCTGCTTTAGGATGTGCTCAGATGGAGAAGTTACCTAGTCTTTTGAATCGCAAACGATTATTAGCGCAGAAATATCAGGAGGTATTCCAAGATGTTGAGGGAGTCGGTTTTGTCGTTGAGCCTGCCAATAGTCAGAGTAATTATTGGTTAAATACTCTGCGGTTAGAAGAGCCTAGTTTATTAGTCCGTGATCGCCTCTTAACCGTTGCCAATGATGCAGGGTATCAATGTCGTCCTACTTGGACATTGCTCCATAAGCTGCCAATGTATGCTGATTGTCCTCATGCTCCTTTGCCTGTTGCGGAACAGTTGGAAGTCAGTTTAATTAATGTGCCTAGTAGTGCAAAACTTGCGGGGGTGGCAAGATGATGGCACAGCGCAAAATCTGTATTGTCACTGGGACTCGGGCTGAGTACGGTTTGCTGTACTGGCTGATGAAAGAAGTTGCTGATGATGATGACCTAGCGCTACAGATTATCGCTACGGGGATGCATCTTTCTCCTGAGTTTGGTTTGACCTATCAGCAAATTGAGGCAGATGGTTTCAGTATTGATGCCAAGGTGGAGATGCTGTTATCGTCTGATACGCCTGTGGGAATTGCGAAATCTATGGGTTTGGGAGTTATCGGCTTTGCTGATGCTTTGGATCGCCTGAAGCCTGATATTTTGGTGGTGTTGGGCGATCGCTTTGAAATTCTCGCCGCAGCTCAAGCGGCAATGGTTGCTAGAATTCCTATCGCTCATATTCATGGGGGAGAGACGACGGAAGGGGCATTCGATGAGCAAATCCGCCATGCCATCACCAAATTTGCCCAATGGCATTTTGTTGCCGCAGAGCCTTATCGTCAGCGTGTGATTCAATTGGGAGAATCCCCCGATCGCGTTTTTAACGTTGGTTCTCCAGGACTAGACCATCTTCAATATATGGACTGGCTCGATCGCTCTACTTTAGAACGATCACTAGGACTGGAACTGCGATCGCCCCTCTTCCTAGTGACTTATCATCCGGTTACGCTAGATCAACAGTCTCCGTCAATCGCCATGCAGGAGCTATTAGCGGCTCTGGATGGTTTTCCAGAGGCAACGGTCATCCTGACCTATCCCAATGCTGATACAGGAGGGCGCATTTTGATTGAGCAAATCGATCGATGGGTGAAGTACAATCAAGATCGAGCAAAAGCATTTGTTTCCCTTGGTCAGCAACGTTATTTAAGCCTGATGGGTGAAGCAGATGTCATTATTGGGAATTCCTCCAGTGGATTAACCGAAGCACCCGCCCTAAAAAAAGCAACCGTGAATGTTGGTGATCGCCAAAAGGGTCGTCTCAAAGCCAAATCAGTGATTGATACGCCAGAACGCAGCCAAGATATTGTAGCGGGTATTCATCAAGCCCTATCTGACGAGTTTCAATCGATGCTACCCTCAGTCAAATCTTTGTATGGAACAGGAAACGTGAGTCAGCAAATCAAGGAAAAACTAAAAGCTGTGCCACTGCAAATCCAAAAAGCCTTTTTTGATATTCAGCATAATTTCTAAAATGTCCACATTTATTATTGCCGAAGCAGGGGTTAATCATAATGGCAACATCGATCTAGCCCAGCAACTCGTCGATATTGCTGCTGATGCGGGGGCAGATGCCGTTAAATTCCAAACTTTCCAAGCGGATCGGGTCGTGAGTCGTTATGCTCCCAAGGCTGAGTATCAAGCTCAAACGACAGGGAAAACGGAAAGTCAGTTGGAGATGGTTCGCAAACTGGAATTAAGCGCGTCGGATCACGAGGTTTTAATTCGTCATGCTCAGTCTAGAGGGATTCAATTTCTCTCAACCCCCTTTGATGTTCCTAGCTTATATCTCCTAACGCGAGATTTTGGTTTAAAAACGATTAAAATCCCCTCTGGAGAGATTACTAATGCCCCTTTTTTACTAGAAATTGCTCGTTCTGCTGAAAAGATCATTCTCTCGACGGGAATGAGTACCTTAGCAGAAGTAGAAGCAGCGTTAGGGGTCTTAGCCTTTGGGTTTACGACGGATCAGACGATTCCCCAGCGGGGAGATTTTGAGCAATCTTTTGCTTCAGACCAAGGACAGCAGGAGTTGCACGATCGCGTCACCCTCCTCCACTGCATTACTGAATATCCAGCCCCCTTTGCGGAAGTGAATTTACGGGCAATTGATACTCTGTCGGCAGCTTTTGGGCTTCCGGTGGGTTATTCTGACCACACTCCGGGAATTCATATTTCCTTGGCGGCAGTAGCACGGGGTGCTAAAGTTATCGAGAAGCATTTTACAAGCGATCGCACTCTTCCAGGTCCCGATCATCAAGCATCCTTAGATCCCCAAGAATTAAATCAGCTAGTCCAACAAATTCGGGAAATTGAGCAGGCATTAGGGGATGGTATTAAACGACCTACAGCCTCAGAGTGGAAAAATCGAGAGGTTGCCCGTAAAAGTTTGGTGGCTGCTAAGGCGATCGAGGCTAGTGAAGTATTTACGGCAGAAAACTTAACTTGTAAAAGACCAGGGACAGGCGTTTCTCCTTTTAGCTATTGGCAAACAATTGAGCAAGTAGCAACTCGAAGTTACGATATAGATGAAACTCTTGATGTCTGAAACTATCTATATTTTAGGTGCAGGTGGTCATGGGCGAGTTGTTTTAGATGCACTACTGGCTAACGGGATTCAAGTGACAGGTATTCTCGATGCCAATGCTCAGTTCTCAGGGCAACTACTTGGAGTTCCCATTTTAGGGGGAAATGAATATTTAGATGGTGTGACAACTGCTCAAACATTTTTAGTGAATGGGTTGGGTGCTAATCCTAGAATATTGAGACGCCGCAATATATTTACTGTTATGAAAACACGGGGATTTATATTTAAGTCATTTAAACATCCCTCGGCAATTGTGAGCAGTGCCATCAGTATGGGAGAAGGGTGTCAGGTTATGGCTGGAGTCGTTATCCAAGCTGGAGTGACTCTGGAGGAGAATGTGATCATTAATACAAGAGCCAGTATCGATCATGACTGTATGATTAGCTCCCACTCCTTTATTGCCCCCGGGGTAATACTGTGTGGCCATGTCACGGTCGCCTCATCTGCTTTTATTGGAGCGGGTGCCGTAGTAATTCCCAATATTCACATTGGAGAAAATGCGATTGTTGGCGCTGGTGCAGTGGTGACAAAACCCGTCCCAGATGGTTGGATTGTCGCCGGAAATCCTGCGGTTAAGATTGGGGTCAATAACTAATGACTCAAGCGAATTGGAAAGATATCGTTATTTTTCCTGAAACATCGTTGGGAGAGGTGATCGCCAAAATAGACAAATCAGCCCTTCAAGTTGCGGTAGTTTTAAATCCTGACCAAACCCTAGCGGGAATTTTGACCGATGGCGATATCCGTCGAGCAATATTAGCAGGAAAGAGTCTTGATGTTAGTGTTTCCGAGGTGATGAATCCTAGACCGACTGCGGTTCCTATGTCCATGCCTCGTAGTAAAATGCTGACATTAATGCGTCGTAAAACACTCCACCACTTACCGCTCACTGATGAGAATCATCGGTTGGTAGGTTTAGCGACTTTAGACGATCTTATTGGTGCAGTCGACCATCCTAATTGGGTTATTCTCATGGTAGGAGGTCTAGGAACAAGACTACATCCATTAACCAAAGAATGCCCGAAGCCTCTGTTAAAAGTGGGGGGGAAGCCTATTTTAGAAATTATTATCGAGAGTTTTGCGGAACAAGGCTTTAAGCAGATATTTTTATCTGTCAACTACAAGGCAGAGATGATCCAGGACTATTTTGGGGAGGGCAATCGCTGGGGCATACAAGTTAGTTACATCCATGAAAAAGAGCGTCTAGGCACTGCGGGAGCTTTGTCTCTTTTACCAGAACGACCCACCACTCCCATGATTGTAATGAATGGGGATATACTAACTCGCACCAGCTTTGACAGTCTGCTCAAATTCCACGAAGCACAAGATGCTGTGGCCACGATGGCAGTGCGCGAGTATGATTTTCAAGTGCCTTATGGTGTAGTGCGGATGGATGGTTCAAAAATTGAGGCAATTGAAGAGAAACCTTTACAACGTTTTTTCGTCAATGCAGGAATATATGTTCTTTCTCCAGAAGTTTTAAAGTATATACCTAAAGACGCTTTTTTTGATATGCCGACATTATTTGAAAATCTAATTGCGGCTAATCAAGCAACTGCTGCCTATCCCCTGCGAGAATATTGGTTGGATATTGGCAGAATGAGCGATTTAGAAAGAGCCAATCAACAGCTTATTGAAAAATAAGGAAATAGGGGTTATATATTGACGAAACTGTATGTTTTTAAAATCTAATAAATTAGAAGAAAATTTGCGTCTCAAAATGTGTCGTTTTTTTGTTTGTAAGTCGTTAACTTTACAATTTTAAAATTTGTTAAACTGTAGCTTGAAAATTCTTATGACGAAACACCAGTGACAAGGAATTGATATCATGATCAATGGAAAATCTGTGTTGGCCATTATCCCTGCTCGGGGGGGATCAAAGGGGTTGCCGGGCAAAAATGTAAGAAGGTTGTGCGGGAAACCACTACTTATTTGGTCACTGGAACAAGCGATGAATAGTACTTACTTGGATACAGTATTTGTATCTACCGACAGTAATGAGATTTCAAACATAGCTGAAAGTTATGGAGCAGAAATACCCTTTTTACGTCCATCAGAATTGGCGATGGATTGTTCCCCAACTTCAGATGTGATTATTCATGTTTTAACAACTTTTGAACAACAGGGCAAAAAATATGATTATGTTGTGCTTTTGGAACCGACATCTCCATTAAGAAAGGACAGGGATATTGATGATGCTCTTGAGTTGCTAATGGAACATTCAGATCGTGCGGATTGTGTAGTCAGTGTAGGGGAATTGCACATGGAACATCCTATGATTGTCAAAAAAATTAATGCCAAAGGTAGATTAACTCCTTATATCGAGACCACAGAAAAAATTTATCAACGGCAGCAAGTTGATAAAGCTTATTTCCCCTATGGGGTTATTTATATCAGCAGTGTTTCAGCATTTAAAAGAAATCTGACTTTTTATACACAGGAAACCATACCTTATCTCATTGAGAGATGGCAAAATTTTGAAGTGGATGATGAAATTGACTTCATGATCATAGAAAAAATAATGATGAGAATGATGATTGCTGTCAACAATTGACAATTTATAATAGAAACATAAAGGGAAAGAAATGACTGATGCCAGTTACGTTAATGCCTTAAAGCAAGATGGGCAAGGAGTTGTTGAATATTATCAGGTTTCTGTCCAGAATAAGACAGAACAACAAAAATTCCTGGAAAAACTGCTTGCCCGTTCCCTAAACCCAAATGACATCCAAAAAGTTGCAGATATAGCATGCGGCGGGGGGGGGTAACCTATCATATCAGTTCTATTTATCCTCAAGCAAAGTTCACATTAGTGGACTTAAACAAGGAGGCTATTACTCTTGCCAAACAAAATTTGCAACACTTAAGGGCGACTTTCCTTGTCGAGGATATGAACAAACTTTCGTTACCTGACGATGAATATGACCGGGTATTTTGTTGGCAAACTCTTTCCTGGACTGATTCTGAACTGGAAAAGTCCCTCGCAGAATTAGTACGTATCTGTAAACCAGGTGGGTTGATATATTGCAGTTCTCTATTCAACTTGGAGCACGAAGTGGATTTAAAAACAGAAGTATTTGACTGGACTCGGCCTTCTTGTGTCCAATCGGGCCACTGTTTTACTTATAAGACTTTTTCCTACCGAACTCTCCAGACTATACTTGAAAAATTGGTAAAACACTTCACAGTGCATAAATTTGATATGCCTATAGATTTGACATTCAAACCCAAAGGACTGGGCACCTATACTGTACGCTTGATTGATGGCTCAAGACTACAGATTTCTGCAGGAATGTTAATGAATTGGGGAATCCTGGAGATAGAAAAATAGTTTTGGAAACAAACAGTGAAATCAAATTGGGTAGATTAAACTTCTAGTTTCTGCTCAAAAATTCAATGAAAAAATTGGAGGTAATTAGTGGGCGATTTATCTTGGCGATTTGACGAAAGAGAGTATAACTACATTAAAGAAGTTTTAGATTCCGGGTTTGCCAGCGGAACCTCTGGAAACATGAACACTCGATTGGAAAGGGCATTTGCTGAGAGGTTTGGGCGAAAATATGCTATTACCTTCAATTCTGGTACAACTACCCTCCATGCTGCTCTGTGGGCTTTGGGGGTAGGATATGGAGATGAAGTGATCATTACCCCTTTAACAGTAATTTCCTGTATGAATGCAGTATTATATTGCAATGCCATTCCTGTTTTTGCAGATGTTGACCCGAATACTTTCCTTTTGGATCCCGAAGATATTCGCAGAAAAATTACTCCGAAGACGAAAGCTATTATGCCGGTTCATTTGTACGGGCAGGTATGTGATATGACGGAAATTATGTCTATTGCAAGAGAATACGGTCTTTCTGTGGTTGAAGATTGCGCCCAATGTTATTTGGGGACTCATAAAGGAAAAATCGGCGGAACATTCGGAGATGTAGGCAGTTGGAGTTTTGAAAATTCCAAACATCTGACCACAGGCGACGGCGGCATTGTTACCTGCAATAATGAGGAGTTGGGAGACAAAATCCGAAAATTGAATTCTCAGGGATTTCGCAATGCCACGGCAATTAGCGGAAAAATACGAGTGTCGAGAGATATTTTTCAGAATCCGTCCTATAAACGTCATGACAGGTTGGGATTTATGTATCGGCTTCCCGAAGTCGCTGCGGCAATGGGCTTGGCGCAGTTGGAAAAATTGGAGTGGTTTGTGGAAAAAAGAGAGAAGATGGCTCAACTCTATAAACAAGTCCTGAAAGATACGAATTGCAGTTGGCTTGCGCCTCAGCTTATACCCAAGGGAGACAGAAACAGCTATTATACATTTGCCGCAAAGTTTTTAAGGGAAGATCTGAAGTGGGAGGATTTCAGAAAAAAGCATATTGAAAACGGTGGGGACGGAGCTTATGCTGCATGGACCTTGTGCTATCAGGAAGATTCTGTTCCGGATGTCAAAAGAATACTGGAAAGTATGCATCTGGGCGGAAGATTGAACACTGACAGGGGAATTTGTCCGAATGCTGAGGCTTTACAGCCCAAACTGATGCAATTCACGACAAATCAGAAAGATGAAGATGAAATGAAGGTACAGGCTGAAGCATTGTACAAAACAATCAAATATTTTTCCTGAAAAAGAGGGATGAGACTTGAATTTTTTTACGAAAATGCTTGACTTCAGTGATAAAGTTGTCATTGTAACCGGAGGACTGGGGTTAATTGGGAAGCAACTTGTCTTAGCCTTTAACGAGTTTAATGCGACTGTCATTGTACTGGATTTGCTTTCTGAACGCTTTGAGGAATATTTTTCTTCGTGTGAAAATATCCATTTTTTTAAAACAGATATTGCCGAACCAAAGGAAATTCAAACATCTGTTGAACGGATCATAAAAGATTTCCGGAAAATAGATGTCTGGATAAACGCTGCTTATCCCAGAACAACGGATTGGGGAAAAGCGATTGATGAGGTCTCTTTTGAATCATGGAATGAGAACCTGAAACTGCACTTGGGCAGTTATTTCTGGAGTTCTAAAACCGTATTGGAAGTGATGAAGGAGCAAAAAACCGGAAATCTGATTAATTTCAGCTCGATTTACGGCGTGGTAGGTCCCAATTTTGATGTTTATAAGGGGACAGATATGACCATGCCGGTTGCATATTCTGCTATCAAGGGAGCTATCACGAATCTGACCAGATATTTTGCAACACTTTACGGCTCCCATAATGTTAGGGTGAACTGTATTGCTCCAGGGGGAATATACAATCATCAGCCTGAAAAATTTGTTGAAAAGTACAATGAACTGACCCCATTGAAACGAATGGGCAGGGATTATGAAATTGCTATGCCGACTCTTTTTTTAGCTTCCGAGGCTGCTTCTTATATAACTGGGCAGACAATAATAGTGGATGGAGGATGGACGGCTCAATGAAGAAACATGGTCTATTGAAAACAGCTTTCTGTTTGCATGATGATTCTATCTTTCTTTATCCTTTTACAAAAAAGGAACTTTATTCAGAGTGTTACCTTCGATGGATGAATGACCCCATAGTTACAAAAACACTGGGACGACTTGATTATCTTATGCCTGTAACTCGAAAGAAACTTATAGCATATTATCATAATTTGGATTTTCAATATACCATTTTTTTAGCTATTTATCATTTAGAAAAAGATGGAAATGAGAAGAAATTTATTGGTACTTTAAAAATATTAGACATGGATTTTATAGCAAGACGAGCTTCCATTGGGATTATGATTGGAGACAGGGCGAGTTGGGGGAAAAATTTTGCCACAAGGGCAATTGGAATAGCAAGCAATTATATATTTGATGTTCTTGGATTCCGTAAAATTACAGCAGGATATATTGCCAATAATGTTGGGATGGAAAAAGCGTTTCTGAAAAATGGGTTTCAGATAGAAGCTAGATTTAAAGAGCATTTGATTTTTGATGGTAAATTCGTAGATCATGTGTTTGTTTGTAAATTTAGAGATAACTTGTGAAAAGAATGTGTAAGGAGTTCTAATGAAGAAAATAAGGCATTGTGCAAAATGTTTGATGCTGGAAACAAGACCAAGAATCACCTTTAATGATAAAGGTGTATGTGGTGCGTGTCAGTGGGCAGAAGAAAAAAAAACCTCCGTTGATTGGGAAGCAAGATGGAAAGAATTGGAATATTATTGTGACAAATATCGCTCAAAATCGGGTAATTTTGATTGTATAATTCCGGTGAGTGGTGGAAAAGACAGTTGCTATGTTTCCTATATGATGAAAGAGAAGATGGGAATGCATCCTTTACTTCTTCATGTTTGTCCTCCGCTTCCATTTACCATTGGAAATGAGAATTTGGAAACGCTAATCCAATATGGATTTGATTGTATTAAAATCCAGCCTAATCCGCAAATTGATAGGATGCTTGCCAAGGAAACTCTCGTTAATTACGGTCAGCCCCAATTTCCTTGGATGCACTGTGTACAGGTGGCCGCTCTAAAAACAGCAATCAGTTATAATATTCCGCTCATCATGTGGGGGGAAGAAGGAGAAACGGAATATGGCGGTACAAAAAAAATAAAAAATACACCAACTTATGATGCTGAATATATTATCGGTGTATATTTGAGCGGAGTTAATTTCAATCAATATCTTAAAAAATTTTCTGAAAATCAACTGTTTTGGTGGCTATTTCCTACCGGCGAGGAGATTAGAAGAGCTGATTTAGTTTTCACACATTGGTCATATTTCGAGAATTGGGATCCGTACAGAAACTATTTGGTTTCCAAAGAAAAAATTGGTTTGAAGAGTGAGAAAAAAGCCTGTGTGGGGACCTACAACAATTTTGCTCAGACAGACACCCCGCTTTATGATTTACACGCCTATTTTATGTTTCTCAAATTCGGTTTCGGGCGTACTTCTCAAGATGCCTGCATTGACATTCGCCGAGGCGCACTGGCAAGAGAACAGGCAATAGAATTAGTTAGACGCTTCGACGGTAAATATCCCGAACCTTATATTGACACTTATCTTGATTATTACGGGATGACGCGGGAAGAATTCGAGGCAGTGGTTGATCAATGGGCAAACAAGGATATACTCATCAAGAAAGACGGAAGATGGGTAAAAAATTTTGAAATCGGTTAAATTGGAGGTAATAGCATGGCTGAACATCATGAAACAACGCGAAAAATTTATCACGAACAACATAAGCGGCTCTCTGCCGACGAATCTGCCAAACGCCGTATTGTTGATATGTATTCCGAAAAATATTTCGGATTGGGCGATAATTGGTTCAGAGGTAAAAAGGTGTTTGATGCGGGCTGCGGAAATATCGCCTCATTGATGATCCGAATGGCTCAGTTCGGCGCAGAAAAGGTTTACGGCATGGATGTCGGGGAAGAATGGATACCGCTTGTAAGGGAAGAAATGAGAAAATCCGGAATATCGGAAGACAGTTATGTTCTGAGAGCCGGAAATGTTCTTGATATTCCTTTTGCTGATGGAACATTCAATTTTGTTTCCTGTAACGGCGTGTTGATTCACCTTCGTGATCTTGAAGAAGTGCGTAAAGGGTTTCGAGAATGCTCTCGTGTTTGTGCTGGGGGGGGGGTACTGTACACTTCCTTTGGCGTAGCCGGAGGACTTTTTGAAGAAGCTGTTTTTCCGGCTATGAGACGGTATTATTCCGAGAATAAAGAATTCAAACAACTCATTGATAATATCAATCCTTCAATGATTCATGATTTGTTCTCGAAAATCGAATCCGATATAAAGATTCATACCGGTGAAGATGCTGACTTGTCTTTTCTCAAACCCTTGATAGATGAGGAGTGGTGTGTTTTTTGGCAAAATGCTCTTCAACCTCCCACAAGATACATGGTTGAATGCTCGCCGGAGTTTGTCGAAAAGCTTTATCGGGAAAACGGATATAAGGAAATTCGGCGGCTGAAAAGATACGTAACACGCTACAATATCCGAAAATTTTTTGCTCCGCTTCATTATGACTTACAACATCCGATTTCCAAGATTCTATATGGGAATGGAAGCGTTGAGTATATTGCTAGGAAATATTAAAATGTTTGGCAGTAAACTTAAAATAGCACTCGGTGATTTGAGGCATTCGACTATAGGCAGAAATAACTTTTCTATGCCCTTGGCCATCGGCTATATCGGCGCCTATATAAATTCTCAATTCGATTCAGACAACATTGATTTGCGCCTTTATACGGAACCTGCCGATTTTATGAATTGCATTGAGGAATGGAAACCGAATATTATCGGTTTATCCAACTTTTGTTGGAATAGCGAATTATCAATGTTGATGTGCAGGAATGCCAAGAAAAAGATTCCCGGCGTGTTGTGTGTGTGCTGGGAGGAGCAGAATTTCCTGCCACAGTCGAGGAAAGACGGACTTATCTCACACAAAGACCCGAGATAGATTTGTATGTCTATGGGGAGAGCGAGTTGGCTTTTCTGAATTTGGTGCAGGTATTTATCGAGAAGAATTTTGATATTGACAAAGTCAAATCCGATCCCAATAAGGGAACAGCCTCCATTCATCCCAAAACAGGGGAAATCCTTATTGGAGAACATATCCCTCGTCTCAAGGATATGGATATCATACCCTCTCCATATCTTACCGGTCTTTTTGACACATGGTTCAGACAGGATAATGTTCCTTCGGTTCAATTTGCAAGGGGATGTCCTTTCACATGTGGTTTTTGTCATGGAGGACGGACAGATGAAAAATGTATTGGTATGTTTTCTTTTGAGAGAATCAAGGAGGAACTGAATTATATAGCAGAGCGGATAAAGGAAACAAATGGTAATAAGATGCTTCAGATATGTGATACGAACTGGGGCATGTACAAAAGAGATGAAGATATTGCAAAACATCTTGCCTGGCTTATTGAAAAATATGATTGGCCCATGGCTTTTGATGTAAACAGCGGTAAAGAAAATCATGATCGGATCGTTTCCATTGCCAAAACACTCAAAGGCAGGTTTGTCGTTACTATTTCGCCTCAGTCTCTAAATGACTCTGTTTTAAAAGTAATAAAAAGAAAAAATGTATCAACAAATCGGTATTTTCAGTTAGTAGATCAACTCCAAAGTATCGGACAAAAACCTTCTTGTGAACTTATAATCCCTTTGCCGGAAGAAACAAAAGATTCTCATTTTCAAGCATTGAAAACCCTGATAGATAATGGCATTTATACCGGATGCACTTACACAACTATGATGCTGAAAGGCACTGCGTTAGCCTCGAAGGAATTTCGTGAAAAATATCGAATGAAGACAAAATACAGACTTATTCCGAGGCAGTTCGGTGAATACGCATCTGAAAAATGTTATGAAACTGAAGAAGTTTGTATTGAGACAAATACTATGCCGTTTTCAGATTATTTGGATTGCAGAGGCTTTGCCTTTATTGTGGCAATATTCACCGATATACAGTTCGATGTGATCCAACTTCATTTGAAAGAATTAAATAAAAGTCCTTTCGATTTTATCCGTTATTTGTGGGAATCAACTAAATCCGAAAATAATTATCTGACAGAGATTTTCGATGAATTTATGGATGAAGCCAAGAGTGAACTTTTTGATTCAAAAGAACAATTGTATGAATATTTTTCCTTTGGTGATCACTATAATGAACTATTCTTCGGAAAGAGAGGAGACAATCTCTTAAGAAAATATAGGGCAAAGGTAATGATAGAGGGGGAAACTCGGCTTATAGAGTTGGCATATACAAGTCTCAAAAAAATAGCCGGTAAAAATTTTACAGATCAAGCGTCGAAAAGTTTGGATGCGGCAAAACACTGGGCTATGGCCACAAGAAACATCAGCAGCCTGTTCAGCAATGACGAATCTATTTTTGAAAAAACGGAAATTTTGAGACTTCCTTATGATGTTTTAGGATGGTATAACAACAGAAATAATAAAAACGAGCCACTTACATCTTACAACACGCCTGTGGAATACAAAATGTTCTATGAGAAGAATGTACTGCAAATGCTTGTTGAAGGTGCCAGATTACATGGTAGTGATAAAGTTTATATGCTCGGCAAGCTTTTGGTCAATTGGAGGACAAGTTTGTTTTGGCGATCTTGCAGTTACAATTCCGAAGTGAAATAAAGATGAGGGGCAGTATAAGTCCTTCTTAAGGAGGACTGCATGAGGAAAATTTCCCTCTTATAGAGGGGTAGCATTTTTCAAACAATAACCAATCAGATACTTATGATCACCATTGTAGATTATAAAATGGGCAATCTGCGTTCAGTGCGGAATGCTCTTGGATTTTTAGGATATGAATCTCGTGTAAGCGGAAACCCTGATGAAATTGCGGATAGCAAAATGCTTATTCTTCCCGGCGTGGGCTCGTTCCGGGAAGCGATGAAGAACATTCGTGAGACAGGTTTGGAAGAGGCTCTGAATGAGGGCGTGCTGAATAAAAAAAGACCGATTCTTGGTATTTGTCTCGGAATGCAACTTCTGGCTTCAGAAGGTACAGAGGACGGCATTACCAAAGGGCTTAATTGGATTCCCGGAACAGTTCAAAAATTTCGATTCGATGACCCGTGGATACGTTTACCTCATGTTGGTTTCAATGCGGTGCATTTCAAGGAAACTGGTCGGAATTTATCTGAAGGACTGGGTGAGTCTGTAGATTTCTATTTTGTTCACAGCTATCATTTTGTCTGTGAAGATAAGTATGTTACTGGAGAAACAGATTATCATCAATTATTTGTTTCGAGCGTAAAGAGAAACAATATTTGTGGAATGCAGTTCCATCCCGAGAAAAGTCAATGCAACGGTCTGAAATTGTTAAAAAATTTTATAAACACACACTTAAATCATGCTTAAAAAACGGCTTATATTTGCTTTATTGCTAGATGAAGGATATTTTCAACTGAGCAGAAATTTTACACTGCAATCTGTGGGTGATTTGGAATGGTTATATGAAAATTATAATTTGAAAGCTATTACCCAGTCTGTTGACGAATTGCTCTTACTGAATGTAGGAAGAGGAAAAAAAGATACAAAGGAATTTTCGAGGCAGATTATAGAAATCACAAAAAAGTGTTTTATGCCCATTGCTGCGGGCGGTGGATTGCGGACCATAGAAGATGCTTATCTTATCCTCAATTCAGGAGCTGACAAACTGGTCGTTAATACCTCTCTTTTTACTCAGCAATCGTATATTTCGGAATTGATCAAGATTTTCGGCAGTCAGTCTATTGTCGCTTCTATTGATTATAAAAGGACAGAAAAAGGTACGGACGTTTTCATAAACAATGGGACCCTGTCTTTGGGGATAAGCATTGAATATGCAATTTCCGAAATCCAAAAACTTAATGTTGGAGAAATTTATTTGACTTCAATAGAGCAAGATGGAACTGGACAAGGGCTGGATTTAAAGGTCTTGTCAAAAGCCACTATGGCTACAAACATTCCAATTATTGCTTCTGGTGGTGTGGGTAAATTAGAACATTTTATTGAAGGATTCAATATTCCTTTTATAACCGCGGTTTCGACGGCAAACATCTTTAATTTTATTGGGGATGGATTAATCACAACAAGGCTTAAACTTAAGCAGGAAAAAATTCCTCTTGCAGAATGGTTAGATGAATGTAATTGAAGTTTATAATTCTAATTATAACGATATTGTCCAGTTAATTGGGAATTTTATGAATTAGATAAATTTGTAATTTGTTTACATGAAGTTGATAAATGGTAGCTTAATATGAAAACCGATAAATTGTTTTATCGAATATTTTTGTCTCAACCGGATTTGATTAAAGAATTATTGCCAGAAATCCCTGCCGATTGTGAATTTAGCTACAGTGCTCCTGTGATTAAAGAGCAGGGATTGGCGTTGGATGGGTTATTAACCCCAATTGGGGATGATTTAAATTTGCCACTGGTGATTTTAGAAGCTCAAATGCAGCAAGATCAGCAATTTTATGGACGATATTTTGCGGAAATATTTTTATACTTATATCAATATCGTGTCGAAAGACCCTGGTATGGACTGTTAATTTTGCCAAACCGCAAACAGGATTTGGGGTCTCGAGTGCCTTATGAAGCCTTATTGGGCGAACAAGTAAAGGAATTCTACCTGGAAGATTTAAAGTCCCTAACAGAGGAAAAATTGACTCCAAATTTGGGTTTATTAAAATTGCTGACAGTGAAGAAATCAGAGGCATTCCAATTGGCAAAATGGATTCTCAACAGTGTGGAGAATGAAGCAGAATTGCAACAACGGTTGAATCTGGTAGAGATCATACTGACTAACAAGTTCCCACAATTAACTACCGAGGAGATTTTAAAGATGTTAGATTTGAAAACGGCGGACATCACTCAAACTCGCTTTTATCAGGAAATTTGGCAGGAAGCTCAGGAAAAAGGTCTGGAGAAAGGTCTAGAAAAGGGAATGGAGAAAGGTCTGGAGAAGGGCCTGGAAAAGGGAATGAAAGAAGGTCGTAAGGATGGTCTTCAGGAAGGTCGCAAGGATGAAGCGATCAATTTGGTTATGCGATTGATTCGGAAACGACATGGTATTTTGTCAGTTGATCAAGAGGTGCGCATACAACAATTAACAGTTTTACAGTTAGAAGCCTTGGCTGAAGCGGTGTTGGATTTTGTCAGTAAGAGTGATTTGGAACAGTGGCTAACTCGTTGTGATTTCAAGAGAGATGAATAAACCCTGATTAGGAGGTTATATTGTGAATAACCCTTTTGATATGCTTCACCCAACAGTTATGATAAGAAATGCCGGGTTTCGAGGAAGAAACATGATTAATAGGAATACTATTATCAATGGTTATGGGCAAATGGCCAAAATTGGTTATGGAACAACTGTTGGGGGAGATTGTATCATCACTGGTGATATAGAAATAGGTAACTATTGTCAATTTGGGTGGAGAATATCAATCAGGTCGGGAGATCATCCTCTTGACAAAGCAACCGTGTTTTCAAATAGTCGGTTACTAAATGGAGTAGTAGGAAGTGGGAGGGAAGGAAAAATATCAATCGGAAATGATGTGTGGATTGGGGACAGTGCAATAATCCTTAAAGGTGTAAAAATAGGAAATGGAGTTGCCATTGGAGCCGGGGCAGTTGTAGTAAAGGATGTTCCTGATTATTCAGTGGTAGTTGGTAATCCTTCCAGAATAATAAGAAAGAGATTCGACAGCGAAATTATAGCTTTGTTCAATCAACTTGGATGGTGGGACTTTACATTTGAGCAAATTGAATCTCTTGTCGAGACGCATGAATTATTCACATTCTCAATCATGGAGGATCGTGAAAGGGCTGTTCAAGTATTAACTCGTTGCATTATGCTTAAAAAGCACTTGTTTGCATTGGGCAACCTATTTACCACCCCCCTCATGGTAGTAGAATCTTTTGGTTAATTTCAAAGGTTTTAAATTCCCCAGTTGGTCTCCTGCAAACCAATGTTAATGTCAATTCACTTGTTCATGGAGAATTGTTATGTCAAAACAATCACTAAAGATTGTTATCATCTTAAATCATGCTGATCGGGAAAGGAAAACACTACAAAAAGTTCAATCCGCCATTAATCAAATCAACCCAGAAGCAGAAGTTCATTTGCTTGAGTTTCGTAACCCCAATTTCATGTTGGAGACTTTGGAAATTAGACCTCAAGTGATCATGACTTTTCCTTTTACTGCTATTTCAACTGCCAGTTATTTTTATATTTTGAAGCATTTATTGGATTGTGTGTTGGTTTGTTTTCGAGCGGAAGGAGTTTTGAATTATAACTCTGCTAATCACGTTCAATTATTCACGGGACTGGAAAATTATGGGAGTAATTTTGTTGATTATGAAGTCTTTTGGGGCCCCAAAACTGCTCACACCGTAGGTGACAGCTTATTGAGGCAAAACAAACTTTCTTCCCAGAAGAGAATTAAATATTTTGGTTCCCCATTTATTGAGGATTATATCAACAGTGCCGATGAACGTAATGTTGCTTTGCCTCAAGAAATTAAAAATAAATTCTCAGCTTACTCAAAAGAAAGAATTGTTCTGATAGTTACGGGTTTTTCACTCGCCAATTATTCCCCGCAAGATATTCTTGGGGCAGGTGATATTGTAGACAGTAATAGCCAAACTGCAGAGCAAGATTTTCAGGAAGCTTTAGCAGGCGTTGAAATCACCAAACAACTTCGTCAAAAATGGATTGAAACAATAATCGCTGGGGCTGTTAACAGTCCTCAACTGTTGTTGATAGTCAAAATACATCCCATAGAAAGCATTCAATTCAAAAGGGGCATTCCCAATCCTTATGGTATATTCAATAATTATCCCAATATTTTTCTGATAGCTGATCCTATTCCCTTCCGGGCAATTGTTCCCTATTGTGGACTGTTGCTCCACTATGGTTCAACCAGTGCATTGGAGGCTTATTTATCTAGTGTGCCCAGCATTTTTGTTAAGACTGAAATTCCCGGGATCAATACAAACAAGTTTACCTCGTTTGAGGAGATGACTTTTCTATCTTCCTCATTTATCAACTTAACTCAAGTTCCAGAATTGATTCATCAACATGCAATTACCCCACTGATTTTTCAGAGGAATGATAAGATAGAACAGGTTTTACTGGACCTGTTTAATTTAAAGTTGAATGAGGATTACCAACCCTCTCGCCAGATTGCGCAATTTTTGCTCTCATTGGTTGAAGAAATGCCTCAGTCCATCGCAACCGATGATCAACATTTGGGCACTGCCTTTCGACAATCAGGCAATAGAATTATACCTACACTGATTGAGAAGGGAATTGCTCAGTTGAATAAGCAAAACTATCAAATTGCCTTAGAGCCTTACCTTAATTTTTTGAAGAAATTGGCATTGACTGGTTTTGTACAAATACAGCAACTATATCTCATGAGATCAGTGTGCCTGTTTAACTTGGGACTGTTAAAGGAGGCTCTTATTGAAGTAGAACAAGAACTTACTTCTAATCCCCAAGATGAACAGGCTCAAAATTGGCGTCAACAAGTGATGGCCAAAATGGAATCTTCTCAAGTCATGGAAAAACCTCATTCCCTCCCTACCTCTGCTGATCTTACTGAATTTGATTTGTTATTGCCAAAAATTTTCACCATCGAAACAGTTTTAGCTTGTAGTCTCAAATGTCCTGAATGTGCTATTGGAGGGGATATCATTGAAAGACAGCATACAGTCATGAAGTTGGATCGGTTTAAACTGATTGCAGATAAAATTCGACCTTTTGTCAAATATTTATATCTGCATCTGTGGGGTGAGCCCATGTTGAATAAGCAGATCATCCCTATGATTCAGTATGCCGCTCAATTCACTCGCACAAATATCAGCACTCATGCTCAAGTGTTGTCTAAGGAAATGGCTGACTCTTTAATCACTTCTGGGGTCAGCGATATTATTGTGTCTATCGATGGGGTCAGCCAGGCTGTTTATGAACGGTATCGGGTGGGGGGAGATGTCAAAACGGCTTTGTCTAACTTGGCTTTATTGCAGCAGTTGAATCAGCATTATGGGGGGAAAGTTAACATTATGCCCCAGTTTATCATGTTTAAGCACAATCAACATGAAAAACCATTGTTTGAGGACTATTGTCACCGTTTGGGACTGAAACCTTTTTTTAAGCCGCCTTATATCCGTATGAAAGAATCCAAGTTTGCTTATTCTGATTTTTCGGAATACATACGTCCCCATTATCCAACTTTGGAGACTTTGCGCCAAGCCATGCAGACTTGTAATGCTCCTCGAGACAATTTGGTCGTCACCGTCGATGGCTCAGTGATTGTATGTTGTCACGATTATAATGGGTTAACGACTTTTGGGAATATTTTTCAACAAGGCGTGTTGGAGATTTGGGACAGTCCCAAATATCGGGAATTTCGTTACAAGGTGCTTGCCGGTGCAGCCCCTGAATTTTGCGTTGATTATTGTATGACTTATTTACCCCAATTTGAGACTCGTAGCAGTCGGAAAGTTATTCCTATTGTGCCGGGAAAATAGCAGTCAGTAACCTAGATTGGCCTGGCATAACTCAATGTTTTACTGGACCTTTTGCAAAAGTAAATGATGAGATACAAAAAAGTAAGATTGCTAAAAGTCTAATGGTAGGGTGGGCAATCGCTTTATCGTTGCCCCCCAATTCCTGCCATGCTATTCAGTGAGGGAAATCCCTGTTGGAGTGGAGGCTTTAGCCGGTCAGCCGTAGGCCCTTGTAATTTGTGTATGTGGGGTGATGCCTGCCGCTAGCCGGCTAAAGCTTCTACTCCAACCTACCGGCTAAAGCCTCCACTCCAACCTACCGGCTAAAGCCTCTATTCCAACCTACCGGCTAAGGCCTCTATTCCAACCTACCGGCTAAAGCCTCTATTCCAACGGGAATTTCCCTTTTATTTTTTCGTATCTCATCTTTATCGCATTATTTACTTTATGCAAGAGGTCTAGTTTTTGTTGAGTTATGGTGTAAGAGAGGCACTTAATTCAATCTACTCACTGCCAATTTATTCCCCATTGTAGATTCAACACCATTATGCAAATACAAACTTGTCGCGATGATCATCGGATTGCTTGGTTAGCGGCTTTGGCGATCACCATTCATATAGTAGAAAGTGCCTTGCCCAGTCCTTTACCTGGGATAAAACCAGGGTTGGCCAATGTCATAGTCATAGTAGTAGCTATGCGTTTTGGTTGGCCTATGGGAATCTGGATCAGTGGGTTGCGAGTTATCGCAGGCAGTTTGTTGATGGGCACTTTCTTGTCACCCACGTTTATTCTAAGTTTGAGTGGGGCAGTGGGTAGTCTGTTGGTAATAATAGGGTTGAGTTATCTGCCAGGACGAGGATGCACTGCTATTGGTTATGGAGTGGCATCGGCAATCGGGCATGTACTTGCCCAGTTTTGGGTGGCTTATCAAATGTTTATTCAACATGAAGGACTGTTGCGAATATTGCCGATATTGGTCACGGCTGCTTTGGGTTTTGGTTTGATGACCGGTTTTATTGCATCCAAGGTATTAGAGCAATGGGAATCTCCTGCCTTGAAATGAAGCGTCAAAACGCGATTAATCGCTTTTCTATGGCTTTTTAGAACGATAAAAAGTCTTTATCATTTCACATCTTAGGTCACGTTATGAATATTTCAAAGAAAGATTTAGAAGATGCCATAATACAACAATTACTCTCTGCGGAACAAGCCCAAAAACTCTGGGCAATCTGGGAGGAGCGTGATCGGCAACAACCTAAGTTTGATTTTGCACATGTTGCCTATTATTTTGGCGCAATCTTGGCAATAAGTGCAATGACTTGGTTTATGACTGAAGCTTGGGAAGCCTATGGTGGGGCTGGTATTTTTACCATTGCTACCCTCTATGCAATTTGCTTTGGGATCGCCGGTTATTTTTTGTGGAACGACCCACCCTCACGAATTCCCGGCGGTTTACTTTTTACACTCATGGTTTGCATGGTCCCATTAGCGGTTTATGGTTTGGAACGAGAGTTCGATTTTTGGCCGCAAGGCGATCCTGGTGGATATCAGGATTTTTATATTTGGGTTAAAGGCAGTTGGTTTATCATGGAAGTTGCGACCATTCTTGCTGCAGCTATCACTTTGATTTTTATCCGCTTTCCTTTCTTAACTGCACCCATTGCATTTGCTCTATGGTATATGTCCATGGATTTAACCCCTTTATTGGTAGGGCAAAATGAATTCAGTTGGGACAATCGGTTATGGATTTCTTTATGGTTTGGTTTAGTCATGATCCTGATCGCTTACTTCGTTGACCGACGAACCCGAGAAGATTATGCTTTTTGGCTATATCTGTTTGGTTTAATTGCCTTTTGGGGTGGATTAAGTCTGATGAAAAGTGACAGCGAATTGGGCAAATTTCTCTATTTTCTAATTAATTTAGGAATAATTTTTCTCTCAATTTTCCTGCAACGTCGCACTTTCATTGTCTTTGGAGTCACTGGCGCATTTGGTTATATTGGATATCTGGCCTTTCATGTTTTTCAGAACTCCTTACTATTTCCAGTCATTCTAACTGTGGCCGGTCTTGCCATTATTTATATTGGCGTTTTGTATCACCGCTATCATGCTCAACTTGAGCATTACGTACTGGGACATTTACCGATGGAAATTAAGGCATTAATGCCTGCTAATCGGTAAGATCATTAAGATGTGTCATCAAACCAATAGTACAAGAAGAATCCGCTGACGAAAGGAAGTCCATTTCACTCATGTTCCCCTCCTTACCAAGGAGGGGGATAC
The DNA here is from genome assembly GCA_020721005.1 of Thiomargarita sp. Lineage (GTDB taxonomy): Bacteria > Pseudomonadota > Gammaproteobacteria > Beggiatoales > Beggiatoaceae > DYNP01. The sequence continues at coordinate 31,062 of DYNP01000005.1, forward strand.
ACTCCCTTCCTTACCAAGGAGGGGGATACATTCCCTTCCTTACCAAGGAGGAGGATACATTCCCCTCCTTACCAAGGAGGGGCAGGGGGTGGTTCAATTTCCTTCCTTTAAACTGTAGTGTTCAACCAATTCCATGATTTGTTGCTCTTGGAAATCTTTTGCCAATTGACGAATCTGGCGGGCAAAGAACTCTAAATCTTTATCTGTTTTCTCTAACTCATTGACTTTTTGCACTATTCCAGAAATATCTCCCTGCATAGCCAAGTCCAATAACACCGCTACCTCCTTTTTAGAAGGACCCTTGATCTCCTTAATATCAAAGTAACCTCGTTTTAAGGTTTCTGCCTCATTTTCCTTACTTAAGCAGGGAAATTCATACAACCAGCTTAGTCCCAGTTGAATTTGCAGTAACTCCAGTAGTTCCTCAAATTTAAAAGGTTTTACTATAAATGCACTGCAACCTGCGCTTAAACTTTCCTGAAAGTGCGCATCGAACACACTCGCTGAAGCTGCAATGATGGGAATCGAATCCCCTCCTTGTAGTTTTCGAACTTGGCGGGCAAATTCAAAACCGTCCATAACCGGCATCACCAAATCCGTAATCACCAAATCGACCCCACCCTGACTTAGCACCAATAATCCCGATTCACCTTGATCTGCCTCTTTCACGACAAAACCGAGGGGCTTGAGGAGATTGGTTAAAACAGAACGATTTTCCCACTTATCGTCAATCACTAAAATAGTCTTTTCTTTACCTTCGTATCCTATGACGACTGGCAAATGTTTCTTTTTCGCTTTTACCACCGTGACTTCTGGCAAATCCAAAGAAAACCAGAAAATGCTGCCTTGATCCGGCTCACTTTCGACGTTCAATTCTCCCCCCATCATTTCTACCAATCTTTTGGTGATTGACAAACCCAACCCGGTCCCTTCTGCTCGATACTTATGGTCACCCACCTGTTGAAAAGGTTGAAAAATTTTACCCAAATCTCCGTATGATATACCTACTCCAGTATCTTCCACTTGAAAACGAATTCTCCCGTTGTCATACCCTATTTTAAGAACAACGCCCCCTTGCTGGGTAAATTTCACTGCATTTCCCAGGAGGTTGATCAAAACTTGCCGCAGACGTTTCTCGTCAGCACGCACACCGTCCGGTAAATGGGAGAGAAGTTCGTAGTTGAAGGCTATCCCTTTTTGATGTGCCCGCATCTCAAATAGCTCGATCAAACCTGCAATAAAGTCTTTAAATGTGAACTCTATGGGCAGGACTTCAATTTTCCCGGCTTCAATCTTAGACAGATCTAATACGTCATTAATCAGTGTCAGCAGATATTCTCCACTGCGATGAATGATATTTACTCCGTCCAACTGTTTGATCGTTAAGGATTTATCCCTTTGCAGAATTTGCGTATAGCCCAAAATGCCATTCAGGGGAGTTCGCAATTCATGACTCATATTTGCCAAAAATATACTTTTTGCTTGATTGGCCAGTTCAGCGCTTTCTTTTGCCTGCCGTAGGTTATCCTCAAACCGCTTGCGTTCGGAAATATCTCTGGCTATGGCAACTAAATATTGTTCATCCTCTACTTCAATGTATTGAAGAGTGATTTCAGCAGGGTATAGCTCTCCCCCTTTTTTACGGTGCACAGTTTCAAAGCGAATGGGGGATTGCCCTGTAGAGAGGGAGTTAATAGAGTCAGAATCATTATTCGCCGCTTTACGCATTAATTTTTGTAGTATTTGTTGAGTGCCCTCGGCTTTTCCCTCCAGGACTGGATTCAAGTCCATAGGGGTCATTTGTTGTAGTTCATCATGGCTGTAGCCAAGTTGTTGAACAGCGGACTGATTCGCATATAGAAATCGCAGGCTTTGTATGTCATGCAGGGATACATGGTCGGCTGCTTGGTCTAAGATTATTCTGAAACGCAGGGCTTCTTTGTAGAGTAGCTCGGTTCGCTCTTTGGCTTGTTGCAGGTTATTTTCAAATTGCTTGCGTTCGCGGATATCTCTCGCTACTACCACCAGGTACTCATTCTGTCCGACAGTCAAACGTTGAATTCGCAAGTCGACTGGCACCAAATTGCCGTTTCTATGCTGATGAACAGTTTCAAATCTGACGGAAATACCTTCCTTTAAGGTGTCAATAAACGCTTCGACCTTAGTACGTGCCTCAAAATCTGGATTTATATCCCAAGGAGTCATACTCAAAAGTTCTTCTCGGTTGTATCCAACTTGCTCAACTGCAGCTTGATTGACGTAAATAAAGGAGAAGGTTTGCGGATTATGCAGTGCCACATAGTCTGCGGTTTTGTCTAAAATTACTTTGAAACGGAGGGCCTCTAAATACATCCTTTCCGCGGTCTCTTTTGCCCAGCGCAAACTTTCTTCAAACCGCTTGCGTTCGGTGATGTCTCGGGCCGTGGCTACCAAATAGCGTTGTTGACCAATGTCTATATACTGTAATTGCAGATCAATGGGGATAAGTTGCCCCTGCCGGTGACGGTGATGACTCTCGATTCGCACAGTATTGACGTTGTGTAATGGTTCGAGATACTCGGAGATAGTTTGGTGTGCCAAGTCAGGATTGAGTTCCCAAGGGGTCATTTCTAATAACTCTTCTCGAGAATATCCAACTTGATTGACGGCACCTTGATTGGCATAGAGTATTCGTAAAGTGTTGGGATCGTGCAAGGCGATATAGTCGACGGCTTTATCCAATACCTCTTTAAAGCGATGAGCTTCAAAATAGAGTTGTTCCGCCCGCTCTTTGGCCTGACGCAATTCCTCCTCTGATTCTTGTTGGGCGGTGATGTCCATAACGGTGCCTACCACCCGATGAGGTTTTCTTTGGTCATCCCAAACAGCAGTGGCTCGCATAAAAGCCCAGCGCACTTTTTGTTCTGAATTCAATAGGATACGAAATTTTTTTTGATAGCTGCCTTCTGCTTTTTCCAAGTACTGGTCGATTTCCTTCCAAAATTGCTGGGCTTCTTCGGGGTGCATGATCGCCGTGAACTGCCCCAAAGTGAAATGTTCTTGTGTACCAAGTCCCGAGATTTCCCGCAGTTTTGGTGAGCAGTAGATCCCACCGGTTGCCAAGTTCCAATCCCATACGCCATCATTGCTGGCCTGCATAGCGAGACTAAATCGTTCTTCACTTTCTCGCAAAGCTTTTTCGATCCGTTTACTTTCGGTAATATCTTCAATACTGGCCCAAATCATTTCCCGTCCTTGTTTTTCGAGGGTCACGGCCGAGATTCTGACAGGGACTAAATGCCCATCGCGATGAAGATATTCTTTTTGGAGGGGTCCACAGCGTCCGGTTGCTTTCATAGTTTGCATGGCTTGTCGGTCCATTACTTCATAGAGTCCTTTGGGGGTGATCTGTTCAAAGGTGAGTTGCCGAATTTCTTCTAAGGTATAACCAACAATTTTGAGGAAGGCGCGGTTGGCGTCGATAAATTGGCCATTGAAGTCAAGTAGTACAAAACCAATAGGAGATTCTGCAAGGAGTAGCCGATTGTGGGCATCACTTTCCTTCAAGGAGATGTCCAGTTCCTTTTGTAGGGTTAAGTCAGTGTGTGTCCCTACCATGCGATAGGGTTGCCCTTGCGAATTCCAGAGGGCGATGCCGCGGGTTAATATCCAGATCCAATGCTCTTCTCGATGTCGCATACGGAATGTGATTTCGTAGTTGGGAGTTTTGCGTTCCAAATAGGCGGTCATGGCCTCCCAAATGTGAGGTTTGTCATCTGGATGAAGACGGCTGTCAAAAACGTCGATATTGGAGGCAGTGGAGTTTTCTGGCAGGCTCAGCATGCTTAACCAGCGGGGTGAAAAATAAACGTCACCCGTGACTAGGTTCCAGTCCCAGATACCGTCATTGCTGCCGCGCATGGCAAGGTCAAAGCGTTCTTCACTTTTACGCAGGGCATCTTCTGCGCGTTGATTGTCGGTGATGTCGATGATAAATCCAGTAAGATCAACGACTTTGCCTTGTATATTGCGGCGGGGTGAAACATAGAGGTGTCCCCAAAATAGGCTGCCATCTTTGCGCAGATAGCGTTTTTTGAGGTGATAGGAGTCAATCGTTCCTGCAATTAAGCGTTGTAGATGGGAGCGACTGATTTCGATGTCGTCAGGATGGGTGATGTCGAGGTTGGTGAGTTGGCTAAATTCGGAGGAGGTGTATCCAAATAATTGAAATAGTTTGTGATTGCCTTCTAAATATCGTCCGGTTTGGTCGGTGACGAGGATACCCATGGCAGCATTGTTGAATATGAGTCTGAAGCGGGATTCATTTTCTAAGGTTGCGGCTTGGGCCTGTTTTATTGCGGTGATGTCAGTTGCGACTTCAAGACGAACCCAACGTCGATTGGTCCAGAGAATGGCGCGGTCTTGGATGTAGAATTGTTGTTGGGTGAGGGCGTTTTTAAATTCCCAGGTGTAGACTCCAGTGGATTGCCCGTCTGAAGTGAGTAGATGGTGATTGGTACAAAATTCACAGGGGCCAGTTTGTCCTTTATGGAGGGTTTCCCAGCAGTGTTTGCCAGTTAAGTCGTCGGTGATTTTGAATTGGTTATAGGTGTATTTGTTTGCAAAGAGGAATTGATGGGTTTGCATGTCAGAGACGTAAACAACAGAGTCAAGTCCATCCAAAACGGCTAGGAATTGTTGATGGGCTTGGCGCAGGTCTTGTTCTGTGCGCAGACGCTGCTGAATTTGAGTTTGTAATTCCTGGGTGCGTTGGGTGACTTGTTGTTCAAGGGTTTCTTTCAAGGTCTTCAATTGATGGACTTTTTCTCTAAGTTGCCCTTGTACAGTGGTAAGTCGTAAATTGCCTTTCATGAGTAAGAGGAATAGAAAAGAGAGGAGGATGCCCACTCCCAGCAGGATGTTTGCCGTGTGGTTTGGGAGGTCAAATGTCGGGAGTGTGTCGACTTTGAGGGTCCAAGTGTGTTCGCCTATTGATAAATGGAGTTGTTGGGTCCATTGGGGAGAATTTGGGGGGTGAGGAATACTGGCATATAGTAAAGCTGTGGATTCAGAGGTGAGGCCATCATAGAGTTCAAAACGCAGATCTAAGTGTTGGGTGAAGAGGTGCTGCATTAAGTCGTGGGCGCGAAATGGTGCATAGACATAGCCTAATAGAGCGGCCCGTTTTTGTTGGGGGGTTTGAGTGGGCTGGTCTTGGCGATAAACTGGGAGGTACATGAGGAAGCCAGGTTGTTGTTGTTTATCGATTTCCTGGAGAAGTGTGACTTTGCCGGAGAGGCTGGCGTGACCGGTATCCCGAGCTCGGATCATGGCGGCTCGTCGCGTGGGTTCAGAAAACATGTCGAAGCCTATGGCGGCGAGATTTCGCGGATTTACGGGTTCAAGGTAAATGATGCTGGTGTATTCGTCTCGCTCTCCGGCAGGTTTTATGGTGTAGTTGGGGGAGAGGCTGCGCATTTGGGCTATGTGGGTGTTTTTTTGAGCCGCGGGTATTGCTTGACTGAAGCCGATGCCCTGAATACCAGGATAATGGCGGTCAATGGCAAGGTGCTTTATATAGCGATGCCAGTCTTGATGAGTTACCGTGGGCAAAGTATTAAATAGGGCAATGCCGCCCTGCAATACTTGTTCATAGGCTTTCATGCGGTGGATAATGGCAGTGCGGATGTGTTCTACTTTTTGTTCAAATTGATAGTAGTGAGATTGGATGAGATTTTGTTTTACAAGATACCAAGTGGTAATGGTTAGAATAAGTATAAGAAAGAATACGAGATAGGGTAGTTGTCTATGAGGTAGAAGTATCATTTTAAAAATAAAGATTTTTAGGTAAATTAGTGCTTAAGAGCAGTTTTGAAAAGTCAGTAGGATGGACAGTAACTTTGTCGTTGCCCACCCAAATACAACTGTTTTATTCAGAGAGAGAAATTCCCCTTGGAGTAGAGGCTTTAGCCGGTCAGTTTGGAGTAGAGGCTTTAGCCGGTCAGCCGTAGGCATCATTCCACACAGACAAATTACAAGGCATTTGAATGTTCTGGAGTGCAAATCTTGATTTGCATTTGAATGTGAGAATGTGCAAACCAAGGTTTGCACTCCATTTGAATGCCTCCACATTTCCGGAACGAGATTTTAAAAACGATATCGAAATTCGCCAAAGAAAGATCGCCCTGCTCCGGGCAAATCGTTTGGGATGTTGATAACACCATTGCCGCCAGGTCCTGGTGAAGGGTAACTGAACTCGGCATCAAATAAGTTGCGAATTCCCAAGGCAAAATTCGTATTTCCTTTCCGAATATCTTTTTGACGCAAGGTCAAATCTAGTGTAATGGAACTGGCCATGTCCGGACGCGGATCAGTGGTGATTCTAGGCCAATCATCTACCCAGTTGAGTTGTGTGTTGATATACCAAGATGATCCGAGTAGATAATCACTCCGTAAAAAAGCGGTTTGTTTGGGTGCATTGGTCAAGGTTACATTGGTCTTGTCATCTCGGGAATCTTGATAACTGTAATTGAGTAATAGACTGGATTTGGAACTGGTTTTCCAACGCAACTCTCCTTCAAGTCCTTGCCCCTTCCAGTTGGAAGCATTGGCATATCCTCGTTCACCTTTGCTCATAGGTACCAGGATGATCTTGTCAGTAATATCATAGTGATACAGGTTCAAAGACAAATGTAAATCGGAGGTGGCTCGGTAATCAAAAGCAACCTCCCAAGATGCCATGTTTTCGGGTTTTAAATTGGGATTGCCCAAGACAACGGGGTTGTTTTGATTATACAATTCTTGAAATGAGGGCGCACGAAAAGCACTCCCATAAAGTAATTTGGTGGTGATTTTTTCAAAGGTTTTCCAGACTATTCCCAATCGAGGATTGATCGTGGATCCAAAGTCGGAATAGTCATCATAACGAATTCCACTGGTCAGTTCCCAATTGTCATTAAAAACCCAAGCATCTTGTAAAAACAAGTACTTATTATTTCTAGCAACTTCTGGAGCAAATACACCTGGACTGTCACTGGTGTCTATCATTTGAGTGGGTGGAATTGGCAGTCCCGTAAACGGGTTAAGGCCAAAGTTGCGAATTTGACGAGTTTCATACAAATCATAATTGGAATATCCAATTCCCATGCGAATCAAGTGATCCGTGAAACCTCGATAAAATCCCGACAGACTGAGTTGAGTTTGGTGTTCCGAACCTGTGGGGCTTCCGAAGTGTCCAATAGGAAATGCCCCTCCAAAGGCTCCCGGGGGGAAGGTCATAAATTCTGCAGCAAAGGTAGTACGCAAATAACTGAGTTGGGCTTGTAATTCCCAATTGTCAGAGAATTGAGGTTGATAGTAAGTGAGATCCGCATTGATGCGTTCCTCTGCCAAGGGTTTGGTCGGGTCTAAAGCTTGGGAAACCCCCGCTCCCACTCCCATGTCCTCACCCCGATGAATTCCTGCTCGCAATTGCCAGGGCTGTTTGGCAAGATCAATGCGGACGTCATATAAAGTATTTTCAGCACTGTAGGGACCTGGCGCTAAAGAGGCTTGAGTTTTGTAAACTTTATCTAAAGCAGTTTGGGCATCGATTTCCACATTTTCCTGATGACCTTTGGTGCGACTGACTTCCGCCGTAGCTGCTATCTCCCAACCCTGCCACTGTTGACCATGCAATATCCAAGCGTCTTGGGTATTGAATTTACCCACCCTGAGTCCTACTTCTGTACCACCGATCTCAGAGGCTGATTTAGTGACGATATTAAGCACTCCGGCAAAGGCGTCAGCTCCATAAACTGCTGAACCTGGTCCTCGAATAACCTCAATTTGAGAAATAGCACTGACGGGGAAACCACTCCAATATAAGCCTTTAGCCCCGCGGAATGAGTCATTGACTCGAATGCCATTGATCAATACCAATAATTCTGGATCGGCTGAAGGAGCAGAAGATATGCCACGAACCGTATAAATAGGGATATTAAATACACTGTAGGCCACCTGTAACCCCGGGACACTTCGTAAAATTTCTTCTAAATTCCTAGCCCCCATGGCTTCAATATCTTGTGAAGTGATAACCGTTGTGACAGCGGGAGCAAGATCGGTGGATTGCTCTGTCCCAGTGGCTATCTTGGTACGTTTTGCCTTCACCAACCCATCAAATACATTAAATACTTCATCTAATGTAACTTCAACCTCCATTAACTCCTCTATATTTAAGGCATTCAAGAATTCGGCAGTGTGAAGTTCAACGTCAGATTCAACCGCTTCGCTAGGGATACTGAGAAGAATTATTAATAACAACATGGTTCCTTGAACCCATTTAGTGAAGTGCATTCAAGTAATCTCCTTTACTTAAGAGGACTTTCTTTAATTTTAGCAATTTGCAATAGACGAGAACTGATCACCAGTCCTGCTTCTTTTGCAATTGTTGGGTCAATGATGAAACCCACTCTATTGTTCGATACGTACAGTTCAATCATACCGCCTGAAGAAGTAAAATTTGGCAGATCACTGACGGTGAGAATGGGTTTTCGTTGAAGTTGATTCAGAATATTTTTCATTTGTCTCTGTTCGGATTTGCTGACAAAGATAATATGACATTTTTGCCCGGTATTAAGAGTGCGGATATAATGATTCCTCAAAAGAGGACCCTGTGTATCCCTTACTTGGGCACTGCTGGTTAAAGTGTCCAAAAAACCTTGGAAGGGATCATCACCCAATACACAGATATTGATTTCTCCGTTAGAACCTCCTTCATCAGGATAAGCTACAAATTTGATGAATTTCAGTAAAAAACTGGCCTTGATCTGAAATTCAGAGAAAACGAGCTCCTCTTTTCCATAGCAAGTTGTCCAACCGAGGAGAACACTCATAGCTAAACTAAGTATCCATTTAAGCATGATACTTTACTAACTCCCATAGATTAAGATTTAAAAAAAGACCGCCCTGCATAAATTCACCCCTCCCAATCTCAAGCCTTTGCCCAAGCCCAGGATGAATAACAGAGACACCAATTACTCAAAAATTAAAAACATCGTAATTTACCGTAGCTCGCAGAACCTGAAACCAAGCCTTTACTGCCTCCAAGAACCAAGTCGGTCTCATCACTTCAATGACACCACAGGCCCATACCAAAAATAATCAAGTTGACAGTGTATGCGTTTACTCTAGCCATTTCAACCCAACCTGAATTTGTCTCCATATTTATTTTTACGTTCAATCTCAAGCCACTGCTGTCCTTTTCATTGCCCCAACACTGTCTTACCCGCTAAATTTTATGCTATACTTCTCTCTTTTTCCAACACTGAGGACCCCACAATGGGCATTCTACTCACTTTGCATATACTGGCGTTTACCCTATGGATAGGTGGCCTATTTTTTGCGCACCTGATTTTGCGTCCAGTCCTCAACCAATTACTGGACCCTCCCCTACGACTGACCATTCTGGGTCAAGTGCTACAACGCTTCTTTCACTGGATTTGGATCAGCATCTTTATCCTCTGGACCACCGGACTGGCACTGATTTTCGGCTATCACGGTGGCATGGCTGAAGTCCACTGGTCAGTCCACACCATGCTCACTTTAAGCCTGATCATGACCCTGCTCTTTATCTACGTTGTCTTTATTCCCTTCCCACATCTGAAATCCATGGCAGATTTACCCAAAGCCAGTCAAGCCTTGGGAACCATCCGCAAAATTGTAGTCATCAATTTGTCATTGGGAATAATCATCATCTTGATAACCTTGCTGGGCAAGTGGAGCCCGCTCTAAAAACATAGCATCCCCATAACTGAAAAATCGATACCCCTGAGCAACGGCATACTGATAAGCAGTCAATACCGTTGCGGTGCCAGCCAAAGCACACACCAAGATCAAAAGCGTGGATTCTGGCAAATGAAAATTAGTCAACAAAGCATCCACAGTACGAAATGAATAACCCGGTCGGATAAACAACTTTGTCTCCCCAGTCAAAGGTTGAATCTGCCCAGTTACTGAAGCTGACTCCAAAGCGCGTACTGAAGTGGTCCCCACTGCAATCACCCGCCCTCCCCGTTCTTGAGTTGCTTTCACCTGCTGACAAAGCTCCCCAGATACTTTAACATATTCGGCATGCATTTCATGTTGCTCCAACGCCTCAACCCTGATCGGTGAAAAAGTTCCAGCCCCCACATGTAAAGTAACAAACCCCAACTCAACCCCTAAACTCTGCAACTGACACATCATCTCCTCATCAAAATGCAAACCGGCAGTCGGAGCGGCCACCGCTCCTGGATGACACGCATACACAGTTTGATAACGCTCCTGATCCCAACCCTGATCCGGGCGCTGCACATAAGGTGGCAAAGGTACATGACCCACCCTATCCAATATTTCCAATAAAGATACAGAATTAACCACTGACAACTCGAAAAATGCCCCCTTTTTTTGCACAACCTGCACCCGGAACCCCTGATCCAAACCAATTTCCATCCCAATTTTTGGCAAACGACTGGCCCGCAACTGAGCCAAACAACACCGTTCATTAAGGATACGTTCTACTAAAATTTCTACCCGACCGCCAGTAGACTTATGACCCCACAACCGGGCAGGAATGACTCGTGTATCATTAAACACCAACAAATCTCCCTTACGTAACAATTGGGGAAAATCAGCAAATTGCAAGTTCTGCAACTGCCCGGCCCGCACATTCAACAAACGACTGCCACGCCTCAACTTACTTGGGAATTGAGCGATTAAATGTGGGGGAAGAACATAAGAAAAATCACTGCGTTGCATGAATTCATTCTCACTTAAAGTCACAAATTTAAATTAAACGATGGCCATTTTTCAATCACGATGGAATTTCATTAAATACAACCACCCCCTGCCCCTCCTTATTAAGGAGGGGAGTGAAGCAGGCAGACACAAGTTCCCCTCCTTACTAAGAAAGAGAATGAAGCAGGCAGACACAAGTTCCCCTCCTTACTAAGAAAGAGAATGAAGCAGGCAGACACAAGTTCCCCTCCTTACTAAGGAAGAGAATGAAGCAGGCAGACACAAGTTCCCCTCCTTACTAAGAAAGAGAATGAAGCAGGCAGACACGAGCTCCCCTCCTTTTCAAGGAGGGGTTAGGGGTGGTTAATTACCAACTCACCATTTCACATTTTAAACCCGTATACTTATGCGACAACTCATCCTTATACTTTCCCTCATACTCCTGAATTCCCCCGTCGCTGCCAATGAATTCTATGGGCCAATTCAACCTGGGGACATACTGTGGGACATCGCCAAACAAATCACTCCGGATCCCACAGTCAATCGTTACCAAATCATGTTGGCCCTATTAAAAATCAATCCCCATGCTTTTCGAACTCCCTGCAATTTAAATACCCTGAAAGTCGGACAACGGTTGCGCAAACCCAACTTGCTGGAAATTCAAGCCCTAACCCCTCAACAAGCCAAACAAGAATATGAGCAACAAACTAAATTGTGGAGAAATTACCGGCTTACCAAGCAACCTATCCAATGCCCCAAAGAATTAATTACTGTTCCCACAACAATTGACGATCCCGTTAAAAAATCGATTTCAACCCCCCAATCTATTCCAACTTCCATTGGCAAAACTGCTGAAATTATTGTCCAAAAATACATGAGGCAACCCCAAACACCTCCAGAAAATATTTCAATAGAATCAACCATTAACGAACGTATTGCCAACCTATTTTCCGAAACAATGACTTATTTGGGCACGATGATTCAACAAATTCCCCTTTCACAATGGACACTGACCAGTGGTATTAGCATTATTCTCCTGATTCTAGTCATCATTTGGATTGTACAAAGGCATTTGCGACGAAAAACCATAACTCAAGAACATTCATTCGCCGTATTGACCGAACAAACTTGGCCCCCGGGAAATAAAATCACCATTCCACACCTGACCTCTTTATCCACGGCGGAAGATTCAAAACTGTCCTCTTCTTCCCTTTCTTCCCCCTTGGCCGATGTGCAGAACAAACTCACCTATCTTCGTACCTATCTGGCTGATGGGGAAGAGCAAGCCCGACAACTGTTACTAAAAACTATTCTTGAAACAGGCAGTCTCGAACAAAAAGAGGAGGCCAGGCAACTCAACGATATCTTCAATAAAATCAACTCTCTGTCCTCAACTCCAGCCCAATCTGCCGTACTTGAGAATCGTTGGCAAACCATTCTCCACCAACTGCTGCCCTTTCCTTTATCCAAAGATTTCCCCAACAATCAACAAGAACTTTTTACCCTGATTGATCGAGTGTTTATGCTCTTGGACGAAGCAATCAATGCCAAAGGACAATTGCTGGAAACTTATCGTCAACGAGTATATAATTCCTGCTTAAATGGACAAGACTATCAGGTTGTACCGGTCTCTGATGAAAATGCTGAATCTTCGGATAATGCTCCCATTTCTGCCCACCAAACTACTCGATATTTATGAATTTCTTTCTCCTATCTCTCCTTGCAAAAACGGAGAGGACATCTATTTCCTTCCTTAATTTAACCAAGAGGTTTCCATGACAGCAATGGGAATTAGCCCAATATCTTCTTCTGAAACAGTAATTTGTGAAGAAAAAAAAGACATCGATCTCAGTCGACCCGAATACTATATCAACCGGGAATTGAGTTTACTGGCCTTTCATCGACGAGTTCTCGCCCAAGCCAAAGACCAAACCATGCCTCTTTTGGAAAGATTGCGCTTTTTATGTATTGCCAGCACCAATTTGGACGAATTTTTTGAAGTCCGGGTCGCCATCTTCAAACAACAAGCTGCCTTTGGTTCCGTGCAAGCCGGTCCCGACAATTTATCTCCCCAAAAAGTTCTCGATCAAATCGGCCCGGCTGCCCATGAATTCGTGGATGAACAATATCGACTGCTCAATGAGCACATTCTACCTGTATTGGAACAGGAAGGCATTTACTTTCTGAAAAGAGATCGTTGGAATGCCAAACAGAGTCAATGGATACGAGAATATTTTGAGGATGATTTATTGCCCATACTCAGTCCCATCGGTCTTGATCCTGCGCACCCATTCCCGCGCATTTTAAATAAGAGTCTCAACTTCATCATCTCTCTCAAAGGCAAGGACGCTTTTGGACGAGACAGTGGTATGGCTGTGGTACAAGCTCCCCGTTCGCTACCCCGTTTTGTACAATTGCCCGAGGATTCTTCCGATCACCCTTACGATTTTGTATTTTTATCTTCCATCATTCATGCTTATGTAGAAGACTTATTTCCTGGCATGAAAGTGACCGGTTGTTACCAGTTTCGCCTGACCCGCAACAGTGAATTGTTTGTAGACGAAGAAGAGGTTGATGATTTATTGCGGGCTTTAGAAGGAGAATTGCCGGGGCGTCGTTATGGAGATTGTGTCCGACTTGAAGTGGCAGATAATTGCCCGGAACAAATGATTAATTTTCTACTTAAACAATTCAAGTTGGAACACACTGATCTCTATCAAGTCAACGGTCCAGTCAATCTCAATCGCCTCTTACCTTTACCTGATTTACTCAACCGTCCGGATTTAAAATATCCCAGTTTCACGTCTGGATTGCCCAAAAATATCTCGCGCAACCTTTTTACCAGTATCCGAGAAGGGGATATTTTGCTGCATCATCCCTTCCACTCATTCACCCCGGTCATTGACTTTGTTCGACAAGCAGCCGTCGATCCCCAGGTGTTGGCGATCAAACAAACTTTATATCGCACTGGAGCTGGATCTGTGATGGTGGATGCTCTGGTAGAAGCCGCCCGCGCTGGCAAAGAAGTGACCGTGGTGATCGAATTGCGAGCCCGTTTCGATGAGGAAGAGAATATTCGCTTAGCTACTCGTTTACAAGAAGCCGGAGCGCATGTGGTTTATGGAGTGGTTGGGTATAAAACTCATGCCAAAATGTTGCTTGTAGTGCGTCGAGAAGGTAAAAAGTTGAAACGCTACGTGCATTTGGGTACCGGAAATTATCACGCTCGTACAGTACGAGTCTACACTGACTATGGATTACTGACTTGCGATAAGGAAATTGGGGAAGATGTCCATAAAATGTTCATGCAACTGACCACTCTGGGCCGGGGCGCTAAATTGAGCAAAATGTTACAGTCTCCATTTACATTAAAAGCCGGTCTCATTGAACGCATTGAACGAGAAGCAAACAATGTCTTACAGGGAAAAAATGCCCATATCATTGTCAAAATCAATGCGATCACCGAACAAGAAATCATCCAAGCTCTCTACAAAGCTTCCATCAGTGGGGTAAAAATTGATCTGATTGTGCGTGGCATTTGCTGCTTGAAACCGGGAATCAAGGGAATATCAGAAAATATCAAAGTCCGATCGATTGTAGGGCGATTTTTGGAGCACACACGCTGTTACTACTTTTTGAATGGAGGAAAACCAGAAGTATTTTGTGCCAGCGCAGATTGGATGGACCGTAACTTACTGAAACGAGTCGAAGAATGTTACCCGATCGAAGATCCTCAACTCAAAAAACGTATCATTGAGGAAGGTTTAAACTTGTACCTACAAGACAATACCCAAGCCTGGATTTTAGACAGTGAAGGGAATTATACCCGATTGGTACCACAGGAAGATGAAACGCCCATTTCTGCTCAGCAAACCCTGTTACAAATGTTAGCAGAAAAAGCCTAGTAATATAGGGCGCAATAGCGTGAGCGTATTGCGCCGTATGAAAACAGGATAGACAAGGCAACCCCTCTAATCTTTGATTTTATGATGGGTTAACGAGATGAAGAGAGTGAACGTAAATTTGGGGTAAACATGCGGCGCAATACGCTAACGCTATTGCGCCCTACATTGTGTGGCTTACCATTTTTTGTTCAATCACATCCAATAGTTGACCGGCAATATCCAAGCCATACAAAGCATCCAATTCTCGAATGCAAGTGGGACTGGTCACATTGATTTCAGTCAAATAATCCCCAATGACATCCAAACCCACAAATATTAACCCCTTGTCCCGTAACCAAGGTCCCACTTGGACACAAATCCAACGGTCTCGTTCAGTTAAATTCAACCCCTGACCTTGACCCCCCGCTGCCAAATTACCTCGCAATTCCCCAGCCGCTGGAATTCTAGCCAAGGCATAAGGCACAGGTTCCCCATTCACCAGTAAAATTCGCTTATCACCTTGATTAATTTCAGGAATAAAACGTTGTGCCATCACAAAACGTTGCTGATAATTCGTCAGAGTTTCAATAATCACCGACGCATTGACGTCGCCCACCGCCACATAAAATACTCCCTGTCCTCCCATGCTGTCCAATGGTTTGATGACAATACGTTCCTGCTCATGCAAAAAATTCCGCAACTGTTGGGCTTGACGAGTGACCAAAGTTGGAGGACAACAGTGGGGAAACCAAGTTGCAGCCAACTTCTCATTGGCATCCCGTAGACTCTGTGCCTTATTGATCACCCAAGTCCCTTGTGCTTCCGCCTGTTCCAACAAATGGGTAGCCATCAAATACTCCAAATCAAACGGGGGATCTTTGCGCATTAAAATCACTTCCAAACTGGCCAAATTAGCCCATCTAATCGGACCTAATTCAAACCAATGTTGAACAGTGTCCAATACCGTTAATTCTCGCATAGAAGCCACCGGTCGCCCATCTCTTAACGCCAAATCGCCAATTTCCATATACCACAACTTCCACCCCCGCTTTTGAGCAGCCAATAACATGGCAAAACTGCTGTCTTTAACAATTTTGATTTTATCAATGGGGTCCATTACAATGCCCAACTGAACTGTCATCACGATCATCCTCAGTCACTTAAATTAAAAAAATCAACCCATTCACTGTCCATCGTCCACCTTTCATTGTCAACCCCATTTTCCATGTATATCATTGCCGACGAAAATATCCCCTTTGTAACCACAGCCTTTGCCCAATTCGGTCAAGTTCGAACCCTTGCCGGTCGTCAACTGACTCCAACTGACCTTGCCCCAGCTGACCTTGTACTGGTACGCTCTGTTACCAAAGTGGACTCTCATCTTCTAAGCCACAGTCAACTCCGTTTTCTAGGCACTGCCACCATTGGCTACGATCACATTGATCTCACCTATCTACAACAACGCCAAATTGGCTTTGCTTATTCTCCAGGCTGCAATGCCACTGCTGCTGCGGAATACGTGATCAGCGCCCTACTCATCACCGCTGAGCAACAACAGTTTTCCCTTTCCAACAAAACAGTGGGCATCATTGGTTGTGGGAATGTGGGCAGCCGGGTGCACCAAAAACTGACTGCTTTGGGAATAACTTGCCTTCCCTATGATCCGCCCTTACAGGAAAAAACTGGCCGCACCGACTTGGTTGATCTTGCCACTGTATTGGAAGCTGACATCATTACCCTTCACGTTCCCCTTGAAAAAACCGGTCCCCATCCCACTTATCACCTGATCAATTCCTCATTCCTGGCCCAGACGCGTCCCAACCTCATTTTAATCAATACTTCTCGAGGTCAAGTCATTGACGAAACTGCTCTCCTAAACCACGCCTCCATTCACCCTCAACTGACCCTCATTCTCGACGTCTGGGACCAAGAGCCCACCCCCAATTCACAATTGTTGCACAGAGCCTACCTGGCCACTCCTCACATCGCTGGCTACAGTGTGGAAGGCAAATTGCAGGGGACCAACATGATTTACCAAGCGGCCTGTCATCACTTTCAATACATTCCCACCTGGGAAATGGCCACAGTTTTACCGCCTCCACCAGTAACCCATCTCACTTTTTCTGCCACCATTCCCGCTCAACAAGCTCTCATGAGTGCGGTATTAAGTTGCTACGATGTCCGTCGAGATCACGCTAATTTTCGCCTCATCCAACAACATTCTGCCCCGGGCACCTATTTTGATCAGTTGCGAAAGAATTACCCAATACGTAGGGAATTCAGCAGTTTATCCATTTCACTGCCTCGGGAAAAAACTCACCTGGCTCAACAACTTACTGGACTTGGTTTTCAGGTTTCTCAATTCTAAGTTTCAATTTAAATGAGTAAGATGGAATGGTGCAACGGGATGTGAAATTCTACTGTAGATTGCCAGTGAGGATTGTCATCATTGTTACGTGGAGAGATTGAGCCGCAGATTATCGAGACCGGAAAAATAGCCCTCGTCGTTTTTGCCGAGGGAAAGAAAAGGTATTTTGGGTATTTCACCTCTTGCTGTTACAAAATCTGATGATGATACTGTCTACAACCATTGCAAGAGGTTTGCTATAACATTTCCTATACTGTTTTATTATACCCCAGCGTCTTCTAGGATTCTACGCTTCAAAGCAATGATACGAGATCTTCCTTTTCTGGCATATTCAAACCCCAGTCCCGCTCGAAATATCTCAGGCACATAAAAACGTGCCTTCTCCTTCTTAGTGTCTGTATCTTCGTAGATAACACCCAAATATTGAAGTATCTCTATGGTGGATGGTTCCATATCAAAATCATGCGGATTAAAAGGTATCTTGCGTTTCTTTATACGGACCCTTTTTTACCAAATCCTAGTCAGGCATCATGCTGGCCAATGATTTAAGCACCAAGCAAGTCCCACTGACTGATTGTTCAGACAAGGTAGTAACCAAGTAACGTTCTAATCGAGGATCAAAGAGCAACGGACTGGCCAACTCGCTCAATCCAGCTCGCAAATCAATCAAAACAAAACTGGTCCCTAAAGCCTTTGCCAACTCTTCAAAGGCTTGAAATAATAATAGGCGATGGGCATTCTGGCGTTTTTCAGCATTTGAAACTTCCAGATTTTTGCGCATCAGTTAAGGTACGTTGGACTAGAGGCTTTAGCCGGCCAGCGGTAGGCCTTGGAGTGGAGGCTTTAGCCGGCCGGCGGTAGGCCCTTGCAATTTGTGTATGTAGGGGGATGCCTACGTCTAACCGGATGAAGCATCTACTCCGATTGAAGATTCTACCCCAATGGGGATTTCCCTTTTATTTTTTCGTATCGCATCATTATACTTTTGCAAGAGGTCTATTTTTTGCGAAGCACATCTGTCGCATTTCCCTTTACGTCTATCACTCCTTAGCGCGAGACAAATATTCTCCCACTCGAGTATCAACTTTTACCAAATCCCCCACGTTTAAGAACAACGGGACTCGAATTGTGGCGCCAGTTTCCAAAGTAGCAGATTTGCTTCCTCCTCCAGAAGTATCTCCCCGCACCCCAGGTTCAGTCTCCATGATTTCAAGAGTGACAAAATTGGGGGGAGTGACTGCCAAGGGTTCGCCATTCCACAGCATTACAATGCATTCTTCTTGACCTTTCAGCCATTTTGCTGCGTCCCCTACAATGGTGTCATTGGCTTCATGCTGCTCACAAGTATCAATAGCCATGAAGTGATAAATATCTCCGTCCTTGTATAGGAATTGCATGTTGGTTTCCACAACATCCGCTCCCTCAGCTGTATCTCCAGACTTAAAAGTACGTTCAATAACACGTCCCGTTTTTAAGTTACGCAACTTGACTCGATTGAAAGCTTGTCCCTTACCTGGTTTTACAAATTCATTGTCTATGATGGAGCAGGGATCATTGTCCATCATCAACTTTAATCCTGCCTTGAATTCGTTGGTACTAAAAACGGCCATAAAGTAACTCCTCTGAGAAATAGTGATAAATTTATACTTTATAACAGCCCAAAATGAATAATTTCACTTTGGCATAACGAGTATATTTGATATGATAACTGAAATCTGGGGTCAGTGGATAGATATACTTATATGAAATATACGCTACTTTTATTATCCTCAAAACCGGCAATCAATCCGAATACTTGGTTGACATTATTAACGATCTAACTTATTGAAGGAGTTATTTATCATGAATCCGCTAAAACACAATCGCTTGATCATCCTAGGTTCTGGACCAGCGGGTTATACAGCTGCTGTCTATGCGGCTCGGGCCAATTTACAACCGGTACTCATCACCGGTCTACAACAAGGTGGACAATTGACCACGACAACTGAGGTCGAGAATTGGCCGGGAGATGATCAAGGGGTGCAAGGATTTGAGTTGATGGAACGCATGCGTAAACATGCAGAACGTTTCAACACGGAAATTATTTTTGACCATATTCAACAAGTTAATCTGAAAAATAGACCATTCTCATTAACTGGAGACAGTGGACAATACACTTGTGATGCCTTGATCATCGCCACTGGAGCTTCCGCCAGTTACTTGGGACTGCCTTCGGAACAGGCTTTTTTGGGACGCGGAGTTTCCGGATGTGCTACGTGTGATGGTTTCTTCTACAAAAATCAAAAGGTGGCAGTCATCGGTGGTGGAAATACTGCAGTAGAAGAAGCGCTGTACCTCTCTAATATTGCCGATCACGTTATTTTAGTACATCGTCGCGACAGTTTGCGTGCCGAAAAAATCCTAGCTGATCGACTTTCTGAGAAGGCAAAACAAGGCAAAGTAACTCTGTTGTGGAATCACGTTTTAGAGGAAGTGGTGGGAGACAAAAGTGGAGTGACAGGCATGCGGGTCAAACAGGTCAAAGACAATACTATCCAACAGATTGATTTACATGGAGTTTTTATTGCGATTGGTCACAAACCCAATACCCAAATCTTTGACGGTCAATTGGAAATGAATCAGGGATATATTGTGGTGAAAAGTGGTATGAACGGCAATGCTACTGCCACCAGTGTCCCTGGAGTATTTGCAGCTGGAGATGTGTGTGACCACGTTTATCGCCAAGCCATTACCTCAGCTGGGACCGGTTGCATGGCTGCTTTAGACGCTGATCGCTATTTGGAAAGTTTAGCCTGATACGCATTCCCATTTAGAGCAATGTTATGCTCATCGTTGCCATATTATGAGCATGGGGAAAGGGGATTGACGAAAAAATCACTCCTACCCCTCCTTGATAAGGAGGGGGCAGCATGCGGTCTCTTTTTATGGTTCGTTAGCTATATCTATCGTTGTATGCAGACCAGACTATCTGAATGTGACATTCGAGAAAGAGTCTGTTAATGGAGCGTAGGGTGAACAGAGGAAGTTTTTAGGGGGTAAGAAGAAGTTTTTTTCTATCCCTTAAGTAGGATAGTATCTCAAAACCTGTAGGTCTGCTTTGGATTTCTTTAACTGCTTCAACAGGATTAAGAAGGAAGTTGGGAATCTAACCAATTGACCAAATAATCGATCACTTGTTCCCGCTCTGGTTCCTGGTGAATTTCATGATAGAGACCTTCCCAAAGTCGGAAAGTAGCCCGTTTCCCAACGCGTCGGGCAAATTCCTCATTGGCTTGCACCGAAACAATTTGATCTGCTCCTCCTTGCATCAACAGCAGCGGTTTGCTAAATTGAGCCGCCCGTTCCAAAGCCCACTGTCCCGTCTCAATCAGGTCCCAAGCCAGTCGGACCGAGATTTGATTATGCACGAGAGGATCGGCTCGCAAATTTTGTATGACTTGCAGGTCCCTTGACAGTTGATCAGGATGAATGCCATTGGATAGGGAATAGCTGGGCAAAAGGTAGTATAAGCTGCGGGCAAAATTTACCTTCCAACGGGGAGGCTGCGTCGCAAGTTGTAGAGCCGGGCCCGTGGCAATAATTCCTTTTACCAAAGGTCCTATATGGCGCAGAGTCCAGTTGAGTACCAAATTGCCGCCAAAACTGTGTCCATATAAGAAGCAAGGTAATTTGGGATAACGTTGGTAAATGGTGTTTAAAAAGAGTTCTAGATCGGTCATAAGGGTGCTGTAATGAGGGGAATGTCCGCGTTTACCGGTAGAACGACCATGGCCTCGCAGATCTATGGCAGCGACTAAATAGTGTTTCTGATTGAGATCATGGGCGAATCGGGTATAACGACTGCTGTGTTCGCCAAGACCGTGGATGAGGACAATAACGGCTTTGCAGTCAATTTGTGGATACCAAATTTGAGCATACAGGGTATTTTGATCGGGGGTAAGGAGAGTCAGTTGGATAGGATTCATGATGGAAAATAGCCTGAATTGTTTGAAATATTGAAGGGGATTATTTTCCCCCATTTTCTCAAAATTTGCTATAAGGAGACTATTTTCCAATTAGATCATAGACAGCATGCGCAAAAGAGTATACGATCAGTAGAGCTGCTAAGTTTTTAAAAACCTGGCAGATCTTTTAGGATGAATTGATGAATTAACGAGAGTAGGATGGGCTGACCAATGGGGTCCATCAGTCGTGATTCTTTTTAACCATATGTATTATGGGACTGTTGCTGCATAAAACTGTACGAACTGTTGAGGTTTTAAAATACCATTTTAGAAATTTTATCGTTTTGGGTGGTGATTGTTTCCAATTCAACTTTCGACATGTATAGAATCAAACTCGGAGTATCTATAGTAAAATATTCATCTATGTATTGATAATCAAATTGTTTAAACCCAAATTTTTGAAGCAAATTGTGGGTAACACTGCCTTTAAAAACATCGGTAAACACATAGGAGTAATCCTTGTTCCCAATAAATTTTAAAATGGTATTTAGGACCAGCAAAATAGATTTTGAATTTCGCTTGTCTCTCCTTATCATAAATTTAGTAATTTCAATATTATTACTTAACTTACTGAATGGACAGTATAATTCTATATCACTTTTGGTATTAAAAGGTAAATGACTGCCAAAATTAAGTCGCGCACTGCCAACTATTTCGTTGTTATATCTTAATACTACAAAATAAGCCTCCTTATCAAATTCATCAAATTCCATTTTCAGTAGATCATACACGTTATTTTTCTTTACATAAGCAAGTTCCTCACTAAAAATGGCATAACGAAGTTGCAATGCCCCTATAAAGTCGCTATAGTCCTTGCTGGTTATAATTGATGTTTTGAACATACATTTTCTCCCTGAATAGGTTAATGGGTTGATAAATTTTTGTAAAACAGAGCATATCTTTTTGCAAAGTTGAAATCTTTAGAAAATTTAAACGATGCATTATTTTGTTCATGTATAAAATGATGAGCACCTTGAGTGCAACCGTTTTCAAGTGCATAAGCGTGTATGAAGTATCTCACTGCAGCAGCTACTCCGTTTAATCGATATTTTCCATCTGCTGCTCCCATCATAAGTATCCATAATTTATCATTGCCCACATTCTTATAGGTAAAAAAATATGCACATAGATTTCCATCTTTATGACAGGTAGAAATAACAGGTTGAATCCGACTGAATTTAGAATGATAATATTCTAAATACTCAGGTAAAAGTGGTTCGTGTAAGGGTTCCCTTGTAAATAATTTTACTGACATCGCATATACTTCACCAATAACAGCATTCAGTTCTAAACCAGTATAATGCTTAAAAATATAGCCCTGCGATGATAACTTATGATATTGATTTTTATATTTATGATGTTGCTGATCCTCCAAATTTACTATTCTGCTCACATAAGAAATATATTCCGCATAACCCAATGTCCTACATAATTCCACATGATATTTCTCATTTTGGGGTTCCGGATACAGTTTGGGCAATTCCCAACCCTCAACTGTCCATTTGCTATCCAACCACGGTGCAAAATTCATGGGACCTATTAATTTTTCAGCCCCCATTTGTAATGCTTCACTTTCCAAGGCATGAAATAATGCAGTTGCTATTTCCAAATCGTTTGGAAAATCAATATAACCAAATAACAGTTCCTTCTTCCCAACAATCTGATTTCTAAATAAAACCGCCGAAGCCCCGTTGACTTTTATTAACTTCCAAAACTTAGCAAATTTTAAAATTTCGGCTTGCTTGCCCCATTTTTGAATACAAAAATTCAAATCCATTTCTACAGTTGCGTTCATTCTATTTACCTCCTAAAAAATAAATTGAATACTTATCAGTCACTTTACGTAAGAACCCAATTATGCGGGTCAATTTATAAACATTCCGAAAGTTGGAGTAGTTTCATTAATAAATAGTTGCAAGACTTATACCAAAATTTATACATTGACTACCCCAATTTGATTGGACAATTGACCAAAAAAAAACCTGACCGATCTCTGCGATCGGTCAGGTTTTTGGGTAGAAATAAATTCCCTTCTTTAAAAAGGAGGGGGTTAGGGGTGGTTAATTCCCCAGCCGTGAACCACCCCCTGCCCCTCCTTGATAAGGAGGGGAGATTGATAAACTTCCCGTGGGTCAGCCCATCCTACATATGCTGATCCTCAACTGATGAACGAAAAGATCAGGAAGAATCATCCCGATTCAAGAGTTAAGGAGAATTGATCGTCAATTCGTAATCACTATCCCCGATTAGAGAAGTAATTGCGATCAAATAGGTAGCATTCTCAGGTAAATTCCCGCTCCATTCAGTGGCAGTTTTATCGCCCATGAGCGATTGTGATTGTCTCCCTGAACCTTGCTGATAAAGTTGAAACACTGGATTTCTGCCGTCAATCTCCAAATGGATTTTTTGGCCTGCCGAACCCGAGAACTGATATTCATGAGTATCGACTTCTTTAACTAAACCAGCCACTTGTGTGGGCTGGCCCTGAAGTTGTAAATTGCCCTTATTGACCACTTCAGCACTGCTTGAATAAGGGAATAGAATGAGAGAAATAATTAGACTAACGTATTTAAGATAACAATTCATGATAATTTCCTTTAAAACGAGAAGTTGATTGGGACAAGGTTTGCATAATTCGATCCCAGGCATTGACAATAGATCCCTTGCAAAAGTATGCAATCATGAAAAAATGAGAGTTGCCCATTGGTTAAGATACCTTGGAGTGGAGGCTTTAGCCGGTCAGCCGTAGGCATCCCCCTACATACACAAATTGCAAGGACCTACCGCTGACCGGCTAAAGCCTCCACTCCAAATTTACTGTTGCAAGAGGTCTAATAATAGACACCGTCCAGACACAGGATCTAGGGTAAAAAGGGAAACATTTTCAAGGGACTGGCTAAACGATTCATATTATTACCCATCCCTCCAACCTTATTATTTAAACCGCTAAACTGATAACTCATATTCTCCATGTCAACACTCATCAGTCCCATACTCTTTTCCATGGACATCATGCTGTCATTCATGGTTTTTATATGACGACTCATTTTAGACATATCTTCGGTCATTTGTTTCATCGAAGAACTGATTACTGGCATGACGGCAATCTGTTTATTGGCCTCATCAATTGACTTTTTCATGGCCCGCATATTATCTGCCACCACCACCATTTGCTGATTCATATTGGTAAAATCATGACTCATACTGAAAATGGAAGCATTCATATTGGTCATAAGACTCACATGTTGATTTATCTCAGTCAGCGATGACTGCATAGTCTCAACTGCGGTCCTCATTGCTCCCATGTTAACCGCCACTGACACGAAATTGCTGTTCATCTTCTCCATATAACCTGCCATCTCACTCATACGTCCTGTTATCTGATTCATATTACCAGTTAGGGTATAAATAAGATAAAACATTAAACTACTGAGTGCCAACATGGCAACCATACTGACTCGGATAATCTGAGTAGTTCGATTGCTGATTTTGATCGTCAACGCATCGCGAAACCTCATTGCAGAATGAAATTCCCGCATTGCATCCTGAACGATTTCAGCGACTTCATTAAATTGCTCGTTTGTGGCCATAGTTTGGAATTGACAATGAAAGGTGAATAATAAACAATTATCAATGATCAATCCCCCCTTGTCAATTCCAATAACTGATATGAAAATTGATACTCCCTGTTGAATAATTGACAACCTCTGTTTAATAATTGACAATAGAAATCCTAATCCACCTTGACGATACCCTAATATGCCCTCCATAAAAGTACTTGAAACCTTCATCAATCCAAATCCGGAACGAGACTATACCATTCACATCGAAATTCCAGAATTTACCTGCCTCTGTCCCAAAACTGGCCAACCTGACTTTGCCACCCTCTTTTTAGATTATGTACCCGATAGATACTGTGTTGAGCTAAAATCTCTTAAAAACTACATCTGGTCTTACCGACAAACAGGCGCCTTTCACGAAGCCGTGACCAACCAAATCCTCGCCGACTTAGTGACGGTCCTTACCCCTCGATTCATGCGCTTACGGGCAGAATTTAACGTAAGAGGCGGTATTTATACCACAGTAGTCACAGAACACTGCCTCCCAGATTGGATACCTCCTTCCTTCATAGAGCTCCCCTAAACCCGATCAACCAAGCGACTCACACCTTGTAAAATGGGAATTAACAAGTTACATTTTGCATGGACCTTTCAACCCCAACAACTCTCTTATCCCAAACCGATTGCGGGAACATTCCCAAATCTCAACTCAGAATCACTTGACACACAATCCCCCCGGTGAGCATAATCAATCTCCTTCCCAAACTCCCAACTGTCACGCCCTCTGACTGCCCTACCGAACAAGAACTAAAACAATGGGCTCATAGCCATTGGGTGGAGTATCAAGCTTGGCTATTTCACCACAGCTTCCTAACCCTGCACGACTGGCAAATCTTGCGACATTCCATCCAAACTTGGACCTATCAACCTCTCATCAGCCTGATCACCCCCGTTTTCAACACACCAATCACCTACCTACAAGACTGCATTTACTCTGTCCAAACCCAAATTTATCCCCATTGGGAACTCTGCCTAGTCGACGATGGCAGCTCAGCAAACTCTACCCTATCCTATCTAAAAACAGTAGAAACCCTCGACAAACGCATTCGACTTCACCACTTTCCCCACAACCAAGGCATCTGTCAAGCCACCAATCAAGCCATTCTCATGAGTCATGGCGACTATCTGGTATTTTTAGACCACGATGACCGTTTAGCCCCAGACGCCCTATATCACCTGGTCAACACCTTACAAACCGCACCAGACACTCACATTCTCTATTCCGATCGGGACATGCTCTCACCCACTGGCTTAAGATTCATGCACTTATTTAAACCAGATTGGTCCCCAGAAACTCTACTATCCGGCAACTATCTATTCCACTTAGTCGCCTATCAACGAACTATTATTGACCAATTGGGCGGAGTACAGACCGAATTAGAAGGTTCTCAAGACTATGACCTGATTCTAAGAGCCACAGACCGTAACCTCAAAATACACCACATTCCCAAGGTACTCTATCACTGGCGACAACACCCCCAATCTGTTGCTCTGCAACACGATGCCAAAGAATATGCCTATACAGCTGGATTACAAGCCCTAGAAAACACTCTAAAAAGACGCGGATTACGAGGCAGAGTCACAGAAAATAAATTACTGTGGCGCGGAAACTACCGAGTACAATTCTATCCATCCCCCAACAGTGACTACGCCATATTACACCTGGACAACTTTACCCACTGTGCCGATCACATCAATCAAACCTTTGCCAGCCACTCACAATCAGCCCTCATCATTCTAGGTCCCTCAGTACAACCCTCAAATTCCCAATCCCTAATGGAACTCCTCTCTTGGCTGCAAATTCCCAAAGTAAGCCTGGTAACTGGCAAAATTCTCAACCCACAACGCCATTTAATTCATGCGGGACTGGTGCAACGAATCACAGGTATTCCCCTGGCAATCTACGCTGATTTTCCAGAAACTACAAACAGTTACATGGCAGTTACTGCAATCTCGCGCAATGTCAGCGCCCCTCACCCTGGCTGCTGCTTGATTCGTCGTTCCCTGTGGGAAGAACTTGGAGGACTTCATTCAGATTACTTGGGACCACATGCCTTACTGGACTTTGCCCTACGTGCCCTAACCCAAGGTTATCGCACTGTATACACCCCATTTGCCCAATTTTACGCAGATCAAAGCCCTTTTTCCGAAATCTGGTCCATTGAAACTGATATCCAACATTTCACCCAACAATGGGCCGCTTGGTTGATTCAAGGTGACCCCTACTATAGCCCACATCTTACCCTAGAATTGGCAGATATGGGACTTAAATTTTAAACTGAAGACACACCATGAAACTGTCCATATTCTCTGCGAAAAAATCTTTTAAACCAATGTATTGTGACGTTTGCTTGATTGTCTACAATCAAACTTTATTACACATCGAACACAAACACCTCATTGCTCAACCCGACGAATCTTTATTCAAATTGACCGCCACTGAATTGGCTGAAGCCACGCGTCGTCTATTGCCTAACTTAGACAAACGTTACAAAATAGCCCTGGCCCTGCCCAACTCAGAATTTGTCACCACCACCTTGGTATTACCAGCCATTGCCGAACAAAATTTGAAAAACGCCGTATTATTACAACAACTGACGCTATTACCAGGGACCACAGAACCCCTCTTAGTTGCAGTGCAACCCCAACTCCAAGGGGAAACCACTTCTGCTATTTGGATGTCAGTTAAACGAGCAGAAGAAATTTATCAAGCATTTGACAAACAAGGACTTTTTCTAACTCACCTCATTCCCAGAGCTCTCCTGGCTCTCACCTCTCCTACCAACAGCTGCCAAGTGTATGATGAGGATGAAGAAACCATCACCTGTTTTGAATGGACAGGTAAGGCGATCAAACGGTGGCTGCAAGTACCCAAAGTGGACTTGCAACAACCCGAATTTCATCTGCAATGGGAAAAATCATTAGAAAGTCTTAAAAATGAAATTGAACAACAAACTAGAAATAATTTGGAAGATTGGAAAAGTGTGGCCATGCCCAACAAAACTATTTATGGCTATGCGTTTACTCCCCCTTCTACCACTGCCAAATTATTGAAAGTTACCCAACGTAGGAAAAAACGGGCATTGCAAGTTATAGCAGTGCTTCTCATGATTGCTTTTGGAGCAGGAGTAATGACTGTTTTCAATTACGAACAACAACTTGAGAAACGTTTGGCCAGAATCAAAAATCGAACTGTGGATGTGCGAAAACTACAGTCAGAAGTATTGAAAATTGAAGATCATATCGCTCCGGTAAGAGATTTTCCGGAACAACAAGTGATTGAGGTATTAAGCCGCTTAAACCAATTGATTCCCAAGGACAGTTGGATTACTCACTTTCAAATAGAAACTGGCGTTGTCAAAATTGAAGGTTACAGTCCAAATCCTGCAGAGCTGATTGGCATCCTATTGACTGAGCCCCGCTTTACCGAGGTAGCACCCAGCCAAGCCACCCAACTCGAGGGAGGAAAACGCAATCGTTTTGGTATCAGTTTTAAATTGCAAGGGGTTAATTTCAAAGAATATTGGCTGCAACATTTCCCAATTGAACGATAGAATTTTCTTCCTTGTTTTGCCACTATTTAAGAGTGCCGGAAGGAAGGTTGAGTTACGATTTTTTTTGAAATTTTTGTATGTGGATGTGGAAACAAAAATTGAAAATGACTTCCAAGTCCCTGTATACAAACCTGGGAATGAGAACTAAAAGGGCTAGGTGGAGTGAATAACTTCGTGTTTCTTGCGATGACAGAGGGGAATTGCACTTGCTAAACAACGTGAAATGGAAATTGGAAATCGCCTATAAACTTCAGTCCCAGAGGATGTCGGTTGCATTGATCGAACAAATTACAGGAACTTTTTCGGGAACAATGGCAGTGAGCCAAGCCGAGTTTGTTGCTCAGCATTTCACTGCCTTTATTATTTTTGGTTTCAAAACCATATTTTGGTAGGTGCCCAAATCTTGCATAGTTCTATAATAGGTCAATTTTTATGGATTTTTAAACATTATGAGCCGTCCAACCCAAGCTGTTATTAACCTTGCTGCTCTTCAAAATAACATTGATAAAATTAAACAGTGTGTTCCCTCTCAAAAAATCATGGCCGTGGTTAAGGCAAATGCCTATGGTCATGGAGCATCAGAAATTGCCAAAGCTCTTGCCCCGGCAGTGCAAGCATTTGCAGTATGTTCCTTGGAAGAAGCGCTTGGATTAAGACAAGCAGGAATTCAATTGCCCATTTTATTGTTGGAGGGTTTTTTTGATCCCAAGGAATTGCCAGAAATTGTACAACAAGGATGTGAAATTGTCGTTCATTCTCCGGAACAAGTGGCGGTTTTGCGCCATTATTCCCAACCATTGCCATCACTGTGGATCAAGGTGGACACTGGCATGCACCGATTGGGCTTTAGTGTGGAAACTCTGCCCACAGTTTATCAACAGTTGCAGGATTTACTGGTGAAAAGACGATTGTTTAGTCATTTGGCCTGTGCTGATGATTTGGATTCTGAGATCACATTTGAACAGATTGCCCGTTTCAAAAAATTGGTGCAAACTTATAATTTGGAAGCCAGTTTGGCTAATTCAGCCGGCATTTTGGGTTGGCCAACTACTCACTGGGACTGGGTGCGACCTGGTATTATGTTGTATGGTGCCTCTCCAATTTTGGGTACAGTGGCTTATCAGCATCATTTGCAACCAGTTATGACTTTGCGATCAACATTGATCAGTATTAAATATTATCGGCAAGGTGATAGTATTGGTTATGGGGCCAGTTGGCAATGTCCAAAAGATACGAGAATTGGAATAGTTGCTATAGGTTATGCAGATGGTTATCCTCGACACGCTCCAGTAGGTACTCCAGTCTTAGTCAATGGACAGCGAGTGCCCTTGGTGGGGCGGGTGTCTATGGATATGATTACGGTGGATTTGCGCAAGGTGCCTGAGGCTCAAGTGCATGATCCTGTGGTATTATGGGGAGAAGGATTGGCGGTGGAAGAAGTGGCCAATTCGGCAGGAACAATCGCCTATCAGTTGTTATCTGGAATTACTTCTCGAGTCAAGAGAATTGTTGTTAATTGCCCTGAGGCATGTTGTTAAATAAGTAGAGTAGACTTCTTGCAAAAGTAAATGATGCGATAAAGATGAGATACGAAAAAATAAAAGGGAAATCCTTGTTGGAGTGGAGGATCTAGAAGATACGTTGGAGTGGAGGCTTTAGCCGGTCAGCAGTAGTCCCTTGCAATTTGTGTATATGGGGTAATGCCTACCGCTGGCCGGCTAAAGCCTCCACTCCAATGTATCTTCTAGATCCTCCACTCCGGCTAAAGCCTCCACTCCAACGTATCTTCTAGACCCTCCACTCCGGCTAAAGCCTCCACTCCAACGTATCTTAACTGAGGGGCAACTCTCATTTTTTCATGATCGCATACTTTTGCAGGAGGTCGAATAGATTTTGATGACAGGGACTAGGGTGTGTCATGAAATAAGTAGAATGGGTTTTGATAACAAGATTTTGAGTGTAATTCATTGAAATTGTGCCCTCTGACATGAATGATGGGCTTCCCGTGGGTCAGTCCATCCTATGTGTTCTAATCATTCATCATTCTTGTGAAGAGGCTATCATAATTTGATGACACGTTTCAGTGAATTCAGTAAAAGCGTGTTTTCTTTTTTGAAGGACGTAATAAGTTATTGATGGGTTGCTGTGTGTGACTCGTCACCAATCTTACAATTCCCCCCTTACATTGTTACCTTTGTAACAGTGAATATGCCATTCTGGCTATACTGCTTCAAAATAAATTCTTTGTTAAACAATAAGATATAATATGCTTTAAAAATACATGTTTTGGCATTGCGCTTGCTAAGTGGTGAACTGGCTATTTTTTTGACTAACTAAAGGAGTGCAATGATGAAACAACGAGTGGTGTGGTGGTTAAGTAGATTGGGCGTGGTATTGCTGTTGTTGCCGTTGCCGTGTATGGCGGTGGAACAGATGGCAGAGGAAAAACCGGTGGAGGTGTTACAAGGATTTAATCATTTAAGCCGTGAAAGTGCAACTTGTGTGTCCTGTCACCGTGAGAAAACGCCAGGAATTTATGAGCAATGGGGGGATTCTAAACATTTTGGCGCAAATGTGGGCTGTTATGAGTGCCATAAAGCTGAGTCGGGTGATAAGGATGCTATTAAGCATAAGGATTTTACGATTGCGGTGATTGTGTCGCCTAAGGATTGCGCGCAGTGTCATGAACGGGAAGTGGAGGAATTTGATGTCAGCCATCATGCGTCTGCAGGGAATATTTTGGGTTCTTTGGATAATCATTTGGCGGAAGTCATTGAAGGTGCACCCCTGCTAAATGGTACTTCACCGGTGGTTACGATGGGGTGTGCAGGTTGTCATGGTTCGATCGTGCGGGTGAATTCTGATGGAACACTGAATACTGCCACTTGGCCAAATACGGGTGTTGGTCGGATTAATCCTGATGGTTCTAAGGGTGCGTGTTCGGCCTGCCATTTGCGCCATAATTTTGATTCTGAGCAGGCACGCCATCCTGATAATTGTGGGCGTTGCCATTTGGGACCGGATCATCCACAAAAGGAAATTTATGAAGAATCTGCGCATGGAGTGGCATTCCGTGCGCATATGGATGAGATGAATCTTGCCTCTGATAAGTGGATTGTGGGGGAAGATTATACGGCTGCACCCACTTGTGCGACTTGTCATATGTCACGCACTAAAGATTTGCCGCTGACTCATGATATAGGTTCACGAATTTCTTGGGATTTACGTTCGCCAGTGTCGGTTAAAATTGATGAGAAAGCGCTGAAAGAGGGTAAACCCGTGAAGCCTTGGCTAGAGCGTCGAAAGGATATGAAGAGTGTGTGCACTGCTTGCCATGGACGAAATATTCCCGATGCGCATTTTGAGCAATTGGATGCTTTTGTTCAACTTTATAATGATAAATTTGCCATTCCCTCTAAGAAGTTATTTGAGGTGATGCTGGAAGCCGGTTTGCGTGATAAAGTGCAGTTTAACGAAGAGGTGGAATGGACATATTTTTACCTTTGGCATCATGAAGGTCGTCGTGCCCGCCACGGTGCGGCAATGTTCGCACCTGATTATGTGCATTGGGAAGGGATGTATGAAATTGCGCACCGTTTCTATATTGAAATGGTCCCGGAAGTGAAAGAGGCAATTCAACACGCACGAGAAAATGGTAACGAGGATGGGGCAGCTAAGGTGCAAGCGCTATTGGATGATATTCTCAATTCAGAAATGCATCGTTGGTATTTGGGACAGCAACCGCCAGCTTATTGGAAGCCGACTGATGACGACAGTCATGGCTTTCATATCAATAAAAGCAGTCCTGGAAAATAAGGCCAGATAGGGTGCGTTAGGCGCATTTCTCCGTGTCATAACGCACCATTCCCAAACATCCCCACTATAAGAGTTAAATATATGGAGACTTCTCAAACAATCCAACTTGCATATGCTCTGGATACTTTTTATTTGCTGATTTCCGGCGCATTGATGATGTGGATGGCCGCAGGGTTTGCTATGTTGGAAGCCGGTTTAGTGCGCAGCAAAAGCGTGGCAGAAATTCTCACCAAAAACGTTGCTTTGTATGCCGTTGCATGCGTTATGTACATGCTCATGGGCTATAACATCATGTACGATATCAGCTCCAGTTCGATCATCCCATCTTTCAGTCTATTTCTGGGCGGTGACCACAGCATTGCCCAGGTAGGCGCATCAGACGGTTCAATTACCCATTCCAAATTGGCAGATTTCTTCTTTCAAGTCGTATTTGCCGCCACCGCAATGTCCATTGTCTCCGGTGCAGTGGCAGAGCGGATGAAACTCTGGTCATTTTTAGCCTTTGCGATAATAATGACGGGATTTATTTATCCAGTACAGGGCTTCTGGAAATGGGGCGGTGGCTTTTTACAACAATTGGGATTTTTGGATTTTGCGGGATCAGGACTGGTACATTTAACCGGCGCAACCGCTGCACTGACTGGTATCTTACTGCTGGGAGCTCGCAAAGGCAAGTATAATCGTCGTGAAAGTGGGACTGTCCATGTTAAAGCCATTCCTGGTTCCAGTATGCCATTGGCAGTATTAGGTACCTTGATTTTATGGCTGGGTTGGTTTGGCTTCAACGGCGGTTCAGAATTGCGCATCAGCTCGATCAGCGAAGCCAACGCAGTATCACTGATTTTTGTCAACACCAATATGGCAGCGGCAGGAGGTTGTCTCGGTGCATTGCTATTGGCGAGACTTTGGTTTGGTAAAACCGACTTGACCTTGGGCTTAAACGGCATCTTATCCGGTCTGGTTGCCATCACTGCTGAACCGCTGACTCCCACACCAGGATTGGCATTGGCCATCGGCATGATCGCCGGATTGGCAGTAGTCATTGCAATTTTACTCATGGATCGTGTGCTGCACCTGGATGACCCGGTTGGCGCAATTTCAGTACACGGTATCTCTGGAACTTGGGGACTGTTGGCAGTGGCACTGTCGAACCCTGCCGCCAAACTGTCCACCCAACTGCTGGGAATCGTTGTAATTTTTACATGGGTATTTATCACCAGTCTACTGATATGGTTGGTACTCAAAATAACCGTAGGCATCCGTTTAACAGAATTGGAAGAATACGAAGGCGCAGACGTCTCGGAAATCGGCTTGGAAGCATATCCTGAATTTGTACACAAATAAACATAGGGCGGATTAAGTGTCGCGTATTTGTCCTTCTCTAAAACTGAGCATGGGCAAAACCACCTGAATCCGCCCTATATTTTTGCAACTAAAAATAAGGGTTTCAAAATGATCTCCCGTTTTCTATACCTCTTTCTATACTTCTTTCTATCCCTGTGGCTGACCCTGACAAGCGCAGCGCAGGAACTGCCTCCATCTCCTACAGATCGTATCATTCCCCGTGCAGAAATTACTGACCTGGATTGCCTAGATTGTCACGGTATCAAAGGATATTCCATTCCAATGGGTGCACACGGCGAAACTGCTCAGCGGCAGCTGGATATCAATGCCGAGGCATTGCGTGATTCCGTGCACGGTAAACTCCCCTGTTTAGACTGTCACGCCGATATTGAACAACTTCCTCATCAAAAGGATGGACTACAGGCAGTAGACTGTGTTGAATGCCATGTGAGTTTGGGCGCGGGTGCAGCACCACCGCGTAAAACTTGGCTTGGCTTTGATGAAATGAAGATCGTGATACAAACCAAACGCTACAGCCAATCCATTCATGCTGACCCCAATAAGGATAACAATGCCAACTGCGCTGCCTGCCACACCGCACATTACGTTTATCCGCCAGAAAATCCACAATCATCAGTACATCGCCTCAACTCTCCTGAGATGTGTGGAACCTGCCACATCAAAGAATTGGCGGATTATCGTACCTCTATTCACGGTGCAGCGCTCAAAACACCCTGGAAAGGTGACAGCGCAACCTGTTCCGATTGCCATTCTTCCCACCAAATCAGCGCCAAAGAAGGCGTAGATGCACACCGCGTAGTCACGGAACAATGCAGCGCTTGCCACGTACGAGAAACCCAAAGTTACATGGCAACCACCCACGGTCAACTCGCCTGGTTAGGTAATACTGAAGTGGCTCGTTGCACTCACTGCCATGAAGCACATACCACTCATAAAATAGATGATCCTGCTGCCAAAATCAGCCCAGACAATATCCTCACGACTTGCCGCGAATGCCACAAAAACGCTCAATCTGAGTTTACTCATTTCCGTGCTCATGCTGATATAGGAGACTATCAACGCAATCCTGAACTGTGGTGGCTGGGCAAAATTATGGTTGGAATCGTGATTGCAGTACTGATATTCTTCTATACTCATTCCGTACTGTGGTTCATTCGAGAACTTAAATCACGTCCCATCACCTGGGTAAAAATAGACGGCAAATCTTATCCTGTACGCGCTAAACGAATTAAACACCACAGTACTCAGCATCTCCGTCGTTTTTCATGGACATGGCGACTCAACCACTGGGCGCTGGCCCTATCCGTGATGACCCTGGTGTTTACCGGCATGACCGTCATGTATCCCAATACTACTTGGGCAATGACTGCCATACATTTAGTTGGAGGATGGAAAATTTTTGGACTGATTCACCGCGGCGCTGCCGTTATATTTTTATTGGCAGTGGGTGGACATGGCATTGCTGTATTATGGAAATTACTGCGTGACCCCACATTCCACTGGTTCGGACCAGACTCCCTGCTGCCGCGTTGGCAAGATGCAGTGGACATGTACCGTCAATTCCGCTGGTTTTTTGGCAAAGGTGAAGCACCCCAATTTGACCGATGGACCTATTGGGAAAAATTCGACTATTGGGCCGTCTACTGGGGTGCACTGGTTATTGGAGTATCAGGAATTATCCTATGGTTTTCCGACACTTTAAGCGCTATTCTACCTGGATGGGTATTCAATCTTGCCACCTTGGCACATGGCGTAGAAGCATTTTTAGCGGTAACCACATTGTTTGTAGTACACTTCTTCAACAACCACTTCCGCCCCAGCAAATTCCCACTGGACACTGTCATGTTCATCGGCTCATGGGACCTCGAAGAATTTAAAGAAGAACGTCCAGCACATTACGCACGCCTACTGGAAAATGGAGAACTGGCAAAATGGCTGGTCAATCCGCCTTCACCCACTGCCAACCTCATATCTCATATCCTTGGCTTTACACTGCTGGCTATCGGCCTATGCCTACTGATACTCGTAATGATTGGTTTTGCAGGGCGTGGCTTGGTCTAATTTACAGTCTACCTAGAATACATTACAATACTCTAGGTATACCAAGGACCAATTATGCAACTGACTCGCTATACTGATTACTCGCTGCGTGTGCTAATTTACCTGGCATTGCTGGAACCGGGTACATTAGCAACCAACAAAATCATCGCCAGACACTTTAACATACCATTGAATCACCTTATTAAGGTAGTGCACAACCTAAGCAAACTCGGATTGATCCACAGCGTGCGCGGTAAAGGGGGTGGTATTACTCTAGCAAAAACCCCAGAACAAATTCAATTGGGTACAGTCATTCAAAAACTAGAACCCGCCCACCCGCTAATTGATTGCACAAGCCCACTCTGTCCGCTATTGGAACAAAAATGTGGACTCAAAACTGCGCTAGACACGGCTCAAGACTGTTTTATTGCCACTTTAAACCGTTATACCTTGAAAGATATTTTGGACAATATGAAAACCCAATTAAACTCCCCATAAATAACAGCTCGAACCTACCCCAAAAATTCTCAAATGCTATCAATTTTGAGTCACATACACACTGATTAACAACTTAACTGGGAGGTCAAAATGGCTTATCCTACTGCAACCTTAGAAGAAGTATGGGCGTTATTCAAAGAAACTGGTCAGGAAATTCGACAGCTTTCTGAAGAAATTCGCCAACTTTCTCAAGAAACGGATCGCAAATTCCGTGAAACTACTCAAGAAACTGATCGCAAATTCCAAGAAACCGCTCAGGAAATTCGCCAACTTTCTCAAGAAACGGATCGCAAATTCCGTGAAACTACTCAAGAAACTGATCGTAAGCTTCAAGAAAGCATTCAGGAAAGTAATCGTATACTTAAAGAGGCTGACCGTCTCAGTAGGGAATCAGACAAGAGAATGGAAAGGATGCAAACTGAACTTGGAAGATTGGGCAATCGCCTTGGTGATTTTGTTGAAGAAATGATCAAACCATCCCTCGTTAAACTGTTCCAACAGCGTGGAATCATTGTCCACAAAATACACCGCAATGTGGAAGTCAACAACAGTGAGTTAAAACTGGCCACGCAAATTGATTTGCTTGTGGTCAATCACGAAATCTGTGTTTTGGTGGAAGTGAAAAGTCAGTTGAGCATCGATGATGTGAATGAGCATCTGGAGCGCATGAAGAAATTTAAACCGCTGTTCCCAGAATACAGGGACAAACGAGTATTGGGTGCGGTGGCAGGCATGGTAATTCCCGAAGACGTGGCCAAATATGCCTATCGCAAGGGATTTTACATCATAGCGCAAAGTGGAGACAATGTTGTAATTTTAAATGATGAAAAGTTCAAACCCGTTGCCTGGTGAATCAATTTCATGGACTGACTTAGAAATGTAGGTTGCTACAGCGTAACTCAATAATTCATCAGGATTTTGGTTGGGTTATGGCGCAAAAAAATAGGCCACAACCCAAGGCGGTTTTTTAAAAGACGAGTTAGGGAAGTTATTTAAACCAGTGACTTAACTTTTGTCTATTTTCCTTCTTCTCCATGGAGAAATTGTTCTTCTTCTGTAGAGCCATGCATGGCACTTAAAGAAGATGTACCACCAGTAATCACCTGAGTCACTTCATCAAAAAATCCAGCACCCACTTCTCGTTGATGCTTGGTTGCACTGTAGCCTCGTTTTTCAGAAGCAAATTCCCGTTCCTGTAATTCTACATAGGCTGTCATGCCCAAATCCCGGTACTTGTCAGCCAAATCGAACATAGAGTAATTGATAGAATGGAAACCAGCCAACGTGATAAATTGATATTTATAACCCATAGCGCCCAATTCCCGTTGGAACTTGGCAATAGTAGCATCATCCAAATGCTTGCGCCAGTTAAAAGAAGGAGAACAGTTATAAGCCAATAACTTACCCGGATATTGAGCATGAATCGCCTCAGCAAATGCCCGAGCCTGTTCCAAATCTGGCTTGCCCGTTTCCATCCACACCACATCAGCATAAGGGGCATAAGCCAATCCACGGGAAATTCCCTGCCCCATACCTGCTTTAGTATGATAGAAACCTTCCACTGTCCGTTCTCCAGTCAAAAATTCCTTATCTCGAGGATCGATATCACTGGTCAATAAATTGGCTGCCAACGCATCGGTCCGAGCCACCAAAATCGTAGGCACTCCCATAATATCAGCAGCTAAACGAGCAGCAATCAATTTTTGCACCGCTTCTTGGCTGGGAACTAACACTTTACCGCCCATATGCCCACATTTCTTAGCAGAGGCCAATTGATCTTCAAAATGCACGCCAGCAGCACCCATTTCAATCATGCCTTTCATGAGCTCAAATGCATTCAGCACACCGCCAAAACCGGCTTCGGCATCAGCCACAATGGGCACATACCAATCGATTTCAGTGTTCCCCTCGGCATGATAAATTTGATCTGCGCGTTGGAAAGCATTATTAATGCGTTTCACCACTTGTGGAACACTGTCAGCGGGATATAAACTCTGATCAGGATACATTTGACTGGCACTATTGGCATCGGCTGCCACCTGCCAACCACTGAGATAAATCGATTTTAAGCCCGCCTTGGCCATTTGCATGGCTTGATTGCCAGTCAATGCTCCTAAGGCATGTACATAATTCTCAGTGGTTAAGCGCTTCCACAACTTTTCAGCGCCCAGCCTTGCCAAACTGTATTCTATGGGTACTGTGCCTCGCAAACGAATTACATCGGCCGCTGTGTAACCGCGCTTAATTCCCTGCCAACGTGGATTGTCTGCCCAATCCTTCTCCAACACTTTAACGCTTTGTAATAATTCAATATCATGTTGAGTCATAGTTATGGTCCTCATAGTTTTTTAAGGTAAGTAATCATAAGCGATCAAAGTTAAAAACTCCACAAACTCCTCTTGGAAAACAATCTGGGTAAGGAGATCTGTGGCCAGTGGGTAATGCCTATTGGCATAATCTTGGGCACTAATTTGGGAACGAATATATTCCAATTCTTCAGCAATGATTTGCTTGACCAACTCGGCAGTTATTGGGCGGCCATCGTGCAATTGACCTTTGGGATAACGGATCCATTGCCAAAGCTGGGCGCGGGCAATTTCAGCGGTGGCAGCATCTTCCATCAAGTTTTGAATGGGCACGCATCCATTGCCCCCTAACCATGCCTCAATATAGTGTAAAGCTGCACTTACATTATTACGCAATCCCGCTTCAGTAATCGAACCTTCCGTGGGAACTTTCAACAAATCGGCTGCCGTGATACTAACATCTTCTCTTAAGCGGTGTTTTTGATGGGGTTGGGGCATATAATGGTCAAAAATTTCCAAGGCGATGGGTACCAGTCCCGGATGAGCAACCCAAGTCCCATCATGACCATCACTGGCTTCCCGTTCCTTATCTGCCCGCACTTTGGCCAGTGCGGTCTCGTTGGCCACGGGATCATTCTTGATGGGAATTTGAGCCGCCATGCCACCCATGGCATGAGCACCGCGTCGGTGACAGGTTTTAATCAGCAATTGGGAATAAGATCGCAGAAAATGACTGGTCATCGTCACTTGACTGCGGTCAGGTAACACATAATCGGAATATTTTTGAAATCGTTTAATAAAGTTAAAGATATAGTCCCAACGTCCACAATTCAACCCCACGCAATGAGAACGGAGTTCGTATAAAATCTCATCCATTTCAAATGCTGCGAGAATGGTCTCGATCAACACAGT
The DNA here is from genome assembly GCA_020721005.1 of Thiomargarita sp. Lineage (GTDB taxonomy): Bacteria > Pseudomonadota > Gammaproteobacteria > Beggiatoales > Beggiatoaceae > DYNP01. Next base: position 70,163 of record DYNP01000005.1, read on the forward strand.
AACTTTGATCGAGCTTCGGGGAATGCCCAATTTGTCTTGAGCGAAATTGAACACGTCATTCCAAAGACGGGCTTCTAAATGGCTTTCCATTTTCGGCAAGTAGAAGTAGGGACCCGTACCATTTTCCAACAGTTGCCGAGCGTTGTGGAAAAAATAAAGTCCAAAGTCAAATAGGGCGCCAGATATGGGTTGTCCTTGAAATAAAACATGTTTTTCAGGCAAGTGCCAGCCTCTGGGTCGCACAAACAAGGTGGCTACCGGTGGATTGAGTCGATAGGATTTGCCTTCGGGACTGTGGTATTCAATAGTGCCACGAATGGCTTCCCTGAGGTTGATTTGTCCTTGCAACAACCCATCCCAAGTGGGACTTTGGGAATCTTCAAGGTCAGCCATAAAGACTTTAGCTCCCGAGTTAAGGGCATTGATGATCATTTTACGATCAACGGGACCGGTGATTTCGACTCGACGATCCTGTAAATCAGCAGGTATAGATACCACCTGCCAGTCCTGTTGACGAATATGGGCAGTTTCGGGTAGGAAATCGGGTAAAATGCCAGTGTCCAGTTGCTGTTGTCTCGCAACTCGACGTTGTAATAATTCCAAACGGGAGTCCGAGAAATTGTGAATGAGTTCACCAACAAAAGACAGGGCTTCTGGAGTTAAAATTTCAGCAAATGCCGGAGTCACCGGAGCAACAATCTGTAATGGAGGAGTATTTCCATACTTTATTTCAGAGGACATAAAGTGGCCTTTGGGTGCTAAGAGGTTCAGTATACCTAATTTTTACATTGCAGTGCAGCAATTTTTAGGGTAAAAGGGGATTTTAAACTAAGTATAAACTATTTTTACATTGCAGTGCAACAATTTTAATCTGAAAAATTTTGAAAGATATAGTAATTTTAGAGGACGTAATTTAAAAATGACGCTGATTTGGGATCGGGAAAAAAGAGTGGGGTGAGGTCAAAGGTAAATTCAGTGGGGTGGCTCAGGGCAGAGAACACTCTGTTAGGTTTATTACATTGTGGGCAGTATGCAGTTTCTAAAGGGGGGAATAAACGGCGCCTTTAGTTTTTAATAGCTTGTTTTTACAAGTAATTACGGCTGGCATATTGCTTGCTGATCATCTGAGATTGAGTAAGGTTATCGATTGTATGATCGAGAGTGTGTAGTGAGTGAAATATTCCTATTGAGGAAATTGAAAGTATGAGGTTACCCAAAACGGTGATTATTGATGATACCACTTTAAGGGATGGAGAGCAATCTGCAGGAGTTGCGTTCAGTGTAGCCGAAAAATTGGCGATTGCATGCAGTTTGGACGCATTGGGTATTCCGGAATTGGAGATTGGGATTCCCGCTATGGGAGCAGAAGAACAAGACAGTATCCGCGCCGTAGCAGCTTTGAAATTGCGGGCCAGATTGTTGGTGTGGAGTCGGATGCGAGAAGATGATCTGCGGCATTGTCGAAATCTGGGAGTGCAGATGGTGGATTTGTCGATTGCAGTTTCTGATCAACAGATTGAGCGTAAGTTGCACAAGGATCGGGCTTGGGTGCTTGAAGCGATTCGGAAGTACACTCAAGCGGCTTTGGAGTTGGGATTGGAGGTGGGAATTGGAGGTGAAGATGCTTCAAGGGCAGATTTTGATTTTTTGTTGCAGGTGGCAGAGACGGCTCAGTTGGCTGGGGCTCGACGTTTTCGATTTGCAGATACAGTGGGAATCATGGAGCCGTTTACTGTTTTCAAGAAGATTCGGCGTTTGAGAAAGGCAGTTGATTTGGAGTTGGAGATGCATGCCCATGATGATTTTGGGTTGGCAACGGCAAATACTTTAGCCGCAGCTTTAGGGGGGGCTACACATGTGAATACTACAGTGAATGGTTTAGGAGAACGGGCTGGAAATGCTCCGTTAGAAGAGGTAGTTTTGGGATTGCGACGGTTGTATGGGTTTGAATTGCCGATTGATATGCAGAAATTTCCCATGGTTTCTCAGCAGGTGGCCAAAGCGGCTGGCCGACCTTTGGCTTGGCAGAAGAGTTTAGTGGGACCGGGAGTTTTTACTCATGAGTCGGGTATTCATGTGGATGGTCTGCTCAAAGATCCTTTGAATTATCAAGGGCTTGATCCGGCTGAGTTGGGTCGCCAGCATGAGTTTATTTTGGGTAAGCATTCTGGGACTCGGGGAGTGGTTCGAGAATATGCCAAGTTGGGCATTAAGTTGGATAGGGAACAGGCGCATTTGATTTTGGCGCAGGTGAGAAGAATGGTGACTCAAACGAAGCAGCATCCCACGCCATTGGAATTGGAGCAATTGTATCTGGGACTGTGTCAATGTTAGGAGGTGTATGATGTTAGAGGTTGCTTTACAGGAATTGACTTCTGCGGAAGATTTTTTGGATTATTTTGGAATTGAGTATGATATCAGGGTGTTACAGGTGAATCGTTTGCATATTTTGCAACGTTTTCATGATTATTTGAGACAGGCTCAAGCGGCTGAGATTGAGGGAGAGGCAGAGAAATGGGCAGTTTATCAGCATTGGTTGAGGCAAGCTTATACTGATTTTGTGCATTCGAATGCGCAGACTGAAAAGGTGTTTAAGGTGTTTAAGCAGGCTGGGAATGGAGGGTGTCAGTGTGGAGGGAAAATTTGAGTGATTCAGTTTCCCCTTCTTGTTGATGCAGGAGGAGGAATTGGCAGATTCCCTATCGTTTTGGAATAGATAGGGAGATCGGGTTGAGGAAGGGACAGTTAATCTGTGGTGAATAGCAGGCTGATGACTTTGTGTTCGCCTTCTTTCAGCAGTCCTTGCAGGGCGATTTCTCCGGTTTTTTGAAAACTGACTTGAAATTGCACCTCCTTCAACATAGTTCCTTCAGCGTAGATTTGTTTTTCCATGAATGACATACCGATGTACCTAAATATAGTTTAAATGGTTGATGATCACTGACGTGATCAAGTTTATAATTTTGAGATGGGGTTTAATGTGAGCAATTTCAATGCCAGATTACCCCAGATCCTCACTTAAATATTTTCCCCCTCCTTAATTAAGACGGAGCACGGTTTTCTTCTCTGCATCAGGAAATATTCGTTTTTTCTTATCCTAACCGCAGGGAAAATTTTTTCCTTCTTTCTGATTGGAAAGGAAAAAGAGTTTTCCGCCTGTCTTTTCTTGCTTTATGGTACGAAAAATGCCTAGAGGCACACTCATAATTTTAGTGTGACTTTAATTTAGGCATGTACTCATATAATCCCCATTTTTTTTCCAGACTGATTCAACGTGACGTCTTGCTGTCCCTGCTACTGACTTTAGGGTTAGTGGCGTTGGGCTACTTTGGCTATTTACGTCCTCTCGAACAAGTGGCTTATGCCGGATCAGTACGAATTTTGGCGAAACCCTTCCCCGAAGAGGTCGTATTGATTGCCATTGATCCGGCAAGTCTCAGTGAATTTGGAGAATTGCCTTGGTCAAGATCAATTTACGCGCAATTGTTGGATTTGATAGCCCCTCATTGTAGAGTAATCGGTTGGCATGCGGATCTGACTCATCCTCAAGCAACATTTGAACAGGCTTCGTTAAAGGATTTATTTTCCAAGTACACTGAGTCCAAATTGCGCTATTTGCGGGAAAATTCTCCTCCTATTGAGGAGATACCCAGTCTGTTAAACCAAATCCGTTCTCGTCTTCCTCAATCTAAAAAATGGGTGGAGATGCTCCTTAATCAATGGCCCCCGTATGAGTCACAGTTACGGGAGTTACCGGCTACTTTGTCGGATTTTGAAGCAGAGTTGTTACAGACCTTGCAGAGTGGGGATCAAAAATTGGTGGCCAGTTTGCGAACTCATGCGCATCTGATCATCAGTACTCCTCTTTTTGAAATTCATCCTTCCTCAGGGGTTTTTAAACCCACTCAGTCCTTGACCAATCATAGGGTTAAGGCAGTCCATACTCCATTCAGTAGCAATCACTTGAGACAACCGATCACAGCTCCAATACAGCCGCCGCATCTTTTATTCTCAGAAGCCGCAGCCCATATTGGAGTGACCGCAAATGGCAGTGCCACCTTTCCCAAGTGGTCGTTGGTAATACGGGAAGGTGAGGATTATTACCCCAGTTTTCCCTTATTAGTTGCCATGAAGAGTTTGCAATTGGCCCCCTCCGATTTGGAGGTGGTTTTGGAAAAAGGTTTACGTATGGGCGATTTGCGCATTCCTACGGATGCCCACTTGCAAATGTTGCCTTATTATTATACTCCATCTACCTTACCCACTTTCAGCTTTTCCGAAGTATTAGAAGGCAGAGTACCATTAACTGCTTTTCAAGATAAAATTGTCTTGTTGGGAAATACGGCCCGTTTTTACACGGAAACAGAGCTCAGTCCCTTTGGGGAACTGCCCAAAATAACGGCTATGGCTCATCAAGTGGCAACCTTGATTAACCAAGAGGGGCTGTTGACTCCAGCTTGGGCTTGGCTTTTGCAGATGGCTTGTATTGCCTTGATTACCGTATTCAATGGTACGTTACTATTCCGACTCTCCTTAAAGGTAGCCCTGTTATGGACCCTATTTCTCAGTGTTAGCTTGATTGTTGGCCAGTTGTTTTTATTCGAAAGGCAATTATCGGTACAATTAATGCTACCTTTATGTTTAGTGATTGCCAGCTATGGAATTCACGTAATCAAGTACTTTTTTACTGCTTATCAGGATATTTATCATTCTTTGCCGGAATCAGTAGAAAGCAATCGCCTATTGGGTCTGGCTTACCAAGGTCAGGGACTGTTGGACTTGGCTTTTGATCGATTTCGCCTGTGCCCAACGGATGACAATAAATTGGGTTTATTGTACAACTTAGCCTTGGATTATGAATTGAAACAGCAACCTCGTCGGGCAATGGCCGTCTATCGTTACCTGTTACATGAACACCATGACTATCGGGATGCTGAACAACGTCTGGAAAAGTTGCGCCAAATTAGCACTTCTTTACTGAGAGCAGATCAACGCTTCCGCAATTGGGTACAAGAGGGAGAAGAAAAATTTAAATTGGGACGTTATCTCATTGAAAGGGAACTGGGCAAAGGGGCAATGGGAGTAGTTTACTTGGGAAGAGACCCTAAACTCAATCGATGGGTCGCCCTCAAAACTTTACCCCTAAGTCAAGAATTTGTAGAAGAAGAATTGGAAGAAGCACTCATTCGCTTCATTCGAGAAGCCACGGCTGCCGCCCGCCTCAAACACCCCAATATCATCTCAATCTATGATGCTGGCGAGGAACAAGATCTTGCGTATATCTCGATGGAATATTTCAAAGGAGGAAATCTAGTGCCCTATACCCAACCAGACCAATTGTTACCTGTGCCCACGGTCGTCGATATCACCCTTAAAATTGCAGAAGCTTTAGACTATGCTTGGCAAAATGGAGTAGTGCATCGAGACATCAAACCCGCCAACATCATGTATAATCCAGTTGATGAGCTCCTCAAAATCACCGATTTTGGCATTGCCCGCCTCACCGATGGCAGCAAAACCAAAACCGGCGTCATTCTGGGCACCCCTTCTTACATGTCACCAGAACAACTCCAAGGCAAGATTGTCGACGGACGATCTGACCTCTATTCCTTAGGAATAATGAGTTACCAACTGCTCACTGGCCAACTGCCTTTCCAAGCTGACACCATGGCCACCCTCATGTTTAAAATTGCCAATGAAACCCCAGCGCCCCTCCGAACTTTAAGACCTGAACTGCCCAACAGTCTAGAACACATCATCCATAAAATGCTGCAAAAACAGCCCGACCAACGCTATCATAACGGCAGACAACTTGCTCAGGCATTAAGGGACTGTCTCATCAGTGGGGAACACTAGAATGACCATAGAATACACCTATTGCACAGACCCCGGCCAAGTTCGCCATCACAATGAAGACAGTCTCACTGTCGATCACAGCCTGGGTCTGGCCCTGTTAGCTGACGGTATGGGAGGACATCAAGCAGGAGAAGTGGCCAGTCAAATGGCTATAGAAGTTATCATTGAACAGATTCAGCAAACCAATAAAAAACACCCGTTGGAAAAACAACTGTCCCACCGTGCCTATCATACCGCCTCTATTCTCCTGGAACAAGCCATCAACAAAGCCAATCAACTCATCTATGAAACTGCAGAACAACAACAACACCTACATGGCATGGGCACCACCATTGCAGCCGCCCTTTTTCACGGCAACTGGATCAGTCTAGCCCACATTGGTGACTCTCGAATTTACCGCTTGCGCGCCAATCAACTCACCCAAATGACCAAAGATCATTCCCTGCGCCAAGAACTCATCGATTGTGGCTTTTACACCCCAGAAACAGCCCACCAATTCCCCAACAAAAATTTCATCACCCGTGCCCTCGGCGTTGCTCCAAAAGTCAGCGTAGATATTCAAGAACATAACACCCATCCTAAGGATATTTACCTACTGTGCTCAGATGGGCTCAACGACATGCTTAAAGACGAAGAAATCCAAAACATACTGTTGCAACACACTGATTCCCTTGAGAGTGCTGCCCGGGAACTGATCACGGCTGCCAATCAAAAAGGGGGAAAAGACAATATCTCAGTCATCCTGATTAGGCCCCCTCATGAACCCATCTCCCCCCTAAAACAACTGTTAAATCAACTACTAAGCTGGTGGAAATAAAATCAATTCCCTCTTATTCCTGCTCCTGAATCACATCGGCCCCAGCAGGGGGAGTAAAAATAAACAACCCCTCATCCAACTGTTGACCACTCACCATCTGCCCAAAACTGATGACCGTTGTCTGATGCAGATTATCCACCAACTCCAAACTATGTAAAGAATCATTCAAGATCCCAATTCTCATCAAACTGAATTGAGCCTGCGCATCTTTGGGCACCAACTCAAAACGCACCACCTCTCCCCGCGACGCCAAGGCATTCACAAAAAAATCCTCCTCAATACCCTGCCCTCGACTCAATAAAAACGCCGGCGTTTTCCCCAACGTCTTATCCAAAGTTCGAATCGTCACCTGATCCAAATCCTTATCATACACCCATACCTGTTTCCCATCAGCCACAATCAACTGCTGATAAGGCTGCTGATAATCCCAATGAAACTTATTAGGGCGCTCCAAAAACATCTGCCCACTGGCAGTCTCCAACAATTCCCCCTTTTCAGTGAACAACTTCTGTTCAAACCGACTCTCCAAAGTGGTTAAACTGCCCAAAAAAGTATACAATACCGTTTGAGCATACCCCCAACCACCCCAACTCCATAACAACAATAAAATAATTACTCTCATCTTCAATTTCCCACTCGTTAACAAAATGATCATGACCGCACCTCAATAAAACCAATTACTGACCCTTATCATCTCAAAAGCACAACCATTTGTCAACCCAATCCCCACTGCACAAATATCCAACCTCTGACAATTCATTCCCCATTCCCATGCGCAATTGTGGAAACAAAGAAACATCGAAACTTACCCTAACCAATCCCATTTAACCTCCCCATAAAATACCCCAAATATCCCAACCTCTTAGCAACTGTAAATCCCGCCCAATGCATTGTTTACTTACTCACAACCCCCATCGTACAAGCAGTCATGTTTGCGACAAACCTCCAATTTGATCAAAAAATACCCTTAACTATCAATCAATTACGATCAGGCACAATCCTTGCTTTGCCGGGACCTCAAGAATGAGATTAAAGAATCTATTCCCCACGATGCTCCCTCTCAAATCCTATACCCTTTAATTATCACTTTAAAGAGTAGTAATAAAAAATTTAATACCCAACTCACCATTCCCTTACTCTGTCCAACCCCAGAACTCCAGAGAACTGAAGATGATGCCGCCTGCCCCCCCACATTCAACTTGCGAGAATCAAGAGAGTACTTCTATACAGGATAGAATTCACAACCACCCCTGTTACTCTGAAAAAGCCCACCATCACTACGCTCGTCTCCATCTTGCCGTGGCCCCAGCCTGCAACATCCAATGTAATTACTGCAATAGGAAATATCAATGCGCCAATGAATCACGACCTGGCGTGGTCTCGGAACTCCTTACCCCTGCTCAAGCCCTCAAAAAAACCCTCCTGGTCTCCGAAAAACTACCCCAACTTTCTGTAGTAGGCATTGCCGGTCCCGGCGATCCCCTGGCCAATCCACAACGGGTATTCAGCGTCTTTAAAACCCTAGCCACTCAAGCCCCTGACCTTCGACTCTGTATTTCCACCAATGGCCTGGCTCTGCCGGAATGGGTCGACGAATTGGCTCGTTATTCAGTAGAACACGTAACAGTCACCATCAACTGTATAGACCCCGAAATTGGCGCCCAAATTTACCCTTGGATTTTTTGGAAAAATCGTCGCTACAAAGGCATTAAAGCCGCCGAAATCCTCCTTGCTCAACAACAAAAAGGCCTGAAAATGCTGGTGGAACGCGGCATGTTGGTCAAAGTCAACTCCATTCTCATCCCGGGCATCAACGACCATCATCTTCCAGAAGTCAACCGCTTCATCAAACAAACCGGCGCCTTTTTACACAACATTACCCCACTGATTGCCAAAGCCGAACATGGCACCTACTATGGTCTCACTCGACAACGAGAACCCAGTCCCGAAGAACTATTGACCGTGCGTCAAATCTGTGGTGAAAACATGAATGTGATGCATCACTGTCGACAATGTCGAGCCGATGCAGTTGGACTGTTGGGAGAAGATCGCAATGCAGAATTCACGCTCGCTGACCTTGACAATCACCCAGACATTGACCATCAAGCCGTCATGCAAAAACGAATGCTCGCCAAAACTCAAATTCAAGCTGCATTGACCAATCCAACTGCCAATTATCATATTCCCTTATCTTCCCTCAAAACCTCCAAGAACTCTTTAAAAAAATACCGTTCCCTACTGGTAGCAGTAGCCACCCGGGGACAGGGACTCATCAATGAACACTTTGGGCATGCCAAAGAATTTCTGATCTATGAAGCCTCGGCTCAAGAAATCAAACTGTTGCGTGTTCACAAAACTCAACTCTATTGCACTGGCCAACAAGAATGTGACGAAGCAGAAACTCGCATGCACAACATTCTCCAAGGACTTGCAGGTTGTGAACTATTACTCTGTGCCAAAATTGGATATGCCCCTTGGAAACAACTAGAAGCCGCTGGCATTCAACCCAATAGCGAATATGCCATGGTCCCCATTACCCAAGCCATTGCCAATATCTATGCAGAATTCAAGCAAGCCGGCAAATTAACCCTTTCCTCTCAACAACAAGCCAGTTAAAACATGGCATTCTCTATAATCGACTCTTGCATCAACTGTTGGGCCTGTCAACCATTGTGCCCAACCCATGCCATTTACGAGGCTCAACCTCATTTCCTGATCACCGCTTCTCAATGCACCGAATGTGCTGGCCACTATGCAGACCCCCAATGTGCCAGCATCTGCCCAGTAGAAGGCGCCATTCTCGACTCTACTGGACACGCCCTAAATCCCTTAGGCTCCTTAACCGGTTTACCTGCTTAACCTATTCTTTTTACAAACAAATAGAATGGGAATTTAAAACTGATAAATGATTGATTTGCCGTTAACTTTTGAGGAAATAACAGTATGGCCACGATCATTTTTTATGAAAAACCCGGCTGTATCAACAACTCACAACAAAAAAATCTCTTGATTGCAGCCGGTCACCAAGTCATTGCCAAAAATTTACTGACCGAGCCTTGGACAACCGAACATTTGCTGCCCTTTTTACAAACTCATCCAGTCGCAACCTGGTTTAATCGAGCAGCTCCAAAAGTAAAATCAGGGGAAATTATTCCCGAACACTTTTCTGCGGAACAAGCCCTTGCCTTACTATTACTAGACCCCCTGTTGATCAGGCGCCCCCTGTTACAAATCGAAAATGATCATTACCTGGGTTTTAATCCCAACCAGTTGGCCACTCGAATTAAATTCCAACAAACCACCTTGGACCTAGAAACTTGTCAGCAAACCACAGCGTGCCCACACCCATGACCAGTCTTACCTTTCCAGATTGTGCCATTCCCATTTCCAATCGCGTTCATTGGATAGGCGCCTTTGATCCCCTGTTGCGCAGCTTTGATCTCATTCTAAAAACTGCCAATGGGACCACTTACAATGCCTATCTGGTCCGAGGACAACAAGGCGTAGCAATCATTGACACAGTTAAAGAAGAATTTGCTGAAGAATTCTTTAAACGCCTAGAATCCGTTGCCAACTATGACGAAATTACCCTCATTGTGCTCAACCACTTAGAACCTGATCACACCGGGGCATTGCCAGAATTATTGAAAAGAGCGCCCCAAGCCTATCTATATATTTCTCACCAAGCCCAAAGCATGTTAAAAGGGCTGCTCAAATTGGACGAAAAACAATTACAATTTAAACCAGTGACCACCGGGGATCACGTCGATTTAGGCGATTGCACCTTAGAATTCTTCCATACCCCTTATTTACACTGGCCAGACACCCAATGCACCTATTTACGCGAAGAAAAACTATTGTTTTCCGGCGATGTTTTTGGCTGCCACTTTTGTGATGCCCGATTATTCAATGACTTAGTCGGTGATTTCAGATTCTCATTTGACTACTATTATGCCCACATCATGCGCCCTTTCAAAAAGTATGTACTGGACGCTTTAACCCTGTTAGAACCCTTGGCGCTTGACCTCATTGCTCCCACTCACGGTCCAGTATTACGAGACCAACCACGACGCTATTTACAGCACTATCGAACCCTGTCCACTCCACGCAAAGAGGTTGTGGACAAAACCCTACTCATCTTCTACATCAGCGCCTATGGGAATACCGCCCGCATGGCCCATGCCATCTATCAAGGTGCCAGCACAGTCACCGGTTTACGCGTCTCCATTTTTGACCTGCAAGGAGGAGAAGTTGAACCTTTTGTCGATCTAATTGAAGAAGCAGATGGAATTGTATTGGGCACGCCCACCATCAATGGAGATGCAGTTAAACCCATTTGGGACCTCTTATCTTCCCTAGCCGTGGTCAACCTAAAAGGCAAAGTAGGTGCTGCCTTTGGCTCCTATGGCTGGACCGGTGAAGCAGTCAACATGATTGAAAGTCGCCTGCGCGGTTTAAAACTGCGTGTGCCCGTGCCAGGGCTGCGAATCAAGTTGATTCCCACCGAAGAAGAATTGGCCACCTGCCAAACCTTTGGTCAACAACTCGCAGAGACCATGACTCAAAAACAAGCAGTCAGAGAACTTGATTTTTCACAAATTTAGCTACAAACTTTATCAGGAAAGTTGAGATCAGACCGGTTGATCGGACTTAATTTTCTTGTTTTTTCACACCGTTAAGGATAAAATACTATGTCAAAAGCACAACTTACTTTCAGTGACATTGATGTCACGGTGACCGTACCGGCTGGGGTACGAGTGATTGAAATTTCGGAAAAGGTGGGATCGGGAATTGTCTATGGTTGCCGAGAAGGCGATTGTGGGACCTGCTTAATGCAAGTGCTGGAAGGATGGAATAATTTGTCCAGTCCCTCTGTATTAGAAGATAAAATCCTACGGGAATTGATGGCCGGTAAGCATTATCGCTTGGCTTGTCAAGCTCAAGTATTGGGTGATGTGGTGGTGAAACCAGCTTAGAGGTGAATATGGCCAAGGCAAAAGTCACCTTCAGTGATATCAATGTGACCGTTACGGTGCCTGCGGGAGTGAGAATCATTGAAATTTCGGAAAAAGTCGGTTCGGGAATTGGCTATGGTTGTCGAGAAGGTGAATGTGGGACTTGTTTGATGCACGTGAAAAAAGGTCGTCAAAATTTATCTGCACCTTCATTCTTGGAAAATAAAGTGTTGCAGGAAAATATGGCCGGGGCCCATTTTCGTCTCGCCTGTCAGGCCCAAGTGTTGGGAGATGTGACAGTTGAACCCGCCTAATCAATTGATTAACTTAGATATATCAATAGGGAGTGTTAAGTAATGCCAAATGTGACGTTTAGTAATCCCAGTTACAAAGATAAGACCGTATATGCGGTTGCCGGCAGTCATGTTGAGACTGTGTTGAAAATTGCCCGTGAAAATAAAATTCCAATCAATTTCAGTTGTCAAGATGGAGAATGTGGGACTTGTCTAATTAAAGTTTCTAGCCTAGATGCCAAAGGGAGAATGGGCGGTCCTCTGACTGAAAAGGAAAAGACTGTATTGAGGAATTTGGGTAAACTGACCGCTGAGGAAATTGAAACCATGGAACTGGATGATTTACCCTCTCCTTGGCGTTTGGCCTGTCAGATGATTGTACGTGATGAGGATATTTTAGTGGAGTATTAGAGGACCAAATTGTCCGCTTTCAAAAGGACTGTCAACCCTTTAAAGGGGAGCAGTCCTTTTTTTATGCCTCCAAAAAAGATTCCAATTGCCCAACTGACCTGCTATAATCACATAAATTAAGAAAATTCACTTTTTATATGGAATTTATCCAGGGGGAAAAATGATGCACAACGGCCAACTGTATCACTTACTTTCACCCCTGATATAGTATTATTGCTGTCATCTATTCAACACTGCCATGTCAACTCAAATTCTCAAATATTTTCTTCATTACAAATCTGTTCCCCTGCGCACCATTCTCATCCTGCCCTTTATCATCCAAATTCTAACGGTAGTCGCTCTGGTCGGTTGGTTGTCCTTTCAAAATGGACAAAAGGCAGTTACCAATATCATCACTCAACTTCAACAAGAAACCACCACCCATATTCTTCAATATCTACATACATATCTCAATCAAGCCCATCTTGCCAATCAAATCAATCAACATGCTTTCCGCATGAATTTACTTGATATTCACAATGTAACTGCCATTGAAAAACATTTTACCCGCCAAATTCAACACTTTAAAACTTTACACAAGTTGGCTATCGCTTTTCCAGACCCACGTTTTATCAGCCTGCATCGTTCAACCAGTCCCAACTTATTTCAGTTAACTATTCACTCTGAACAACAACAGGATATCTGGGAACTTGATTCCAAAGGTCAGCGTCTACAACGGGTCAACTCTCAACTGCTTGAAAATAATCAACACTCTGACTGGTACCAAAAGGCTAACCGTCTGCACAAAGCGTTTTGGCAACCGGAAAGCACCCCTGAATTATCCACCATTGCAGCCATTCAACCCCTGTATGATAAACAAGGTCAACTTGCCGCAGTCATCCAGGCTGAATTGACTTTACACACTTTAAATGATTTCTTAAATACCATTAAAATCAATCGGTTAGGATCTGCTTTGATCACTGATGCCAAAGGACACTTCATAGCCGGCTTTAAACACCCTAACTTGTCTCCCTCTTTACTTCAGCAAATCACGGCGATTCAAACCACTTGTTCCCCACTCAATTCTCCCTGCCAATTTAATTTCAGGGTCGATGATCAATTGTACTTATTGCAAGTCACTCCAATTAATTATCCGAATGGACCTGATTGGACTCTGATTCTAGCGGTTCCCGAACAGGCTTTTATGAGTCAAATTCGGCACAATTTATACCTTACTTTCTTACTTTCCCTAATTGCTCTGCTCATCGCCATTGGCTTGGGTATTCTCACTGCCTATTGGATTATTCAACCTCTGCTCAGATTGAATACAACTGCCAAAACATTTGCAGAAATCGTTAAAAATCAACGTTATCAGTTCCAACACACGGCTTTGTCTGATATCAATCATTTTCGATTAACTCCTACAGAACTTAAGCAGTTGTCCGGTTCATTTACTCGCATGGCCAAACAATTGCAAACTTTATTCAGCAGTTTAGAAGTCAAAAATGAGGAACTCCAAAAGTTGGACAAATTCAAGGATGAGTTTTTGGCCAATACTTCTCATGAATTGCGCACACCATTGAATGGCATTATCGGTATTGCTGAAGCTCTGCTTGACGGTTCAACCGGTCCCTTGCCGATTCAAACACAAACCAATCTTAAAATGATTGTGGCCAGTGGCCGGCGTCTTTCCAGTCTCATCAATGATATTTTGGATTTTTCTAATCTGCGTAAAAATAAGATTGAGTTACAGGTGACTGCAGTGGATTTACACTTCGCAGTCAATAATGTTTTGGAATTGTGTCAAACCTTGATTGGTAGAAAAAATTTGAAGTTAATCAATCACATTCCAACTCATTTTCCAGCTGCTCAGGCTGATGAGAACCGTTTACAACAGATTCTTCATAACTTAGTTGGGAATGCTATCAAATTTACTGAAAGGGGGATAATAGAAGTTTCTGCCCAAATTGCTGAGCGGGAGAAGAAAAAGGGTAAAAAGAAAAAATATTTGGCAGTGACCATTTCTGATACTGGTATAGGAATTCCCAGTGATAAAACTCAACAGATCTTTGAATCTTTTGAGCAAATCGATAATTATGTAGAATCTAAGCAGGTGGGAACTGGTTTGGGATTGGCAGTGACTAAGCGTTTGGTGCGTTTACATGAGGGGGAAATTACGGTGGAATCAACGGTTGGGGAGGGTTCTCGTTTTACTTTTACATTGCCCATTTCTACCGAAAATGCCAGTGTGCCAATGACTGATCCCAATTTGGCAACAGAAACCGGGGGTTATTTTAAAAAGACGATTCATTTAACGTCTCCCATGGCTCTGTCAGAAACTTCTTTGTCGCGAACTGTCACTTCTACCAATGATCCTGATTATCCTCCAGTACAAAATGCTCTTAAAATAGACAGTTTGGCCAGAAATGAGGGGGTAGGGGTTAAAACTGCATTAGTAGTTTCTCAAGATAAAGTTGAAAGCAGTCCTTTTAAAATTTTGATTGTGGATGATGAACCAGTCAATCTTCATGTTCTCATTAATCATCTTTCTTTGCATAATTATACAGTTATTCAAGCGTCTTCTGGCCCAGAAGCTTTGGCTATTTTGCAAGAGGGACTTATTCCCGATCTGATTTTATTGGATATCATGATGCCTTATATGACTGGATATGAGGTGACGCAAAAAATTCGCAATATGTGGGGGGTGAATGAGTTGCCGATTGTGTTGTTAACGGCTAAAAATCAGGAGTCTGATTTAATTATGGGGTTGGAAGTGGGGGCGAATGATTATTTGATCAAGCCAGTTTCAAAAAATGAGTTGTTGGCTCGGATTAAGACTCATATTCATATTAAGGAGCTTAAAGAGGAAACTTTGCGTTTGACTATAGAGAGTGAAAGACGCTTGACTCAGTTTTTGGAAGCAGTCCCGGTGGGAGTGTTTGTAATGGATGCTGCGGGACATCCTTATTATGCCAATCATCGGGCACAGGAAATTTTGGGTAAAGGGGTGATCACAGCGGCAGAAAGTAGTGAGTTGACTGAGGTTTATCAGTTGTATTTAAAGGATTCTCAACAGTTATATCCAAATGATAAACAGCCGGCTTTGGCTGCCTTAAATGGTCAGAAATTAACGGTTGATGATATTGAAGTTCATCGGGGGAATAAGATTATTCCCATAGAGGCTTGGGCCACGCCTATTTTTAATGAACATAATCAAGTTTCTTATGCCATGGTGGCTTTTCAAGATATTACGGAACGTAAACGGGCTGAATTGGAACGTATTGAATATGCGAATCAACTTTATCAGTTAAATCAGGAGTTGGAAAATTATTTACATAAGTTGGAAGAGAAGGTAGAAGAGCGTACTCATGAATTAAAACAGAGCGAGCAGTTGTTGGCAGATGCACAACGAATGGCTTTATTGGGAAGTTGGGTTTGGGATATTAAAACGGGTACTGTGCAACGTTCGGCCCAAGATTGTCGTAATTTTCAAGTGGATCCGGAAGGGTATGTGGAAACTTATGAGGCTTTCATTGCCCCGATTCATCGGGAAGATAAGGAGATGATGGGAATGATGTTGGAGAAGTGTATTATCGAGGGACAAACGGCAGCTTTTGAGTTTCGAGTGATTTGGCCAGATGGCCAGATTCGTACTATGCGTTCTCAAACAGAGTTGGAGTTGGATAATTCGGGCACACCGGTTCGATTGAAAGGGTTTACTCAAGATATTACGGAGAGAAAGCAAATTGAGGTTGCTTTGCAGCAAGCTAAGCAGGCAGCAGAGACTGCTTTACAGCAGTTACAGGCAACTCAAGAGCAGTTGATTCAATCGGCTAAAATGGCAGAGTTGGGGAATTTAGTGGCAGGGGTTGCTCATGAAATTAATACTCCCATAGGTATAGGGGTGACTGCCGCTTCTCGTTTGGAGACGTTGACTAAAGAATTGAATGAGTTGTATGAGAGTAATCGGATGAAACGGACCGATTTGGAGAAATATTTAAAGTCGGCTAACTTGGGCAGCGATTTGATTTTAAAGAATTTGACGCGGGCAGCCGAATTGATTCAGAGTTTTAAACAGGTGGCGGTGGATCAAACGGGTGATCAGCAACGCACTTTTGTGTTGAAAAAGTATTTGCAGGAAATTTTGACCAGTTTGCATCCAGAGTTGAAACGTACTAAGCATCAGGTGAATATTGTTTGTGAGGAGAATATTTCTCTATCCAGTTATCCAGGTGCATTTTCACAAATGGTCACTAATTTGGTGATGAATTCTCTGATTCATGGTTTTCGGGATAAAGTGGAAGGACATATCAATATCACGGCCAGTTTTAGCAATAATCCTGAGGCTTTGTTGTTGATTAATGAGTCTTTGTCCAGCGATGATGATTTGAGCGATTACAGTTTGTTAACTATGATTTATGCGGATGATGGTCGCGGTATTCCCGAGGAGATTATTGACAGTATTTTTGATCCCTTTTTCACTACCAATCGACAAAATGGGGGCAGCGGTTTGGGACTGCATATTGTGTACAATTTGGTCACTCACAAATTAAATGGGACTATCAATTGCGACAGTGTGGTGGGACAGGGCACCAGGTTTATTCTTAAAATGCCTGTCAAGATTAAGTGATAGGGCGTGTCACCAATTAGGTTCCTTGATAAAATAAAGTCCGTGTGGGTTGGAATGCGGTATGTTTTTGTACCATAAGTAACTGAAGTTCGAGGCAGAAAAATATATCCTGTTGAATACAAAGTTTTTATTCCCAAACGTTTATTGCCTTCAAGATTGTCATCAAGGACTGCCACTCCTTTTAAACCTGACGTTATTAGACTTCTTGCAAAAGTAAATGATGCGGTAAAGATGAGGTATGAAAAAATAAAAGGGAAATCCTTGTTGGAGTGGGTTTGGAATAGAGGCTTTAGCCGGTATGTTGGAGTGGAGGCTTTAGCCGGTAAGCCGTAGGCATCACCCCACATACACAAATTGCAAGGGCCTGCCGCTGGCCGGCTAAAGCCTCTACTCCAAAGTCTTACCGGCTAAAGCCTCTATTCCAAGGCTTACCGGCTAAAGCCTCTATTCCAACATACCGGCTAAAGCCTCCACTCCAAGGTATCTTAACCAATGGGCAACTCTCATTTTTTCGTGATCGCATACTTTTGCAAGAAGTCTATTCTATTAAACTCAAATTGAAAGAAGGTTGGTCCCTTTCGCAAAAGGGATGCCAATTGGTAACAATAAAATAAATTAATACTTTTTTTAAGCAAGAGGCTTATTAGAAGAGAGGAATTTTCATTCCCCCCTGATCATTAAAATTTTATTGTCGTCTTTTAAGAGCGGGTAATATAACGTTTATTAACCCAGCCTTGTATGTCTCTAACGCCACGAATTTCGTCCAATACATCTATTTGCATCCAAGTTCCTGCATCGGTTAGAGCTTGTAGACGAGTGTTTCGAGGCAAGGGACCTTCGGCCAACGCTGGATATTGGGTGCCTGGACCAGTTCGAATGTTGAGAATTACGGTATTGACATAAATTTCCTGCTCACCACTGGAATCTGAGCGTCCAAGTAAACGTCCCCGAAATGCTCGCATTGGAAAGGCGGGACCGGGATCGGTTTTGCGGCCTGGGGCAATGTCATCATGACCCAAAATATCCTTCAGGCGATAGTGTCTAACCAGCAATTCTGCCACGTCTAAAGCGACATACAATTGTTGAGGGGTATACAATTGCCATCCCTTTTTTTCAGTTTCATGTTTGTGATTGGTCTCAATCACTTGATCGTCACTGTACACTCCACCAAACCAAGATCGCCATTTTCCATCCGCAGACCGGTTCAAGGGACCGGCATTGTCTAATTCTATGCCTAGGGAATAATTGTTCAACCCGTTCAAATTGAGCCAACTGCTGGTGCCGGCATGCCAAGCTATGGTATCAAAAGGTACCAATTGGGTTATACTGCCGTCCTGTCCGATCACCAAATGAGCAGAAGCCTTAGAACGAGGATCTGTCAACCAATTGATAGATTGTTCCGCACTGGAACCTGCCGTATAGTGCATAACCAGATACTCATGTTTAACGGACCCACGCATATTGGGACTGGCTCGAAAAGGATAAGGTGTTCCGTCATCATAATAGAGACGATGATTAACAATTTTCATAGTTTAGGTCCTCTACTAAAATGTTTATAGAAGTTGGGCATTCAAAAAATTTAATAACTACAAATCGACTGACAAGTCATATTTCCGTATAAAATCTCCGCACCCTGATTTACTGCAAGCGGCTTTTTTTCTACTTGAGTTTTCCCTGGAAAAAAATTGCCGTATGCCGTTAGTCGATGACTTTATGGTAAGATTCTTACAAAACCCATTGATTGTCAAGGTTTAACCTTAGGGATGGCTCAAAAGTGGCGTAATTTCTGCTTGTTGTTTTTATTATTTCAATTCGCCCCGTATTTAACATAAGAGTCATCTCATATGAAAGGTAAAACTACTCCTGAACAACGGTTACGGGCCTTTGCTTTGTTACAAGCTCGTTATCCTAACACATTTTTTCACTCTCCGACTGAAATTAAACCTTTGGAAATCGGGATCAAGGGTAAATTGATTGCCGATTTAAAGGATAATTTACCCCTCGATATTGATTTACGAGCTATTTACGTAGCTCTCCATTATTATTGCAGTACTAAAGAGTACAAAAAAGCCCGCAAAACTGTGGGCACTCCGCGACTTAATTTGGCTGGACAGGAAATCGGGGAGGTCTCAGAAGATGACTTAAAACGAGGACAATTGCAGATTGCCCAGCGGAGACAAATCCAAGCTGCTCAATTGGCTCAACAACGTCATTTAGCGGCCAAAAAATTGGCCAAAAAAATTCCGCAACTGCGGAAGGAAAAAACACGAGGGGAATTAGGCGCTGAAAGGTACTTGCGTAAAACCAGTCAAGATGGCCTCTCAAAATTTTCAACTCAATCCCCCAATCAGGTAATGCACTACTTTCAAAAAACTGACTCTACCCTAACAAAGTCGCCCGCTATCAGCCGTAAGAAAAAATTTGGGAATTATTCTGTTGGGGAAAAGAAATTGGGGCGTTCCTCGTAAAACTTTGTCCTAAAGACCACTGATCTATACGTTGAATACAGAGGGGAATGTGCTATTCCCCTCTCAAAATTTTTACATTGGTTGCATAATCAAGTTTCTTTGAACAATAAGCAAACAGATAACTGAAAAATTACCCTGATTTTTGATCAATTTTACTACAACCCTGTAATTTATTCACTTTCACTTCTGCCCATCGCAAAATTTCTCCCTTCCAAGTGAATCCTTTGCGCAATTCTGCAATCACCAGTCCCTCATCTACTCCCGCCACATTGTCTACCGCCATCGCCTTCATGTAACGGGGATTAAACGGTTGCCCCATTACCTCCAAACTGTGTACCTGATAACGGTTCAAAGTTTCCAATAAACGTTGCACCGTCATCATTTGCCCTTCTTGCAGCCTTTGCATGGCATGAATATGAGTTTGACAACGACAAAAAGTCAATTTCCATTTATTCAGGGGAATTGACCATTGAGCACTGGCCACTAACCGATCATACAACTCCAGCCATTCTAACAGAAATTGCCGCATTTCCTGTCGATATTGTTGATGGTGAGCCAGAGCAACTTGTTGAATTTGCTGCTCTAAATGAATTTGATTGACCCGTAACAATTCAAAAACCTCTCGAAATTGTTCCAAGGCTTGTTTAACCTGACGCGATTCCCGTTTAACCTCATTATGCAACCCGGACAATTCAGTAAACACGGAGAATAAGTCAATTGGCTGAGAATCGGGTAAATTCACCGTTTCCTTCTCCAAAAACTCACAAAACTGGGCAATTAACTGCTTTTTAACATCCTCATCCATTGCTGAATACTCCTAAAATTGGAAGAAAAACTGAATCTGCCTATTCAGTAGTACAAAACATTCTCCTTTTTAAAGGAAGGATAAATTGCGCCCTCTATCTTCCCCAACAAAAGTCCATTCTTTACCTCTCTCTTTCTCTCTGCTATGCTATTTGCCTATTTACTAACACTTGAAGGTTAATTTTACATGAAAAAACCCACTTCCTACCAACAAGCTGGTGTCAATATTGACAATGGTAACCGATTAGTGGAACGAATAAAACCACTTGCTGCGCGTACTCAAAGACCTGAAGTACTGAGTGGTATTGGTGGATTCAGTGCCCTATTTGAACTCCCAATGCACCGCTACCAACAACCCATATTAGTGTCCAGCACCGATGGGGTCGGCACTAAACTAAAATTGGCCATACAACTCAAAAAACACCAGACTATTGGTATTGACCTTGTCGCCATGTGCGTCAATGATCTCATCACCTGTGGGGCAGAGCCCCTCTTTTTCCTAGATTATTATGCCACCGCCAAACTGGATGTGGACACGGCGGCCGAAGTTGTACAAGGCATTGCCGAAGGCTGTGAACTGGCCGGCGCCTCTCTAGTGGGTGGAGAAACCGCTGAAATGCCCGGTTTCTACACTGGAAATGACTATGATCTGGCCGGATTCTGTGTGGGCATCGTCGAAAAAACAGCCCTCATCACTGGGCACCAAGCTCGGGTAGGTGATGTTTTAATCGGCCTAGCCTCCAGCGGTCCCCATTCAAATGGCTACTCATTGATCCGCAACATTCTCGAACTCACTGAAACTCCTTTAACCACTGATTTTCAAGGACAAAATTTAGGAGAACTCCTTTTAACCCCCACTCGAATTTACGTTAAATCCATTTTGCAACTGACCCAATACCTGCCAATCAAAGGCATCGCTCATATCACTGGCGGCGGACTTTTGGAAAATGTGCCCCGCATGCTTCCAAACAGTCTCATGGCAGTTATTGAAACCCAAGCCTGGTCCCATCCCCCTATTTTCGACTGGCTACAACAACAAGGACAACTCAGCCATCAGGAACTCTATCGAACCTTTAATTGTGGACTGGGCATGGTCATCTGTGTGGCTGCTGCTCACCAAACCACCGCTCTTGACCTGCTCAAACAAGCTGGAGAAACCGCTTGGACAATTGGCGAAATTGCCCTCACCCGCCCGGAACAAAATGAACAAATTCAATTATTGGGCATAACACCATGAAAAAACTGAAATTAATTGTACTGATTTCGGGACGTGGTAGTAACTTAAAAGCGATTGTTGAACAAGCCGACCCATTGATTGATCTCCAACTTGTTATCAGTAACCGTCCCCAAGCAGAAGGATTGATATGGGCTCATCAAAAAGGTATTCCCACCGCAGTTATCGATCACAGTCAATACCCTAATCGAGATACCTTTGATCAAGCCTTACAAACCAAAATTGACCACTGTCAACCGGATCTCATCGCACTGGCTGGCTTCATGCGCATTTTATCTCCCCAATTTGTCAGCCACTACCGAGGACGCCTGATCAACATCCATCCTTCTCTGTTACCGGCTTTTAAGGGATTGCATACGCATCAACGGGTTTTGGAAGCCAAACAACGAGAACATGGGGCTACGGTCCATTTTGTAACTGAGGAATTGGATGGGGGTCCCATCATTCTGCAAGCTAAAGTCCCAGTTTTGCCCGAAGATACAGAGGAACAATTGGCCACTCGTGTCCTACAACAAGAGCACCGCATCTATCCGCAAGCTATTCACTGGTTTGCCGAAGGAAAAATCCAATTGCGCGGCAACCAAGTGTGGATAGCAAATCAATCCATAACCAGTTTGTCTTCTTAGGAGAACAACTGACTATTCTCCACTCATATGTTCTAGAATCTACTCTCATTTTCTAACCTAAATTCACCCAAGAGATTTCATTATGCGCTTCTCTAAATTCGTACTGATTTTAATACTAATCCTTGTCTTGCCTCTAAGTTGGGCACAGCAATCCACCAGCAATCCAGAAGAGGAAATTTTACTTCCGAAGGAATCTTCCAGCAATCCCTCCTCCACCAATCCCAACTGCCCGGCAGAAGACACGGAATGCCAAAAACGTGCTTTACAAGCGGAAGATTTGCGCCAAAAATGTATCCAAGACCCCATTTGGTGCGAACAACGTCAAGAAAAGTTGCGAGAATTGCGAGAAGCCAAACGACTTTTAGAGGAACAATGTCAAAACAATCCGGAACAATGCAAAATTCTCCAAGAACAATTTAAGGAAAAAATTCGTCAAGAGCGTGAAAGAGAACAGGCAGAACACAAAAAAGAGCGGGAGAATAAGAAAGCAGCTCAACAGCAATGGTGCGAACAAAATCCCCTGCCTTGCAAACAATGGAAACTGGAAATGCGACAGCTTAAAGAAGCATGTCAAAAACAACAAGTTGAGTTAGAGAAAAAATACCAAATCCCTACCAATTAATCTCTAAAAATCTATGTCTTTTCTCTCAAAACTCTAATAACACGTCCTAGGAAAGGGAATTCCCTCTTACCAAGGGGAAAACTCCTTTTGCCCCTTGAAAATGTCCTCCAAACCATTGGCATCTAAATAAAGATATTATGCAAACTGTCAATGATATTCTCCAATCTATGACGCCTGATTTTATTGGGTTTGTGGTTTGTATAATCGGCAGCTAGTCAGTGATTTTTATCCAATCAGAGAAGAAAATTGTTAAGGGTCATTTGTTATTTTCCCTGGAGGGTTTGGAGTGGAAGCTTTGGAGTGGAGGTTCTAGAAAATATACTGGAGTGGAGGCTTTAGTCGACCGGCGGTAGTCCATTGCAATTTGTGTATGTGGGGGATGCCTACGGCTGACCGGCTAAAGCCTCCACTCCAGCATACTTTCTAAAACCTCCACTCCGGCTAAAGCCTCCACTCCAGAAAATTGTTTGAAGTAGAATCTTTATCTTGGAATAGAGGCTTTAGCCGGATCAGGCGTAAGCCTGAGTAGAAGTTACCGGCTAAAGCCTCTACTCCAAAAAATTGGTTACCGGCTAAAGCCTCTACTCCAGAAAATTGTTTGAAGTAGAATTTTTATCTTGGAGTAGAGGCTTTAGCCGGATCAGGCGTAAGCCTGAGTAGAAGTTACCGGCTAAAGCCTCCATTCCAGAAAGAAGTTACTGGAGGCTTTAGCCAGATTAAGCATATCTCCTCTATCGTGGACGACTGTTCCAAGCCCGTAGCCAAGAGCTGGGCACATAAATTGGTATCATGATTCGTCCGCTGCTACTGTCTCCTACAGGAATAGGAGGAGTATCACCGTAATATATCACTATCATCGCCTCCTGTTCCACGCCTGCGTTATCTAGCAGTTTCAACCGAATATCCACATAATCATCCGCTTGGAATTGGATGCTTTCCGTATATTGGCCAATGGGATTTTTTGAATACCATGGAATATCATTCAATTGCGCCGGCCATTGCTGAGTCGCGGTCAAGTTGGCGTCCGCCTGCAAGATAGCAGTAGCGGCTAACCAGAAAGCTTCTTTTAAGCGATCTTGATTGGTCGCCTGGGAAAATTGACTCGCCACATCGGTATTATTTTCTAAAAAGCCATCGGTGTATAACACCTCAACTAACTCAGTGGCAGCAGCTTCTAACATGCTCTGGAATTGTACACTGCAAATCAAGTCCTTGGTTAAAGTGACTGACACTTTCAGGCTGTTGCCCGTGCAATCGCCTCCCCAGTTGAGGAAGTTGGAGAAGGCATTGGGTTTGGCGGTCAAGGTTACTCTCGTGTCTTTCGCATAGACGCCTGTGCATTGGCTACCTTGGCATTCCAGTCCCGCTTTGCTAGGGGTCACACTACCCATGCCCGTGCCAATGAGATTCACCGTGAGGCTGAACAATTGGCCTGGGATGGCGTCAAAGTTGGCGGTGCAAGTGGTCTCGGTGGTCATCGTCACTTTGAGGATATTGGGTTTGGCCGGGTCTTGAGTATAACTGCTGCCAGTGCAAGTCCAGGTTTTGAACTCAAAGCCTTTCTCTGCCGTGGCGGTGACAATCACTACCCCATCTTTGGGATAATTGTAGCTGGCGGTTGGGCACGCGCTGGTGCAAGTGAGACTGGCGGTGGTGGCACCTCTGAGACGACCCGTGATGCGTCCTCTTTCATCGTCAGCTTTGTTGACAGTGAGGGGGAGGCCAGTGGGGAGAGGTTCAAAGGTGGCGCCGCACGTTTTGGCCTTATCCATGGTCACGGTGAGAGGAGAGGTGGTCCCGGTGCAATCGCCCGTCCAGCTTTGGAAAATGGTGCTGGAGGTTGGGGTGGCCGTGAGGGTCACTTGGGTATTGGGGGCGAGGTCTTCGGTGCAGTCGGTGCCGCAGGTGATACCGTTGCCCGTGACTTGGCCGTTGCCGGTTTTGGTGACTGTTAAGGTGACTTTAGCGGGTTCAACAACGCCTGCCAGTTGCTTGACTTCGGCTTCGGAGAGGGCGCGGTTGTAAATACGGAGGTCGTCCAGTAACCCCTTGAAATTATACCGACCGCTGCGTAATACCCCCCCGCTACCTGCCTTGGCAGTATAACTGTAGGTTTCGTTCTTCAAACTCTTACCGACCCCGAAGTTGTTTGAAAGCACCAATTGTCCGTCCATGTACATTTTCATTCCCGATGAATTATCCCAAATGGCGACAATGTGTGCAAATCTGTCTTTCTCCAACTTAACTGAAGAAACACTACCTTTGTATGAGTTATCATCAGCCTTTATGTAGAAAGAAGGATGATCGTTGCCATAGGCATCGCCCAAATAGAAACTATTATCCAAAAATTCGGTAGAATTCCACTTCCCAATGTATCCAAACATCTGTCCCTCTTCATATTTTTTCACCCAGAAGGATATTGAGAACTGGGTTTTTGACAAAAAACCCATTTGCCCCAAATCAACGTAGTCGCCTTCACCAAATTCGGCAGCTTTGCCATGTACACCGCCTACATAGGTGATACTATGTTCTATACCATGATTGCCATTGCCACTGTCATCATTGGCATTGTCTTCAAATGTATAGCAGGCTACCAGTCCTTCTTTCATCATACTGCAATCCGTTACTCCTTGTTCAAAGGTTGCAGTACAAGTTCTAGCCTTGTCCATGGTGACAGAAATTCTTGCACCAGTACCACCGCAATCACCGGTCCAACCTTTGAAGATTGAACCAGCCATGGCATTGGCGTTCAAGGTAACTAATTCGTTGAGAGGAAATTCTTCGGTGCAATCTGTGCCACAATTAACGTTAGTAGTAGTCACGTTGCCGTTACCAACTTTGGCAACAGTCAAGGTGACTTTAGGGGCCAGTTGCTTAATTTCGTCCTCGGAGAGGGCGCGGTTATAAACACGAAGGTCGTCAAGTAATCCCTTAAAACTATACTGACCGCTACGTAATACCCCCCAGCTACCTGCCTTGGCAGTATAACTGTAGGTTTCATTCTTCAGGTTCTTACCGATCCCGAAGTTGTTTGAAGAGACCAGTTGTCGGTCCATGTACATTTTCATTCCCGACGAATTATCCCAGATGGCGACAATGTGTGCAAATCTGTCTTTCTCTAGCTTGACTGAAGAGGCAACACATTTGTATGAGTTGTCATCAGTTTGTATGCAGAAAGCGGGATAATCGTTGCCATAACCCTCACTTAGGCCAAAACTATTATCTAGTAATGGAATTGAATTCCACTTTCCAATGTATCCAAACATCTGTCCCTCTACATACTTTTTCACCCACAGGGATATTGAAAAGCTGGTTTTTGACAAGAATGCCATTTGACCTAAGTCAACATAATCGCCTTCACTAAATTCGGCGGCTTTGCCCTGTACACCATCTACATAACTGATACCGTGTTCGATACCGGGATGTCCATTTTGACTTTCATCATTGGTGTTGCCATCAAACGGATAGCAAGCCACCAGCCCGTCCTTGACCGCATCACAATCCGTAGCCGTAGCCACTGGAAGAGACAACCCCTTATCCAACTGCACCCGCGCCTTCGTCACCCCCTTCCCACTCACCGCCTTACCAGTACCCTGCAACGTCGTCAATAACTCGTCCACCGTCGCCGTCGGTTTCGCGGCCTTCAACACCGCCCACGCGCCTGCCACATGCGGCGCCGCCATTGAAGTCCCACTCTTTGCCAACGTCCCACCACCCGTCACCGAGGAGACAATGTCAACCCCTGGGGCGAGTAACTGCAAGAGGGGAGAACTGTTGGAAGAGGTCCACAGAGAGTCCGCTTTATCCGTCGCCCCCACACTGATGGCGGAGGAGATACATGCGGGCGCATTGATTCCGTCACTGTAACCTTGATTGCCAGACGAGACAATCGTTGCAATCCCGACGGAACGGAGGTTGTCAATGGCCTTTTTACGTGGATCGTCATCACACGCACTGGCAAATTTGCCTCCTCCTAAACTCAGGTTGACCGCAGCTAATTTGGAATCTGGGTTGCCGTAAGTCCTCTGCAACCAGTCCAGTGCCGCTAATTGGTCGGACTGAAGTGATTTGGCCGTTCCCAATTGTTTGGAAAACACTTGCACGGCGATGAGTTGGGCATCTTTGGCCACGCTGGCCGCGATTCCCGCAACGTGAGTGCCATGCAGACAATTGGGGGCATCATAACTACAAGGCACGGCGGCGCCTGCACTCACTTGTTGCTTTTGCCCATCAGGACATAAGGTCGCCGAGAAGCAGGCTTCTTGAACCACGCGGTTGGTGGCAAAGAAGGGATGCGTTTTCTCCACGCCCGTGTCTAGCACAGCTATCTGTTGACCTTGGCCAGTGTAGCCAGCAGACCAGGCTTTATCGGCCCCAATCAAGGGGAGACTTTGAGTCAAGGAAGGTTCATCCGCATGGTCTAACGTCACACCCTTGGTCAAGGTTTGTTGTTGAACCAGTGGCAAGGTCGCGTCGCTGACTTCCAAAACGAGGTAGGGAATCGTTTCATAAGTCGTTTCAGGCTTGACGATGGGCGTCCCATCAGCACTGTTGACCTCATCAAACAAGCCACTGTTGACGAGGTCTTGACTGAGGGTGGTGACGAATTGTTGTTGGGTGTCAGTGAGTTGCTGACGTTGGGCCACGACCGCCTCAGCAGTGCGTAACAGGCCTTCGGGTTGCCAAGGCACGTCGAGTTCGACGATGATGCGGGCGGTGCCGTGTTGTTGTATTTCATTTAAAATGTCAGGAGGAATGTCCAACGCCAATGCGCTGCTATTCCAGATTAACCCTGCGGAAATTATTCCCGCAAGAAGTTTGCGTTTCATACAGTTGTCTCCAATTTAATTGTGGTTTAAAATGACTCATCAAATATGTCAGATTTAAAGTTTGCCTCGATTCACCTTTATATACGATTGGGCAGAGAAAAGTGTCAGGAAAAATTTTTAAATAGTTTTAAAATAATTTTTCAGTGACCTGATAGCGTAATTTTTACGCCAAATTTAATTGTGGTTTAAAATGACTCATCAAATATGTCAGATTTAAAGTTTGCCTCGATTCACCTTTATATACGATTGGGCAGAGAAAAGTGTCAGGAAAAATTTTTAAATAATTTTAAAATAATTTTTCAGTGACCTAATAGCGTAATTTTTAGCCAAATTATTTACTGGTTGCCCTGTATACTGTTTGGCAAGAAAAGTGTCAGGAGAAAACCTAAAATAATTTTTTAGGGCTTATTGGAGTAGAGGCTTTAGCCGGTATCCCCCGATCTTTAAAATCACCGGCTGAAGCCTCTATTCCAGGACTGGCTAAAGAGTCTACCCTAAGATAGGAGAGCCTTATGTTTTCCAAAGCAGTTCAACTTTATTTCGTGATGGTCTTAATATTTTTGTCGGCTTGTAACGAAACCATTCCCACTAAACCTGAGGCGCTGATGCCACAAGCGAAAAATTTGCGCGCTTGGCTGGGTTTTCCCAAATCTTCACCGTCACCACGGACACCACAGTTTTGTTTCCTGAAGTCCTCCCCTAAATCATCACGGTCCGAATCGACTACTTTTCTCTTGGCTGCGGGTGCGGAAGTGGGTAATTTAAAGTTTGCCAATCGAGATGCACGACGTTTTGAAACTGCTATGCAGAAGTACTTCCAGATTCCAGCTCCGCAAACCTGTGTGTTGGAGAATGTTTATCGTCAAGATTGGGAAGAAGCGTTGCAGGAATTGCGTCGTCAGTTGAATCCTGATGATTTGGCGATTATTTATTTTTCTGGTCATGGCTCTAATGCCAGGGACAACAGTGGCGATGAAGCGGATTTTAATGATGAGGTTTTGGTGACTTATGATGTGGAAACGGTGTCAGCGCAGTTAGACCAGGAAGAGCGTTGTGATGAGTTAGTGATGCGGGATGATCATTTTGTTAGTTTAGTCAATGGGTTACCGACTAAACGAGTGTTAACGGTGCTCGATACGTGTTTGTCTGGGGGAATGTATATGCCAGCAGTGGAACTTACCGGGGGGGCGCCGCAGCTGAAATTTTTTATTCAGGGCTGTTTGGGAGAACAATTGCGTCCATTTGACCGTGCCAGCAGTATTCAATATCTCAAAGGTGTGTTGCTATCGGCCACTGACGACGACATTCATGCTGCGGCCTATGAATTTCCGAATCAAGGGGGTATTTTTACAGATGTGCTGTTGGAAACGCTCAAGCAAGCCGCGGTCGGCAGTAGTTTCCAGGAGATTTTTATCCAAACCGCTGACCGGGTGAATCAACAGGTTAAGAGATTCGATAATAATAAGTTGAGTCAACAGGCTAAGACATTCGACAGCGATAATGGGAACTGGTTTCAACAGCCGGCAGCAAGAGGAGATTGGGCAGATGTGGCGATTCCTAAAAAATCTGAGTAAATCATCCAAGATACAAAATGATGATGAGGCTATCGCTGATATTTTGGCGGGTGGTGAGGAGGGGGTCCGATTTATCTATTATCGATATGGTCAACAATTGCTTCACTTTTTCCAAAAAAAATTTCGATTCTCGCTGGAGGAAGCCGAAGAGGTGTTTCAAGAGACGTTATTGAAATTTTTGGCCAGTGTTAATAATTATGATCGAAACCGAGGTTGTTTATTTAATTATTTGGCCACTATTGGTATTAATCGGGCTATTGATGGTTTTAAACAAAATTCGAAATTGGTCGCCAATAATTCTGAATTATTGTTGGAGATTGCGGATCCAACTGATTTGGAACAGAAACTGTGTTATCAATTGTGTGTGATTAAGGCTATACACGACTGTGAGCAACAGTTTGAAAATAAAGAGAAAATAAAAGAATGTTTAATCGTCCTGACATTTAAGGGTGAGGGACAGTATACTATAGAGATTGCGAAAAATATTGGCAGGACCAATGCTGCTACTAGGGAATTTATTTCTCAGTGTCGCAAGAAATTAAAACGTTTTTTGTTCCCTTGTATTAAAGATTGTGGGGAATAGTAGAACTTCCGGAAGTTATCGGTGGCCCCGACAATTCCTGGTAGTATGGAGAATTTATTTATGAATGCCCCTACCGAAGAAAAAGATATTCAAGATTGGTTAATGATTTTAGCGGGTCAACCGGTACCAGACGCTCATCCAGATACTTTACGCGAGGCGGAGGCTTTGCGTGAAGTGCTACAATGTCGTCAGCATCCCCCGCGCCTAACTTCACGAGTGTTAAATAATGTCCTCAAGAAATCGCGAAAAAAGAAGGTGGACCGTCCCTCTATACTCAAAGTGCTCAGTGAAATATGGTACTGGCGAATGGGGTTGGCGATGGCATTTTCTCTTGCCTTGGTTGTTATTCTGCGACCGTTATATTGGTCAGCGGAAACTCCTGGATTGACAGTTAAAGGTGGATTGAAGGTGTGCTCGATCAAAGCGATTCAGCCGCAGAATAAGGTGGAGGAATTGCAACAGGCATTAACTCAACTGGGAATGAAGACGCAAATTGACTCTCGTGGTGAGAATCGGCGACTCACTGTGCTGGGAGTGACTGAGAAAGATCATGCTAAATTAGCCGTTTGGTTTAAACAGCAATGCCCAGAATGGGGACCTCCAGTAGGGTGGGAAGTGATCATAGAGAAAGCCAATTAATTTTACGCACCTTAGAACATCGGAGTGGAGGCTTTAGCCCATTGGAGTGGAGGCTTTAGCCGGTTGGAGTGGAGGCTTTAGCCGGTTTTGGGTCGGCTCACCGGCTAAAGCCTCTATTCCAACTCACCGGCTAAAGCCTCTATTCCCAAAAACCGGCTAAAGCCTCCACTCCAAAAAAACCGGCTAAAGCCTCCACTCCAACTTACCAGCCTCTATTCCAATTTGAGTTAATAACGTAGTTTATAACCAATTCCCAATCAACAAAAACGGGGACCAGAAATGGGGAGGGTAATGATAGTTTCGGATCAATTTCAGTTGGGCTTCGCGCAGGGCCTGGGCTTTAGAAAACCGAGTCGTTTTTAGCTGATGGTAAAAGTCGGTAAACACCTGTTGCATCACGTCGCTACGGGCTTGCCAGAGCGTACCAATGGCACTGTGTACTCCCGCCTTAAATGCTATTCCCGAAAAGCCTAACGCGGCTTGTTCATCTCCTTTCGCAGTTTCACAAGCGCCCAGGGCTAATAATTCAATCGGTGCCTGAGTGGCATCAATCATTTTTTGCAATTCAGTTAAATTCATCTTGGCATCATAAGTCACTAGAAAACTGTCCGCCGCCGACCCTTTAAATTGGGCATGAGAAAATAAATGTACTATGGAATAATAACTCGTTTTTAATGTTTGTGTCATCTGAGACTGAGTAAATTTTGAACCAGTTAATAACGCAGTACCCGCAAACTGCTTTTTAATTTCTTGCCCCATCAGGTGAGCCTGAGGTAAGGGATAAAAATGTTCGGCGGTGGTTAAACCATTAAATAATACTTTGGCTGTGTCCCACTGCGGGGGCTGAGAAGATGGATCCGTCAAAGTTAAACTGGGCATGATGGCCAGTGCATATTGTTCAAGGAGAAAGTGTTGTCCATCATGTAACACACTCAAGGGAATTGTGTATAACGGGCCATCTGGCACCATCACAAGGGTATTTATTTCTGGCGTTAAGAAAGTTTGCAACGGCGTGATTAACCATTGATAGAGTTGTTGGGCCAATGGTAAATAGGCCAAACTGCGAACACTGGTGGCATCTCGACGGGCTAATTGTTCACGTAGTTGCGTAACGGTGTGTTGTAATTGGGGGGCGGTGACAGCCACTTGTACTTGGCGTAAACCGGTCGGTAAACTGAGCAACAGACTAAGATGGTGGTCGAAAATGACCGGATAAATGATGGCGGTCTGAGCATGGTTAATCTCTCGGATCGCAACGGGTGGTGGTTGACAAGGGTCTTTAAAATAGAAATAGTCCAGTGTTTCGTTAGTTTTGAGACGGTCTAGCACGGTCAAGGCTTCTTCCAGTTGACCTTGTTGTAAAAGCAAAGTTAATAATTCTAAGCGAATTTGTTTAAAAATTTTACTCGCAGCTATCGGTTGTTGGGAACGATCAAGGGCGGGTCGAATCAGGTCTAACAGGGTAACGGCTAGACGATAAAAAATGAGTGCCGAGTCAATTTGATTTTGTTGTTGTAGGAGTCGCCCGCGTTGCCATAATAATTTAGTAAATTGAAGGGGTTGTGCAAGTAGGGACTGTGCATTTAATTGCGCCAATGCTTGATTATTTTGTTGCCAATCGTGAGCGGAGAATGAATGATTGGCGGTGGTGGCCAGGGTTGCCAAGTCGGTCAAAAATACTTGTGATTCAGCTGGTGATAAGGAGACTAACTGTTTACGCAAAACCACGTTTGAATTTGGTTTCGTGGTGGCAGTGGACGAACATTTTATCCAATGACTGGCATCGACAAATGGTTTCGCCAATACGGTAAAATGGTCATTTAAAATACGGTCATTTAAGACCAATTGACCCATCAAACCTTGTTTAGAAGAGACATCAAAAATGGCGCCGTGATGCGTTTCTACCAGAGTTGGTTGTGCAGCGCTACCTAACGTGAGCTGACCGCCACGACCACCTACGGCATTGGCTAATAAATAACTGTTGTCAATTTCTAAGCGGGGGGTGTCGATATCGATATTGCCGCCGTCATGCTCCCGTGCTTGACCTTGGGCTTGCGCCGTAATGTGACTGCCTTGAGTTACTGACAACATTTGAGTGGCTGCAATCACTATATTGCCTCCTCCAGCGTACTCGGCTTCGGCATCGATATAACTATGTTGGGTCAGCGACAGTCGATCCGTGCTGAATTTAAGGTCGCCGGCATTACCGCTGCCACCACTGGCGCTGTTGATGAGGGCATAGTTTTGAAGTTGTAAGTCTGGCGTGGTCAAAGTAATCGTGCCACTCTTACCGCTCCCCGTGGCACTGGTGGAAATATGACCGGCGTGATTTATTAACATTTGCTCGGTGGCTCGTATATCAATCTTTCCAGCCACTCCGACTTCAGCTACATTGGAATGAATCCCGCCGAATCCTCCCAGATCAGCGGTACTGTGTAGCTCCAGACGTTGAGCGGTAATGGAAATATCACCGGCCTGTCCTGGTTGCTGTTGCAAAATCTCCAACGGTGGGGAAACCTCTGGATAATAACTCGTGGCCGCTTGAATTAAGCCCGGACTCATGGTTAGATCACTGGCCACGTCAATTTCAATATTACCTCCTTTTCCAGTAGAAAAATTATTAGTGGCAATTTTGCTCAATTCATCTGTGGTGGCCAACTGATTGATCAATGATAAGTTATGGGCAGTAATTTGAATCTTTCCGCCTTGACCCTTGCCATAATTATCGGCCGTGATCACGGCACCCTCAGTTAACTGCATGTTGCCCGCCACGTTAATATCAACCCCCAACCCATCATGTTCTGTCGTATCGGCAAACAACTCACTGTCATTTAACACCAATTCACCCGCTCGGATAAAAATTTCTCCGCCAGAGGCACCGCTGACATTTAATAAACTCCCTTTTTCAAGCTGCAATTTACCGTTAATGATCAATCTAAATTGACCTTGGGGGAAAACTAATTGTTGATTACTAATGGTCAAATCATTGCCATGCACCTCAATCAGAATAGGGGAAGACGTGTCTAAAAAACCAAATGCTTTAGGGGGTGCCGCGTCCAGAATTTCGTTGGCGACCGGGGTGGCGGCAAAAGTCTTGCCTTCAGTGCCCAAATAAATCTCGGGGGCGGTGCTGATATAAGAGACACCGGACCCTGACATATCCAATTGTGCATCTTGCCCAATGACCACTCCATTCGGGTTGAAGAAGTAAAAATTAGCATTGGGAATAGCTACCCGTAACATACCGTCAATGCCAGAAGGTAAGCCACCCGTGACTCGTGTGAGAATATTACTGACAGTGGAAGGACCCGTAAAAGTAGCCGTTTCGTGAATTTGAAGAGTAAAAGCAGCAAAACTGTGAAACAAATTGCCACCTGCTTGCCGACCCAGGGTAGCATCAATAGTAAAATTAGGACCCAATAAAGTTTCGGCAGGTCCCAAAGTGCCATCAGTGTTAATTTCAGCTTGGAGTGAGGTTGTGGACAAATACAAAACAAACTGCCAAGACCAAAGAGAGCGGCGGGAAAATTTGATTTTCATAATTGACCTATTTTGTTAGTACCGGAGTAGAGGCTTTAGCCGGTCCCTTTCTCCGGAGTGGAGGCTTTAGCCGGTGGTTTTAAAGATCGGAAAGTACCGGCTAAAGCCTCTATTCCAGGACTGGCTAAAGCCTCCATTCCAGGACCGGCTAAAGCCTCTATTCCAGGACCGGCTAAAGCCTCTATTCCAGGACCGGCTAAAGCCTCTATTCCAATTTATCACATCATTTACTTTTTTAAAAGGAAAAGAGAATATGTGGGATGGGCCTCCTATCCTCAGCCCATCCTACTTTAACTTCAAGGAAGGAATAAAACCAATTGAGTAGAACAAACCAACTATTTTACCCCCCCTTTCAAACAATTTGGCTAACATTACAAAGCGGCCAAATTTCCTTTACTTTCCAACCAATTGCGTCGATCATTGGCACGTTTCTTAGCCAATAACATATCCATAACCTGCTCAGTCTGTTCAGCATCGGCTAAAGTCAACTGTACCAAACGTCGAGATTCCGGAGCCATAGTCGTCTCCCGCAACTGCAAAGGATTCATCTCTCCGAGTCCCTTAAAACGCTGAATAATCAACTTACCGCGCTTCTTCTCCGCTTGAATCCGATCCAAAATGCCTTGTTTTTCCTCATCATTCAGAGCATAATAAACATTATCTCCAATATCAATTCTATACAAAGGCGGGGTGGCCAAATAAAAGTGGCCAGTTTCCACAATTTTACGAAAATGCTTCACAAATAAAGCACATAACAAAGTTGCAATATGAGCCCCATCAGAATCTGCATCGGCGAGAATGCAAATTTTTCCATAACGCAATCCACTGAGTTCCTCGGTATTGGGATCGATACCAATAGCCACCGCAATATCATGAACCTCTTGAGAAGCCAACACCTCACTGGAATCCACTTCCCAAGTATTGAGAATCTTGCCACGCAATGGCATCACTGCCTGAAAAGTGCGGTCTCGAGCTTGTTTACAAGAACCTCCTGCAGAATCACCTTCGACCAAAAACAATTCAGTTTGCTGAACATCTTGTAAGGTGCAATCCGCCAATTTTCCTGGCAGAGCAGGTCCATTGGTGGCTTTTTTGCGCACCACTTTCTTATCAGCCCGCAAACGTTTTTGAGCATGTTCAATGGCAAGTTCAGCAATTTTCTCTCCCAATTCAATATGTTGATTAAGCCAGAGACTGAAAGTATCTCGCACCACGCCGGCTACAAAAGTAGCACAGCTGCGAGAAGTCAAACGTTCCTTAGTTTGCCCGGAAAATTGAGGATCCTGCAACTTTACCGACAAAATATAGGCACAACGATCCCAAACATCTTCTGGCGCCAGTTTCACTCCCCGCGGCAACAAATTACGATAATCACAAAATTCCCGAAGTGCTTCCAACAATCCTGTGCGTAAACCATTGACATGCGTTCCCCCTTGAATAGTGGGAATGAGATTGACATAACTCTCAGTCAACAATTCTCCCTCAGTTATCCAAACCACCGCCCAATCCACTGCCTCTGCATTGCCAGCAAACTGGCCAGTGAAGGGAGTGTCGGGCAATAATTCACAATTCTCCAAACTGCCAATCAAGTAACTGGTCAATCCCTCTTGATAATGCCATTCCTGTTTTTCCCCAGTATTCTCATCCTGAAAACTAAGAGTGAGACCGGCACACAATACCGCCTTAGCCCGCAGCAAATGAATGAGTTTAGGCACAGCAAATCGTGGAGAATCAAAATAACGAGGATCTGGCCAAAAGCGCAACAAAGTGCCAGTCTCATTCTTCTTAACATTACCAATTTCAGTCAATTCTGTGATCTTATCACCATTGGCAAAGCGCATCTGATAACGTTTCCCATTGCGTTTCACAATCACTTCCAAACGGTTAGAAAGAGCATTAACTACCGATATGCCAACCCCATGTAATCCTCCAGAAAATTGATAAGTTTTATTAGAAAACTTTCCCCCGGCATGAAGGCGAGTTAAAATCAACTCCACACCACTAATGCCTTCTTCAGGATGAGTATCTACGGGCATACCGCGCCCATCATCCTCCACACTCAATGAGTTATCAGCATAGAGGATAATCTTAATATGTCGAGCATAACCTGCCAAAGCCTCATCTACGCTATTGTCAACCACTTCTTGCGCAAGATGATTGGGTCGACTGATGTCAGTGTACATGCCCGGGCGTTTGCGAACCGGCTCGAGACCGGTTAAAACTTCAATATCAGCAGCGTCGTAACGTTTATTCATGATGGTAATTTCAGGTTGGATAAGTCAATGAAATAGCAAATATATTAGACCTCTTGCAAAAGTAAATGATACGATAAAGATGAGACACGAAAAAATAAAAATGAAATCCCTATTGAAGTAGACTTGGAGTGGAGGCTTTAGCCGGTAGATTGGAGTGGAGGCTTTAGCCAGTAGATTGGAATGGAGGCTTTAGCCGGTAGACTGGAATGGAGGCTTTAGCCGGTAAACTGGAGTGGAGGCTTTAGCCGGTAAACTGGAGTGGAGGCTTTAGCCGGTAGACTGGAATGGAGGCTTTAGCCGGTAAACTGGAGTGGAGGCTTTAGCCGGTAAACTGGAATGGAGGCTTTAGCCGGTAGCTGTAGGCCCTTGCAATTTGTATATGAGTGGTGCCTACGGCTGACCGGCTAAAGCCTCCACTCCAAAGCCTCCACTCCAAAGCCTCCACTCCAAAGCCTCTACTCCAAAACCTCTACTCCAAAGCCTCCACTCCAAAGCCTCCACTCCAAAGCCTCCACTCCAAAGCCTCCACTTTAAAACCTCCACTCTAAAACCTCCATTCCAAAGCCTCTACTCCAAAACTTCCACTCTAAAACCTCCACTTCAACGTATCTTAACTGAGGAGCAATTCTCATTTTTTCATGATCGCATACTTTTGCAAGAGGTCTATTTAAGGATTACAATTACTGTATAATAGCGCGTTTTGTCAATTCTATCTGTCTATTCTAATGACCTGAAGTAGAATTTGCACAAAATTTGAAAATTGCCCGACCAAATAGAAGTCCTGATTGGCCAAAAAACCGGAGGAAAACCAGATGACTATACAATTAAGACGTATGAATATAAATGAGAGATCGTTTTGGACCGATTTGAATCAATTGGTGGATTGGCAAACGGAATTGGATGGGGAAATTGTGCACACCGTGCAAGAAATTTTGCGTGCGGTACGTTCTCGAGGAAATGCCGCCTTGCTGGATTACACCTCCCAATTTGATCGTCGCACTCTGCAACAATTTCAAGACTTGAACGTTCCCGAAGAACGTTTGCATCAAGCCTTAAACAGTATAGACAAGGCTCAACGTAAGGCTTTAGAACAAGCAGCTGAGCGCATTCAAAATTATCATCAACGGCAATTGCAGGAAAGTTGGCAATATACAGAAGCGGATGGTACTATATTGGGTCAGAAAATTACACCATTAGACAAAGTGGGACTCTATGTACCCGGCGGCAAAGCCACTTATTTTTCCTCCGTGCTCATGAATGCCCTACCTGCCAAAGTAGCTGGAGTTCCAGAAATCATCATGGTCGTGCCCGCTCCAGACAACGTTCTCAATGACCTGGTATTGGCAGCTGCAGCCCTGGCCGGCGTGCATCAAGTATTTACTGTTGGCGGAGCTCAAGCCATTGCTGCCTTGGCTTATGGCACCACCTCTATTCCCAAAGTGGATAAAATTGTGGGACCGGGCAATATTTATGTAGCCACGGCCAAACAACTGGTATTTGGGAATGTAGGTATCGATATGATCGCCGGTCCCTCGGAAATCCTGATTGTTTGCGATGGAAAAACTGATCCCGACTGGATCGCCATGGATCTATTCTCCCAAGCGGAACACGATGAACAAGCCCGATCGATTTTGATCAGTCCCGACCTTGATTTCTTAAACACTGTAGAAAACTCCATTCACCAACTGTTGGACAAAATGCCCCGCGCCCCCATTATCGCCGCTGCCTTGTCTCGAAACGGCGCTCTTATCCATGTCAACGATCTCAAACAAGCCTTGGAAGTCGTGAACTTCATAGCTCCAGAACACCTGGAACTGTCCATAGAAGACCCCTTACAATGGTTGCCCCAAGTTCGTCATGCAGGCGCCATCTTTTTGGGACGTTACACCGCAGAAGCTGTGGGAGACTATTGTGCCGGTCCCAACCATGTATTGCCCACCGCTCGCACTGCCCGCTTTTCATCTCCCTTGGGAGTTTACGACTTCCAAAAACGCTCCTCTCTCATCATGTGCACCCCCCAAAGCGCAAATACCCTGGGCAAAATTGCAGCCACTTTGGCACACGGTGAAGGCTTAACAGCCCATGCTCGTTCCGCTGAATACCGTGTCCTCCAAAACTTGCTAGAAAATTAACAGTGCACCTATAGCACGTACCATATACCATTCTCCATACAATAATTGTCTCTACACTGCGTAACATCAGTTACCAACACATTTCCACTTCATTAAATCTGGTATTGGAAAATAGCCATTTTCCAATGCCATGAAATTTTACCCAATATTGATGGATTTCCCGTGAGTCAGCCCAGTCTACATATACTGATCTCATTTCAAATTCCCTTTGCCATAATAGATAGATCGCGGATCCAATCTAAAATCCTCTGCGTAGTGAGAAAGATGAACATTATAATAAGGGTCATCCTCCAACTGTTTTCCCCAACGACGCCGCATATAACGAGTTTCCCGAAACAAACGCCATTTCTGCTGTATACTCACCTCATGACCTCGACTTTTTGACTCATAATGATACAACTGCACCTTTGGTACCACTAAATTTCTTAGCCCTAACCGCCTCAATTTTAAACAAAAATCCACATCGTTAAAAGCAACTCCTAAATTCTCATCAAATCCATTGACCTGTTCCCATAACACTCGCTTAACCATTAAACAAGCTCCCGTCACCGCTGAATAATTATTAATTCCCGCCAAACCTCCAAAATAACCGCTGTGCCCAGCCGGCCAATGTCGATAAACATGATTGGCTATTCCGGCAATCCCACACACCAAACCCGTATGCTGTAAACTTCCTTCCTTATACAACAATTGGGCACTGACACAACCTATTACCGATTGTTGAGCAAATCCAGCCATAATTGCCAACCAATTATCCGGTCCCAATAAATCCATATCATTGTTTAACAACAAAATAATTTCACCCAGGGCCCGTTTTACTCCCCGATTAACCAGTCGCGAAAAATTAAAGGGACTGGACTCAATTTCCCATCGAAAACGAGATCCCCAACGTTTTTGATATTTCTCATAATGAGACAGAATCTCTGATTGACTGCCATTGTCGATTACAATCACCTCCCAATCCACCTTTGGGCTATCTTTGACAGAAAATAACGATTCTAAACAAGGAGATAGCAGATCCAACCTGTCCTTACTGGGAATAATAATACTGATCTGCACTGGAAATCGTAACGAATAGATGTATTGGAATAGAGGCAAACTGTGGGGATTGGAATTTTCTAACAATTTTCCCTGCAGATTCTCTCGATCTAAAGCTTGTTGAATTAATATTTTAGCTGAAGAATGGGGAAAAAATAAGAATAGTTGACTGCGTTGATGATATAAAATTTTGGGCAGGTGACCTATTTTATCGGTATGTGCAGATAATCTGAGCGCCAAGTCCCAAAGTTGTAAAAAATAGCTAAATTCACGAATTAACCCTATGTGTTGAAAAAGTTCCACTTTAGAGTTGGGTTGAATATACCAATGTTCAGCAAATCCATGAAGTTCACGCAAGATGGCAGTTCGGTAAACACAAAGTTGTCCCCAATAATATTGACTTTTCAAACGTTCTCGTGCCCAATCGGGCTTAAAAAAGGGACTGTGATGTTGATGTTGAGCGGACAATTGATCTTCATCGGTATACAATACATCTTGGGGGCTGCGCTGTAGAAAACTGGCACATTCCAACAGGGCTTCCGGAGCCAGATCATCTCCTGACCATAGGAATAAACAGTGGCTGCCTTGAGCCAGAGCCAAAGCGGTATTTAGAGCAGAGGCTGGTGGGGAAAGTTTCAGTTGAATGGTGGGATAAGTGAGGTAAGTGTCAAATAATGGCGAAGTTTCGCTACTGATGATAAATAATTCCCAATGGGAATAAGTTTGACTGAGCACCGAGTCAATTGTGGTCTTGAGATAATGTTGAACAAACGGAGAAAGGGTGGGAATAGGGATAAAAATGCTGAATTTTAACGGGGGCTGAGAATGGAATCGTTGGTTGAGCCCCTGCCATTGATTATATAATATAGATAGAAAACAAGTAGTTGCATAAGAAGGGTAGTGATAATTTTCCAGACCAGTTGGACTTAGACAGAGAAATAGAACATTATCTGTGTCATCAGTGTCAGGAGAATGGAGTCGAAATAAATATTGACCATTGGGCAATGGCTGATCTAGGGACCAGGCAGTCCATTGATTGTCAAGTATTTGATTGCCAGCCAGGTGGGCATTGGCCAGTGGCAGCAGGTGATCAGTGTGCGTGTGGAAAATGGACAAAGTCAAATGACAGTGATTGAGTTTTCCTCCGGTACCCAATTTTAGGTAAAGGGTGGTTATGGGGGGAGAAAGAGTAACCACTTCACTAACCCATTGAAAAATAAATCCTTGTAAAATAGGTTGAACGGTTTCTATGGTTCGATTGAGAGGAGCAGAGACTGTGGTTGCTGTCAGGGGACTTAGGCCATATTGTGTGAGATCGAGCCAGTTGCGGCTGGGGTAATCGAGATGGGGAATAAGTTCTGGGGTCAACCAGAGGAATAGGGTGTTGTGTTGATTATCTGCATCTGGGGATAAAAGTTCAGCCTGATAGTAGCC
Source organism: Thiomargarita sp. (assembly GCA_020721005.1). Taxonomy (GTDB): domain Bacteria; phylum Pseudomonadota; class Gammaproteobacteria; order Beggiatoales; family Beggiatoaceae; genus DYNP01. The sequence goes on from DYNP01000005.1 coordinate 110,882, forward strand.
AGGGAACAGTGGATGGGGCAATGGCAGGGCAGTCCATTGTCCATCAAGTAGTGTGGTCCCATCTAAAGTAAGGGTTGTAATTATTTGATTAGATTGATATAAAGTGAATTGAAGTTGACAATGGTTGATTCTGCCACCTGTGCCTAATTTGATAAACAGAGAGGTTAAATTCTCAGTTCCAAATATCAATGACCAGAGAAATCTTTTGTTTCTTAGGAGGGGAATAGTGGTTTCAAATATTTTGATCAGTGCTTGTTTGGGAGTGGAGCTGATCATAGGGACCAGCCCATAATCGTCTAAATTGAGGGTTGGCGAGGGTTGAAAGGCCAAGTGGCTGGCAAGCTCAGCCAGTTTTTGGTTCCCGGTTTGCTGGAGGAAAAAGGGGAAGAGGGTTGGTGATTTCATGAATGTGTTGGGGAATGGGTGTTAAGTGGAATTTAAAGGCTTAATTTGGCAAGCAGGTCCATTTGATGTTCATGTTGTAAGGGGGCAATCAGGGGAGAAAGGTCGCCTTCTAAAATTTCGTTGAGTTTGTAAAGGGTAAGATTGATACGATGGTCAGTAATGCGTCCTTGCGGAAAATTGTAAGTGCGAATTCTCTCTGAACGGTCTCCACTGCCTACTAAGTTACGACGAGTGGCTGCTTGTTCGGCTTCTTGGCGACTGCGTTCGGCTTTGAGTAAACGGGATTGTAAGAGGGCCATGGCTCGGGCTCGATTTTTATGTTGGGAACGTTCATCTTGGCATTCGACTACGGTGCCTGTGGGCAGGTGGGTGATGCGGATGGCAGAGTCTGTTTTGTTGACATGTTGTCCGCCAGCTCCAGAGGATCGGTAGGTATCTATTCTAAGGTCAGCCGAATTAATTTCTATTTGATCAATGCTTTGCACTTCGGGCAAGATGGCCACGGTGCAGGCTGAAGTGTGAATGCGACCTTGGGCTTCGGTTTCTGGGACTCGTTGTACTCGGTGTCCACCGGATTCAAATTTGAATTGGGAATATACATTTTGTCCACTGATGCGAATGATCACTTCTTTATATCCACCGTGCTCACCTAAATTTTGGCTGATGATTTCAGTTTGCCAGCCTCGTTGTTCCGCATAACGAGTGTACATGCGCATCAGGTCCCCGGCAAATAGGGCGGCTTCATCTCCTCCAGTTCCCGCGCGAACTTCTAGGAATACATTGCTGTTGTCATCTGGGTCTTTGGGCAGTAATAGGAATTGTAATTGTTCTTCTAATTCAAGTTGTTGAGCAATATATTGTTGGAGTTCTTCTTGAGCCAGGGAACGAATTTCTGGGTCTTCATCATGCAGCATGTCTTGGGTAATTTTGAGGGAATCTACGACGTGACAATATTGTCTAAAACAGTCCACAATGGGTTTAGTTTCTGCATATTCTTTGGATAGATTGCGGAATTGGTCTTGATTGGCTAAGATGGTGGATTCGGCAAGTAAACCTTCAAGTTCTTGGGAACGTTCACTTAGGTTTTCCAGCTTAGTGAGAATGGATTCTTTCATAGGAGATTTACTCAGGTACTTAATAGTATTAGAAAAATAGAGAACGTGGGATTGTTAAGAGAGGGTTGAGAAGGGTTGCGTTTGATTAAAAAAACCCACCCCTGTCGGGTTAGGGTGGGTTATGTGAGGATTGGAGCTAAGACGGGGTTAGGGGTCTTTTTTAGGGGTGCTTTCCTCCTCTTTAATTTCTTGGAATAGGATATCGTCTTCCATAGGCAGATCAGTTTTTAGACGAATTCCACGGCGTGGACTTACTTTGCGTTTGCTACTGGGTTTGCCCGTTTTTTCCTTGGTTTCTTCAGAAGGAAAGTCCGGCATATGGTCATCGTCAATTGAAATAAGTGGTTGAACGATGGTTGCTGTGTCAGAAGGTTGTTCCGGAAGAGTAACTGTATCAGAAACTGATTCCCGAGGAGTTATTGTAGCCGAGGGTTGTTCCGGAAGAATAACTGTGTCAGAAACTGATTCCCGAGGAGTTATTGTAGCCGAGGGTTGTTCCGGAAGAATAACTGTGTCAGAAACTGATTCCCGAGGAGTTATTGTAGCCGAGGGTTGTTCCTGGAAAGATGAGGGGTTTTCCGAAGGGACGGAAAATTGGTCTGAGTCAGCAATGGGGCTTATATCCAGTGCTGTTCGACGTGGACCTTCTGAAACTTTCAGGGTTGGTTTCGGGTTGAGTTTCTCAGCAGTGGTTGAGATTTCAGCTTCGGGAATGTTGATTTCTTGAGAGACCAATGAGGTTGCCGAAATCGTTGTGATCGCGGGTTGAACCACAGGTTGAGTTGGAATTGGCGATTCCAATTCCAGTGGAAGTGAGGAAGTTGGAATAGGTTCTTCCGGTTGGATGGGAAGGATTTTGACTTCAGTTTCCAGAGTTAGAGGAGTGGATTTGGAGGTGAAGGTCGTTCCCAGGTCTATTCCCGGACTGGTTCCCATATCAACTTCTCGTCGTGGCACTCCAAGCGGGTTCACAGAGGTTCTGGGAACAGTGGGCTTGGGGACCGGGGTTGGATTGGGGGGTGCCTGAACTTTGGGAACACCCAAAGGTGTCATTAGCGGAACGCTGGGGGTTGGCAGGGGCTGCGACGTGGCACTTGACGGAGGAGATGAGGGAGTTGGCCGCACAGGAGGTGGTGAGTTTCGCGGTGGTCTGGGCGGAGGAGTGCGGTCCTGTTTGGGCATCATAGCCGATAGTAGTAGAAATGGCATACGGATGAGGTAGAACAGGAGGGTGAAGAGGTTGATGATTTTGAAGATCAGTCCGATCAAAAATCCCCATAGACTTAACCACAGGGGAAGTTTGGGGGGGGTGGGGGGAATTTCAAGGAGACCGGTGCCACCAGAGCCTTGGCAGAGGGTGGCGGGACCGATGCTGATGCATCCTAGGGGAATGACGACCAGAGTGAGGAGTGTGGAGACCAGGACTCCAAATAGGAGGGAGATGGCCATGCCTTGGAAGATGGGGTCGGTGAGAATGACGCTGGAGCCAGCAACGAGGGCAAAGGCAGTGATGAGAATAGGCCGGGTTCGGGTTTTACAGGCAAGGATGACGGCGTCTTCTATGGGGGTGCCTTTTTGGATTTCATGGATGGAGTAGTCAACGAGTAGGATGGAGTTGCGGACGATGATGCCAGCGAGGGCAATCCAGCCGATCATGGAGGTTGCGGTGAAGGGAACGCTGGAGTTGGTGACCCAGGCGACAAACCAGTGACCGGGAATGATGCCGAGCAGGGTGAGGGGAATGGGGACCATGATGATGGCAGGTACGACAAAGTTGCCAAATAGCCAGACGACCAGGATGTAGATGAGGACCATGGCGCCGGCAAAGGCAAATCCCATGTCACGGAAGGTTTCGTAGGTGACAGTCCATTCTCCAGTCCATTCGATGCCAGATTCTCCGTATTCTTTGGGAGGTCCCAGGTAGCGGTCACAGAGTGGGATGATGTTGAGATAGATGTGACAGCCTTTTTCGCGCAGGTTGATGCCGTCCGGGGTGGAATATTGTCCCAGCATGGCTTCTACTTCTCGCATGCCATAGATCGGGGCGCTGAGTCGATAGTCGTTTTTGGTAGGGTTGTAAACGCCCACAGCATCCGCTACAACGTATTCAACGGGTCTCAGGTCTTTTTGATAGTATACAGGGTCTTGTTGGGTTTTTTCAAATGATCCAAGTTCAGCGAGGGGGACGATGCCACCAGTGGGGGTGGGAATGGGAAGATCATAGAGTCGACTGAGTTGAGACCGGACTGCCAAAGGCACTTGCATGAGAATGTAGGTGGGTTCAAGTCGGGTCCCATAGGATTGTTTGATGTCTCCGACTTTAAAGCCACCGAGGGCCATGGCGAGGTTTTGGTTGATGATGTCCACGGAAATTCCCAAGAGAACGGCTTTTTCGGTGTTGACTTTGAAATACCAGATTTCATGGGATTCGCTCATGTAGTTGTCAACGTCGTCCAAAATTTGGGTTTGGCTGAAAAATTGGGTCATTTGGGTGGCGAGTTCGCGGCGGGTTTTGTCGTCAGGCCCATAGACTTCGGCAACTACCGATTGTAAGACTGGGGGACCGGGGGGCATTTCGACGATGGTGATTTTGGCGAGGCTTTTCATGTCGCTGAGGAGTTTTTGGAGGTTGCGACGTGCTTCAACGGCGATTTGATGACTGCTGCGCAAACGGTCTTTTTTGTCTTGGAGTTGTATGTGTATGTCAGCCAGCCAAGGGGCTTCTCGTAGGTAATAGTGGCGAACCATGCCGTTGAAATCAAAGGGTTGGGAGGTGCCAATGTAGGTTTGTAAGGCGGTGACTTCGGGTATTTTTCGGAGTTCTTCGGCTAAGGTGTGGGTGATATTGGTGGTTTCTAGAAGTGCGGCTCCTTCGGGTAAGTTGATGAAGACGTTGAATTCTGGTTTGTTGTCCAGGGGGAGCATTTTGACTTCAACGTGTTGGGTGTAGAAGAGGGCCAGAGCGGCAAAGAAGCCGACAATGAGGCTGATGAGGAAGAGTCCGCCTTTGATAGTGCTGTTAAATAGGGGGGGGAGGATTCTCCGGTAAAAACGTTCCCATTTTTCGTTGGTGTGGTGTTCCCATTCTTCTGCGGTTTGAAGTGCGCCTATGGAGGGACGAATGCGCATGGCTAGCCAGGGGGTGAACATGAAGGCGGCGAGTAGGGAGAAGATCATGGCGACTGAGCCAAGGGCGGGAATGGGTTCCATGTAGGGGCCCATCATGCCAGAAACAAAGCCCATGGGAAGGAGTGCGGCTACCACGGTAAAGGTGGCAAGGATGGTGGGGTTGCCGACTTCGCGAACGGCATCGACTGCGGTTTCGGTGTCGGTTTCTCCTTTGAGTAGCCAGTGGCGGTAGATGTTTTCGATAACGACGATGGCGTCATCCACGAGGATGCCAATGGAGAAGATGAGGGCAAAGAGGCTGACTCGATCAATGGTGTAGCCGAGAATCCAGGCGGAGAAGATGGTGATGAGAACGACGACAGGAATGACCAGGGTGACGACGGCAGCCGGGGCAAATCCGGGGATGCCTAAGAAGGTGATGTGGCGGAATGACCAGAGTACGAGTAGGGTGACGGCGCCGGTAGCGATGAAGAGTTTGAAGATGAGGTTCCAGACTTTGTCGTTGGCGGTTTGTCCGTAGTTACGGGTGATTTCGACGTGAATGTTGTCAGGAATAACCCGTCCTTTGATTTTGTCGACTTGGTCAAGGATGGCTTGGGCGACGGTGACGCCATTGGTGCCGACTTTTTTGGCAATGGCAATGGTGACGGCAGGGGCTGCATTGATGTCGAGGGTGGGTTTGGAGTCAGTCGTATGTGCATCATAGCGATAGGAGGGACCGGAATAGTAGTTGACGAATTGGCGCCGTTCGCTGTCGGGTTCCGGTCCTTCAACAACATTGGCTACGTCTCGCACATAGACTGGGGTGCCTTGATGGCTGCCAATGACAAGTTGGGCAATGTCTTGGGCGTTGCTGAGGAATTTGCCGGTGTAGACGGTAAAGTGGGTGTTACCGGTTTCTATTTGTCCGGCTTGACTTTCGCTGTTGGCGGTTTGGATGGTTTGGGCGACTTGGGCAAGGCTGATACCAAAGGCGGAGAGTTGTTCGGGTTTGACTTCGAGTAAGACTTGTTCGGTTCGTCCTCCAACAACAAAGCTTTGGCCGGTGTTTTCAATTTCTTTGAGGTGTTGCATGACGTCTAGGGCTAGAGTGCGTAAGGTACCGTCGTCAACTTCTTCCGACCATAGAGTGAGGGTTACTACTGGGACGTCGTCAATGCCTTTGGGTTTGACGAGGGGAGGCATGACGCCAGGGGGCATTTTATCAAGGTTGGATTGGAGTTTGTCATGTACCTTAAAGATGGAGTGTTCAAGAAGTTCTCCGACTTCAAATTGGACAGTGACGAGTCCTCTGCCGCGTTCTGCAGCGGAATAGACGTGTTCTATTGCTGGGATTTCACTGAGAATGCGTTGTAGGGGTTCAATGGCAAGTCGGGAGACTTGTTGAGCTGCTGCACCTGGATAGCTGATGAAGATGTCTACCATAGGTACTGAGATTTGGGGGTCTTCTTGTCGTGGGGTGAAGAAGAGTCCCACTGCGCCTAGGAATAGCATGGTTAGGTAGAATAAAAAAGAGAGGGGGGAGTGGATGAAGGCATTGGCCATGCGTCCAGCAATTCCCGGCGCTGGTTTTAGGGTGGATGATGGGGTAGGATGTTCAGTCGTCATCGCGCGGTGGTTTCTTTGAGTGGGGTTAAATTAGGGGGTTTTGGTGTTCCAACCGGAGGTTTTGCCCGGGGCTGGGTTGAGATCAATGATGTCGCCTTCTTTGAGTCCACTGAGTACAGTGACCAGTTTGGGATAGGGTAGAGAGGCATCCCTGATTAAGGAGGCGTCGATTTCGTTGCCAAGACGTAAAAGACGGAGCTCTTGTTTTTCGTTATTGTATACGTAAACTGCTGGTAAACTGCCTCTCCAAATGAGAGATTGTTTGGGAATGACGGGCAGGACTTGAAGTTCAGCGTTGGGATCAGGAACGTCCACTTGTACGTATTGTCCAGGTCCAGCGCGCATTCCTTCTATGGAGGCAGGAAGGTCTAATTTGATTTTGACAGTATGCCTTTGCCGGTCGGCAATAGGGAAGATTTGGGCGACTTTGGCTTGTAGGGGGGTGTCGATCACGTCCAGTCTGACGTTGACAGTGTCTCCTATGTTCAAACCTCGCTCCAAGCGGGCTGGCACGTCAATTTCTACTTGGAGTTGGTCTATATTGGCAAACTCAATGAGGGGTTGCCCGGGTTGGATGGTATCCCCCACTTCAATATACTTCTTGGTGATAACGCCCTCAAACGGGGCTTTGCTTTTAGCGTCTCGGAGTTTGGCGTCAATTTGTTCGATTTGAGATTGGGCTTGGAGGAGACTGTTGCGAGCTTGACGGATTTGAGTGGTGAAGCCGTGTAAATCTGCGCGTCGATCAAGTGATTCGTCACTTTCTCCCATAACGTCACTCATTTGTTTGGTGAAAAATTGGTCGAAGAGGTGAGGGAGTCCCATACCTCCAGGGGCTTTGTTGGGAGAGTTAGGGGAGTAGAGTTCTCGTTCATATTGTATTCCAGCATGACGTAAGGCGGCTTCGGCATTCATGAGTCCAGCATAAGCAGCTCTTCTCTGAGCCAGGAGTTCCTGTTCGTCTAAGGTGACTAGGATACTGCCTTCAGCGAAACGATCGCCTTCATTACCTGCAATCAATTCAATGCGACCTGGCAATTGTGCGGATAAACGAACTTCTTTATAGGGGATAACTGTACCGCTTATGGTGACAGCAGTGCCTACGGAAAAATTATGAACGGTATACTGTTCTGAAGCGGAAGCAGAGCAGGTGAATAAGTGGGTTTGAATAACGAGAAAGGGGATAATAATGCGCTTAAACATATCTTTAATGGTTACCGTCCTAAAATTAGGGAGAGTAGATTGGGGACGTCATTGGTCCCACAGGGTAATTTTAGAGGACTTATTGTGAATGAGGGAATTTGGGAAGTTGCCTAATTCCCCAGTTCCTTAAGGGTGAGATTTTCCTCCAATAAATCTCAATTTAATACTTTAACGACTGATAAAAGCGGATTTTAAACCGTCAATTGTCAGACAAGCCGTATTTTAGCATTTGCTTATATTCTAATCAAAGGTTGATTTTCTGGAGGAAGAAGGGTCAATCCTAAATTTGCTTAAAAAGGTGAGTGGTGACTCCCCCTCCTAAAGGGAGAGGGATTGGTTTCGCCAAGGCAGATCATCAGTCAAGCGTATAACTCTAAAATAGGTAGATTAATCATCTATTGGAGGTAAAACTGGTTTTTATTTAGGGTTAATTAATGCCGTATCCTGGGTTACATGACATTTTTGTAGCTTGACCAATGGGGTTGGAGGAGGGAAATTACACTTTTACTCGTCCCATGACGTTAAAACTTTTGACAAAGGGACCTGCCATACGGGGGTCTTTAATCATAGAGGCGTAGTCACCCACTTTAAATTTCAGTTTACCGCCCACATAGGCCATGCCAATACCCGCCATTCCCAGACCTTTTTCGACCCATTTATTCCAGTTATCTGGAGTGGCCCGCAAATCCCAGCTGATGGTTTGTCCGGCGTAACTTCCGCCATCCGTAGCCTTGCCATTTTGAATGACCAAGATGCCGCGGGGTTGATCTTCTCCGTCAAATCCATAGGCGATGTTAGAGTTGAAGTTGATTTTTGCCAATTCATCCGCCAAATCTTTCTCATTATTCCATTCTGTCATAAAAGCCTTCATCCAAGCATCAGAAAACAGGTCAGCCATGATTTTCTCCTTAAAAAAATAGTATTAAATACCAGGTTATAAAGTGGATAATTTTGGTCAATTATCCGTCCATAAGACAACCACTTTCCCTCAAAACTTAACCATTTTTCTCGATTTGAGGTCACTCAATATTCAAAGATATACCTTTTTAAGGGATATACCTATGATTATTATCCCATATTAGCTTATCAAAAAAAACTGCTTCACCTCAATCACCGGTCAATCTCATAAGCATTTCAACATTGTTTGGGTTTTTTTGATAAGCTATTTTAGACTACGTGCTATCATAGATGTATCTGCCCCCCTTTTTTAATTGTTACCTACGCCATTAATATTCGCCGTAATCACACCCCAATTGTATTTTTTCTTAGCCGTTGGGAACTTTGCTTCTTAACAGTCAGGGCTTATCCACCCTTTATCACAACTCAGGACAGTCAGTCCTTAACTTCTACAGATGATCTTTTTTTCAAGTAAAATCGTTCGGATACGGTAATACTCACATTAATTCAAAAAAATTTTTCAACTGCACTTGTTCAATATTCACACGTTTAAGGAGTAAATCAAGTCATGAGTTTTATCACCGTAGGCAACGCCCTAGGTTGCACAATCAACTCTCACCGCCGTGGTTGGGACGGCAGTATTTGCAAAAATGCCGAAACCTGGAATTGTTCGGCAAAACAACAATTCCGAGCAGATTATTGCCAACAAGGAGATCCGCGCTGCTACCATATTCACATTTTCGAGGAGGGAAATCCCTATTGCTTAATAGATGATTTGGGGATTGGGTGGCTGTTGGAACCTCATCCGGATGCCCTGAATAATCAAATTTTATTGTTTTGGGGCAAACGTTTTCAAGAACCTCGAGGCATCAGCGATATTAATACTCGTCCAAAGGATTATGTGTTTGGCGCGTATCGAGTACGTAATGTATTTCCACAAAAAATAAATGAGTTCAAAACTCTCTGGAAGATAGAACCCTATCCAGATGGCTGGACGCGCTTTCAACAACCTTATATCTTAACAGTTTATTATAAAAGCATCATTGGAGGCGTTTACCTAAAAGAAGTCAATCGGGTCGCTGTAGAGAATATGTTTGAAAAAGCCGCAGAGCAAGCCAACAGTCCTCATCCCAATTGGTTTGAATCCAAAGATGCCGAACGATTTGAATACTTTCATCAACACCTTCAAGAATGGTTTGAATCTGCCCGGGAAAATGCCAATATTCTCCACCAAAACATGGTACATACTTATGTACGCCCTCCAGTAATTGCCACCAAAAGTCCCTTTATTGAGCTAAAAAATTTAGACGTTAGAAAGACAGTCCCTGTTACTGTAACTAACTCCAATAAACCCCCCAAAACTCTGCCGCCAACTTATCCTCTTATAGAGAAGGATACCATCAAAGAGGAAATTAAGAGTACCTATAATAAAGAAGTCCTAGACGCCTTGTTAGCCGCCTCTCTCACCAAAAATATTGTCATTCTCACTGGCAATCCTGGCGTCGGAAAAAGCAGCTTAGCCATCAAACTCATTGAAGATGGAGAACGCAAGTTAATTGTTGCCGTGGGCTCTACCTGGCGCGGACGAGAAGACCTACTTGGCTACATCAACCCCATCACCAATGAATTTGAACCCACTGATTTTACCCGTTTTCTTTTCAAAGCAGAAGCCGCTTGGCGCAAAAATGACAAACGCACCCATCTCATCATCTTTGAAGAATTCAACCTCAGCCAACCAGAATATTGGTTTGCCGATATTCTCGTACGCTCTCAATACCCAGAAGATCAAGAAAAGTTACGTACCATAGAACTGGGAGGTAAATGCATCCGCGGAGTCACCACCAGCACCAGCAAAGTTTTCATCTCTCCAGCCCTGCGATTTGCCGCCACCATCAACAATGACCATACCACCCTCTCTCTATCTCCTCGAGTACTGGATCGAGCCTCCATTGTAGAACTCTCTTTAGAACCCAGATATACCTTAGAGAAAGCAAAATTGGAACTTGATGAAAAACAAATCATGTCCATTGAAGAATTGGATGCCCTTTTAAAGTACAAAAATGCCATGTTTTCCCTACGCGCAGCAGACTCCCTAAAACGCTGCATTGACAACCTGCACTTACTGGATATGAGTACAACTTGGGATGCCCTGGATATGATTCTATTGCAACAAGTGTTGACTAAAGTCCGCCTTATGGTCGGTGATCCCACCAATGACAGCCTCCTGCAAGGACTGGAAGACTGGAGTGAAAGCTATGGCAAGTACTTACGCAAATGTGCAAGCTTAATTGACGGTTGGACTGAGGCACTCAAGGATGGTCGGGATGTCATTCAAGCCTAACTGAGCCACTCTCCAAACTCCTCTTAATTTTGCCTGAACAACGGATAACATCTTCTAAAAAGATGTTATCCTACCAATTCTGACAACTGCTTAAATCACCCCCTCCAATCAGCAAAAACCAAGACCTACCCTCCAATTCAATTTCCAAATTACAATCCATGGATTCCAAAACCAACTTTGAAACCCCAATCACCCCCCATAAATCCACAGATCCCCAGCTAAAAACCGCCTTACAACACCATAAAAATGGCGATCTAACCACTGCAGAACTCCTATACCAAACCATTCTAACCACAGACCCCCAAAATTCCACTGCGCTACATTTCCTCGGTGTCATCGCTCATCAACGCGGTGAGTATTCCCAAGCCATCCAACTCATTCAACAAGCCATTCACTACAGTCCCAATGAAGCCAACTTTCACAACAGCCTAGGCAACACCTTCCAACAACACAGCCAAACCGAAGCAGCCATTGCCTCTTACCAACAAGCCCTCAAACTTGCCCCACGCTTTCCTGAACCCTATTACAACCTTGGCAACCTCTTCAAAGCACAAAAAAACACCACAGCAGCCCTGCGCTGCTACCAACAAGCCGTCGCCTTCAACCCTCAATTCTCAGAAGCCTATAACAACCTGGGACAACTGCTATTTGACCTCAATCAAACCACAGCAGCCCTCGCCTGTCTACAAAAATCCCTGGCTATCAACCCCCAACAAATCAACCTATTACAACTCATCTCAGAAATTTACACCAAAAATCAACAATTTACCCAAGCAGCCCACACCCTGGAACAAGCCCTGACCCTGGACCCCCAACATGCCCATACCCACAACAACCTAGCCATCAACCTGCTCTACCTACAAGGTAACCTGGAGCAAGCCCTTGCCCATTTCAAACAAGCCATTCTCCTGCAACCCTCCTACCAAGCCGCTCACAGCAACTGGCTATTCGCCTTACAATACAGCACTCACTGGTCCCGAGAAGCCATTTTCCTCGAACACCGCCAATTTCAAACCCATCACCCCCAACCCCTGCTCACCTTACCCCCCTTAGACACGGACCCACAACGTCCCCTGAAAATTGGATATATTTCCCCAGACTTTCACCAACACTCTGTAGCCTATTTCCTCAGCCCCATTCTCACTCACCACAACCATCAACATTTCATCATTCACGCCTATTCCCTAGGTATGTACAATGACGAAGTCACCCAACACCTCCAAAAACAAGTGGATGTATGGCGAGACTGCAAAGAATACACTCACCTTGACCTGTCCACCCAAATCATTGAAGACCGCATTGACATTCTCATCGACCTAACTGGTCATACTGCAAACAATAAAATTCTCACCTTCGCCCAAAAACCAGCCCCCTTACAAATCAGTTATTTAGGTTACCCAGATACCACCGGATTAAGCACCATAGACTGTCGTTTAGTAGACCATTACACAGATCCAGTTGGCAGCGCTGAAACGTTCAGTTCCGAAACCTTACTGAGAATGCCCCACAGCTATTTCTGCTACGATCCCATCAAAGAAACCCCTCCCATCTCCCCCTTACCTGCCCTCACCAATGGTTACCTCACCTTTGGCTCTTTCAACAACTTTCCCAAACTCAACGACAACCTGCTCAAGGTCTGGGCTCAACTGCTGAGCACCCTGCCCACAGCCCAATTATTCCTAAAAACCAAGCCCCTCGCCGACCCTCAGATCAAACAAACCCTTGAAAACAAATTTAAACTGCTGGGCATCGACCCACAACGCCTGAGACTGGAAGGCATTCAAACCTCTTCCCAAGCCCATTTGCAACTCTATCAACACCTGGATATTGCCCTGGACACTCACCCTTACAACGGGGCAACTACCACCTGTGAAGCACTGTGGATGGGAATTCCAGTCATCACTTGGGTTGGAGAACGTTCAGTATCTAGAATGGGACTGAGTATTTTATCCACACTGGGACTCGAACACCTCATTAATTATACTCCAAAAGATTACATTCAATGTGCCCAAACCCTGGCCCAAAACTGGGACCAATTAAGCGAACTTCGCGCAACTCTACGTTCTAAAATGCAACACTCCCCAATTATGCAAGGCGCCCAATTCACCCAACAATTAGAAACGCTTTACCGTCAACAATGGCAAAACAAATCTCAACCCAATCTTAGCGAAACACAATTAAAAGGTAATTAATGTAAAAATCTCCCATTCATGCCAAAAATTGCACAAACTCGAATAATTATGATAAAATCTTAACTGTTGTTACACTTTTTTCACCCAATGAAGTTGCATAGCCCAACTTCATTATCTTATAATTAATTCATAATCAGTTGAGTCTATTCAATGAGTTGGGAAGCCATCACCACCTTAATCATATTAGTCGGCTGTCTTGGTTTATTAACCACCAATCGCTATGCCCCAGATCTGATTTTAATAGGAGGCGTAGTTACTTTATTGAGTTTGGGCATTTTAACCCCTGAAGAAGCCCTGGCGGGACTCGCAAATCCAGGGATGGTTACTGTGGGAGTATTGTATGTAGTCGTGTCGGGACTGCAAGAAACTGGCGGTATCAATTGGCTAGTTGAAAATGTATTGGGCAAGCCAAAAACCTTAGCTCAAGCCCAACTGAGAGTCATGTTGCCAGTCACTGGATTGAGTGCATTTCTCAACAACACTCCCGTGGTTGCCATGTTCATTCCCGCCTTACAAGACTGGGCCAGACGCTATCAACTTTCCCCTTCAAAACTAATGATTCCCCTCAGCTATGCTGCCATTGGTGGAGGTGTTTGCAGTCTGATTGGGACCAGCACCAATTTAGTTGTCAATGGACTGTTGCAAACCGAAACGAATCTGCCTTCCTTGGGCATGTTTGAAATCAGCTGGATTGGCATTCCCGTTGCTATTACCATCATTGTTTTTACCAGCATTTTCAGCCGTTGCTGTCTACCGGAACGCAAACCGGCCTTAACTCACTTCACCGATGTTCATCAGTACACCATTGAAATGAAAGTAATTCCCAATAGCCCGCTTGTGGGTAAAAGTATTGAAGATGCTGGTTTGCGTCAATTGCCAGGATTATTTCTGATTGAAATCGAACGAGAGGGGGGAGTATTGCCAGCGGTCTCCTCACAAGAACGGCTGCGGGGCAATGACCGTTTAGTATTTACTGGAGTGATTGATTCTGTGGTGGATTTACAGAAGATCCGAGGCTTGGAAATTGCCACCGATCAAGTGTTTAAGTTAGACGCTCCCCAACACGATCGACACCTGATCGGTGCGGTGGTCTCTAACACTTGTCCATTGGTTGGCAAAAACATTCGGGAAGGACGATTTCGTACCGTTTACAATGCAGCAGTCATTGCAGTGGCTCGTAATGGGGAACGGATCAATCGTAAAATTGGTGACATTATTTTGCGAGCCGGTGACACTTTGTTGTTGGAGACTCACCAGAATTTCTTTCATCAACAATGTCATTCTCGCGATTTCTTCCTGATCAGCCATATGGGAGAAGCCCCCAAATTGTCTTTTCAACGGGCACCCATCGCTGTTGGTATTTTAGTCGTGATGGTACTGTCAGTGGCTTTTGAAATGCTGAGCATGTTAAACGCTGCCCTGTTGGCTGCAGCGGCGATGTTACTGACCGGTTGTGCCCATGAACGCACGGTGCGCAAAGCCATTGATTGGCAACTGTTATTGGTCATTGCCAGCTCCTTTGGCATTGGGACTGCTTTGTTGAAAACCGGTGCGGCCACCACCATTGCCCACTATTTAATTTCCTTGGCGGGAGAAAATCCCCACCTAACCTTGGCAGTGGTATTTGCAGTGACTGCCTTACTGACCTCAATTATCACCAACAATGCAGCTGCGGTGATCATGTTTCCCTTAACCTTGATGACTGCCGAACAATTGCAGGTCAACTTTATACCATTTGCATTGACCATTATGATTGCCGCCTCAGCCAGTTTTGCCACTCCCATTGGTTATCAAACCAACCTGATGGTATACGGTCCTGGGGGTTATCATTTTGTGGATTATTTGAAAATTGGGGTGCCATTGACGATATTGGTGGGCATAGTCACTGTAATTCTAATTCCCTGGTTATGGCCATTTGTTTAACAGCTTGTGGCAAAATCAGAATTTAAGGAAAAAATTAAACAGTTGCATTTACAAAACGAGCCACTATAATAATCCATAGCAATGCCCCTCACGCTTAACTTTCTAATATCGAAACAGTGCACTAGAGGGGTCACTTTTTTAGGAATCCTCATTTAATAGTGTTACAAAATTAAATTATACAAAAAAACCTTGACGGTATCGTGATTTTGACATACAATCAGAGTGTGGGTTTTTGTATTAATCCATCAAAAAAGTGGTAAATAAGAATTATTACTTAAAAGCAGGTGATTCCATACCTTAAGTTGGAACTTTAAAAGCAGGTGATTCCATACCTTAAGTTGGAGCTTTAAAAGCAGGTGATTCCATACCTTAAGTTGGAACTTTAAAAGCTTTTGAAAAGCGGTTTTATTTTTATAGTAAAACCGCTTTTTTTGTTTTTATTAGGATAGCTTAAATGGATGAGCTGCACTTATATCAAATTAAAACTTCTTATGTAAAGTATTTAAATCAATTTGACAAGAAAATTTTAAATAACGAGAAAAATAATAACATCAGACCTTATATTGGTGTGGTTTTTGAAATAAATCAATTTAAATATTATGTCCCTTTAAGTTCTCCCAAATCTAAACATCATTCGTGGCGGGATCGACTGGATTTTATTCGCTTGGAAGATGACAGCAATTTAATAGCTGTATTGAATATTAATAACATGATTCCTGTTCCTTTATCAGAAATAACTTTATTGAATATTGCTAACGAACCTGAACCTTATAAAAGTTTGCTTAATAAAGAATATCTTCTTATAAAAAAGAAGAAAATAAAAATAATTAAAATTCCCAGACTATTTATAAAAAAGTGGTCACAGAGCGAGATTCACATTATGTAAAAATCTGTTGTAATTTTTCTTTATTAGAGCAAAAATGTCTCGACTATTCCACAAATTAAACCATCTCCCCCAAAACCCCCACCGTCCCACATATTCACTGCGCAAATTTTCCCTAATAAATAAAGCAACAGAAAATGTCCCGCTGAGAATAATACATCAGATTTGAATACCGTTTAACTCATTCATAATGTGTCTACATTCGGTATATTTTAATAATTTTTTCCTTTTCAAATACCTCATATACCAAGCGATGTTGCTTATTAATGCGGCGGCTAATTAAACCTTTCATATCCCCTTTTAAATACTCATAATCTGGTGGGTATTGAAACGGATTTTCTTGGATGATTTCAAGCAAACTTAACACTTTGTCTTTTAACCCACTTGCCCCCAATTTCTGCGCATCTTTCTGCGCCTGACTCATAAATATTAATGTGTACATTACCAATCCAATTTATCCAATGTCACCCCTGAGTCAATAGGCTCTTGTCTTGCCATCTCAATACTTTCAACCATGCCTGCAATTGAACGTAAATAAACATCATCACTGACATATTCAGATTGTTCTAAAATTTTAATTTCATTCTCAGCAAAATGTTCCAATAACCAAAGAAATTTCTCGCTAATACTGTCATCTACTTTAAGTGTAATTGTTTTCATTTTAGTATCCTGCCAAAGATATTTAGTTATTTTTATGCAGTTGCATTTCGCTGACTATTTTGACAGTTTCAACACTCACCGCGCAAACTTTCCCCAATAAATCAATCACTTGTTCTTTATAATCGGCGAAGCGATAGGTGTTGAATTTTTCTTTAATCGTCGGGTCTTTTGGGGTTTTTTCTTTGTATTGGTCTAAAATCCATTCTAATGCCGAGCGATTCCCCAATTGATATTGCCATGCGATGGCGGGAATATCTTTTAATTGGGTTTCGCTGTCGATGTCGATTAAATTTTTTGCTGTATCGGCTTTTAAGCGGACTTTATTGGTTTTGCTTGGGGTGTCGATTCGGGTGAATGGATAGGGTGTTATTTTCTCAAAATTCACGTGTAAATTCATGAGTTTTTCTCCGAAAGTTGCCCATTTGTAAAAGTCGGCATAAAACGGAATGCGCGGGAATTCTTGTTTCAAATTGAGCGCAAATTTTTCTCGATAAGCAGGATAATGCAGCACCGCATAAACATAGTGAAATATATTTATTTTTTCAATGCCCGTGTTTTGGTAATGTTGACGGAATTGGTTTAATGCCCAATCGGTTATGTTTTCTTGACGTGAGCCGTCTTTGGCGTATTGATAAATTGGAAAACAAGCCGTACCTGATGCAGCCCCAACAAAATGTAAATCTAAAATTTTATCTACACCAACAACCATAAACGGTTTTTGAGAATCTGGTGCAGTTAAAGCAATTACCAAATTCCCAAAATTTGCATTAGGATTTGTTTCAATTGGGAAAATATTTGTTTGCTGATAAATACGATGAACAATAACTTTATCATAATATAAAAATTTATTGATAAAAGGACGATAAGCACTTATTACAATACGATTTTCTTTATATTCTAATGGTGTGCCTTTAATAAGATAGGCGGTTAATTCTGTTGTCCATTTAATATCACGATTAACAAATGTTTCTATATTTGTTTGTTTATCAGAATATTGCCATCTGCTTTGCTCACTATTATATAAATCAAAAAACTTATTTACTTTAGTTGAAAGCTGATCCTGAGAAAAATCATAAACCCATTCATCTCTATTTGTCACAACTCCCAACGAATGCAATTTAAAAATTGCTTCATTACTTTTACCTGTTTTCACTTCTTTACTGGCAATGGGTAAATAATCTGCCCAGTCTTCTGTCGGTTGATTTAACCATAAACCCTGCGCATTCGGGCGAATTAAAGTAAATTCTCCTGTTTTGGCTAATTTTTGCAAAGAATGATTTTTTAACCAACGGCGTTTTTCAATCGCAGGCAAAAAATCATCTAAAGTTAAATAATGAATTTTATAGCCATTTAAAGCAGGATTTTTAACAAAAAAATAAATGGACACGCCTACGCGGATTTTATCATCAAAAACATTCCCGCCCTCAGCTTTTCTACGTTCTCCGCTGGTGCGTGCATTTCCTTTTAAATTAACAAGCCAAATTTCTTGAAATTCATTAGCAACAATTTTACGAAATCCATCAAATCCTTTGGCATCAATAAAAGAAGAATTACTGATAAAAGCAACAATCCCCTTTTCTCCCAATCTATCCGAAGCCCAGCGAAAAAAACGCACATAAGGATCATATAACTTAGTTTTTTGCGCGGTACTTTCTGACAAATACGTATCTTTAATGCGCTTATCAATAGCAACTGCAACATCATTTTTATTATTATCATTTTCGTTTTGTTGATTCGCGTTATAAGGCGGATTTCCAATAATCACAGGAATTCTGCGTTTGTTTTGGGCTTGAATGCGCACATGATTCTCATCCGTTAAACTGCCAAAAAAATCATCTTGCGCGTTTTGATGCGTTTGTTTAAACCCAAGATTCTCTAACGTATTCACAAAACATAAGCCCTTAAATTCCTGCCATTGATTCGTTATATCATAAAAAGTTTGTTCAATATTTAAACAAGCAATATAATAAGACAAAATAGACACTTCATTGGCATGAACTTCCTGCGCAAATTTACGCATTAACTCCTTATTTTGACCGCGCCAAAAATCCAATAAATCCACAATAAAAGTTCCCGTTCCTGTACACGGATCTAAAATATCTAAACCTTTATCAATCAACGATTTATCAAAATGCTGTTGTGCCAACCAATCACACCCAGAAATGATAAAACGCACGGCTTCTTGTGGCGTGTAAACAATGCCCAATTTGTCGGCATCTTTGGGATTGTAAGCGGTGTAAAAATCTTCATAAACTTGTTTTAAAAACGTTTGTTTTTCGTGCGATGACACTGTATTGGCCGCAGCCTGCCGAATCGCGGCAAAATAAGGCTCTACACGTTTTAATAAATTCATTCGCGTTTCGCCGCGAAAAAAATGCTTTTCTAATTTTCCAATCTCCACAGCCAAATGATTTTCTTGATGAAAATTAGAATCGGGAAACACCGCACGAAAAATCTGATCCATTAAAATATGCTGAATCAACATTTCATCGACATGATTGCGCGTGACATTTTTTCCAATGGAACGTTGACATAAAGTCAAAAAATGTTGAGCTTGTTGATGAAATTGGGAATTATTAGAATGCGCCTGTTCTAACAACTGAATTAAGGCTTGAGACACATTAGGCAATTCACTTAACAGTTTATCCCGTGCCAAACGGAAATTTTGCACTTCTGGCACTTCATACTCAAAAAATCGGGTTAATAATTTCTCAAAAGATTTGGCATCGTCAATCGTGCACGACACTTTTTTATGATGCTGCAATAAAACCGCGGTGCGTGTATCTTCAAAAATAATATTATCGGAAGGATAGCCTTTAGCCAATTTCAGCTCAATTTCCGCATTCAAATCATCTTTTTCATCCTTCGCTTCCCACCAGCCATGCACCAAACGCAAACGGTCAATTACTGCGCCATCAATGCGCAAATTTCCTGTTGCTTTTTTCAGTGGATATTCGGCCACCACAATTAACTGATGTTCCTCAGCAATATTTTTTAATAAATTCTCAAAAGCACGGCGTAAATTGCCTTCATTTTGCCCACCCGCAATGCGGCGTAAATCGTCTAATTCACGGTAATAGGAATGGATGTGCTGCATAATTGTGATGCCTTCAATGATAGGGGAATACGTAAAATGGGTTTATTTTATTTAACAGTTTGTGAACAATAAATTTGGGCTTACTTGAGTAATAGACCTCTTGCAAAAATATGCGATCGTGAAAAAATGAGAATTGCCCCTCGGTGGAGATACGCTGAAATAGAGGCTTTAGCCGATCAGCGATAGGTTCTTGGAATGGAGGCTTTAGCCGGTTGGAGTGGAGGCTTTAGCCGGTCAGCGGTAGGTTCTTGGAGTGGAGGCTTTAGCCGGTTGGAGTGGAGGCTTTAGCCGGTCAGCGGTAGGTTCTTGGAGTGGAGGCTTTAGCCGGTCAGTGATAGGTTCTTGGAGTGGAGGCTTTAGCCGGTCAGTGATAGGTCCTTGGAATTTGTGTATGTGAGGTGATGCCTACGGCTGACCGGCTAAAGCCTCTACTCCAATGTATTTTCTAAAACCTCTACTCCAATGTATCTTCTAGAACCTCCACTCCGGCTAAAGCCTCTACTCCAATGTATTTTCTAAAGCCTCTACTCCAATGTATTTTCTAAAATCTCTACTCCAATTCTATTCCAACTCCACTGCTGGAAAAGATGTGATTTTCTGAAATAGGTCATTTTCCCAGGGGGTGCAAACTCAGGTTTGCACGGTGGGGAATTATCTTACTTCCTTCCAAATTTCTTCCAATTCTCCATCGACAAAGATGTCGGGTAAAATGATTTGTCGGGATTTGGAGAGGACTTTCTGAGTTTCGGGACCGATTCCATAGTTCCAAAGTAGGCTTTTGGTGATGAAATAGAGAAATTCGGTGGAGGCGGTGCCATAAAAATCGTCAAAGCCAAAGTTGTAAGTCATAGGGGTGGTAAGTTCGCGAAGGGCTACCCGATAGAGAATTTTAAATACTTTTTCGTATTCAATGGAATGTCCATTACTTAAATGACGAACTATCTCTTGTTCAGCTTTAACCACGGCTAAAAAGGTGGCGTCCAAGGGAACTGAAGGAGCAGCAGTTTCTTCTGCAGTTGGTTTTTTCTTTTTCTTCTTGGTTTTTTTCTCTTCTTCCTCGTCTGTGGATTCTTCAGCAGTGGGTGGAGGGGCGGTGGTTTGAGCGGGATCTTTAAAGTAGTTTAATAGGGATTCAGGAGGGGTGCGACCGGGAATTGGTTGAATCATTTTGGGAAATCGTAAGAGGGCCAGACCATCGCACCGACAGAAATCGATGAGGCTGTCCAGGTGTATTTTTCCGTCAATACAATGAATCACCATTTGATCCCCGGTGTTGAACAGGGCGGGTTGTTCGGTCTTGGCAATTTCTCGGAGTTGTTTTTCCATGACCGGTCCTAGGTAAAATCCGGCATGATTGAAGGTGCCTGGCAATAGCGCTTTGTCCAAATAACCGTCAAAAGTACGTACAATAATGTCGCCCATTTGGATGCGTTTCATGATGTCACGAGTGTGCGTGCCTTTAATGGCAAAACTGCGGGGATTGTAGTTTAGAAACAGGGGGGTTTTGGATAATTTAAGGTGGCTGAAGAGGGCTAACAGTTTGTCTAGGAAGGCGTATTTATATACTCTCATTGGATGAATTCCTTGGAATTGAATGAGTATGAGGCAGTTTGCCAGTGGCTGATTACTCCTTAATTAGAGGGTAATATCTATTCTCCAATTGGGAGGGATAAGTGAGGGGTAGGATTTTTACTTTAAAAAGGTGTAACAAAAGGGGCCATGGGTATTGATTCAGTGATCTCAATAGTATTGCATAGTTGCCATTAGTAGTCTATTCTATTTGCTTGGGTTGCGTAAACTCAAGTCACTGTTCGCAGTGAATACTTAAGTAATTGAAGAGGTATGCAGTTGAACTATTTTAACCTATGAAGGAGATGCAAACTATTATGACTTCTACTGAAATGCTTGGATTGGGCATTGCCCTGATGTGTGCCATTGGAGCCTTGCTTTATGGCATTGTATCGGTGTTTTGGATTCTGAAAAAACCCGGTGGTAATGAGGAAATGCAAAGGATTGCGCTTGCGATTCAGGAAGGCGCTCAAGCCTACTTAAATCGTCAGTATATGACTATCAGCTTGGTAGGTATCGTGATCCTGGTGATCATTGGCTTTGGATTGGGATGGTTGACCGCCATTGGTTTTGCCATTGGTGCGCTATGTTCTGCTGCTGCAGGATATATTGGAATGAACATTTCAGTGAGAGCCAATGTCCGCACGGCTCAGGCTGCCAGCGAGAGTTTAAATGCTGCTCTGAGTATCGCTTTTAAAGGGGGCGCCATTACCGGCTTATTGGTCGTCGGTTTGGGACTGTTGGGGGTGGCTGGGTATTATGCCTATTTGCTATATGCTAATCCCAACCCAGCTCAATTGGTGGACTTAGCGCCCCTGATTGGTTTGGGATTTGGAGGTTCTCTCATCTCAATCTTCGCTCGGTTAGGAGGAGGGATTTTCACGAAAGGCGCTGATGTGGGAGCAGATTTAGTGGGTAAGGTGGAAGCCAATATCCCAGAAGATGATCCTCGTAACCCAGCTGTTATTGCAGACAATGTGGGAGACAACGTGGGAGACTGCGCCGGTATGGCCGCTGACCTATTTGAAACCTATGCCGTTACGATCATTGCCACCATGTTAGTGGGTGGACTGACCTTTTACACGCTGAACCCAGAAATTGCCAAAAATGCAGTACTTTTCCCCTTAGTCCTCGGGGGTGTCTCTATCATTGCCTCGATCATTGGTACGTTCTTCGTTGAAGCCAGAGAAGGGGGCAAAATCATGAATGCCTTGTATCGGGGACTCATTGTGGCAGCCGTGATTGCCGCCATCGCCTTTATCCCAGTCACCTGGTGGCTGATGGGAGGCATTGGAGAACTGGTATTGAGAGGCGAAGGAGTTGCAGCCATTCACTATTCCTGGCTTAACATTTACTTTGCCTCTCTGGTGGGTCTGGCTCTGACTGCGATCCTGGTCGTTGTCACAGAATACTACACTGCTACAGAATACAGTCCAGTTCGGGACATTGCGGAAGCCTCTACCAAAGGACATGGAACCAATATTATCGCCGGTCTGGCGGTGTCTATGAAAGCCACGGCCCTGCCCGTCTTAGCCGTATGTGCCAGCATTGGCGCCTCCTACTATTTGGCTGGACTGTATGGAATTGCCATCGCCGCAACCGCCATGTTATCCATGACCGGAATTATTGTGGCTTTGGATGCTTATGGACCTATCACTGATAATGCCGGTGGTATCGCTGAAATGGCAGGCTTGGACGAAAAAGTGCGCCGAATTACTGATCCATTAGACGCCGTTGGGAATACCACCAAAGCCGTGACTAAAGGATATGCCATTGGCTCTGCCGGATTGGCTGCCCTGGTCCTATTTGCCGATTATACTCATAAAATTGGAGAAGCTGCCCGGGAATCTGCAATTGCAGAAGGACTGGTTGGACAAGCCATTGAAGATGCAGTAAAAATGGCCAGCAGTTTTGATCTCTCCGATCCCTATGTCATCATCGGACTGTTCATTGGAGGCATGATTCCCTACCTATTTGGCGCTATGGCCATGGAAGCGGTCGGTCGTGCAGCCGGGGACATTGTCGAAGAAGTACGTCGTCAATTCCGAGAAATACCCGGCATCATGGAAAGAACTGCCAAACCAGACTATTCTCAAGCCGTGGACATGCTCACCAAATCGGCAATTAAAGAAATGTTCATTCCCGCCTTATTACCAGTCGTTGCTCCCATTCTCGTCGGTGTACTGTTGGGACCTAAGGCATTGGGTGGCTTACTTCTTGGCACCATCATCACCGGTCTCTTTGTCGCCATTTCCATGACTGCTGGAGGTGGAGCTTGGGACAATGCCAAAAAGTACATTGAAGACGGTAAACACGGTGGCAAGGGTTCGGACGCTCACAAAGCAGCAGTTACAGGTGACACAGTAGGAGATCCATATAAAGACACTGCAGGACCTGCCGTCAATCCGCTGATCAAGATCATCAATATTGTTGCTCTGTTGATCGTACCCTTCATTGTGTAATTCCCCCTCTAGCAGTCAATAATTTAAACAATTCTTGACAAGCGTCTTCACTCCTCCTTAACCACAAGGAGGAGGCAAATTGCCCTGTCTTTATACATAAACTTCCAATTGTTACTCCTTAATTCGTGATCCTTCAAAAATGTCTCTACCCATTTACCTCGAACTCACATTAAAATGGAGTAGAAGCTTTAAGTGGAGTAGAGGCTTTAGCCGGTGACCTAACCCCTACCGGCTAAAGCCTCTACTCCAAGAATTAAGTCACTGGCTAAAGCCTCTACTCCAAAGTTCCAATGTAACGTGAGTTCAATATCAATTTATAAGAAAATCAATATGTTGTTTTAAATCCGCAACAAAACTACAAATAATTCATTAAGTTATCATTTTATTTACTCCGAACTCACATTAAAATGGAGTAGAGGCTTTAAAATGGAGTAGAGGCTTTAGCCGGTGATCTAACTCCTACCGACCTTCCTTAAATCAATTCAAAAAACCCCCGTTTTCCTGCTCCCCTATTGTGTCCGATAACCCTTTGTGACAAAATGCTCATCATAAAGAAAACAATTACGAGGAGACTCTGATGATACGCTGGGGAATTATGGGTACTGGTTATGGGGCCACTCAGTTTGCCTTGGGATTACAACATCTCCCCCAAGCCAGAATATGGGCAGTAGGATCACGTCAAGAAGAAACTGCCTACCGCTTTGCCAAGCACTTTGGTGCGCAATTTTACTACTCAAGTTACGAAAAACTGATGCGCGATCCAACAGTGGACATTATTTACATTGCCACCCCCAATGCCTTACATAAGGCACACTCTTTGCTCTGTTTGGAAGCCGGTAAGGCAGTGCTGTGCGAAAAACCATTTGCCCTCAACGCCCAACAAGCGCAAGAAGTGGTCACTTTTGCCAGACGTCAGCGCCTATTTTGTATGGAAGCCATGTGGATGCGCTTTATCCCAGCCATACAACACGCCGTGCATTTGATAAAAACCGGCACCATTGGGCAACCTTATCTGATGATCGCTAATTTGGGGATGCGCTTGGCCTTCAACGAACGAGGCCGCCATTTTAATCCCTATTTGGGAGGCGGATCTTTATTGGATTTGGGAATTTATCCCATTTCCTTGGCCCATCAGTTGTGGGGACCACCCCAAACGGTTAGCGGATATATGGACATGGGTACCACCCAAGTTGACGAACAAAGTCATTTATTACTCCACTACCCCAATCAGCTTACAGCTCAACTCAGTTGCAGCTATCTGACCCATTTGCCCAATGAAGCCCTGATCATGGGAAGCTGCGGCATGTTGCGCATTCAAGCCCCCTTATACCGTCCTTCCCGACTGTCCATCAGTCACTTTACGGATACTCCAGCCCCTACAGTATCTTTAGAAGAAGATTGGAAGGCGGGACTGAAAAAAGTGGAATGGATCAAGCGTATGTACGAGCACCACTTTTCCCCTTGGTGGCATAAACCACACACTGAAACTATACCTTATTTGGGGAATGGTTACCACTATGAAGCTCAAGCGGTCATCGACAGTTTACAAAAGGGAGAATTGGAAAATAGCATCATGCCTTTAGATGAGACTGTACAAACTTTAGAAACTCTGGATAAACTGCGCGCTCAAGCCCAATTTAAATACCCCAGCGAGGAAAACTGATGCACCTATTTTGGCACTCAACAATCGGGGAATCATGATGAAAACAGGTATCGCCTTTGTAGGCTGTGGATTTGTTGCCGACTACTATTTTGAAACCCTCAAAAATCATCCCCACTTGGAATTAAGAGGGGTCATGGATCGTCGTCCTGAACGGGCTCAACAATTTGCTCACTGCTATCAAGTTCCCATTTATCCTGATTTGCCCACCCTGCTCGCTGATCCCAAAGTAGATATTGTCGTCAACCTCACCAATCCCAGCAGTCACTTTGAAGTCTCAAAACAAGCTCTGGATGCTGGTAAACACGTCTATTCTGAAAAACCTTTGGCCCCAGTATTTACAGAAGCCAAAACGTTAGTCGCTCTCGCCAAAGACCGTGGGCTGTTACTGAGCGGCGCCCCCTGTGGTCTATTGGGAGAAACTGCCCAAACTCTTTGGCAGGCTCTTTGCAAAGAAGAAATTGGCCAAGTGCGCTTGGTCTATGCTGAAATTGATGACGGTCTCATCCATTTGGAACAACCTCACCGTTGGATCAGCAAATCTGGCGCCCCCTGGCCCTATCAAGATGAATTTGAAGTGGGTTGCACTTTGGAACATGCTGGCTATTATCTCACCTGGTTTCCCGCCTTTTTCGGTCCCGCCCAACAAGTTACAGCCTTTTCTGCCTGCCTCATTCCCAATAAACAAGTCATGGAGACTGAACCCTTACAAGTTACCACTCCGGATTTTTCAGTGGCCTGCATTACCTTTGCCTCGGGAGTGGTGGCCCGTTTAACTTGCAGCATTGTCGGTCCCTATAACCATGCCTTGCAAATTGTCGGCGACAAAGGTCTCCTGTCCATTGACGAGTGTTGGAACTACTATGCCCCGGTCTATCTTCACAAATATTCCAAATTGGGCTTTCGCGTCGAAAAATATCCATTGTTCAGAAAATACCCCCTTCTAAAATCCCTGTTGGGACTAACCCCTCGAGAATATCCACTGGTTAAAAAACCCAGTCTCAAATTACGCAATCTGCGACATTATCAGGATTTTTCAAGAGGAGTTGGAGACATGGCTCACGCTTTACAAAACCAACGAGCCCCTTATTTACCTGCTGAATATGTGTTACATGTCAACGAGTTAGTATTGGCCATTCAAGCAGCTTTATCTACCCAAGCCCCTTATCAATTGACCACCACCTTTTCCCCACTGTTCCCATTGTCTCCACCGGCGTAAACATGTCTCCCCCTCGGCTGCTGTTATCTGCCTATCAATGTGCTCCTGAAGGAGGATCGGTCTCCCATATTGGTTGGGAATGGTATTCCCGCCTGGCGCGACACCTACCAACCACTCTGGTCACTCACATCAGAAATCGAGACGCCCTGCTACAAGCTGGTGCCCCTCTGCCCAATTCTGAACTCCTATTTATCGACACCGAATGGTTCATTCGTCCCTTGCTCAGAGGCAGTCGTAAGTTATTCTTCCACACTCAATATCCTGTAGCCTTACTGTCCTTTGCCGACTTTTACCTCTATGATTGGTTGGCAGTCAACCAACTGTTGCAACAACAACAACAAGGCAAGCGGTGGGACTTAATTCACCAAGTCACTCCAGTTTCTCCTAAATCCGCCACACGACTACATCGCCTGCACAACCCTCTGATTTTGGGACCTTGGAATGGAGGTTTGACAGTCTCTTGGGCCTTCCCTAAAATTATTCTACAAGATTTCAACTGGTTATATCCCTGTCGTTACCTGGGCAGTCTCGTGGACTGGTCATGGCAAAGCACTCGTCAAGCCCACTTGATCCTGACTGCAACCCGGGCTACTTTAAACAGTGTTCCCAAAGCTTACCATTCCCACTGCCACCCATTTTTGGAAAATGGAGTTGATTTACAAACATTTAAACCAGCCCCCTGGCCAACATTCCCCTCGGCTCAACAGCCTCTGCAAATTCTATTTGTCGGGCGGCTGGTAGCGTTCAAAGGTCTGGATCTGTTATTACAGGCCTTGGCTATTTTAAAACAACAACGCCCCTTGCACTTGTCCATTGTGGGCTCTGGTCCCTTAGAAAAACGCTGGAAGAAACTGGCAATTACCCTTGGACTTTCGGAAAATGTCACCTGGCAAGGACAATTGAAACTGGCCGGAGTGGTGGAACAATTGCATCAAAGTCATGTGCTCTGCCTGCCCTCTGTGCGAGAATCTGGAGGATCTATTTTAATTGAAGCCATGGCCTGTGCCAGACCTGTGATTGCCATCGACCATGGCGGCCCAGCTGAATTGATCGATGCCAATATAGGACAATTGTTACCTGCTACTGGAGGTAAAACAGTGATTGAAGCCCTGATCATCAGCCTCAACTCACTGTTTGAACACCCTGAGATTTGGAAACAACGTGGAGAAATGGGTAGACAGCGAGCAGAGCAATACTACGACTGGGAAATTCGGGTCAACAAAATGTTGACAATTTACCAAAATATTCTTGAAAACAAGTCCACCTTGAGTTAAACTCATTCAGTCTTCCTTATAAAGACCTGACCCCGGCTAAACTCATGACCGGCTGTTGAGTAAACTCCTCACCCCCACCTTTTACCTTAAAGTAGTGTAGGAGAACCCGCTTAGCTTCGCGTTAGCCCCCCAAACTCATGAATAAAACTGCTTGGCGAGGTATATTGAATTCCGTGCGGCATGAAACCCCTTCGTTTAGCCTACCCGTTTGCAGATGCGCTTATTAGACTGATTGATTGCCATCAGTGATAAAATTTATCAAAACAGCGGTTAATCCTAAAAGACTCAATGTCATCGGCTCTATCCAAGCCGATTTGACGCGGGAAATTTTAGAATCCATGATCTGTAAAATGCAGGAGGGTCAGTTTGACTGGGAAAAAGCACGTCAAAATGATGGCTACATTGAAATTTGGGAAATTAGAGGCCGCCGCTACTTAGCTAACGGTAATCACCGCTATCATGCTGCAGAGGTCGTGGGCATTGAAATCCCCGGGGGGCAGGTTATCATCATCAATAAAGGCAAGATCGAAGTCCCCACCTTTCTACGCAAAAACATGAATATTATCGACTGAACCACCCCGCTCAACATCTTTCCTTTCACCAACTATCCTACTTTGGGATAACCTCCACACTCACAAGCCTGGTTTTTCGACAGACCAGGATCATTTCTTCCTGAGTTCTTTAACAAGGGAAGTCACCGCTTGCTCTATGAAATGTCGAATTGCTTTCGATTTAGATGAAACCCTGGGGACTGCAATAACCGACTCTAACTCGATCATTGGCTTTAATATCAGGGAAGGTTGTATAGAGCTTCTGAATGAACTTGAAAACCAGTACCAACTGATTCTTTGGAGTGTCAGTCAAAGAATCTACCTCAATAAAGTTCTCGATTTTGGTCTAGATGCCTACTTTTCCGAAACCTATTCTTGGGATGATATTCCCGAATCTTGGAAAGACATTCGTAAAATCAATGTCAAATACCTGATCGATGACAATCACTATCATCGGGAAATGGCTCGGCGCAATCGACTCGAACATCACTACATCATTGTCCCTCCTTATGGTAGTCAAGAAGATAACTATGATCCCTTGTTATGGACCAAAATTATAAAAACCGTTTTATTATGACTCAATCAACTCACTCCTAATGGAATTATGAAGATCAACACAGTAGAACTTAACTTACTCTCTACTTGTCAACAGTCCATTGAAGTCAAAAAGAATTTAATCAGACGTCTTGCCAAAACCCTTAGCTTAGAGCCCCAACACCTGTTTTATCAATGGCTACTGGGCAAAATACCTCAACATGGCTATTTGTTAGACCGAAAATGGAAATATTTCTTCCACGGATTTGAATGTGACCTGCGTCAAACTGCCACTGGACAATTCATCCGCATTGAATTTGGTCCCGGGGGACGAACCGACACTTTTACCGACTGGGGAATTTATAAATACCTGTCTTCCAGTTATCCCAACTGGCTAACCACCCCTGAAGTTGAACATTATTTCTCTCAATCCAATTCCCGCCTCGATGCCTATCAAAAAATCAGCTTTCTTGTCAATAAATTACACGCTTTAAAACTCATTGGTCCCGTTGCCCCGGAACTCAATGAAATCTACACTCATTACCAATTGCCCAACGCCACCCATTTAGAATCTCACGTTAAACTGCCCAAAACCTTCCCCGAGAAAAAATACTTTGATACTCGAGTTTGTAATCGCCTGATCATCACTCCAGAAGGCTGGCAAATCTTAACCAAACACCCCAGTGATACGGTATTAACCGACTGATATCTCCCCATTTTTCACCAATTTCACTGCCATCAAGGACATGCTCATGCTGCATACCCTAATACTTGGTCCCATGGACAATTTTGTATATATTATTTCCGATCCTTATACTCAATATGCAGCAATCGTAGATCCCAGCTGGGACGCAGGCAGCATTCTAAAATTTCTACAAATTCAAGCACTTACTCTCACCGACATTTTACTTACTCACAGTCACTATGACCATTGTAATGCACTACAGCCGGTAATACATTCCATTCCCAAAGCCAGAATTCACATTTCTCGGGCCGAAGCCGAATTTTGGGGAAATGCCCCAGCCCAATGTATCTTACATGAAGAAGGCGATGTAATTCCCGTCGGCATCCTCAAAGTTACCGTTTTACACACCCCAGGCCACACCCCGGGCTCTGTGTGCTACCAAATGGACAACTATTTGTTTACCGGAGATACTTTGTTTATCAATGGTTGTGGTCGCTGCGATTTAGAAGGAGGAGACCCTCAACAAATGCATGCCAGTTTACAAAGATTGGCCCGCTTGCCGCCTGATCTATTTGTATGTGCTGGACACGATTACGGTCCCCAACCCATGACCACACTTGCAGAACAAGTGGCCACCAATCCCTTCTTAAAAATTTCTCAATTAAATGACTTTATCAAATATCGCCAATCCCCATTTTAAACGGTAAACGATAAATCTTTGTGGCGAATCATGATTGACAACCAATCTATCTTTTAGATATAATAGCAGCTTGGCAGGATGGGCTGACCAACAGGAAGCCCATCAATCTCAGTATCGAACTGAGACTATATAAACTCAGGAATCCAAATTAAAAATAGCTCGTTCCCGCAATTTTTCAATTCTCCGTAAATAAGGCTTATTTCGCTGCAGAACATCTGGCAAAGTTTTAATGGCTGCCAACGCCAAAGCCGCCTCGGCAAAATCTTTATACACCACGCTCCAAATTTTTCTATCTCTTTGTATTTCCTGATAAATATAAATATCTTCCAACAAAGGCTGAATCTCTGGCTTTCGCAAAAATGTCAGCAAGGCAACTGTATTTTCCTCTGGAGTTTGCATAACTTGTAAACTATATCCCTCAGCCCTATTTAACCAGTCCCAGGTTGCTTGCAGGCGTTGTTCCAGTAAAGGATCCGGGGAAATAGGCGCCGAAGTTTCCAAAGCATTTTTTGTCGGGGGACCGGGGGGAATTTGGGAACTGGGTAAACTCAACCTTTCCCAATATTTGCTAACTTGCATCCACTCATTCTTAAACCATTCCCCATATCCAGCCATTCCCAAACCGAGCAGTAAAATAACCAGCCCCCCCATTATCCCAAGTGGCCAAGTTAACCGTTTGGCACTTAAATTACTGTCTTGAGCTGCCAAATAAACATGTTTGGCCCGCACTTGATGAGTATTTTGAGCAAAGGCTGCCAATAAGGATTTATCAGCCAAGATATTGATTCTACGGATTAAACCTTCAGAAACTCGAGTCAAAGCACGAAAGGCAGAGGCTGAGAATACCGAAGGTCCTCGATAACCTACCGCCCGCATACGAAAATTCAAATAATTTTCAACATCCTTTCGAGTCAACGGGGCAAGATAAAAAGAATGGGTGATGCGCTCTTTCAATTGACGAATATGAGAAACTCCAATATTGCTGTCCAACTCCGGTTGACCAAATAATACCATTTGCAATAATTTATTATGATCAGTTTCCAAATTGCTCAACAATCGAATTTCTTCCAAAGTGGCCAAGGGCATACTTTGTGCTTCTTCAATAAAAATAACCACTTGCTGTTGATGAGCATGTTTTTCTAATAACTTTAAATGTAGATCATGCATCACTTGCAAACGATTGCTTTCCGTGGTTACGGGGAGGTGCATTTCCAAAGCAATGGCATGGAGAATCATATCGGGAGACAAACGAGGATTGGCTAAATAAACAATTTCAACACGTTTAGGCAATTTAGCTTCCAACATGCGGCATAACATAGTTTTGCCACTGCCCACTTCTCCCACCACCTTAATGATCCCCTCTCCATTTTCAATAGCATAAATCAAGGCTTCCAATACCAAACCACGATTACCTCCGGAATAGAACAACGTCGTATCCGGAGTAATTTTAAACGGTGGACTATTTAATCCAAAATGCTCATAATACATAATAGTTCCAATAAACTTGCTCAGGGCTGGGAATTATAAAAAATGATAATGATAAGATTCTCCTATTTTATAGGAAAACTGTGAATGTTTCACTGCGTACTTTATCAACCAGAAATACCTCCGAATACTGGCAATATCATACGCTTGTGTGCAAATACTCATATACAATTGCACCTCATCCATCCCTTAGGCTTTGAGTTAACGGACAAACAACTGAAACGCGCAGGACTGGATTATCATGAGTGGGCGCAAGTGGCTGAATACTCTTCTATGGAGGAATTTTTAGCACAAACCGCGCTCACTAGGATATTTGCTTGCTCTACTAAGGGACTATCGTGTTACGCTGACTGTACCTATCAAGTTGGAGACGCATTTTTATTTGGGCCAGAGACGCGGGGTCTGCCCGCCTTTTTGTTAGAACGGTATCCTTCAATACATATACCGATGCACCCCCAAAGTCGCAGTCTTAATTTATCCAACGCCGTAGCCATCATCCTCTACGAAGCCTGGCGTCAACACCAATTTCAATAACCAAGATTCTCCTTTTCTTCAGAAGACTTCTTGCAAAAGTATGCGATCATGAAAAATGAGAGTTGTCCCTCAGTTAAGATACGTTGGAGTGGAGGCTTTAGCCGGCCGGCGGTAAGTGCTTTGCAATTTGCGTGTGTGTGGGGCGATGCCTACGGCTGGCCGGCTAAAGCCTCCACTCCAACCTACTTTCTAGAACCTCCACTCCGGCTAAAGCCTCCACTCCAACCTACCTTCTAGAACCTCCACTCCGGCTAAAGCCTCCACTCCAACCTACCTTCTAGAACCTCCACTCCGGCTAAAACCTCCATTCCAACCTACCTTCTAGAACCTCCACTCCGGCTAAAGCCTCCACTCCAACCTACCTTCTAGAACCTCCACTCCAACGGGAATTTCCCTTTTATTTTTTCGTATCTTATCTTTATCGCATCATTTACTTCTGCAAGAGGTCTAAAAAGGGATAAAGGAACGATTCCTCTTATTAGAGTATTTCTTCAAAAAAGGATGTATATCCCTTTTTTAGGATGATATCTAACAAATTTTGACGGTAAAAGTTAATATGGGCAACCCCCGGCATTGACTACTCCACTTTTACGGGCACCGCCACCCAAGAAGCAAATAATTTCGATCCCCCTGTCCTTCAATTCCCCTCCTTCCTTCTCAAGGAAAGGCATAAAGCAATTTCCCCCTGTCTCACTAAAAACTTGGTAAAAGTTAAAAAAATGTGTATACTGTCAAACCACTTGCCTAACCAACATCACTTGTCATAAACTCTATTGCATTGATTTTAACCCTTTGTTTTGCTGCAAAATACCCGAGGCCATTGTGAGTAACCACGACACCCCCAATTCACCGCCCACCAGCCCATTACAACCAGTAAGGTTATCCTTAGATGATACTATTCAATTCCGTTGTCATCGCGACATTGCCTGTTTTAACGAATGTTGTCACTGCATTGAGATACAACTCACTCCCTATGACATTCTGCGTTTGAAACAACGACTGGGGCTCACTTCCCAAGAATTTTTAGCTCAGTATACCTTGCCCTTTGAAATGGACGCACAAGGTATGCCGGGAGTACGGATTCGCACTTTAGATGACAAACCCATCTGTCCCTTTGTCACTGCGGAGGGATGTAGTGTCTATGAAGATCGTCCGACAGTATGTCGATACTATGCCTTAGGGCTCATGTCCATGCGGCATCAGGAACAATTAAGTGATGAGAATTACTACTTTTTGATCAAAGAAGATCACTGTCAAGGTCATCAGGAGGATCGTATTCTGTCTATTCGAGACTATCGTCTTGAACAAGGTTTGGAAATCTATGATGAAATGAATCGGGAATGGCGACAGATCATTCTCAAGAAACGTTCTGCGGGACCTGCAGTAGGCAAACCCACTCCTCGCAGCTATCAATTCTTCTTTTTAGGCAGCTACAATCTGGACAGTTTTCGGAATTTTGTGTTCAGTCCCGGATTCTCCGAAGTGTACGAAATTGATCCTGACACTTTAGAAGTCCTAAAACAAGATGATCTAACTTTGTTAAAGTACAGTTTTAAACTCTTGAAGCAGGTATTATTTGGAGAAATGCACATTGTCACCCGCGATGATGCCCTGCAAAAGAGAGTACAACGGCGGCGGGAACTTGAAAATGTAGATGAAACCGATCCCAATAAGGACTATAACGGTCCCATTGTGGTGTAAGTCTACAATAAGTAAAACTAACATCCAAGGGAACCCGTTAAGGAAAAATCTTATACGATAGAAGACTTCGAGAGAGATTTCACCGATACAAACTGAAACACTGCATTCAGTTCAGAAAGCAAATTTTATTGATTCCAAAGTTATGGGGTTGAAAAGGTGAGTTGATTGTCATAACTCCTAACAAAAAATGTAATGTTTCCTGACAGCCTTTTCCACTGCCTACAAATTTCTAAGGAGAAGAATTTTACTTAATACCACCCAGACACAATTTAAAAAACTTAACCGGTTTCATTTTTAAGACTGAAAATATTGGAGGAATCGCATGACAAATGTCGTTGCAACCAACCAGACCATCTTGGTCGTGGGAGGAGGAATCAGCGGAATGACCGCTGCTTTGGAAGCTGCTGAATGCGGTAAAGATGTGATTTTAATTGAAAAAAATCCTTCTTTAGGAGGGAGAGTGGCACAACTCTACAAGTACTTTCCCAAAATGTGCTTTCCCACCTGTGGCATGGAAATTAATCTGCGTCGTATCAAGAGCAATCGTCGCCTGCGAATTTTGACCTTGACTGAAGTTACTTCAGTAACTGGAGACACTGGGAATTACAGTGTGACCTTAAAACTTTCCCCTCGTTATGTCAATGAGAATTGTACTGCTTGTGGAGCTTGTGCCAATGCAGTCACTGCAGAATTTGATAACGAGTATAACTATGGGCTCAACAAACGTAAAAGTGCCTATTTACCTTTTGCCATGGCTTATCCCCAACGTTATGTTATAGATTCTCGCATCATTGGAACTGAAGAAGCCAGCAAAGCCAAGGCAGCCTGTCCAGTGAATGCCATTGATTTGGATATGCAAGTCCAAGAGTTGAAAATTACCGTTGGTGCTATTATCTGGGCCACAGGTTGGAAACCCTATGATGCCAACAAGATTCAACCCTATGGTTATGATCGCATTCCCAATGTCATTACCAGTGTTGAGTTTGAGAGAATGGCAGATCCCTTGGGTCCCACCGGGGGTAAATTATTGCGTCCTTCCGATCAGAAGGAAGCCAAAAATATTGCCTTCATTCAATGTGCTGGCTCCCGGGACCGTAATTACTTGAAACACTGTTCTCGTATGTGTTGCACCGCCACTCTCAAACAGACCACCTACATTCGGGAAAAATATGGAGATGAAGGTAAAGCCAACATTTACTACATCGACATTCGGGCCATTGACCGTTTTGAAGACCTTTACCAAAAAGTAAAGCAAGATCCCACCGTGACCTTTATCAAATCCAAAGTGGCCAGTATTACCCAAGATAAAAGTACAGGGAATCCTATCTTAAACGGAGTAAATACCGAAGGTTATCAACGTTATAGCACCCCATATGACCTTGTAGTATTGGCGGTGGGCATGGAACCCAGCGTCGACTTCACCCAATTGCCAATCAACATCACCTTAAATGAAAGTGGGTTTATTGAATTCGATCCCAAGAATGGTGGCCAATTTGCTGCGGGATGTGCATCAGATGCCTTAGATGTCAATCGAGCAGTTCAACATGCAACTGCCAGCAGTTTGCGCGCTATTCAAGTTATCAACAAAGTTGCCGGAGCGGAGGCTTAAAACTATGGCAGACAAAAAATTTGCGGCTTATCTGTGCAAAGGATGTGGCCTTGGGGAACGACTCAATATCAATCAGTTGGCTGCAGTGGCCACCAAGGAGGGAAAAATTCCTCTGATTAAACAACATGACCTGCTGTGTAGCAGCGAAGGAGTGGCGCTGATTCAAGGCGATATCGATTCGGAACAAATCACCCATTTGATGATTGCAGCCTGTTCCAAACGGGCAAAAACTGAAGCTTTTAACTTTGAGAATGTGGCCATGTCCCGAGCCAACCTGCGTGAAGGAGTGATCTGGGTGAGACCAGACACTGAAGCAGCTAAGGAAAATACTCAGGAAATGGCTGAAGACTATATCCGTATGTCTTGTGCGGAACTCAAATACATGAATATTCCCGCTCCCAGCCAGGAACAAGGACGCATTCCCCATATCCTCGTAGTAGGAGGTGGCATTACCGGCATGACTTCTGCCCTTGAAGCCGCCAAAGCCGGTTATCATGTCACTTTGGTAGAAAAAACAGCCGCTTTGGGAGGCATGGCCGCTCAATTACATCGGCGTGTTGCCTATCAATCTCCCTTCAAAGACCCTCAACCCACTGGCATTGCAGACCTAGCCAAGCAAGTGCAATCCCATCAAAAAATCAAAGTGCATCTCAACTCCACAGTCGCGGACACCAGCGGCGCTCCAGGTCGTTTTGCGATCACAATTGCGCATGAAAGTGGGGGCACGAGCACAGAAAATGTCGGGGCCATTATTCAAGCCAGCGGTTTCAAACCCTATGACGCTCAAAAATTGACTGAATTCTCATTTGGCAAAAGTCCGGATATTATTGACCAATTGGGCTTAGAAGCCCTGGCTCGTCAAGCCAATGGCGGTCCCATTAAGCGACCCTCAGATGGCAAAGAAGTACAAAAAGTGACCTTCATTCAATGTGCTGGCCAACGCAGTCAAACTGAAGGTCACCTGCCCTATTGTTCCGGACACTGTTGTTTGACCAGTGTTAAACAAGCCATGTATTTCAAAGATGCCAATCCTGAAGTTGATACCTTGATTCTCTACACCGATTTGAGAATGCCCGGTTTTGGGGGAGAAAACTTTTATCGCAGCGGTCAGGACAAAGGAATCTTATTTACCAAAGGTCAGGCCAGCAGTGTATTGCCAAACGGTGGCGATTTAACTGTTAAATTCAAAGACTTGATTCTCAATGAAGAAGTTGAAGACACCGCTGATTTAGTGGTGTTGGCCACGGGCATGCTGCCCAACTCAGGAATCGATATTGAAGCCATTCCTTTGAAAGTTGAGGAGAAAAAGGCAGGGGATTCCGCATCGGAAGAACCCGTTGCAGCCTCGCCTCCAGAAACTTTGGTACCGGTTGAATCAGTATTGAACCTCAGTTATCGGCAAGGTAAAGACATGCCGCAATTGATACATGGTTTTACTGATTCCCACTTCATTTGTTTCCCCTATGAGACCAGACGCACTGGCATTTATGCAGCCGGTCCCGTGCGTCGACCCATGGACATTTCTCAGGCTATGGAAGATGCTACTGGAGCGACCATGAAGGCTATCCAAGCGTTGGAGAATGCTGCTTTGGGCCGAGCCGCTCATCCCCGTTCGGGAGATTTGAGTTTCCCTCGATTCCGTAAAGAGGGTTGCACACAATGCAAACGTTGTACAGTAGAGTGTCCATTTGGGGCCATCAATGAAGATGAGAAAACCTACCCTGTATTTAATGAAGGGCGCTGCCGTCGCTGCGGAACCTGCATGGGCGCTTGTCCGGTCCGTGTAATCTCATTTGAGAATTACTCTATCGACACAGTAGGACAGGCTATCAAAGCGGTCAATGTCCCAGATGAGTCTTCAGAAAAGCCTCGCATTCTCCTATTGGCTTGTGAGAATGATACCTATCCTGCTTTGGACATGGTGGGCATGAATCGTATTGAGTACAGTGCTTACGTGAGAATCATTCCTGTACGTTGTTTGGGCTCAGTCAACACCATTTGGATCACGGACGCTTTGAACAGCGGTTATGATGGCGTCATTCTCATGGGATGTCAAAAAGGTGACAACTATCAATGTCACTTTGTCAAGGGTTCCGAGTTGGCACACATCCGTACTTCCAAGATTGACGACACTCTGAAGCAACTGAATTTGGAAAGAGAACGGGTGCAAACTTATGAGATTGCCATCACTGATTTGGCTCGTATTCCTCAAATTATCAATGAGATGGAAACCACTATTCAGAGAATTGGGTTAAGTCCATTTAAGTTCTAAGTGCTCTTCGCTGAGGAGAAAAGTTTTGGCAAGACTGCCCATTTCAAGTTCGAAAGAAACGGGCAGTTTGCAGTTGAGTTCAGATTGGACTGATTTTTAAGAATCGATCGAGTTTTCTGTAACGTTTTAGGGTCGTTTGGTTCCATTTTGGAACTGTCATTTTAGTAAATAACCCAATTGAATCAGTGGCTAACATTCTATTTCCAACGAGTGTTATGTTACTGAGCAGAGGAGATTTCAATGAGTCAAGCAGTTGAAAAATATCGTAATACCTTCTTGCGAGAAGTGGAAGCGAATGTTGAAGAGGGCCAATGGGTTAAGATGTGTATGCAGTGTGGAGTGTGTTCCGGTTCCTGCCCACTGGGTCCCCATTGGGAACACCCTCCTCAAGAGATTTTCATGATGATCCGGGCGAATAAGCGGGAAGAAGTGTTGACGTCCAGTTCCATGTGGTTTTGCACATCGTGTTATAATTGTATTGCCCGTTGTCCCAGAGAATTGCCGATTACACACATCATGCACGGGTTGGCCCATTATGCCCAACGGCAAGGATTGGCGCCAAAAGAGCTGCCCACAGCCAAATTTGCCAAACGGTTTTGGGATAACTTGCTGAAAAAAGGGCGAGTGAATGAGTTGCAATTGGGCTTGCAGTTGTATTTCATGAATGGTTTGGCGGAAGGAATTAAGACTTCTTTGAAGATGCAAAAAGTGGGTTTGGGAATGTTGAAAACCAAACGCATGGATCCCATGGAAGCCTTAGGGGGTCATGGGTGTAAGGATATCAAGGGGTTAAAAGCCGCCCTAAATAAGGCCAAACAAATTGAAGAGACCAAGGCTGCAAAAGCACTCGAACGTTTGCAATCCAAAAGTTAAGGAGAGTCATTATGGCAAAACGAGAATATTCTTTTTATCCCGGTTGTTCCTCGCAGAAGAAGGCTTCTGCCTATAATCAGTGGGTATCCACGGTCAGTATTTGTAAGGAATTGGATATTCAGTTAAATGAGATTTCGGATTGGAATTGTTGTTCCGCTTCCATTGGTTATGCTGGAGGTGGAGAATTGCCCCGGTTGGTATTATCCGCTCGTAATTTGGCTTTGTCAGAAAAGGAGCATCCCGGACAAGATTTGGTGGCCACATGTGCGGCTTGCTGGTTGGCGACTCGGGAGGCTAATGAACGTTTGAATCATGATGCAGAGATGAAAACGGATGCCAATGAGGCTTTGAAAGAGGCTGGATTGGAGTTTAAGGGTGAGAAAAAAGTTCGCCATTTGGTGGAAGTGCTGATTGAAGATGTGGGTTATGAGGAAATCAAACAGCATGTGAAAAAACCGTTGGCTGATATCAAGATTGCCGGTTATGTGGGTTGTCAAACCAATCGTCCATTTGGCATTGCCGGGGAATCTTTTGAGAATCCGGTGTATTTGGATAAATTGGTGGAAGTGCTGGGTGGAACTCCAGTGGAAAACTACGACAAAAAAGTGTCTTGTTGTGGGGGTGCCTTGATGTTTTCTGAACCAGAAAAAAGTCAGGCTCTGGTTAAGGATATTCTCGAAGCGGCTTATGATGGAGGGGCAGATATGATCGTGACGCCTTGTCCAGTGTGTCAGATGAATACAGAGGTTTATCAAGAACATATCAACAAGAAGTACGGCACTAAATTCAACATTCCCTCGGTTTATTATAGTACCTTGATGAGTGTAGCTTTTGGCCAATCTGCCAAAGAAGCAGCCTTGGATGGACAGATTATTTCCGCTAAGAAGTTGGAGGCTATTGCCAGTAAGTAAATGGGATAAAGTCCCATTCTCTAGTTATTAGACAATTTCGTCTGCCCTGCTTTGAAATGATTGACGACCAGTGGTTGTGAGTTGAGTGTTGTTGGAAATCGTTCTCAACGTTGGGTAGACAAGTTTTTAACTGAATTTATAAGTATTTCTAAATTTATAACTATTTTTAGTGCCTGTCGAGTTCTCCGCTGATTCCCATCAGTCAGGTGTATGGAGCGAAATAAAAATGATCTATCAACCTCCTTTGTTAAATTTTCCCCTCATCATTACAGTTGCAATTTTTTCCTCTCTATTATTCAATGGTTGTGAACAAGGCAGGTCAAATGCCTCCCTTCAAGCTGCTAAAACTCAGTCTACAACCGCTTCTTCTCCCAAACCAACTCATACCGATTATTTGAGATTGCCTATCGCAGGTGATTTAAGCACTCTTGATCCTGGTCTCAGTTGGGAAGT
Organism: Thiomargarita sp.; assembly: GCA_020721005.1. Taxonomy (GTDB): domain Bacteria; phylum Pseudomonadota; class Gammaproteobacteria; order Beggiatoales; family Beggiatoaceae; genus DYNP01. Next base: position 150,827 of record DYNP01000005.1, read on the forward strand.
GATTCACTTTGAATTGGTGGAGCAACTTTTTATCGGGCTGACTGATTTTGAACCTCAAACTTACCAAGTTATTCCGGAATTGGCTACGGAATGGCAAGTGGATGATTCGGGCAGTCGTTATACTTTTAAGTTGCGACAAGATGTGAAATGGACTGATGGACAGCCGGTGACTGCCCATGATGTGGTTTGGGCTATTCGGCGCAATTTAACTCCAGAATTGGATGCGCCTCAAGCTTATACTTTATATGCGATTAAGAATGCAGAAGCTATTCACAAAAATGGGGCAAAAGATTTGGAGTTGGGAGTGCGGGCACTTGATGATTATACCGTTGAGTTCACTTTGGAATATCCCGCTGCTTATTTTCCAGCCTTGACCAGTTTATGGACTTATCATCCTTTGCCTAGAAAAGTGATTGAGCAACAAGGTGAAAATTGGACTAAGCCAGAGCATATTCAAACCAATGGTCCCTATAAGTTACAGGAATGGAGACAGGGACAACAGTTAATTCTGGTCAAAAATGCTGATTTTTATGAAGCCAGTCAAGTTAGCATACCAGAAATACATTATCACATTGTGCCTGAAAGTTCATTGGCATTGGCTATGTATGAGAATAATGAACTTGATTTGATTGGGGGAGAGACTTATTTGCGTTTGCCTCAATTGGAAATACCCCGCATCCAAACTGATTCTGTGTTGCGCAAGGACCGACGCATTGCTCCCGGTTTCTGTACCGAATGGTATGGTTTCAATACTCGTCTTCCTCCAGTAGATAACGTGTTGGTTCGTAAAGCAATTGCCGCTGCAGTGGACAAGCAGATTATTCTGGATGTCGTTATTGGTGGGGGACATACATTGGCCAATACCTTTACTCGTCCACCTATTTTTGGCTCCATTAGTCCCACTGAGGGAATGGGCACTTTATTCAATCCAAATCAGGCCAAACAATGGTTGGCAGAAGCTGGCTATCCAAAGGGACAGGGTTTTCCCACATTGACTCTGATTCATCCAGTCTCTGAAACCCATGAGGAAATTGCCAAGGCTCTTAAAACCATTTTGAAATATCACCTTGATATTGAGATCAATGTCCAAGCTATGGAATTTGATCCCTACATGGATGCGGTCGATGAAGGTAAAATTCATCATTTGTTTCGCATGGGCTGGTGTGCCGATTATCCCGATGCCAACAATTGGCTATTTGAAGTATTTCATCCTGTTAAGGGAATCAATTGGGTGGGTTGGCAGAATCCGGAATTTGCCGAAGCTGTGGAATTGGCCCAAAAACATACCGATCCAGTTCAACGGGCAAAGCATTATCGACAGGCTGAACAAATTTTAAATCAAGATCAAACGGTTATTATTCCTATTTACTTTTCAAACTCACAATATTTAGTTAAGCCTTGGATAAAGAATTGGTATAACATGGCGTTAGGCGGCCAACATATCCGAGATTGGTCAATACAACCCTTGGTTAAGGAATAATTGAGTGCATAACTTATGAGTGAAACCCCTATTTATGTTGCTTCTCCGCTTTCTAAAAAAACTGTTTTGGGAATCCCAAAACTTGGACGTCCTTTAAAACCTCAACGAAGCGCAAGGACTAAAAAGATTATTGCCTTTTGGAGCCTGCTATTCTTGGTCAGTTTCATGTTATTGTTCATGGTGTTTAGAGCCCATACCAGTAACGCACCTTTATCCCTGGCTTTGGTGGGTCCTATGACTGGCAATAACCAAGCAAATGGCAAAGCCATGGTACAGGCAGCCCAATTGTATCTAGAGCAAACTAATGCTGAAGGTGGCATACAGGGCCGACCTTTGAAATTAGTGGTGTTTGACGACCAAAATGATCCCGCTTTAGCCACTCAAATCGCTCAAAAAATTGCTCAAGATACCCAAGCCATTGCAGTCATTGGACATTATACCAGTGCCACTTCTCTGGCTGCTTCTCCCATCTATCATGATCAAGAAATTCCTGCTGTCTCAGGCACAGCCACCGCGGATAAATTGACTTTGGAGAATAATTGGTATTTTCGCACCACTTTTAACAACACAGACCAAGGTGCCTTTCTTGCCAATTACGCTAACAAAATTTTAGGTTATCAAGAAGGCAATGTTATCTACGATCAAAACATATTTGGTTCCACTTTAAACACAGCATTTTCCCAAACTGCGAGAGTGTTGGGAATGGAAGTTCATCAACAATGGGGCTTTAATACGAACGAGAAGGATAACTTTGAGAGCGTTTTAAATACCATGATTGCTGATCTGAAAAGTCAAGATGGGAAGAAATTACTGTTCGTAGCCACTCATGCCAAAGAAGCGATTGCCATCATCACCGCTGCCAAATATATCAATGATCTCCAAATTATCGGAGCCGATCCTTTTTCCAGCAGTTCCTTCCTGGACATGTTACAACAAATTCCCCAAGAAAGGACCAGCCCGGGCTATTATACCAATGGAATTTACACCACTTCACCTTTTTTGGCAGACATTGCTGGAGAAAAAGCTCAGGATTTTGAATATGGTTTTATTGAACGTTACCAAACCAAACCCAGTATTACATCAGCCATGTATTATGACAGTACTGCAGTCATTGTACAAGCCTTAAAAACAGTGGAAACGCATCAAAACCTCAAAACCCTGCGAACTCAATTAAAACGCAGTATAGAAAGTTTTTCCAGCCTAGAAAATTCAGTAGAAGGTGTCACTGGACGCCTCTATTTTGATGAGCATGGTGATGCGATCAAAAGTATTCCCATTGGAATATACAAACAAGGTCAACCTGTAGTCGCTTCCTACCAATATCAACCCCTCGCCACTTTAAGAGGCATTGACAACGTTCTACAAGAAGTCTTGGACAAACGAATCGTCATCGTCAACAACAAATTCATGCGCAAAGCCAGAGTGGTCTATACAGGCATTGATTTCAACGAAATCAGTGAAGTAAACACTCAAACTGGCTATTTTGAAGCTGATTTTTACCTCTGGTTTCGCTTCACAGATGAATTTCGAGATGACCAAATTGAATTTGTCAACATCCTAAACCCCCAAAGTAATCGATTGGATGTCCCCATTATTTCTCAAACCTCCCAATTGGAACCAGGAGTTACCACGCGCACTTATCGGGTAAAAACCAAATTCAAAGGAGACTTTGACTTCCGGGATTATCCTCTTGATCAACAAAATTTGCCTATTAAATTTCGTCATCTTGACTTAACTCGAGACCGCTTAATTTATGTAGTCGATACCCAGGGCATGAGTTCCCTACGGTTAGGTGGAAAAATGTTGGCGGAACAATTTGAACGTAAAAAAGTATTTACCGTCGGAGGTTGGAAAGTCAGTAAAGTGGGTTTTTATCAAGATGTTAAGAAAAATGATTCCACATTGGGACTGCCAGAACTATTCGGTTCTAAACAACGCATTGAATATTCCCAATTCAACGCGGTAATCACCATCAAAAGACACATCATGAACTTCATTCTCAAAAACTCCCTGTCCCTCATCTTTCTCGTCCTATTGGGCTACTTTGCTTTCTTCATTCCCGACAGTGCCTTCTCAACTCGAGTTACCTTGGGCACCAGTTTAATCATGACCGGCTCCCTATACCATCTCAAATTGGCCTCCGAACTCCATAGCATTGACTACCTAGTCCTGATGGAATACTTTTTCTATCTGATTTATGCTCTGGCTGTCTTTATCTTAGTGGTCTCCGTAGTATCTCATGTCAAGGGTAGCAGTGACCCGACCACAAAACTGTTCATCGATCGCCTGAATTTGGCTGGCAGAATCCTCTATCCATTACTTATAATAGGTATGGTTGCCGCAATTGGCCTCTCCTACAGCCACCTTTTTATTGAGTAAGCAAATGACCTACCGTGAAAACACCCTGACTGCCATCCTGTTGGGAATTGCTCAAGGCATCATTCTCAACATAGCCTTTGTCTATATAACCCTAAGACTGGGATTTTCCATCTGTGGCTCAGCCATTGCTGCCATTGTAGGCTATGTAATCCTACGCGTGGTAATACGTAATGGCACCATCTTAGAGAACAATATCAACCAAACCATTGCCTCCGGCATCAACTCTGGAGGCATTGGGGTGGTTTTTGTGCTCCCCGCTTTCTTCATGTTAGAAGCCCAAGGCAAACTAACCTTCTCCATGCTCCCTTTACTCATTGCTGGAGTGGCTGGAGCCCTATTGGGAATCCTTTTCATTGTCCCTCTGCGAAAGCAACTCATAGAAATCCAACGTCTAAGATTCCCAACTGGGACTGCTGTAGCTACCTTAATTCGCTCTGGACCAGCCAACCTGGACAAAGTCAAATTACTCGCCATAGGCTTTGCCATCAGCGCCATTTGGAAATGGCTCATGCTCACCGGAATACTAGACTCTCCCGGCATTCTGGAATATGAAGAATTGCAACTGCATTTGGGAATCTTTCCGGCCTATCTCTCCCTGGCCATTTACCTCTCTCCCCTGAATTTTGCCGCGGGACTGTTATCAGGCAGAGCAGGACTCCCTTTTTTATGGGGAGGACTGATTGCCTGGTGGTTTATCTCTCCATCTGCAGTCAATTTGGGCTGGCTACCCTCGGAACTCGACACTGTAGAATTGGTGGACGCCATTTATAAACAACTGCTAAGACCCTTGGGAATTGGGATTCTGATAGGCGCTGCTCTCATGGACGTTATCATTCACTTCCCCGTGCTCAAAGCAGCCTTACATTCCCTTTGGTTAGCCCACCGTCAAACCAAACCTCATCCACAACAAAACCACACTCATCCAGACTCCTCTTCTCATCCGCAGGGAATCCAACACTCCCTTGCTTCCCCCTCCCCTCGACCCGATGAATTGCCACTCTCCATACTGGTCCCCGGCTTCCTCATTGCCATTATCCTACTATTCTTTGCCCTCAGCCTATTGCCGGGACTCTCGATCACCCAAGTCCTCCTTGGCATCATCATTGGTATCACTTGGCTGCTACTGGCCAGTCTGGTAGTCACTCAAACCACTGGTTTAACTGATGTTTCCCCCATCTCAGGCATTGCTTTGATGACAGTGCTCCTGATGGCAGCTGCCCTCGGTGGCCACATCCCGGCAGTCCTCCTGGTCACCCTAGCCGTTGCCATTGCGGTGGGACAAAGTGCAGACATGATGCAAGACCTGAAAACCGGCTTTTTAGTTGGGGCTCGGCCCTTTTTCCAACAACTGGCCCAACTCGCCACCAGTTGGTTAGGGGTACTCATTGCAGGCACAGTGGTCTACCTTTTTTGGCGATCTGGGGTTAACCAACAAGGTGGATTTGGAGAAGGTACCTTACTGCCTGCCCCTCAAGCCACAGTTTTAACCAGCATTGTAGACCTGGTACAAAACAATACCGTTCCCACTGACAAATTGGCACTCGGTGCACTCATTGGACTCCTGTTGGGTGCAGCCCCCATTGCTGGTTTTGGCGTGCTCATTGGCCTTGCCATGTATCTACCCTTCTCCATCACCTTAGGCTATGGATTGGGCTGCTTAACTCAAATGTGGCTGGTAAGACGACACGGCTTAGCCTTTGATAAACATAAAATTATACCCTTGGCTTCCGGTTTGATCATTGGAGAAGCCTTGACCGGGGTTGGACATGCCCTATACCAAATCTTCCTGATGGCCCCTTAAAACTATGCGATTATTATCTTTCAGCTCACTACTATTTTTCACCGCCTTACTTGTCGCTCTGCTCAGCGCAGCCAAGCCCCCGGTCTCCCCAGAGCAATGGCCAAACACCCTATGGATCTATTCCATTTCCTTATTTCTAGCCATTGGCGGTCTCATTCTCTGGCACCTGCACATTCGACAACATGCCAAAATCATTCACTCCACTGACCAACCTCTATTAGACCTCAGTGACTGTTTACACCAGTTTCTTTCAGAAATGCAAGAATTGGCGCAAGAATTGGCAAACCTAGATCATATAGGCATTCTCGCGCGAATTGAAAGTCTCCTAGAGTTACACGTTTGGCCCTTGGTAAACCAACATCCAGCCCTATTAAACACCTTGGGAATTACCCAAAGTATGCAATTCTTCCTCAAACTGGCTCAATGTGAACGACTGTTAAATCGAGTCACTTCTGCAGCCAGCGACGGTTATTTAGAAGAAGCTCATCACACCTATTCCCAAGCACTATTGATTGTGGAAGATATGTACTATGACTTCTCCAAAAAACCACTTTTGGAAAAAAGGAAAGACCAGTCAGATTTTACAACTTGACCGGTCTCGAATGAACCGCCAAATCAACCAAAATTGACATTGTTCCCAAAAATTTACCCTGATCAATCAAACTGATTGATCAGAAGCGTGATTGGGACTTGCTGATCTCTTATGCAAATGGATCAGCAATAAAGAAATGGCAGCTGGAGTTACCCCCGGAATGCGACTGGCCTGACCCAAAGTGCTTGGCCGATGAGCCATCAATTTTTGACGAACTTCATTGGACAAGCCCAATACTTGTTGGTAATCCAACTGATGGGGAATACTCATATCTTCATAACGGCGCAATTTGGCAACTTCCAACTGTTGGCGCTGCAAATAACCGGCATATTTGGCTTCAATTTCAATCTGTTGCTGAACTGACTCCACCACCTGTTGCTCTGCCACCTTGGGCAATTGACACAAATGTTGATAGGTAACTTCTGGCCGACGCAACAATTCCAGACAAGTGACTTCTCGACGAATGGGGGTAATTCCCAGCATTCCTTCTTGCTCAGGACGCACCCAAATTTGCCCCAACCGTTGTTGCTCCTGTAGAATAGCTTCTTTTTTAGTTACAAACGTCTGCCAACGCTCATCATCTACCAGTCCCAATGCTCGTCCCTGCTCAGTCAAACGCAAATCCGCATTATCTTCCCGCAAATACAAACGATATTCTGCCCGACTGGTGAACATACGATAAGGTTCATTCGTGCCCCTTGTGATCAAATCATCGATCATCACTCCTATGTAAGATTCATCTCGTCTGGGACTCCACATTCCTGCCCCCTTGACCGATAAAGCAGCATTTAATCCAGCAATCAATCCTTGAGCCGCGGCTTCTTCGTAACCGGTGGTGCCATTGATTTGACCGGCTAAAAACAGTCCCGACATCAATTTAGAAGCCAGATTGGCATTCAGGTCTCGTGGATCTAAAAAATCATATTCGATGGCATAACCAGGACGAGTAATATGAGCCTGTTCAAATCCAACAATTGAACGCACTATTGCCAATTGCACATCAAAGGGTAAACTGGTCGAAATGCCATTGGGATAGATTTCATGGACTTCTAAACCTTCGGGCTCTACGAAAATTGAATGATTGGTTTTGTCTGCAAAACGCACAATTTTATCTTCTATAGAAGGACAATAGCGGGGACCAATGCCCTGAATCACTCCAGTGTAAAGGGGAGACCGATCCAAACCCTGCCGAATCAGATCATGAGTGCGTTCATTGGTGCGTGTGATGTAACAGGGAATTTGAGTGGGATGTTGTTCAACATGACCCAGAAATGAGAATACCGGAGTGGGTTGATCGCCAGGTTGCACTTGCATAACCGCATAATTTAAGCTGCGACCATCCAAACGAGGGGGAGTCCCGGTTTTCAAACGATCGATCCGAAATGGCAGATCGCGCAACCGTTGAGCCAACGTATTGGCTGGCGGATCACCCATGCGCCCGCCTGGGTAATGAGACAATCCCACATGAATGAGACCGGCTAAAAAAGTACCCGTAGTTAAGACTACGGTGTGACTGAAAAACCGAATGCCAGATTGGGTAACAATACCCTTAACCTGATCATCTTGTATGATTAAATCATCTACAGCCTGTTGAAAAACTTGTAAATGAGGTTGGGTCTCAATGGCTTTACGGATTGCCATTCTATACAATTGTCGATCCATTTGGGCTCGTGTGGCTCGTACTGCCGGTCCCTTACTGGCATTGAGAATGCGAAATTGGATGCCGGCTTGGTCAGCGGCTTGGGCCATTGCCCCTCCCAGTGCATCGATTTCTTTGACCAAATGACCTTTGCCAATTCCACCAATGGAAGGATTACAGGACATTTGGCCAACGGTTTCTATGGTATGAGTGAGCAGTAAAGTGTTAACTCCCAATCGGGCAGCCGCCAAGGCTGCCTCGGTCCCAGCATGACCGCCTCCGACTACGATGACATCAAAATGAGTTGGATAATTCATAAATATTCTTGTTAAGAGCCTAAAATTTGTCGACCATTTTTGAGAGAGACGGTAGTTTTTTCCCTCTATGTTAACTGGGAAAGCTATCCTATAGCACATGTTAGAATGGGCTTCCTGTCGTCAATCCATCCTACATATGCCTATTAACCCACCCATAAAATAGATTGACTGCACTTTGGTAAAAGCAAGCCTCGTATTTAAGGGGAAGATTCGTCATTTTTCGCAGGCAATTTACTTTTTTGCCAAGCGTTGAGAAAAGTTTCTGCTTGTTGAGGAACGGGCATATCTCGTGAAATGGTCCAATTTTTTGCAAAGGGTAAGTAACGAAAACACCCCTTTTTGCGTCCCCAACGAGTTAAGAGACGAATTTTTAAGTTGACAACACTCTGATATAATGAAGGGCGTTTTGCCAACCATGCCCAGCCCAAAAGTCCCAATCGACTGGAAAAGGGAGTTAATCCCATTTGTTGTTGTTTTTTACGCAATTTCCGCAATAAATTCGGCAAGGGAATTTTTACCGGACATACGGGCTCACATTGTCCACATAGGGTGGAGGCATTGGGTAAGTCTTTGGCTTTGTCAATTCCCAGCAATAAGGGAGTTAATATCGCGCCCATCGGTCCCGGATAGACCCAACCATAAGCATGTCCCCCTATCGAGCCATAAATTGGACAGTGATTTAAACAGGCACCGCATCGGATGCAACGAAAAATGTCTTTAAATTCAGTACCTAACAGTTTAGATCGTCCATTGTCCAACAGTACCAAGTGAAAAGCAGTGGGGCCTTCGGTGTCATCATTCCGAGCGGGACCTGTGAAAAATGAGGTGTAGGTTGATATTTCTTGACCCGTGGCGCTGCGGGCTAATAGGCGCAATAGTACAGTCACTTCTTCTAAGGTGGGCACTACTTTTTCAATGCTGGCAAGTACGATATGGATTTTGGGTAAGAGACTGGTTAGGTCTCCATTGCCTTCATTGGTAACAAGGACTGCGGAGCCGGTTTCTGCCACTAAAAAGTTGGCGCCAATGATCCCAACTTCCGCTTGCAAGAATTTTTCTCGTAACACTTGTCTGGCTTCGTTGACCAATTCTGGAATTTCAGAGAGTTGTTGAGTGAAACCATAAACTTGATGATGGGTGTGGAATAGGGTGGCCACTTGTTCTCGAGTCTTATGCACGGCAGGGGCAATGATGTGACTGGGGGGTTCGTGAGCCAGTTGAATGATGTATTCTCCCAAGTCAGTTTCAGTGACGGTTAATCCGGCATTCTCTAGGGTTGAATTGAGATTAATTTCTTCACTGATCATGGATTTACCTTTGATCACATACTGGGCTTGTGCATCCTGACAGATTGTCAAGATTTGTTGACAGGCTTGTTCCGAAGTGCCAGCCCAGTGCACCTGACCTCCTTGGGCCAGAATTTGAGTTTCGAGTTGATTTAGGTAAAAGTCTAGGTGGGCCAAACTGTGTTCTCTAATTTCAGCACCTTGTTGTCGCAAAATTTCAAATTCTGGCAAATTATGTACAGCTTGACGACGTTTTTCTACAAAGTGATGTTGGGTCCGGGTCAATGCCTGTTGCAGAGTTTCATTTTGTAAGGCAGCAATAACTTGGGAATTGAATCGATGGGCGGTGGATTTCATAAGAAAATCACTTTTTGGATGGGTAAGCGTCATGGGTGGAATAATTTGATGAATTCTTCGGCAGGCATTGGCCTTCCAATCAGGTAACCTTGTACTTCATCACAGCGTAATGTTTTTAGGAAGGCGGCTTGGGGTTTGGTTTCTACTCCTTCTGCAATTACTTTTAGGTTGAGACTTTTGGCCAAGGCTACAATGGCTCTGGTAATGGTCATGTCATCTTGGTTAGTGGGAATTTCCCGAACAAAGGATTGGTCAATTTTGAGTTTGTCAATGGGAAAACGTCTCAAATAGCTGAGTGAGGAATAGCCAGTGCCAAAGTCATCGATAGCCAGTTGGAAGCCACGATCTTTGAGTTCTTGTAGAATTTTTGCTGCCATATCGGCATCTTGCATTAACATGCTTTCAGTGAGTTCCAATTCCAATAGGGTGGGATCGACATTGTTGGCTTCAACAATTTGGATAACATGTTGACTGAGATTGGGTTGTCTGAATTGGCGAGGAGAGAGGTTGACAGACATGCGTAAAATAGGTAGTCCATTATCTCGCCATTGGCGATGTTGTAGGCAGGCACGGTGTAGTACCCATTCTCCAATTTGGACGATGAGCCCTGTTTCCTCTGCTAGCGGAATGAAATTGTAGGGTAATATAAGTCCCAAATCTGGGTGTTGCCAACGTAATAAGGCTTCAGCACCGACAATGATTCCAGTGGCCAGGTGCATTTGGGGTTGATAATAGACTAGAAATTCATTTCTTTCCAAGGCGTGTCGCAGTTTGGATTCCAGGGTGAGTCGTTTATGGGAATGGACATTCATTTGGGGCAGGAAAAATTGGTAGTTATTGCGTCCTTTTTCCTTGGCTCGATACATGGCAGCATCGGCATTTTTTAAGAGGGTGTCTACATCTTCACCGTCATAAGGATAGATGCTGATGCCAATGGTGGCAGTAACATAGGTTTCATAACCTTTTAGGTCAAATGAAACTTGCATGGCATCAATGATGGTTTGGGTGATGTGAATGATTTCTTGGTCTGTTTGTACAGTTTCTAGGAGAATGATAAAGTCATCTCCCCCTAAACGGGCTAGGGTGTCTTCCTTTCTGAGACATTGGGTGAGTCGGTGAGCTACCTTTTTGAGTAAAATATCTCCAACCACATGTCCCAAAGTGTCATTGACATATTTGAAATGGTCAAGATCGACAAACATAAGGCCGATGAGTTTGCCTTGTTGTTTGGCATCGCGAATGGCTAAGACTGCCTTTTCATAAAATAGGCTGCGGTTGGGAAGACCGGTGAGTTCGTCATAATGGGCTAGGTAAACCAGTCGTTGTTCAGTGCGTTTTCGTTCCGTGATGTCTTCAAAACTTCCCAAAACTCCGATAATGTGTCCCTGTCCATCTCGGAGGGGAATTTTATTCATTTCCAACCATAGGCAATCTCCTTCTGCCAATTGGAGAGATTCTATGTGCTGGTATTGAGTTTTGCCATCGGCGATCATGGAGCGGCTGAGCATTTGGAAGAATAGGCTGTCAGTGCGTTGATAATTGATCAAATCAAGGTCAGTTTTGCCAATAATTTCTTCTGGAGTGTCTAAACCGACAATTTGGGCAAAATTTTGGTTGCAACCCAAGTAAACAGCTTGAGTGTCTTTCCAAAAAATGTATTGGGGAATGGTATTGATGACCAAACGTAACATTTCTTGAGATTGTCTTAATTCTTCCGCAATTTTTTGGTGAGATAAGTGACGGCTTGGAGATTGAATTAAGGTTCTTAAGGGACGGTATAAAGAGGGGTGAGTTTTCCAATAGGCTAATGGAGAATAACTGATGAGTACATGAGCCAGCAAAGCATTTAGCAGTCCATTCCCAACTGTATTAATTATGATAGGGGAGGATAAGGGAGGATCAACAGGAATTAAAATATAGGATATCCATAGCAAGGGGAGTCCTAAACATAACCAAAATAGACTGTCCAATAGAAAGAGATTATGGTGATAACGTTGCCAAGTCAATCCGACAAATAAGGCTTCTGCGATAAGAAGTATAGTATTTGGTTGGGGTTCCATAATCATGAGAAAGTAGTCATGAGCAACTAAAGCAACCAGCAGGGCCCAAATGTCACCTAGAACGGGTATAGTAAATAAGGTAATCAAACTGGTGAAATTCAACTGAATGGCAAATGGCAGGGTCAAATTGAAAAGATGACTGGTCAAAGCCGCGATGATTGTAAACGTCAATATGATATAAAAAGGGACAGTGAGTGGCATATTTAGGTGAGTTGGGTCTATCCTATTAAAAGGGAGTGCTAGGGCAATGAGATATGATGAACAGTTTATTTTGGATGTGAATGGAATTATCAATTGACAAATGGTTGGCAGATAATCAACAATGAATCCTCTTTTGTTGATTTCTGATTCAGATTATGGACCCTATTCTCAGCTCGGTATTACAAGGCTTAACCATCTTATTATTGTTGACGATTGGCTTAGGTATTGTCATTATACTGTCTATTTGGCGTAATGATACTAAAATTGATGTGAAAGGTAATTTGGCCAAAAAATCTCCTTTAAACGAGGTTCAACGCCTGATTTATGGGCAACTGGTGCGAGCGTTTCCAGAGTACCTAATTTTTCCACAACTGTGTTTTGGGCGGTTTTTACACGTTGAAGGCAAGGACAAATCAAGTCGTTTTTGGTTAGGCAAATTAAAACATCGGGTGGCCGACTACGTGATTTGCAACCAACATGCTCAAGTAATTTGTGTTATCCAATTGGAACATAAATCGTTAACCACCTATCGGGAACAAGAAATGGACGCTGCTCTAGCCCAAATTGGTTTAACCATTTATCGCTTGCCAGTCACCCATCACCTTTCCAGTGAAGAATTAAAAACAGCCATCCTAACCGCTGTTCAACAAGCCAATGTGCTCCAAAAACCACTTGCCCCTCAAATTTCATCTCAATCCCCCCCAAATCCCATGAAATGGGAAGACAAAGGATGGTGGTGATTGCACCCAATTCATCAAGCATTTTAGCCAGATCTGTTCCAAAAACAGATCTGGTTTTGATGAAAGCGCATGGTAAATTAAACTATTCTCAAAACATCAAAATTGAATCAAAATCCGAACCATTTTCAAGACCGCTGAGGTAAACTCAAACCTCTCAATTTTCAAAAAATTTATTTTCCCCTAACCATTTCTCAAAGTATCCAGTATGGCCCTCGAACCCCTTCTCATCGCCCTACTCATCTTCATGATCATCATTTTATTCAAATTGATTCGTCTTGAACAACTATTTCATCACCACCATCAACATCTACACCAACAAATCAGGGAACTTACCCATCTTCTCCAAACTACCCATTCTCATAACAAAGTCCTCGAATCCCCCGTATCTACCCCTTCCCAACCAGAATTCACTCCACCCATTTCACCTTCCCTCATCGCCGTTCATCCCGCACCTGTTCCCACTTTATCCCCTCCTCAGAATATTCCTTCTCACTCCCCATTCCCCAAAACCAATTCTCCTGAAAAAAACATTATTTTTCCACTCTTCAAATCTGCACAAGAAGGCTTGAATGCCTTATGGAACTGGATCATCGTTGGTGAAGAACATCGTTCCAAAGAAATCAACATCGAATATGCCATCGCCACCACCTGGTTACTCCGATTTGGAGTCATCGCCATTCTCCTAGCCATGGGTTACTTCCTCAACTATTCCATCCACAAAGGTTACTTCGTTCCCCTGATTCGAGTTCTCATTGGCTGCACAGTTGGCCTGAGCATGTTATTTGGCGGCTTTTACCTACTCAAAAGCAAATACCAACTCATTGGTCAAGGACTGATGGGCGGAGGCTTGGCAGTCTTCTATTTTACCCTCTATGCAGCCAACCTAGTTTACCACCTCATCTCCCTACCCAATACCTTCCTGCTCATGACTATAGTGGCGGTCGTGACGATATCCTTAGCAATCCGCATAGACTCCCTACTACTTGCCATTTTTGCCCTCATTGGTGGCTACACCAGTCCCCTCATCTTATGGGCAGGAGAACCGAATTTAACCATTTTATACAGTTACCTACTGATTTTGGGAATTAACATTCTCATCATTGCTTACTACAAACAATGGCGTTTGTTGAATTATTTAGCCTTTATATTCAACTACTTACTACTCTCAGGCTCCCTGCTCAACTACCAAATCTCAGACTTCTTCCTCGTCATCACCTTTCTCACCCTATTCTTCATTCTCCATTCCTCACTGGTCTACAGCCACAACATTATTCAAAATAAAAAATCCACCCTACTTGAAATTGCCCAATTGATCATCAATGCCATCATTTACAGCAGCATTGCTTATGCACTGATTGACCAATACTATGCCAGCAAACCCTATACCTCATTCCTTTCCCTATTTCTCAGTGGATTCTATGCCCTCCACGCCTACCTATTTCTCAAACACCGGCCCATCGATCGCAACCTCATTATTGCCCTCATTGCCCTCACTGGATTCTACATCACGTGGAGCATGTTACTGACCTTTGAAAAAGAACTATTGACTTTCAGCTGGTCCCTCCAAGCCTTTATATTCCTATGGTTGGGCCTTAAACTCAACAGCAATTTTATCAAAAAACTGGCCTATTTGCTATACCTGGTCATTTTTTGGCGTCTTTCTTACTTTGAAATTCCTCGGCACTTCGACCTTTATCCCCACCCCACCCACCTTACTGACTACCTATACCAACTGGCTGAACGAATATGGGTATTTGGCGCCAGCATTGCGGCCATCATTGGCGCCTTCTTCCTCACCAACAAAGCCCTTGACCGCTTTAAAACCTTAGCCATCGACCCCCAAAATGACACCCCTTTAACCTTGGCCAGCCACTTCTTAGAAGGCGCTTTTTACTGGGCAGGCCTGCTATTTCTATTTTTATACCTAAATCTGGAATTCAACGCCTTATTTAGCCACTATGCCCCCCTTCGCTTACCCATGCTGACAGTACTCTGGAGTGGAATGACTCTATATTTCCTCCACCGATTTCTACTTACCAATAACCAACTGATGTTAAAAGTATTGACCACCCTATTACTCTCCATCTTTATCAAAATTTTAACCTTAGACATCCTCTCTTGGGGACTCTCAACCCATCTATCTTATACCATCGATGACAACACCCCCATGGCCCTTATTCGACTATTTGACTTTACAATTGTCCTCATCCTGTTTTACCTCAGTTGGAACTATTTAAAAACCTCTCTCCTGCTCTCTATCCTCTTAAGTTTCATGAACTTAGCCCTCATTTTCGTCTACTTCTCCCTAGAAATCAGTCACTTTCTCTATTGGAGAATTCCAGAATTTCAATTTGGAGGCATTTCTATCCTATGGGCAATATTTGCCATTATTTACCTGATCATTGGTATTTGGAAAAATAACCAAAGCTTGCGCTACACAGGGTTAATCCTATTTGCCATCGTGATCAACAAAATTATTCTCATTGACTTGGCACAAATGGCCACCTTATACCGCACTATTGCATTTCTGCTGATAGGCATCATTTTAGTGATTGCTTCCGTTGTCTACATCAACTCGAGACAAAAATTTGAAAAGACCATTTAAACTCTAAACAGACAAGAAAGCAAATCCCAATCTCCGAATCAAAAACAACAGACAATTATAAATAGACTGTGGGGACAAATTGAGGGCTATTTAACACCTCCATCAATTCCTCTCCAAATCCCAACACGATCAGTCCCAACTTTTCCCCATAAGTAACTAAACTTTTATCCACATACAATGAAGCAATGGCACCGATGAACTTTTTCCCAGCAAACTCTGGAAAATATTCAGGGACACTGGGCATCAATTGATGAAAATCCCAAACGTATTCGGGACGCAAAGTACTTTTGGTCTCATTAATCAGAACCCATTCCCCACAAACTGCCACAACATCAAATTCCCTTTCCATAGGTTTTCCTCTCTTGACTCGAACTGCAACATAATCAAGTGGTTCCGTGCATCCGGTCACTTGCCTTAAAATATTTGGAATGCCGGGAGCAACCAAATCTTCTGCCATGGTGCCCAGTTTTCGGGTCAATTCCCCCCATTGCTTATCGATGTTTCTCTTGGAACTCCGCATTTCCTGCTTGAATTCCTCCATCTTTTGGTCAGAATGTTCCCGAGATTCCCGCATTTCCTGCTTGAATTCCTCCATCTTTTGGTCAGAATGTTCCCGAGATTCTTGCATTTTCTGCTTGAACTCATCCATTCCTTGGTCAGAATGTTCCCGAGATTCTTGCATTTCCTGCTTGAACTCATCCATTCCTTGGTCAGAATGTTCCCGAGATTCCCGCATTTCCTGCTTGAACTCCTCCATTTTTTGTTCAGAATGTTCCCTGAACTTCTCCATTTTTTGTTCGGAATGGTCCCGAGATTCTCGCATTTCCTGCTTGAACTCCTCCATCTTTTGGTCAGAATGTTCCCGAGATTCCCGCATTTCCTGCTTGAACTCCTCCATTCTTTGGTCAGAATGTTCCCGAGATTCTCGCATTTCCTGCTTGAACTCCTCCATTCTTTGGTCAGAATGTTCCCGAGATTCCCGCATTTCCTGCTTGAATTCCTCCATTTTTTGTTCAGAATGTTTCCTGAACTTCTCCATTTTTTGTTCGGAATGGTCCCGAGATTCTCGCATTTCCTGCTTGAACTCCTCCATTCTTTGGTCAGAATGTTCCCGAGATTCCCGCATTTCTTGTTTGAACTCCTCCATTTTTTGTTCGGAATGGTCCCGGGATTCCCGCATTTCTTGTTTGAACTCCTCCATCTTTTGGTCGGAATGTTTCCTGAACTCATCCATTCTTTGGTCAGAACGCTCTTGAGATAAGCGCATTTCCCTGGAGTTACGATCCAGGGTTTGTAAAACTTGAATCATTACGTCTTCTAAACGGTCAACTCGTTCTTCAACAGTGAACATAGTTATACTCCTTGCTAGGTTGATTGCCAATTGGTCAAAAAAGTGATTGGGGTGTTATAAAACGCGTTTAAGTAGAAAGATGGCCAGTCCAAAAAATAGTATGGGGGGAATGAGGGCACTGAAAATGGGACTGAGATCGTATACTAAACCAATATTGCCCACTGTTTGGTTGAGCATGTAAAATCCTATTCCCAATAGAGCGCCAACTAGGATGCGTTGTCCTATAGCAACACTGCGCAATTGTCCAAATACAAATGGGATGGCTAATAAAATCATGGTGATGCTAATCAAAGGGTAGCTTAAACGGTTCCAAAAAGCGAGTTCGTATTGGGCAGTGCGTTGGCCATTTTGGCTTAGGTAGTCGATGTAACGATAGAGTCCCCAAGTGGAGAGTCGATCGGGTCGAATGACTACAATTTTGACCAATTCTGGACTGAGTAAGGCTTGCCAAGTGGTTTGTTCCAGGTAGTGATGAGTGATTTGTTGGGGGGTGAATAGGGTTTTTTCAACTTGTTCAAATAGCCATTCTCCATCAAGATACCGGGCAGTTTTAGCTCGAGTGAGACTGGTTAATTGGTGATGGGTGTCAAATTCATAGAGGGTGATGTGGCCAAAACGACCGTCAGGGAAAATGGTGCGGATATTGACAAAGTCTTGTCCATCTCGGGCCCAAAATCCATAACGGCTGCTGAAGGCAATTTGTTGTTGTTCGTGTTCGGATTGGGCGGCTGCACGCATGGTTTTTCCATATTCTCCACTGAGTGGAGCTAAAGTTTCTCCTATCAGCATGATCAGTAATAGGAGTAGGAGTCCTACACTTAATACCGATCCGGAAATTCGTAGTGTTGATATTCCAGCTGCTCGTAAAACGGTGAGTTCACTGTGATTGGCAAGTAGTCCCAGTGCCAGTAAGCTGCCGAGTAGGGCAGCAGCTGGGAACAGTTCATAGATGGTGCGTGGGATTTCTAGAGATACGTAGAGAATGGCTTCCAAAGTGCCGTATTCTTGTTTGCCAATGTCATCTACTTCGTCAATGAAGGCAAAAAAGGTGAAGAGTCCCACCAGTATCAGGAGAACAATGAGAGTGCTGGCGAATACGGTTTGGCCAATGTAGCGATCAATTTTTTTCATGGCGTTGATGAGGAATTAGTTTATTTTTTAGGGTGAGAAGGTGTTTTTGAAATTCGGGTAGGTGAAAGAGTAAAAGGATGATGAGAATCAGGCAGAGGTGTACCCACCATAAGCCAAGCCATAGGGGCACTTCTCCTCGTTCCAGCCATTTTTTGCCAATGCTCAGTAGGTTATTGTAAATGAGGTAGATAAGTACTCCGATAAAAACTTTGGCATATTGTCCCTGCCTAGGTGTCGTATGAGATAGGGGAATTGCCAAGGCAGCGAGTAAGATGACGGTGATCGGTAAAGATAGTCGCCATTGGAGTTCAGCTTGCCAGGCAGGTTGAGGATTACCCCACAATAGGTGAGTGGGGAGGCTGTTTTCTTTGGTTGATGGGGTAGTATCGAGTTGTTTGGGTACCTTGATATGGTGTTCTGCAAAGTGAGTGAGGGTGTAGTTGAGTTGACCCAGGGTATTTTCATAGCGATGACCATTGAGCAATACCATGAACAGTTCGTTGCCTTGCATTTTCTGATAGCCTTGTTCAGCTACAATAATCACTTGTTTGTTGGGAAGATTGAGTTGAATAAATAAGTTGGTTAAAGTATGATGGTCTTGGTCAGTGGTTTCTACATAAAAAATGCCATTGCCATGGCTAAATTCTTTGAAACGGCCAGCGGCAATACCAGTGACTTCGGCTAAATTCCGTAACTGGGTTTGTAATTGTTCTTTTTGATGATGGGCCCAAGGAGCTGAATAAAGGGAAAGTAGGGCAATTCCAGTGGCAAAGATGACGCCCAATATCAAAATACGTCCAAAAGGAACTGGAATGCCACAGGCGGCTAAGGCAGTGATTTCATTGTCTTTATATAGGCGACCGAGGGCGAGTAAGATTGCTAAAAAGAAGCTGAGAGGTAAAATGAGCATCAAATCGGTGAGCAGTTTTAGCCCCAGCAGTTGCAAGATAAAATTGGCTGGCAAAGCGCCCACTGAGGCTTGTACCAGATAGATCATGAAGCGATGGCTGATGTAGATCAGCAGCAATAGGGCAGTTAGAGCCAATAGTGTATAGAGTATTTCACGATAAAGATAACGAGTAATAATCACTCAATGCTTCCTAAGATTGTAAATTTATGGATATTCTAGTATGATTGTAAGTTTCTACGGGTTAAAAGTCAAAATTTGTAACCCTGTTGCCAATAATTGCGAATAATGGGTAAAATGAGAAGACTATTCTGGTTGGGCAAAATGGAAAAATCAATTTTTTGGATTCCTATTATTCTAATTCCTGTTAAAATAATGCCTGTTACTGGGATATATAAAGTGGTCGCCAATTTTATAGAATGTGTAGAATCAGTAAATCAAAGTCCAGTCCTGCAGATCAAATGATTGATTGTTTGGGATTTTTATTGGAGAAATTACTGTATTTTACGTTCGCTATTGGTAAGGATTCTTGACCATTATATCGCAAATTTTGTTTCTAGAAATCACAAGATTACCCTGTGTATAACCTTAATTGTTGGAAATGAACATGGAATTTAATATTAAAAGCGGTCATCCTGAAAAACAACGTACTGCTTGTATCGTCATTGGCATTTATGAACCGCGGCGTTTGTCAGAAACGGCTAAACAACTTGATGAGGTCAGTATTGGACATTTGTCTTCTATTTTGCGTCGAGGGGACTTGGAGGGCAAAATTGGACAAACTTTATTGCTACATAATGTTCCCGGTACATTGTCTGATCGAATTTTATTGGTGGGTTGTGGGCGAGAGCGTGAGCTTGGAGATACCCAGTATCGTAAAATCATTGCTGAAGCGATTCGCACTTTACATGAGACTGGTTCCATGGAAGCGGTTTGTTACTTGACTGAATTGAATGTAAAAGGACGAGATACTGCTTGGAAAATTCGTCATGCAATTGAGACTGCTCAAGCCACTTTGTATTCTTTCGATCAACTTAAGACGAAAAAGGAGGCGACTCGGCGTCCTTTACGTAAAATCGTTCTCAGCATCACTTCTCGGCGGGAATTAACTTTAGCAGAGCAAGCCAGCCGTGAGGCTCAAGCTGTCAGTTCAGGAGTTAGATTGGCTAAGGATTTGGCTAATTTACCCAGTAATATTTGTACACCTTCTTACTTGGCGGAACAGGCGAAGGGACTTTGTCAGTTGCATGAGAAATTGACCTGTAAAATTTTGACCGAAGTTCAACTTGAAAAGCAGGGTTTTAATACTTTGATGTCGGTAGCCAAGGGCAGCGAGGAGCCGCCTCGTTTGATCATTTTGGAATATCGAGGGGGTAAGAAGAATGAGAATCCTATTGTGTTGGTGGGTAAAGGGGTTACTTTTGATTCAGGGGGTATTTCACTTAAGCCTGCAATGGATATGGATGAGATGAAATTTGATATGTGTGGGGCGGCAAGTGTCTTGGGCAGTTTTTCCACATTGGCAGAATTGCAGTTGCCTTTAAATGTTGTGGGTCTCATTCCTGCAGTTGAGAATTTGCCCAGCGGCAAAGCGTCTAAACCTGGAGATGTTATCACCAGTTTGTCGGGACAAACGGTTGAGATTCTCAATACCGATGCTGAAGGTCGTCTTATCCTATGTGATGTGTTAACTTATGTTGAGCGTTATAAACCTGAGGTGGTGATTGATATTGCTACTCTTACTGGAGCTTGTGTGATTGCGCTGGGAAAACATGCACATGGTCTCTTTAGTAATCATAATCCTTTGACCAATGATTTGCTCAATGCGGGTAAAGTCAGTGGTGATCGAGCTTGGGAATTGCCGTTATGGGAGGATTATCAGGAACAGTTGGACAGTCGTTTTGCAGATATGGCTAATGTGGGGGGTAAAGAGGCTGGTTCGATTACTGCAGCTTGTTTCTTGGCTCGTTTTACTAAGAAGTATCATTGGGCACATTTGGATATTGCGGGCACTGCTTGGTTAACTGCCAAGAAGAAAAAAGGGGCTACCGGGCGGCCCGTTCCCCTATTGACTCAGTATTTGATTGAGCGTAGTCATGAAAAATCGCCGGTTTCTCCCACAGCCATGCCGGATGATTCTAACTTAGATGAGTTATCAGAACTGGATTAGAGTTTAGATTATGCCTCAGGTTGACTTTTATATACTCACTCAAATTCATACAAAGGAATTACGTGATCGTTTTGTTTGTCAACTGGCTGATAAGGCATGGCATCAGGGTTATTTCATTTACATTCTCATGGAATCTTTGTCACAGGCCAAAAGGTTGGATGAGGTCATGTGGACTTTTAAGCAGGAAAGTTTCTTACCTCATGATATGTACCCTGATGTTGCTGCCTATGCTCCTATTAGAATCGGTTACACAACTGAATTCAGCGTTGAAAATCTAGGTCCCCAAGATAAAACTGTATTGTTCAATTTGACTGAGACTGTGCCGTCCTTCGTGCAGCAATTTGCTCGCACGGTTGAAATTATTGTCAATACTGAGGAGACCAGAGCTACTGGTCGAGAACGTTACCGATTTTATAGGAGAGAGAATTATTTATTATTCAGTCATACTATAGCTAACGCACCATAAAAAGAATACTCTTAGAAAGCGTAGGATGTGCTGAGCGTTTTTTGCGAAGCGCATCAATCAAGGAAGATACAATGCGACAGATGCGCTACACAAGATATACAGTTTCTTTTTGTGATTCGTCAGCTACATTCAATATATGGTGAAGCCATTTTCATGAAAAAGAAAGTAGAAGTGCCATTGTTAGAAGATGTGGTTAGCCCAGGTCGAGATTTGGGAAAGTCAAGTTCCCTTTCCACTTTGTTAACCGATAGCCAAATACAGTCGTTACAGCAACAAATTGATGAGATTGTGAAAAAACGTTTGGAGATTGCTCTCAATAAGGCTTCTCAAGAAGTGCTCAAGGGTCTCAAGAGTCATTTGGATAAGGTGTTACCTGATTTGATCAAAACGGCTCAAGAGACTGCTAAGCGCAAATGAAGGTAAATTTGTGGGGAGTTAAATCAACAGGAGGAATTGATGATATTCGTGAAGTATTTTGCGAGTATCGCCTTCCGCCTTACTGACCCCTTCTTCAATCCAAACCACTCGATCACAGAGTTGTTGAATGAGTGCGGGATGGTGAGAGACAAACACAATGGTTTTGTTGGAGCGAATTTTTTCGCGCATGGCATTGGCAGATTTTTGACTGAATTCAGCGTCTCCCACTCCTAAAATTTCATCGATCAGTAAGATATCCGGGTCTACTTGAAAGGCAACTGAGAAGCCCAGCCGGGCGATCATACCAGAGGAATAGGTGGCAATGGGTTGGTCAATAAATTTGTGTAGGCCTGAGAATTCAATGATATCGTCCATTTTTGCCATGATGTCTTTTTTACGCAGTCCCATCAGCATCCCACTGAGAATGGCATTTTCCCGTCCGGTCAAATAGTAGACAAATCCAAGTTGTAAGGACAGCAGGGAGGCTTGATGGTGGTGGTGATTGATGAAATGGCCCCTGTTGGGTTTGATGATTCCGGCCATGAGACGAAGTAAGGTACTTTTACCCACTCCGTTGCGTCCAATAATGCCTAAGGTTTCGCCAGGGTAGAGGTCAAAGGAAATGTCTTTGAGAGCCCAAAAAGGTTGTCCAAAAATGCCTCTTTTTTGTTTGTAATAGACACCTACATTGCGTAAAGATAATAGGGGAAAGGCGGTGTTCATAAGATGACCTTAGCGCATAATCTTGGGATAAATGTGTTCAAAACGTTGAATGAGACGACTGCCCAGTCCAATGCCAATCAGGGAGAATAGGCTAATTAACAGTAAGGTTGACCAATTTGGCCAGGTATTGTACATTAGGATGTGTCGATAGGCTTCTATCAGGTTCACAATGGGGTTAAGATAATAATAAGGTTGATAAATTTCTGGCACCACCTCAGCTTTGATCACAATGCCTGATATGAAAAAGAGGGCGAGTAGTAAATTTTCAACTACAAAACGCAGGTCTGGAATAAAGGGAATGATGGCAGCTAACCAGAAG
The DNA here is from genome assembly GCA_020721005.1 of Thiomargarita sp. Classification (GTDB taxonomy): domain Bacteria; phylum Pseudomonadota; class Gammaproteobacteria; order Beggiatoales; family Beggiatoaceae; genus DYNP01. Next base: position 173,768 of record DYNP01000005.1, read on the forward strand.
GTGAGGGCAATGGTGAGTAGGAGTTGGGTGAAAAGTAGGACCGGCAGGGCCAGGTAGGGTAAACCTATGGGGAATCCGTAGAGCCATAGAAAAACGAGCAGTAGGGCGAAAATGAATAGGAATTTGACTGAGTCGGTGAGAATGAGAATAATGGGAAAGATGATTTTTGGCAAATAGACTTGTTGCATCAGGGGTTGATTGCCAAGAATGGTTTCTGCACCGTGGGAGAGACAGGATTTTAGCCATTGCCAAGCAGTGAGTCCAATGAGTAAGAAGGGCACAAAGTTGTCAGTTTGATGGTTAAGCAGTATTGCAAAAAATAGGTAGAAGACTGACATGTAGAGAATGGGTTCAAAAATCCACCATAGGAAGCCAAGATAGGTGCGTTCAGTTTCCGCTCGCAGGTCAGCATAGGTTTTGTAGAGTATCAATTCCCAATATCTGGATAGGATATTGAGGTAGTTCAAATTGAGCATTGGAAAGAGTTGGATATTTTTCCAAGTTTTCTGGGATAAGTGCTTGAGATTAATCATAAATTTCAGATTTTTTTGCGAATATTGCTCAGTTGAAAACAGACGTATTGAGGTTCGTTGTGGCTGACCTGTAATTCATAATTGGTATCGATCAGTTGTTTGGCAGCTTGGTAGAGCCCAATTCCAAATCCGTCTTTAGACTTTACTGAAGTGGTCAGCAGGTCTTTGTAAATATCTTGGGGAATAGCGCTGCCATCATCACAGATGGTCACTTCCAGGTTGTGTTTTTCATCAATGGTTAAGGTGACTTCGATTTTCAGTTTTGGCTCTCGGTTGCGTTTGTTCAGGGCATTTTGTAGGACATTTTCTGCCACGTTATCGAATAAGTCTTCTGGGATGAGTAGGGTGTCGTTGCCCGTGGCCATTTTGTCAAAAAATTCAATGCCACTTTTGCGGTAACGAGTTTTCAAATTGCTCCACCATAAATTGACGGGTATATGGGTAAAGGAGGTTTCTACGGGGTTTTGCAGTTTGTCCAAAGTGCGTTTTAAACGTTGAGTTAGGGTGGGCATTTGTCCTTGCAAAAAACGTTGAGTTTCACCAAATTTTTCTGGAGGATGAGTATCTATTACTGAGCTGATATTATGTAGGGACTGAAGCAAATTTTTGATGTCATGGGTTAATTTGGCACCGGTTTCATGGATGGCTTGTAGATGGGCTTGTTTGGCAAAAGCAGCTTCTCGACGTTTGGCTTGGTGAAAATGTTCCAACAAGTGAATGAAAATTTTGATTTGAAAGTGGTGGCTGCTGGTAATTCGATATCGGGAATAGACGGTGACTTCAATGCTTTGTACAGTGATATTAATGGCTTGCTTGGTGGATTGACCAAGGTCTTCTTTACCGTATGGTGATTGCCAGTTGATCCCGGCAATCCATGGCAATGTGCTCATTTGACTGAAGCCAGCGTGTAGAAATTCTTGAGGAGTTTGATTTTTATAATGATTGGGTTGGGCCAGGGCTTCCAACCAAGTCTCAAAAGCACTGCCAACATTGAGTAAGTCACGGCTCCATGGGGTATCTAGTCCTTCTTGTCCAATCAGAATCATCCACAGCCAACTGCTGCTGAGTATTAAAAGTAGCGTGATGAGCAGGAGTTCCAAAAGGGCCAGTGGGTAGTCGGTTTGGGAATAGTGGTGTAAAGTGAGACTGCCTAGGGCAATGACTTTGATGAATAGGACGAAGGTGAGACTGTGGAAAAGGTTGAGTTGATGACGGTATTCTAAAGTATCGTCGGTGGGGATGAGAAGGAAGGGGATTGGAATGAGCAACAGTCCATACTTTAAGAGGGTTGGATCAAGGAGTTGGAGGAAGCCGGGGAATAGGAATAATTCATGTAGGTTGATGGTAAATAGGGTGATGATCAGGTATAAAATGGCAACATGGTTGACGATTTGATCGCGGGGTTTTGCCAAGTCGCGTCCGCTTAAAATGCCGATGAGAAAGAGTTGCCATAGGGTCAGTAGCCATAAGTTTAGGAAGGTAATGAAAAGGATTGCAAGCAGTCCAAGGGTAATCCATTGGCGAGTTTCTAAGGGGTCTTGTTTGGACCAGAAGGGTTGCCAGATGAGAAACAGTCCCAAATGCAATAGGGTTGAAATTTTCATCAAAATGGGCAGCTGACTACCCCAATAAAGTGCAATATGTAGGGTGATAAGCAGCAGTCCTAGTAATCTGTGTTCATGTTTTGGGGGCAATAAAGATAGGGAGAGCAGTTGCATGTTCAGAATTCCGCAGAAGGTTAAGTGGATCGAGGATAAATACTCATTGCTCTGTTCAAGATCGAGGAGCGGTTAAAATGATTTCCCTTTTTTAGGTTTAAGGTGAGGTCAAAAATTATTCTCTTCCTTGATTAAGGAGGGATTAGAGGCAGTTGAAAATATTCAGTTATTGTGGGGACTTAAGTTATGATCAATTATGTTATTAGTTTTTCAAGGTATGTGGTCATTGAAGCATTACATACTCGATTATTGGTTATGTCCGCCATTTTATTAGGTATGGGCATGGGTCTTGTCACATTTTTAGGGTCGATCACAATTACGGAAACAGCAGCTACTCAAAGTAGTTTTTTGGCGGCTTTTTTACGTATTATCGCAGTTTATACCATGAGTTTATGGGTGATTACCAGTGTGGCTAGGGAATTTCATGAGCGTTCAATAGATCTGTGGTTATCGTTCCCAGTCACACGTGGCGCCTTTGTGGTGGGCAAATTACTTGGTTTTGGGATTGTAGCAGTGATGATGGCCGTGTTTTATGGCAGTATTTTAGGATGGAATGCCCCTTGGTGGCAAGTCATAATATGGACTAGCTCCCTGATTTGCGAATTGTGGATTATCACCAATCTCAGTTTATTTTGTGTGCTCACTTTTCAACATGCTATACCGTCATTTAGCATAGTTTTGGGTTTTTATATCCTAGCCAGAAGTATTGATGCCCTACAATCTATTGTGCACAGTCCCTTGAATAGCGGAATTGGTCTCATGGCCCAAATCACTTTGGGAGCCGTTGAGTTACTGGCCACTCTTTTACCTCATTTTGATCGATTTACCCGCACTGAATGGCTGATTTATAACACAGGAACTGTGATGGACTTGTTGCACATTATAGGACAAACTGCAGTTTATGTAACTCTACTCACGGCGATGAGCTTGTTTGATTTTTATCGCAAAAATTTATGAAACAACGTACACTAAACCTTGTCCCTAAGCCAGTTAAATGGCTACTGGCTGGGAGCTTATTGTTACAGATATTCGTTTATTTGCAACTCCCTGCTAAGCCTACCCTTATTCTAGAATTACCCCTTCCTCCAAGTTATGAACAACTTCGTTTGTTTACCTTGGGAGATTCCGTGGTGGCCGCCAAACTGGGAATTTTGTGGTTACAATCTTTTGATCAACAGCAAGGAAGAGTACTCTCTTATCACGCCTTAGACTATGGTATTTTACGACAATGGTTGGAACTTCTACTTGAACTTGATCCTCACAGTCATTATCCCTTACTATTGGCCAGCCAAGTTTATGTCAGTGTCGGGACTCCAGAAAAAGTCCGAAAAATGCTGGATTTTGTTTATGATGCCTATTTAAAATATCCGGATCAACGTTGGCCATGGTTACTTCAAGCCACCGTGTTGGCCAAACACCGGATCAAGGATTTACCCCTATCTTTAAAGTATGCGCAAGCTCTGAGTAAAGGAGGAAGTAATGTCCCTATATGGGCACAGGAAATGCAGGTTTTTATTTTGGAAGAAATGGGGGAACTTGAACAAATGCGTATAGTCATCGGCGGCATGTTGGCTAACGGTCAACTTACCGATCCCAATGAAATAAAGTTTCTCAATGAACGTCTTAAAGCTTTGGAACAACTTTCTCCTTGAAAAAAGTAATATAGGGCGCAATGGTGTTAGCGTATTGCACCGCATGAAAACTATAGACGTCGTATAAAAACACGATAGACCAGGCAATCCTTTGATTTTGTTATCGGTGAACGAAATTAAGAGGGTGACCGTAAATTTGGGACCAACATGCGGCGCAATACGCTAATGCTATTGCGTCCTATATTAACCATATTAACTTGCGCGTTTGATCAATTTTTTGCACCACTCCCTTGAAAAACTTGCAAAACAAAATAAATCCAGTTATACTTTATATTAAGGGTAATTGTGTCAAGTAAACCAAAAATTTTTAAGCCAAATTTAGTAATCACAAAGTGTAAATCTTTAAGAAAGGAGGTTGGGACCATGAACAGGCAAACTGGTTTCACATTAGTGGAAATTGCCATCGTTATGGTAATCATTGGATTATTGTTGGGTGGTGTCCTTAAAGGACAAGAAATCATCACCAATGCCAAGATCAAAAAATTAGAAAACGATGTCAGTGGTATTACCGCAGCTATTTACAGCTATCAAGATCGTTATCGTGCTCTTCCAGGAGATGATTCTCGGGCCGACTCTCGTTTTACCCTTACTGCAGCCAAAAAGGGCAATGGCGATGGTGTAGTGGCGGGTGATTTTGATTCTATCACAGATACTGATGAATCTCGGCTCTTTTGGCTACATTTGCGCAACGCAGGACTGGTTGCCGGCGGAGCAGATGAAACTCAACAACCATTTAACGCATTCAATGGGCTTACAGGAGTATCTACAGGCGCTGTAATCACCAATGGAGGAATACCTGGCCTATTCGTAGGCTTTAGTCAAATCCCCCAAAACATCGCCCAAATGGTCGATTCTCGTTCAGACGACGGATTGGAGGCGGGGGGCAGTGTTCAGGCGGTCTTAGAAGGAGCCGCGGCGGCTGCTGGAGGCACCGATTACTCACAAAAAGGATCTTTGTACAAACTTTACTTTGCCCTTTAGATTGTCTAATCACAAACTTCTTGAAAGCAGGTGAACATCCCCATCCTAATTGAGAGTAAACGATCATCTCTATTCTAACCCTCTAAAGTTTGAACTTATGATCACGAGAAAAGCCCATGGATTTACCCTTATTGAAGTAGCGTTGACTCTACTTATCGTGGGACTCTTGATCAGCGGTCTACTGAAAGGGCAAGAAATCCTTACCAATGCCAAGATCAAAAATCTTGAACGAGACTATCAAGGTACCCTGATGGCCTTTTACCTTTACCAGCACCGCTATCACAGCCATCCTGGAGATGATCCCAAAGCCACCTTACGATTTGGCCAGACCACCCTTAATGGCAATGGCAATAACAGGATAGAAGGGCTATTTAGCACTGAGGAAACAGCTATGGAAAGTCGATTGGTGTGGACCCATTTACGCGCCAGCGGACTGATTCAAAACCAGGCTCTTTCTGACCAACTGCCTCATCATACCTTTAATGGCGTCATTGGGCTTTCCTCCTTTAGAGAAACGAGGAACCCAGTGACCCTGTCTAACTTCTTCATCGTATTTACCAATATTCCCAATAAAGTAGCCTTGATCCTAGAAACTCAACGAGACGATACTCATCCCTACCAAGGTCATATTCAAACTGACTCTTTAGAACAGTATCGTAACCTCAGTACTCTACATCAACTCTACCTAACCCTCTAAATTTTAAAATAATTCCCAAATCCATTATTGCCCAACCTTGATGAACATCCTCCTGATCGGTCCTCATTACACACCCAATAAATACTCTATAGGAGGTGATTTATGAAAACACCCCAAGGGTTCAGCCTTGTTGAAGTGGCCGTTGTCATCATGATCGTGGGACTGCTGCTGGGTGGAGTACTTAAAGCGCAGGAACTGATAACCAACGCCAAAATCAAAAACTTAGAATCAAATTTTAACAGCCTCTCCAAAGCGGTGGCCCTTTACCAAGAACGTTATGGTGCTTTACCTGGGGATGATGGGGCTGCTCAACTTCGCTTTGGACTGGATAACAACACCAATGGCAATGCCAATGGACTCATTGAGGGAGATTACCAATTGGCTACCGGGGAAAGTGGCCTGGTATGGCGTCATCTACGCGCGGCTCAACTCGTCACTGGCTCTGCTCAAGAAGGAAGTGCTCCAAGTAACGCATTTGGGGGTACTATAGGCATTGGCATGAATGATACCCTTATGCCTTGGGTATTTATCGGTTTTACCCGAATTCCCAAAAAGATCGGGCTCATTTTTGATGAACGCTACGACGGTGTTACCAACTCTCCACTCGATTCCGGTCGCATTAGAGCCGAGGATCTCGGAGAACTGTTGGGAAATGACCCAACCGTCACGCAATTCAACCTGCTATTTGCGTTATAATTGGGAATCATTGTTCTCCCAGTCCCAACTCTCCCTATCTTTCCCAAAGAGCAACCTCCACCTTTTTCTAAGGAGAAATATACCACCCTGTGTGCAACACCTATTTTGGTGTGCTTAAAGGTTGGAATAGAGGCTTTCAGTGGCATGCTATTAAATGAGGAAAAATCCCATTGGAGTGGAGGCTTTAGCCGGCTGGCGGTAGACAACTCGTAAGAAGAAAAATCCCGTTGGAGTGGAGGCTTTAGCCGGTTGGCGGTAGACGACTCGTAAGAAGAAAAATCCCGTTGGAGTGGAAGCTTTAGCCGGTTGGCAGTAGACGACTCGTAAGAAGAAAAATCCCATTGGAGTGGAGGCTTTAGCCGGTTGGCGGTAGACGACTCGCAATTTGAGTGTGTGGAGTGATACCTAACTGCCAACCGGCTAAAGCCTCCACTCCAACGTACCTTAACTTAATGGCAGTGCGGCTACCGCCTCCACTTTAACGCTGGTGCTAACAGCCACCGGCGAAAGCCTCCACTCTGACGTTTTAGTTGATTCACAGACTCAAATAGGTGTCGCATACAAGGTAAATATCCATTCCCCCTTCTTGGCAGGTAGGCGTTACCCGATGAAACTGGATGACGAGCCATGATCCCTTTATAAAAAAAGCTTTATATTACCCTCACTTAACTCAAAAATACCAATGACAATTGCTATTGACATACACGAAATTTTTCAACATCTCCCTCATCGTTACCCCTTTTTGCTGATTGACCGTGTCATTCAATGTACCCTGGGGGAGTCGCTCACTGCCATCAAAAATGTCACTATCAACGAACCCTTCTTCCAAGGCCACTTTCCTCATCGACCAGTTATGCCAGGAGTATTGATTTTAGAAGCGATGGCCCAAGCCACCGGAGTTTTGGCCTTTAAAACCAGTCAAGTCCAACCGGATGCTAATTCACTTTATTACTTGGTCGGTGTTGACAATGCTCGTTTTAAACAACCGGTAGAGCCCGGTGACCAACTTATCATTGAAGTTAAAATTACCCGCATCATTCGCGGAGTTTGGAAATATGAAGCCACTTCTAAAGTTGCTGACAAAATCGTCGCCAGCGCTGACCTCATGTGCATGAAAAGAGACTTAGCCACTTGATTCACCCCACTGCAATTATTGACCCCCAAGCTGAAATAGCCTCTCAAGTTGAGATTGGACCTTACAGCGTAATCGGTGCCCATGTACAGATTCAATCCGGCACCTGGATAGGACCTCATGTTGTCATCAAAGGACCGACTCGGATTGGTCAGGACAACAAAATTTACCAATTCTCCTCACTGGGTGGAGAACCTCAGGATAAAAAATACAATGGGGAACCTGAGACCTGTTTGGAAATTGGTAACCGTAATGTTATTCGAGAATACTGTACCATGAACCGTGGCACTGTCCAAGGCGGGGGAGTTACCCGCATTGGGAATGACAACTGGATCATGGCCTACACTCACTTTGCCCACGATTGCCAAGTGGGTAATGAAACCATTTTTGCCAATGGCGCTTCTCTGGCTGGACACGTTCGTATTGATGACTATGTCATATTGGGAGGATTTACCCTCGTTCACCAATTCTGTGTGCTGGGCATCCATAGTTTTTCGGGAGCCGGCAGTGTCATTTTTAAAGACGTGCCCCCTTTTGTTACAGTTTGGGGTAACCGCGCCGAACCTTATGGGATCAACAAGGAAGGACTGAGGCGCCGACAATTCAGTGGGGAAAGTATTCGGGGACTGTATCAGGCTTACAAGATCATTTATAAACAAAATCTTACCATCGAACAAGCCTTAGAACAACTTCAGATTCTCGCTCAACAATGCCCGGAAGTTAATCATTTTATAACTTTTCTTCAACAATCCACCCGGGGCATTGTCCGCTAAGTCTGACAATTCTTATAAGACTTGTCAAGTTGGCCTATTAATTCTAAAGAATAATTTTCCTTCGACCAGTTTAAACCTGGTAGGTCTCCAAGACCTGCCAGGTTTTTGTAGGAATCTAAGAAAAAGTAGGTTGAGTTGATATAATATCACCCAACACTTTATCCAATTTTTCATTGGATTATGGCGCAAAAAGACATGCCACAATCCAATCCACTCTGACCAAACCACCACAAACTTGAATTGTTATGCACATTGCCATTGTCGTCGGTGAAACGTCCGGGGACTTACTTGGAAGTCGATTGTTGGTAGAACTTAAGAAAATCTGGCCCCAAGCTCGGTATGAAGGAATTGGGGGACCGGAGATGCAAGCTCAAGGTTTTCACAGTTTGATCCCAATGGCTGAATTGTCGGTGATGGGACTGTTTGAAGTTCTAAAACACTATCCCAGATTGAGACGCTGTCGATTCACTTTGGAAGAACATTTTATCTGCCATCCACCTCTATTCTATATTGGGATTGACGCTCCCGATTTTAATTTGGGATTGGAATCCGTGTTGAGGAAACGGGGAATTCCCACCATTCATTATGTTAGCCCTTCTGTTTGGGCTTGGCGACAATACCGATTGACTAAAATCGCCAAAGCCTGCGATCTCATGCTCACTTTATTTCCTTTTGAAACAGAGTGTTACCAGCAACATCATATTCCTGTCACCTTTGTTGGTCACCCTTTGGCCGATGAAATTCCCTTGCAAGTTGATAAATTATCCTTGCGTCAACAGTTAAATCTATCTCCAAATCGCCCAATCATCGCTCTATTGCCAGGGAGTCGGGTTCAAGAAATTCGTCAGTTGGGAACGATATTCTGGGAAACCGCAGCATGGTTGTTGAAGCACCATGCCGATTTGCAATTCCTAATCCCAGCCGCCAATATTCAACTGGAAGTTTTAATTCGGCAACAGATAGCAAACCGTCCCGGTCCGTTTATCTTATTAAAAGGTCAATCCCGGGAAGCCATGGGCGCAGCTGATATGGTGCTGGCCGCTTCGGGCACGGCCACTTTAGAGGCTCTGTTGTTAAAACGACCTTTGGTGGTGGCTTATCGGTTTAATACTTTCACTTACCATTTGGCCAAGCCATGGGTGCATGTACCTTATTTTTCCCTACCTAATTTGTTGGCACAAGCTCCCTTGGTTGCCGAGTTTTTACAAGACGAGGTGACGCCGGAGAATTTGGGAAAAGCGATGTTACCCTTTTTGGAAAATTCGGGACAAATCCATGATTTGGTTGAACAGTTTGATTTGATTCATCGACAATTGCGACAAAATGCCAGTGTCCAAGCCGCTCAGGCCATTCATGCTTTATGGGTCGAACGGTCTCAGGCTGAACAGTCTCAATCATTGTGAGATGAGAAATATTTTAGGGGAGCAGGTGAGTTTCCCCCCCTTGATGGAGAGGGGAATGGAACCTAAGGGATAGGAAGGTTAAACTAAAGCTTGGCGACGTTTCTCAATCATAGCCGCTACAATGGGTCGGAAAATGATTTGAATTGCAAAACCCATTTTTCCACCGGGAACGACCAAGGTATTGGGACGGGACATGAAAGAATCGTGGATCATGGAGAGCAGATAGGTGTAATCTTGATCACGATATTTGTTGAAACGAATGACGACTAAACTTTCATCTGCAGTGGGAATGTCTCTCGCAATGAAGGGATTTGAGGTGTCTACCAAAGGAACTCTTTGGAAGTTGATATGGCTGTGCGTAAATTGAGGAGTTATGTATTTGACGTAATCAGGCATCCGTCTTAAAATGGTGTGAGTCACGTCTTCAGGTGAATAACCTCTCTCCGCAACATCACGGCTGATCTTTTGGATCCATTCCAGGTTGACGCTGGGCACTACGCCGACCAATAGATCCACGTATTGTTCCACATTGCATTCTTGAGTGACGACGCCTCCATGCAATCCTTCATAAAACAAAACGTCTGTATTGGCGGGTAACGTTTCCCAGGGAGTAAAAGTGCCGGGTTCCTGATTGTAGGGAGCTGCTTCCTCTTCATTGTGTAAATATTTGCGGAATTGACCTTTGCCATTTCGAGAGTATTGACGGAACAGTTCTTCCAATTTGTCGAACAAGTTGGCTTCCGGGCCAAAATGGCTGATGTCTTTGCCCGTTTTTTCTGCAATAGCCACGGCTTCTTTCATTTCTTTGCGGTTATAGCGGTGAAAGCTATCTCCTTCGATCACTGCAGCTTTGACATTGAGGCGTCGAAATATATCTTCAAAAGCTTTTTTAACGGTAGTGGTCCCCGCGCCAGATGAACCTGTGATGGCGATGATGGGGTGTTTGATGGACATGGTTTTCCTCCTGAAATGATGGGTAAAATAGAATGTTTGGAGCTATCAGTCGTATGATCTTTAAGCATAACATTTCTTCCTTTGATTTGAGAACAGAAAAAATGTTTTAGTGGGCGTTGTGGAAATCGATCAGCGGCTGATGAAGAATAAGCGTTCGAGTTGAGTAAGTCCGTGGGAAAAACGGTGTTGAGTCAATCGCCAAGCACTGAGCACCGCCAGGATGTTGACCAAAGCGTCCAATCCGTCAGTATTACGAAGTGGGCTCAGTCCTTGTAGAATTTCTAAGCCAATTCCAAGCAGGATAAAGGCTGTCATGTATTTTAATCGAATAGAGGGTGTATGGTCAATTTGCGCAAACCAGAGCATCAAGCTAAAGTAGGCAATAAAGTGGTACAGTTTGTCCAGATGAGGGTAGGAAGGCAAATGACCAGGGGGAGGAATAAGAGAGAGTATAATGATGGCTAGGATGAGTAGCCAACCCAGACTGAGCCATATTTTTTTTAGGCGTAATGGCATAAATTCCTTGAGTGAATGAGTAATATAGCGTGAGATATTTGCTGATTTTTTGGTAATAATGGGGGGCGTTTAAACAGTCGGCAGCCAGAGGATCAGGAATGATCCTAATAAAATTCGGTACACGACAAAAGGTAGCATGCCGATTCGATCCAGTAGCCCAATAAATACTCGAATGCACAGGTAACCGGTTAGAGCAGAAACGGTGATGCCAAATAATAATTCAGTCCAGTTAAAAGTGAGAGAGGGCGCAATCAGCATTTGACCCATTTCATGAGTACCCGCCAAAATCATGACTGGAATGGACAGGAGGAAGGAAAAGCGGGCTGCGGCTTGTCTTTGTAAGCCGAGGAATAATCCGGCGGTGATCGTAACTCCAGAGCGAGAGGTTCCGGGAATTAAAGCCAACGCTTGAGCTATGCCAATAATGATGATCATTTTCCAAGTCATTTGATACTCGTGGTATTGATGTTTTCCAGTATAATCTGCCCATCCCAAGAGTAAGGCAAAAAACAGGCTGGCTCCAGCTACGACGAAGGGTGAGCGTAAGTAACTGTCTGAACCGGTGACTGAGAGTAACAATCCTAAGACACTGGCAGGTAATACTCCGATCATCACGCCCCAAACTAGGCGACTTTCTGGGGTCAATTGTCGGCTTTTTAGGGAGTTTAGCCAGGCCAAAGTGAGCGGTTTAAGATCCTGACGAAAATATAACAATACGGCTATGAGAGTACCCACATGCAAGGCAACGTCAAATACAATTCCTTGGTCGTCCCAGCCAGTGAGATGAGGTACTAAAATCAGATGAGCAGAACTTGAGACGGGTAAAAATTCAGTCAGTCCTTGTAGGACTGCAAGAGTGATAATTTGCCAAATGTCCATGAGAGTGAATAGGGTAAAGTGAAAAGTGAAAAAGGCACCTGTATCTGCCAAAGTGTATTGTCATCGGTTTTCTGAGAAAGTTTTATTTTTGGGACCTTGAGTCCTTAAGGTACGATTTCTCGTTGAATCCTTTGAAAATTCTTTTTGAAACTAGGCACATGAGTATATTAACTAATTTAATAAATCGGTCAAGATGATGGGCAGTTACACTGATGGATTCCTGGTCCCCATGGGCAACAGCATTCCTAATACGTAGGAGAGTTTTTAGTTCTGTAGAAATACAATATCTTGTTTCTGGAATTTGGGCAACAAAATCACAATTTATCTCAGATATTTCAGGGTAATCCGGAATCTTTTCAAGTTTAAATTGCTCCAGTATTTTGCTTAACACTTCAAAACCAACATTACTTTCTGTATTTACAGTGGGGTGAATCTCAAACCTTGTAAATTGATGGAATTCCCGTAGATCATTGAAAAATCTCGTCTTCTTTTCAAATTTGTCTGGATAATTTTTAAATTGTTTAAATTTAGCTTCCAAATGATAAACTAAAATTGGCTCACACACTGTGTCAATAGTCAATTCTTCCTGCCTGTTTAATTCTCTAACGTATCTCTGAAAAGCAGTTTGCACAAATCCTTCCCAAATTGAATAAACCATTGGTATTGAATGTTGCAGCAATAATTTCTTTTCATCATCTGAAAAAACATCTCTGGTCAATAATCTTCTGATACTAAGCATTGATTCACTTCTTGTTTGCATATCCGACTCGATATCATTTTCCAAAGTTTGAAAAGCCATTCTTAGTTACCAAATATCGAACGTGCTTTCTCCAAACGTTTGAGAATTCGTCCTTTTTGACTGTCTCCCCCGGAAGACGTTATAGTATCATCATGATCGATCTGATTGATTTTCAACATGATTTCTGCTTGAGACTTCGATTGATAGCGATCATAATTTTCTGCGATCCCAATGGTAATTATGTCATAGCGAGTTGGAGTAAAACGATTTTGTGTATTCCGAAATATATTTCTACCCAAAGGTTTCAATAGTTTGAATACATTGGAATAAAGATTTTCATACTTATCGTAATCAAACTTAGGGTCCTTCTGCTCCAATGCCTTTTTCATAAAAGAACTCATGTGTTGCGCAAGCCCGGTTTTAATATCACCCTCACTCATGTTATACAATGACATAAATCTTAACACAAGTTCTTGATCATACAATCGTTCACGTTGTTCTTTACTGAGATCAACAACTTCTATAAAATCTTGGTTTTTAGCCAACCGTTCAATGAAATCATTAAAGTCTGTTGAAATATCTCGATAGATACAGTTTCTAACTTCTTGCGGAGTTAACGGGGAGCCACCTGTATTTAATCTATTGAAAAGTTCAAATCGCATGTCATAGTCAGTGGTCCATCGAAGAATTTCTACCCGACAAGTTGCCCGCTTGATATTGAGACGAAACAGATTCGGCAGCGTTTCATAAGTAAACCCGTCTAATGCCTCAAGTCTGTCACCTGCAATTAATCTCCAATTGTTATTTTTCCTGATCCCCTCATCTTCACTTTTTAATACTCCAAAAAATGAGAGTATTGTTGAGATCCGTTGGAGACCGTCCACTAATTCCCAAACCCCATCTTTGTCCTCAGCCACAAAAATAGGTGGAACTGGAATTCCCAACAACACTGATTCAATAAAGCGAGTTCTTTGCTCAATATCCCAACGAAAAAATCTTTGAAATGCGGGTTTAATTATGATTTCCTGACGCTCATACATACTCATTATTTCACCAAAGGACACATCAAGTCTGTCAGTATTTAACTGATTTCTTGCAATTTCAATTTGTGTTGTGAGTTGCTCTTGTTGTTGCTGATCCATTTTATTATCTCAATTATTGTTAAGACGGTTTACTTTATTTTAGGCTATGCAAACTGATCTCTTTCAAATCTTAAAAAATTATGGACAATGAGATCAAAATCCTGTTATCTACAATTTTATCCCTCCTTATTAAGAAGGGGGAATGAAGAATAGCTTCCCCCTAAAAAAATATCAAACCATTTGGCACGTTCATTGCCTATGAATAGGCAGCCATAACACAAGCTACTCCTACCTAGTGAGTTATGGCAAGGTGGTTAGAGTGCTGGTCACACTCTAGCCACCGTCACTTCAACTGTCTACTGTTTCTCCTTATCAGTTAACTGCAAGCCACAAAGGTGGGACAATCAGCCAGTCCAATCACTCGTTCCGATACGCTGCCCATGAGGATTCGATCCAAACCGGTGCGACCGCGATTTCCAACAATAATCAAATCTACTCCCTTCTCCTTAGCTACTTTGACGATAGTTTCATGGGGCTTTCCTTCCAAAACCAGTCCTTCACAAATATTTCCTTCTTGAGTTAATACTTCCACAACGCGATCCACGGCTTCCTTGGCCTCAATTCGGCGTTTTTCCCCATGACTAGGTAAAATAACGGATAAAACCACCAGAGGCAGTTTCAACATTTTAGCCAATTGGACTGCATCTTCTGCTGCATTGTCGGAATAGCGAGAACCGTCGGTAGCAACAAGTATCCGTTTGCAAGGAATTTCTGCAGCACGGGGGACCACCAATACTGGACAATGAGCACTTCCTACTGTCTGTACTGTAGAATGACTAACCATCCAACGTGCTATCTTACGTTTGTCCCGCCGACCCATCACAATAACATCAGCCGATATTTCTTCCGAGACTGCTAATACCTCTTCTGCAGGCTCACTGCCATGACGCATCCAAATTTGACAAGGAATGCCGATGGCTTCTGCCTGTTGCCGAACTTGATGTAAAATCAGTTGCGCTTCTTCTTCCGCCTTTTCCACCCAACGTGGGGCAAATGCCTCGTATTCTGCGTTGGTAATTACCGTAGTCATGAGATGTAAACTGGCGCCCTGATCCTTTGCCAAATGGAGGGCCAACCGGGTAGCACCGAAACTGAATTCAGAACCATCCGTAGATAACAACAACTTTTTAAAGCGACCAATAGGGGATAATTGTGTCATGAGGGGGTTCCTTAATTCAGTGTCCTACAACGAGTATACCGGAAGCGGCTAAAACCAATACACCTATTTCAAGGATAGCCATGATAAAATAAGCCATATCCTTATTACGCAATAATGGGAGTAAAATCCGTAAGTAACAGACAATGGTGACTGCGGATAAGAAGGCGATACCAATAAAATTCATAAAATCGCCGCGATGGATCAAGGAGACCCAACTCCAACCGGTGTGTACATTGGCCGCTTTTAAATAGTCTCCAACCGGCATAACCCAGTATTGGGGGAGTTGTTCTAAAGGGATATGGGGGGGGATAATGCCAAACATGTAGATCAGAAAGGTGATAACCAGTCCTATAAAACCAATCTTCATGCCCCAATCTAATACGTTAGCATAAGCTAATTGCTCGGGCGTGGTATAATGTTGAGTGTTTGAGCTCATAGGTTAATTTTCCGTTAAAAGAGGGTTAATTCCAAATCCCCAAGCCCTTTAATAAGGCTCGAGAACCGGCAAGTAAGAGCATGGTGATGACGACTTTTCGGATGACTGAGGCTTTGGCAACTTTGAGCAATCGTACTCCAACAACAGATCCCAACATGATACCAACAATTGAGGGTACAGCAATCATGGCTAATACGGCACCCTGATTGAGATAGACCCAAGCCGCTGAGGTGTCTACAATAGAGAGCATGAATTTGCTGGTGGCTACGGAGACTTTGAGAGGGGCTCCCATGAGTAAATTGAGGACGGGGACATTGGCCCAGCCGGCGCCCAGTCCAAACATGCCCGCCATAATCCCAATGATGACGAATAAAAATAGTCCTTGTAGAGTACGATGCACCTTCCAATCCACTTCCCGACCACTGCCGACGTCGTAGTAAATGCCGTTGATCTGTAAGGCACTGGACAGAGGATCTGCTTTGGAAACGTCCGGAAATTCGGATTTCTTTGCCATCCACATGAGGGCAACAATGGCTAAAATGGTAATTCCTAATGCAGTTTGTACGACATTAGTAGGTAAAGCCAGTCCCATCATAGCGCCCACGATAGCCGAAGCAGAGGCAATCAGAGCCAACGGCAGGGCCAAACGCAGATTGGCCATGCCACTTCGTAACAGTCCTGGTCCTGCAGCAAGAGCACCCGCCAAAGCTACCAGTAATCCCGCACCTCGTACAAAATCCAGGTGAAAGGGGAAAAATCCTCCGACAATGGGGACAAACAATACACCTCCTCCAACTCCACCTAAAACAGCAACAATGCCGAGAAAGAAAGTAACTATGAAGAGGATGAGAGGCCACGCCCACCAAGGTAAAGTTCCCGTAGAGGGAGTTGCTACAGTTGTCGTCACCGCCGTTGATATATCTCCGGTTGCCAGCACCAAACCGGCCATACTCATCAAAATGAGTATGAAAATAGTGGATAATGTCCACTTACCCAGTTTCCAATAGCCTGTGTTCATTGAATCTCCTTGTAGAATATATTATTTATTGGCGATGAATAAGGGAAGCCTGACAAATCCTGAATGAGGGGTTAAACCTGCTTATTTGCAGTAACTGCTTGCCACTCCAGATTTCATCCCTTATCATCTTATTTTATTTCTGCTCAATCGACTGAATTTTTTCCATTCACTCTTAAAACAGAATTTCATTATATATCTGACCACCGCATATTGACAATGAACACGCTATTTGACCCTTTCATTTTAACCACTTCCTACCTCTTTTTAAGGGCAGGAAAAGAGATACAAAACGCCCTGAAAACCGGGGGGAAGTCAACCGCTAAGGAATTTTACTCATGATTATTATCATGCGCTCTCATGTTACTGAAGAACAGATTCAGGCGGTTGAGGCCAAACTCAATGCCGCCGGACTGAAAGCCAATATATCTCGTGGCATTGAACGAACTATTATCGGCGCCATTGGGGATGAACGTAAACTGCATCAAGAATCTTTACAGGCCCTGCCTGGGGTTGAGGATGTCATGCGAGTTGTTAAACCTTATAAAATAGTGGCTAGAGAATGGCACGAAACTGACACTGTGATCGATATCAAGGGAATCCCTTTGGGCGGTAAAACTTTACAAATCATTGGCGGACCTTGCTCCGTAGAAACGCAAAGTCAAATGGATTTAGCAGCTCAAGGAGTGGCGGAAGCCGGTTGTCGCCTAATGCGTGGCGGAGCATTTAAACCACGCACCAGTCCATATGCTTTTCAGGGCAAAGGTGTCGAGGGACTCACTCTATTTCGTAACGCTGCTGACAAGTATAATCTGCCCATTGTTACCGAACTCATGGACGTTCGCATGCTAGATGCCTTTCTCAAACAAGGAGTTGAAGTCATCCAAATTGGAACTCGGAACATGCAAAACTTTGATCTACTTAAAGAAGTGGGTAAAATTCACACTCCCGTAATCCTGAAAAGAGGACTGTGTGCCACACTCTCCGAATGGCTCATGTCCGCAGAATATATTGCTGCAGGTGGCAATCACAACATTATCTTATGTGAACGAGGAGTACGAAGTTTTGAAACCGCCTATCGTAACATGTTGGATGTAACAGCCATTCCAGTCCTAAAAAAGGAAACTCATCTCCCGGTAATCGCCGATCCAAGTCATGCTGGAGGTAAAGCCGCTCTCGTTGCTGCCCTCTCTAAAGCCGCTATTGCAGCAGGTGCAGACGGATTACTGGTAGAAATGCACCCTTCCCCCTGCGACGCTTGGTGCGACGCAGATCAAGCCCTTACTCCCTTAGAACTGAAACAACTGTTGCAGGAACTCCGTCCATTGGCAAAGGCTGTAGGACGGGAACTGTAAACCATTCCTCCTCGAAAACAAGAAGACGATTCTCCCTCCCACCCTTTTTTATCAAGAAAAAGGAGAGAGATTCTCTTCCTCCCATCTTCCCCTGTTCCTCCCTGAAAAGAGGTTTTTCATTCCCAAGTTGTCTGTTAAAAAGTGCCCCGGTAGCCATGTCAAAACATTCTGAGAATTCACTGAATAATCATCCTCATTTACAGGATAGACCTCCCATTCCCTTATTATCCATTGTGGTCCCAGTCTACAATGAAGAGGGTAATATTGAACACCTGATCGCAGAAATCGATCAAGTGCTGTATGAGAAAATACCTTATGAAATCATCACCATTGATGATGGCAGTGACGATCAAAGTAGGCAATGTTTGCACAATTTAGCTAAACGTCGTCCTTGGCTAACCATTATTCGCCACAAACAACGTTATGGCCAAAGTGTAGCAATTTTAACAGGAGTACGAGCCGCCCGGGCCTCTTGGATTGTAACTTTAGATGGGGATGGACAAAACGATCCAGCCGATATTTTGCGACTGTTCACCACCTTACACCAACCCCATCGTTCCCCAAAATTACAAATGATCATTGGTTACCGACAACAACGCCAAGATCGCTGGATAAAACGCTGGTCCTCTAAAATAGCCAATTTCATCCGCGCCTGGATTCTGCATGATCACACTCCTGACACCGGCTGCGGACTCAAACTATTTTCCCGATACGCTTTTTTAGCCCTGCCTCACTTTAATCATATGCACCGCTTTTTACCGGCTTTATTCTTGAGAAATGGGGGAGAAGTGCTTTCTATCGAAGTGGCTCATCGACCGCGCGAATATGGTCATTCAAAATACGGTACTTTCAATCGCCTTGGGGTGGGAATCGTTGACTTGTTGGGAGTAATGTGGCTGCAAAAACGAAACTGTGCAGCTGAACTTATTGAGGAGAATAACTCACATGATTCCTAATGAAATCTTATGGTTAACGATAGGATTTATTGGACAAGGTTTTTTCACACTGCGTTTTTTAATACAATGGCGAGAAAGTGAGCGCCAAAAACGCAGTGTAATTCCCATTGCCTTTTGGTATTTGAGCATTGCTGGGGCCCTAACCCTACTGGTTTATGCAACCTATCGATTAGACCCGGTATTTATGATTGGTCAAGTGACTGGATTATTTATTTACTCACGCAACCTATATCTGATCAAGAAAAGTGACTCAAACTAATCCATGATCTGAATTAGAATTCCTAAAATGATAAACTTTTCAAGTTGCCCCTCAGTTAAGAAACGTTGGAGTGGAGGCTTTAGCCGATCCCTTGGAGTAGAGGCTTTAGCCGGACAGCGGTAGGCTTTTGGAATAGAGGCTTTAGCCGGTCAGCGGTAGTCCCTTGCAATTTGTGTATGTGGGATAACGCCTATCGCTGACCGGCTAAAGCTTCCATTCCAAGGGACCAGCTAAAGCTTCCACTCCAAGGGACCGGCTAAAGCCTCCACTCCAAGGGACCGGCTAAAGCCTCCACTCCAAAGGACCGGCTTAAAGCCTCCACTCCAAGGGACCGGCTAAAGCCTCCACTCCAACGGGGATTTCCTTTTTATTTTTTCATCTCATCTTTATCGCATCATTTATTTTTACAAGAGGTCTAGTAAGCAAAAGGTATTTGGGTACGCTGTCCTCCAATACTGACCGTGCGCCATTCTATCCGGTTAGGAGTGGTGGGTGGGTAAGCGGAAGGCGAGATACTTTTCATGAGGTCACCCCAAATGACCATCGCTCCAGACCCACCACTCAGTCCCATCGGCTTATTATCATCTCTGCCCACCCAAGTCACGGTGAGAAGATTACTGTCAAATCCGGCAAACCAACTGTCTTTATAATCATTGGTTGTACCCGTTTTTCCTGCCAAAATCAACTCAGTCGATAACGACTCTGCAACCTTTCGACCTGTGCCTCGCCTGACTGCCTGTTGTAAAGCATAGCTCAACAAAAAAATGGGCGCAGAATCAAAAGATTGCTCCACTGACAAAGGATATCTTTGCAAAGGAGTTCCCTCATGATTCAAAACCTCTCGGATAGCCCGGACCGGCACTTTAAAGCCACCACTGGCAATAGTTTGATACATTTGCGTCACTTCTAACGGACTCAATCCAATACTTCCTAATAGTAAAGAAGGATAGGCTCTCACCTGACGTTCCACGCCCATTTTTTGAACAGTTGCTCGCACTTTTTCCAATCCCAATTCCATGCCTAAGCGTACAGTCGCCAAATTATAGGAGTAGGCTAAAGCATTGACCAAGGGCACTTGACCATGAGAACGAAAATCATAATTTTGCGGTTTCCAAGTTTCCTTAGTTTGACGATCTTGCCACTGATAGGGACTGTCATCTAAAAGAGTAGCTAAATTATAAGCTCGGGGATTTTCCAAAGCCGCCAAATAAACAGCCGGTTTGATAAGAGAACCAATTTGTCGCACAGCGTCCAAGGGACGATTAAAGCCATGATAATGAGGATTTTTACCATTCACCATCGCCAGCACTTCTCCATTCTCACTGCCAGTGATGATCAGGGCACCTTCAAGTCCCCTTGTACTTCGATTAGTCCGTTCTAACTTTTTCAACCCCTTCACAAACACTTGTTCTGCCTGTTTCTGTAACCCTATATTCAAAGTACTGAAAACCTGTAAACCCTCAGATCGCAGATCCTCTTCTCGATAATCTTGACGCAATTGTCGGCGCACTAATTCAACAAAAGCCGGATATGGAAAAACACTGTGGGTCGGTTTTTCCATAACCCCTAATTTCTCAAATTTTGCAGTTTCCGCTTCCTCCCGCTTGATCATATTCTGCTCAACCATTAAATCCAAAACCCTATCTCTTCTCTCAATGGCTCGATCTGGATGCAAACGGGGATTATAATAAGAGGCACCTCGAATCAAACTCACCAATAGAGCCATCTGCGGTAAAGTCAATTCTTCCAAAGGACGGTTAAAGTAAAAGCGAGCACCCATTCCCATGCCATGAATGGCCCGATTGCCATCCTGTCCCAAAAAAACTTCATTCAGATAAGCTTCCAGGATTTGTTCTTTGCTATAATGCCATTCCAACAACAAAGCCATCAACGCCTCATTAACCTTGCGTTTAAAAGTCTTTTCAGAATTCAAAAACAAATTCTTAATAAGCTGTTGAGTAATGGTACTACCCCCTTGAACAACATCCCCGGCTTTGATATTTTCAACAGAAGCCCGCATTACCCCGCGCATGCTAATGCCATAATGTTCAAAAAAGGAACGATCTTCCATAGCAATCAATGCTTTCACCAGCAGATCGGGTACTTCCTCATATTTAACCAAAACTCGATCTTCATTGTGAGTGGGGTAAATTTTCCCAATCAAACGCGGCTCTAAGCGTATCAAGGCCAACTGTCGATCCGGACGCAATTCATGTATATTTTCCACCTGATCTCGGTTAAACTGAATACGTACTGTTCTCGCGGGATCAGTCGCATCCCAAAACTTAAATGCACGTAACATAACAAACACTTCGTTATTTTGACGTAAATACTCCCCAGGTTCCAACAATTGAAAAGCTTTACGGTAACCAATCGCCTCCAACTCCTCCAAAAGGACAGAAGGAGACAATGACATGCCGGAGTAAATTTCCAACGGGCTGGCATAAACTCGGGCCGGCAATGCCCAACGTTTACCTTCAAACTGTTCCCGAACCTGAATATCCAACCAACTTAAATAACTGCCCATCGGAATTAAGAGTATAATCAACACTACCCACCGCCATTTAAACGCGAAATAAATCTCTTTTCGACGTTGAACTGCTGGTATAGGTCGGATTTTGCGTCGGGGATGACCCCGAGGGCCAACAGGCCTACTTATTGGTGACTGAGTCATAACATTTGCTCAAATCTTTTAAAGTTAACTACATAAATTTTAATTTTTAATCACAATAACTTAGATCTATTAATTAAAGTATTACAACAGAAAGCAATGACTACTCATTGAAAACAAACATCATCTCTCAATATTACACCATCTACTTACCAAAAACACAACCTTTCAAAAGAAGAAAATTGGAATTCTTGGGTTAAGGAAAAATCCAGTATTACCCAAAATATCCCACCTCTACCTTTTTATCTAACTCGAATCGGAGACACTATGTCCTTAGAAAATCCATCTTCCCCGCAAACCAAGGAAGAACGTCCTCACAATCGCACCTCTACTTCAAATTTGGAACTCCCTCGACTAATGACATCTACCCCCATGACCCAAACTGAAATTCACGCAAAATGCCAAAACCGCTATTATGAGTTGGAGGAGTTGCTGGAATATGCCGTAGAAAATGGACGGCTTGACCCTCCTCACCTCGCATTTGAAGTCAAAACCCTCAAAAAAACTCTCTGTTATACTCCTATGGAAAATTTGAACTTGGAAGAACTGTGCCATACGGAAGCTGAACTGGAAAAACTCTACAGCCAATTAGCCCAATTAATCACCCCTGTCAGTCTCGAAACTTTACGTATTACTTCTGAAAAATACGCTGTATGGCGTCCTTGGTGGCAGGCTTGG
The DNA here is from genome assembly GCA_020721005.1 of Thiomargarita sp. Classification (GTDB taxonomy): domain Bacteria; phylum Pseudomonadota; class Gammaproteobacteria; order Beggiatoales; family Beggiatoaceae; genus DYNP01. The sequence goes on from DYNP01000005.1 coordinate 196,112, forward strand.
TTACTGGGCTCAAGTTCCGTCGGTCGTAACTTTTTCCGCCAAATCTTTTGGGTGGGAATGTTACTCATTTTCTTCATGTTCTTCAGACGATATTTGGAACTGCAATTGCAGGGTGCAATGTTGACTTCTTCTAACGTCACTGACTTACAACTCTGGCACCAATTCTTAATCTTCCTAGACCCCTTCCTATTTGGTGCCATTGGCGCTTGGATTTACCTCTATAAGATTCTCAACGAATACTATATCGAACGGTCCCTTCACCCCAAAAAACTATCCACCGACTGGTTGCGCCTTTTTATGGGAGCCCTTTCAGGAGGACTGATTGTCCATTTTCTCATGCCAGAACTGGCTGGAGAACGCGTATTGACTCAAGAAGCACTCAAAGAAACAACCACCACCTCTTCCCATACCGAAATTTTTAACAGCTCATTTTCCTATTCAGTAGCTGCATTGGGACTATTGGCAGGTTACAGTGTCGACTTCTTCTACCGAGCTTTAGAAAGTATGATTCGAGCCATTCTTCCCAAAAACGTGGGAGACTCAACCCTGGCCACCCCTAAACAACAACAAATCGAACTGCTGCTCAAACGTCTACAAGAAACGGACAATGAGGAGGATAAACTTACCATTCGGAAAATGCTGGAAAAACTATAAAACTTGTTAAACACTAAACTGTGTTTAGCCAGTCAAACCCATTTTTGATACCTTAGGTCCGGTCAAATGAACCGACCATTACTTGCTAACTCAATCACAGTCCCTATCAACTTAGGAAATTTGAAGATGAGGATAAAATCAACCCCACGTAACCTTTCTAATTTTATTGATGCCCTGATCATCATTGCCATCATTACCCTCGTACCCATTCTCCAATATGCTGAAGACGCTCCAACTGGACAAACTAACCCTATTGAAGTAGATGAGTTTTCTGAAATAGAAAATTCGGAATCGGAAGATACCATTGAAAACGATATTAAGGAAGACATCGACACTGCTGCCAAAATTTCCTTACCTCAACTCAATAACCAAGAACTTCTGCAACAATTCCAGCAAACTCTGGACTCTTTGCAAAACCGTTCGCGAATTACTTCCCGAACTTTGAAAGAAACCGAATTCTTGCTGGAAAAAACCAAAACAGACACTCAACAACTCACCTTACCTGTCGAACCTAATGTACAAGACCTCGATGCCTCTGAAACAGATAAAGTTAATTTGGACTATCGACAAGCCATGTTTGAAGCGCTTAAACAACAATTGACTGCTCACGAAGCTGAAAAAGCCTTGTTAGACCAGTATAATCAGCAACTGTCTGAAGCGCTCACAACTCTCAACACCCTCGCTCAAGAAAGCAAAAAATTAGACGAATGGCTTTTACAAGTGCAATTGCGTCTTGACGAGGGCAGTTTATCAAAAGAGTCCATTCCCAAAGGTCTTGACAAACCACAGGTAGAACAATTTCGTCAATCTTTGGCTGATGAACAAATGACAGTTACTGCAAAAGTTGAAAATTTAAAAACCGTAATCGAGGCAGCCATTAAAGCACTTGAAGACAGTAAGAAAAAAGTAACTGAAGCAGAATCGGCGCAGAAAAGTGCCCAAGAGCGTTACAATCAAACCCAAAAACGTCGAGAATTAGAACAAACCTATGCCAAAAAGAGTTTGAAAAAATTGCATGAAGAACTCATGATCTTGTCGGAAGAACGAGCTTGGGTTTATAGCACTTTAAAAGCGTCCTTAAAAGACTTTCTGGCGCAACGAACCACAGAACAAGAAATGGCTAAGGAACTGGAGAAACTAGGGTCTCCTCCTGAAAAAGAGTCGGAAGAACCTGATAACGATCAATACTTTAAGGATTTAGACAGCTATCATAAAAATCGTTTGACCCTATTAAAAACTCACCAAGTGGTCTTGGAAAATCTAATTAAAAAAAGTGACTTGCTATTTGGTGATGCCAAAGTCCTCAGTGAATACTTATTCAAGATGCGGGTGATTGCCGATGTATTTGAACGTCTGCAAAAAGAACAAAACAATGCTAGCCTTGTGTTACTCCCAGAATTAACCGCCGAAGCAATTAAAAAGTATGATGAGGATTTGGTCACCCGCATAGCTGAATTGTCAGGAATTATAGCCTCTGCTCAGGAACAATTAACCACAACAGCTCAGTTGCAAACTCAATCCACAGATGCCATTGCTCAAGTTGAGCAAAGTTTGATCCATATCCAAAAGGCACGCGAGGCCCTGTTGGAATTGCAAAAATGGGAAGCCGATTTAAAGAAACAATCTCCAGATGAAATTATTAAAAAATTCTCATCTGCCCGTAAAGAATTACTTGAAAAATCACAAAATTTGGATAAGAAACGTTCCAAATTCAAGGAAATAGAACTGACTTACACTGAAATTAACAATAAGTTAGCCACCTTACAAGATCCATTTGTGCGGGAATTACAAACTCAAAAGCAGATAGATGAGTATGAAATGCTCAAGCAACTTTATCAATTTGCTGGATTGGAACCACCAAAACTTGAAGAAGTGAGCACCGCAGTGTCTCCCCAAGTGGCAGCAATGAGTGCTGAAGCTGCTCCGGTTGCCAATGCTGCTGCTTCTGCAGTAGCATCTGCGCCTCCCGCAACCAGTCCCAATCTTGCTGAAGCTTCTTCCAGCTCTGCAGTTCCTTCTCAAGCACAAACCGTTGAATCAGCAACGCCTCCTGTGGCAGCTGATGCAGCCGCCAATTTGGATACAGCCACAGCGCAGCCCGCAACTCCTCCCAAGCCAGTGGAAGATCCAGACGCAGTGGTGATTGCCTATCAAGGACAGCTGTCCAGTTGGTTGAGAATTGCTGAGGAACAAGCCAGGAAACAAGCAGAATTGTTAGAAATTTTAACGCAGTTGGAAAGTCAAATCCAAGTTTATTTATCAGCAGTTGAAGAAGTTTATCAACTGACTCAACAGCAACAGACAACAGCTTTGGAAATCAAGAAACGAGTGGGACGAAATGAGTTGACTGTAGAACAAGTTCCCGAAGGGGTTACTGAGGCTTTGAAGCAGGAGCAATTGCAGGCATTGAGTGAAGAGCGGACATCAGTCCGCAATCGACAACTATTGATGCAAGATGAAATTGCTCGTCTAAAGAGAACAGATGAAGTTTCCCCAAAAGTACTTAAATTTTTTGAAGAAACATCCACTTTCACCGGTAAATTATTGGATGCTTTACAACAGGCTCACAAATTGGAACTGGATTTTCAGTTGGATCAGAATGCCTTAGGAGCAGTGGAACGTAAGATTTTGGAGCAATCTACTCTTCGGCGTATTAAAGCTGAAAACAGCATTTTCGAGTCGATGCTGGGATTTTTTGAGTCCAAAGAAATTGCAGTTACAACGGAAATTTTGCAAGCTCGTTATTTGGACTTAACTGAACAAGAGAGTAAGCAACGAATTCTCACCACTTGGCAAGAAAAGTATAAGAATGCTGTGCTCTATCTGCAAGAAGAAAAAAAGATCATGTCACAACTGATCACTTTATTGCAAGAAAAACTCACTAAATTGAAAGATTTCCAAGAAGAGGAAACTGTCAAGAATAAGGCTCGTATTGCACCGGATCGAGCTAAAGAATTATTGGCTGCCTTCGAATCTGCAAAGGGCATGAGCTTGGTTCCTCTACCCGCATTAACCGAATCAGAAAGAACCACTGAAATAACCATAATTGCCAAGTACTTGTTTAATCTGGATATGCAAGTCCAAGCTTTGGAAAAGTGGATTGCCTTGTTTCAAACTCGCACTTCAGCAGAAGGAATTGATGCCCAAATAGGTAACTATCAAGATGTGATTGCCAAATTAGACACTAAGGGACGAGCCATTGAACGTAAAATTGCGGGATTGATTGGCTTTTCTGCTGAAGAAGTTGCCAAATTGACCCCGGAGGAACAACCAACCACCTCTGAGGGATGGGCACTGTTAATGACTGGCGAAATTGGAGTATTACGGGCGGATCGGCTTGCCTTATACAACGAAAATATTTACATGATTGTTATCAAAGCTGGGCTTGTACTTCTTTCAGGTTTTTTGTTCTTGCTATTGGCCAATTTAATTTTCAAATACTGGTTGATTCGGGCGAGTAAAGACTTAGAATCTGGCAAGAGAACAGATACCACAATTCTATCAGTACTCAGTTTATCGCGTAAAGTTCTACGATTCTTCATCATTGCAGCCACCTTTATCTTATGCTTAGATGCCTTAGGATTTAACACGGGCACTATTCTGGCAGGTCTGGGAATTGGTGGTATCGCAGTGGCAATGGCTTCTAAAGAAATTTTGGCTGATATTTTTGGGGGCATCACCATCATGACCATGGGCATCTATCGCATCAACGATCTCATTTCTTACAAAGGGACTTGGTATGTGGTCAAGGAAATTGGCATTCGCCACACCGAATTAGAAGATTTCAGCTACAATTACCGAGTCAGCATGCCCAATGGCAAAATGTTGGAGACTGAAGTGGTCAATATCAGTTCTCATCCTGGTTATACCGTCTTGAAGAACATATATTTATCCACCACCAATAACGCGGAAAAGATTAAATTGGCGCTGACCCTAATCGAGGAACTGGTCAAAGAGCATTCCGGAGCTCGATTCATTTGGGTCAAGCACCATCATTTTGATGACTATTCCTTTGTCCTGCGTTTACACTACGATATACGGAAATTTAAGGAACGTAATCGGGTAGAAAGTGATCTCAATGCTGAAATTGTGAAGCGTTTTCAAGAACATGGTATTCATTTTACTCCTTTACCTGGTTTACCCCCTGAATTCTTAGGTCTGGAAAAGCCCAAACTGGCTTGACCCATTCCCAAGTGAAAATTCAGAGATAATGCCCCTTTAAGGGGTGTTATCTCTCAACTTCTATTAATCGCGTCATGGCAGTCTATTCTCAATTACAAACACTCATTCTCATGAAAATCCATCATTGTCTACCATGAACATTATACTTGCTCAACCCAGAGGATTTTGTGCCGGTGTTGTTCGTGCCATTCAAACTGTTGAACAAGCTTTGGCTCAACATTCTCCTCCTATTTATGTGCTCCACGAAATTGTCCACAATCGGCATGTAGTGGAGAATTTGAAACAACGGGGCGCCCTTTTTGTCGAAAATATTCAAGACATTCCCTCCAACTCTATCTGCATCTTCAGTGCTCATGGAGTGGCTAATCATATCGCTCAACAAGCCAAGCAGCGCCAACTCAAAATCATTGATGCCACCTGTCCCTTGGTCAAAAAAGTGCATTCTCAAGCTCAACGTTACCAACAACAAGGCTATGAAATTATTATCATTGGTCACAGCGGTCATCCAGAAGTGGAAGGCACCCGAGGCTGTATTTCCGGAAACGTGCATGTGCTTTGTACTAAAGAAGCCGTGTCCACCTTAACCGTTCAAAATCCCCAAAAATTAGCTTATGTCACCCAAACCACACTCAGTTTAGATGACACTCAGGAAGTGATTAAAGAACTCATACGCCTTTTCCCAACCATCCAAGGACCTGCCCTTACCGATATTTGCTATGCCACTCAAAATCGCCAAAATGCAGTTCGAGAATTGGCTAGTCAAGTGGATGTATTGTTGGTGGTTGGCGCTCATAACAGTTCCAATTCCAATCGGTTACGAGAAGTGGGCGCCCAGGCTGGTGTTTCCTCCTATTTGATTGAAGATGCCGAAGACCTCCAACCTCACTGGTTTATAAAAACCACCCGGATTGGCATTACCGCGGGTGCTTCCACCCCGGAAGTCCTGATTGAAGGTGTGTTGGATCGTTTGAGAACTCTAGGAATTACTGAAATCACAACTTTGCCGGGTAAAATAGAGACCACCACTTTCCAATTGCCTATACTGGTAGATTAACAAACCTTTTCCCCATGATTGTTCCCCCACTTTCTTTTCTGGAAATCCTATGTTTTGGCAAGACCAAGATACCTTTAATCACGCAACAATTTCCCCTACTGTCCTTGACCTGTCATTTGAGATGCACTGTCCCCATTTACCTGTGGATCATGCTTATGCCCTTTCCCAAGCCATCCAACAAATTTTACCTTGGTTTACTCAATTGCCCCTAACGGGTCTACATCTCATTCATGGGGCTGCTTCCAGTCATGGTTGGCAAAGACCGACGGAACCCGACAGTTTATTACACCTGTCTAAACGCACCAAGTTGACTTTGCGATTGCCAAACAGCCACTTGAGCCAAACTGTCCAAGCTTTGACTGGCCAAACTTTGGAAGTTTCTGGACATTATCTGATGTTGGGACACTCTCATGTTAAACCTTTGCACACTTTTCCTGTGCTCCTAGCACGACATGTAATCGCCGACGATCGACAAAGTGAACAAGAATTTTTACAAACCATTGCCGAGGAATTGCACAGTTTAGAGATCGGTTGTCGAAAAGCGCTATGTGGTAAAACCGCCTATTTTAAATTGCCGACTGGTCAACTATTTACGCGAAGTCTCATGATTGCCGATTTGCCTCCAGAAGAATCTTTAACTCTCCAAGTGCAAGGTGTGGGGAAAGGGCGACATTTGGGCTGTGGACTATTTTTACCCCAAAAAGACATCAAGGCGGTAGAAAAAGGGTAATGTATCTCAAATTCAGATCCAAATGAGTTCAATTTGACCATTATCGATCTCATCACACAAGGAAATTCATCACTATCATGGAAAATACCATAGACGAATTACAAACGGTAGGAGACTTTATTCGTTGGGGTGCTAGCCAGTTTAATAAAACACAATTGTTTTTTGGACACGGTACCGACAATGCTATCGATGAAGCAATTCTGTTGACTTTACACACTTTACACCTTCCAAAAGAGACTCCAGAAATATTATGGCAAAGTCGCTTGACTTATCAGGAAAAAAGTCAACTCCTTGAAATCTTTCAAGAAAGAATTGAAAAACGCCTGCCCACTCCCTACTTAACTCATGAGGCTTGGTTTGCCAATCTGCGATTTTATGTTGATGATCGAGTGCTGATTCCCAGATCTCCTATAGCCGAACTGATCGAAGAACGATATGAACCTTGGATAGACCCGGAAGTAGTCACCAGAATGCTGGATCTATGTACAGGCAGTGGTTGCATTGCCATTGCCAGTGCCCTATTAGCCTTTCCAAATGCCGAAATTGATGCGGTGGATATTTCCTGTCAAGCGTTGGAAGTGGCCGATCACAATATTGAAAGTTACGGTTTAGAAAAGCGAGTGTATACCGTTTTTTCCGACTTATTCACCAATTTAAAAGGTATCCATTACGATCTCATTGTTTCCAATCCTCCCTATGCCGATGCCAAAGAAATCAGTAACATGCCTGAAGAATACCATCATGAACCCATGATTGGTTTGGAAGCTGGGGAAGATGGACTTTTTTTTGTTAAACGCATTTTGCGAGAAGCCTTTTACCATTTAACCCCCAATGGCATCTTAATTGTCGAAGTCGGTGCCAGTCAAGAAGCTCTCATTGAGTATTATCCAGTGGTCCCATTCACCTGGTTAGAATTTAAACACGGTGGAGCTGGAGTATTCATACTGACTGCCGAACAACTTCATCAATATGCAGCCATTTTTGAGGAAGAATAATCACAAATCCCGAACTGATCTTCATTCTCTGCACGGCTTCTTAACTTGGAAATTCTCGTTACCAATCCTATTTGGTAACGTATCGCTGATTAAAAAGATTCAAAATAATTGTCGACGCCCGCTGCCCTTTAGCAACACATAAATTGCCCCAGTGCCTCCATCAATCGGTCTCGCTGAACAAAAAGCCAACACCTCATCTCTTTGACGCAACCAATGTCCCAATTTCGTTTTTAACACCGGTTGCTTCTGCCAAGAATTATATCCCTTACCGTGTACAATTCTCACACATCGAACATTTCGATGGCGACACAGGTACAAAAACTCGGCAATGGCCTCCCGAGCCTCTTTGACCACCATGCCATGTAAATCCAATTCTGCCCCCACGCTAAAATAACCTCGACGCAACTTATCAAAAATGCTCCGTTGCAAACCAGAGCGCACAAACAACAATTCCTCACCAGTTTCCAATTCAGTTGGATCGAACTGTTCAGAAAGCATATCTTGCCGAATAGCTTCCTCATCCAAATAACGTTGTTTAGGAATTGGCGGTGGCAATGGTCGCAGGGGCATAATCACATCACATTGTATTGGTCTAACTCCTTGAGACTGCATAGTTTGACGAAATAATTCCCCTTCATCGTTATCCTGTTGTTTTTTCATCGCCGGCATTTCCACAATTATCAATCAGTTGCATCATTAAAAATCGGTCATTTTACTCTAATTGTTCAAATTTTGAAATCTGGGAAATGAAAAGTAAAGGCGTAACAATATTTTACCTACCCCACTTATCAATATTAAGATATGAATTCCCTTGGACAAGAGTATTCTTTTTGAAACATCAAGTTACTTTCATCAATTTTTCATAAACTGTCGGGCTAACTCTTCAATTGGTCGGTCTTGATAACTTTTCGCCCATTTTTTCACTTTTGCAGCAAAAGGCTGCAATGCTGGATTAGCAGTTTCCAATTGCTCAACCAACTTCAAAATACCAAAAAAATCGCCCATTTGAGCCAAATCATATAACTCAGCAGCCTCTTCTGGACCGGGTCCAGTCGAAAAGTTGATGCTTTCCTTTAAAGAAGTCGCTTCAAATAACTTTGGTAAGGATTTTGGGGATAACAAATCTGCTTGCGCAAACTGTAAATGCACCTTAAAAGTTGTGCCCTGTCCCAATTCACTGGTGACCTGCACTTCTCCCCCCATTAATCCCACCAACTGTTTCACCAAAGACAGTCCCAAACCCACGCCTTCAGATTTGTGCAACCAATCGCTGGCCTGCTCAAACAAATTGAACAATTTAGACAAATCCTCTGGAGACATGCCAATACCTGTATCAGTGATGATAAAATGAAACTGATACCAACCTATTGAATTCTCCAAAGGCGCAGCATCTACCTGAAAAGTAATTCTTCCCTGTTGAGTAAATTTTACCGCATTGCTCAACAATTGAAAAAGAATTTGTCGCAATCGCTTGCCATCGGCCAAAATAGCTGCTGGTAACAAAGGTGAAAATTGAACATAAAAATTCAACTGTTTATCTTGAGCCTGGGCTTGAAACCAATAACAAAGATCATTCAATAAATTGTTTAAAGGCACTGCAGATAGCTGAAGTTCGATTTGACCAGTTTGCAACTTGGCAATATCCAAAATATCATTCACTACATTAAGCAAATGCTCCCCACTGTGATAAATAACCTCTACAGACCGTTGTTGCTGACTGGACAATTGCAAATTTTTTCTCAACAATTGCGCATGTCCCAAAATTCCATTTAAAGGGGTTCTCAACTCATGACTGACATTGGCTAAAAAGGCAGTTTTGGCTTGATTGGCTGCTTCTGCCGCCTGTCGGGCTTGAGATTCTGCTTGACGAGTCTGTTCCAATTCTTGGACAAAACGAGCATTGTCTAACGAAATGGCCATTTGACTGGACAATAAAGTTAAGATCTGAAAACGGTCAGGAGTAAATGCTCCAGCAGTCAAATTATTTTCCAAATAAATGATTCCTATCAGTTTTTGCTGATGAAGCAGCACCAGAGCAAGCACGGATTTAACTGCATGCAGGCGAACATAATCTTCATCCTGATATTTGACTTCTTTATGAAGATTTGAAAACACCAAGGATTGTTTGGTACGAATCACATAGTTGAGCAATGTAATAGGCAGTAAGCCTGCCAATGGCAAGGATTGCAACACAGTGACTGTTTCCGGTTGGACAAGCATTTCCGCTTGAATAAGCCATTCTCCTTGTTGCTCCAAAATCAAAACTCCTCGTTGAGCTCCAGCATTCTCAATTACAATATGCATCATTTTGCTCAACAAATTCTCTAATCGAATTTCACTGGATAAAGTTTGAGCGGCTTTCATCACACTGGCTAAATCTAACCAATGGGTACTTGCTGCAAATTGAGTTGTGCTCAATCGAGTCGTTGACATTGTAGCCGCGGAAAAAGTTGAAGTTATTGGTAAAACAGTCACTTTTTGAGGCGCTAACCATTGTGGATAACGATCTTCCAAATGTTTGAGTTTGACCAATGCGCCCCATTGTTGATAACGATAATAGGCTTCTTTCAAATACAATTGAGCAAATTTACTCATGCCCCGTTTCTGATAAAATTCTGCCGCCAATTCATAGGCCAAGCCTTCTTCATGAAGATAATTATTTTTTTGGGCATCTGCGATGGCTTGCTCATAGAAGGCTTCCGCTTCCAAAAATTGTCCTGAGATTTTAGCCATTTCTGCCTCAATCAAATTGTATTTGTGTTGATAATTCATAGGCGCCTGCTTTGCCCAACATTGCAATTTTTCCTGATTGGCAGCTGCCTGAAAATAATGGAAAGCCTTGGCTGGCACCTGATCCACTTGATCGAGTAAAGCCAGGGAATAATAAAATCGATAGGACCCCGTTATAAAACTAGCCCCTCCTTCTGAGTAATTATCAGCATGTTGAAACATTTCCATTGCTGCACTCGATTGGCGCAGAAAATACAATAAAATTCCTTTTACCACGTATAAAGAGAAGAGAGAGGTGTTGTTTTGAGTGTCTAAAAATCGCTGCAACATGATCACTTCATCAAAATCTGGACCGATCAATAAATGAGCTTCTTCAGCCTTTCCAGTCAAATTATTTACCAATTGCTGCCACATTTTTAAATAATTGATCGCATGCTCATATTTGAATTTTTCCAACATTTTCAAGTGAACTGTACAACGCTGTTCCACATCATTTAAGGATTCTCCTGTCAGTAAAGGAAAAATACAACAATACAATGCGGAATAAGAGGCATATTCAATATCCCCAGTTTCCAAACCAATTTGGATGGTCTCATGGAGAGAACTGAGAATGGCTTGTGGTGGTTCCTTCCAAGGTCGAATAAATGCGTGGAATAATTCATGAGTTCTCGCTTTAATTCCCTTAGCATCCAGTTGATCAACTAACTTTAATGCCAATTGTCCAAAACGATAACCGGTCTCGATCTTATCAATGCCGATACACAAAATCAACCCATAGAAACTATATCCGTATGCAGAAGGAGCGGCATGTCCATAATTTACGCTGAGATGGACCATGGTAAAAGCAATTGGACTTAACAAATTTGGATTAACAATAAAGGCAGGTGACATCATTGTCATAAGAATTCGCATCACTGCCACTTGGGTTGGATCTGTCATTCGAGGTTGATAAATCAAATCTTCAATGGTTATGGGAATAACAGGAGGAACTTGTTCCAATTCAATGCCTAACAAGTTCAAAACCAACAGTCCGGTGTTAAGAGCGTCTGCTATTTGGGTTTGAGTAATGTAATTCTGAATTTTCAACTCATAAATATTGGCCTGTTCCAAACAAGTTTGCACATGTTGCAATGCAATCTCTGCCAATTCCAATGACTCCTCAAAATAGGTATTTAGATATAAAACTTCAATCAATTCTAAGTATAGGGGAAGAGTTAGAGAATAAGTGGATTGCCAACAATCCATTGGCAATAACAGCAATCCTTGACGCAAATAATTAAGGGCCGGCTCATAGGCCACAGCGGACTTGGCTCTTTGACCTGCCAATAAATTCAAACGAATAATTTCTTCCCGCTCTGATAGATCCCAAATGAGCTCCATCCCCATATTAAAATGATCAAGCACTTCAAAAAGTCGATTTTCCAAAATTTCTGGTTGAACTTTAAGTAAACGAGCAATTTGTAAATGAATAACCACTTTGTCTTGATCTGAGATTAGGGAATAGGCTGCCTGTTGTACCCGATCATGGATAAATTTGTATTTTTCCTCTACAGGCACAATTAATCCTCCCACCAACGCTTCCCATAAGTGAGTTTTTACCCATTCGATTGATTGCTGTAAAACCACAGACAAAGTGGCTGCCTCAAATTGATTACCTATGGCTGCAGCCAAGGTTAAAACTTGTTGGGTTTCCTGCTTCAATTGTTGAATTTTACCTGTCATCAATTCCACCACATTGTCGGTAATGTTACGCATTTCAATGTGTTTCAAATCCCAAGTCCACTGACGCTGACTGGTCTTAAAAATCAATAATTGTTCAGTGTACAACGTTTTTAGAAATTCACCCAAAAAGAAAGGATTTCCACCTGTTTTTGCCATGACCAGTTTTGCCAGTGGCAAGGTTTGACTCAGGGGCAGATGCAATGCTTCACTGACCCATTGATTTACATGTGACAATTCTAATGGATTCAAAGTTAAGGTCTGTACCCACAGTCCTCGTTCCTTCATTTCGGCCAGAGTTTGTAGCAAACCATGACCTGCTTGGACCTCGTTGTTACGATAGGCGCCTATCAATAATAAATAGGGAATATCAGTCATCATCAAGGTCATCAATTTTAAACTGGCACTGTCAACCCATTGTAAATCATCTAAAAAAATTACCAAGGGATGGTCAGGTTGACAGAAAACTTTGATGAAATTTTCAAATACTAAGTTAAAACGATTCTGAGATTCTGCAGGTGCTAATACTGGCACAGCAGGTTGTGGACCTATGATCAATTCTACATCCACAATCACATCGATGATGACTTGGCCATTGTTACCCAAAGCGTCTAAAAGCTGAGTACGCCAATAATCCAATTGCATTTGAGTTTCAGTCAATAAGTGTCGTATCAATTCCCGAAAAGCTTGCACTACAGCAGAATAGGGAATATTACGTTGAAATTGGTCAAATTTGCCAGCGATGAAATAACCTCGCTTTTTGGTGATTGGTTTGTAAATTTCTCTGATCACTGCAGTTTTCCCAATTCCCGAATAACCAGCCACCAAAAGTAACTGACTGTGCCCACTTGTAACGTGCTCAAAAGTATTCAAGAGTTGCTGGATTTCCGCTTCTCGACCATATAATTTCTGAGGTAAATGAAAATGTTCTGAAAAATCCTGTTGGCCCAATTTAAACCCTGACCAATCAGTTGAGCCAATTGGACTTGAATCCATTAGGTTTTCTAAAATTGTTTCTAAATCGGCTTTCACTCCCCAAGCGCTTTGGTAACGCTCTTCCGCAGCTTTGGCCAGCAACCGTAAAATTAAATGAGAAATCACTGGAGGCAGATCAGGGTTAATATGGTGTGGAGACAGCGGTTGCTTGGCCAAATGACAGTGCACCAATTCCATCGCATCTTGACTTATAAAAGGCAATTGACCAGTGAACATTTCATAAAATGTCACTCCCAGGGAATATAAATCAGTGCGATAATCCAAGAGCCGATTCATGCGTCCCGTCTGTTCCGGGGAAAGATAAGCCAATGTACCCTCTAGCTGATTAGGATTTTGTAAGGCCAAGGTTTCGCGAGGTAATTGCGTGGCAATTCCAAAATCAATGATTTTCAACTGGTTAGTTTCAGGGTTCCATACAATGTTATTGGGATTGATATCTTTATGAATCACATGAGCTGCATGCAAGTGTCCCAAACCATCTGCAATTTGCACTGCCACTTTTAACCAATCTATCAAACCAAATTTGGATTGGGTCAGCCAAAAATTCAATGAGTTTCCACCAAAATCTTCCAAAACCAGCACAAAATAATTTTGCCATCTTTCCAACTCAAACACTTCAACAATTCCCGGTAATTTTAGTTGATTGAGTAGGTTATATTCGTGCTGATAACGGGTTAATTGGGTGGTGGCAAGCAGATCTGCTTTTAATAGTTTGAGAATAACTGGTTTATTGTCTACACTGTGAATGGCCCGATATACCAGAGAACTTTCACTTTCATAAATCTGAGTAATAATCTGGAAATGAGGATGCGTAAGCATAATATTAGTGACCTTATTAGTTAAGGTGAACAAAGGTTTTACCTTGCCCACCACTTGAATATCTGAGACAAAATTAACATATAATATCCAACCCATCTCGATTAAGAATCGATTACCAAACCATGGGTCGAAACTTATCATCATTCAAAAATTTGACAGAATCTCCTTTGTGGGCAATCACAAAAAATCCCTTTCGATAAGCATATTTAGCCACATTTTCCGGAACCACCATCCCAGCCACTGCACCATATACCTTATTGCCAGCATACGCCTGGAACAAGCGTTTAAATTTACTCATCCGTTCCACATGCTCATTGACATCGTCTATGCTCAAATTACTTTTCACTTCGATGAGCACGCAGGTATCAGTGTTGGTCACCAATAAGTCAATCTGCATGGCCAGTTTCAGGGTAGGATTATTGGCTTCCACATTACGACTGACCGCATGCACCTCAATTCCTCGCTCTTGAAATAATCTGACCACTGCGGGCTTAATCAATTCCTCGACAAAATCCCCCAAACGCCCACCAAGTCGACCAATTTTCTGATTGACCTCTTCAGACAACTTAGCCATTCTTCTATCTGTATCTTGGGACTGTTGTTTCAGTAATCGTTCAGTTTCCTGAAATTTACGATCGGTTTCCTGAAATTTACGATCGGTTTCCTGAAATTTACGATCAGTTTCTTGAAACTTTAAGGTAGTTTCCTGAAATTTACGATCGGTTTCTTGAAACTTTAAGGTAGTTTCCTGGAATTTACGATCAGTCTCCTGAAACTTACGATCGGTTTCTTGAAACTTTAAGGTAGTTTCCTGGAATTTACGATCAGTCTCCTGAAACTTACGATCGGTTTCTTGAAACCGTCGATTGACTTCTTGGAACTCACCTTCAGTTTCTTCAGAACGTATTCTTGCTTCTTCAGCGTGTTTACTTATCAAGTCCCTAAGCTCTAGGAAACCTGTCCTATTCTCCTGAGCTTGTTCCTTGATCAGACGGTCGGTCTCTTTAAAAAGTGACCAAATTTCTTCTAAAGTTACAGACATTGTTGTGTCCTTCTAAGTTAAAGGGGATTTGTAAATTAAATCCTTAATTTACAATCACTTAGTCTTAAACGTATATACCCCGTCCCAATTTTTTCCAGGAGGATATTGCATAAAATGGTTAATCCGTTCCAAATATAACTTATACAATAAGCGGTCGGGGGATTTTTTTTGTAAATAAGTGAATTGGATCTGAGCTTTGCTCCAGTCTTGTTGCCGATAAGTCAGCAATGCTTGCTCATAATCCACAATTTCATCAAAAACCTCTTTGCTTAAATTTTCTCGGCGCGCCACTGGTTCAAAAATCGCCACTGGTTGATCTTTGCCCTTGACTTTTACTCGATCTAATTCTCGGTAAACATAATTTCCCACTGCGGATTTAGTGGTCTCGCTGACAATACATTGCACTCCATATTGTTTAGTAATACTTTCTAAACGAGAACCTAAATTAACCGCATCTCCTAAAACAGTATAGGCCATACGAAATTGAGAACCCATGTTCCCCACATTCATCATTCCAGTGTTTAAGCTAATGCCAATTTTAATTTCCGGCCAGCCTCGATTTCTAAATTGATTTTGCAAGTGGGTTAAATGAGTCAACATTTCCATAGCGGCTTCAACGGCATGTCGAGCGTGTTGAGAATTGAGCAAAGGTGCTCCCCAAAACGCCATAATGGCATCTCCCATATACTTGTCAATAGTACCTCGATGTTTATGAATGATGGCTGTCATGGGAGTCAAATAGTCATTCATCAGTTCAGAAAGTTCCTTAGGTTCTAAACCTTCTGAAATCGTGGTGAATCCGCGCACATCTGAAAATAACACAGTCATTTCCCGATTTTCACTTTCCATAGTGAATTTTCGCCCCAAATGCTTATTCATTTCATCCACCAATTCAGGAGGAATATATTGCCCAAATAGTTGATTTAGATAGCGTTTATTTCTGGATTCTATGAAATAACCATAGGACATATTGAGAATAAATAAACTGAGTGTTAGGATTAAAAAGATTGCCAAGGGGAATATGATATTGTAAAATTGCCAGAATACCATATTAAGTGATACAATGCCAACTATGAGTCCCAAATTGCCCAAGGTGGCAATCAGTGGGCTAAAAGTAGCCAGTTTAATCAAGGCAATTCCTATCACAATGATTAAAAACAGTTCCAAACTGGTTTGATAAGGCAGATGATATCGGAATTGTTGATCCAAAATGCCAGCAATGAGATTGGCATGAATTTCTACACCAGGATAGACCTTATCTAAGGGGGTGGCTCGCAAATCTAACAGTCCTTGAGCGGTGGTGCCTAATAGCACAATTTTATCTTGCAATTCCTTTTGTTCAGTGTGTCGCCGCAAAACTTCAATAATTGAAATATAGGGAAAATTGCCCCTTTTGCCTTTGTAAGGGACAAAAACTTGCATTTTATTATCTATGGGAATAATTCGATCGGCCAGTTTTAAAAATTCCAAGTGGGGTTGTCCTCCCAGTTCATTAAAACCTAATTGAATGGGAGGATTCCCCAAGGCAATGCGAGCAGTGGCTAAGGCCAATGCCTCGTATAAATTATCTTGGTAACCATACAGTAAAGGGGCTTTACGAATGATACCATCTGAATCGGGCAGTGAATTAAAATGTCCAGCGCCCATAGCTTTGTCGAGAAATTGTGGCAGATTGGCAGCATAACCTGTACCAGCAAAATAGTGGAGTCCATAATGCCGAGTTTGTTCTGCGTTGAGAATTGGAGGGGGTAATTGACCTGAGGTGACTTGTCCAGAGGTTTGGGAATTTTCCGTGAACACATGGCCAAGCACCACTCGCCTATTTTGCAGACTTTGTGTAAACAGGTTGTCGTAGTCAAGTTGGATTTTCAACTGTTTCAAGTGATTGAGAAAGTCAAGAGATTGGCTTAGTTCCCTTTGAGCCAGTAATTCCAATTGTTTGAGTCCTGAACTGTTGTCTGGTTCCGCAAATACTACGTCCATACCTAAAACATCAATTTGATAGTGATCAAACAGTTGGTCAATCAATTGAGCCATTACCAATCTTGGCCATGGCCATTGACCAATTTCTTTGAGACTATTTTCATCGATATCCAAGATAACAATCCGGGAATCTAAGGTTCCCGGAACAGTCAAATTCAGACGCAGGTCATACAATTTATTTTCAAAACTGTCGATGAATTCCCAAGTCATACTTCCATGAGCATGAAGTATCAGCAGGACCACAATGAGTAAACCAAGGGTCCAGCGAATCATGTGATGTTTGGTGGAGCTAAACCAATTGTTCATGATAGAATTGCCCCAAAATCAACTGAATAGCTGGGCCATGGCTGCCCCTGGGTCGGGAGCTCTCATGAAAGTTTCTCCAATCAGGAATGCTCTTACTCCGGAATTGACTAAGGTGAGCACCTCTTGTGGAGTGCGAATACCACTTTCACTCACGATAATATGTTTTTTGGGAACAATTTCTAAAAGTTCTAGGGTGGTTTCTATGCGGGTGACAAAGGTATGAAGGTTGCGATTGTTGATACCAATCAAACGTTGATTGATGCGCAAAGCCCGCTCCAATTCTTCTCGATTGTGGACTTCTATCAAGACGTCCATGCCCAAATGTTCGGACAGACCAGCCAAATCATGGAGTTGGGCATCAACCAAGGCAGAAGCTATGAGTAATATACAGTCTGCCCCAATGGCTCTGGCTTCATAAACTTGATAGGGATCAATGATGAAATCTTTGCGCAGAATAGGTAATAAACAGGCTTGATGTGCTTGTTGTAGGTAAACATTGGCACCTTGAAAAAAATCTTGATCGGTGAGAACGGATAAACAGGCAGCCCCATTTTGTTCATAGCTCTTGGCAATTTCCGTGGGATTGAAAGACTCTCTTAATATTCCCTGACTGGGGGAAGCCTTTTTAATTTCAGCAATGATGGCAAGTTGTTCAAAGCGCAAACGGGCATCAATGGCTTCTACAAAACCACGGGTGGGGGGGTTGTCAGAGACAATGTGACTTAATTCTCGCAAGGAAACTTTGGCTGATTTTTCGGCAATTTCTTCTGTCTTCCGCTTAAGAATTTGTTTGAGAATGTCAGGTGTTTTCGGGTTTGCAGTGGCTTCTGGTTTTCGAGAGAAAAATCGGGTTAAGGTCGTCATATAAAGGTACTCAAATGGTTAGAAACGTTGGGTAATTTGGATGATGGCATTGAGTTTTTCACGGGCTGCTCCAGTGGCCAAAACGGTTTGTGCCCGTTGTATTCCCTCTTGCAAGGAGGAAGTGAGTCCGGCCACATAAATAGTTGCTCCCGCATTGAGAACTACAATGTCTCGAGCTGGTCCAGCCTGGTTGTTGAGCACGCTGTGTACAAGATTGACGCTTTCGGTAACTGATTGAACTCGAATGGTATTTAGGGGAGTGGTGGTGAATCCAAATTGTTCTGGAGTAATAAGGTAATGGGTGATTTGTCCGTGCTTCAATTCGACAATTTGGGTGGGGGCAGATAGACTGATTTCGTCCAAACCGTCTTCAGAATGGACCACCAGTATGTGTTCGCTGTGCAGTTGTTTTAAAACCTGTGCAATGGGCATAAGCCAGTGTGGGTCAAAGACTCCAATAAGTTGGCGGGTTACTCGAGCTGGATTGGTCATCGGTCCCAACAGGTTAAAAATGGTACGCACTCCCATTTCTCGTCGGGGACCAATGGCATGTTTCATGGCACTGTGATGCAGAGGGGCAAACATGAAGCCGAATCCAACTTCTTGAATACAAAGGGCAACTTGTTCAGAGCTGAGGTTGATATGAATTCCCAATGCCTCTAAAACATCAGCACTTCCGGATTTACTGGAGACTGAACGATTGCCATGTTTGGCCACTTTGCCTCCAGCTGCGGCTACTACAAAGGCACTGGTGGTGGATACGTTGAAGGTATGAGAATTGTCTCCTCCAGTCCCAACGATGTCGACTAAATAGGGGTCGTTGACGATGACTGGGTTGACCAATTCTCGCATAATTTGGACAGCTGCGCTGATTTCTTCTACAGTTTCTCCTTTCATGCGCAATCCAATTAAAAAGCCGCCAATTTGAGCGGGGGTGACTTCTCCTGTCATGATGCTGCGCATGACTTCCATCATTTCAGTTTGAGTCAGGTTGCGTCGTTCAACAACCGTTTGTAATGCCGATTTGATATCCATAGTGAAGTTCCTTGGGGTTAAAAGGGGTTATTGTTGGTGGTTGGGAATTTGATATACGTTATTTTGAGGAATTTTCGGAGTCTCAACTGGGTTGTAAGCGATTGAATTTGGATGATTGAAAATAGTGTTCAACGATCAGGTTTAACAGTTGTTTAGCCAATAAGGGTTTTGCACAGCGAGGCAAATCGATTTCTCCGGTTTTCCAGATCACTTTTAAGGCATTTTCTGCACTTTCAAATCCAGTGCCTGGCAGTCCCACTTGATTAGCTGCAATTAAGTCCAGGTTTTTACGGAGTAATTTGTCTCGGGCATAGTGGGCCAAATCATGGGTTTCGGCGGCAAAACCAACGGTAAAAGGGGGATTGCTTAATTGGGCCACTTCACTTAAAATGTCAGGTGTGCGTTCCAAGATGATTTCTAAAAATTCGGTTTGTTTTTTGAGTTTATGATCAACCGGATGGACAGGTCGATAATCAGCTACTGCAGCACAGGCAATAAAAATAGCGGTTTGGTGAATGTGAGATATGACTGCATCTCGCATTTCTTGGGCAGTGGATACGGATATAGTGTCAACATTTAAGGGGACCGTTAGACAAACGGGACCGCTGATTAAAGTTACTTGAGCTCCTAATAATTGGGCAGCTTCTGCGACTGCATAGCCCATGCGGCCGGAACTGCGATTGCTGATGAAACGAATTGGGTCGAGGGCTTCGCGAGTAGGACCTGCGGTGATCAGCACAGAATGTCCTTCCAAAGTACCCCGTTGAAACAGGGTTTGTAGGCAAGAGACCAGTTCCAGGGGTTCCAACATGCGTCCCAATCCTTGTTCGCCACAGGCTTGTAAACCGTGGCCGGGACCAAAGAATCGAACGCCCCAACTTTGTAGGCGTTGATAATTTTCTTGGGTACTTCGAGCATTCCACATTTGCTGATTCATTGCTGGGGCAACAATGATTTGAGCCGTGGTGGCCAGGCAAATGGTACTTAATAGGTCGTTGGCATGACCATAGGCCAGTTTGGCTAAAAAGTCGGCAGTGGCCGGGGCAATTAAGATAAATTCTGCCCATCTTGCCAATTCAATATGTCCCATGGCAAATTCATTTTCAGAATCTAATAGGGTCGTATAAACGCGTTGTCCGGATACTGCTTGCAGGGTCAGTGGCGTAATAAATTCCTGGGCAGCCGCAGTCATAACGACACGTACTTCCGCTCCAGATTCGCGTAAACGACGAACCAGTTCCACACTTTTGTAGGCAGCTATCCCCCCGGTAACACCGAGTAGGATGTGTTTTTGAGTCAAATTGTGTTGCATATCATGATATTGTCCCATAATGGTATTGTTTGAATGGGAAACCTCCTTCAAAAGTATTATCTATTTGCAGAAAACTTGTCAATATCCAACAGGATCTTTTTTATTATTCCGCTACTTTGCAAATAGGAGGATATACGATTGCTGTATCCCAATGTCAGCAAGAAAATTGACTTTTTCTTGTACCTTACCTAAAATGCTCATTTTACTTCCGAATAAAGCTATTTTAAAGAGATTTTAACTTCTTTATAAATGAACAAATTTTGATCTATGAACTGGGAATTTTTTATGGAATGGATAATTGACCCTCAAGCTTGGATAGCCCTGGCCACTTTGACTGCATTGGAAATTGTATTGGGCATTGATAATGTTATTTTTATCGCAATTTTGTCTAGTAAATTACCGGCTCACCAACAAGCTCGAGCCCGTACTCTAGGTCTTGGTTTGGCCATGGTAACCCGTATCTTACTCTTGTTATCCTTGGTGTGGATTATGAAACTCACCGCCCCTTTATTTACCCTATTGGAGCAAGTTATTTCCGGACGAGACCTGATCCTCATTGGGGGAGGACTATTTTTACTTGGCAAAAGTACTTTGGAGATTCACGACAGTTTGGAAGGTCATACTGAAAATTCCAGTTCCCCTGGGATTTATCCTGCTTTCACAAGCGTTCTCATCCAAATTATGTTGTTGGACCTCGTATTCTCCTTAGATTCAGTAATCACAGCTGTAGGAATGGTTAAACATGTTCCGATCATGATTTTGGCCATTGTCATTGCTATTACCTTTATGATATTTTTTGCCAGCCGGATCAGCACTTTTATTGACCAACATCCCACAGTCAAAGTTTTGGCCCTCAGTTTTCTGCTGTTGATAGGAATTGCCTTGATTGGAGAAGGATTGGACTTTCATATTCCCAAAGGATATATTTATTTTGCCATGGCCTTTTCAGTATTTGTGGAAATGCTTAATTTACACCTGCGCAAGTCCCAAACTGTACCGGTGGAATTGCGGAAAAAATACCCTTCTGAACTGGCCAAATTTGCCCATGACTTTAATAAAACCCACAAGGAGACTGATACCTGATGGAGGCTAACTGGTTAACTTGGGCCAAGCGTTTACAAGCCATTTCCCAAATTGGATTGACTTATGTACAAAATGATTTTGATAAAGAGCGTTATCAAGCCATTGGAGAAATTGCCCTCGAAATACTGGCGGAAGGTGCCCAAGCGGACATCCAAAAATTGCGCGACTTATTCATTCCCGAAACTGGCTATGTAACTCCTAAAGTGGATATTCGAGGAGTGGTTTTTCAAAATGACTTGATTTTATTGGTCAAAGACCGAGGCAATGGATTGTGGACCTTACCTGGAGGTTGGGCAGATGTGTGTGAAACTCCAGCGGAAGGAGTCGTGAGAGAAATTGCTGAAGAATCGGGTTTTAAAACTCGAGTGCTCAAATTGTTGGCAGTTTATGATCGGGATAAACACATTCAACGACCAAGTTCCCTTTACCATATTTACAAATTATTTTTCCACTGTGAACTGATTGGAGGGGAAGCTAAAACTAGCATTGAGACCTCAGAAGTGGGATTTTTTCCCGAACATGCCATTCCTCCATTATCAACTGGGAGAGTGACCCTTTGGCAAATACAGCGTATGTTTGAACATGTTCGTCATCCAGAATGGCCCACTGACTATGATTGAGTTCTAAAACAAGGTCGTCCTGTTGCGTGCAACATCTTCATCATAACATATTGATAATCCAAATGTTGCACAATACAGAGAATGAAAGAATTCCATTGATCGGGCGGAGATTTTCAAATCATGGAGATTGAATAAACATGTCTTCCAATTTATCGACTTCCAGTATTTGCAAACCCCACCGTTCCAACTGTTCACTTTGAGCCTGTTCAATCTGCTTATGTGCCCAGTTTGGTAAATTGCCAAAACGTTTTTCTAGTAAACGTTGTAAAAGGATTCTTTGTCCAGCCAACTTGCCCTCCAACTTGCCCTCTAACTTGCCCTCCAACTTGCCCTTGCGTTCTCCTTCTACTCGGCCTTTGCGTTCTCCTTCTACTCGGCCCTTACGTTCTCCTTCTACTCGGCCCTTACGTTCTCCTTCTGCTTGGCCTTTGCGTTCTCCTTCTGAAAAAACTTCTTGATACCAGACTGTATTTCGCATATCTACGGAAATTGGCATATTTTTGACCTCCTGATTAAAAGTATGTTGAAGTTCTACACTGCGTAGATTCACTAGGATTTGTAATTTCTCCAGCGCATCTCGTCTCGCATTGGTATGCAATTGAGCGACGCGCTGTAAAATTATTTGTACTGTTTCTACTTTTTTTTCCACTTTGCACAGTATTGCCAATAGATTATCTTCTAAAAGGGGACTTTGCAACAGCGGTTCACAATCAATATCACGAATATCAATCAGTTGATAATAAAATTGTAATTTTTCCTCCAAAATATGATTGGACATGTCCATTTTGTCCCTTCCTACATACAACACCTGTTGAATGATAGGTTGTTTATACTGTTGTTTAATCAGAAAAAAATATTCCAGCATCCGCATGGCCATACTGTCATCATTGTCGCTTTGCAATTCCAAGTGATAAATGCTGCCATCTTCCAAACGACTGACTAAATCTGGACACCGTTTCCTGATTACAGGATATTCTACATTCAATATTTCTTGGGGTTGCCTACCAATGAGAATATTAAATAATTGTTGAGGCAAGTGTTGGAATAATTCTTTTAGAGTTAAGTCATATTTCATTCGCTGCTCTTAACTTTCTTGAGGTTTAATATTATCGAAGTATACTGGTAATTAAAAATTAATTTCAATTGGCAATTCAAGGTAGTCTGTAACAAGGTAATCTGTAACAAAGTAATTTGCTCTCAAATCAGCAGATTAACTGATAATTTTGTAGTATTCAAATATTGAATTGGAGAATCTCATAGTAATTTTAGCAAGAAATTGCTTTATAGGCTTCTCCGGATTTAATATCTACCCAATTTGAAGGATAAAATTAACTGTATACGGGAAGAATTTAGGGTTATACTTCAGTTATTTTTAAGGTTAGATGTCCTTCTTAAAAGCAATTGTCTACTTCTTATCTGCGTCTCAATAGGATAAACCATTTAATCAATCCCATAATTACCTTTAACGTGAACTTTTATTACAAGAGCAGATGTGGTTAAATAGTTAAATGAAATTTGAACCACTGGGCTTCCGTCTGTAACCATTGGCAAGCACCGGACAACTTATTAAAATCACCTTACCGTTATTATCCCCTGTTAAAGAGAACATTGTGAAAGACTATAAAGACACTCTTAACCTACCGCATACCGAATTTCCAATGCGAGGTAATCTTCCCCAACGAGAACCTGAAACCTTGAAGTATTGGGAAGAACTTCATTTGTACCAATTGCTTCGAGAACATTCTCAAAGTCGACCTCCCTTTATTTTGCACGATGGACCTCCTTATGCAAATGGCGACATTCATATTGGTCATGCGGTTAATAAAATTCTTAAAGACATCATCATCAAGGCCAAATCGCTCAGCGGTTTTAATGCCCCTTATATTCCTGGATGGGACTGCCATGGACTGCCTATTGAATTACAAGTTGAAAAACAATTGGGCAAGGCCGGAGACAAAGTAAACAGTGGTCAATTTCGCAAAGCCTGTCGAGAATATGCAACTGTTCAAATCAACAGGCAACGCACTGATTTTAAGCGATTGGGAGTCATTGGAGACTGGGAACATCCCTATTTAACCATGGATTTCAAGACCGAAGCTCATATCATTCGAGCTTTGGGGCGCATTATTGCTGCCGGTCACGTGGAAAAGGGAGTAAAACCTGTCCATTGGTGTACAGACTGTCGATCTGCCTTGGCCGAAGCAGAAGTCGAATATGAAGAAAAAGACTCCATTGCCATTGATGTACGATTCCCTGTCATTACTGAATCGGACCTGTTTAACCGTTGTCATCACGTTCCCGGTCATACTGGCTCTGGTCCCTTGTCTATTGTGATCTGGACCACCACCCCATGGACTCTGCCGGCCAATCAAGCCGTAGCCCTGCATCCGGAACTGGAATATTCAGTTGTGCAATGTGAAGAAGGACAATATGGTCCCGAAAGACTAATCGTGGCAGAAGCCTTGTTAAAGGAAACTTTATTTCGTTATGGCATCGATCGTTATCACGTTATCGCCTATTGTTTGGGCAAAAGTTTAGAGGGACTGCAATTACAACATCCATTTTATGATCGTCAAGTTCCGGTAATTTTGGGTGAGCACGTTACTGTGGAAGCCGGTACCGGAGCAGTTCACACTGCCCCCGGACATGGTTTAGAAGATTATTGGGTTGGGACTCGTTACCATTTGCCAGTTGAGAATCCTGTAGATGGAGAAGGATGTTTTTTGCCCACAACTCCCTTGTTTGCTGGAGAAAACATTTGGAAGGCCAATCAACATGTGATTGAAGTTTTGAAAACTCAGGGAAATTTGTTACACGAGCACCGCATTCGTCACAGTTATCCTCACTGTTGGCGTCATAAAACGCCTGTGATTTTCCGAGCCACCCCCCAATGGTTTATCAGCATGGATAAACAGGGGCTAAGAGCACAGGCTTTAACTGCAATTAAAACAGTGACTTGGATACCTGATTGGGGTCAGCAGAGAATTGAAGGCATGGTGGATAATCGACCGGATTGGTGCATTTCCAGACAACGCACTTGGGGAGTTCCTCTGCCTCTATTTTTACACAAAGAGACCGGAACTTTACATCCTCACACCTTGGAATTGATTGAACAAGTGGCCCAACGAGTGGAGCAGGTGGGCATTGAAGCCTGGTATCAATTGAGTAAGGAGGAATTATTGGGAAAAGACGCCCATCATTATGAGAAGGTTACCGACACTTTAGACGTCTGGTTCGATTCTGGAGTAACTCATGCCAGTATTTTGGAAGTCCATCCGGGACTGCAAGTGCCAGCCGATTTGTATTTAGAAGGCTCTGATCAGCACCGGGGTTGGTTTAATTCCTCCCTGATGACTTCAGTAGCCATGCGAGCCGGTCAAGCGCCTTATAAAGCAGTGTTAACTCATGGATTTACTGTGGATGCTAAAGGTCGTAAAATGTCAAAATCTTTGGGGAATGTTGTAGCTCCTCAAGAAGTGACAAAGAGTCTTGGGGCTGACATTTTGCGCTTATGGGTGGCAGCCACTGATTATCGCGGGGAAATCAGTGTTTCCGATGAAATTCTCAAACGTATTGCCGAAGCTTATCGTCGGTTACGCAATACCGCCCGTTTTTTCCTGGCCAACTTGCATGATTTTAATCCTGCTCAACATCAAGTGCCTCCCGATCAATTGTTGGCTTTAGACCAGTGGGCCATACATAGAGCTTGGGAATTGCAACAAGAAATTATCCAGGCTTATGAGCAATATACGTTTCATGTGATCTATCAGAGAATTCATCACTTTTGTACGGTAGACATGGGCAGTTTTTATTTGGATATCATTAAGGATCGGCAATACACTGGTCAAAAAGAAGGTTTGCCCCGACGCTCAACCCAAACGGCTTTGTACCATATCGCCCAAGCTTTTGTGCGCTGGATAGCACCGCTGTTGAGTTTCACAGCAGAGGAAATTTGGCGACATTTGCCTGGCGATCGTGGTCCCTCAGTATTGTTGGAAACTTGGTACACAGATCTATTCCCATTAACTGATCTGCCTCAATTGGTATCTTGGCAAGGCATTTTTGAGATTCGAGAATCAGTGTATAAGGAATTGGAGAAATTACGGGCAGCAGAGGCACTTGGGGCTTCTTTAGAGGCAGAAGTGGTGGTCTATTGTGAAGAGCCTTGGTACAGTCAACTGTCTTTTTTGGGCGATGAATTGCGTTTTGTATTCATCACCTCTTATGCCACAGTGAGACCGAGTTCCGAACGCCCAACACAGGCAGTTGCTTACCCAAACTGTTGGGTATGGGCTGTGCCCAGTCAACATCCGAAATGTGTGCGGTGTTGGCATCGTCGTGAAGATGTGGGGCAGTGGGCCGATCATCCTCAATTATGTGGGCGTTGCGTGGAAAATGTGGCTGGACAAGGGGAGAAAAGACACTATGCTTGACAAGTTATCCTTGTTAAAATGGTTCAGTTTATCTTTTGTGGTGATCGGTCTCGACCAGATTACGAAGACGGCAGCAGAAGCAACTTTAAAATTTGGTCAACCGGAGCCCATTTGGCCATTTTTAAATTTTACCCTGTTGTACAATACTGGGGCTGCTTTCAGTTTTTTGGCCGATGCAGGCGGTTGGCAACGTTGGTTTTTAATCGTGTTGGCTGTGGTAGTCTGCAGCATCTTGCTGGTTTGGTTGGTGCGTTTAAAACCAGGTCAAACTTGGTTAGCCACATCTTTGTCTCTGGTTTTAGGGGGAGCAATCAGCAATGTGATCGATCGAATTATTTATGGCCATGTGATTGATTTTATTGATTTTTATTACCAAAATTGGCATTGGCCAGCTTTCAATATAGCCGACACTGCCATCAGTATAGGCGCCATGATGCTGTTGTTAGAAGCGTTGAAAGGGGAAAATTTTAATCAACCGTGATTTTTCCCTTTTTTGAAAAGCAAAGGAATTTGCTTAATAAAATGTTGGCTATTCGGTTTGAATCATTTTTTGAAAAAGGGTATATTTGGAAATCCAGATCAATTGGTCATCAAATTCGCCAGGCACATGGTGGTCATAGATAAGGGTTTTAGTTTGGCCCCCGGGCGGTTTGGGGTTTTGACATTTTAAAATGGTATTGCGCTTGCCATCAGCA
Source organism: Thiomargarita sp. (assembly GCA_020721005.1). Lineage (GTDB taxonomy): Bacteria > Pseudomonadota > Gammaproteobacteria > Beggiatoales > Beggiatoaceae > DYNP01. The sequence continues at coordinate 223,364 of DYNP01000005.1, forward strand.
TCATTGCTATCACTGCTGGGAATGGTGGCTGGTGGAGGAAAGGTGGGATCTGGACGACCATTGCGACCACATGAGAAAATGATCGCTGCCACCCGGGAATCTCCAGAAGTGGTGGTAAAATAGTTGTTTTGGCGGTTTTTGAGGCGCAATCCGCTGTTGTTGGCATTGTTCATGTTAACAAAGGGAAATTTGTTAAAGACCGCTTCTGTTTGATAACGGAAGGGATTGCCCCAAGCATCTTGTTGTCCAACGCCCAATTCTTTCCAAGGCAGATAACCTTGTCCACTGGTTTCACAGGTGGGAATACCACTGATAAGTTCAACATTGCCTAAGCCATCCGAGGGCTCATCAGTGTCTGCACAGGGTAAACGTTTTCGGAGAATGGCAAAACCCAGCAAAGCCTCTCGAATTTCGATAAGCAGCTGTTCAGTGCGTTGAATTTGTTGTTGTTCTATACGGGAAGATAAGGGAATTAATAAACCACTCAGTAGCAATCCAAGGATAATAAAGATCACTGCCATTTCCAATAAAGTTAAGCCCCGAGTTTTGAAAAATAGTTTGATTTTCAATTGGTTAATTTGGAATGTCATTGGGTTTTTACCATGACCAGGTAATTAACAAGGGTGTGCTCGGAAAGATAGATCAGTTGGTCATCAAAATAATTAGATGTCATGAGTGGACGGTAGGTCATTTGTTGATAATGACCAGTGCTGGTTGCATTCTGATCATTGGGGCGTCTATCTTTTCCATAAGAGAATACCACTGCACGGATCACTCCAGTTGTAAAAACGTGTTGTTCAGTGGTTGCCAGTAAACTATTGTTGAGACAATAACGGAAAGGTTGTCCCCAAGCATCAGTTGGAGTGGTCCCTAATTCCAACCAAGGTAGAAAACCCTCTTTATCATCGCACGGCATTGAAGAAGAAATGCCCTTGAGATCGGTGGCTCGACAGGGTAAACGGTGATTGATCGCAGCATAGCCAAGTAGAGCCTCTTTAATTTCCCCAAGCATTCTATCTGTGTTTTGGGTATTGAGGATATTCATCTGTATGACCAGGGAATACAACAATCCAGTGAGTAATAGAGTGATGATTAATAGGACAACGCTCAATTCCACCAAGGTAATACCACGTTTAGTTTTCATCAGACTATCCAAGTGAGGTCAATACTGAACATGAAGGAATGGGATGATCATCTCCCGAATGAGCACTTACTTGACTTGTTCGCGGATAAAATGAGCATTCCCATAGGCATTGCAGCCGATCCAGTTAAAGTTAAAACGCCATTAGGAGAATTTTATGCCGATTTGATCAGGCTGTCAAGGAAATCTTATGTTTAATGGGAACTTATTTAAGGAGCACTGGTAAAGGGAAGGATAATTTTTTCAGTAGTTACTTTCCCTGATCGAAACGATATCACTGCTTACTTACTTTGCCCATTGTATTGTAATAAACGGATTGATCCCCAATTGGGAAGTCACGGAAGTCTAAATTACCTTTAAAGACCCCGGTCGTTTAAACCGGTGTTATTCATTTGAACTCAATTAATTACGAACATGACAGACTATTTAAAGTTACCTAAAAGAGGTAGACGTATCCATTTTGTAGGTATTGGAGGTGCAGGCATGGGCGGCATTGCTGAAGTAATGCACCACCTGGGCTATGCGGTCTCTGGCTCTGATCTGCATAAAAATAGCATGACCCAACACCTGACTCATTTGGGAATTAAAGTGCAAATTGGCCATCGGGCAGAGCAGGTTTATGGGTGTGATGTGGTGGTCATTTCCAGTGCAGTCAAGGAAGACAATCCTGAAGTCCAAGCCGCCCGGGCCAAACCCATTCCCGTAGTGCCCCGAGCAGAAATGTTAGGGGAACTCATGCGTTTTCGGCAAGGAATTGCGGTAGCGGGCACGCATGGCAAAACGACTACGACCAGTCTTATTACCAGTTTATTGGTGGAAGGGCAATTGCAACCCACCTATGTCATTGGTGGCAAACTCAACAGCATGGGACGCCATGCCAACTTGGGCGCAGGTCAATATTTGGTGGCTGAAGCCGATGAAAGTGACGCTTCTTTCCTTTATCTAAAGCCAATCATGGCAGTTGTTACCAATATTGACGCGGACCATTTGGAAACTTACCATCACAATTTTGAAGAATTGCGTCAAACCTTTCTCAAATTTCTTCAACAATTGCCCTTTTATGGTCTAGCCATTCTCTGCTTAGATGATCCAGAAATTCAACACCTTATTCCTCATTTGACCAAGCCTTTACTCACTTACGGTCTCTCAGAATCGGCCACCATTCGCGCCATCAATTTGCGACAAATTCGTGGGCAAACTCATTTTCAAGTGCTCAATGATCATGTTAACTGGTTGGACATCACGTTAAATCTACCCGGTCAACACAATGTTCGCAACGCTTTGGCAGCCATTGCAGTGGCTTCAGAATTGGGGGTCTCTGATCATGCCATTACCCAAGCTTTGGCCAATTTCAGCGGCATTGGGCGCCGTTTTCAAATGCAAACTTTGACCACCGGCAAAGGGGAAATTTTGCTCATTGATGATTATGGACATCATCCTCGCGAAATTGCAGCCGTTATTCAAGCCATTCGTGATGGCTGGGCTGATCAGCGATTAATCGTTATTTTTCAACCCCATCGTTACACCCGGACCCGAGATTTATTTGATGATTTTGTACAAGTGCTTAGCCAAGTGGAACGACTGTTTTTATTGGAAGTCTATTCTGCTGGGGAAAATCCTATTCCTGGGGCTCAAGGCCAAGATTTATATCAAGCTTTACACAAAGCCGTACCCACGACCTTTATAACCGAATTTGAAACCATTCCCCAGTTATTGTGGGCTGAGCTTTGTAATCGAGACATCGTATTGATTTTAGGGGCGGGTAATGTGGGCAGTTTGGCCACCAGTTTACCCAAATTTTTAACCGGGACAACTGATTTATGAAATCACAATACCGTTGGCAAATCAATAATCGTCGTCATCTTAAATACAATCCTGATCTTTATGCTTCCCCCTTTGATTTACAAGATCTGCGCGGCCAATTGCGTCACAATGAGCCCATGAGTAAGCACACGACTTGGAGGGTAGGAGGGCCTGCAGAATGGTTTTATCAACCGGCAGATGTGCTTGATTTATCAGCTTTTTTACAAAGAATTCCTCCGGATATACCGTTATTCTGGTTGGGCTTGGGAAGCAATATTTTGGTACGAGACGGAGGAATTAAAGGGGTGGTTATTGCCACTTCGGGACTGTTAAATACCCTAACTCCATTGGATGAGCATCGTTTGTATGTAGAAGCAGGAGTCAGTTGTGCCAAAGTAGCTCGAACTGCGGCTCAACAAGGATTGACTGGGACTGAATTTTTGGCAGGTATTCCAGGAACTATGGGGGGAGCATTGGCCATGAATGCCAGTGCTTGGGGAGGAGAAACTTGGGTATTGGTTCGAGGAGTGGAGACTATGGATCGGTATGGCAATCAACACAGACGTACGGTTACCGATTATCAAGTGGGTTATCGTACTGTTAAAGGTCCCTCTGGAGAATGGTTTACCGCGGTCACTCTCCAATTATTGCCTGGTTCCAATGAGGACAGTCAGATTCGTATACGAGAATTGTTGAAAAAACGCAATGATAGCCAACCCATAGGACAGCCCAGTTGTGGCTCCGTGTTTCGCAATCCCCCGGGAGACTATGCAGCACGTTTAATTGAACAGGCGGGCTGGAAGGGTCGCTGTTTGAGGGGAGCTTGTGTGTCCGAGAAACATGCCAATTTCATTATTAATCAAGGAGAAGCCACGGCCCAAGCTATTGAGGAATTGATTGGTCAAATACGGAATTCGATACAGGAAAGTACAGGAGTCACTCTAATTCCCGAAGTGCATGTTATTGGGGAAACTGTATAAATTGGAAAAATTTTATAAGTTGGCACAGGGTATAGTTTTGTGTTGGGGAGTTGAGACTGAGAAAAAATTCTCCCTCTGTACAGAGGGAGTAAAATGCAGGGTGTTTAACTATGTTAACGGCAGAAGAAACTATTTGTAACTGTTTGCAAGTCGGTAACAGGAGTACAAATTTAAGTTTGTACTCCTGAGTTATGTTATTTCTTGATGCTGCTTACCAACAGAATTTGCTTGTGACCTGTAGGATAGGTGACGGCATAGTCTGCCAATCCATTCCCATCCACATCAGCCAATGGGGCGATTGTAGCGACTGTGGAAGTTGCAGGTTGAATGGCTTGACCTGCAGCGACTTGAGGAGCTTGCACTTCTAAAGACAGCACGGCTTTAATTACTGTGCCATCTCTCAAGTTTAAGGTCACATTGCCATCTTCTGACACTTGAGCTCTGCCCACTTGATTGAGAGCATTTAACAAAGCTTCTGAATTGAAGGAGATAGGATTGAGTTTCCACACTTCTTCTCTACCGGTGCAATCTGTGAAAGCCAAATTCCGGAAGTCGTCAGAGAGACTGGCTTCTACCACTGCGCAATCTGCCCCGGAGCGGGCTCCAGAACGAGGTCCGTCTCCACCATAGATGGCTGGGCGCACGATAAAGCGTTGATTGCCAACATAAATTTTCACTTCACCGCCTTCATTCTCAACAGCGATGTTGGAAGCATCTCCCAGGGCCAAACGGATGGCTTCTTCTACATCATCTGGGACCATGGTATATTCAAAGGCTATGATTTCTGCATCACCGCTGGTTTCATACAGCCAGGAACGATAGTCACATTCTTTTGCGGGCCATTCAATGGATTCCAGATCATAGTAGGCAGTGACTTGTGAGAAGATCCGGGTGGCTTTTACGCTACAATCCTTGGGATCAACGGCGATGATACCAATGTCGGTGCGATCATGAGCTGCCAACAGGAGTAAATCATTGGGTTGCATTTCCAAAGCTTCCACTTCAGCGCTCACTATGGGGTTACCCGGGCAAGATTCGGACAATTTCTTGGTCTCTAGGTTATATTCCCACAAATAAGTGCCATGGGGATCAACATCATTTCTTCGGATTTCTGAGACATATAAGATCTTGCCATCGTTGCTGAAAGCGGCGCCCTGGATAATTGGACTCTTATAGGGGAATTCCATGTCCAGCTCGGCTTTGCCAGTCACAGGATTGATTCTGATGGGACCAGCTTCGGTGATAGGTTTGACCTTCATGCCACCGGTTGCCCAACCCCACACTTCATCAGTGACTTGGTTATAGGCCAATGCAGAGACTTCAAAATAACCTGTGTAATCGGGAGCACCAATCGTTCGCAAAGCCCCGGATTTACGGTCAATTTCATACAAGGCACCTTGAGGCATCAGATAGACAATATTCCCATTGGCATCTGTTTCACATACGGTAGTTGGAGTACCCCGAGAACTGTATACTTGATTCCCATTGGCATCCAATTTTGGTTTTTGTACACATTCTTGGTCTCCGCCAGAGGTGCCATACAGTTTTCCAGTGGTGTCCACCAGAGCTAAGCCTTCAATATCTAATGTGGGATAGAATGGTCCCAAGGGTTTTACGGAACCCACTCCATGTCCGGCAAAGGGGTCAATTTCGATCACTTGGCTGTCATATTGACCTTCATCATGTAGGGCATACATTAGGCAGGTTCCAGGCCCAGTTTCTGTGCGACAAGACACCGCTTCATAGTCCTTTTGGGGATCGCCAGCTGGAGGTAACAGTTGACCCACTGGAGAAGCAGCCCCGGTCTTTTTGTTGATTTTGAACAGGCGATGACGATTGCTGGGATCGTTATTTTTATTGGCACCACCGTCACCAGTTGTACCATAAAGCGTGTATGAACTGTCTTCTTCGGGTTCAGAGGAGAATGTTAGACTTTCAATATCATCATTATTGTTCCCAATATGAATTGCTTTCCCTGTGGGAATACCACCCACCACTTCCAATTTTGCCAACATGCTATTGACACCATCGCCATCGTTGGAGACTATGTACAAGGTGCCGTCTTCGGGATCGCTGGCAATATCATCAACGTCTTGTCTGGCATCTCCTCCAACTACTACATAATCATGCCCCCCAACAAATACACCAGGAACAAATTTGCCGGTATAGGGGTCAATTTGGAATAATAGGTCAAAAGCCACAGGTTTTTGATGTTCTCGACGATGTATACCATACATGTTCCCGGTGGCATGGTGGAAAGTCAAACCATCTACATCATTGAGTTCAACCAATCCTTCTGCACCATTTGCAGTCCCAAATCCATTACCAATGGGGGTAAATACGGCTGTTTCTAAATCCAAAGTGCCCAATTGTCCACCGTCTGCAGCATATAAAAGTTCCCCTTTAATATCAAAAGTTGTGCCTTCAATGCTCAGGGTGCCGGTTTTACCAGCCCCAACTTCAACCGTGGTCCCATCAGTAAACATTCTTACCAAAACATCTTCGTCACCAAAACGGTCATTATCCGCAATGCCATAACACACAGTGCTTAACGAATCCGCGTACACCGTGCCTACCATGCAGGAACTCGCAGTCAATGCTGCAATTATTCCCAATCTAATTTTGCTGACAACACCATGATTACTCATGTTAGTTACCTCTTTATTTGAATAGAGATTATTTTATCCTCATCATTTATGAGAAAATCTAATCCTTGGAAAAACCAAATCACATTCGCTCAGTTAGGAATTGCAAGAATGGATAACTTGAATTATCCTGTCAAGCGTTTCAGTTTCCTTTGAGCCCATACAATTACTCGTAGTATATTACGAACCATTGCTTGAACGTCATTGCAAGTAGCCATTGAATTGACATTGAATTTGTCAACACATTTAACTCTCTGTTAAGCATTTACTACGCCAATTTAATAAGTCATTCATTTAAAAACAATTATAAAATTGTTACTCAATAGTAGTATAGAAAAATGGGCAATTTTTTGAGAAGTACCTGCTGATTTTCAACACTACTTGATCATTTTCAACACTCCGTCAAAACCTGAAATACTCCTTTTATTCACTCATTGCCCCATTAACCCTGACAATAAACCTATGAATTATCAGCACAAACAACCTTACCGAATTTCAGTCATATCTTCGGTATTCATACTCCAAATTCTCATTTTACCCTTAATACCTCCTTGTTTATCGCATGAAATTATTACCAAAATCAGTCCGCCTGATGAGTCAATTAACGCCACTGGTGGGTCTTTTGCACCCACTATTTCAGAGGACGGTCGTTACCTCACATTTCAATCCGATGCCGGCAATTTAGTAGCGGATGACACCAATCAACACACGGATATTTTTGTCTACGATCGACAAGTTCAACAACTCAAACGTGTCAGTGTAGACAGTGTGGGCAAGGAAGCCAATTTCGTTTCCTATTTCCCCAAAATTTCCGCTGATGGGCGTTTTATCACCTTTCAATCCGACGCTTCCAACCTTGTTCCCCACGATGACAATTTAACCACAGATATTTTTCTTCATGATCAAGAAACTGCTCACACTGAATTGATCAGTTTTAACAGTAACACATTGAAACAAGGCAATTCCACTTCTGCTGAGCCTGATATATCTGATGATGGAAATTACATTGTATTTCATTCTGATGCCAATAATTTGTTCAAACAGGACAACAATGAACAAAAAGATATTTTCTTATATGATCGTTCCCAGCAAAAGCTCAGTCTGATCAGTCGTAATCACTTGAAAGACAAGGCTGCCAATGGACCCTCATTTGGCGCCCATATCTCAGCCGATAACCAATATATTGTATTTGCCTCAGAAGCCAGCAACTTGTCCAATATAAAGGATGAAAATAAGGTGACCGATGTATTTGTTTATCATCAAGACACTCAAGAAATCACCTGCGTCAGTGTCAATTCTCAAGGGGAATTGGGTGATAAAGCCTCTTTCAGTCCGGCAACATCAGGTGATGGGCGTTATATCGTATTTCGTTCCCGAGCAACTAATTTAGTCCCCGATGATGACAATGCCGCCGATGATATTTTCATACATGATCGAGACACCGGAGAAACTCATCTGGTCAGTATTGGGCTTCAAGGTCAAACTGCCAATGGAAACTCTTTTGGTGCCAATATCTCTCACGATGGCCGTTATATCACTTTTAACTCCGATGCCAGTAACTTAACTGCGGATGACAATAACCAAAATACCGACGTCTTCTTCCATGATCAAATGACGGGACAAACTCATCGCCTTACCCTCAATAGCCAGGCGGACTCCACTTTAGCAGCAGCTACTTATGCCCCGGCCATTTCAAACGACAACCGTTGGATTGCTTTTGAATCAAAGGCTTGGAACCTCACACCCAACGATTTCAATGAAGCCTCGGATATTTTCCTGTATGACCAAGGTTACTATGCCAGCTATGAAATGACCAGCCAACGCCTTACCATTCCCATTTTGGAAGTACCTGAATTGGGAGTGTATCGAGCCACTTTGACCTTGATCGGTCCCAAGCAGTTACAATTTCGTTTAGACAAACTCAAAACTCTCCAATTGCCCCTAGACAATCTACCTAACTTTTATGAGGTTAGCGCCGGTCTCCTCACTTTGACTCACCTTGAAATCAACAATCCTCCGGAAAATTTTCAATACTGTCAAGCCCAATTACAACCAGATTCTTCACTGAGTATTTTCACAGTCACCCAATTAAATTGTGAGACAAACTGACCTCAACTTTCTTTGCACAACAAATACTCTTTGGGCTACTCAAAAAATCGATCTTATTTTTCATTGCACTTCTAACAAAAATATGCCATGCTTATAATAGCCTGTTTTCAAATTGCCACTTTTCTGGACTTTACAAACCCAGACCGTGTGTGAAGCAGTTCGGCGTATTTTGTCTGCAAATCGGCAAGATAGGTACTGTTATCCCTTTCGGATAGCTCATCAGGTAGAGCAGTTGACTCAAAATCAACGGGTAGCAGGTTCGAATCCTGCTCTGAAATCCTCCTCATTTATGATCCACCGGGAACGTTTAACCCTGTTCCCTCCTCACTTCCTTGGATAATTTACTGTTTTTCAAGTGAATTTATCTGACAGGTGACAACGTTTGTATGCTCATGGGTATGATGGACTCGAATTTTTCTAACCAACCCTGTAGTTATGGACAGATCAATTCCAGCTCTTCACAAATGATCATCCCGTTGCTCACCTGAGGAAGTGAATTTTTATCTTGAAATCAAATACATCGACAGCAACAATGACAGATTCTTTTACCTCAATTTTTGAGGAAATTAAACATGATTCGTAGAGTCATCGTCAAAAAAAATGAACGGGGGATTTTATTCAAAGAAGGCGACTTTATACGCTTTTTAGGACCAGACACTTACCACTTCTTTGACCCCTTTAAACGGATTACCGTAGAAACTTATGACACCTCGTCCCCAGAATTTCAGCATTCCCTGTTGGATTTTTGGCTCAAACACCATCCAGACCTTATCAATTCCCACCTAACACCGGTTGAATTGACCGATCAACAAGTGGCCCTGGTTTATCAACATCAACATTTGGTCAGCATCTTACCTCCCAATACTCGTATTGCCTATTGGAAAGGGACCGTTGATGTGCAAGTGGAATTATTTGATATCAGCACCAACTTTCAAATCAATCCGGAAAAAGCCAAGTTATTGGTGCACACTCAAAACCCCAAATTGAAAAAATTGGTCAATCAATTTGTTTATTATCAAAAGGTTCCAGAACATCAGGTGGGTTTATTGTACCTGAATGGCCAACACGTTGGCATTTTATCTCCTGGCCTACATGCCTATTGGAATTTTAACCATGAGTTGAAAACAACCATTTGGGACACTCGATTGCAAGAAATAGAAATGACTGGCCAGGAAATTCTGACCAAAGATAAGGTAACCTTGCGAGTCAATTGCACGTTATTCTGTCAAATACAAGATATTGTTCGTGCAATCAGTGTGTTACCCGATATCAACGACCACTTGTACAAAGAAATGCAATTTGGGTTACGAGCTGCAATTGGTACACGCACATTAGACGAGTTATTGGAGAATAAAACGCTGATTGATGAGCAAGTATTTGCTTATCTGCGTGAAAAAACAGCGGATATGAGTATTCTTATCAAATCGGTGGGTGTCAAAGATCTCATTTTGCCAGGAGAAATGAGAACTATTTTAAATCGGGTAGTTGAGGCAGAAAAGAGTGCGCAAGCCAATGTGATTCGTCGCCGCGAGGAAACCGCTGCCACTCGTTCCTTATTAAACACTGCCAAGGTGATGGAAGGCAATCCCGTTGCTCTGCGTTTGAAGGAATTAGAAACTCTGGAAAAAGTCACTGAAAAGATAGATAAAATCTCTGTATTCAGTGGGTTGGAAGGATTGATGAAAGATCTCATCAATATCAGATAATTAAAAAAAACCTGCCAGGTTTTGAAAACCTGGCAAGTTTGCAAGCCCTCAGTTATTGCTCTGCCAAATGATAACTGATCATCCGCTCCACCTCATTCTTAGAGCCCAAAATAACTGGCACTCGTTGATGAAGCGATTTAGGGACGATTTCCATAATTCTCTCTCGACCCGTTGTGCTCATTCCTCCCGCCTGCTCAATGATGAATGACATTGGGTTGGCCTCATACAACAGCCGTAAACGTCCTCCTTTGTCCTTGTTTTTATTGTCTATGGGGTACATAAATACCCCACCCCGAGCCAAGATACGATGCACTTCCGCCACCATGGAAGCAATCCAACGCATGTTGAAATCCTTTCCTCGGGGACCGGTATTGCCCTCCAAACACTCATCCATGTAACGACGGATTGGTGGTTCCCAAAAACGCATATTGGACATGTTAATTGCAAATTCCTGAGTGTCTGCAGAAATTTTCAAATTGGGGTGGCTTAAAATAAATTCCCCAATGTTTTGATCCAAAGTAAAGCCGTTAACTCCCCGTCCAGTAGTCAACACCATCATGCTGGAAGGACCATACAAAGCATACCCAGCACACACTTGCTGCGTACCTGGTTGTAAAAAATGCTCAACTGTTGGATTTTGAACACCTTCTGGACACCGTAGAATCGAAAAGATCGTGCCCACGGAAACATTGACATCAATGTTAGAGGAACCATCCAAGGGATCGAATAACAACAGATATTTGCCGCGCGGATATTTTTGAGGAATGGGATAAATTTCATCCATCTCCTCAGAAGCCATGGCCGCCAAATGCCCCGCCCACTCGTTGGATTGAATAAAAACTTCATTGGAAATCACATCCAACTTCTTTTGCACTTCCCCTTGGACATTGTCAGTTTCAGCACTCCCCAAAACACCGACCAAAGCGCCATGATTGACCAAATTGGAAATCACCTTGCATGCAGTCACGATGTCATTCAGTAGAGACGTGAAATCACCCGTAGCTCCTTGTATTTGACGTTGCTCCTCAATGATAAATTGAGTAATAGTAGTTCGATTATTATGCATTTTACACCTCCCGAAGGTTAGAATTTGCGAATACTGATCGTAAGAATACACTCACTCCCTCATTTTACCAAGAACCTTTCCGCTTGTCATTAAAAAAATGTGCATAACAACCACCAAGTCCCCTTTCCCCCTAAAATTAGATTAATTTTGCTTGTAAATCAGTCTATGCCATTGGCAATGACCTTCAAAATTCCAAACATCCTCTTGATAATCCCTCTCTCTTTTCCTCCCCTCCCAAAACGAAAAATTTGTCAAACTCACCAAAAATGGGTATCATTTTTGAAGACAATGACTTTATCCACGCTGTAGAGCCATAAATACCCGTTTAGAGTAAACTCAAACTCAATGAGTCACCCATAAAATTGTTAGGATATCATTCACCCAATGATAGAAGACATAGAAACTCAGAATATCGAATTGCAATTGCTCCTACAAGCCATTTATTTAAAATATGGATATGATTTTAGAAATTATGCCAAAGCTTCCGTAAAAAGACGCATTTTGCATAGACTCAACAAGGACAGTTTTGCCAATATCTCTGCCATGCAACACAAATTGTTATATGACGTCAATTTTTTTGAAACCTTGCTGTTAGACCTGTCCATCAACGTTACAGAAATGTTTAGAGACCCCAGTTTCTACTTAGCATTGCGTCAAAAAGTCATTCCTGTTCTCAAACACTTTCCCTTTCTTAAAATCTGGCACGCCGGCTGCTCCACAGGTGAAGAAGTGTATTCTATGGCCATTGTTTTGAAAGAAGAAGATTTGTATGAGCGCACCCAAATTTATGCCACTGACATGAACGAAGTTGCTTTAAAACAAGCCCGAGAAGGCATTTTTCCCATCAATCGTCTTAAACAATACACTATTAACTATCAAAAAGCCGGTGGAAAAGAATCTTTTTCCGACTACTATGCCGCCCACTATGACCATGCCGTTATGGACAAATCATTGAAAGAAAATATTTTATTCTCCGATCATAATCTAGCAACTGACGGGGTATTTGGAGAAATGAACCTTATCTTATGCCGCAATGTACTCATCTATTTTAATCGGGAATTACAAAATCGAGCGATAAGACTCTTTAGTGAAAGTTTATGTCCAACAGGATTCCTATGTCTGGGCACCAAAGAAAGCATTCGTTTATCTGAAGATTCAGAACACTTTGAAGACGTGGTCAAAGAAGAAAGAATTTACCAGAAAAAACATTAATTCCCAATGGATATGCCTGACTTACTCATTGAATCTCTTGGAGATCTTCATGTTTGAAGCAGTTGTGATTGGTTCCTCAGCTGGAGGAATTAAAGCCTTAACATACGTCCTTTCAGCTCTGCCTCATGAATTCCCATTACCTATCATCATTGTTCAACATTTACACCCCAATTCTGACAGTTACTTGACCAAAATCTTAGGGGCAAAATGCGGACTATTGGTTAAACAAGCCGATGAAAAAGAAACAATTGAACGCGGAATTGTTTACCTTGCCCCTCCTAATTATCACTTGTTGATAGAAGAAGATCACACTTTTTCCTTATCTTTGGAAGGACCTGTCAATTTTGCACGTCCCTCAGTCGATGTTTTATTTGAAAGTGCCTTATTTGCCTATCGTGGCAAATTGATCGGCATTATTTTGACTGGGGCCAATCACGATGGTGCTCAAGGGGTAAAACAAATTAAATCTGCAGGAGGATATATCATTGTGCAAGATCCAGCAACAGCTGAAGCAGAAGCCATGCCCAGAGCAGCCATTGTTGCTGCCTCAGTGGACAAAATTTTACCCCTCGATCAAATTGGCCCCTACCTTTTGCAGTTGGTCAATCGTTCCCAAAGTCGGCGCCATCCATTTGAATAGCCTTGGTTTAGGAAAATTAAAACTATGTTAGAGCCTATCAATATTCTCATCGTTGATGACAATCCCAACAACTTGTTTACCCTACACAATCTCATTAACGAACATATTGAGGCGACCATTGTTGAAGCCAATTCTGGGACTGTCGCCTTAGAAATTTTACTCCAACAAAAAATTGATCTCATCCTATTGGATGTACAAATGCCAGATATGGATGGTTTTGAAACTGCTCAGTTGATTCGTTCTCGTAAGAAAACTCAACACATCCCTATTGTATTTTTAACTGCCGCTTTTAAATCCGATGAATTTAAACAAAAAGGCTTTTTATTGGGAGCTGCCGATTATCTTACCAAACCCATTGATGCCCCTCAACTGATCAGTCGCATTCGTTCCTACCTGCGATTTATTGAACAAGATAGACAACATCATCGAGAATTAGAAAAGCGAGTCCATGAACGAACTCTGGCTTTATTAGAAACCAACAAACAGCTGCAATTAGAAATTGAGGAGCGTAAACAAATTGAGCAAAAATTAAAAAAAGTGCAAGAAGAGTTGGAGCAGCGAGTTGCGGAACGCACTTTAGAACTTTCCAATATTAATCAACAACTTAAAGCTGAAATTAATGAGCGACAACAGGCTAAAGTGGCTTTGGAGCATTTAAACCGTTATATGCAACTAATTTTAGAATCGGCGGGTGAAGGGATTTTTGGGTTGGATATGGAAGGTAAAACCACTTTTGTCAATCCAGTTGCTCGTAAAATGTTGGGTTATGAAGATCATGAATTGATCGGTCTCCAACAACACGCAATTATTCATTATGCCAAACCGGATCAATCTCCTTATTTATTGGAAGAATGTCCAATTTATCAAGCTTTAAAACAGGGGGCTTCTTATCGTCGAGATGATGAGGTGTTTTGGCGCAAGGATGGTCATTGTTTCCCAGTGGAATATATGCAAACTCCTATTCTTGAAGAAGGGCAAGTGACCGGGGCAGTGGTGACATTCCGAGATATTACTGAGCGTAAAGAAGCAGAAAATCGTTTGCAGGAGGCTAAGGAATCTGCTGAAAGAGCTCAGAAAATTGCAGAGACTGCCAATTTGGCCAAAAGTCAGTTTTTAGCCAACATGAGTCATGAGTTGAGAACTCCTTTGAATGCTATTATTGGTTACAGTGAAATGTTACAAGAGGAAGCGGACAGTCCACAATTTATTTCCGATCTCAAAAAAATTCACAGTGCAGGCAAACATTTATTATCATTAATTAATGATGTGTTGGATATTTCTAAGATTGAAGCAGGTAAGATGGAATTGTTTGTGGAACAGTTTGATTTGAAGGGTTTATTACAAGAGGTGGTAAGTACAGTCCAACCTTTGATGGAGAAAAATAAAAATCAGTTTGAGGTGCAATTGGCTACCGATTTGGAAAGTATGCAAGCCGATTTATCCAAATTGCGTCAAATTTTGTTGAATTTGCTCAGCAATGCTGCTAAATTCACGGAACAGGGGGTGGTCTCTATAACAGTTAATCGAGAGAGGACGCATCTTGGGGAGGTAATTTTATTTGAAGTGATTGATGATGGGATTGGAATGACAGTGGAGCAACAAAAGAAATTATTTCGTCCTTTCAGTCAAGCCGATTCATCAACCACTCGAAAATATGGTGGGACTGGTTTAGGGTTGGCCATTACAAAGGAATTTACTGAAATGATGGGAGGGGAAATTCAAGTTCACAGTGAGTTTGGTCAAGGCAGTACGTTTCAAGTGCAGTTGCCCAGACAAGTGGCAGTTCCTTTTTCTCAAACTACAGAAATTCCCTTTAAAGGTCATGGAGTTATCTTGATCATTGATGATGATCGCATCATTTTAGAATTGTTGCAAGATTACTTGAATCAGTTGGGTTATGCCGTGGCAGTGGCAACCAGTGGTCCAGAAGGTTTAAAGTTGGCTAAAAAATTGCGACCAGATGCGATTTTGTTGGATGTGACCATGCCAGGCATGGATGGTTGGCAAGTTTTGTCTGCCTTAAAATCTGATCCGTTACTTTCTGATATTCCCGTGATTATGGCTTCGGTGGTGGAAGGACAGGAGAAGGGGTTAGCACTGGGGGCAATTGATTATTTGGTAAAACCCATCGGTCATGAGCAATTGGTCAGTGTGCTGAGTCAACATCATATTGGGGATGATTCTCAAGGTTTAGTCATGGTGGTGGATGATGAAATTGTGTTTCGAGAATTGTTAACGGAAATGTTGAAAGGAGAAGGGTGGCGAGTGTTTAAAGCTGAGAATGGAGTGGTGGCGCTTGAGCATTTAGAGGATAAAAAACCCGCTTTGATTTTCCTGGATTTGATGATGCCAGAGATGGATGGTTTTGAATTTTTTGAGCGATTACAAGATCATGTCACCGGGAAATCAATCCCGGTGGTGGTTTTTACCTCGGTTAAGTTATCAGCTCAAGAGGAATCTCGTCTTGAGGGAGTACAGAAAGTTTTCTATAAGTATGCACATAGCCAGGAAGAATTGTTGGTCAGAGTTCATGAGCAATTGGCTCAATTGCAGGGTAAGTATAAGAAATAAAATTATGGCTAACCAAGCACAAAAAGAGACCGTGTATCCCATGTAGGGTGTGCTGAGCGTTTTTTTGCGAAGCGCATCAATTGAGGAAGGAAGACAATATTTTTCTCGTGTTCTCGTTCCCAAGTGCCACTTGGGAATGCAGTCTTGACCGCGCCGCGGTCAATTATTCATCAATCTACTTTTCTGTATAGTCAAGAATCAGCCCCTGTTGTCGTGTAAACAAGGGCGGTCAGTTAATGACGGTATAAATTGAAAAATGGGAGGCTCGATTTTCATGGAATTGGTAACGATTGTGACCCTTTGTTCCTGTTTCTATTCGTACAGACCGCGACGCGGTCGAGACTGCATTCCCAAGTAGCACTTGGGAACGAGTTAAGTAGCACTTGGGAACGAGTTAACTTGGGAACGAGTTAAAAATTATGATGGCTATGGCTAACCAAGCACAAAAAGAGACCGTGTATCCTATGTAGGATGTGCTGAGCGTTTTTTGCGAAGCGCATCAATTGAGGAAGGAAGACAATATTCGAGTCTCCATAATTTTGTGGCACGGGATGCTTATTGAGCAGCTTAAATGAGAGGGACTGGTTGTTGTTGGGTGATGCAGTGAATACATCCTCCTCCATAAACCAGGTCGAGTCCATAAACTGGGGTCAATTGCAGAGTGGAGAATGCTTTGCTGAGAATGTTCAGTGCAGTTTGGTCAGCAGGATCGTCGAAAGTTGGCACAATGAGACCGCCATTGGCTCGATAAAAGTTGATGTAGGAAAGAGCAAGTCGACCGTAAGCATCTTCCCGAGGTGCTGGTTGGGGAATTTCAATAATTTCCAGGGAACGACCTTGAGCATCGGTGGCGTGACGCAGGCGTTGGAGGTTGTCTTGGAGAGCTGGATAATTGCTGTCTTGAGGATCTTGACAAGTGAGGGCTAACACGGTTCCCGGGTGCACAAAACAGGCAAGATTGTCGACATGTCCTGCAGTTTCATCGTTTTCCAGTCCCTGTCCTAACCAGATGATTTTGGAGATATTAAGGTAGTCTCGCAGATAGTTTTCGATTTCAGTTTGGGTGAGGTGGGGATTGCGATTGGGATTGAGTAAACATTCTTCGGTGGTGAGCAGGGTGCCTTGCCCATCTACATAAAATGAGCCGCCCTCCAAGATCAAAGGGGCTTGGTAACAGAGCAGTTGCAGATGTTGGAGCAGTCGTTGACCCAGTAAGGCGTCTTGTTGATAGTCGGCAAGAGATTCTCGATTTTCTCCCCAGGCATTGAATTGCCAGTGAATGCCGGCAATTTTGGAGTGGTGCTGATGGATGAGGAAGGTGGGACCGGTGTCACGAAGCCAGGTATCATCCAAGGGTAAGGGAACAATTTGGATATTGGGACCGCAAAGTTGTTGGGCTATAGTCTGATGTTCTGGAAGTGTAACCATGTTGACCGGTTCATAACGGGCAATGGCTTGGGCAACATTGGCATAGCTGATGGCGGCTCGAGACAGTTCAAAGGGCCAACTGTTGGGTCGACAAGGCCAGCCCATCCAGCAGCACTGGTGAGGGTGCCATTCGGCAGGCATGTAATAGTGGTCGATAAGGGGAGTGTTCATTGATGTAACTTTCTGAATAGGTTGATATTTTCGTTTAAATATGAGGGTAATTTTTTAGAGGAACCGAGCTTGATGAATCTGTTGGATGACGGAAGAACTGCTGAGTTGATTGAGGCATTGGCTGTGACTTTGTTTGTGGCGATCGCAGCCTTCTTGGTGACAGGGAACACAATCTCCGGGGGCTTGTATTAATAAGACGTTACCTACTTTTTGGGTGCCATGGTGTTGAAAAGGATTGCAGTTTTGGCTGTGTCCGAGTGGCCAGGGGGACCATTTTAGAGGATTAGTGGGACCGTAAAGGGCAACGGTGGGGGTTCCCGTGGCGGCTGCCAAGTGAGTAACTGCGGTGTCTGGTCCAACGTAGAATTGACTTTTTGGCAGCAGTTGGGCTATCTCGCCAAATTGAAGGCGCCCTGCTAGATTGAGAATGGGGCCTTTTAGAGAATGTAGGGTTTGCGTAAGGTAGGTTTGTTCGGTGGGCGATGAGCTGCCGGTGATGATGATGTGTAACCCTTGTTGTATCAGATAGGTGATGAGGTGTTGCCAGTTGGGTTGAGACCAGCGTTTGTAGTGCCATTGAGGCAGCAGATGCAGTAAGACAAAGGGGCGTTGTTGCCAAGTTTTAGGAATGTGGCGTTGCATCAGTTGTTCTGTGGGCTCTGCACTTTTTGGGGGGATGATCGAATAGGTGCGCGGGATGTTGAGAAGGTCAGCCAGTCGCAGATTTTGTAAAACGGTGTGAGTTTGGGTATTGTCCAATTCAGTCCAGTGCTGAGTGAGTAGGCGTTTCCAGTTATCCTGCCAGCGAGGTTTGGGAACGATTGCAATGCGTTGTTTGGCAGCGAGAAAAGTGTAGACAAGGGGGCGATCGCCGGGTAAGGTGGAAATGCCCAAGTCATAGTGTCGGGTAATGCGGGTGAGAAGGTGTTTATACTGGGATAAGTTGGGGTGTTCAGCGACTGAAATCAGTTGGTTATAGTCAGGATTGCCGATCAGCATATCTCCTTTATGAGCATAAACTAGGACGTCAATTTGGGACTGTGGATAGGAGTGTCGCAGGCTTCTAAGCAGGGGAGTGACCAGCAGCACGTCTCCAATTTGGCGGGTGGCGATGAGTAGAATGTTGTGAGCGGAGAATAGTGGGGGCATTGGTTAAGGTGAAGGTGGCTTGGTGGAAGGTTCAAATTGTGATAATCATTGATTCCACAGTCCTTTTTGGATAGGGGATTGAAATTTTGAAAGGGGTATTTAGCTTGTCTGCTTGTTTAGCAAGAAAATATTTTCTTCAAAAGAGGAATTGTTTGGGGGTGAGGATTAGGCGTTTTAAGAGTATAACTAAAAATAATCTGGGTTGTCATTTCTTTATGGGTGAATTTGTTTTATAATGCTGCAGTGCAACACTGTCAATTTTTACTTAGTCTTAGGAATTGTTTCGAATCACTTACTTTAGTTATTTTAATTGATAGACCTACCAACAAGGGGAAAAATATGAGCAATCATACGGTCACTATCACCGACAATGCCACGGGAAAATCGATGATCTGTCCAGTCAAGATGGGTACTCATGGTCATCCTGTTATTGACTGCCAAGCTTTACCAAAAGAGTTGGGGATGTTTACCTTTGATCCGGCTTTTGTCACTACTGCCAGTTGTGAAAGTGCCATTACTTTTATTGACGGAGATAAAGGTATTTTATTGTACCGGGGATACCCGATTGAGCAGTTGGCAGAGCAAAGTTCCTTTATTGAGGTTTGCTACCTGTTGCTTTATGGGGAATTACCTACCCCGCCTCAATTGGAGGAATTCACGTGGTCAGTGAAAAAGTACACTTTGCTGCATGAAGGGTTGTTGGGATTTTATCGGGGATTCCGTCACGATGCTCATCCTATGGCTATGCTGGTGGGTATTGTAGGTGCGCTATCAGGTTATTATCATGATTCCTTGGATATTAAAGATCCTGAGCATCGACACCGCTCCGCCCTTCGTCTAGTTGCCAAAATGCCCACCATTGCGGCAAATAGTTATCGTTATATTATGGGCAGACCTTTTTCTTATCCTCGTAATGATTTGGATTATGTTCATAATTTCATGAATATGACATTTTCAATTCCCTCTGAGCCTTATGTTTTCAACGAGACTGCCATTCGGGCTTTGGAAATTATCATGATTCTCCATGCTGATCATGAGCAGAATGCCAGTACTTCCACGGTGCGGCTGGCTGGCAGTTCCCAAGCTCATCCTTTTTCCTGTGCTGCGGCGGGAATTGCCACGTTGTGGGGACCGGCTCATGGGGGTGCAAATGAGGCTGTGATTCGGATGTTGCAAGAGATTGCACATCCTAAAAATATTCCTTCTTATATTGAACGGATTAAGAAGGGTGACTTTCGGTTGATGGGATTTGGGCATCGGGTTTATAAAAACTATGATCCCCGGGCTAAAATCATTCGTGAAAGTTGTCACAGGTTGTTAACGGAGTTAAATGCGGAACATCTGCCCTTGTTTGAGACCGCTATGGAGTTGGAACGTATCGCATTGGAAGATAGTTATTTTATTGAGCGCAAATTGTATCCAAATGTTGATTTTTATTCTGGAATTATTCTCAGTGCCTTGGGTTTCCCGCTCAATATGTTTACGGTGATGTTCGCTGTATCACGTACCATTGGTTGGGTGGCTCAATGGATGGAGATGATGGATGAGCCTAATATGAGAATTGCTCGGCCACGTCAATTATACACTGGAGCAGCGCAACGAAATTATATTCCCATGTCCCAACGTCAAACTTTGAAAAGTTGAGAGTTTCAATCCTAGGTTTAGGCAACAAGGGGTAATAATAGCCCCTTGTTAATCCTGTTCAATTGTCCACACTGATTAATTTATTCCCTTCTCCAATCAAAAGGGACTTACTTAGTGATGGTGTACAAAGTTCCAAATTCTTCCCACCCATCCTCGTTCAGACCATGTGGTTTTCACGCCCTTTTCCAAAAAATGAGCCTTGTAACGCTTATCTTCCATTTGAATGTGATTGGTTAACCATTTACGCAAGAAGCTCAGCAATTCCATACTGATGGGAATCTGTTCCTTCTTTAATTTGTTGTGTAATTCAATCACTTGCTTGGTCAATTCTTCATGACGAGCCTTGTGTTCGGGATATTCTGGGTAGTTGAAAATACGCATCAAACTTTCTTCCACCGAGAAATGGATTAGGGTGTATTGGATCAATTCCTGAAATATGTCGTTGATCACTGTGGTGTCATTTTGTTGAATAATCGCCTTGTACAGTCGATTTACCAAACCAACCAATATTTTGTGTTGTTCATCAATTTCTTGAATTCCCACACTTAACTCATCGTTCCACTCAATTAGGTTTTTCATAGCCATTTCCCAAACGCTTGTTCAGTCAAAAAATAATTCCATAGTCATTCAGTCAAAGTATTTTTCATTCCAAAAGGAGATGAGGGTAATTTTTGGCCTCATGAGTATGATTTTTGTGATGCCCTTAACTTATTTTAACCTTAGGGTATAAAATTAGGGTATAAAAAACTCTCTTTTTATCACAAATTGGGCCATTTTGTGAAGTCATACTGTAAATCAATGCCCTTTTCAAGTTATACTTCAATTCTTAATTGCTTCCTTAAAAGAGATAACTTGGCAAATAAGTTAAGACTGTCTACAATGGATAATTACTCTACTATTACTTTAAGGATCGTGGTATGAAAAAAATCACTAAGTACTCCATCGCCTTAGTTAGCACTACCTTGTTAACTGGAAATTCCGGAGCCCAAGACGCCTCTTTGAATGATAATACGTCTAATATAGCCAATTTTACCCAGCCTCAAGAAAATTCTGTCCAACACTATGATGCTTATTTAAGCAAAATCCCTACCGATTTGTTGATAAATCGCTCCAATTTGAGGAGCATTCGAGCCACTGGAGATACAGGTTCAAGTGGAGATCCCAGTAGTGATCCCACGATACCCGTGGACAATGGAGTGCCTGAAGTTGAAGAGGAAGGGACTGGATCTACGGTAGCCAGTGGACAACCTCCGATCATGAGTTTATTGAGCTTCGTGCAGTTATCCCCTCATTACAAAGTGGGAGATCGGGTCAATGTTGCGGTCAATCTATTGCCTGATCAAATGGCAGAAATTCCCCAACGAGTTGATTTGTGGGTGGCAATTACTATTCCCGGAGTTCCCGATTTCTTTTTCTTTACCGGATCAGCGGTGGAACCAGCCTTCAGTACGCAACCGGAACCTTTTTTAACTTCCCTAGAGACTGCAGAAAGTAATGTGGCCGTACTGGATTTTCTAATTCCCCCTGGCATCGGTGGCGAGTATACTTTCTATGCTTTACTGGTCAGTGAAGGGAGCAATCCATTAGAAGGAACCTTGTACAATCGTTCCAACTTGGCTGTTCAATCGACTGTTTTGGACAATGAATAACTGAGAGTGAATCTTTTATTTTAGGCTAAGAAAATTGCTCATGCCCCTCAATTTGAGAAGAAAGTGAAAATTGGGCAGTTTTGGCAAGTTTATGGTCAAGCCAATTTTTAAGAGCAACCAACAGTCCCAATCCAATAAAGGCGCCCGGGGGAAGAATGGCCAACAAGAATCCCCGATAGTCTTCAATCACAATAAAAGTCAAATTTTGAGCCGCTGCCCCAAACAGCAGCTCAGCTTGAGAGAATAAAGTTCCATAACCCACCAATTCCCGAAATCCCCCCAACAATACCAGGACCAAGGTAGAGCCCAGTCCCATCATCAATCCATCCAATAAAGCATAATCGACTCTGTGTTTGGAGGCAAAGGCTTCCGCACGACCGATGACAAAACAGTTGGTGACGATCAAGGGTATAAATATGCCCAGTATCAAATAGAGATCGTAATAGTAGGCTTTGATGAACATTTCTACGGCGGTCACAATGGACGCGATGATCAAAACGAAGATGGGCAAACGGACTTCTTGGGGAATCAGATTGCGGGTGAGTGAAATAATAAAATTGGAAGTGAGAACTGTTAATAAGGTAGCAATTCCCAATCCTAGCCCATTGATTGCAGTGCCAGTCACAGCCAACAGTGGGCATAATCCCAACAGTTGTACAAGATTGGCGTTACTTTTCCAAAGTCCTTGGTAAATTATGCTTGAGTAAGTCATGGGAATTTCCTATGATTTTTGAAATGAGTCGTGTGTTGAAATTACAGGATAGGCAATTGAACAGTGAATGTAGTGGCATTCTCTTTTTTATCGCTGGAGGCTTTGACTTGGCCACCGTGATAATTGGCTATTAGACGTACAATATACAGTCCCAGTCCCAAGTGAGGTTCTGTATTATTGGTCTGGGGTCGCAAGGAGACCATAGTTTGGAAAAGTTGCTCTTGCGGAATGTCACTGGGCAACAGTTTACCATAATTAGTAATTTGTAAGTGAGCCTGGTGTTTTTGTTGAGTCAGGCGAATTATAATGGGATGATTATGTTGAGTAAAATCAACAGCATTGGCAATCAGTTTGTCCAGCATTTGGGCAATGAGATCTGGGGCACCTTGAAGATTGATCGTGTGAGGCGTAAGATGATCTTCAATAGTGTATTGAGGGTAGACTAGGCGATAGCTGGCAATACAACTTTTAACCAACTGCGTGAGATCGAATTGTTCCCGTTCTGCACTTTGTAACGTTTGTTCCAAACGAGTCGCTTCAGTCAATCGGGTGATCAGAACATTCAGACGAGTTATCCCCTCTTTAGCCCGTTGCAAATAAGTTTGGCTTTCTTCATTAGAACATTCATAAGGGTAATCTTGAGCAGAATGAAGAGCTTCTAGGTTTTCCAAAGAAGTTCTAACTACTGCAATAGGAGTTCTCAACTCATGAGAAAGGCGACTGGCCATCCCTTCCAAATAGGTATTGTACTGTTTCAGCCGTTCCAAATTGTTGGATATGGTACGAGAAAGTTGACCAATCTCATCTTGAGCCGTGGAGCCAAGATGCGTGGTGGTGACCCTTCCATTGGCGTCTATTGCACCTTCTGCCTGATTGCGCAAGCGTTGTAATCTGACGGCGAGATAACTTGCAAATGTCAGTAGTAGCAGAGTTACCGTTAAAAAAATGAGTAAAGTTTTGTTGTACAAACTGGCGATGGCTTGGCGTTGTATAGCTTGGATGCGATTGCTGGTCTCTTGTACGACCACAACGCCTACGATTTGGCCTTCAGTTTTAACCGGGTGAGCGGCAGAAACAATAATGGCTTGTTCATCAGGAGTACTGCTCCATGTTACACTTGCCTTCCCTTTAAGAGCATCGTGAACCTCTTGACCTTCCAACCGATAAGCGCGGGCTTGACTGTCCTTAAAATCTTCTGATGGGGGAGGTAATAAGAGACTGTAAAATTTATTCAAAGGATGTTGAGGCAGAGAACGTTGCAATTCTCCGGTCTTAGCAAGTACCCGTCTTTGCTTATCCAATACCCAAATTCGACGCCCCGGAGTTTCTTCGGAAGCCTTGATGATTTGCTCAATATCCGAAGATGGAGTAAAAACTTTGCCCACAGTTTCCAAATTTTGAATCGGGGAAGTGCCAATCACAATTTTAACTTGTCGCTTTAGAGTATCATCAACATCTGCAATCGCAAACCCCAACTTATCCCCAATCATATTGTCGGGAATTCGAAGTTCCAGATTATAACCTTCAGCAGTTTCAGTGAAAGTTCCCTGTATACGATTTTCCGTGATCAATGAGTAAGGAGAATCACGTTCCTTGTAAGCGGTAACCCAACCCGGTTGAAATGGGGCAACAAGGTAACGATGATAATTCTGATGAAGGTCTCGGATAACAATTTGAAGATGATCAACATCTTTCACTCCAGAATCAGTTTCTCTGCGGTACACAATCTTATTATCTTGCACAATAAAGAGAGCATAATAGTGACCCTTATAATTTCCCAACAAGTGACGAAATGACAGAGAATCGGGTTGATAATCTTCCTCGATTTTCAGTATGTGTTTTTCCGCATAATTTTCTGCCAATTTGAGAATATCTCGCCAATCGTGGATGTTGTCATCCAATTTAATCGGCGTTTTGAGATTATGTACAAAGAGGGGATCATCCTCTCTGACCGTGTCCACCAATTTGCGACTGAATAACAATGGACGCCCATTAAGTATGTTGGCTAGGATTTTAGCTGTATCCTGCAGAGAGATTTCCAAGTTATCCCGTAAATACCGTTCCATTTCCCGCACGTATTCATAACCCACATAAGGTATGCTCAGTAAGGTAAGTGACAGCAACAAAACTTGACTGCGTATAGTGAAAATCATGATATTTTGATGGCCGGCATTTTAGGCGATTTACCCCCTAATCTCAGTAGAATGGCTTGACGATAGAAAACCCCATCTTACCATGCCAAACTAAGTGCGTCAAGTAAATAGGCCTCGTTTTCCGCTTCAGTCAATAACAATCGCTATTCAAAATTGAGGTTATTTATCAAATAATTGGTCTTGTTTTATACTGATCGTGATGGTAAGATAAATTTTTTTATTGTCAGTTCGTCCCACCGGGCCTATTAGAGATCTACTACATACGACATGACCATACTGTCTCTCAAAAGGAGTTTTTATGTTCAATAAAACCACGATGTTGTTGTTTATTTATCGTTCCCAAGTGACACTTGGGAATGCAGTCTTGACCGCGCTGCGGTCAGTTATTCATCAGTTTACTCTCCTGTATAGTCAGAAATCACTCCCTGTTGTCGTGTAAACAAGGGCAGCCAGTTAATGACGGTGTAGGTTGAAAAATGGGGGGCTTGATTTTCATAGATTTGCTAACGACTGTGTCCCTTTGTCCCTGTTTTTATTCGTATAGACCGCGACGCGGTCAAGACTGCATTCCCAAGTAACACTTGGGAACGAGGCAAAAAATTTAACGGTTGATCAAGCAATTGCCTCGTTCCCAAGTGTTACTTGCCTCGTTGCCTCGTTCCCAAGTGCCACTTGGGAATGCAGTCTTGACCGCGCCGCGGTCAGTTATTCATCAATTTATTCTCCTGTATACTCAGAAATCAATCCCTGTTGTCGTGTAAACAAGGGCAGCCAGTTAATGACGGTGTAGGTTGAAAAATGGGGGGCTTGATTTTCATAGATTTGCTAACGACTGTGTCCCTTTGTCCCTGTTTTTATTCGTATAGACCGCGACGCGGTCAAGACGGCATTCCCAAGTAGTACTTGAAAGCGAGGCAAAGATTATTGCCTTTTTTTGAAGTTAAGATATAATAAACTGACTTTTGCACTCTTAAGGTGCGAAGCGAAATTTCCTATTATTAAGTAGGTTTCCTATTGACTGATTAACTAAAGTGGAGAGAATCATGCAGAAAGTTGCTTCATTGCTATTGTTGTTTTCAATATTTGTTAGTGCTCAAGCCAATACAACCTCCTCTAAAGAGGATTTTCTCGTTAAGAATCTGCCTGGCCTGCATCAAAAAGTCAGCACACAATATGCGGGACTTTTACCCGTTGATAAGGAGAATAACGGTCACCTGTTTTTTTGGCTAGTTGAAGCGCAAAAATCGCCGGAGAAGGCTCCGCTGATAATTTGGTTAAATGGTGGAGCTGGTTGTTCTAGTATGTTGGGATTGTTTTTGGAAAATGGCCCATTTCGGGTTCAACCAGATCAAACCCTATCGCTGAATTCTGCCAGTTGGAATCAAAAGGCTAATATTTTATTTCTTGATCAACCTGCTGGAGCAGGATTTTCTTATACTGAACAACCGCAAGGAAAGCTAACTGTTGAGCAAATTCAGGCTCAAATTGGAATTCATTTTTATGCTTTCCTGAAACAATTTTTTGCTATATTTCCAGAATACCGAGATCGCCAACTATTTATTGCCGGGGAAAGTTTCGCTGGTAATTATATTCCTCATATAGCAACGTATATTTTGGAACAAAACCAAAAACATCAATCTCCCCCAATAAACCTTACTGGTCTTCTCATTTTAGCAGGATGGGTCAGTCCTGTTGATCATTACGGTTCGTATGCAGATTATGCCTATGCCTTGGGAATTATCGAGCACAACGCTAAAGTTAGCATAGACGAGACTTTTACCAGTTGCAAACAAGATTTGGAAAAGGACGGACCCGGTTATCCTTGCTATCAAATTCAACCGACTATTCGTCAATTATCTGGACATGGCTCTCTCATGCTTAATTCGGAGGACGCTCGGAGTTATGTCAAATACGACGAAAAAAGTATGCCACTGGATTATCCTATTGGTCTAACCGAATTGCGACAATACTTGCAGAATAAAGCCATCGTTGAGTCAATTCATGCGACCGTAAACCCGGAAGCTTGGAATGAATGTCGTTTACTTGCAGATGTACAGAAGATTGTTAACAATCCAACCCAAAAGCTCATTCCGGCCCTACTTACACAACTGCCTATATTGTTCGTCAATGGTCAATTTGACTTCGTTATTAATCCCATTGGCACCGAGAAATTTCTCTACAACCTACAATGGCCTTTTCAGAAGGCGTATCAAGATGCCAAACGCCAAACTTGGGTTTACGCAGAACGGCCAGTAGGCTATTCCAAATCATACGGAAACTTAACTTTTGTTGTGGTTTTAGGGGCTGGACATTGGATACCGATGGATGTGCCTGAACCAACGGTTGACTTAATTAATCGCTTTATTTTGAATGTCAATTCCAAGTAAATTTGTCATTTAATAGGCTCCAGAGTATTGGGTAAAGCCAGGTAGGGTGGGCAAAACGTCCTTATTGTTTTGCCCACCATTTATTCATAAATAATGAACAGTATCTTTTTTTTTCTTACCAATTCATTGATTGATCGTTGATTTTTGGTGGGCAACGATAAATATGAAATGAATCAACGATTGTGCGTGCATCCGTTCTCTAATTCTGAAAATTCTGATTTAATAAGCGTATTGTACATCAGCGTAGCGCCATGCACCTTTACGTTGAAGAATTTATTGATGTCATATAAAATACTATTTACTCTGGTATTGAGTCAATTTCACAGATTAACCAAAATACTATAAATTAGCTTCTGATATTTTACCCACATTGCTTCACCCCCCTTCTCATTTCACTACCCCCCTTCTCATTTCACTTTTGATAATTGATGTTCATGAACCCAATTAAAGTAGCATTGCCATCATTATTACTTTGTCTCTTTTTCCCTCCTCTAACTTTGGGCAACCAACTCCAACTTACGAATGAATTCATCGATTTGCCTTTGGAAGAATTGATGCAAGTGAAAGTGGTGACGGCCTCTAAAACAATCAATACGTTAAGTAACGCGCCGGGCGTGATGAGTGTCGTGACCGCAGAAGAAATTGCTCGGTTTGGCGCAA
>DYNP01000059.1 GCA_020721005.1 Thiomargarita sp.
CCTATTTTTTTCTTCAGGAAGCGTTACAAAATAGTCTCCGGGATGAATTTTATTTGGTTCTATGTGATTTGTAGTGGGTAGCAAACATTTCCAACATTTAATCAACCCATCAGTCAGGATCATTTCATGAACAGTGCGACATTATTCAATATGGCCCTTGGCCTGGAAGCTCCATGGCAAGTTGAAGATATTTTGTTCTCCGAGTCCGAACCCCAAAGCAAAGAGCTGCATTTACGCATTGGTTTTGTGCCTGGCTCCCGGTTCCCGGACGAATCAGGAATCCTGTGCCCTGTTCACGACACGGTGGAACGAGAGTGGCAACATCTGAATTTTTTTCAACATTATTGTTTCCTGAATTGCGCTGTCCCTCGTATCACAACTACAACGGGAAAAGTAACCACTGTTGTAGTGCCTTGGGCAAGACCAGGAAGTGGTTTTACCCTTATGTTTGAAGCGTTTGCACTGGCCTTAATTGAACGCGAGATGCCCGTAAACCGTGTTGCTGAAATTCTTGGCGTCAATGCCCAGCGGATATGGACAGTGTTCAATCATTGGGTCAGTTCTGCCCGTGATTCAGACGATCCCTCTGCCATCACTCAGTTAGGAGTTGATGAAACATCCTCGCGCAAAGGCCATAAATATCTGACTTTGGGCGTGGATCTGGAAGAGTCTCGTGTTGTGCATGTCGTTGAAGGTAAGGGGAAATCAACGCTGCATGAAATCAGCAAACACCTTGAAAAGAAAGGAGTTCCGCCTGAACAGGTCACGCAACTCAGCATGGATTTATCACCATCATTTATTGCCGGAGCAGCAGAGTCATTTCCAACCGCCGAAATCACTTTTGATCGCTTTCATGTTGTCAAGCTCCTCAATGTTGCCATGGATGATGTCCGCAAAGCGGAACG
The DNA here is from genome assembly GCA_020721005.1 of Thiomargarita sp. Lineage (GTDB taxonomy): Bacteria > Pseudomonadota > Gammaproteobacteria > Beggiatoales > Beggiatoaceae > DYNP01. The sequence continues at coordinate 906 of DYNP01000059.1, forward strand.
CAAACAACATGACGAGTTAAAGGGGTGCAAATACACATTCCTTAAAAACAGGACTAAGCTCACAGAAAAACAGGAAAAATCCCTCACTGAAATGATTCAGGCATATCCGACAATAGGAGAAGCTTACCGCCTGAAAACCTTATTCAACGACTTATGGGATATGCCCAACAAATTGGTTGCTAATGAGTTTCTTCAGCAATGGTGCAACGAAGTAGAAAAATCACAAATTCCAGCATTTATAGCCTTTGCAAAAACAGTTAAAACACACTGGGAGGGCATTATTCACTTTGTTGAGTTGCGAATCTCAAATGGCATACTTGAAGGCATTAACAATAAAGTGCAATTGGCCAAACGACGAGCCAGAGGATTTCGCAACAACAAGAACTTTATCAACATGATTTATTTTCTGTGTGGAAAAATGAAATTCGACTACCCACTCTATTTCACATAGAACCATTGTTTTCATAGAATAATGCATATTAATCCATATAAACGATACACACGCAAAGGAGACCATCATGAGAACCACGCTGAATATTGACGATGCGTTACTGGAAAAGGCTGCAAGATTGACTGGCGTAACCGAGAAGACATCTCTTCTCAAATTGGGGTTACAGGCACTCATCGCCAGGGAAAGTGCAAAAAGGCTTTCTCAATTGGGGGGGACTGAAAAAAATCTGGATTTAATCCCCCGAAGAAGAACGGAGGGGGAATAACATGGTCTTGGTTGACACCTCGGTTTGGGTGGATCATTTCCGCTCCGGCGTCACCGGCCTGGACGCATTGCTCACCGCTGGCCAGGTCGTTTGCCACCCGTTTATCATCGGCGAACTCGCCTGCGGACATCTG
>DYNP01000018.1 GCA_020721005.1 Thiomargarita sp.
TGGTTGGCAAATTCAATGGCAAATTCAATAGGGAATGAACTTGTACGATTCCCGGTGAAACTTGCTCAATTTTCGATTGAAATTGACTTTGAGACTGGGATTGACCTTGAGTTGAACCAGGTTTAGACATGGGCTCTGGAAAAGGTTCCAAAGGGGGCGGATCATTGAGTTTCCCACGCGAATGAAAAAGATGATAATAGAGCCAAATTCCCAACAGGCTAAATAGGCCTCCAACAATGGCGGCAATAATTTCCATAAATAACCTCACTATAGATCTGTTTAATAGACTCTCTTTCCCTTCCTTTAGAGAGCAGAATGATACGTTATTGTCAGGTACTCACTTATTTTACTCTCTTTATTTTTCTCATTATATCTTTTTTTCACCCTTTTTGATGATACGCCCTAGATAATCTTATCAAAAGACCGCGTAGCGTCACTCTCCGGTATGGATTTCAAACTGATCCTCATGTCCCTAATTTGCCGAATAAACACCTCGCGCCACAAAATTATGGAGACTCGATTATTGCCTTCCTCCATTGATGCGCTTCACAAAAAACGCTCAGCACATCCACAAGCTAATCATTCATCATTCACAATAAGATCGATGCGCTGGCTCAAATGCAGCAGTTCCCGAAGCCCATGTTCCCGATGGGTAAAACATAGAAAATACAACTGATAACGCACACTCATGCTTTTATACTCCAAAATATAAATTTCCGGGGCAATGCTCAGCCCTCGATTGGCAATCATAGTCCCCAATACTCAAATTGTCAATTGACTTGTGCCAAGGATGAGTTGACAAGCATTGAACAATAGAGTATTTTAACCTTCTGGGCTTTGGCCAAGACACTCCTTCACTTCACCTCTGCACTCAGTCAAGCATTCAGCCTTTATGAAACCCCACTCTCTCACACCGAGAACTATTCAAGCGGCCATTTCTGAACCCACCTGGGTACGTTATTCCCTGATCGGAACGGCCTTGATATTCCTGACTTTATTTTTATTGATGCCCCTAATTGCAGTCTTTGTACAAGCCCTGCAAGAAGGTTGGCAAGTGTACCTGGATGCCCTACGGGAACCGGATGCCCGCTCTGCCATCTATTTGACTTTGTTGACTGCTGCCATCGCTGTGCCCCTCAATTTAGTATTTGGAGTGGCTGCCGCCTGGGCTATTGCCAAATTTGAATTCCGCGGTAAAAGCATTCTCATCACCCTCATCGACTTACCATTTGCGGTCTCCCCGGTGATTTCGGGACTGATCTTTGTGTTATTATTCGGACTGCAAGGTTTGTTGGGACCCTGGCTGATACAACATGACATCCAAATTGTGTTTGCGGTGCCGGGCATTATCCTGGCCACTGTCTTTGTCACCTTTCCCTTTGTTGCTCGAGAACTGATTCCCCTGCTCCAAGCCCAAGGCAATGAGGAGGAAGAAGCGGCCTTGGTTTTGGGCGCCAATGGTTGGCAGACTTTTTGGCGAATCACCCTACCCAATATTCGTTGGGGATTGCTGTATGGAGTCATTTTGTGCAATGCCCGGGCAATGGGAGAATTTGGGGCAGTGTCAGTGGTCTCCGGGCACATTCGCGGGCTGACCAACACCATGCCCTTGCACGTGGAAATTTTATACAATGAATATAATTTTGTAGCTGCCTTCGCCGTGGCATCCTTACTCGCTGTCCTGGCATTGATCACCTTGCTGCTCAAAACTTGGGTAGAATGGCGACTTCATCAACAATTACAAGGTCAATAGCCATGGGCATTGAAATTCAAAACATCATAAAAAAATTTGGGGAATTCACTGCCCTAAAAGAAATCAGTCTGCACATTCCCCAAGGGCAATTGGTGGCGCTGTTGGGACCCTCTGGCTGTGGCAAAACCACCTTATTGCGGATTATCGCAGGCTTGGAGACTGCAGATCAAGGTCATATTTTATTTGAAGGCGAAGAGACCAGTAGTCAATCTGTTCAGGATCGACGAGTGGGCTTTGTGTTCCAACACTACGCCTTATTTCGACACATGACAGTTTTTGAGAACATTGCCTTTGGTCTACAAGTGCGTCCCAAAAGTCAACGCCCCTCTAAAACTCAGATTCACCAAAAAGTGATGGAACTGTTGCGCCTGGTGCAATTGCAAGAATTGGCTGATCGTTACCCGCGCCAATTGTCAGGCGGCCAACGCCAACGCATCGCCTTGGCCCGAGCTTTGGCGGTGGAGCCAAAAGTATTGTTGTTGGATGAGCCGTTTGGCGCTTTGGACACCAAAGTGCGCAAAGAATTGCGTCGTTGGTTACGCCGTCTGCATGAGACCATGCACATTACCAGCGTATTTGTGACTCATGATCAAGAGGAAGCCATGGAAGTTGCAGATTTGGTGGTGGTCATGAATGAAGGGCACATTGAACAGGTGGCCAGTCCCGATGAAATTTATGAAAATCCCGCCAATCCCTTTGTCTATCAATTTATTGGGAATGTGAATCTGTTTCACGGGCGTGTGCAAACCAATCAAGTGCGAATTGAAGGCATGGACATTCACCTGGGCAGTGACACGGAAGTTAAACAGGCGCCAGTGGTTGCCTATGTGCGGCCCCATGAATTGGAGATTTTTCGAGAGCCACAGGAATTGTCAATTCCCGTGACCATCACCAGCATTCATCCCTTAGGTCCCATGGTCCATTTGGAATTGTTGCCGCCTGAGAGTACCAACGTAATAGAGGCAGAATTGACTAAGGAATATTATCGCCAATTGGGAATTAAAAAGGGAGATATTGTGTACGTGAAACCTCGACGGGTGCAACTGTTTATGCAACAGACTGCAAAATGAAGGCTTGAAACTGTTGTGCGATAACTGTCTTGCCGTCAATCATCCTACAATACACCGTTCGAGTTTTCACTTTTCTTGATCCAGATCAAGGTAAAAACAGAGTGCCATGATATACTATTACTCAAAGTGATGTTTTATCTGCGAAGATTTACTGACCAAGAGGATATTAATATGAGTAATGAAGTAACCCCCCTGATGTTTTGCTACCAATGCGAAATGAGTGCGCCCAAGGGTTGTGGGTCCAAACAACAAGACCAGGGAACTTGCGGCAAAACGGTTGATTTGGCTCGCTTGCAAGATATTATGATTTTTGGCCTCAAAGGATTGGCCGCCTACCGCAGCCATGCCAGAGAATTGGGCGCCAACACCCAAGAAGTGGATGATGTTATTTCCGAAACTTTGTATTTCACGATGACCAATGTCAATTTCAACTTCGATGAGCACATTGCACAACTGATGAAAGTGGGTCAGTCCGGAGTGAAAGTCATGGATCTCTTGAGCGAAGCTCATACTCAAATGCTGGGCATTCCCACACCCATAACGGTGACTCAAAATAAGGCTGAGGGCAAAGCTATTTTGGTCACCGGGCACAATTTGGATATGTTGCATAAATTGCTGGAAGTCACCAAGGGACTGGGAATTAATATTTACACCCATTCCGAAATGTTGCCCGCCCATGCCTATCCGGAATTGAAAAAATATCCTCATCTCAAAGGGAATATCGGCGGTGCTTGGCATGATCAAACTCGGTTATTTGAACAATGGCCGGGCGCCATCTTGGTGGGAACTAACTGCATTGAACCCCTGAAAAAGAAAAATACCTACCTTGACCGTCTGTTTACCTATAAAATGGTGGGTGCAGAAGGGGCTAAAAAGGTGGAAAATGATGATTTTCGTCCATTGATTGACAAAACCCTCAGTTTGCCAGAAGTGTCTGGATTTGACAGCAGTCAAACGTTGGTCACCGGTCACCATTACAAAACCATTCTGACTCTAGCCCCTCAAATTTTGGACGCGGTGCAACGCCAGCAAATCACGCAATTCTTTGTCATCGCAGGCTGCGATGCTCCTGGCAAAGAAGGGAATTATTATCGGGAAATGGCACTGGCCTTACCCAAAGAGACCGTAATTGTCACCTCCAGTTGCGGAAAATTCCGGTTCAACGATGTTGATTTTGGCACCGTGCCCGGCACTCAAATTCCCCGTTACCTGGATTTGGGACAATGCAATGACAGCAATGGCGCTGTCCACATCGCCCTGGCTTTAAGCCAATCTTTACAAATTCCAGTCAATGACTTGCCTATCGCCATCGTGTTAAGCTGGATGGAACAAAAAGCGGTTATCATTCTCTTGGCGTTGTTCAGCTTGGGAATTAAAAATATCTATATTGGTCCCAAAGCTCCCCAATTTGTGAATGAAGGCATTCTGCAATTTTTGGTGGATAACTTCAACTTGCATTTGACCAGCACGGTTGCCGACGATCTTAAAGTTTTGTTGAAACCGATTTCCAAGGCAGCTTAACAAAGCAGTGATTGGGTTATGCCTCTTTTTTTGCAAACCCTCTTCCGTTCCCATGTTATGCGTGGGAACGAGAAACATGACTTGCTACTCATTGGTCTAATCAAACATGACCTAACTTTTTCAAACTAAAAATTTTTTCCCACCTCATGAGGTTTGCCATGTTCATAACCTCTCTCAAATCCCGTTTCTCATTTTTAGATCTGACCGGACATCCAGAAAAATTCATTTCTGCACTCGGCAGTTTCTTGGGCATTCTAACCGTTGCAGGCATCAGTTCCCTGTTCCTTAATCTCCAAGAAACCCCTTGGATTGTCGCTTCCATGGGCGCTTCAGCCGTTTTGTTATTCGTTATGCCCCACGGTCACCTGTCCCAGCCTTGGCCAGTATTCGGTGGTCATCTGCTGTCGGCCAGTGTGGGCATCACTTGTGCGATATTCATTCCCAATCCCTTGTTAGCTGCCGCCTGTTCCGTAGCAGGTGCCGTGTTAGTCATGTATTACCTGCACTGTATTCATCCCCCTGGAGGTGCTACTGCTCTGAGCATGGTTGTTGGGGGACCTGACATACAGGCTTTGGGTTACCAATATTTACTGACTCCCTTATTACCTAATTTATTGTTATTGCTGTCTATGGCGTTTTTATTCAACTACCTGTTCCCATGGCGTCGCTATCCCATACAGTTAAAACTTTCCCCATCTCCCACCGTTTCTCCCTCCCTTGCCTCAACCGATATTCACTATGCATTGCAGAAAATAGGCGTGTTTATCGATGTGAGCGAAGAAGATTTGCTAAAAATTTATAGTTTAGCCCTTGATCATCATGCTCATCATCAATCCATGCCCCTTAGCATCAATGTCGGCCATTATTACAGCAATGGTCAATATGGGGAAATTTGGTCCGTTCGACAGGTGATTCAACTTTCCGCACAACAGGTCCATTATAAAACTGTGGTTGGCAAGGGTCGGCGGCAAGTAACTGTATGTTCTTTAGAAGAATTTACCCAATGGGCGCGTTATCAATTGGTCAGAGATGAAAATAGTTGGCGCATTATAACTGCCCATGACCCTTCTTTATGTTCTCCAACTTCCCTAACAGTTCCCTAATGGAAATTTTCAATGCGAGAATATTATCATTTGTTGGAAGAAAATACTTCTTATTTCAGTCACTTAATCCTTTGGAGCACTTTGTTGTTTGTGCTCAGCATTGGTTTATGGGCCCATCATGCCACTCTGGATGAAGTGACTCGTGGGTTGGGTAAAGTGATTCCTTCTCGCCATGTGCAAGTGGTGCAAAATTTAGAAGGAGGCATTGTTTCCGAAATTTTGGTCCGAGAGGGGGAAATTGTACAAGAAGGACAGATTTTATTGCGCATTGATGATACCCGGTTTGCTTCTTCTTATCGGGAAAGCCAGGTGCAATCGGTGGCATTACGGGCTAAAATTGCTCGCTTATCGGCAGAGGCTGAGAGTCAATTATTCAAGTTGCCTAAGAAATTGTCTGCTGAGGAACAGCCCTTATTTGATAACGAGTTGGCCTTGGCCAGGTCTCGACAGGATCAGGTGCAAGCCGGTGTCACTATTTTGGAGCAACAGAAACAGCAGAAACTGCAAGAAATTGAAGAGTTAAAGTCTCGTCAATTGCAGTTACAAGGGAGTTATCAGTTGGCATTACGGGAGCTTAAGATCACTGAGCCCTTGGTAGAAAAGGGAGTGATTTCAGAGGTGGAATTGTTGAGACTGCAACGAGAAATTTCGAAATTGCGCGGAGATTTGGAGGCGACTCAATTGGCCATGCCTCGGGTTGAGGCTGCAATTCAGGAGGTGGATCGTAAAATTGAGGAGCTTAAAGTTAATTTTCGTACCCAAGCTTTGGCAGAGTTGAATCAGATAAAAACGGAGTTGTCCCGTTTGTCTGAGTCTCATCTTGCTCTTAAAGACCGGGTAACACGGACGGCGGTGCGTTCTCCAGTTAAAGGCACGATTAAGCAATTGAAAATTACTACTATTGGTGGGGTGGTGCAACCTGGTATGGATTTAGTGGAAATTGTGCCTTTGGAAGACAGTTTGTTGGTGGAGGCGCAAATTCGGCCTTCCGATATTGCTTTTTTACATCCAGGGCAAACGGTGAGGGTTAAGTTAACTGCTTATGATTTTTCTATTTTTGGGAGCTTAAAAGCGTCTCTGGTCCAGATCAGCGCTGATACCTTGGTCAATGAGCAAGGGGAACCGGTGTTTTTAATCAAAGTGAGAACGGAACGAAATTATTTGGGCAGTGAGCAGGTGCCTTTGCCAATTATTCCGGGAATGACTGCCACTGTGGATATTTTGACTGGCAAGAAAACGGTGTTGGATTATTTGTTGAAACCAATCAAAAAGGTGCAGCAGCATGCTCTGCGAGAACGTTGAACTGGGGATTGGGTGAATAGATTTCTTGCAAAAGTAAATGATGCGATATTGTGCAGCATAAAAGATAAGATATAAAAAAATAAAATTGCTAAAAATCTAATGGTAGGGTGGGCAACCGCTTTATTGTTATATACCCCAATTAGGGAAATCCCTGTTGGAGTGGAGGCTTTAGCCGGCCGGCCCTTGCAATTTGTGTATGTGGGGTAATGCCGACCGCCGGCCGGCTAAAGCCTCCACTCCAATGTATCTTCTAGAGCCTCCACTCCAATGTATCTTCTAGAACCTCCACTCTAACAGGGACTTCTCTTTTATTTTTTCGTATCTCATCTTTAAGGTGAGAAGTTTGTCAGTGGTTGTAAGTTTTTAGCATGGACAGTGGCAGCAGTTAAAAAAAGTTGCAATTGATCAAGGAGTTATTTGGCTTTGTGAGTGTTGTATAAGGCCAATACTTGTTTAACATAGTTTTTGGTTTCCTTATAGGGGGGAATTTGGTAGCCGTAGCGAATGACTGCATTTTCCCCGGCATTGTAGCCGGCTAAGGCTAATTCCATGTTGCCTGAGAATAGGTTTAATAGGTAGCGCAGATAGCGTGCACCTCCGTATAAATTGGAGAATACATCGGTTCGATCAGAGACTCCATAGCGTTTGGCTGTTCCCGGCATGAGTTGCATCAGTCCCACTGCTCCTGCAGGGGAAATTGCTTTGGGATTGTAAGCAGATTCGGTTTGAATGACTGCGTGAAGTAGTTCTGCTTCTAAATTGGTATTCGTAGCCACTTCTTGCACTAGGTTGTAATAGTCTCCATACTTTCTGTGGATTTTGGCAGATTTGGCATATCCCCCCTCATTGGAAAAGTAAAATGGGATATCGCCTTGATAAATGAGTTGGTAGCCATTCCCTTTAGGTCTGTCCGTTAAGTGAATGACACCGTTTGCGTCAACAAATTTGTAAATACTGGGAGTTCCTTGTCCTTCCTCAATAGGAGGCGGAGGTGCATCGTAGTAAATAGGGCGTCCGTTTCCCAAGGGTTTATCAGTGAAATTTAATACTCCCTCGGCATCAACAAAACTGTAGATGACTTCATTGGATTGGACTGAAAAACCAAGGCTGCTACCGATGATGAGTCCAATTATTTTTAAAAACAGTGAGTTTTTCATGTAGTTAAGTCTAGTTGCTGAGAAGTTAAATTAAGTGAGTGAGCTATCTTTGATAAAGATAACAAATTTTTGGATCTAATACAATCTTAATTCACAGCATTAAAACTTAAACGTGGGAGAATTAAAAGGGATGGGGGTCTTGGTTTTTCTATCTATCCTTCTTGGTTTGAGAATCCTTAAAGTAGTAACCAAGTGGCCAATCCTAAAAAGATAAAGAATCCCATGCTGTCGGTAATCGCAGTCAGGATTACGCTGCTGCCAATCACAGGATCGCGTCCAAGTCGGTGTAAGGTTAGGGGAATGAAGACCCCAGCCAGGGATGCTACAAATAGGTTTAAGATCATCGATACTACCATTACTAAGGCTAAGGAGGGTTGTTGGTAGAGTAGATAGGCAAATAAACCAACGACGCTGCCCCATAACAGTCCATTGATCAGGCCAATGCTGATTTCTTTAAATAACAGGTATCTAAAGTTGTTGGTGCCGATTTGATTGAGGGCTAAACCGCGGATAATGAGGGCAATGGTTTGATTGCCGGTATTGCCTCCAATATTGGCAATAATGGGCATCAGGGCGGCTAGGGCTACCAGTTGCTCAATTGTGTTCTCAAATAAGCCAATGGTCCGAGAAGCAATGAAGGCCATGATGATATTCACGCCCAACCAAGCCCAGCGATTTCTGGCACTTTTCCATACCGGAGAAAAAATATCTTCCTCTTCTTGCAAACCCACTTGATTTAACAATTCCTTTTGAGTGGTTTCGTGCATAAAATCCATGACCATATCTACTCCCAAGCATCCGACCAATTCATGATGAGCATTGACCACCGGAGCTGATATTAAGCCATAGCGTTCAAAGGCTTGCGCAGCTTCTCGGGCAGTGTCATCTGTGTAAAAATAAATGGGTTGGTCAATCATGCTTTGTTTAACCAAAGTATCCTCAGAGCGTACAAGCAGTTCTTGAATGGGCAATAGACCTTTTAAGATATTGGTTCGGTCAACGACGAATAATTGCGTAACTTGTTCGGAAAGATGACCCCGTAGATGTAAGTAACGCAAAACCACTTCAAAAGTCACATCTTCCCGAACGGTAATCATATCAAAATCCATCAGAGCCCCGACCGTTCCTTCTGGAAATCCCAATAAAGATTGCACTTGTTCCCGATTTCTTTTGTCCAATGAGGTCAATACATCCAGAGTACTTTCTTTGGGTAAATAGGGTAATAAATCAGCAATTTCATCGGATTCCAACCGTTGGGCGACATCGAGAATTTCTTGATGAGGCATTTCAGAAATGAGATTTTTTCTGATGACTTCTGAAGATTCTAAGAGAATAGCCCCCCCCTTTTGATCTTTCACCAAATCCCATACCATTTTTCTTTGCTTTAAAGGTAAATTCTCCAAAATGAAGGCGATATCCGCAGGATGGAGACTGCCTAATTTTTGGCGTAAATGAGCCAAATTTTCCCTTTCTGCCAATGATTGGATCAGAGTTTGACGAGGTGTGTTTTGTTCCTGTTTATGCACCAGTGTATTTAAAACTTCCTTTTTATTCATCAATTCAATAACTTGGTTGAGGAGCAATTGTAGATTTTTTTGGTGTTGTAATTCATCACGCATAGATGGTTGAACTCAGTGAAAAAATGTGTAAGAATGGGCCCTTTGACCAGCCTTTTATCCATATCTTAAAACGGTAGACTATGTAGGATGTGCTGAGCGTTGTGTGCGAAGCGCATCAATCGAGAAAGGCAATATCTGAGTTTCCATGATTTTGTGGCGCGGGGCGTTTATTTGGTAGATTGGGGACCCATATGAGCAACGCGACAGATGCGCTTCGCAAACAACGCTCAACACATCCTACGCAATCAGAAATTATACTAATTACCCATGGGTTATAAAACTAAGAGGAGAATGTAACTGTGAAATCTATTGGTATCTTGACCGCCGGTGGTGACAGTCCAGGTTTAAATGCCGCTATTCGAGCCGTTGGTAAATCTCTAATTAATTCGTATGGAGATCAAGTGATTGGTTTTCGGGATGGTTTTCGAGGGTTGATGGAAAATCGGACTGTGCGTTTGGATGAGACTGCCTTATCTGGTATTTTAACTTTAGGGGGTACCTTACTCGGTACCAGTCGAGATAAACCCCATAAAATGCCGATTGGGGGCAGAATTTTGGATATGAGTGATGCTATTTTGCAAACTTATCATAAGCATCATTTGGATGCCCTGGTTTGTTTAGGTGGAGGCGGAACGCAGAAAAATGCACTGCTTTTGGCTAGAAAAGGGTTAAATATCATTACTTTACCAAAGACCATTGACAATGATGTGCCCATGACTGAAGTTACTTTTGGGTTTGACACTGCCTTGGGAATTGCCACTGAGGCCATCGATCGTTTGCACAGTACCGCCCACAGTCATCATCGCATTATCATTGCAGAAATCATGGGTCATAATGCCGGTTGGTTGGCCTTGGGGGCTGGTATTGCAGGGGGGGCAAATGTGGTGTTGATTCCCGAAATTCCATATGATGTTAAGGCAGTGGCGGAAGCCATTCGCCACAGAAGCCGAGCAGGTAAAAATTTTAGTATTCTCGCGGTGGCTGAAGGGGCAGTTTCCAAAGAGTTTGCTGAGGTGACTACGGCCACTCATAAGGCGAAATTTAAGGCTGCCAATAAGGGGCAAAAAGCGGAGATCAAGTTGAGAATTCAAGATTTGGAACATGAGCGGACGGAACATGCCATTCAATTGGCTAAGACCTTGGAAGAGTTGACTGGTTTGGAGTCTCGAGTGACTATTTTGGGTTACTTACAAAGAGGAGGAACACCTTCAGCTGCTGATCGGTTGTTGGCCACTCGTTTGGGAACTGCGTGTGCTAAAATGATTCAGGAGAATGTTTTTGGAGTCATGGCGGCGATTCGAGGAGACCAGGTGGTGCCTGTTCCCTTAGAGGAAGTGGTGGGTAAGCGCAAAACCATCCCTTTGGATCATGCTTGGATAGAAACTGCTCTTTCTGTGGGCATTAGTTTGGGCACATGAAAGTGGGGCATGAGTTTCGGAGGAATTTTGGCGTTGGCTGTGGTTGGGGATGGTTTAGAGGGAAACGCCAATCATGGTTTGTTTTTTGTTTTTTGTTTTTTGATCAACCAGATGTCTGGCAACTTCTTTGCCTTCGTTAATCATCTTGGAAAGGTGTTGACGAGATTTTTCAACATTCAAGTTTTCTAAAGTGCCACCAGATTCAAAATGGTTGATCATGATATGACCCACCGCATAAGTGAGTGCCCCACTTCCAATGGCCAGGGTTACGGTATTGGAGATAAATCCGAGAGGATTGTATCTTGGGATGAGAAATTGAAGGGCATTGACAATGGTGGTGGCGGTCAGACCAGCTATCAGTACCAACACGATGGTTTTGCCAAGATTTTCAGTGAATTTGACTTGGTATTCTACAGAGAGTTGGTGGATCATTTTGAGTTGGATGATTTTGATAATCATTCCGGCGGTAAAGGCATAGGGAACAAGGCCTATCAGGACTGCCCATCTCATGTTGGCTTCCACAATGCGTTGGGCTCTGGCTTTTCTTGGGTTGGTCAGTAGGTATTGGTCAGTTAAGATGGTATTTGAGAGTGCGCTCATAAATAGGGCTCCTTGAGGAACATGAATTGGGGAACGCAGGGGCAGCCTTGGCGACTGCCTTTTTTTGCCTCTATGAATTGGTGATGGTAGGGGCAGAGCGGGTTATGACAGACGGTATTGTCGATCTACAATGATATAGGGCGCAATAGCCTCACCGTATTACGACGTATGAAAACACGATAGGCAAAGTAATTCCTCCAATCCTTAATTTTGTGATGGGTGAATAAGGGGCAACATGCGGCGCAATACGCTAACGCTATTGCGCCCTATGTTAACTATATTAACTTTTTCTCGTTCCCAAGTGACACTTGGGAATGTGGTCTTGACCGCGCTGCGGTCTGCTACTTTTGTGGTGCGTTAGCTATGACAGATTTACAGATTGATGCGCTTCGCAAAAAACGCTCAGCACATCCTATATGATCTATATTAACTTTTTATGGCGCGTTAGCTATGATGACAGACGGTATCGTCGATCTAAAGTGGATAATAGACCGCCAATGGCCATGAGAAAGCCACCCAACCAAATCCAGCGAATAAATGGTTTGTAGTAAACTCGTACACTCCAAGCGCCTCCCTCTAAAGATTCTCCCATTGCCACGTAGATATCGCGGGTAAATCCCCAGTCAATGGCTGCTTCAGTCATGGGCATGTTTTGGACTTTGTACAGACGTTTTTGAGGATGCAGGGTGGCAATCAGATTGTTGTCTTTAGAGACGGTAATAGTGCCCAATTCTGCTTGATAGTTGGGACCTTGGATGGCTTGCGTGCCTTGCAATTGAAAGTGGTAACCGGCCACTTCGATGGCTTGATGGGGGGCCATTCTCACATCTTTTTCGACACTGTAGTGGTTGGAGAAGCCAACACCAATGATGAACATTGCAGTACCTAGATGTGCTAAGATCATGCCATAAAAGGATCGGGAGGGGTGAAGTAAGGCTTGCCATTTGGGTAAATTGCCCGGCAGGCGTTGTCCGATCATATACAGGTGACTGAGAATAATCCAAGCCGCAGCCATTGTAAAGGGAGTCACTTCTAAAACGGAGGTACCGTAAGTTATCCAGGGAATGAAGGTGCCAAGGAGTAAACTGGCTATCAAGAGGTATTTGGTGTCGGACCAGAGTCGAGAGAATTGGTCTTTTTTCCAGCGGGCGAGGGGACCAATTCCCAGTAGGATCATGAGGGGGGCCATGATCCAGAAAAAGACGACGGAGAAATAGGGAGGACCGACGGAAATTTTACCCAGTCCCAAGGCATCTAAGAATAGAGGGTAAAGGGTGCCCAGCAGGACGCTGCCGGCTGCCACGACCAGTAACACGTTGTTAACTAATAGTAAAGTTTCCCGGGAACTGAGTTCAAAATGTCCTCCGCGACTGACTGTTGGAGCTCGCCAGGCATAGATGATCAAGGAGAGACCGACCATGATGCCGAGGAATATGAGGATGAAGATGCCGCGAGTGGGATCGGTGGCAAAGGCATGGACTGAGGTTAATACACCTGATCGGACCAGGAAGGTGCCGAGCAAGCTGAGGGAGAAGGTGGTGATGGCTAATAACACGGTCCAATTTTTAAAGGCGCCTCGTTTGTCAGTGACAGCCAGGGAATGAATCAGGGCAGTGCCGACCAGCCAGGGCATAAAGGAGGCATTTTCAACCGGGTCCCAAAACCACCAACCTCCCCAGCCTAATTCGTAGTAGGCCCACCAGCTGCCCAAGACGATGCCTAAGGTAAGGGATAGCCAAGCGATCAGGGTCCACGGTCGAGACCAACGGGCCCAGGTGCTGTCCAAGTGTCCACCGAGGAGGGCGGCAATGGCAAAGCTGAAGACTACGGAAAAACCGACATAGCCCATGTAGAGCATGGGGGGGTGTATAATGAGTCCGGGGTCTTGGAGTAGGGGGTTAAGGTCTTTACCATCCAAAGGTGGATGAATGAGGCGTTCAAATGGGTTGGAGGTGAGTAGCATGAAGAGGAGGAAGCCGATGCTGATGAAGCCCATGATGGCAAGGATTCTAGCCACGACCGTTTGTGGTAAGCTGCGACTGAAGAGCACGACTGCCAGGGTCCAAAATAGTAGGATGAAGTTCCACAGAAGTAGGGAGCCTTCATGTCCTCCCCAAACGCTGACAATGCGGTAGATCAGAGGCAGTTGGGTGTTGGAATGGTTGGCGACATAGGCGACTGAAAAGTCGTTGGTGATGAAGGCATAGGTTAAGCAGGCGTAAGCAATGGCCATGAAGGTCCATTGTCCTACCGCCGCTGGTTTGGCCACGGCCATCCAGTTGGGAATTCCCCACTGGGCACCTATGAGAGGGAAGAAGGTTTGGGCAATGGCCAGTCCCAAGGCTAGGATGAGGGCAAAGTGCCCAAGTTCTGGAATCATGGCAGAGTGTGCTCCGATTTCTGAGGGGAGGTGGGGGGATTTTTGAGGGTGGCCGCCACTTCTGGGGGCATGTAGTTTTCATCGTGTTTGGCCAGCACTTCGTTGGCCAGAAATCGTCCATCGGTTTGCATTTTGCCAATGGCGATGATGCCTTGACCTTCTCGGAATAAATCAGGTAAGATGCCCGTATAGTCAACGGGAATGGAATGTTCATAGTCGGTAACCACGAATTGGATTGCCAGATCGTGTTGATTTTTGTGGACACTGCCGGCTTGGACCATGCCACCGATACGAATGCTGCGATCTATGGGAGCTTCTCCCGCTTTGATTTGAGAGGGACTGAAGAAGTAAAGTAGGTTTTTACTGAAGGCTGTGAGGCCCAAAGCAGCTGCAGTCCCAGTACCTAGGATGATCAACATGACGATGAGAAGGCGCTTTTTATGGGTTGGGGTCAACGTGATCACGTTCTTTTCTCCGTAATTTGCGAGCAAGGGTGCGTAATAAGTTTTGGTGTTGTTTGAGGGGAATTATCCAGTTAGCAATGAGAATGAGGAGGGTCAGAGCATAACTGGTCCACACGTAGAAGGCATAACCGCCCATTTGGAAAAATTCATTCATGTTGATAGAAGTTAGGATTTTTAAGAGTTTTGAGAAGGGGTGATTAGGGTGCCTACCCAATGGCTATTGCGTTCTCGTTCCAAAATTTCACAACGGGCTCGCATGAGCACCACAGTGGCATAGTAGAATTTGAAGGCGACTGCCATGAGGAGCAGGGGAATCAACATGGACAGGTGGATAGAGGGAGCACCAAATTTGGTAATGCTGGGGGGTTGGTGCAGGCTGTTCCACCAGATGACTGAGTAATGGATGATGGGAATGTTAATTATGCCAACCAGTCCCAATACTGCACTGGCTCGAGATGCGGTGCGTTTGTCTTCAATGGCTGAGTTAAGGGCTATGATTCCCAAGTAGAGGAAAAGTAGAATCAATTCGGAGGTTAAACGGGCATCCCAGGCCCACCAGGTGCCCCACATGGGTTTGCCCCAGAGGGCACCAGTAGCCAGGGCTAAGAAGGTGAATGAGGCGCCAATTGGAGCAGAGCTGGCGGCTATCACTTCGGCCAGTTTCATGTGCCAGATTAAGGCAATGCCTCCGGATATGGCCATGACCATGTAGATGAAGAGTGACATCCAGGCTGCAGGAACGTGGACAAACATGATGCGATAGCTGTGCCCTTGTTGATAATCAATAGGGGCGACCCAAAGTCCATAGTAGAGACCAGAGATTAGGAAGGCTAAACAGGGCCAGGCTAACCAAGGGATGAGGCGTCCAGCCAGTTGGTAAAAGTAAGGGGGGGAAGAAAGTTGTTGTAGGAATGTCCACATGTTCTAGGTTACCGGATTAACAAGTCAACTGAGGCTGATGCGCAAGGCCGCCGCGGTTGCAAAAGGAGATAAGGTTAAAGACAGGGTGAGCAGGGCGGCGAGGAAATAAAGTTGCCCGGCAATGGGTAGATCAGCAGTGGCTACATTAACGGCATTGGCTGCAAAAATCAAGATGGGGATGTAAAGTGGCAAAACCAATAGGGATAATAAAATACCCCCTTGTCGCAATCCTACTGTTAAGGCTACTCCGATGGCTCCGACCAAGCTGAGGATGGGCGTGCCCAGTACTAAGGTGAGGATCAGAGTGGGGACTGCATTGTCCGGTAGAAATAACAATCTACTTAGGAACGGGGCTAATAGGATTAGTGGTAAGCCACTGATTATCCAGTGAGCAATGATTTTGGCGAGGATTAAACCGGCTAAGGAATGCGGAGTCAGGGCCATTTGTTCCAGAGAACCATCCTCAAAGTCAGAACGGAATAAGGTTTCTAGGGAGAGCAAGGCAGCCAAGAGGGCGGCGACCCAAATTACGCCCGGTGCGATGACTTGCAGCAGTTGGGCTTCTGCAGAAATTCCCAATGGAAACAAGGTGATAGTCATGATAAAGAACAGCAAGGGATTGGCAATTTCTCCTCTATGGCGGTAAGCTAAGGTCAGATCGCGTTTCAATAAGGTCAAAAAAGGGATGAGTGAATGGGGCATAATTAGTTGTAGGGTAGTAAGGGAGTATGAAATCCACTGAGTCTACTTCTGGTGAGAGGAAAGGAGTGATTATCCTTCATTAAGGAATAGCCAGGGAAGTGATAAGCATATTGACCCCCTACCCTTGATGCCGATAAATTGGCAACGAGAGTTGGGGAAGGTGATTCTATTCTAACAATTTAGAGCACATGTAGGATGGGCTGACTTCAGAAAGCCCATTAATTTGTAGGGATAAATCTTGTATTTGCCCTTGTATTTGTATTCACCCTAATATGCGCTGGATATTGGCACTGGAGGGTAATGCGAGTAATGAGCGTTCTGAGGTCAGCCCATCCTACATGTCCTTTGTAACTCTTTTTGTGCCGTAATGCTCCTTATCCTGACTCAATAGCACTCAAAAAGGGAAGAATTGGGGGAGTTATTCCTCCGACCGACGTTTTCTATTTAAAAAAATCTCCAAATTAGTGTAAAATGAACGCGTACACTATACACTATACACTATACACTCACCAAGAGAGAAGAGGAAATCCCCTGATGATACATCATGATGAACACAGCGCCCGTTTTGTCAGCCGACTGACCCGCAATACCCTCGCCCTGGTCCTTGCAGGCGGACGAGGTTCTCGACTTAAAAACCTCACAGATTGGCGAGCTAAACCTGCCGTCCCTTTTGGCGGTAAATTTCGCATCATTGATTTTCCCCTATCCAACTGTATCAACTCTGGAATTCGACAAATAGGGGTATTAACCCAATACAAATCTCACTCCCTCATTCGACATTTGCAAAAAGGCTGGAGTTTCCTGCGCGGGGAATTTGGAGAATTTGTCGAAATTTTTCCAGCAGCTCAACAACGCGTTGATGAATCTTGGTATGAAGGCACAGCCGATGCAGTTTGTCAAAATCTCAACATTATTCGCAGTCATAAACCTGACTACGTTCTCATTTTGGCCGGCGATCATATCTACAAAATGGACTATGGACAAATGCTCGCCCATCATGTTGAGAAAGGAGCTGATATGACTGTAGGTTGTTTGGAAGTGCCGTTGGAAATGGCCAAAAGTTTTGGCGTCATGAGTATCAATGAGCAAGGTCAAGTCACCCGTTTTGCCGAAAAACCCAACCAACCGGAACCCACTCCCAACGATCCCAATTTGGCCCTGGCTTCTATGGGCATCTATGTTTTTGGAGCGGAGTTCCTGTATGACCAACTTGCCCAAGATGCTCAACTTAAGGAATCCAGTCATGATTTTGGTAAAGACATCATTCCTTCCATGATCCAAAAGCATAAGGTTTTTACTTATCGTTTTCAAGATGTGCAAAAAGGTGAGCAAGCTTATTGGCGTGATGTGGGAACCGTTGACGCCTTTTGGGAAGCCAACCTTGATTTGGTCTCAGTGAGCCCAGAATTGAACCTGTATGACCAAAATTGGCCCATCTGGACTTATCAAGAACAATTGCCTCCCGCCAAATTTGTCTTCAATGACGAGGATAGACGGGGTATGGCTGTAGACGCCATGGTTTCTGGAGGCTGTCTGATCTCCGGAGCTAAAGTAATTAAATCCTTACTCTTCTCCAATGTGAAACTCAACTCCTACAGTCTTGTTGAAGAAAGTGTGATCCTGCCGAATGTCGAAGTGGGTCGCCACTGTCAAATTCGCAAAGCAGTCATTGACAAAGGATGCATACTGCCACAAAATACCCAAGTTGGCTATGATTTGGAAGAAGACACTCGACGTTTTCATGTCTCCGATCAAGGCATAGTGTTGATCACTCCAGACATGTTGGGCCAACCCTTTCACCAAGCTTTCTAATACCAATGAGAATAAGTAAATAGTTGCCTATGAACCACCACCAAGAATTTTTTAAACGTCGTCGTGCCGGTATTTTACTCCACCCCACTTCCCTTCCCAATACACCTGGAAATGGCGATCTTGGAGAACATGCCTATCGCTTCCTTGATTTTTTAGCCGATACTGGGATCACAGTTTGGCAAATGCTCCCTTTAGGTCCTCCTCATGGGGATCTTTCTCCCTACCAAACCCAATCCATTCACGCTGCCAATCCCCTGCTCATCAGTTTGGAACGACTCGTTGGCCAAAAATGGTTATCTATAGACTCTTCTCCCCCCACCCAATTTGAGGAAGCAACCGCCTATCGTTACCAACGCCTGAAAGAAGCTCGCTTGGGCTTTGCCCAACAAGCCACCAGTGCTGAACGCGATGCCTACACCGATTTTCTGGCTAAACAAGCTACGTGGATAGAAGACTATGCCCTGTATCGGGCTTTGAAACAGGAAAGTCAAGGCGCCCCATGGTGGCAATGGGACCGGGGTCTTCGGGACCGAGACGCTCAAGCGCTGGCTAAAGCCAAATTACGCCTGGCTGCCACCATTGAACAAAACCGGTTTGAGCAATTTATATTTTATCTACAATGGCAGGACCTGAAACACTATGCCCACGTTTTAGGTATTTACTTATTTGGAGATATTCCCATCTTCGTTGCTGAGGATAGTGTTGAAGTGTGGGCTGGTCGCGAAAACTTTCTCTTAGACCACCAGGGCCGGCCCACTGTAGTCGCTGGGGTGCCTCCCGATTATTTTTCTGCCACCGGACAACGCTGGGGCAATCCCCATTATAATTGGGAACATCTCCAAGCCACGGGTTTCCGTTGGTGGAAAGAACGATTGCACAGTGCTCAACAATACTTTGATTTGATACGCATTGACCATTTTCGAGGATTTGAAGCGTGCTGGCAAATCCCCAATCACTGCCCAACGGCTATGGAAGGCAAATGGGTTAAAGTCCCTGGAGAAGCCCTGTTTCAGGAACTTCAAAAAACGGTCACCCTTCCTTTGGTCGCTGAAGACTTGGGAATTATCACTGATGAGGTGATCAGGTTGCGAGATAAATTCGGACTGCCGGGCATGAGAATATTACAATTTGCTTTTGACAGCAATGCCGAAAATCCTTATTTGCCCCACAATCATACTCAGAATAGTGTAATTTATACCGGCACTCACGATAATAATACCACTTTAGGCTGGTTTCAAGCCCTGCCTGTTCCCGTTCAACAATATGTTTGTGAATATTTACACTGTCCCCCTTATGAAATGCCCTGGCCCTTGATCGAGGCAGCCTTTGCCTCCTGCGGAATTTTAACCGTCATTCCCATGCAAGATATTTTGTCGGCAGACGCAAGTCAACGCATGAACACCCCCAGTACTTGTAATGACAGTAATTGGCGTTGGCGATTCAGATGGGAACAGTTGCCTGCAGGCGTGAATGACAAATTGAGGCACTTGGCTAAATTCTACGGTCGAGCTTAGGAACTTACTTTATAGTAAACCCAACTTATAAATGGGTTAATAAGTCCGCGTAGGGTGGATAACTGCCTCTTTTCGCGCCGTCATCCACCGATTTAATAGGGGATGACGGCGCGAAAAGAGGCGCTTTATCGAAATCCACCAAATTGACTTTTTATCTTAAATTGGAAATGCATTTTAAACTGAAACGGTAACGACACTCCCATGAATACCCTTATTAGCCAATCCACAGCATGGGCTGCCTTAACACAACATCAACAACAGCTTGCCCATACCAAAATACGTGATTTATTTTCTCAAGACAAACAACGTTTTGAACGATTTTCAGTCACCGCCGCTGGACTGTTTTTAGATTATTCTAAAAACCGCTTAACCACCGAAACTTTGAATTTATTACAACAATTGGCCGAAGAAGCTAAATTGAAAGAATGGATAATTCACTTATTTCGGGGTGACAAAGTCAACAATACTGAACAAAGGGCCGCTTTACATACTGCATTACGCAATCGAGCCAATACTCCAATTCTGGTTGATGGTCAAGATGTGATGCCCCAAATCAATCAGGTATTTCAACGTTTACAGGTATTTACAGAGGCGGTGCGCAATCAACAATGGCGAGGTCACACGGGCAAATCTATCAACACGATTGTCAATATTGGGATTGGCGGCTCTGATCTGGGACCTGCCATGGTCATTCGTGCTTTAAAACGTTATCAATCTCCCAATTTAACCAATTACTTTGTTTCCAATGTTGACAGCACTCATTTAAGCCAAATATTGGCTCAGATCAATCCGGAAACCACGCTATTCATTGTGGCTTCTAAAACTTTCACGACTCAAGAAACTTTGTTAAATGCCCGCAGTGCTCGACGTTGGTTGATCGAGCAGTTGGGCAGTGAGCAAGCCGTTGCTCAACATTTTGTCGCAGTTAGCACTGCCACTCAAAAAGTTGTTGATTTTGGGATTGATCCTGCCAATATGTTTGAGTTTTGGGACTGGGTAGGCGGTCGATATTCGCTATGGTCAGCTATCGGCTTGCCCATCATGTTGGCCATTGGTAAGGAGCATTTTGAGGAATTGTTGTCCGGAGCTTATGAACTCGATCAACACTTTCAAACTGCTTCTTTCAGTCACAATTTACCGGTGTTGTTGGGACTCATCGAAATTTGGTATGTGAATTTCTTCAATGCCAGCACTCAAGCCATCTTACCTTATGATTTTAGCCTGGAATTATTTCCAGCCTATTTGCAACAACTCTGTATGGAAAGTTTGGGCAAACGAGTCACTCGAGAAGGTCAACCGGTCGATTATGCCACCGGACCTATTGTTTGGGGCGCCCCTGGGAACAATGGTCAACATGCATTTTATCAATTGTTACACCAAGGCAGCCATTTAGTTCCTGCCGACATTCTCATTGCTTTGCACAGCCAGTATCCTCTTTCAGGTCACCAAGAAGCGGTCTTATCCAACGCTTTGGCCCAAGCTCACACTCTGATGCAAGGAAGAAATGCGGTGGAAACTGAATCGGTACTGCGAGACCTGGGCGGCCAGGGAGAAAGTCTCAAACAATCCGTGGCGCATCGAACTTTTCCCGGCAATCAACCCTCCAATATTATTTTATATTCCACATTGTCTCCCAAAACTCTTGGCGCCCTGATTGCCCTATACGAACACAAAGTATTTGTAGAAAGTGTATGCTGGGGGCTCAATCCCTTTGATCAATGGGGGGTAGAATTGGGCAAGCAGGTCGCCAATTCCCTATTGCCGGTATTGAGCGGGGAAAATAGAGACATTGCCCATGACCCTTCCACCGATGGTCTCATTCGTTACATTCAACAACATCGTTAACCCCAAACATTAAGAGCACAGGTAGGATGGGCTGACTTCAGAAATCCCATTAATTTCTAGGGGCGAATCTTGTGTTCGCCCTTGTGTTTGTGTTCACTCTACATGCGCTGAATATTGGCACTGGAGGATAATGCGAATGATAGGCTTCCCGTGGGTCAGTGCATCCTACAAAGACTTGTTCATTAATTTACTAATTCTGATATTGGAATTTATTTTATGTCTACCATTACTGATGAAGCCAGTTTTAAAACTGCCTTACATACTTTATCTCTACAACAACAGCGCCTACTGGCCTCCCTTTTTATACAGGAAGCTGTTTCCAGATTGTGTCAAGATCATCGAGTCCTAAATAGCCTACATACTTTGCAAACCCCTGCAGTTAATGATGAGATGATCAGCAGTGCCTATAAAGCCGTTAAAAGTGCCGGTGTAGATTCATTTACCCGATGTGGCAATGAAACAGATTGGTTGGGCCAAGCTGCCCATTTTATTGCCTTGGCTTGTGCAGCGGGACTGACCCCGAATGATCAGGTTAAATCTTCAGACAATCTTGCTTGGAATGCTGCCATGTATGCCAGAATGGCGAAAACTTTTGAGACTATTGCCGCTGAAGGAAATTCAGATTCGAATGAACCTCAACGTCAATACAAAATTTTGGAAGACTTTATCAATTCTCCTAAATTGTAATTAACAGTGTCTAGTCGGAGTGGAGACTTTAGCTGGACTGTCTAGTCGGAGTGGAGGCTTTAGCCGGAATGTCTAGTTGGAGTGGAGGCTTTAGCCGGTCAGCCGTAGGCCTCACCCCACACTGACAAATTGCAAGGCGCCTACCGCCGGCCGGCTGAAGCCTCCACTCCAAAAGCCTCTAGTCCAAAAGCTTCCACTCCTAAAATCTCCACTCCAACGTACTTTAACTGATTGGAGTGGAGGCTTTAGCCGGTCAGCCGTAGGCCTCACCCCACACTGACAAATTGCAAAGCACCTACCGCCGGCCGGCTGAAGCCTCCACTCCAAAAGCCTCCAGTCCAAAAGCTTCCACTCCACCATACTTTAACCTATTAGCAGATAATGGTAGGGTGGGCAACTCTCATCTTTTCTTTATCCCATTCTTTTGCAAGAGGTCTAATTCTGTTTTTGTCACTTTCCATTGCTCCCCTTTACTCCCTTATCTATGGCTATACTTAAACGACAATCCCAACATTCTGATCCCTTCAGTGTCTCCTTACGTCGGTACTTCTACACTCCAGAACTCAAACAACGTCTTAATTTGATTATTCACCTCCTGCAAAACAGTGAACAGTTACTGCTCGTACTGGCAGAAGCTGGGTTGGGCAAATCTGCTTTCCTTTCCCAACTCAAAAAATCCATCTTAGCTCAATATTCCAATTGGTGGGTTTATACTTTACATGCCCATCCTGCTTTGTCCCCGGAAGTGCTGTATTCTACTTTATTGACTGCCTTTCATGGGCAACCGGCCAATAAACCGCTGTCCATTCTGCAACAAGCCGTGCGCAATCACATCGCCTCCACTCGTTACAGTGGACAATTGCCCATTTTATTGGTCGATGATGCCCATCGTTTGCCTTTAGCGACCTTAGGAGTTATCGCTGACCTTTGTATGCAAGGGGGTGCTCAATCCAAACTGCGAGTTATCCTCTTTGCTCAGCCCCAGATCACCAGTTTATTGGCCACTCCTGACTTTCAGTCCCTACAGAATTCTCTCATTCACACCCTAGACATTCCTGCCCTTACTCAACTGCAAACTCGAGATTATCTCCAATTTCGTCTGGAAAATACTCATTACCATTCCCTACAATATTTATTCAAGAGTGATCAACTCAAAAAGATCTACGCGGAATCTGGAGGAGTGCCGGCTGATATCCATGCCCAAGCTCAAGTTATATTACAATACTACTCAAAACAAACTCAGTTCTCAACTTTAGACTCTCCTACTCTTAGAGGTTGGCTCCTCTGGATTATTCCTCTCTTGATCCTGCTTTGTGCCCTAATCCTTATTCTCTATCAAAATCATTCCCCCTTCCTTTTTGGTCAACAATACTCCGAAGCCAGTCCTCCCCCTCTCACATTGAAGCAAGGAGGGGGTGAGCGTTCCCCTCCTCTGTCTTTACAAGGAAACGCAGAAACTGCCTCTTCTCCCGCTGATTCCTCACAAAAAATAAAAGGAGACAAAACGTCCCCCCTTCTTTCCCCACAAGTAGAAGCTGGAGCACGTCCTGTCCCCTCTTCGCAAATAGGACTGGAAACTCAACCTCCCACTCAGTTATTGTCTGCGGACTTGGAATTCAAAGACGCCAATTGGTTACGACAACAGCCTCCTCACCACTATACTCTCCAACTCTTGGGTGCTTACCAGTTGTCGACACTTCGCCAATTTGTCCAACGCCATACCCTTCCTCTCCAAGACTTGGTTGTCTTCAAAACTTCTTTTCAACATAAAGACTGGTATATTTTAATTTTGGGTATTTATCCAAGTTACGCAGCTGCCCAAAATGCTCAACAACAACTCTCCCCCTCGGTCCGCCAACATACCCAGCCTTGGATACGTAAATTGGAGAATATACACATCACTCAACAATAATACTATAATAATGAATCAATCGATCCCCCTCCCCCTGAATATCCCACGGGGGATTCTTAACCCTGTTACCTCTAAAAGGAGGAAATACAATGATCCACGGTGCACCCCCTCAACAAGGTCTTTATGACCCTCATCATGAAAAAGATTCTTGTGGAGTCGGATTTATCGTCCATATCAAAGGTCAAAAAAACCATTCTCTGATTGTAGATGCGCTGGAAATCCTTAAGAATCTATCCCATCGGGGTGCTGTGGGAGCTGATCCACTCGCTGGAGACGGTGCTGGCATCCTCATTCAAATTCCTGATTTATTCTTACGGGAACAATGCCCACATTTCACCCTCCCCTCTTTAGGTTATTACGGGGTTGGCATGGCCTTTTTGCCTACTCACGACTCAGATCGCAATTACTGTCAGCAAGCCATTGTTAACCTCACTCAACAAGAAGGACAAACCTTTCTCGGTTGGCGAGACGTGCCCACTGACAATCAAGGGCTAGGCGCTGGAGTTAAACAAGTTCAACCCGTTATTAAACAATTTTTTATTCAACGTTCCCCAGACTGTCTTGATCAAGACCATTTTGAACGTAAACTGTTTGTCATTCGCAAGCGTTTGGAACACCAACTCAACGACGCCAATCCCCAATTTTATATTCCCTCACTTTCAAGTCGTACTCTGGTATATAAAGGGATGTTACTTGCCGATCAAGTGGATCGGTTTTTTCCAGATCTCCAGCATCCCCAAATGACGACAGCGCTCGCCTTGGTGCATCAGCGTTTTTCGACCAATACATTTCCCACCTGGCAGCTCGCCCATCCTTTCCGCATGATTGCTCACAATGGAGAAATCAACACCTTACGCGGTAATGTCAACTGGATGGCAGCTCGTCGTCATTCTATGTTTTCCGAAAAGTTGGGGGCGGATCTGGAAAAACTCTGGCCCCTGATTCGAGAAGGTCAATCTGACTCAGCCTGTTTTGATAACGCCTTGGAACTTTTGGTTGCTGGGGGTTATTCTCTCAGCCATGCGATGATGTTGCTCATTCCCGAAGCCTGGGCCGGCAACAATTTAATGAGTGAGGAACAACGCGCTTTTTACGAATACCATGCTGCCCTACTAGAACCTTGGGACGGTCCCGCAGCCATTGCTTTCACCGACGGTCGCCAAATTGGCGCTACCCTCGATCGCAATGGTCTACGTCCTGCAAGATACCTCATCACCAGTGACGACACCCTCATCATGGCCTCAGAGATGGGAGTATTGGATATTCCCCAAGAAAAAATAATTAAAAAGTGGCGCCTCCAACCCGGTAAGATGCTCCTGATTGACACAGAGCAAGGCTGCATTATTGAGGACCACGAACTCAAATCCCAACTCGCCCAAGTTGCTCCCTATGCAGAATGGCTGCAACAATCTCAAATTCGACTCCACGATCTGCCCCCAGAAGTGGCCGCCATGTCTCCGAATGCGAATACGTTGCTTAACTACCAGCACGCCTTTGGCTACACTCAAGAAGACCTCAAATTTTTCCTCATTCCCATGGCTACCACGGGCATGGATCCGGTTGGCTCGATGGGAGTGGATGCTGCTCTGGCAGTCCTCTCTCATCGCCCTCGTTTGCTGTATGATTATTTTAAACAAAGTTTTGCCCAAGTCACCAATCCGGCGATTGATCCCATTCGTGAAGAACTGGTCATGTCCTTGGTCTCGCTGATTGGACCCCGACCCAATCTATTCAGCACTCACAAGGAACCGTTACAGAAACGGCTGGAAGTGGAACAACCCATTCTCACCAACAGCGATTTGGAAAAGATTCGGCGCATTGAGACCCGGACCGATGGGGCTTTTCGGACGAAAACCCTGAATATAGGTTATCCTGCTCATCAGGGCGTTACTGGCTTCGCAACCGCTTTAGAATCGCTGTGTGACCAAGCGAAACAAGCCGTATTAGCCAAAAACAATATTTTGGTGTTGTCTGACAGATGTATGAATGCCGATGTCATTGCCCTGCCTGCTCTGCTTGCAACGTCGGCAGTTCACCACCACTTGATTAAAGAAGGATTGCGCACCGAAGTCGGATTGGTCATAGAAACCGGTGAAGCTCGTGAAGTACAACATTTCTGCTTGCTGGCTGCTTACGGGGCAGAAGCCATCAATCCCTACTTGGCGCTGGACACTCTGTCAGCAATTCGAGACCAAATACCAGAGGCCAAATCCCACACCGAAGAAAAATTGCACACCAATTACATCAAAGCGGTGAGCAAAGGCATTCTCAAAGTCATGTCCAAAATGGGAATTTCTACTTACCAATCCTATTGCGGCGCCCAAATTTTTGACAGCATCGGCTTGGCCACCGAACTCCTCAATCGCTATTTCAAAGGTACTAAATCGAGTATAGAAGGCATCAGTTTAGGAGAAATTGCGCGGGAAACTGTGGAACGACATCAACAAGCCTTCAAAGAAACCTTAGTGGTCCCGTTGCTCCCTGCTGGAGGAGAATTTGCCTATCGGATCCATGGAGAAAATCACGTCTGGACTCCACACACCATCAGCCGACTCCAACGGGCTTGTTACACCAATAACCGTTCCACTTACAAAGAGTTTGCACAAGTCATTAACCAACAACAACAAGACTTATTGACCTTGCGCGGACTGTTTGAGTTCCAATATGCAGGGCATCCCATTCCCTTGGAAGAAGTGGAACCCGTAGAAGCCATTGTCAAACGATTTGCCACCGGTGCCATGTCTTTTGGATCCATTTCCAGAGAAGCCCATACCACTTTGGCGATTACCATGAATCGCTTGGGAGGAAAATCCAACACTGGAGAAGGTGGCGAAGAATCCGCACGTTATCAACCTTTGCCCAATGGAGATTCTTTACGGTCTGCAATCAAACAAGTGGCCTCAGGTCGTTTTGGAGTGACTACGGAATATCTGGTCAATGCGGACGACATTCAAATCAAAATCGCCCAAGGTGCCAAACCTGGAGAAGGGGGGCAATTGCCCGGGCACAAGGTGGATCAGACCATCGCCAAAACTCGTCATTCGACGCCTGGAGTCGGTCTCATTTCTCCTCCTCCACACCATGACATTTATTCTATTGAAGACTTGGCGCAGTTGATTCATGACCTGAAAAATGTAAATCCCCGCGCGAGAATCAGCGTGAAGTTGGTTTCAGAGGTTGGAGTGGGTACCGTGGCTGCAGGGGTTTCCAAAGCCCATGCCGATCATGTGACGATTTCTGGGTATGATGGGGGCACGGGTGCGAGTCCACTGACGTCGATTAAACATGCGGGCCTGCCTTGGGAGATTGGTCTTTCTGAAACCCATCAAACTTTGGTGCTCAATCGGTTGCGAGGGCGCATTGCTGTGCAAGTCGATGGCGGCCTGCGCACAGGTCGAGACGTGGTCATTGGTGCGCTGCTGGGAGCTGATGAATTTGGGTTTGCCACGGTAGCCCTCATCGTGTTGGGATGCTTGATGATGCGCAAATGTCATCTAAATACGTGTCCCGTGGGAGTTGCCACCCAAGATCCGGTGTTACGAGGACGTTTCTCAGGGAAGCCGGAACATCTCTACAATTATTTCCTATTCGTGGCAGAAGAAGTGCGGGAAATCATGGCACAATTGGGCTTTAGAACTTTCAATGAGATGATTGGACGGGCCGATAAGTTAGACAGTCGCCATGCAGTTGCCCATTGGAAAACGCAAGGCTTGGATTTCTCGAAGTTATTTTATCGTCCTCAAGTTAGCAGTGAAGTAGCTACGTACAATTGTGAAGCCCAATGTCATAGCTTGGAGAATGCGCTTGATCATCAACTGATCAATTTGGCAAAACCGGCTTTGGAGCATCAAACCCAGGTCCAAATTAAACTGCCCATTTACAACTGCAATCGCACGTTTGGCGCAATGTTGTCGGGAGAGGTGGCCAAACGGTATGGGCATGCTGGGCTGCCTGATAATTCGATTGTTATTCGTACGACAGGGACCGCCGGCCAAAGTTTTGGCGCGTTCTTAGCCCACGGCATTAATCTACAACTGATTGGGGAAGCCAACGATTATGTGGGTAAAGGTTTAAGTGGCGGTCGATTGGTCATCATTCCTCCTGCGGAATGTCCGATTGTTGCAGAAGAGAATATTATTGTCGGCAACACGGTGTTATACGGTGCGATTAGTGGAGAATGTTATTTCCGAGGCATTGCGGGAGAACGGTTTGCAGTACGTAATTCCGGAGCAACTGCCGTGGTCGAAGGGGTTGGGGATCATGGATGTGAATATATGACCGGCGGAATTGTAGTGGTACTCGGCAATACGGGACGCAATTTTGCGGCGGGTATGAGCGGTGGAATTGCTTATGTACTGGATGAAACGGGTGATTTTAGACAGCGCTGTAACTTGTCGATGGTTGAGTTGTTGCCGATTGTTGAGGAGCCTCACCAGTATTATCCTGAAGATGAGGGTGAGTTGTTGTTGGTATTGCAGGATATGTTGCATCATGATGCCATGCGTTTAAAAACGCTGATCAGCCAACATGCCCGTTATACTCACAGTCAGCGAGCCCAGCAGATTTTGGAACACTGGAGCACCTATTTACCCCGTTTCCTAAAAGTAATGCCGACCGATTACCGGCAGGCCTTAGAAAACATGCGCCCACAACTTGAACTACCGATATTAACCAAACCCCCGGTGGCTGCTGGATTACACTGGCCTATGGTATAAATAAACACTTAAATGTAGGGTGTGTTAGGTGCGTCTTTTGCGCCGTAACGCACCTTCCTGTGCTACGTGGGCTCTAATAAGCTAAAAACATTGGAATTGACAAAAATCTCAAAATGAGATAAAGTGCCTTTATTTAAAAGGGAAAATATATTATGCGTATCATCAGTCATAAGAAATTAATTGAGTTTTGGGAAAAACATCCTGACACAGAAAATGCCCTAGAAAATTTCCACAAAATTATAAATAAAACCAATTTTGAGCATTTTGCTCAATTAAGAAAAACTTTTCCCAGTGCCGATCAAGTAGGAAAGTGTACAATTTTTAATATTGGTGGCAACAAACTTAGAGTCATTACAGCCATTCATTATAATTCACACATAATTTACATTAGACATGTATTGACACATGCTGATTATGACAAAGATAAATGGAAAATTGAATGTGACTCACGCCCACATTAATTTCAAATTATTTTCACTGTTTTAATATCTCTATATAGAGGAGTAAAATGGCATTTTACTTACAAAGTAAATGTCGTTTTTAATTTACAATGAATAATATTTCATCCCAATTCAAACAGATCGAACACTATTGGCAACATTTAGCTGGTCTGCTCAGTCCTGCACATTCTGAAGTTGATTATCAACGTCAGGTCGTAATGTTAGACTTCTTGATTGACGAAATCGGCGAAAATGAACAGCATCCATTAGTGGGATTACTGGAAAATTTGGGACTGTTAGTTCACAATTATGAAACTCAACATTACCCTATTCCAACGACATCAGCGGTTGAGGTATTAAGTTTTCTTATGGAGCAGCACCATTTGACCCAAGGCGATCTACGAGAAATTGGTACACAAGGCGTAGTTTCTGAAATTTTGAATGGCAAACGCAAACTCAATCTGCGACAAATTCGTTTGCTAAGCCAGCGTTTTCACGTATCACCAGAAGTGTTTATGTAATCAGTTTGATTTGTTCCCACGTATCAGCATAATTTCCCTCGTTCCCAAGTGACACTTGGGAATGCTGTCTTGACCGTGCTGCGGTCTGCTACTTGGAAACGAAAAAACGTAGCAATATAGGGCGCAATAGCGTCAGCGTATTGCGCCGTATGAAAACACGATAGACAAGGCAAGCCCTCCAATCCTTGATTTTGTTATGGGTGAACGAGGGGGAACCTGCGACGCAATATTACTTATTTTTAAATTCATCATTTTGGAGGCTTTGTGGGCAAACCAACCGGATTTATGGATATCCCTCGTCAAGACCGTTGTTATAAACCGGTCTCTGAACGAGTTCAGCATTTTCGAGAATTTCTTATTCCCTTGGCTGATCAAGCGGTGGGCGAACAAGGGGCCCGCTGTATGGACTGTGGCATTCCTTTTTGCCATGAGGGTTGTCCCATTCATAACTCGATTCCAGATTGGAATGATCGGGTTTTTCAAGGTAAATGGGCAGAAGCTTTAACTCTCCTTCATGCCACTAATAATTTTCCAGAATTCACAGGACGCGTCTGTCCAGCCCCTTGTGAAGCGGCTTGTACCTTAAACTTATCTGATGAACCGGTGACTATCAAAACTATTGAATGTAGTATTATCGATAAGGCTTGGGAACAAGGTTGGATCTCTCCTCAAATTCCCAAACATCGTACCGGTAAACGAGTTGCGATAGTGGGCTCTGGTCCTTGTGGCCTTGCCTGTGCTCAACAGTTGGCGAGGGTGGGGCACGCTGTGATGGTGTTTGAGAAAGAAGACCGCATTGGGGGTTTATTGCGTTATGGAATTCCTGATTTCAAGTTGGGTAAGGACTTGATTGACCGACGCATGGCACAGATGCAAGCTGAGGGAGTGATTTTTCGTCCTAACAGTAAAGTTGGGGGCAATATTCCTGTACAAAAACTATTGAATGAGTTTGATGCGATTGTTTTAAGTGGAGGTGCAGAGTATCCGCGGAATTTAACAGTGCCGGGTCGAGATTTACAAGGGGTTCATTTTGCAATGGAATTCCTTTCTCAACAAAATCGGCGGGTGGCTGGCGATAAGATTCCGGAGGCAACGGCTATCCATGCCTACAATAAACGTGTGGTAGTCATTGGCGGAGGAGATACGGGATCAGATTGCATTGGGACTTCGATTCGACAAGCCGCATTGTCTGTGGTACAACTGGAAATTTTGCCCAAACCACCTGAAAAAGAGGATAAAGCTTTGAACTGGCCACACTGGCCGAATAAATTACGTACTTCTTCATCTCACCTGGAAGGATGTCAACGGGAATGGAGTGTATCTACCCGGGCTTTAGAAGGTGAAAATGGATGGGTGAAGCAGATACATTTGGTACGAGTTGAATGGCAACAAGATGCTCAAGGACGTTGGAGTTTCAATGAAATTGCCGGCAGCGAGTTTTCTTTGCCCGCTGATTTAGTGTTATTGGCAATGGGTTTCGCGAGTTCCGTACATGCCGGTCTAATCTTCGATCTGGGTGTACAATTGGATGGGCGTGGCAATGTGCAAACTGGAGCTCACAATTATCAAACGTCGATAAATAAGGTATTTGCAGCCGGAGACATGCGGCGAGGTCAATCACTGGTCGTATGGGCTATTCATGAAGGAAGACAGGCGGCTCGTGAAGTAGATATTTTTTTAATGGGGCACTCGGATCTGCCTGGTTAAAAAAAGAGAGGCTAGGGACAATTAGACCTCTTGCAAATGAGTAAAAGGGAAGTCTCCGCTAGAGTGGAGACTTTAACTGGAGTGGAGGCTTTAGCCGGAAAAGTACGCTGAAGTAAAAATTTTAGCTGGAGTGGAGGCTTTAGCCGGAAAAGTACGCTGAAGTAAAAACTTTAGCTGGAGTGGAGGCTTTAGCCGGAAAAGTACGCTGAAATGAAAACTTTAGCCGGAGTGGAGGCTTTAGCCGGAAAAGTACGCTGAAATGAAAACTTTAGCCGGAGTGGAGGCTTTAGCCGGTCAGCCGTAGGCATCCCCCCACATACACAAATTGCAAGGGCCAACCGCTGGCCGGCTAAAGCCTCCACTCCAACTGCTGGGCGGCTAAAGCCTCCACTCCAACCGCTGGGCGGCTAAAGCCTCCACTCCAACCGCTGGGCGGCTAAAGCCTCCACTCCAACCGCTGGCCGGCTAAAGCCTCCACTCCAACCGCTAACCGGCTAAAGCCTCCACTTCAACCGCTGACCGGCTGAAGCCTCCACTCCAACGTATCTTAACCAATGGGTAACACTCATTTTTTC
This sequence comes from Thiomargarita sp., assembly GCA_020721005.1. GTDB lineage: Bacteria > Pseudomonadota > Gammaproteobacteria > Beggiatoales > Beggiatoaceae > DYNP01. The sequence continues at coordinate 31,739 of DYNP01000018.1, forward strand.
ATGATCGCATACATTTGCAAGAGGTCTATTGGAAAAGATTACGGCAAGAACTTCCGGTCCACGGTCCAGCGTGGGAAAAGAATAATCAGGTAGGGTGCAGTAGATTAAGATCTAATGCACCTTTTTTTTACCTGCCACACAGAAAATAATAATTCCCAATTAACCTGTGATCAACTTTTGGGCTTCGGCAAAGGCAGTTTGAGTATCTGGTCCGGCGGCAATTGCCAAGCCTTTTTGCAACTTTGGGGAACAGTGGGAATTTTGAAAAACTTTAATCAGATGTTGTTCCGAACCAGTCAATTCCCCAACATTGCTCTTGGACTCAGTCCCGAAATTGAGACTGGCAGCGGGAGATTTCAAATTCACAGAAATTGGCATCCCAAGGGCCAAACGGGCATAAATTTCAAAAATACTTTGTTGCTGACTGAGCAGGGTCAAAAAACCAACCTCAAAAGCATGCGGCAAAGCCTGAGTAAACCAAAGTCGATCTCCTTTAGCCAACAAATCGATCGCAAAAATTCCCGGCCCCCCCAAATGAATCACAATTTTTCTGGCAATATGTTGGGCAGCTTGCAATGCATTGGGGGACATTCTCTGCGGTTGCCAACTGCCTTTATACTGCCCATCTCGATAAACATGCCCAATGGGCTCACAAAAGCGCAAATCAGGTTGGCCATGAGCATCAACTGAGAGAATGGTCAGGAGGGTAAATTCCAAATTGGCGTCGATGATAGACTCCACAATCACCCCCAGATCCACAACTTGATCTTGAGTGATCAACTGCCATGCTTTTTTCAGTTCAACCGCATTTTTCACCGTGATCTGAGGCTTATTTTCAGTACAATTGAGCGTTTTGATCACACAAGGATAACCAATGCCCATGGCAATTTTCATTTGTAACTCATTCAAATTATGAGCAAATGCATAACGAGAGGTGGGTAAATCCAAAACTTCCACAGCCAACTTACGCATTTGTTCCTGGCTGCGCGTCACTTGTAAAGCCGCTAAGCTGGGAATTAATCGGATAGAAGTTTGGGCCAAAACTTCTAAAAATTCCGCAGCTATAGGAATGAGCCCGACGATAATAGCAGTTGGTGGACTGGTTTCCAATAACTGGCGGAGAGCCTGCGCTTGCTCTTGGGGGGATAAATTGGAAGCCGGTTCAAATTGGAAGGTTTCAGCACCCAATGTCTTGCAGGATTCCACAAGGTTCACAGTGAATTCGCCAGTACCTATCAATAGTATTTTAGGGGGAGGAATGATCAAAATGGGTAGCTCCGCAGATAAGAGATAACAGTGAATAATGAATAGTGAAGGCAAGATATTAGCAAAAAATGGGCTATTATCCAAAAAATACGGAAAGATGGGGAAAAAAAACCATGTTACTGACCGTGACCTATTGACTGTTGAACACCTATTTTTCCTTCACTATTCACCGTTTACTATTCACTATTCACTGTTTATACAGCACTTTTTACTGCTCATCATGCCCTATTCATCATTATGAAATTATCTCAATTGGTTACCTCATTACGCACTCTATTGGTCATCCCATTCACCTTACTCATTTTTATAGCCGTAGGATCGACTGGCTATTTTGCATTGCATCATGGGCAGCAGGCAGTAAATGAAGTAACCTTGTTATTGCGTCAAGAGATCACCGCTCGCATTCAACAACATCTGCACAGTTACTTCCAAATTCCCCATTTGGTCAACCAACTCAATGCAGACGCCATTCAACTGGGACTGTTAGACACTGGGAATTCCAACCTCTTAGAACGCTATTTTTGGCGACAATTACAACGTTTTCAATTGATCAGTGGCATTTACTGGGGCAATGAAGCGGGGGGCATTGTAGCAGTAGCACGTTATGACCAACAGCAAATCACCGTGCAAGTCACTGCAGCCATGCGCAAAGGCGACTATTACACCTATGCCACAGATGCTCAAGGACAACGAACTCGCTTGCTTGAAGTGGCAAATCATTATGATGCCACACAACGCCCTTGGTATCTTTCGGCAGCCACCGCTCATCAACCCGTATGGAGTCAAGTATACTCCTTCACTTATCCTGCGGGGAGCTTAGGAATTACTGCCAATCAACCGGTTTATGACGAACAAGGTCAACTCAAAGGCGTGTTAGCAGCCGACTTTATGTTAACTCAAATCAGTGAATTCTTAAAAATGTTGAAAATTGGTCACACTGGACAAGTGTATATTATGGAACGCAATGGTCGCCTGATCGCCAGCTCCACCGAAGAATCCCCTTTCATAGAAAGAACCTCAAACAATGCCGATGAACGCTTAATGGCCACGCACAGTCAAATGCCAATCATCCAATTAAGTAGCCGCTACCTGATCGAACATTTCAAAACCCTCAACCAAGTACAACATTCTCACCCTCTCAACTTCCAAGCCTGTGTTCCTCCTTCATTCCAGTCAATCAACAAATTGGACTGTGAAAACTCCACTTACTACCTTCAAGTAACCCCCATCCAAGATCATTACGGATTAGACTGGCTGATTGTGGTGGTCGTTCCGGAAGCTGACTTCTTGGCAAATGTCACCACTAATACTCGTTTTACGGTACTATTCTCCATTGCTATCGCCATGTTGATCACCTTAATTATGGGGGTAATACTCTCTCATTGGGTATTAAATCCCATTTTTCAACTCAATGACGCAGCAAAAGCACTGGCCAAAGGCGATTGGCAAACCAGAATTCACGTAGACCGCCAAGATGAAATCGGACAACTCGGGCAAGCTTTTGATAAAATGTCACAACAACTTCAAAACTCCTTTATCGTTCTCGAACAAGCCTACTTATTGGCGGAATCTGCGCGTCAGATCGCAGAAACTGCCAACCGCGCCAAAACCAGTTTCCTGGCCAACATGAGCCATGAACTGCGCACTCCTTTGAACGCGGTATTGGGATACAGTCATCTTTTACAAGAAGAAGCCTTGGAATTGGGAAAAAAAGAATGCCTGATCTACCTTGAGAACATTCAACAATCTGGTCAAGCCCTGCTCGCCCTAATCAGCGACATTTTGGAATTTTCAAAAATCGAAGCCGAAAAAATGCCGCTTCACCTCACCACAGTCCCTATCCAAACCCTTTTGGAAGAAGTGATCCAAAGTTTACCAACCACCCTGATCAACCGCAACTGTAACCAACTCACCTACCATTGTCCCCACGATCTACCCCCTCTGATCACCGATGCTGACAAACTCAAACGCATCCTACAAAACCTCTTGCACAATGCCTATAAATTCACCCATCAGGGACAAATTCACCTCCAACTCATTCCCGCTGACAATGGGCTCTACTTCCAAATCACTGACACGGGAATTGGTATACCGACGGAACGAATACCCAGTCTCTTCGAACCCTTTCAACAAGCTGACAACTCCAGTACTCGCCTTCATGGAGGAGCTGGCTTAGGACTGGCAATTTGCCAACAATACTGCCACCTATTGGGGGGAAAAATCACCGTGGATAGCCAACTTGGGATAGGCAGTCTTTTCACCCTTTATTGCCCCTCACACCCTCAGGAATCCTTAGAAAACCATGTTTAGTTTACCCCACTACCAACTCCTAGAGCCCATCTACCAAAGTGGAAAAGTGACGGTCTATCGAGGACTTCGGAAAACCGATTCCCTACCCGTTATCATCAAAGTCCTCAGTTCCCAAATGGCTGATGCAATGCACATTGCCCAACTACAAAGGGAATACAGTCTATTACAAGGTCTGACTTTAAATGGCGTCATCCAAGTCTATGATTTACAACAATATCAAGGGCTATGGATTCTCATTATGGAGGACATTCAAGGCAAATCGCTCAAAGAAATTCTAGCCCACCGCAGTCTCAATCTGGCAGAAACTCTTGACATTGGCATCCAATTGGCCACCGCTTTGGAAGAATTACATGCCCTATCCATCATCCATAAAGATCTTAAACCGGCCAATATCATCGTCAATGAATACACCGGCCAAACTAAATTAACCGACTTTAGCATTGCCAGTGCCGGTCTGAACTTATCCACTCAAGACCGGTTGGCAGGCACTTTGGCTTACATGTCCCCGGAACAAACTGGGCGCATGAATCGCAGCATTGATTACCGCACCGATTTCTATTCCCTAGGAATAGTTTTCTACGAAATTCTTACCGGTGCTCCCCCCTTTCAGGAACAATTAAATTCCAACAAAGAAGGCCCAGTTGACACCATCCAACTCATGCACCAACACATTGCCAAAACTCCAATTTCCCCAGTAAAAAAGAATCCCCAAGTCCCAAAAATGATCTCACATATTATCATGAAATTATTGGAAAAAATGGCTGATAACCGTTACCAAAGCGCCACGGGACTGCGCAAGGACTTAGAACGTTGTCGACACCAATTGCCCGGAGAAATTGAAGAATTCACTTGTGGACAATATGATCTCAAACAACAATTCCAACTTTCCCAAAAACTGTATGGCCGAGATAAAGAATTAACTCAACTTTTGGAAAAAATCCATTCCCTTTGTCCTGGTCCCTCTCCTCTGATCTGGGTAACTGGAGAAATGGGCATTGGTAAAACCACTCTAATCAAAGAGTTAAAGAAACCACTGCTCCAAAAAAGGGGTTATTTCATGACCGGTCGCTGTGAACTGTTGGAACAAACTCACCCTTATGTGCCCTTGCTGCAAGCAATTCAGGACTTGTTGCAACAAATGCTCACTGCCAACCCAAGGCAAATTCAACTCTGGCAATCGACATTGCAAACAGACTTGGCGGATTATCTGCCCCAATTGATTCCTAACTTTCCGGAACTGGCTCTTTTACTCGAACAAAATGATAACAGCGATCTTAAGGTCGAAACGGAAATTACACTGGATGTTCCCTCCATTTTGGCAAGCTCTGGCGTCTTGCCTCATTTGTTGCAAACACTCTTTGGCTTACTCAAAGATCACCAATTGTTACTGTTCCTAGACGATCTACATTGGGCAGATCCTTCCACCCTAAAAATTCTCAATAATCTCGTTAACTTGCCCAATCCAAGTTATTCATTACTGATGATTGTCACCTATCATGACGAAGGGACTGAACCTCATCTTTTACTTAAAGAATTGCAACAATCTGTGGCTGAAATCTATGCTTTGCCTCCCCTCAGTCTCGTCAATTTGCACCAATTATTGATCGACAGTTTCCATTGCCAAAGTTCCCGAGCGCTTGGACTGGCTAACCTCATTTTACAAAAAACGGATGGTAACTGCCTATTTGTTCATGAATTCCTGAAAAAACTCTATCATGACCAACATTTACGTTTTGACCCTCAACAAAACAATTGGATCTGGGATGAACAAGCTATTCAACACTGTGGTATTACTGACAATGTTGCTCAACTATTGCTCAAACACTTTGAAGAATTACCCTTAGACACCCAACATACTTTGAAACTGGCTGTTTGTTTGGGCAGTCATTTTAACCTGCAGACCTTAGTTCAAATCACCCATGTCAGCCTGGAACATTTATTGGCCACTTTGCAGCCGGCCTTGATTTTACAACTGTGTCTGCGAATTGCAGAAGATTATCAACATTTGAATCAGCAAACCATTGGAATGGACAATGCCTATTATCAGTTTTCCCACCCTCAATTGCAACAAACTATTTATGCAAATCTGTCTTCATTGGAAAGGGAAACGTTTCATTCTCAAATTGCTCAGCACTTTTTACAACAAGATCTCAATTTGGAAGGAAATTTATTTGAAGCAGTCAATCATGCCAATCAAGCCCTGGCTCTGTTCAATGCTCAGGAACAACAACATTTAAGCATTCTCAATCTACAAGCTGGACAACTGGCTAAAAAAACGGGGGCCCATGAAGTGGCCGCTCATCATTTTAGCCAAGCGTTACTGTTGTTGCCGGCAAACAGTTGGGAACAAAATTATGAATTAACCTTAACTGTGTATAAGGAAAACTTAGAATTGGCTTATTTGACTCAACAATTTGCGACTCAATCCCCCAAACTTATCTCAGAAATACAAGATCACAGTCGAGAAGTTATTGATCGGGCTATTATTCCAGAATTGCAAATTCTTTATCACATTTCTCAAAACCAATATTCTCGAGCTATTGACGTTGCTTGGACTGGGTTACAAGAATTGGGAATTTCATTGATACCTAAAGGAACTGAATTTGATTTTATGCAAATGGCTCAGTTGCCATTGTTAACTGAACCTCGGATTGCCGCAGGACTCAAATTATTGCTGTCAGTCGGAGCTGCGATTTATATCAGCGATCCCCAACGATTCCCGATAATTGTTACCACAATGCTAGAACTTTCCAAGCAATATGGCAACAGTCCCATGGCAATTTATGGCTATATGGGCTATGGATCATTATTGGGCTTGCAAGGAGATATAGACGGCGCTTATCAAGCTGGGGAATTGGGACTGCAATTGATGAGGGAATTAAAGGCTGACCACTTCAAACCCATGGCCTATTTTGTGTTTAACACTCATATTAGCATTTGGAGACAGCCTTTAAAGAACACCTTGGTCCCCTTAAAACAAGCCATTGATTATGGCATAGAATATGGTCAATTTAACTTTGCTGCTTATGCCATCATGTTATACAATGACCATTTACTGGCCACTGGGGAAACCATTGGGCAAACTTTACTGCATTGTCAACAAGCTCTTAAATTAGCGGAAAAATTGCAACAGCCCTTAGTCAGTCACTATTTAAGCATTGGTCAGCAGGCATTGTTAAATTTACAGGGAGGGGGGCGAAAAACCGATGTGTTATTTGGAGATTTGGAACAGGAGGAAAATTGGAGGACTCAGTTATTGGCCGCCCGGGATTCCTTGTCAATATTCAAATTTCATCGTTGTAAATCTTGGTTAAGTTATTTATTTCGAAATTTTAAAGAGGCTTTGCGACAAGGAGAATTGGCTCGATATTATGGGTCTAATGTGGGGTCCCTACAGATGGTGGAAATGGAGTTTTATTGGGCGTTAAGCCAGTTGGCACAGGATAATCCTCAATTGTCACAATTGAAGGTAACGCTCGGTAAATTACAGAAATGGGCTCAGCATGTTCCGGAAAATTATCAAGTCAAATATGATTTGGTATGTGCAGAATTCGCCAGAGTGAAGGGAGAGGTCACCGTGGCTATGCGATTGTATGAGCAGGCAATTGAACAAGCTTGGCAGCAGGGTTTTTTACAAGAGGCTGCTTTGGCGAACGAGTTGGCTGGAGAATTCTATTTACAATTGGGACACCCTAAAATTGCCAAAATTTATTTGACTGAAGCTTATATTGCCTATAATAATTGGGGAGCGTTGGCTAAAGGACATGCCTTGCGCCTTCGACATCCTACTTTGCTGATGTCCCTGGCTGTGGTCAGTCCCACTTCTTTTCAGACTTTAACAGCAACGACGTTGACTATTGATAATAATCCTGATATCAACAGTTTAATGAAAGCCACGCAGGCTATTTCCAGCGAAATTGTGTTGGAGCAATTGGTGAATAAATTCATGCACATCGTCCTGGAAAATGTTGGTGCGGAACAGGGTTGGTTGATCCTAAAAAAGAAAACTTTGACCACTGAGACCACTGCCAATTCAACTGTTGCATCAGAAAGTGTTCAAGATCAACAATTGTTTGCCAAAGCCTTTGCTACTTTGGAAAAAGTTCAGCTTTTTGAGTCCACTCCTTTGGAACAACTCGCCGACCAATTGTCGAAAAGCATCATTCATTATGTTGCTCGCACCAATGCCCCTTTAGTGCTCCATGATGCTCAAAAAAATCATTTGTTCAGCCATGATCCTTATATTATCCAACAACAACCGAAATCTATATTGGGTTTTCCAATTGGCAAGAAAAATCAATTGATTGGTGTGTTGTATTTGGAAAATAATTTGTTGAGCCATGCTTTTTCCAACGATCGGTTAACTTTATTGAAATTGTTGTCTACTCAAATTGCAGTCTCTTTGGAAAATTCATTATTGTACACAGAGAAAGAGCAGGCTCATTTTCAGGCGGAACAGGCTCGACGCACTGCAGAGTTGGCGAGTCGCACGGCTGAAGCGGCCAATCGAGCCAAAAGTTTATTTTTGGCGAACATGAGCCATGAGTTGCGCACTCCACTCAATGCTATTCTTGGTTATTGTGATATGTTACAAGAGGTGGCAATTGAGGAAGAATATCATTCCCTATTGCCTGATTTGGAGAAAATTCAAGTTGCTGGCAAACAGTTGTTGGCTATTATCAGCGATATTTTGGATATTTCTAAAATCGAAGCCGATCGTCTTCAGTTAATCCTCAGTGAATTCAGCATTGCGGAATTGGTTGATGAGGTCACTAGCATCATTGGACCTTTGATCAAATTGGCAGATAATCATTTGGTTTTGGATATATCGCCTTTCTTGGAATCTCTGTATGCAGATCGACCTAAGGTGACGCAAATTTTGCTTAACTTATTGAATAACGCGACTAAATTTACCCAACATGGTAGCATCACTTTGAGAATTTTTCAGAAAATTGGGCGAGCAGATAAGGGAATGACTGATACTGTGATATTTCAGGTGATTGATACCGGTATTGGAATTCCGCCTGAGAAGATGAATGATATTTTCAAACCTTTTGTGCAAGTGGATAATTCGAGCACCCGGCGTTATGGTGGGACTGGATTGGGGTTAACCATCAGTGAGCAATTTTGCAAAATTATGGGGGGCAATTTGACTTTAACTTCGGAATTGGGCAGGGGTTCGATTTTCTCAGTACAACTACCTAGAGTAGTGAATTCTGTTAATAAGGTGTTGTGAGAATTTATGTCTGTCCTGATTGTTCCGGATAAAAGTCAATTAAATCAATTGGAAGAACGTCTTTCCTTGTTGGAGGAAAAGGTAGGGGATGTACGTTCCCATTGCTTAATTTTAGAGGAGAATTTGCTCGAATTGGCGGAATGTGCGGGCAGTTCAAGTACTCTAATTGAGACCATTGAGCATAAGATACATCATATTCTTGAGCAAACTCCCCAGTCTCTTACTAAGTCGATTTTACCCGGTATTGCTCCATTTTTGCGCAAGGTGTTGGCGAAAACTGAGCAAAATTTCGCAGCTGATTTACAGAGTTATCAGGCTCGTCTTGTCTATCTTGAACAGTATTTGGATAACCTTGATCAAGGTTTAGTGCAGCAGCATCAACAGCTTGAGCAGTTTAATGCGGGGTTGGTGAATTTGGAACAACAGTTGAGCGCCATTCAGGTTTCAGTTCCCAATCGGCAGGTGCCTCATGCTGTTGAGAGTTATTTGGAGAATTTAGAGAGTGCGGTGGTTCAGCAGCAGGTCCATCTTCAAGAAGTTGGGGAACAGGTGGTGCAGTTGAGAAAGGGAATGTTAGTTCTGCAACAGAATTGGCAGGTTCAGGAGGAGCAATGGGAATCCTTGCAACAGCAGTGTCATGGTTGGGTTGTGACTTTGAACAGTCAAAGTAATGAGCTTGAGAGTTTGGGTCATCGTTACAGTCAATTGGAGCAGCAGTTCCAACATGGGCAGGGGGATTTTCGAAGTGCATTGTCAAAGTTGGAGAGGATTCAGGTTCAACAGCAAGATCGATTGACTCAGTTAATCAATGAGGGGGTGAAACGGCAGTTAAAGACGGTCCAAGATGGTTTAGAGGTTCAGCAGTTTTCATTGCAACATCTTGAAAAGTTTGTAGAAAATTTGGATCGGGCGATGGTTGAGCAGGTTCAGGAACTTGAGCAGTTGAAACAGTTGCCCACTTATCTTAAAGTGTTGGAGACCAGTGTGCAGTCGGGTCGGCAGCATCAGGTAGAGTTGGAGAGTTATCTTGATAATTTGGAGAAGGCGCATTTGGCTCAGCATGTGCGTTTAAATGAGGTGGATGAGCGGTTATTGGTGCATCAAACGGGTTTAAAGTCTATTGTTGAGCAGTTACAGGGGCAACGGGTTGAGTTGGAGAATACAGGGACCGCGGTGCATCAGTTGGAAAAGGTGAGTTTTGAACAGCATCTGCGTTTGGAAGAGGTGGTTGATCAGGTGCATTTGTTCCCAGAGCAGTTGCTGCCATTGCAGAATGCTTTGCAGGCTCAAAATCGTCAGTTTCAGGAAATCGATCAGTATTTGGATAATTTGGAGAAGGCACATGTCAGTCAGCATTTGCAATTGAATGGTTTGAATCAGCAGGTGGAGACTGTGGGGAATGTGCAGGCTCAACAACGTAAACAGTTGCAGGATGCTCACAGTATTTTGGAGGAGCAACAGAGTCATTTACAACAGATGGTTGAGCATGTGACCCAAGTGGAGACAACTACGCTTCGAGAAGTGGTTGAGCAGAGTCGACGTTTGGAGTTTCGTTTGAATGATCCTCAACAACGGGCTTTGGATATTGCGGATATTTTGCCGGATGCCATTCGTCGTTCTACTCAACAAATGACTGCTGAAATCGCTTCTCAAGTGAATTTGTCTCAGGGAGATGGGGCTTCTGGGGATGAAGTGTTAGCGGAATCGATGCAGCGGCCGGTGGAGATCTGTATTCAACAGGCGATTAGAAAGGATGTGAGACCGTTTGCCGATGCTTTGTTTCCTTTGATTGGACCGACGATTCGTCGTTCTGTGGCGGAGTTATTCAAAGATTTGTTGCAGAGAATCAATGGCATTTTGGGGCAGAGTTTATTATCTCAACAGGGTATTTCTTGGCGTTTACAGGCTTGGCGCACGGGACAGTCGTTTGGGGAGATTGTGTTGAGCAATACGTTGCAGTATCGGGTGGAGCAGGCGTTTTTGATCCACAGGGAGACGGGATTGTTGATTTTGCATGCGCATTTGGAAGAGATAGAATTGGGGGACAGTGATGCGATTTCTGCAATGTTTACGGCAATTCAAGATTTTATTCGGGATTCTTTTTCTGCGGATAAGGGAGAGGAGTTGGAGAGTGTGGAAGTGGGGCAGTATACGGTGTGGGTGGAACGGGGACCGTATGCAGTTTTGGCCTGTGTGATTCGGGGAGAGTCACCGCGGAGCTTGCGGACTTTGATGCGAGAGCAGTTGGAGACTTTGCATTCCCAGTACGGTTTGTTGTTGGAGCAATTTAATGGGGATAACAGTAAGTTGAAATATTGTCAGTCGTTGATAGAGGAGACTTTGCGCAGTGAGTTGAAAGAGGAGGCTAAACCGCAGTGGATGACGCCTCAGTTGGCGGTTATTTTAATTTTGTTTTCAGTAGGAATATTGGGGTGGGGGTATTTGTACTATGATGAGCACCGTCGGTTGAATGGGTATTTGGATACGTTGAGGGAGAGTGCAGGAATTATCATTACTGAAATTAAGGAAGAGCAAGGGCGATGGGTGGTTTATGGGTTGCGCGACCCTTTGGCGGAAGACCCCTTGCAGTTGGCATTGCATTTTGAGTTAAGTCCGGAGGATTTGGTGTTTAAGGGTAAGCCTTATCAGGATTTGGCGCCGCAGTTTGTGGAGCATCGATTGCGGAGTTGGTTGAAACCGCCTTCCAGTGTGGAATTGACTTTACAGGATCAGGTGTTGTACTTGAAGGGCCATGCCGATCAAGGTTGGATTGATCGTTTGAACAGCAGCTTGGGCTTGATTGCAGGATTTACGGGCATTGATACTCATCAATTGGTGAATACGGAGGCACAGTTTCAGGAGTATATTAAGGCGTTGAGTGAGACGCCGGGTATTTTGGTAGTCTCCAGTGGAGTCAATGAGCAGGGCTTGTTTGTGACTGGGATGCGCGATCCATTGGCTGCTGACCCGGAAGTATTGGCGCTGGAAATGCGTATTGAGAATGTGATCAGCAATTGGCGACCTTATCAGGATTTGGCACCGCAGTTTGTGTTGCGCAGGGCGGCACAATTTTTAGCACCTCCAAGTACAGTGAGTTTGGAATTGAAGGAAGAAGTTTTGCAGGTGAGAGGTTATGCTTCCCGAACTTGGATAGACAGTACGTTGAATAATGCGCGGACGTTGGCGGGAGTTCATGAAGTAGATGTTCAGAATTTAGTGGAAACGGATGAGTTTTTATTGGCCAGTGGGCAGGGTTATTTGTTGCCTGCTCATAATTTGAGTATTACTGTGCAGGAGGGGGAGATGATTTTGTCAGGTCATTTGGACAGTGCGACTTATAAGAGGGTGCAGGAGCAAATTCCGTTGTTAAAGAAGAATTTTCAGGAGTTGAAGAGGATCAGGCGGGTGGGATTGGTTGATGTGGAGCAGGAACTTATTCAGTTGGCTGCGCAAATTGAGGGAGTGAAAATCTACTTTTTTGAGGATATTGGCTTGGTTGCCAATCAGGAGATTCGGTTGAAAGGGGTAGGGCAGGCGTTTAAACAAGTATTGGAATTTGGCGCAGAGATTAAGAAAAAGGTTTATTTGCGGATTGTTGGGAATACGGATGGGATAGGTACAGAATTTTTTAATGAGCAGTTAAGTCAACGGCGGGCTACGCTTATTTTTGATTGGTTGTTGGCAGAAGGAATTCCAAAGGAGCACCTGGGAGTTGGTACGCCAGATAAGATATTGTTTGGTGAAAGCCAGCCGAATCCTGAGTATAGGAATGTGAATTTTCAAGTGCTACTTTTGGGGGAGAAAGAATAGTGTGCAAAGGGAATCAAACAAATTCTTCTCTTTGGTAAGGAAGCCAAACAAATTCCCCCTCTTTTTCAAGGAGGGGTTAGGGGTGGTTAACTTCCAAGTTGTGAACCACTCCTTCCTCTTCCTTGCCAAGGAAGGGTGTAATTCAATAGCCGATCAGTGTTTGGAGTGGAGGCTTCAACCGGTCAGTGTTTGGAGTGGAGGCTTTAGCCGGTCTGCGGTTGGCCCTTGTAATTTGTGTATGTGGGGTGATGCCTACGGCTGACCGGCTAAAGCCTCCACTCCAGCGTACATTCTAGAGCCTCCACTGGGGTGAGGTTTAGTCATCCCAACGCCCATATCCGGCAATTTCTATACTGTCTTCCTCATAATTCCCAAAACTTGCTTTGGTGTGGCATTTGTCACAGTGGCTGAAAGATTTGACTTGTGGATTGTCAGTGACCAGTCTTGCAGGTATTTCATCATGTTCCTTTTTAAAGTAAGGAAGCTCAGTGATGCGGATAATCAGTTGGTTTTCAGTGGATTTTAGAAGCTTTGTGGCGAGTTTTTGGGAACTGTGTTCAGCTGAGTGTACCAATAGGTAGGCAGTGAGGTTGCGAACGGTTTCTTCTTCCAATTCAGCATTATCCCCAAAATGATTATCTAGGGTGGTCATGATTCTCTGCCAGGCGGCTTGGGGTAGAAATAGGGGTTGGTAAGCCAGGTGGCAGTCACCACATTCATTGAGGTATAATGGATAGTTAACTGAGGGGATAAGTGAGTTATCATCTGCAAACAAGGGGGTAAAAAACAGCAAGGTGAATAAGGCGATTGGAATTCGTAAATAGAGTTTGTTGGTGAGTGTATCCATAATACGTTTTTTGAGGTTATTGGGTTTGGATGAATGTTAAAAGATTCCCTTTTTCTTGGGCAGTGCATTCACGTCCCAGGGTCCATTTGCAATTTCGTTTCAGCCATTTGTTAATTTCTTTGATGTCCAATAGGCGTTGCCGGTTAATTGAGGGAGCCAGAGGTTCGATAATCTTGCCAGTTTCAGCATGTTGGCCTTGGGCTCGTAAATCAGGGGTGTGACAATCCGCACATTGGCGAATTTCTCCGGTGCCGGCAAGTTTAAATTCTTGAAAGTATAGATTTTTTCCAAGGTCAGCGGAGAATTCTTGAATACCTTTTTGGCGGTATTGGGTAAACAGTTCCTCAACTGCAGGAGTAGCTTGAATGAAAGGGGAGAGGGTTAAAGTGAGTAGGAAGGTTATTGGCGCCAATTTCATGGGGTCCTCCTAGCGGGATGGGGGAAAGTCAGTTGCTGTGGGTAAGCGCATGGCAGCTGCAGTAAAACGACCTGATTCGGCATCTTGATGACAGGCCACACAATCTAGTTTAGCAGGAAAATTAGAATCTTGCTTCCAAGCAATTGTTTGATGCTGCTCTCTCCAATAGGGGGTTTGTGTGATTCTTAAGGGAATTTGAGAGCTGGACAGAGTGGAATGGGTTTTCCAGGCAGTTTTAGTCAAATTGCTTTCTGCAGGGTACTGAAAAGCAAATTGCTTCAGTTGTTGAAGAGTATCTTCATCCAAGGATAAATCTTCCTCAAAATGGTTATGTTGTTCAGCAAATATCTGTTGCCAAGAGCGTTGAGGTAGTAATGTGGGATGGTAGGCTAAATGACAATCTTCACATTCTGACTGCCAAAGGGAAAGTTGAGGTAGAGGTGGGGAAGGAAAGGGTTGGTAATTGGGATTTTGGAAGAGACGACCTTGAAAATAGCCGCCTGCGCTGATGAGTATGAACAGCAGTAAGGAATAGGCAATAAGGGGGTGTTGGGGAACTGATTGTTCATTAAGGCAAGTTGTATTTTTGAAGCCAGTGATCATTGCCCAAATCAGTGATTCTCGATGTATCCTACTTGCAAGGATAACTCCTGAAAGGTGAAGAATGACCAGGCCAAGTAAACTCCAGGCTGTTGAAGTGTGCACCCAGTGGAATAAATCACCTTGTGCAAAGTTAAAATAGCCTTCCAATGGTCCAAGTTGGTTCAGTGCCCCCAGGGTTAATAGGCCGCTGCCACTGACCAGGAAGCCTAAAAATAACAGTGCCCAGATGGCCCAACTTCCAGCCGGGGTGTGGCCAAGATTGGAGAAGGATGAGGGAGTGGTAAGGAATTTGATGACAGCGGAGTAAGAATAGCAGAAGGAGGAGAATCGAGCGTAGTGGCTGCCGATAACTCCCCATAGGAGTCGGAATAGGAGTAAGCCGAGAAACCCATATCCGAAAAATACATGGAAGTCAAGGTAACGGCTGTCTCCTGCAGTTAGCCAGGCAAGGGTAAAGTGGGTTACCAGTAGCCAATGGAAAAATCGAGTAGGCAAATCCCAAATTCGAACCGGAGAAATCATTCAAACCTTTGTTGTTGGGAATGGGTTTTTTAGAATGGAGCCCAAAAGGTTTTACCCTTTGGGATCTATTTTAAACCTTTTTATAATATAAAGATACGATAAAGATGAGATGCGAAAAAATAAAAGGGAAATCTCCGTTGGAGTGGAGGCTTTAGCCGGACAGCCATAGGTATCATCCTACATACACAAATTGCAAGGACCGACCGCTGTCCGGCTAAAGCCTCCACTCCAACGTATCTTAACTGAGGGACAACTCTCATTCTTTTTCATGATCATATACTGTTGCAAGAGGTTTATTGGATACCTGTTGTCAAATGGTACTAGGATTGTTGGTATAGGAGGGTATTATAAATAACATGGTTAGGGGTGGTTAATTGCTAAGCGGTAAACCACCCCCCTGCCCCTCCTTGCTAAGTAGGGAAGATTGACGGGCTATGCCGACGAGAGATTGACCGCCTATCTTACGTATGCTAACGAACAAATTTACCCTAAATGGAGATTAAGACTGGGTAGAGTGCTGAGGCTATTCACAAGCGGAAACTTTAAATTCCACGCGCCGATCAATGGTATTTTCTGGACCGTCTGGAGTGGTGCCAACCAAAGTTTCAGTAGCACCTTTGCCTAGGGTTTTGGAGCGTTGTAGAATGCCGGAAAAAGTATCAGCCATGAGAGTTTGGATGCGTTGAGCTCGTTTTTCAGAGAGGGTCAGATTCAAGTGGGCTAAGCCGTATCGACTGGTGTGGCCAATGATGGCTAGGCAAAGGTGGGGATTTTCTTTTAGGTAGAGGCTGATTTGCCGTAACCAAACTGGGTATTGGATTTGTAGGTCGGGATGGGGAAGAAATTGAATTTGTTGGGGTTGGAAGAGGATTTTTAGGGGCAGATTACCCAATTTGAAGCCCAAAGCGACCATTTTGGCAAAGTATTGTTCAGCAATGGAGAGTTGACCCAGTTTGTAGTAAGCAGTGTAGAGTCCGCCATACACCTCTAGAGTTTGACCATCTGGGCGCTTCTCAGCCTCTTGAAAGAGCTTTTCTGCCCGCACATAGTCTTGCTGGTCATAAGCGGTTTGGGCTTGCACAACAATCGCCTTGGTGCCTAGAAAGGCTCGAAATTGTGCGCTGACATCACTGCCTACCGGGCTTTCGACCAGTTCAATAAATTGTTTAAGGTGCTCGTCCTTGATATAGATGGGATTGTCTTCGTAGCTGGGGGTAGGACGATAATTCCAATCTTCACCATCAGGGAGCTCGATTTGTTCTCCAGCTATCAAAGTATACGCTTTTAAGTCAAGAATAGAAATCCGGATCTGACGCTGCAGACGTTTGGGATTGGTGGGATCTGTTTGATACCTGATCACTCCATTGATCAAATAGTCAGCACTGACAAGATTGTCACCGGTGATCCGGCTAATTTTCAGATTTTGGAAACGACTGCGCGCAGTTCGGAAAAACAGTTCTTCAATACGATTGCTGATCTCCAATACTTGACCAGTATTGGCATCCAAGATGGGATTAAAAATCAAGGTAGTTTTATCAAAGCGTTGTAAGAGATTTTGTTGATTCTGCAATTTTGTCAGTAAGTGGGTAGAGACATAATAAACAGCGTTTTCTAAATTATTGAATTGAGAAGGTAAACGTGGCAAAGTCATTGAGCAGGCAGTCAGGAATATCAGCAATATAAGGAGTATTAATTTGCGTAAGGTCATAAATAATATCCGGTAAAGGGTTAGTGGTCAAAACTCAGTTGGGCCTCAATTATTCGCTCTTGGTAGAGTTGCCAATTGGGATCGTTTAAATGTTGAGCAATTTCCAAATTCAGATCCTTCAATTGCTTAAGGGCCTCAACTTTTTCCAGTGGCAGTCCCTCTGCTCCTATCCCAACCTTTAATTGCGCAGCTTGATGCAGCAACAGTTCCCGAGCAGCATTCAATTGACCTTGGGACTGGAGTTGCAACACTTGAGTATATCCCGTTACTGTTTGTGCGATCAGCAATTCCGCCATGACTTTCTGATCGGATCGACACTGATTGGGAGAATCACGGGCAGTCACGGTGACTGGAAAAGTCATTGAGACCGAATTAGAGAATCGCGGATCCCAGTAACTTAAATACACTTCAGCAATTTTATGTATACCTTCAGTTGCAAAGGCTGGTAAGTTGATTGGGAATAAGCGAATTCTCCGTTCCTGCTTTTGAAAGTATGCAAAATTCAGCGGCGGTATTGGCAGGGAAAAACTGATTTGTATTGCATAAGCAATTTGGGCAGTTAAGGAGTGGAGTTCTTGATCCAAAATAGCCAGCATACTTGATTTATTCAATTCCGAATGCCCAATTCCCCCACCGGTTTTTGCCATTTGCGAGAAGAATTCCCAATCGCCTGTGCTGGGAACAGGTATTAGCGTGGACAAAGTGATGCCCTGGGATCGGTGAGTACGGATTAAGGTCAAAAGTTCCGATTTTGTTTCTGGGGGAAGATTTATTGATCCATCTGAAATCAGGAGAATGCGATTGAGTGTATTATCGGTTCTCCTCCTCATTTCTTGATAGGCAATTTCTAAACCGTGGGCTAATGCAGAACTTCCGCCTGCAGCCAAGTTCTCAACGATTCTTGGAAAGAGGTAAATATCGGTCATTTGCGCAGTGGGTAAAACCATTTCTCCCTGATGAGAAAAAGTTACTAAAGAGAGGAGATCAGTGCTGGTCAAGCAAGTTGGCAAGGTTTGGGCCAACTGTTTGGCATATCCCAATTTCGGTCCCTGCATCGAGTTTGACGTGTCTATCAAGAGAAGAAATTTACGGGGAGGATGAGGATATGGATTCCCACCAGTTAATTCCAACTGTAGATAGCTGGTTTGGGGGTGGTGAGTGGAAATGACCGGATCTAGGAGTTGAAGGGTCAGGAAGAGGGCCGGAGTTGACATGGGGGAAAGGGGATGGAAAGAGGGGGTTATAATAAGGGTTTGTCAGTTGGTATGGTAGGGGGGGTCAGTAGTTGCGTCATTTTCAAGTTAAATTCAACGCAATTGACAGATTGATCAGGGGGATGATGAAAAAAAAGAAGGGTGAGTATTGCAGATGGGAGCAAAATAGTTTATGTTATATGCCGTTCGATTTTAGGGATTAACTTTAGATTCCAAGTTGAACTTTTCAAGGGAAGCTTTAGGGCCAAACTTGGAAAATACCGAGGGCTTGCCGGAAATCGACGCTCGTGGACAAGAGAAACTTGGATGAAGCGAGAACTTGTTGGGCTAGAGGACAATTTCAATGGCGTGACAAGAAAGCTGGTTTAGGTTTATTACGATGTGTCATCTGCTGTTCACTTATTTTAAGGAGATATTGTAATTATGAAAAAATTGTTATTGGCTTTCATCATGATGTTGGGTTTGGGTACTGTCACTGTTGGTTATGCAGAAGAAGCCGCTCCTGCTGACGAAGCTGCTGCCCCAGCTGCTGACGCCGCTGCTCCAGCCGCTGATGCCGCTGCTCCAGCCGCTGACGCTCCTGCTGCCGACGCCGCTGCTCCAGCTGCCGATGCTCCAGCTGCCGACGCTGCTGCTCCAGCCGCTGACGCTCCTGCTGCTACTGAAGATGGCGAGAAGAAAGAAGAAGCCAAAGAAGAAGCTAAGGAAGAAGAAAAAGCAGAATAACCCACTATTGGTGTTAAGTTCTTAACACAGTTGGTTTTTTTCTAAAAGGCCTCCTACATTGTAAAGTGTGGGGGGCTTTTTTTGGGTTAAAATTTGAAATCAGAACGGGGACGGCTTGGAAATTAACCATTCCTAACCTCCCTCTTTTAAAGGGAGGAATTTGTCTGGCTTCCTTTGTACAATTTTGTTTTAAGTACCTGATTGATGGGCTTCCCGTTGGCCGGCCCATCCCACAAAGACCAACCCACAATTCAGTTAATAGATCTCTTGCGAGACTATGCGATCATGAAAAAATGAAAATTGCCCCTCAGTTAAGATACCTTGGAGTGGAGGCTTTAGCCGGTCAGCCGTAGGCATTCCTTCGTATACACAAATTGCAAAAGACTACCGCTGGCCGGCTAAAGCCTCCACTCCAGGGTATATTTTAGAGCTTCCACTTCGGCTAAAGCCTCCACTCCAGAGTATCTTCTAGGTCCTCCACTCCGGCTAAAGCCTCCACTCTAACGGAGACTTTCCTTTTATTTTTTCATATCTCATCCTTATCGCATCATTTACTTTTGCAAGAAGTTAATCATGTACTTTTTGGAATTCGGTGGATGAGAGTGCGAAAGTTTGTTGGATAAAGGTAACGATTTCCGGAGGATTGTTGAGATCGAGTTGGGGCAATTCTACGTTGTCCATGGGCTGATCAGTGGCAACCGCAATAATAGTAGGATCTTGTGGATAGAGTAAGGGATGATGTAAATTAGGACGATGAATCTCTATTTTGGGGTAGTTTTCTCGTTTGAATCCTTCCACTAATATTAAGTCAGGTTGAGTGTATAATAGGGAGGGGAGTATTTGTTGGAGGGAAACTTCCTGTTTTTCCGAGATTTCTACAGTACAGGCCCAACGACGTGGAGAGACAATAAAAGTTGAATCAGCTCCTGATTGACGTAATAAATACGAATCTTTGCCAGGTTGGTCCAGGTCAATGGGATGATGAGTATGCTTGATGACGGCTAGTCGCAATCCTTGTTGTTTGAAAAGGGGAATGAGTTTGGTCAACAAAGTAGTTTTGCCTGTGCCGCTGTAGGCAATAAAACCCAGAATAGGGGGAGCATTTTGGGGAATCATGGGGTACCTTTAGGTAGGGTATTTAGGTTAGTGAATCCTTCTGGAAAGTCCGAATAATCGCAGAAGGTTAAAGAATGTTGCTCTTGCCAAGTGCGGATTTTGCGTCCGCCAGTAGCTAAATATTCCTGTAGACTGGACAGGACCTCAACCTTCAGTATGGCAAGGGTAGGATGAACACGTTGCCCATCTTGTACTACACAAATATCAGCTTCAGCTTTTACTAATTGAGCGTATAAACGAGGCACTAAATCCTGTGGTAAATAGGGAGTATCACAAGGAATGTGCAGTAAATAGGGAGTAGTTGCCAGTTCCAGTCCTTTGGCAATCCCTGACAATGGTCCTCCCGCAAAATCAGGAATATCATCCATGTAAACTGGACAACCTGTCAGATGGGCGTAGCTCTCAACAGTGCGATTCGCACTGATGAGGATGGTCGTTAAATGGGGGCGTAAGACCGCCAAACTCCGCTCAACAAGAGTCAGGCCATTGAACACTAACAAGCCTTTATCAATACCTTGCATACGGCTGGCTTTACCCCCTGCAAGGATAAGTCCGGTAATCACATTGGAAAGGGAAGTCAAGATGAATTTCCTTATCTTTCAACTATTAGAGGAAAAAAATATTTTTTATGCAAGAATACTATGTACCCGGTGAAATTGAACCTGCAGTGCAGGAAATGTGGGAAACCCAAAACGTGTTTCGGGCCCTCGAAAATGAAAATCCCCAGCAACCCAAGTACTATTGTCTCTCTATGTTTCCATACCCCAGTGGACGACTCCACATGGGACATGTTCGGAATTATACCATAGGCGATGTCCTCAGTCGGTATCAACGCATGCAGGGTAAAAATGTCCTGCAACCCATGGGTTGGGACGCCTTTGGACTTCCCGCGGAAAATGCTGCTTTACAACATGGACTCCCCCCTGCCCGTTGGACACGCGATAATATTGCCTATATGCGTCGACAACTCAGACAACTTGGATTCGCTTATGACTGGGACAGAGAAATTACCACCTGCGATTCAGAGTATTATCGTTGGGAACAATGGCTATTTATCCAACTCTACAAAAAGGGACTTGTTTATAAAAAAACTGCTCCCGTCAACTGGGATCCTGTTGATCAAACTGTACTTGCCAATGAACAAGTCATTGAAGGACGAGGATGGCGTTCAGGTGCTCTGGTTGAACGACGTGAAATTGCCCAATGGTTTTTGAAAATCACTGATTATGCGGAGGAATTGTTAGGTGGCTTGGCAGTCTTAGAAGGATATTGGCCAGATGCCGTTCGCCTCATGCAACGCAATTGGATAGGGCGCTCAGAAGGTACTGAAATCTATTTTCGACTTCCAGCTCCCCCTCAAAATCAGTCTGATCTAAGTATTCTGACTGTATTCACTACTCGTCCAGATACATTGATGGGGGTGACCTATTTGGCGATCGCGTTAGAACATCCTCTCGCACAATATGCCGCTCACCATCGACCCGAGTTGGCCGCTTTTATTAAGGATTGTCACCAAACTTCTGTCAATGAAGCACAATTTGATACGCTGGAAAAGAGGGGCATGGATACTGGTTTAACCGCCCTTCACCCAATCACCCAAGAACTTATCCCAATTTGGGTGGCTAACTTTGTCCTCATGAGTTATGGTTCTGGGGCAGTGATGTCAGTACCCGCCCATGATCCACGCGATTATGTTTTTGCGCAACACTACAATTTACCGATCCGGCCAGTTATAGAGCCTATAGCGGGTCCGCTACCTTCTCCCTTGCCAGCCGCCTACACGGCTCCCGGCATTCTGATAAATTCGGGTAAATTCAGCGGTTTACCCTCAGATGCTGCAAAACTCGCTATCACTCAATTCCTCACCGATATCCAACAAGGAGCTTCCCGTGTCGTGTATAGACTCCGTGATTGGGGGTTATCTAGACAACGCTATTGGGGCTGCCCTATTCCGATCATCAATTGCCCAGAGTGTGGAACCGTCCCCGTTCCAGATAGCCAGCTTCCCGTCAAACTTCCAGAAGAGGTGATATTGGCAGGTCCTCACAGTCCCTTATCCCAGTTGCCTGAGTTTTACATTGTTCCTTGTCCAGTGTGTCAGTCCCCCGCCCACCGAGAGACAGATACGTTTGATACGTTTTTCGAGTCGTCTTGGTACTACGCACGTTATGCTTGTCCAGACTCTTCCACGGCAATGTTGGATGAACGAGTGGATTATTGGTTGCCAGTGGATCAGTATATTGGCGGCATTGAACATGCAATTTTACATTTGTTATATGCCCGACTTTTTCATCGGTTGATGAGGGATGAAGGACTCGTCCACGGCAATGAACCTTTTGCTCGACTTTTAACTCAAGGGATGGTCTTGAAGGATGGAGCGAAGATGTCAAAATCTAAGGGTAATACGGTTGATCCGCAGCCCTTGATAGAGAAATATGGGGCGGATACGGTGCGACTTTTTATCCTCTTTGCTTCTCCTCCGGATCAGAGCTTGGAGTGGTCAGATCAGGGTGTTGAGGGTGCGCATCGGTTTTTGAAACGGCTTTGGACTCAAGTTTATGGTCATTTACAACGTTCTCCGCATCTTCCATCTTCTTCCGAGTTGAGAGTCAGTTCCTTCACAGAGGAGGAACGGGAGGTCTGGCGTCAGTTGCATGAAACTATTCAAAAGGTGACTTTCGATTTGGGGGAACGCAGTACTTTTAATACTGCAATTGCTGCTTGTATGGAGTTGTTGAATCGGTTAAGTCGGTTGGAACAGTCGCCTTTGTTGTTACAAATTGGGTTAGAGACTTTAGTTTTATTACTCTCACCGATGGTACCCCATATAACTCAACGGCTATGGGAGGCTTTGGGTCATAGCAGTTTGGTGGTGCAACATCCTTGGCCCCAGGTGGATGCTGAGGCTTTGGTAAGAGATAAGGTGGATTGGGTGGTCCAGGTGAATGGGAAGTTACGGGGGAATATTTCCGTGGTAGCTGAGGCAGAGGGAGAAGAGGTGCAACAAAAGGCGTTGGCATTGCCCACTGTGCAACGACTTTTGGAAGGAAAGAGTATAAAGAAGGTGATTGTAGTGCCGGGTCGGTTGATCAACATAGTGGCAAACGGTTAGGATAGGACATGAAAAGAAGAGTAGCCATGGGTATCTTGGTATTGTGGACATTACTGAATGCCAGTTGTGGATATGAATTGCGGGGTGATTGGGAAGGTCAGTCCCTTTCCATGTATCTACAGTCTGAGGGTGCCGATCAGATTGCTGAACAGGTGAAACGAATATTGAGTGAGGAAGGGGTGGTTTTTGTATCGCCCCAGGAGGCTCGTTTGATTTTACATTTACGTGACGAGAACATGGACAGACAATTGTTATCAGTGTCAGCAGTTTCTGGAAAATTGGAAGAGTTGGAATTAACGTACAGAGTGGAAATCGAAATTGAGGGGGTTGATGAAAAAACGCTGTTGCCTAAGAGAGTTATCAGATTGTCTCGGGATTACAGTTTTGATGAAACTGCAGTATTGGCGATGGGACATGAAGAAGAAGTGTTGCGGCAAGATTTGTTGCAGGAAATGGTGAGTCAAGTGCGTCGATTCGTGGTGAGAGCTGCCACTCACCAGATGCCAGTTAATGGGGCGGGAATTGAACACGCTCCTACAGATACGGGAAAATCTGCCCGATAATAAGGTCGTTTAAGGGAATGATGCGGTGGAATGGAGAGATGGGAAGGTGAGTTTGAATTTGAAAATGAAATGGGAATGTGGAAATAGGGAACCTGATGAGAGTTGCCCACTCTACCATTCAGTTAAGGTACGTTGGAGTAGAAGCTTTAGCCGGTCAGCCGTAGGCATCACCCCACACACACAAATTGCAAGGGTCTACTGCTGGCCGGCTAAAGCCTCCACTCCAGTTGCTGGCCAGCTAAAGCCTCCACTCCAATTGCTGGCCGGCTAAAGCCTCTACTCCAATTGCTGACCGGCTAAAGCCTCTACTCCTACGGGGTGGTTCCTTTCTGAATAGCATGGCTGGAATTGGGGGGCAACGATAAGGCGATTGCCCACCATTAGATTTTTAGCAATTTTATTTTTTCGTATCTCATCTTTAGTTTTGCAAGTGGTCTAATTATAAAAAACTGGGGGTTAACCGGGGGAACTGATTCCAGTTTGTTCTTAGCAGATTTAGCAGGGAATTTACTCTTAGCATGTTATCTTGGTTTTGACAATTAGTTTTTTAGGAGAGAAAAGCAAGAAGGAAATCTGTGTTTTTTGTTTGAGATTGTTGGATGGGGAGCGAATGGTAAATAGTGAATAGTGAACAGTAGAGAGTGAAAATAATTGGGATCAATTCGTTGACTTTGTTGTTCATGGGTTGATGGCTGGCTTTCTTCCCTCGTGAATACAATGCATTTTGAATGAAGGCAGTTTAGTTTTTTTATGAGATTGCCCATTGACAAAAGCCTTACCATATAGTTTAAAATAATCATGAAAGGAATTTGAATAGTTTTTATTGTGAACATGTCAATTGATGTCAATATGCTTAAATGAGGAGTGCTTATGCCACCTAAATCAGGCGCCACTGGACCCAAGCCTAAGAAGTCCACCCCAAAATCAACTAAGACCACTGAGTTAAATAATGCCAGTGAGGCGAGTCCAAGTGAGGAGAAACCCAGCAGTTCTAAGAAGACCAGCGCAACTAAGAAGGTAAGTGCCACTAAGAAGGCTGCCGCCACCCCAGCCAAATCGAGTGGCTCTAAAAAGACCAGTGAGGTTAAAACGAGCTCACCTAAGGTTTCCGCAGAGGTAAAGCCAGAGGGGGCTAAGGCAGCAGCTTCTGAGACTAAGCGCAGTGGGGCTAAAAAAACCACGGCTAAGGCTGCCAGTACAACTAAAAAAGCCAGTGGCACTAAAACCACAAGCACAAAAGCTACAGTGGCCAAAAGTGCCAGCGTAGCCAAAACAGCACCAGCGGCCAGTCCGGTTAAGAAGACTCGGACTGTTAAGGCTACAGCGGCTAAGAAAACGGTGACTTCTAAGGTGAGTAAAACGGCTAAGGCTAAGGAGAACGATGCCGTAGAAGCGATGGTGCCTACTGACAATTTGGTTGTACCTAACCCAGAGGTTGTACCAGAGATTGTGGAGGTAACTCCAGCGGTTGCCCCAGTTGAGAAAGTCAAGAAGACGAGAGCCGTTTCTAAAAAGACTCCCAAAAAAGCCCCTAAAGCTGCTTCTACTACTACTACTAAAAAAACAACAGTTCGCAGAACTCGAAAACCCCCTACGATTGGTGACACCCCTTTAACACCTGAGCAAGTTGAAGAATTTAAAAATTCCTTAACGGGCTCTTATAAATTTAGCGTGCCTTCTATGTTGACTCTACTTGAAGTTTTCTCAACTCGAGGCAGTTTGAAAGATGAGGAGGGAATGAAGGTCGTTGGTGTGGAAACCACCAAACGTTATAACGAGTATCGGAACTTCTTATTCACGGGCAGTTTGATCAGTTATGAACAACCTGTGTTTGTGAAGACCGCTGACTTGGATGCGCTATGGACAGCTTTACGGAATCAGGATGCCAAGGCCCTTTGTAATTCCTTGATGAAAGTCCCCTCTTTCAAACACTTTTTGAAGGGCTTGAAAATGAGTGCTGCAGTTCGTCCAGGAGATATCCCAGAGATCAGCAAATCCGCTTTTCCCACCTATTGCACCCTGGTTGAAATCACAGCCCAAGGACTTACTCTCAGTTCCGAGGGTGTTTATGCCACCCCAGTTGAGCCCAGCGTAGAAGATTTTGCCAAAATGGCTCGGGATGTGTACAAGAATCTATCCGCAAAGAAGGATAAAGCCGTGTCGGCAGGCCTGTGGTTAGAAACCATGGCGAAATCTCATGGAGTGCATCCCTTCGTGTCCAGACGATTGTTGGAAGAGGCTCAAGAGCAAAGCCTATTAAAGTATGCTCTGGAAGAAAATGTCGGTGGACCCAGTGCTTTACCCAAAAAAGTCACTGTTTATCGTATTGGTCGTAAAGAAAATATCCCCGTTTTAGAACAAGCCAACCTCTATTCCGGGGACTTTTTCTCTGCCAACAAAATCGCAGTCAATCTGCGCCTTGAAACTAAGAGTAAATAATTTTACCCCCCTCCTTATTAAGTAACAAAAAAACCAGATCCTGACTCCTAATTCCCCTTAATGGAGGATTAGGAGACTGGAAAGCAAGCCAATTTGAGGAGGGTGGTCTGTTGAATTGAAATAACTTCTATTTGCCAAAAGGGATTCAACTCCCAATGACACTTCTACAACAAGGTCTCGTTCAATTACGAATCGAACTGTCCGAACCAGTTCAGTCTCAAATGTTGCAATATTCAGAAATATTACAATGTTGGAATCAAACCTACAACCTTACCGCTTTACACGATCCCCTAGAAATACAGATAAAACATCTGCTTGATTGCGTGGCTGTATTGCCCTATTTACAGGGTCAACGTATTCTTGATGTAGGTACAGGAGCGGGTTTACCCGGAATAGTGTTGGCGATTTCGAAACCTGAATGGGAGTTCGTACTTTTAGACAGTCAAGCGAAAAAACTGCGGTTTGTAACTCAAGTCATCACCAATCTCCACTTAAAAAACGTCAAAGTCGTGCGGCAGCGCCTTGAGCTCTATTCACCCAACGATAAATTCAACACGATCATTTGTCGAGCCTACTCCTCTCTATCCCACTTTTACGAAAACTGTCGCGTCCATTGCAATCCCGGCGGCCGCCTGTTGGCCATGAAAGGCACCTACCCCCAAGCAGAGTTGGAACAATTGCCCGTTCAAACCTCAATAGAAGTGGTGCCATTACAAATCCCATTCCTAGACGCACAACGACACCTAATAATCATTTTCCCCAATACTCAACAATACCCTTAAATCCGTCACCGTAACCTTAAATGATAGAACACCCTATATTTTTAGTGGGCGCAGAACGCTCAGGAACCACTTTATTACGGCTTATGCTTGACCATCATCAAAGAAGGATAAAGCCGTGTCGGCAGGCCTGTGGTTAGAAACCATGGCGAAATCTCATGGAGTGCATCCCTTCGTGTCCAGACGATTGTTGGAAGAGGCTCAAGAGCAAAGCCTATTAAAGTATGCTCTGGAAGAAAATGTCGGTGGACCCAGTGCTTTACCCAAAAAAGTCACTGTTTATCGTATTGGTCGTAAAGAAAATATCCCCGTTTTAGAACAAGCCAACCTCTATTCCGGGGACTTTTTCTCTGCCAACAAAATCGCAGTCAATCTGCGCCTTGAAACTAAGAGTAAATAATTTTACCCCCCTCCTTATTAAGTAACAAAAAAACCAGATCCTGACTCCTAATTCCCCTTAATGGAGGATTAGGAGACTGGAAAGCAAGCCAATTTGAGGAGGGTGGTCTGTTGAATTGAAATAACTTCTATTTGCCAAAAGGGATTCAACTCCCAATGACACTTCTACAACAAGGTCTCGTTCAATTACGAATCGAACTGTCCGAACCAGTTCAGTCTCAAATGTTGCAATATTCAGAAATATTACAATGTTGGAATCAAACCTACAACCTTACCGCTTTACACGATCCCCTAGAAATACAGATAAAACATCTGCTTGATTGCGTGGCTGTATTGCCCTATTTACAGGGTCAACGTATTCTTGATGTAGGTACAGGAGCGGGTTTACCCGGAATAGTGTTGGCGATTTCGAAACCTGAATGGGAGTTCGTACTTTTAGACAGTCAAGCGAAAAAACTGCGGTTTGTAACTCAAGTCATCACCAATCTCCACTTAAAAAACGTCAAAGTCGTGCGGCAGCGCCTTGAGCTCTATTCACCCAACGATAAATTCAACACGATCATTTGTCGAGCCTACTCCTCTCTATCCCACTTTTACGAAAACTGTCGCGTCCATTGCAATCCCGGCGGCCGCCTGTTGGCCATGAAAGGCACCTACCCCCAAGCAGAGTTGGAACAATTGCCCGTTCAAACCTCAATAGAAGTGGTGCCATTACAAATCCCATTCCTAGACGCACAACGACACCTAATAATCATTTTCCCCAATACTCAACAATACCCTTAAATCCGTCACCGTAACCTTAAATGATAGAACACCCTATATTTTTAGTGGGCGCAGAACGCTCAGGAACCACTTTATTACGGCTTATGCTTGACCATCATCCACAACTTGCATTCCAGTATGAATTTGAATTTGCGGTGGATCCAATAGATGCCCAAGGCAATTATCCCAAACTTGCTGATTACCATGAATACCTCGCTTACGATCGAATTTTTCTCAGCACAAACTTCACCATCGATCCAAATCTCGACTATCCCCAATTAGTAAACAGTTTTCTAGAACAAAAACAGCAGCGCAGCCAAAAACTCCGAGTAGGCGCAACCGTACATCGTCGATTTGACCAACTCTTGCGACTCTGGCCAAGCGCCTATTTCATCCATTTGGTACGAGATGGTCGGGATGTCGCTCAGTCAAATATTGTCATGGGCTGGGCGGGCAATCTCTATACCGGAGTGGACGCTTGGATAGAAGCTGAACAACTTTGGCAGCAATTGAGTGCAAAGGTGGCACCGGAGAGGCAAATCACTATTTATTATGAGCAATTGATTGAAAATTCGGATAAGGTCTTGAATGACTTATGTCAATTTATAGGGCTGCCATTTAACCCTGCCATGTATAACTATGCACAACGCACCACCTATCAACTGCCCAATTCCAGTATTGGTCAACAGTGGCGTAACAAAATACCCTCTTACCAAATACAATTGGCAGAAACAAAAATAGCCTCATTACTCGAGGAAAGAGGATATGAACTCAGTGGATTGCCTCCCCTGACAATAACTCTTTGGTTACACTGGAAATGTCGGTTGCAAAATCGTTGGTTTAAACTGCAGTTTAGAATACGACGTTATACCTTCCGCCTCTGTTTGGCGGATTTTTTATCACGGCGTTTACACTTGGTTAGATGGCAGAAGCAAGTGCGATTGCGTCTTAACCAAATTGACCAAAAATATCTAAGGTAGAGACGCGATTAATCGCGTCTCTACCTTGGGTTAATCGCGTCTCTATGTTAGATTAATCGCATCTCCTGGAGTGGAGGCTTTAGCCGGCCAGCAGTAGGCTCTTGCAATTTGTGTGTGTGGGGTGATGCTTACGGCTGACCGGCTAAAGCCTCTACTCCAACGTATATGTTAGATTAATCGCGTCTGGCAGAAACAAGTGCGAAAGCGTCTTAATCAGATTGACCAAAAATACCTAAGTAGAGACGCGATTAATCGCGTCTCTACATTGGGTTAATCGCGTCTCTCCATTAGATTAAAGGAAAACCTTAATGATTATAGTCCTCAGCCGATTTGCCATTGCGGATCAAGCTATAACTGAGCACGTTAAACAAGCATTTCAACATCGTCCGCACCTCGTTGACCAAGTGTCTGGATTTATCCGAATGGAAGTATTGATTCCTCAGCAACACCCCAATGAAATTTGGCTTTTCACTTATTGGCAAACTCAGGAAGATTATCAAACTTGGCATTCCAGTCCAGCTTATAAACAAGCGCATGCTCGGATCCCAGCCGGATTGAAACTGATACCTCGTTCTGCCGAAATTCAAATTTTTGATTACCTTTGTTCTTAGGGAATTTGATTATGTTATCCTCAAAACAATTGCAGCAGATGATTTTACAAAATCAAGAAGAGTTGGCCCAAAAAATAGTTGCTGAACATTATGTTAGAAATCCCAGCTTACAAGAGCGTTATGGAAAAAAGGGACAGGAACGATGCTTAAAAGATGCAAACTATCATCTCACCTACTTGGCTGAATCATTAGGAGTAGGGCGCCCTGGCTTATTTGCACATTATATTGCTTGGGCGAAGGTGTTATTAACTGGATTGGGTATCCCCATCAGTGATTTGGCTGATAATTTACATCTACTTCATGAGGTACTGACCCAAGAAATTCCTGAATCATCAGATTTGGAGGAATATGTTAAGGCAGGTTTAAAAGAATTGTCGGAACTATCTTCCCAACTCCCCACTTTTATTAAACCTGAACATCCTCATTCCCAGTTGGCCAATCGTTATCTACATCATTTGTTACAAGGTCAGCGACAGATGGCAAGTCAGTTGATTTTAAAATCCGTGCGAGAAGGAATCGCAGTTAAGGATATTTATTTGGATGTGTTTCAACGCTCTCAGTATGAGATTGGACGTTTATGGCAAATGAATCAAATTAGCGTGGCTCAGGAACATTACTGTACGGCAGCAACACAACTGATCATGTCTCAATTGTACAGTTATATTTTCACCACTGAAAAATGTGGACGAGTATTGGTAGCCACTTGTGTAGGAGAAGAATTACATGAGATCGGAATGCGCATGGTCTCCGATTTTTTTGAAATGGCCGGTTGGGATACCTTTTATTTGGGAGCCAATATGCCAACATCCAGTATATTAACAGAATTAAGGGAACGTGAGGCATCTGTACTTGCAGTTTCAGCCACTATGACTTTCCATTTACAAGCAACCGCAGACTTAATAAAATTTGTACGTCATGTTCCAGAATTGAATCACCTCAAAATAATCGTGGGAGGATATTGTTTTAATCTGGACCCCAGTTTATGGCAACAGGTGGGAGCAGACGGTTATGCTCCTAACGCTCAACAAGCAATTGAGATAGCCAACCAATTGATAAATTAACAATTGTGGAGAGTGAAATTGTGAATAAAAATACTTTATCAATGTCTTTTTGGTGTGACTTTCAGGGACGCATTTTGGACATAATTCAAGATGACTTGGGGATTGGTCACCGCGTCAACACCATGGGCAATACCTTATCAGTGCTGATTGATTCAGAAAGTTTAGAGAAAGCCTTTAATTTTCTATTGGAGTTGAGGGAACAAAAAGTTGCTTTTGACTGGCCTTTGGGGATGAAATTGGGAGAAAATGTAGAATTATTTTACTTCAGTGGAGGAATCAGTGAAGATAAAGCATTTATCATTGCCACCAAAACCCATGGCAATCTCCAAAATTTTTACGAAGAGTTGATGAAAATCAACAATGAGCAGGCTAACTTGTTGCGAAAAACCATCAAAGAACAGATTATGCTTTCTAAGGAAGTTGGATCGGGGAACAAGGTTGAGACTGATGACACACAATTATATGAAGAATTGACTTTGTTAAACAACGAATTGTCAAACACTCAGCGAGAATTAGCCAAGAAAAATAGTCAGTTAGAGCAACAGCGTCGCAAATTGGAAACACTAAATCAACAGTTGCAAACCACTGTAGATGAGTTACAACGCACTCGAAATGAACTCATTCAAAGTGAAAAAATGGCTTCTTTGGGACGTTTGGTCTCCGGATTTGCGCACGAGATCAATACCCCCATTGGCATAGCTTTGACTGCCACATCAGCTATTGAAGGAGGATTAGAGCGGATAAATCTGTTGTTGAGGACAGAGGAAGTCAGTGAGACTGAGTTAATGGAAGTTTTGGATAAAATTGGTCAGGCCGGTCAGTTGACTATTTCCAATTTACGTCGAGCAGCCGAGTTGGTGAGCAGTTTCAAGAGAACCTCTATCGATCAATCTTTGGAGACCAAACGTTTGTTTGACCTGGGAGATGTGCTCCAAGACAGTGTAATCAGCTTAGCCGGTAAATTTAAACACACTGCCATTGAGATTCAAATTAACTGTCCGACAGGAATTAATATTTACAGTTATCCGGGGGCTATCAGTCAGGTCTTTACCAATTTATTGCTCAATAGCTGGCTGCATGGTTTTGAAAGTGGTCAGCATTCCGGAAACATCGAAATTAAAGTGTTGTCTGCAAAAAACCAAATCGATCTTATTTACCAAGACAGTGGTAAGGGAATGAATGCTGAAGTGCTTAAAAATTTATTTGAGCCGTTTTATACCACCAAACGGGCCAAAGGTGGTACTGGATTGGGTCTTTATCTGTGTTATAATATTGTTGTCAATCAGTTGAAAGGCACGATTGGTTGTGAAAGTGAACTTGATCAGGGGAGTTCTTTTCATATCTCATTCCCTATTGAAACCATTAGCGATGATAATTCCTATGAAATTGATCCGAGACAAGAAAAAAACTGATTCTCCAACAATTGATTCAGTACTCAACTCTGTTGAGGAACCCGGATCGAGTTTTGGATTAACTCATTATAAACCCGCTTCCATAGCTGCAATTCGCAGCAAATCTTGGAAGATTTTGATTGTGGACGATGAACCTGAAGTTCATGCTGTCACTAAATTAAGTGTCAGTGATTTGGTGTTTGAAGGTAAAAAGGTGGAATTTTTAAGTGCTTTATCAGCGGAACAAGCCCGTTCAATTTTCAATGAGCATCCAGATATTGCGGTAGCTTTGGTGGATGTGGTTATGGAAACTGAGGATGCTGGCTTACGATTGGTCGAATATATCCGAAAAGAATTGGGTAATCAACAAGTTCGTTTAATCATTCGCACTGGCCAACCTGGCATTGCTCCTGAACGCTATGTTATTGATCATTATGATATTGACGATTATAAAGACAAAACAGAATTAACTGTCCAACGTTTATACACTGCTTTGCGTACTACTTTGAAGATTTATCGGGATATGGTAGTGATCAATCACAATCGACAGGGATTAGAAAAGATTTTGGCAGCCGCTCCGAATTTGTACAAAGTGCAACCGATGGAACAATTTTTAGAAGGTATTTTGACTCAAATCATGAGTTTATGCGCAGCAATTGGTCCAGATAACCTGTTGGTGGCTTGTTTACATAAAAACAAATCACCGACCTTTATTCAGGTAGGAACTGGCCGTTTTGCCCATCGGGAAAATTTATTAGAAGAGCCCGTTTTGCATCTTTGTCAAGCAATTTTGCAAGGACAGGAACTGCCTGAAAAAGTAGGAACTTTGCCTGCCGGAACTATTCTGTTACCTCTGCAACTGCATGAACAAACTTTAGGATTTATCCATTTGGAGAAGGTAATCGGCACCCTGACTTCAGAAGACAACTATTTATTGCAAAT
The DNA here is from genome assembly GCA_020721005.1 of Thiomargarita sp. Lineage (GTDB taxonomy): Bacteria > Pseudomonadota > Gammaproteobacteria > Beggiatoales > Beggiatoaceae > DYNP01. Next base: position 64,554 of record DYNP01000018.1, read on the forward strand.
TATGACCGCACAATGCGCTGCAGCCTTACGTAATTTAGAATTGTATACCAATTTGGAACAAGCCAATCATCAAAATGAACAGAAAAATTTATTCTTGGGAACTGCAGCCCATGATTTGCGTATCAATTTGCCCTAAATTTGGTGAATAACCTATTGGATGTGGCTAAAATTGAATCTGGCCATTTGGAGTTGGAATTGAAACTCGCCAATTTAGTCGCTGTGGTTGGACAAGCCGTGGCCTCAAACCGTTTATTAGCTACTGCCAAACAGGTTGAACTGGCATTCCATTATGAGCCGCCCTTACCTAAAATCTCGATTGATTCTGTGAAAATTCAGCAATTGATGAATAACCTGATCAACAATGCCTTGAAATATACTTACCCACAAACTCAAGTGGAAGTGAATATGCGTTGGCAAAAAGGAGATATTCTAATCTCAGTAACGGATCAAGGATCAGGCATTCCGTCAAATGAGTTGGAAAAGTTATTTAAACCTTTTTCTAAAACCAGTGTCAAAGGCACGCAAAACGAACCAGGTACTGGTTTAGGACTGCTGATTTGTCGACAAGTGGTAGAAGCACATCAAGGACGGATCTGGGTAGAAAGTGAAATGGGAAAAGGATCAACTTTTTATGTCTTGCTGCCGATAAAACCTCAATTGACCGGGTAGGACTGAATCAATTTCCCAATGATTTCTGGTAAACAACTGAATTTTCAACTTGCCGATTGCCCCAAAATCAGGTAAAATAGTTCCCTAGCAACGTATTCCCTAAAACTCACTGGATCAACCCAATAATAAAAACAGGACTCCTTATCCCCCTAAAAATAAGGAAAATAACAGTTATTCATAGACCCTCAGGGTCATTGATATCACGATTTGGAGGTTTTAACTTATGCCACTCACATTTCCGAGTGACGGAACCAAGATCACCCTACGAGCCAATCAACTGATTGTACCTGACAATCCTATTTTGGGGTATATTGAGGGAGATGGAATTGGTCCTGACATTATGCAAGCCTGCCTGCGAGTTTGGGACGCTGCTGTAAAAAAAGCCTATCAAGGACGCCGTCGAATAAGTTGGATGGAACTGTACATGGGAGAAAAAGCCGCCCAACGCTATGATGGGCAAATTTTTCCTGATGAAACTCGTCAACTATTGCAGGAACTGGTTGTCTCCATCAAAGGACCTTTGACAACCCCAGTGGGAGGAGGATTTCGATCCCTCAACGTTGCATTGCGTCAAGAATTGGACCTTTATGCCTGTGTCAGACCTGTTAAATACTATGAAGGAGTTCCTTCCCCCCTATGTCATCCAGAACAAGTCAATGTCATTATTTTCCGTGAAAACACTGAAGACGTTTATGCAGGCATTGAATACCGTTCCGGCTCTCCAGAAATGCGCAAGGTTGAAAAATTCCTGAAAGAAGAAATGGGTGCCAAATTCTTTGAAGACAGCGGGTTGGGAATCAAACCGATTAGCCCCTTTGGCAGTAAACGTTTGGTTCGGAAAGCCATACAATATGCCATTGATCACAAACGAGAAAGCGTAACCCTGGTTCACAAAGGTAATATTATGAAGTATACGGAAGGTGCGTTCCGTAACTGGGGATATGAACTCGCTCGAGAAGAATTTGGGGACTTTACCATTACTGAAGAGGAGTTGTACAGTAAATACGGTGGTAAACAACCTCCTGGAAAGATAGTCATTAAAGACCGTATCGCAGACATCATTTTTCAACTCATGCTCCTGCGTCCCAGTGAATTTGATGTTATTGCCACCATGAATCTCAATGGTGATTATTTATCCGACGCCATTGCAGCCGAAGTTGGTGGAGTTGGCATTGCCCCCGGTGCCAACATTGGCGACCATGTTGCCGTTTTTGAAGCCACTCATGGGACCGCTCCAAAATATGCCGGACAAAACAAAGTCAACCCAGGCTCTCTCCTGTTCAGTGGAGTCAATATGCTGGAATATTTGGGGTGGACAGAAGCTGCAGAACTGATCTCCTTAGCCTATCCAGATGTTATTGGCAAAAAAATCGTCACCTACGACTTTGCTCGCCAAATGGAAGGATCTACTGAAGTATCTACCAGCGAATTTGCCGACGCCCTTATTTGTGCTATTGAAGGATGTGCGGATTTGGAAGCAGTCCGTAAACAACGCGAACGCCGCCAGGAACAAGCCCTTAAACAACGTGAGCAGCGTGAGCAAAGACGGATTTCTGAACCCGTGGCAGTCATGGTGGAATCTGGACGCAGCCCTCATACCGTGGGTGAAATTATGTCAGGGCAACTGATCACCGTTCAACCCATAACCACAGTCGAACAAGCCATGCGAATTCTCAGTGAAAATAATATTTCTGGCGTCCTGGTTGAACCCGACGAACAAGGACAATGGGCCATCCTGACACAAAATGACATAGTTACCAAAGTAATTGGCGCCAATTTATCCCCAGCTACAGTCACTGTGGGCAAAGTGGCCAGTAAACCCCTGATCAAAACCGGCATAGAAACCTCCCTATACCAGTGTATCAACCTCATGACTCAAGCCAACATCAGACGCATTTTTGTCGAACAAAATGAAAAGTTAGTTGGAGTGGTGACCTACACCGACATCGTACGAACAGTCGACAAATTTGGCTGGGTGCCCATCGACCTTTAAACTGACAACCCAAGTTGGGAACGTGAATTTAACCGTTCCCAGCAAGTGGGTAGGTTAACCCTATTTTCTTCCTACACGCTTAAATTGTCATCAAACCAATATTCACAATTGTCATGACCATGACCACAGTTCCCTTAAAAATCGACGTTTACACTGAACGACTCTCTGTCTCGTTGGTCATCGCCACCTTATTACACCTTATTCCCATTTATGGCATAACTTTTATACTTCCTCAAAGTAACCGCCCTCCCAATCCTACCTTAGACATTATTCTCGTCCAAAAAAGCACCACACTCTCTCCAGAAATTTCTGACTACTTAGCCCAATTTTCTCAAGAAGGAGGAGGGGAAAGTCACTCTCAACAACGCCCATCCACCCCAACCATTGCCCCCTTTCCCGACAATCGTTCGGAAATAACCATGGCACCTCCCAACCTCCAAATCGCTGCCTCTTCAGAAAATCCCTCAATTAGTTATTTAACCACCCCAAATTCCAGTTCCCTTTCTGTAAACCCAACGCTCAGCCCTGCCCCCATTCTGGAAAAAAACCTTAAACAAGGCGAGATGGAACACACCTTACCAATTGCTGAAGAAATACCAATCGAAACCATCATTCAAAACATGCTCACCAGTCTCACCAGTCGACAAACGGAACTCAATGAACGGTTTGAATTTTTTGCTAAGCGGGAACGAAGAAAATTCATCAATGCTGACACCCAAGAATCCATTTATGCTATCTACATGGACAATTGGCGCCGCAAAACTGAAGCCATTGCCAACCTAAATTACAAAGCACTTGGCCAACCTATAACCGGCACCCTAACTCTCGACGTGGCTATTTATTGGAATGGCACCCTTGAAGACGTAAATTTGATCAAATCTTCCGGACAAACTTTACTGGATGACATTGCAATACGTAGTGTACGCAATTCCGCTCCTTACCCCTCTTTTTCCGAACCCATTCGAAAAGAAACTGACATTATCCACATCACCAGAACTTGGGAATTCCGTTATGGGAAAGTCACCAGTCACTAAACCTTAACAACTAAAAAAACCACCGCTGAGTAATTCTTAATATGGCCACCATACAACCCATCAACCTGACTAATCACTTTTTGATAGCCATGCCCAACCTGCTTGATCCCAATTTCTATCAAACAGTGACTTATATCTGCATGCACAATGAGGAGGGTGCGATGGGCATAGTTATCAACCGTCCCTTAGATGTTGATTTGGGCGACGTTTTGGAACACATGGACATTGAAGCAGAAGACTCTCAAGCCAGTCGTCTACCAGTTTTTGAAGGGGGCCCCGTGCAACGAGAACGTGGTTTTGTCATTCATCAACCAGTTGGAGAGTGGGATGCCATGTTAGCCATCAGCGACAATTTGGGAATCACCACTTCTCGAGACATTCTCAATGCCATTGCCATTGGGAAAGGACCTCAAAAAGTATTAATTGCCCTCGGTTATGCCGGTTGGGCAGCCGGCCAATTGGAACAAGAAATGGCTGAAAACGCCTGGTTAAGTACTTTGGCGGATACCCAAATCATTTTTAATACCCCCCCCGAAAAACGTTGGCAAGCTGCTGCTGCTCAATTGGGCATCGATCTCAACTTACTCTCCGGAGAAGCGGGCCATGCCTGATTTTGACAACCATAAAAAAAACCGGTAATCCCTCAACAAATCATTGTTGAGAAACAACCGGTTTTTAATGCTTTTGCCAACAATATCAACTCGATTTACAGACTCTTATGGGTACCATCACAACGAGGGGGATTCCCAGTTCGTTTACACCCACACAAACCCACCTTAGTCTTCTCCGAAATTTCAACTTGCATTGGCGAAATTCCCATACCAGTATGAGAACCGTCACAAAATGGCTGATCAGCAGACTTGCCACAAGCACACCAATAATAAGTGCCTGGGTCCAGCTCAACAACATAAGGTGCCTTTTGAGCACAAACAGGCTCGGCCATAACTTCCTCCAAAGATACAAACCACAAGTATAGCCTCTCATTGCCACACTTGTCAAGTAATTCACCCCTATTCAAATCTTCAAGACCTGACAAACTTAAGCAAGTGTAAACAACGAAAAGAATGCATAGCGAAGCCAGTATAAAACAATTAAACATCCATGTTCTCTCATTCCCACAATCATCTTTGAGGTATAAGTAACAGGGCACTTCACTAACCCATTCTACACCAATCTTTCTATACCCACCTCACCTGATTCTTAAACAACAAAAAAATAAACCAGTTCGGAAAACGAAAAACCCCTACAAGACATAGTCTCGCAGGGGCAAGGATTGAAGTCCCTAGCAGTGTCCTACTTTCACATGGGGAAACCCCACACTATCATCGGCGCTAAGCGGTTTCACTACCGAGTTCGGGATGGGATCGGGTGGTTCACACTTGCTATGGCCGCTAGGGAAAACCGGCTACAAAAAAACAACTTGAAAACTGTATAGTAGGCACATCTTATCTACATCATCATAAAACCCTATGACATCCCACAAAACTCTTGGGTGTTATATGGTCAAGTCACACGGCCAATTAGTACGAGTTAGCTCCATACATTACTGTACTTCCACACCTCGCCTATCAACGTCATCGTCTTTAACGGACCTTTAGGAGGGTTAAACCCTCGGGAAATCTAATCTTGAAGGAGGCTTCCCGCTTAGATGCTTTCAGCGGTTAT
>DYNP01000024.1 GCA_020721005.1 Thiomargarita sp.
AATTTGTGTATGTGGGGTGATGCCTACGGCTGACCGGCTAAAGCCTCCACTCCAAGGGACTTTCTAAATCCTTCACTCCAACGAGGATTTCCCTTTTATTTTTCATATCTCACCTTTATCGCATCATTTACTTTTGCAAGAGGTCTAATATAGGTAAGTTAAATATCTAAACGCTTAATTCTCGTTGATAAACACAAATTTGATTCCTACCCTGTTCCTTAGCCTGATACAACGCATCATCTGCCTGTTTGATCAAAATTTCCGGGGAAGTCGCAGTTTCAGCACTGGACATCCCAATACTTAAAGTAACATAACTTCCCGTTTGAGAACAACAATGAACAATTTTCTTACCTGCCAAATTTTCCTGAATGCGACGTGCGATATGGAGACTCATAGTCAAATCAGTATTGGGCAAAATCACCGCAAACTCTTCCCCTCCATAACGAGCCACTAAATCGGTACTTTTTCTAAGCACTTGGCTTAAAGTGGAAGCCACCTGTCGCAAACATTCATCTCCCTCCTGATGTCCATAAGTATCATTATACAACTTAAAATGATCAATATCACACAAAATCAGTGAAAATGCTCCTTGGGCACGTTCCAACCATTTCTGTTGCAGATAATTCTCAAAACAGCGCCGATTAGCCACCTCAGTTAAGCCGTCGATACTTGCCAAACGTTGCAATTCCCCATTAACTTGTTTCAGGGCAATTTCTACTTTTTGCCGCTCCTGAATTTCATATTGAAGTTGTTGATTTAACTCTAAAGTTAATTGATGTTTTTCTTGTAACTCTGCATTTTTAGCTTCCAATTCCTGTCGTAATCGAGCAATAGTCAAATGAGTATTGATTCTGGCCAAAACCTCTTCTCGGTGAAACGGTTTGGTAATGTAATCAACTCCCCCCATTCGAAAACCCTTTACCTTATCCTCCACACTGGCTAAGGCAGTCATAAAAATAACGGGGATATGATGAGTTTTGATATTCATTTTTAAATGTTGACAGGTTTGAAAACCATCCATGCCTGGCATCATAATATCCAATAAAATCAAATGAGGAATTTTATTTTCAACAATTTTCAGTGCCATTTCACCAGTGCGAGCAACCAGTACATTAAAATCATGGGCCATGAGTAAATTAAGAAGTAATTTAATATTGGTGGGTACATCATCTACCACTAAAATAGTAGGAAGTTTTTGCATGACAATTGCTGATTAATTATCGAGTAAAGTTAAATGGAATTTTAGGTAAAATGCTGGCCAGTCAATGATTGCTATTTTTGAGGATCATTTGCTGAAGACAGATGAATTTTAAGGTATTCTTTAAGTTTAACCATTTCAAATTTTTTGGTTAATTGTAGAATTTCCCGTGTAAATTGAGTCAATTCTGGACTTTGTTGTTTTAACCCCTCAACATATTCATTAATCTTCTGTATTTTCCCACGCACAACCAAGTTAAATAATTCTTCCAATTGCTCGGGGTTGGGCAATATAAAACTGTCTGCCTTTTCAGTGGCAGAAGAAGTAAATTCATATTGCCAAATCAGAGGCAGATATCGTTGAATCAAAACCAATAAATAATTGGTATCAATGGGTTTGGCGATGAAAGCATTGCAACCTATATCTAAACAATGTTGTTGATGATACTCAAAAACACTGGCCGAAGCAGCAATGATTGGAATATCTTTAAGGGGTAATTGAAGGGCTCGAATAGTTTTAACCAGTTGAAATCCATCCATATTAGGCATTCTCAAATCCGTGATGAGTAAATCCAGATGTTGGGACTGTAGCACTTGTAAAGCTTCTTTTCCATCCACAGCTTCTAATATTTTAAATCCGAGATCATTGAGTAAATTGACCAGAATAATCCTATTTTCCCATTTGTCATCGACCACGAGAATGCTAAAAGTGAGGGGATGAGATTGGGTTTGATAGCCAGTGATGATGGCGGTGGAAGTAGGGGTTATATCATGAAATTGCTGTACTTTTGGCAAAGTGATTTCAAACCAAAACAAACTGCCGTGATTAAGTTGACTGATGACATTCAATTGTCCATTCATCATTTCAACCAATTTTTTACTGATAGAAAGTCCCAAACCGGTACCTTCAATATGGGGATGATTGGCATTGTCAGCTTGTTGAAAAGGTAAAAAAATACTTTCCAATTGGTCAGCAGGGATTCCAGTGCCTGTGTCTTTGACGGCGAAATGACCACGATTCTGATGGTAATATACTTGAAATAAGACTTGTCCTTGTTGAGTAAATTTTAAGGCGTTACTGAGCAAGTTGAGTAAAATTTGACGTAATCTTTTTTCATCAGCATAGACAACGACTGGTAATGCTTCACATTCAATGGGTTGGGGAAGTCCTGTAGCAGTTTCACTTTCTTGATAGGTGAAATTAATTCCTTTTTGTTCGGCTTGCATTTTGAATAAATCAGCAATATTCTTTAAGAATTCTGGAAAACGAAATTCGGTGGGGGTAAGTTCCAGTTTTCCAGATTCAATTTTGGAGAGATCTAAAACGTCGTTAATGAGAGTCAGTAAGTGTTCTCCACTCCGATGAATGACTTGAATGCCTTCCAGTTGTTTGGGGGTGAGCGTTTTATCTCGTTTGAGAATTTGAGTGTATCCTAAGATGCCATTGAGTGGAGTGCGCAATTCATGGCTCATATTTGCCAAAAAACTGCTTTTAGCGCGATTGGCTGATTCGGCAGCAGATTGGGCTTGTTCCGCAGCTTCTTTAGCTTGTTGCAATCTGGCTTCAGCTTGCTTATGGGCTGTGATGTCTCGCACAATTTGTACAAAGAAGGGGCCAGTTTTCTTTTGCAAAGCCGGTTGAAAAATTTGAATGTATTGTAAAAATACTTCTACTTGGATCAGGGAGTGATCTTTATGTTGATGGATGGTTTCTATGCGTAATGCAGGTTGTTGACCGCTGATCAGGGGGATTAAAACTTGTTGTAAGGTTTCTAGGGTGTAATCGGGACTGAGGTCCAGGGGAGTCATGGTCAGTAATTCTGGTTCTGTGTAGCCAAATTGGGTGATTGCGCCTTGGTTAACATAGAAAAATTTTAAGTTTTGGGCGTCAAACATGAAAACACAGTCTAAAATCATGTCTAAGGTCATTTTGAACTGTTGTAGTTCCATGTTAATTTGTCGCAGCAATTCTTCTTGGGAACGGAGTTCAGTTTCTATGTGTTTGCGTTGTTCAATTTCATGGGACATGGCTCGATTGGCTGTGGCTACCGTGGCGATCATGGAGTTGATGCCCGCTTGAATTTTGCCAATTTCATCGTTGCTGATAAAGGGAATATGGGTGTCTAAGTGACCACTTTCAAATTGTTTGAGATAGTGTAGGGTGGTACTGATTTTTTCACTGGTGTTTTTGGTGAGTAGGGATGAGAGTAATAATACACAGAAAAAGATCAGTCCGCAAAAAATCAGTACAAATTGGACGTAAAGCAATCGGTCTTCAAAGATTTCTTCTTCGGTTACGGCTAAAGCCAATAGCCAGCCCCATTGAATGGAAGTGAGAAAGATACAGAAATAGCGATTTTCTTGATAGGTGTATTGAATTTTACCGGTATTTTGGGCTAGCATTTGTTGGGTGAATGCGGAAGTGAAAGTATTGCGTGGGGCAAGATCTGGGTGTAAGATAACGTGAGCTGTTTTGTCTAGGATGTAGATGTGCCCCGTGCGTCCAAAACGGTAATCTCTTAATTTGTTGAGGAGTTTATTTTGGACTTGTTGCACTTGTTGAGGATCGTCTAAAACATTTTTTTCTTCCAATTCTTTGTAAGCATCTCTAATTTCTTTGTTAATATTATTCAGTTCTCGAGTTAGTCCCTCTTCGTTTAGGCGATAGGTAATTTCATTGATAATGATATAACCGGCACTGACTATCGGTACAGCCAATAGGGTTAACATGGAGAACATAAAAATGTTGATACGATTTTGGATACCCATCGGGAGTCTCTGATTAGGGGGCTGATTAAAGTATGATTAAACTGGAGTTTGTAATTGAGGTTTATGTCTCAATGGAGTTGATTTCAAATTGACACTCCTCATTATCAGTAAACATGCAATTAATTACTCTTTACAGGTAATTTGTAAATTGAAAATCTTCTTATTTAAGAATTTATCTCATAATACACTGATTACAATCTAAAAACTGAATTTAGGTAAAATGGTTACTGATACTCTTTTTTAGGAATTTTGCCGAGGGGCCTTTTTTAACGATGCCTGAAGTTCAAAAGGCAAATGTTGATCCAATAACCGAATTAAGTAATCTGTTGAATGCAATAATAAACGTAGAAAATGTTATTGGTTGATTTATTTACTAAAAAGCAGAGTCAGCAAGATAAATTGAAGCTTTTATTTACTGCATAAGCGCAAATTATTGAGATTGACTTCATAACAGTGCAGGAAGGATCATTTAATTTTTAATATTCTTTATTGGCAAATAGAGGTTATTTTATCGTAAAAATGCTATGATTTCGATCAACTTCCACCTTCAAACATTAACTCTTGTAATGGCGGCAAGCCAGCGGAGAAGACAGGAAATTATTTTTTGAATTTAGAATTTATAGCCAGGGGAAATCAGAATGTTACAAGCCACCTATCAATTAAGCCGCGCAGTTGTTCCAATCAATGAAACTCAATCTCTTGATGTTGTTGTTCAATTCAGTCCAGTTTCAACAACGCCTCATCTCCGACGCGCTCTGAATTTGAGCCTTGTGATCGACCGCTCCGGATCTATGGCTGGAACCCCGTTAAAACAAGCGGTGAATGCTGCCCGTTTGCTCATTGACCAATTGAGTGCAGAAGATATTGTATCCGTGGTCATTTACGATGATCATGTAGAAACCATTGTGGCCCCACAACTTGTTAAAAATAAAGATGTGATGCACACTGCTCTCAGCAAAATTCATGCGGGGGGCTGCACTAATTTAAGCGGGGGTTGGTTAAAAGGATGTGAACATGTCCAATCCCATCATACTCCAAATAAAATCAATCGAGTATTGTTATTGACCGATGGTTTAGCCAATGTTGGAATCACAAATGACAAAATATTGCTTAACACCGCTCAACAACAATTTCTCCAACACCATATCAGCACCACCACCTTGGGATTTGGCGCCCATTTCAATGAAGATTTGCTGATTGGCATGGCCAAACAAGGGCAAGGCAACTTTTACTTCATTCAAACCCCAGAAGATTTGGTAGAAGTATTTCGTATAGAATTGGAAAGTCTAAGCTCTTTGGTGGCTCAAAATTTGACTGCAACAGTGACCCCTCATCCACATGTGCAGATTGAACAATTGCTCAACAACTATTCTTATAATCAAGTTGGCAATCACAGTTTGGAAATTACTTTGGGTGATGTCTATGAAGTTGAACAAAAAACATTGGCCTTGGTCCTCAATATAGCCCCAATATCTGAATTGGGACCTCATCCCATTTTAACCATTGATTATCGTTATCAAACTGTTATTAAAGACCGCATCGAACAAATGCAGTCCCAACTGTTGATCACCTTGCCAATTGACACCTTAACCGTTTTTCAAAACACCCCCCCCTCACAAACCGTCCTGGCTCATACCCAACGTTTGCGCATAGCCAAAGCCAAAGAAGAAGCCATACGATTGGCAGACCAAGGGGACTATCAAAATGCCTCCCTCAACCTGCGACTCAGCCTACAAGTAATCGTTGATTCTCTAACTCGAGGTAATTTGGAAGAAACTTTTGAATTGGCAGAAGAAACTGATCAATTGAACTTTTTTGCCACTCAACTGGAAAAAAGACGCTACAATTCCATCACTCGTAAGGAAATGACAGACCAATACTATCAAACCCACTATCGTTCCCGTCATGACCTCAGTTCTCGTGGTCTCTCAACCAATGAAGACCTCTACAATCTGCCCGTGGTTAGTCAAGTTGATCAAGGCGTGGTACTGCAATGCTTCCGGGAAAGTAGCAAGTTGAGAATTAAAATTATTTCAGACGGCTATCGTTCTGATTTCAATGTACAATTTCCGCGTCACTTACGAGAAGAAGGCGCTCAATACATTGTGGATGCCGTGGAACTGTCCGGCAATGAGACATTTTACCGGACCATAGGTGAAATTCGACGCCTCGTACTTCCTGGCCAAGAAGCTCACTATCAACAACGTCGAACCAGATCAACTGCTCATTCTCCAACCCTTTCCAATCGGACTCCCAAAGCTGCCACAGGTACTGCTTCAGCAGCCGACTTAGAAACCACAGACACCATAGGAGATGGAGTATTGGTCCAATGTATAGCTGAAGGTAAAAAACTGCGAGCTCGCGTCGTTTCAGACGGCTACGATCCCAACTACAACATTCGTTTCCCTCGGGACATTCGGGAATTGGGTATCCTATATGTGGTCGAAGAAGTCATTGAACATCCCAAAGGGGGCTATTATATTGCTTGTGGAAAAATTAAACGCCTGACTCAATAAGATGAGCAAACTAAGCAACATATTTTCAAAAGTGAGATACGAAAAAATAAAATTGCTAAAAGTCTAATGCTAGAATTGGAGTGGAGGCTTTAGCCGGTTATAGGACTGGAGTGGAGGCTTTAGCCGGTTAGCAGTAGGCATCACTCCACACACGCAAATTGCAAGGCGCCTACCGCTGGCCGGCTAAAGCCTCCACTCCAACATACCTTAAGTGGATAGTAGATAATGGTAGAGTGGACAACCGCTTTATCGTTGCCCCCCAATTCCACTCATGTTATTCAGTGAGAGAAATCCCCGTTGGAGTGGAGGCTTTAGCCGGTTAGCAGTAGGCATCACTTCACACACACAAATTGCAAGGCGCCTACCGCTGGCCGGCTAAAGCCTCCACTCCAACATACCTTAAGTGGATAGTAGATAATGGTAGAGTGGACAACCGCTTTATCGTTGCCCCCCAATTCCACTCATGTTATTCAGTGAGAGAAATCCCCGTTGGAGTGGAGGCTTTAGCCGGTTAGCAGTAGGCATCACTTCACACACACAAATTGCAAGGCGCCTACCGCTGGCCGGCTAAAGCCTCCACTCCAACATACCTTAAGTGGATAGTAGATAATGGTAGAGTGGACAACCGCTTTATCGTTGCCCCCCAATTCCACTCATGTTATTCAGTGAGAGAAATCCCCGTTGGAGTGGAGGCTTTAGCCGGTTAGCAGTAGGCATCACTTCACACACACAAATTGCAAGGCGCCTACCGCTGGCCGGCTAAAGCCTCCACTCCAACATACCTTAACTGGATAGTAGATAATGGTAAAGTGGGCAACTCTCATCTTTTCATTATCCCATACTTTTGCAAGAGGTCTAATGCAAACCACAACCAAAAGGCTTCCTATAACCCCTTCCAAAAGAAAAAGATAAATTACTTGAGAATTAGGGAATCTTATAATTATCTTGAGTGACTAGATCAGTCCCACACTTTAATTCCTCCACCCAATCTAAAAATAACTCGATCATGGGTTTCCCTTTAAATGGTCGACCATGTTGAGGCACAATCCACTCCACATCTAAGCCTCGCACCATATTCACCCAATAACGACACACCCTGTTACAAGACATATAACGCCGATGAAAACCTTCCATATAATGCACATGGGTCTCGAAATTCTCCACAGGCTGTTCCGCTCGATTGGGAACTAAAGAAGCCCCCATATCCCCGGAAAATAAAATTTTACTTACTGGATCATAAAATTGAAAATTGCCCTCAGAATGCAGAAAATGGGCTGGAATGGCTTTTAATATTGCATTTCCCAACTTGATATTCATGCCTCGATCTGGAATTCCAAGCACTCGATTTTTCAATTTACCGGGAGCAGCAAAATGAGTGATAAATTGTTCCCAAAGAGCGGGAATAAGTACTTTACAATCACTGCCCACCAACCATTTATCCAAAGAAGAAATGACATCCGGATCCTGATGAGACCCGATCACATATTCTAATTTCTTAGTAAACAAGTATTTATACGATTGCATGAACAAATCATTATAAATTAAATCCCCCCCAGGATCAATGAGCGCTGACTGCTCACCATCGATAACCAAAAACTGATTGGCTTGGACACTGTCTCCCAAACTGAGATCAAAAAAACCAATACATTTATGAATACCATCATTATACAATTCAACTGCCATTTCAACTATTTCTCCTCCACAATGATCCAATTTTACCCTCAATTACCCTTACGGTAATACCAAAAAATTTCAATTGTTCCATCAACTCCCAATTTTGCCCGACGCCTCTTTTTATCCAACCTGAGCAATTTCCACCATGTCTGATCTCTATTGCTATCATTGTGGCTTACCTGTACCAAAACAGGCGCACTTTCCCGCCCTGATCAATGGCCAAACTCATCCTATGTGCTGTGCTGGCTGTCAGGCAGTGGCAGAAACCATAGTCGCTGCGGGTCTCCAAGATTTTTACACCTATCGTACACACACTGCCCCCACAGCTCAAGAAATTGTACCCGCTTTTCTACAACAAATCAAAATTTATGACAATCCCATCCTACAAAAACAATTTGTTCATCAAGAAAATGAATTCATTCGAGAAGCCACTTTGATTTTGGAAGGTATCACCTGTGCAGCCTGTGTTTGGCTAAATGAACGACATTTACGCACACTTAATGGGGTATTACAAGTCCAAATTAACTACTCAACTCACCGAGCTAAAGTACGATGGGACAGCCGGCTTCTCCAACTCAGTGATATTTTACAAGCCATTAGCCAAATTGGTTACCTTGCGCACCCTTATGATCCCACGCAACAACAAATTATTTTAGAACGCGAACGTAAACAACAATTACGTCGAATAGGAGTTGCTGGAGCTTTGGGAATGCAAATCATGATGTTTTCTATCGCCCTATATGCTGGCAGTTGGCATGGTATGGAAGCAGAATTCAAACAACTGTTCCACTGGTTGAATTTGGGACTCACTTTGCCCATTCTCATCTACTCTGCCCAGCCCTTTTTTAAACACGCCTGGCGGGACTTGCAACATCGCCAAGCTGGCATGGACGTACCAGTGGCTTTGGGACTGACCTTAGCATTTATCAGCAGTCTGATCACCACGCTCACTGCTCAAGGAGAACATGTTTACTATGATTCCATTGCCATGTTTGTCTTTTTCCTGCTCACAGCCCGTTACTTTGAACTCATGGCTCGCCAAAAAAGCGTCCGTGCCACCGAAGAATTGATCCGTTTAGTTCCCACCACTGCCACTCGCTTAACTGGCACTGTAGATTCAGAAACTGAAGAAGTGGTATTGGTAATTGATTTAGCTGTCCAAGATCGAATTCTCATCCGACCTGGGGAAGCCATTCCCATTGATGGCATTGTTTTACACGGACAATCCACTGTAAATGAGTCCCTATTGACTGGTGAAAGTTATCCCGTGCCTAAAATGTCCGGAGAAACCGTAATTGCCGGGAGCATCAATATTGAAAGTCCCTTACAAATTCAAGTTGAAAAAATTGGAGAAGAAACCACATTATCTCACATTTTACGCCTATTGGAACGGGCTCAATCCGAAAAACCCGCATTAACTCAACTGGCAGACCGATTGGCCAGTGGCTTTGTATTTGGCGTTCTCCTCCTGGCAAGCGCAGTCGCCGCCTATTGGTGGCAACTGGGGGAAGCCAATTGGTTGGGCATCACTCTTTCCGTGCTCATCATCACCTGTCCTTGTGCTCTCTCTTTGGCCACACCCACTGCAATCACAGCAGCCACCAGCCATCTTACCCAATCTGGAATTTTGATCACTCGTGGTCACGCTTTAGAAACCTTGGCGAAAGCCACTCATTTTGTATTCGACAAAACCGGCACTCTTACGGCAGGAAAATTGCAAGTTTCAGCGATTCATCTGCTGAATAATCAACAGGATATGAAACAAGTTTTGCAAATCGCCATTGCTTTGGAACGTCACTCCGAACATCCCATTGCCCAAGCATTATTAAATACTTTGCCGACCAAAGAAAGAATTCTCAATGCCATAGAAGTGATCAATCATCCGGGAGCCGGGCTGACTGGACAGGTATTGGGCACCCCTTATTTTATTGGCACTCCCCTATTTATTCAACAACATACAGGCCATATTTTGCAAGTTGCCCATGCAGAAACTTTGTATGCTCCAGGGCACACCTTGATTTTATTAGCCAATTCTGAAGGTTTACAAGCCGCCTTTTTACTCACCGATCAATTACGAGACGGGGCTCAATCACTGATCCAATTTCTTAAACAACAAGGAAAATCAGTGTTATTATTGAGTGGAGACCATGCTTCCGCAGTTCAAACCGTAGCTGCAACTTTGGGCATTACTGAAATGGGTCATTCCATGAGTCCCGCAGACAAACTGCAATTTGTAAAATCACTTCAAAATCAAGGCGCTATTGTGGCAATGATCGGAGACGGTATCAACGATGCACCTGTATTGGCCAGCGCCCAAATTTCAATTGCCATGGGCAGTGGGACTCAAGTGGCCAAAGCCAGTGCCGATATGATCTTGCTGTCCGAACAATTGTCCCAATTACAACTGGCAGTGCACACTGCTCAAAAAACATTAAGCATTATTCGACAAAATTTAATCTGGGCAATTGGTTATAATTTACTGGCATTGCCAGCCGCAGCCGTGGGTTGGATAGCTCCGTGGTTAGCGGCTTTGGGAATGTCAACCAGTTCTCTAGTGGTGGTGCTCAATGCTTTGAGATTACTCAAATCAAAATAGTAATCCCGAAAAATTATCAACCTTAATGAGGTAAGTATGCAAATCTTTTTTGAGGTACTGTTAATTTTTAATAGGATGTTTTTACAGCCAATTTAACTTGAAACCTATCGGTTACTCACTGCTTGGTTTACTTTTTGCAAGAGGAGTCATCTATTCAGTTTTAACAGTGAGTTGATTTGGACAGGTTATATGGTTATAATTGCATTGCTATTAAATATGTTATTGAATCCATTGGCATTAGGGGCTGATTTTACGAATTATTTGGGTACCCAGTTTAAAACGATTCCCCCGGGCAGCTTTTTCATGGGAAGTTGTCCGCGCCCCTCTCAAAAAGCCAAATGTTTGGCGGAGGGGAATATAGATTTGCAAGCCACCGATTATGAACTTCCTCAACATAAAGTCACCCTGACTTATTCCTTTCAAATCAGCCAGCATGAAATTACTTTTGAACAATTTATGCCCTTTGCCAAGGAGCAGGAGCCTCATTTATTGACTGAGGATTTTTTAGAGCATAATGAACCGGGTAAACCGGTGGTATTGGTTTCTTGGAGAATGGTGAAGCGATATATCGATTGGTTAAATGAGAATAAACCTTTTACTGACATGGGCATCTATCGGCTACCCAGTGAGGCAGAGTGGGAATATGCGGCTAGGGGAGGCACTCAAAGTATTTACTGGTGGGGGAATAAAATGGAATTTGACCAAGAGAATTGTAATGGTTGCAATGAGCATTGGGGACCGCATCCAATTTTAAAGGTAGGCAGTTTGAATAGCAATCCGTTTGGATTATATGATATGACAGGTAATGTCAGTGAATGGGTTGCTGATTGTTGGAATCATAATTACATCAGTGCGCCTATCAATGGTGCAGTTTGGAATACAGGGGATTGTTGGGCTCGAGTGATTCGCGGCGGTTCTCGGAATGAAGGCACGTCGGCGGTTCGAGTGGCTTTTCGGCAATGGAATTCCCAAGATTATCGAGATGTACATTTAGGCTTTCGCTTGGTGAGAATGGTCGAGTCTCCCATTTAACAATTTTAAGAATCAAATTCTCTTATTATTCAAGGGGATGAAACAAGTCCCAATTCTTTTTCCACTTCAAATAAATGTCCTTGAAACAAATGCAACCAGCCATTTTTGGAGGTAAGCACGGTGGTTTTTAAATCATACGTGTTGCAAACTTTGGTGTAGGTTTCCAATCCTTCTCGTTCAATCCGAAATAATCGCAAACTGTCCAGTTGTTCATAGGTTCGAGAATAAGTATAGTGAGGATTTTGTTGCAAATTTTTTTCCAATTCCCAAGTTAGGTTAAAGAGGGTATGTTGAGGAATAAAAGTGGCAACTTCGATAAAGAAAACATAGGCATAATGATTGTCTGCCAAATTTTCACAACTCAATAGGGCCAGTTTAGGCGACAGTTTATATTGAAATAACAGATGCTTAAGGGTTTTTTCTACAAAACTGTGTTGCAATTTTTCCCCAAACCAATCAGAAATCCATTCTGTTTTTTTCACAAAATGTAATAGAGGGCAGGTGGCTTGGTAACCAATGATGTGGACAATGCTTTGAGTTTGGTAACGATACAGTCCCCCGCCTGTTGTCAGGACAATTTCATAGTGTTGATCGACATCCAATTCATGAGCCAAGCGAATTTTTCCCCCGGTGGTGGGTAAAAATTCAAAGAAATGGGAACGAATGGCCAAAATGCTGCCGGCTCTTTTGGTCAGTGGGAAACTGATAAATCCTTCTGTTGAACAAAGTCCCTTGTTTTGAATACGAGCTTTTGGGAATAGCAGTCTCAAATCATTTGAGGATTTCTTGATTTGAGCATCGGTCCAACAGGCGATAAGTTGTAAATTTGGCCATAGAAAATTGTAAATAGTGGCAGGTTGTTGGTAGTTTTCACAAATCGTGGTGATTTCTAAAGCGCGCCGGTGATTTGGCAGGTTGAGAGCACTGAGTTGGGCATGGAGATCAGAGGGTAATGGGCGAGGTGGGGTCAGGGTGCCATTGTTGATGTCTGTGGCTAATCTTAGATACCAGGCGGGCAATCTGGCTAATAGGGCAGTTAAAAAACTGGGATTCCAGATTGAAATGAGACTCAATTGTGGGCTGCGGAGTAGAAATAGTAGGGTGAGATAGCGATAAGTTTCTAAATCTGTGATCAATCGCAATTGAATGGGCGCCGCCAACAACCGGTTTAACAGGTGATAATGTAAGTTGCTGAGGGCTTCCGGGTCTTGTTCAAATTCTGTTGGGAATCCTGCAATGCTATAGGCATTATGATGGGCAAGAGGGGGAATGGACCAGTAAATTTGTCCCTTAAAAAGGGATAAATTGTGGGTAAATAAGTCAACTGTCCAGGGTGCTAAGGCATGATGATATTCGGTTTTTAGTGTTGAGGCATACAGAATGGGTTCGGGAATATGCGTGGAGTGTAGGGAGGTAAGAGGATGGGTGTTGGCAGTTTGAATTAAACGAGTGTTATCAGAGGCTTCCTCTGGGGTGCAATAGTAGTCTTCTTGGGTAGAAAAGGGCACGGAAGCCTGATATTCGGCAATGCTTCTTAGGGTCTGGAAATGATGTTGTCTGCCGAAGAAAGTGTGGGCATGGCGTTGTAGCAAGTGAAATAGTAATTGGCGTTGAGTTTTTTCTGTGTTGGACAAACTGCTTTTGAAAGTTTGCCATTCGGGCAGATAGGAGAGGTACCATAGCGTATTGGCAAACAGTTGGAGCAATGAGTTTAGGATAGATTCAAACCTTTTTGTGGAGTTGATTTTTTGATCTAATAATTGGCTAATTTTGAAAGTAATCAGCCAATTATAGGTTAATAATATTGGGGGAGATTATAAATCAGTAGAAAGGTAGGTTGGGTTAGCACAGTGTAACCCAACACTTTATCTATAATAGGAAAAAGAAAAAAATCAGGCGTTGGGCAAATCAGCGCCTTCTTTTTGTACTGGTAATAAACTTTTACGATCAATGCCCAGGGCTAAGGCCAGGGTGCTGGCAACATAGATTGAGGAATAGGTCCCAACGGTAATGCCAACCAAGAGAGCGGTGGCAAAACCATGAATCAATTCTCCTCCTATTGCAAACAGCACCACCACGACCAATAAAGTCGTTCCCGAAGTCATGATGGTGCGGGTCAGGGTTTGATTGATGGAGGTGTTGATCACAACTTCTGGGGTTTGTTTGCGCATTTTTAGGAAATTGTCTCGTATGCGGTCAAAAACGACAATGGTGTCGTTGATTGAGTACCCAATGACTGCCAATACAGCCGCCAATACGGTGAGGTCAAATTCCATTTGGAAGAGGGAGAATACTCCTACAGTGATGACAGTATCATGTGCCAAGGCAGCAATGGCGCCAAAGGAAAGGCGGTATTCAAATCGAAATGTAACATAAATAAGTATGCCAATGAGGGTGTATAATACGGCAAGTCCTCCTTGTTCAACCAACTCGTTGCCAACTTGGGGACCCACAAATTCAACCCGACGCATTTGGGCATCTGAGTTTTGTTGTTGGAGAACGCTTAATACTTGAGTACTTAAAAGGTCGATCGGAGTTTGAGAATCTTGAGTGGCTGCAGGTTTTTCTCGATTTTTTAGACGTATTAGTACGTCTCGATTGGTCCCAAAATGTTGAACAATGGCGTCTGGAAAACCGCTGCTGTGTAAGGAGGAACGAATGGGGGTTAATTCCACAGGTTGGGTGTAGCCGATTTCAATGAGGGTGCCCCCAGTGAAATCAATGCCAAAGGTGAGTCCCTGTAGGAAGAAGGAGAAAATTGAGGTGCCCAATAAGGCGGCAGACAGGGCTAAGGCCAGGGCTTTTTTTCCAAGAAAATCGATGTTGTAGTTGAATTTGTTGATCATAAGATAAGTTGTTCCCTGTTAAACGGGTATTTTGGTCAATTTTCGACCGCCATAAAGATAGTTGATAACTGCTCGGCTGACTAAAATAGCGGTGAACATGGAGGTGACAATACCCAGGGATAGGGTGATAGCAAATCCCTTGATGGGTCCAGTCCCAAAGCTAAACAGTACAACTCCGGCAATTAAGGTGGTTATATTGGAGTCAAAAATGGTGGTGAATGCCCGTTCATAGCCAGCTTCAATGCTGGATTGGGGGGTATTCCCGTTGGCCAATTCTTCACGAATGCGTTCAAAAATCAATACGTTGGCATCGACTGCCATGCCCAAGGTTAACACAATGCCGGCAATACCGGGTAAGGTTAAGGTCGCTTGTAAGAGAGAAAGTAGAGCAACGAGTACAACGACGTTCATGAGCAGGGCGAAGTTGGCTACGAGTCCAAAGAGGTTGTAACGTAAACCCATGAAAATCATGACTGCGATAAAACTGATGAGCATGGAGAACAGTCCCAATTCAATATTTTCTTTGCCAAGACTGGGACCGATGGTGCGTTCCTCTATAATTTCCATGGGGGCTTTTAAAGCGCCGGCTCGCAACAGGAGGGCAAGATTACGGGCTTCTTTGGCGCCTAATCCAGTGATTTGAAAGCGTTTGCTGAATTGTTCTTGGATAGTTGCGGCATTGACCACTTCTTCAGTTTTGTCTCGGGTGGTGATTTCTTTGCCGTCTACAGTGGTGGTTTTGACTTTGTATTCAATGAATACCACGGCCATCAGGTTGCCAATATTGACTTTGGTGGTGTCGTTCATGCGTTTGCCCCCTTTACTGTCCAAACTGACCACGGTAACGGGTTGTCCAGTTTGTTGGTCAAGGCTGGCGGCGGCATCATTGATTTGGTCTCCAGTGACAATGATGCTTCTTTTCAAGAGAATGGGACTGCCATCCCGACGATGATACAGGCGGGCGTTGATGGGAGGTTTGCCGGTGCGTTCAGCTTGGGACCAGTCTTCCGGTCCCCCTTCCACCATACGAAATTCTAAGGTGGCAGTGGAGCCCAAGATTTCTTTGGCGCGTGCGGTGTCTTGAACGCCAGGCAATTGGACGACGATGCGATTATTCCCTTGTCTTTGAATGATGGGTTCGGCAACCCCTAACTCATTGACTCGATTGCGTAAAGTGGTGATATTTTGTTCCAAAGCCCCTTCTTGACTTTCTTTGAGGGCCATTTCAGTGAAGGCCAAATGGAGGCGGTATTCTTGAGGGACTTCCTGTTCAGTGATCAGAAATTCAGTGTATTGCTTTTCCACCAATTGGCGAGCTTTGGTTCGGGTTTCTTGATCGGGGAAGATGACTTGAACGCCTCCCCCAGTTTCGGTGATCAGGCGATTAATTCCCTTATAACGCAGAGTTTGTTCCCGAAATAGGGTGCGCAATTCGTCAATATAGCGTTCTTCATCTTGCCGAATTGCAGTTTCCATGTCGATTTGCATGAGAAAGTGCACTCCCCCTCGTAAATCCAGTCCCAAATACATGGGCTTGGCGCCTAAGGAAGTGAGCCAGTCGGGAGTGGCGGGGGCTAAATTTTGGGCAACGACATAGCCAGGCAGTTCCAGTGGCAAAATATCCCTTAAAAAGGTATATGCCTTCAATTGGGCGTCAGTGTCCTTGAAACGCAGCAGGAGTTGTTTGGGGGAAAATTCAGTTTTTAGAGGGATTAATTTGGCTTCTTGGAGTCTGGTCTCCACAAGTTTACGAACTTCTTCGGTAATTTCTAGGTCTCTAGCATAACCAGAGGAAATTTGTACTGCGGGGTCTTCACCAAATAGGTTAGGTAAAGCATATAGAGTACAAGCGGTGATGACAGTGAAGATCAGTAGGTATTTCCACAATGGATATTGGTTCATGTAGTGTGTAATTCCTTAAACAGTGTTTACAAGGTGTTTTTTAAAGTCCCTTTGGGCATGACGGCAGCAACTTGATAACGTTGCACCTTAACTTCGACGTTTTGGGCAATTTCTACGATGACGAAATTGTCTCCCAAATTGGTGATTCTGCCCAATAAGCCGCCATTGGTAACGATCTCATCTCCCTTAGCCAAGGAATCCACCATTTTTTTGTGTTCCTTAACTCGCTTAGTTTGAGGACGTATTAATAGAAAGTAAAATACTACGAATAGGATAACCAACGGTAATAAACTGGCTAAAGTACTGCTGGTGCTTGGTTCAGCTTGCTGCGCCCAAGCGGTTGCGATTAAAAAGTCCATCAAAGGTCTCCCCAATAGGATGCTTAATATGAATAAATTAAAGTGGAATACTATGCCACAGATAAAGTAGAGACGCAAGATTTTGCCAACGCCTGCCCCATGGGATGCTCAATTGCGTTGTCCAAACAGGGCTGTTCCTACTCTTACTAAGGTCGATCCTTCTGCAATAGCTGCTTCCAAATCATCCGTCATACCCATAGACAACGTATCGAATGCGTGTCCCAAGGTCCCTAAATATTTGCAAAACTCAGCCAACTGTCGGAAGGATTGTCGTTGTTGTTCAAAATCATCAGTGTAAGCCGGCAACGTCATCAATCCCCTTAATTGCAGTCTGGGTAACTTTTTAATTTGAGGAATCAACTCCAGAGCTTCCGCCTCTGTAATACCTGCTTTTTGCGGTTCTCGACTCACATTCACCTGAATACACACATTTAAAGCAGGTAGTTCCGCAGGACGTTGAGCACTCAAACGCTGGGCATGTTTCAAGGAGTCTAAAGAATGCACCCAGGCAAAGTGTTCAGCAATCCATCGCAACTTATTGGTTTGTAAAGGACCAATAAAATGCCACACGATTGGGTAAGCATTTAATACCTCCAATTTTGGCAGTGCCTCCTGCACATAACTCTCCCCAAACTGCCGTTGACCCAACTGCCAAGCCTGCAAAATAGTAGCCGCTGATTGTCCCTTGGTGACTGCCAACAGTTGGACGCTGTTCGGCGAGCGCTGAAACTGCAGCATCGCAGCTTCAATACGTTGATTTACAATTGCCAAGGCATCGGCCAAGCAATGACTCATCTTATCCTCTCTCACCTCATTCCATAGCCAAAGCTTGACTTTGAACCTGGATCAACTGATTAATTCCTTGTTTGGCCAAAGCCAATAAACTCTCCAATTCCGGATAATGAAAGGCATGACCTTCTGCTGTACCTTGAATTTCTACAAACGCTCCGACCTCATTCATCACCACATTCATATCCGTTTCCGCCTCAGAATCCTCCTGATAATCCAAATCTAGTACTACATTGCCGCGATAAATGCCTACGGAAACAGCGGCAACATGGCCATGGATAGGTGAAGTGCTGATCAAATTACGTTTTTGCAGAATTTTTACTGCATCCACCAAAGCCACATAACTGCCGGTAATGGCGGCAGTTCGAGTGCCTCCATCCGCTTGAAGAACATCACAATCTAACGTGATCGTACGTTCTCCCAAAGCCTCCAAATTGACCACCGCCCGCAAAGCACGTCCGATCAACCGTTGAATTTCCAAAGTACGACCTCCTTGCTTACCCATGCTAGCTTCCCGTTGCATCCTATCATGAGTGGAACGCGGCAACATACCGTACTCAGCCGTCACCCACCCCTGCTTTTTATCCTTCAAAAATCGAGGTATCCGTTCCTCAATACTGGCATTACAAAGTACTTTTGTTCGACCAAACTCCGCTAATACCGAACCTTCAGCATAACTGGTATAACGGCGAGTCAAAGTTATTTGACGTAATTCGTCTACAGATCTACCACTTGGGCGCATTAATTATCCTTTTACCAAAATAAATCACAATCGATTACAATAGCCTATCTCAACCCAATTGGCAAATTAAAATTGGGAACAATACCCAAATTCACCCACCCTAACGCCTTCCAATCCTGCACATGCCCAACACTTCCCCAACTCTATCTACTGACCTGGACACCGAAACCATCATCGCCATTGCCACTCCCATAGGCCGTGGTGGCATCGGAATTATCCGCATCTCTGGTCCCAAAGTTCCTCATATCGCCCAGTCCCTGCTCGGCAAATTGCCCACCCCACGCTATGCAACCCTCTGCAACTTTAAAAATTCCCAAGGACAACTGTTGGACCAAGGTATTGCCTTATACTTTCCAGCCCCAAATTCTTTCACTGGAGAACCTATTTTAGAACTACAAGGTCACGGGGGACCTGTCATCCTCGACCAACTCCTGAGCACCTTACTGACTTTGGGAACCCGTTTAGCCAGACCTGGTGAATTCTCTGAGCGCGCCTTCCTCAACGGCAAACTGGATCTCATTCAAGCAGAAGCCATCGCCGATCTCATCGAAAGCGCCTCCCTTCAAGCCAGTCGCTGTGCCCTCAATTCCCTACAAGGTCAATTCTCTCAACACATCCACAACCTAGTAGAACAAGTCATCTGGTTACGTACCTATGTCGAAGCCAACATCGACTTTGTCGAAGAAGACATTGACCCCCTGGCCACCGACCAAATAACCACTAAAATCAACTCCTTGCTTCAACAACTTGCCTCTTTACTCGCCACTGCCCAACAAGGCTATTTACTCAAAGAAGGTATGAGAATTGTATTAGTGGGAGAACCCAACGTTGGAAAATCCAGCCTACTCAACTGTTTGGCTGGACGAGAGACCGCTATCGTTACTCCTTTACCAGGCACCACTCGAGACATTATCCGGGAACAGATTTTAATTGACGGCATGCCCTTGCACATCACTGACACCGCTGGATTACGACAAACTGAAGATCCCGTGGAACAAGAAGGGATCAAACGAGCCAAACAAGCCATGCAAGAAGCCGATCACATTCTCCTGCTCCTTGACGACCGTCACCCAGATGACAAAGCCAATGCCGAATTACTCGCCAACTTACCCCATTCCCCCCTCATCATTCGCAACAAAATTGACCTAACCGGTCATTCTGCCGGTTTAACAGAAAATAATACTCTATACCTTTCCGCCAAAACTGGAGCTGGGATTGAGGAACTCAGAACCTATCTGAAAACAAAAATGGGCCTGCAACCTGCTACAGAAGGACATTTCTTGGCACGCCGGCGCCACTTGGAAGCACTACAACGGGCTCAACTGGCCTTACAAACAGCCGCCACCCAACTGGAATATTGGGAATTACTGGCCGAGGAACTGAGACAAACCCAACAAGCCCTCAATGAAATCACTGGAGAATTTACCACTGAAGACCTATTGGAACGAATTTTTTCCACCTTCTGTATTGGAAAATAGTAATCCCTCCACTTTTCAACAACGTCATAAATAAAAAACCAATTTTATATCGCCAATGACCCAAAAATCTCCACCTTTTGCCAAAATGACCTGTTATGAACCCACAATTTTATGTGTTACTCATGTTTGAAAGCATGCAACTATTCGTTCCCCAAGATGACATTCAATCAGTAGAAATCATTGCCGACGTCCACAAAACCCAAACTGAATTTGGAGCCGTTGGCTGGTTTGGTCAAGAGCATGGACATGGTCAAAATTCCCCAATCTTCTGCTTGGCAGAAGATCTTTCCTTATTACTGGATATTCCTGAAAAGAGAGAATTTTTTGCCCTGCTCAAATCACCAGAATTGCCAGTGGGCATCATGTGTGATGAAGTTGAAAACATAGACATCAGAGAAGCCCATTTGCACTTTCAACTGCTGCCCAAAGTCATGCAAAATACAGCCTCTCCAATCACCCAACTGGTCTTTTTCCAAGAAAAAATGGGTTGTATATGCACCGGAGAAACCTTAATCGAATATTTGGCTTACCTATCAAACAATTACGAACGTGCTCTGTTATCTGAGTTAGAAGATCGTTAACAATCAAGGAAATACACAATGAAAACAGAAGAAGCCAGTCGAGCCTGGTTACTGGATTTTGGCAAAGGTTTACAAGCCGCGGTGGGTTTTCATGAAATGTCCCACGTCCTAACATCTCCCCTATTTTTTGAAATTCCCTGTGCACCCTCATATTGCAGTGAAGTGCTTGTTTTCCAAGAACATATCTTGCCCGTATTGGATATTCCCACTTTACTCGGCAGTCAAAAAATGTTGCATAATACTCAAGAAATAGTAGGTATAGGTGTATACCAAGAAGACCCTTCCCAACCTGTAGGCTATGGAGGACTGCGACTGGCAGCCTTTCCCACCCCCATTTATGTAAATAATGAACAAGCCTGCGATTTACCAGAATACCAAAAATATTGGTTTTCCCCTCTGGTCATTTCTTGTTTTCTTTGGGAAGGCATTGCCATTCCTATTATTGATCTGGCTTACCTATTCTCAGGGAAATTCGCTCAGCAGCCATAATTTGATGAATGATAAACTCATGAGTACTGATCCAACTTTTTTAAATCCATCTATAGATTGGGACCAACGTTATCAAAATCGCCTAGATTTGCCTCCTCCAGCATGGATTCTTGCCCAACACCTCCACTTATTGCCTGCCCAGGGTCACGCTCTGGATTTGGCCTGTGGGTTGGGAGCGAATGCATTATTGCTGGCTCGTCAAGGCTTGGAGACCACGGCTTGGGATGTGTCTTCGGTGGCTATTGAACGTCTTCGGCAGCAAGCAGCTCAGCAACATTTGAGGGTGCAGGCGCTGCAACAAGATGTGCTGCTTGAGCCTCCCAAACCCAATAGTTTTGATGTCATTGTAATTTCTCGTTTTCTGGAAAGAAGCTTAATTCCCCATTTATTTGCAGCATTAAGACCCAATGGGCTGTTATTTTACCAAACCTTCACTCGCAATTCGGTGCATGCAGAGTATGGGCCTCGCAATCCCTCTTATCGTTTGGCAAACAATGAGTTATTGCAATTGTGTCAAGGATTACAAATTGTGGTCTATCGAGAAGAAGGTCGATGGGGAGATATCAATCAGGGATTGCGTGATGAGGCTGGAGTCATTGCAGCTAAGGTTTTTTGAATGAGAATTGTTGAATATCAGGGGGTTGAAATGATTGATCTTTGCCAGTTTGTGTGATAGAATGCGCCGGGTTAATAGGAATTTTTTCGTGAGGAGAATTTTTGATGATTATGTTGACGTTGAAGATTATTATTGCGATTTTGTTTGTGTTCAGCGGGGGACTTGCTTTTAAAAGGATGTTTTCAGAAAATTTGATTTTAGAGCTATTGGCTGGACTGGTGTCTTCAGTGGCGTTTGTTCTTATGCTTCATGAAGTGGTTGATTGGTCGTGGTTGATAGGAATAACGATATTGGTTGTAGTGATGTGTATTGTTGTTTTGTATAAAACAGTTGAAAGGGGAAATTTAAGTTCTCCATCTGTTCCTCAACAGCAGCAGCAGCAAACAAATGTTCAATCTCAGCCTGCTGAACCAAAATCATCGGCTAAACCTCCGTCTAAGTCTGAGGTTTCAAGTTCTGTTAATCAATTGCCTTTGAATGCAAAGGGTCAGGTGGATTTTACAGCGGTATTTTCTCCAATAATGTCGGAGCGGGAAGTGTTGGAGACTACTGCTGAGTTTGTGGAACGGCAGCGGCAGTTTGAATTGTATAAGTTGCAATTGATTGATATTTTTAATCAAGCCAGTTTGCGGCAGGTGTCTGGAGTGCGAGCTGGGACTGTGTCTTTGATA
Source organism: Thiomargarita sp. (assembly GCA_020721005.1). Taxonomy (GTDB): domain Bacteria; phylum Pseudomonadota; class Gammaproteobacteria; order Beggiatoales; family Beggiatoaceae; genus DYNP01. The sequence goes on from DYNP01000024.1 coordinate 22,258, forward strand.
TTGGATAAGGCACATTATGATGCGGATACTGGAATTTTTAGAGTGTCTGTGCAACCTTTGCCTTGGTCCCAGCAATTTGTACTTTCCTTGCCCAATTTTGTGTTTGAAGCTATTTTCCGAATTGGGCGGGAAGAAGTTAAACAACTGTACGCTGAAGGTAATGAGAAACCTTGGTTTGTTACTGTGACCAAAGATCATCAGTTGCAAAGCAGTTTTTTGGCCGGAATGGGTAAGACTTTCCCTCTTGAATTCAAGGGTCTTGTTGCGAGCTCTGTTTTTCAGGATCGGCTTAAAAATGGAGGCTGGGGTCCCAAAATGGTGTGGATTCCCAAGGGCTCATTTAACATGGGCAGTGACACGGGAGAAAGTAATGAAAAACCGGTGCACAAAGTGACCATAGGGTATGACTATGCCATGAGTCAATATGAGGTTACATTTGATGACTATGATCGATTTTGCGAGGCCACGGGGCACGCAAAGCCAAAGGATGAGGGTTGGGGGCGCGGTCAACGTCCAGTGATCAATGTGAATTGGAACGATGCCAAAGCTTATACTCAATGGTTGGCAGAGCAAACCGGTAAATCCTATCGATTGCCAAGTGAAGCAGAATGGGAATATGCATGTCGAGCAGGAGCAACGACCGCTTATTCATTTGGAGATGACGCAAGCCAATTAGGAACTTATGCGTGGTATGATAAAAATTCCGGGGGAAAAACTCACCCGGTGGGAGAAAAGAAGCCCAATGCCTTTGGATTGTATGATATGCACGGGAATGTTTGGGAATGGTGTGAAGACCTGTGGCATTCGGACTATAAAGGAGCGCCCACCGATGGAAGTGCGTGGATAAGTGGAGGAACTCTTGATGCGCATCCCCTTCGTGGGGGTTCTTGGAACGACAGTGACAGTTGGTTGCGTTGTGCCTTCCGTAGTTGGGGCAATACTACTGTCGGGAACTACTTCGGGGGTTTGCGTCTTTCCAGGATGTAAAACTCAGCACTGTGTGCTTTTAACCTTTTAAGTCTTTTATCTTTTTTCTCTTTCCTTTTAGATATCCCCGCTTGCGGGGATCGCGATATTTTTTGAAAATTTACCCATACATTTTATAGGTAAAAATAGGGTAGGGATAAACCCAGCCCCTACAAGGGTTTACGCATTCACATTAACCCGTCATGTTCCGTTGATTTTGTAGGGGCAATCCCTTGTGGTTGCCTCGTTGCCTCGTTCCCAAGTGCCACTTGGGAATGCAGTCTTGACCGCGTCGCGGTCTGTATGAATAAAAACAGCACCTTCAATCTATGTTACGCTCCCACCAACACACCCTACATTATGACTCCCCTTACCCTTTCACCCTATCCCATGACCTCTCTTTTTCACCCCCCACAAAAAAGACCCAAAAATTCCACCACAACGACAGGACACCCTGATGACCGAAAAATTTCCAG
>DYNP01000025.1 GCA_020721005.1 Thiomargarita sp.
GACGTTTTTGTATAGAAACGCTGGGATGCTGGACGGGGTTTTGGCACCTTCCCAAGTGACATAGTTTTTGGGCAAACTTTCCATCACGTAAAACGGTACGGCTTCAGGGTTGGCCACTTGGGTGGGGCAAGTGGTGTCGTTGAGGTCGTCTCCATACGGGGTGTATTCGCCAAAGGCAAAAATGTCGGCGGATTTGCCATCGTGTTTGGGGTCAGGAATGATGAGGCCTTTGAGGGTCACCGGTTCGGCATTTTCACCGTGTTCCAGATTGTCTTGGAAGGTGATGAGATTTTTGAACGGGCCGCCATTGATTGAAATCCCGCCACTGAGAATGGCTTGAGTGTCAGTCAGGTTGCCTGCGGGGTCGAAGGCAAAGGTGTCGCCTTCTATCGCACCCAATTCAGGTAGGTCAATCTTGGTAAAGTCTATCGCCCGCAGGGTGTGTTTAAGCATGTAGAGGTCGGTGTATACCGCGACAGGAGTATCCACTTTCGGGCTGGTGGTCGGGCTGGTCGAGGTGGAAACGTCTCCCACTTGGCTGCGGTTATACAGGGCAACTAAGGTGTCGGTGCCAAAGAAGGTCGCGGTAATGCGCTTCTCAGTTTCGGAATCCGCGGTTAGTTGTCTTAAACCTCCCCAAATGTTACCAACGGGGTTATAAAACAAAGCGTGAAGGTCGGAACTGTGTTCGGCGGACGGTTCCGCCCAGACTATCGCTAATTTGCCCTCGGTGGCTTGGGCCAGTTTGAAATCGGCGAGGTTGCTGGAATAGCCGCTGTCATCGGTTCTGACGACGGTGCGAGTATTCAGGTCAAAATTGACCACGCTAGAGATTTCGTTGTTCTTCAGCCAGGTGAGGACAACTTGCCCGTTGGGGTCGAGACCCAGTTGAGGGTTGTCATCAGCCAAGGTGTCGGTGGTTAGACGAGTCAAGGCACTCCACACGCCATTGGTGAAGGTGAGTTGGAACAGTTCATGGTCTTCAATGGTTGTAAGGTCGCCGTCGGTGTCCACACTCAATACCACGTAACCGTTTTGACCATCGAAGGCGGTGTTGTATTTGAGGAGGGGATAGGGAATATTGGCAACTTGTTGGGGGGTGTTCCAACTGTTGTTAGCATAGCGGGCATACCACAGTTGATTGGGTTTGTCAGCACTGCCCATAATGTCGTTAGCCACGTTGCTTATCCAAGTGACGATAGCGTTGCCCGTTGTCTTGCCCGCCAGTTTGGGACTTCTATCGAGAGAGGTATTGTCCGTTAGGCGTTGCGTACCAGTCCATTGTTGCGTTTGCGGGTTGTAACTGGAGACGGAGATTTCCATCGCTTGCAACATGTCTTCCAATTGGGCGGTATCTGCCAGGGTGGTTTTGACATCTTCCCAAGTGGCCAATGCGCTGTTGTCGCCAAAGGCTAGGATTTTGGGATGAAAGTCTGCGGTGCCGTCGTCCGCAATAGGTTGTGGGTTGGTCCAGTCGGTGCCGTTCCAAGTGGAGAAGACGACTTGGGTGCGATTGACTGCGGACCGTGCGGAGTTATCAGATAGCCAAGTGGCATAGAGGGCGTTTTGGCTGCCCGAGGTGTCGGCATCTGAATAGGGATAGACGGCCTGTTGGAGAGAGACGGGTTGTGAGTCTCGCAGTTCTCTCATGGATTTTCTGAACATGCCGTAATTGGGGTTGGTCAAATAGTCGCGTTCTATCAACGTAGGGTTGGTAGCGTAACGAGAACGGATGAAGGGTGAAGAACAGTTGCCTTTACCATTCTGGGTTACGTATTCCCATTCACAATTTATGATTTCCCCTTTCCATTTCCATGCAAGGGCAACGGCGGCCACACCAATTTTGTCAGTCACAGTGCCTTTCGTTGGGTTACTCAAATTTAGTGGAGGTAATTTCCATTCTAATTTACCACCAAGTTCCACCCAACCTTCAATTGCAACTACTTCGTCATAACCGGCTCCAACTGAACCACGAGCTCCAAGAGAGACATCTATCTTACCCATGGCAACAAATGGTTCAACCTTTTCAACAGATAATTTGCCATTTGTACCTGCGGAGATGGTAAATTTGCAGTATATAGGTACTGGCACCCACCCAATAGAAAATGCACCTATCAAAGTTGATGCTTTGAAACTACTTGAACCTGAGATGCCGACATCACCCCCCCACTTCCATTCGCAACTTTCAAACTTACCATTCACATTTATGGTGGGATGCAATTCGGCTTCAAAACTGCCTACTTTAAATTCTTTCTCACCAGATAGATTGAAATTTTCCCAATCCATTTCCATCTTAGTTTCACCTTTACTACTATCCACCGTGATCGCCACGGTAGGAATGAGTTTGAGTCTGAGAGGAGTTTCGTGAAGCATAGGATCCTCTCCTGCGGATTCAGCAAGCAAATCAAAGAAGTCTATATTAACTCCTCCCAAAGAAAGAGAGTAGGAAAAACCACCTGTATCTTCACCTATACGAACAAAGATAAGATTTTCTCGAGGTTTAGACATGGTGACAAAATCCGCCTCTTTCTCAGGCGACTTGGTACCATCTTTACTCGTTGCAACCACCTTCAATTTACCACACACACCAAAGTCCTTACCCATGTTAAAGGTTTGTTCAGCGGTATTGCCCGTTGTGGCAACATCTTTAGTGCCAGTTGGAGTTACGAAACTGACCGTGCCGGGTTCTGTTTCGCCCCAGTCAATTTCGGCAGTGTAGGTAACGTCGTGGTCTACACCATCCAAGAAATGAGTTCCTTCTGGATATTTGGAAGTGACACTTTTAACTTGTATCTCACCCTCATTTCCCACAGTTATCGTCTTGGAAACGCTATTTTTATTCCCTTCTTTGTCTGTAACAGTGAGGGTAATTTGGTACTTACCTGCATTAATCAAGTTTACCCCACTATTTTTATTTGATGGTAACGAAATAATTTTACCACTTGATAAACTTTCCGCTTGCCACTCATAACTGACGATAGAGCCATCTTGCGGAGTAGAGACACCAGCATCTAATGTTACTGTTAATGGCGGTTCACCCGTGGCAGGAGAGAAGGTAAAATCTGCTTTTAACGAAGAAGAAGTTACTGTCACAGTTTGCGAAGAATTGTTCGTAAGCCCATCATTATCCGTTACCGTCAACGTGATAGTATAAGCCCCCTCTTTGTCAAAAACAAATGACGCAGTAGAACCACTGGCAGTTTTTCCGTCAGAGGTTGCCCATTGATAACTGGCAATTGAACCATCATCCGTAGAACCTTTTCCATCCAAGGTGACAGTTAGTGGCGTTGGTCCCTCTGAAGGGGAGAAAGTGAAATTGGCTTGAGGTGGTTGCTTTTGGTTTTGGGTTGGATTACCAACCCAACTGCAAGTATACGACCAATCCATACTCCATTTATCGTAATCTAATTTTCCGCCAAAGGACTCACATCCTTCTTTGAAAGAATCATAAGTATCCTTTTTTGAAACAAAAAGTATTACACATGAATCTGAACATGATGTTGGCCCATATGAAGAGTTAGGTCCAGCAAATTGCTGACACCATTCTCTAAAACGTGTATTTTCAGATTTGCAATCTTCATCTGCATGAACAGGAAGAGTGATTGCCCACCCAAGAATTGCGGCTAAACACAGAGTAAGCCACCCCATTAAACCACTTGACACTCCACCCACCTTTCTGCTACTATAACCCGACGGTGGAATTACCTTACAGACAGGCAATTGTTGTGAACAAAACTTAGACATTTGAATTTACCTCCATAACAGTTGTAAATAAACTCCAAATACCTTCTTTTTGTTCAGTTGGCAGAGTAATTGTTTCTACGTAAAGGACGGCTTCATCTAGATTGATGGAGTAGGAATAACTGCGATCATTCGGAGAGAAGAGAAAGGAGTTTTGAGCATTGGCCATGGGGAACAGGAACAGTCCACAAAGAAGAGGCGGAATGCTCAAATAGGGGATTAAACAGGACAGCTTAGTAGGAGGAATAACTTGTCTTTTAAAGGGAGGATCAGAACTGTAATTTAAACTCTTTTGAGCTAGTGGGGGGGGTAGTGAGGTGTCATAGACATTGTGTAGTCTCCTGGTAGTTAAACATGAGTTTTAGTTGCGTAAACACTATAAATCTAAGGATAAACTACTTTTTTGAGATTGTCAAGAATACTTATTTTGAGGCTATTTGAACACTTATTCCCATTGCCTGGCAGTGGAAATCGGAGAAAAATTCAACTCGAAAATATGGGGGACCATAAAAAGGGCTTGCTTAAAATGCGTGGTCGCGTTGCTCATGTATATTCTTAATTTACTGAGTAAACGCTTTGTACTACAAAATTATGAAAACTCAAATTTAGCTACAATGTTGTTGTAAGTGAACAACATTAACAGAATTACCGTACTAAGCGTATATTTAAATACGATAATGTCATTTCACTGTATAAATTACGTCTTACAAGTTTTATACCTTTCAACGTCATTTCTAATTTTTTGCATCAAGGGACAAGATTGATAGTTTTTATGCGTATGTAGTATCCTTTCTACGCAGGTCATTTCATCTCTTTTCACTGTGAAGACGAATTTTTTGTACTCCTCTCGTTTTGTCACAAACTCCTCATCGGTTTTAGCTAACTCATTATATTCCTGAAATTTTTGGTCTTTCAAGTAGTCAAAAACTGGGTTTAGGAACATTCGAACCACATTATCGTAAATATTATGTCCTCGCACAAACAAATAAGTATTACGAGGTTCTAAACCTAACTTGGCGAGTTCTCTTTTTAGAGAATCTAAAACAGTATCCTCTATTTTGGGTAAAGCCGCCAACCTTTCTGTTATAACCTGCTGTAACTTGGTCAATTCTAGTGTATCGGCCCCGTGAATGTTCACTTGAGTTGGAATACTGATGGTTTTGCCAAAATCCTCCTTAATTTCAAACAACTCTTTAGGCGAGTTAGCCTCTTGCCACCTTTTTAACTCTGCTTGGCTAAGTTGAGTTTGTTTAATTTGATATTCCCTTTTTTGGTACCCTTCTGCTTCCAGAAGATGTTGTTTCTTGTAGTAAAAGGAGTAGAGAAACAACTCGTACACAATTTTAGAATATCGTTCCATAAAACCAACAAAGTCAAACACCTGCTGGTCGTTCAAGGTTGCTTCTAACACTACCTGATGTAAACCCTCAGCAAAGCATTTGTAGTTCTCAATGGAGTAAGTGTAGGTTTGAAACACAAAAGGATTCTCTTTGATTTTCCTTGAGAGTTCGGTTGCGCCATCTAAAAGATAGTCGTAATCGCTATCTACACACAACAGTAAGAACTTTCCAGCGTGATCCAGGTGTTTTAATACCGCTTGCTTACCCCTCTCCAAAGAAGTTTTAGAAGCAGGATTAACTTTGGTGTGAAGGTCAAATTGGTCAAAAATATGTTTCCAAAAAGGAACATCGTCTTCGTTTTCTACGAAAACTTCAATAACCTTTCCTGTGCGTTTGTTTAAAGCATTTCTGCTCTCAAAATATTGAGAATTAAAGTTATCGGTCAGTTTTGCCATAGCAAATTATTTTTTAACCTGAATATCAACCGTTTCAAAAACTTTATCCTGCCAACCATTGATAATGATAGAAGGCGAATGAGTAGCAATAATAATCTGCACATGTTCATTCAGATTTCTAATGTTATCAATCAACTTCTCTTGCCAATCCGTATGCAAGGACAATCCGGGTTCATCCAAAATCATTACCGTTGGCTGATTATCTTGCACCAGGGCCGTCAGCAAGATAATTAACAGTTGTTTTTCACCAGACGACAGATGATAAGGACTGATTACCTGTTTGGGTGATTTGAGAAACGAAATGCCATTAACATGCCGGTCAATCCGTTTCTCGGTGTGGCTAAACAAACCGTCCATGAAATCAAAAAATAAACTCTTTTTGCGACCAATTCGTTGAAGTATAGCACCCACTTCTCCCACCCCAGCAGATAACGCTTCCAGTGCCCTTCTACCAATATCAACTTGATAGTTCAGATAGTTTTTTTCCAATCTCTCGATCAGAAAATCCAGATAAGTTTCTCCCTCTGCGGTGCGTTTTCGTAACAGTTCTATTGGCAGAAGAGGTTGGTCAAACGTACTGACATGGTCAAGACGAATCACTTTTAGTTCTTCACTGCCAGCTTTCACCGGCTTTCCATTCACGGCTGGATAGGATATATCGATTTCTTTTTCTTTAAGATTGTTATAGTTCCTGCCTTCGATTTCACGCAGATTAGAAAGAAGCTTTTTGAGTAACTCATCATGGTCGGCCTGCTTTTCCAAATTCTCAATAGAACCTCTAATTCTTTCCATTGAGACTGTTGAAGAATTATTAAATTCTATCCGAATACCATCGGTAAGTTTATGAACATCTTTAGGGAAATTATCGGCACCTGTGAGTAGCCCTGCTATCAAGTTGAGAATGGTAGTCTTCCCACTGCCATTATCGCCGGCCAAGACATTGACATCAGGATTCAAATGCCATTCCAAATTCAAATCTTCGCCCCAGAGTTTTGTTATTTTAACTTTAGTTATATGTGTAATTTCAACACTCATTTTTTACTCCAGATAAAAAGATAGAGATTATAGCTAACGAACCATAAAAAAACCACATAGGATGCGCGAGCGTTTTTTGCGAAGCGCATTTTATGTAGACTGAGAACATTCAAACCAGCATCTTGCCTGCCAATTCTTCCTGTATGGAATTTTCGTTTACCATTTCCAAAATTCTACAAATTTCTTCAAATTCAAATTGCTCTGCCAATTGATAAAGATAGGTGGTAAACTCCTTGAGTTGCTCATTGGTTTTTCCCAATTCTTGCAACTGTTCAAAAATACCCTGCACATCTCCACTTTTAGCCAATCCCAATAACAGTTGGGTTTGTGTTGCCGTCAGTTGTATAAAAGGCAGTATGGAAATTATTGAGGCGTCTGTAATTGTCGATTGATTTCCTTGATCACTTTTTTCCCGGTAAATCCAAATCAAGCTTAAGTGGGTTTGGACTTTTTCTAAAAGTGCTGTAAATTCAATGGGTTTAACTATAAAAAATCATTTCCCCCCACTTCTGCACTTTTTTGACGATCCATTTCAAAGGCACTGCCTGAGACTACGATAAGACGAGTATTTTGATGGTGTGGCAGTTGTCTAATCTGTCTTATAACTGAAAATCCGTCTAAATCTGGCATAATCAAGTCCACCAGTATCAGGTCAAGAATGGGCATGATCTGAGCTTTTTCTAGGCCAATTTGCCCTTTAGAGGCTTCCAATACTATAAATCCCAAATCTCCTAAGAATTTCATTAAAATATGACGACTCATGTCATCGTCATCAATAATTAAAATGGTTCGAGGATCACCTTGATAACCTATGATTTCAAGAAAATGATTCTCTTCTGAATTGGGGTTAGGGTTTGAAGTTTCTGGCAATTGGGAAAGAGGAATAAGTAATTCAAAAACACTGCCTTCCCCCAATATACTGTCGACTTTCAATTCTCCTCCCATCATTTCAACCAATCTTTTGGAAATGGCTAATCCCAGTCCCGCGCCTTGATAACGATGTTTTTTGTTTCCCATTTGTTGAAAAGGTAAGAATAATTTTTTCAGGTCGGCAGGCGCAATTCCACAGCCTTGATCTTGCACTTTAAAATGCAATTTTTTGTCAGTGTAAGCCACTTTAAAGGTGATTTTGCCTTGTTCAGTAAATTTAAAAGCATTACTTAACAAGTTAATCAAAATTTGAGACAAGCGAGTTTCGTCGACTTCGATAACTGAGGGCAGTTTGTACAAATATTGACATACGAATTCAATACCTTTTTCTTGAGCCCGCAATTGAAATGGTTGTGTAATATCGGATAAAAAGTTTTCCAATCGTATAATACTGGGGAATAATTCTATGCGTCCAGCTTCAATTTTGGCCAAATCTAAAATATCGTTGATCAAACTCAATAAATATTCGCCACCTTTTTCAATAGCTTTAACTTCTTCTTTTTGGCCTTGGTTCAAATGCATATCTCGACCAAGAATTTGCGCATACCCCAAAATTCCATTGAGAGAATTGCGTAATTCATGACTCATATTAGCCAAAAACATACTTTTAGCTTGATTGGCCATTTCAGCTTTTTCCTTAGCTTGTTTTAATTCTGATTCCATTTGCTTACGTTGGGTAATGTCAGTGATCATACCCAAAATTCCTGAAAATTCGCCAAGTTTATCAAGGAGCACAGTGGTTGACACGATAACCCATAATTCTTTACCATCTCTACGTTGCAGACAGAAGTCTTGAATTTTTCCTCGACCTTGCTGATGATATTCAAGATATCGTTTGGCTTCTTCCCGATAAGTTTCATTTACAAAATCCAAGGGTGAAGTTCCCAATATTTCTGCTTCTGAATAGCCTAACATTTCTGCCATTCTAGTATTCACGTAAGTTGTTTTTGCTTGAGCATCAATCACCCAAATGCCTTCTTGGGCAGTTTCTACAATGTAGCGATAGGTTTCTTCACTTTTTTTCAAGGCTTCTTCTGCTTGCTTTAAGGCAGTTAAATCGGTGTGGGTGCCAACCATGCGAATGGCTTTACCTGCAGTGTTCCAAACGGCCACGCCTCGATCTAAAATCCATAGGTAACTGCCATCTTTATGTTGCAGACGGTGTAAATTTTTGTAATCTGGAGTTTTTCGTTCCAAATAAGCGTTAACTTCCACTATTACTTGTTCAAAATCATCAGGGTGAACACGTTTAGTCCATTCATTCAAACTGTGAGGCACTTCGTGATCAAGGTAGCCTAGCATTTCCTTCCAACGGGGAGAAAAATACACTTCATTGGTCCTTAAATTCCAGTCCCACAGTCCATCGTTAGAGCCTCGCATGGCCAGATCAAATCGTTCCTCGCTCCCTCTTAAGGCTTCTTCCGTTTTCTTAAGTATTGTTAAATCAGTATGAGTTCCGACCATTCGCACGGGTTTATTTTCCGCATTCCAAATTGCGACACCTCGACCCAATATCCACATCCAATGTCCCAATTTGTGTTGCATGCGAAACAGGGCTTCAAAATACGGTGTTTTTTCTTGAAGATAATAATTGATTTTGAAAAATACTTGTTCAATATCTTCTGGATGTATGCGTTGTTGCCATTCTATAAAGCGGTTGGGCAGTTCCAAATCGTTGTAGCCTAACATGGATTTCCAACGGGGGGAGAAATAAACTTCATTGTTGATCAAATTCCAGTCCCATAATCCATCGTTGGAACCCTGCATAGCCAGGTTAAAACGCTCTTCATTTTGAATCAGGCATTTTTCTGCCAATTTACGTTCAGTAATATCTTGTGCCATGCCTTGTAATTTAACAATGTTTCCTTGATCATTTCGCACTACTTCCCCACGGACTAACATCCAACCTCGGGTTTGATTGAATTTGATAAATTCCAGTTCCAATTCATAGGGATCCCCAGTTTTTAGAGTATGAGTAAGGTGGTGAGTTAAACGTTGCCAACTTTCTGGAACGAACAGTTGATGATGAAGGTTATAATCGGGTGGCGGCAAATTGGGATCCAAACCAAATATCTGATACAATTCCCCAGTCCAAAAAACGTGTTGAGTGGCGATGTCTAGGCTCCAATTACCCAATTTTGCTATCCGTCTTACTTCGTTCAATTCTGTTCCAAGTTGTTTGGAAGTGGCTTCCGCCAAACAGCGTTGATCATTCTCAATTTGTAATTGGTTTCTTTGTTGTTTAATTATCGAGTGGCGTTTGATTTCCAAAGATCGAGTAATCCCAAACAGTAAAAAACTGCTGACTAAACCGCCAAATAATACGAGGTCAGAAATGTAGTTTTGAGTGATCACGCTAAAGTCCGAAGAGGCTGAAAAATATAGTTTCCAAGAGTGTCCTGCGATAACTAGGGTATCGAGTTTGGTCATTGAGGCTTGGGTCATTGAGGATGAGTAATTATTGGGTTTGAGAACAGAGTGTGTTGAGGAAGGAGTGGCAGATAGATTGTCATCAATATGCAGCTGAATTTGCTGATTGGGAATATCTGTTAAAAGTTCAGCGATCAGTTCATGGGTATCGAATATTCCATAGACATAACCCAGTAAAGCCATCTGTCTTTCTTCTGGGGTATTTTGGAGCAATTCGTCTTGATAAACAGGTACATAGAGAATAAATCCGAGTGGCTTAGGGTCAAAAGTGGCATGTGGCAAATTTATTTGGGTAGACAGAGCTGGTTTTCCAGTGTCTCGGGCTCTTTCCATAGCTGCCCGTTTTAGGGGATCTTCCCACATGTTTGTTTCAACCATCAATTTTAATTGGGAATGAGATAGTAGACTTTGGGAATTGGATAATAACTTTATAGTCTGAGTGTTTTTAAGCTGAGACGTATCGGTAGCAATAGGGTGTACAAATCCCAAGTGTTTGAGACTGGGGTGATGTTCGAGGGGTAAATTGTTTATGTAATTTTCCCATTCTCGAGGTTTCATGGTCGGAGATATGACCCGTAAATTGGCAATTTCTTGCAACATTTTTTGATAAGTGAGCATTTGACTGGTTAACGCTTTTTTGAGATCTTCCACTTTATAGTTAAAAAGGGTATTTTCCAGATAATGTTGGTTAAATTGTTTGACCGAAATCCAACCCCAAATTGTAACCAACAATGAGATAATGAGCACTAAGGTTGCAATTGGAATAGGGTAATTTACAATTTTCGGCAAGATCGGCAAGAATTGACTGAAGACTCTCATTGAGATAACTCGTTGTTAATCTAAAAAAGTAAGTTTTAGTTAGCGTGCCAGTAGGTCATCGGTATTTTAACTCTTTGTGCTTGGGAAGTCCAACTGGAGTGGTCATTGAGTAACTTAAAAGAGGTGGGAATATTCACAGACATGAAACAAGTGTAGGGCTTGTTATGGGAGAAAGGAAAGTGATTTTGTATCGGGTTAAGTCAGTTGTGAATTATATTACTGGAGGGGGCTTTTTATCAAGTTAAATGTGTGAGCTGTTGGAAAAAGACAGCTCAATTTCTATGGCCTATGGAAAATCAAGTATCTCCTACAAATAAGATTTCGACTGTATCTGCATTTTATGGGGCTCAAGTCACACAAATTGTTTTTTCCTTCACTGCTTGCTTTTAAGGGCATTCAGGTAGCATAATATTGGAGTACAATCGATAACGTAAATGAGGGGCAAGAGAAAAAAACTTGCAAATTATTTTAAAAGTGATTATACTGGTCGCTACTTGTTAGGAGAAATGGCCGAGTGGTCGAAGGCGCTCCCCTGCTAAGGGAGTATGGGTCAAAAGCTCATCGAGGGTTCAAATCCCTCTTTCTCCGCCATCTTCGGTAGGCTGTTGACAATTAACTTTATCCAGTTTATAATGGACTGGTTAAGTTGACGGTCCCTAAGAATTTAAGAAGATACTGTTTTCAAGTCAAACGCGCCCGTAGCTCAGTCTGGATTAGAGTACCTGGCTACGAACCAGGCGGTCGGGAGTTCGAATCTCTCCGGGCGCGCCAGTTTTATCCCATTATTCTCTCATCCAAAGTAGTTTGAAAGTCAATCCCCGCAATTTGCAGACCCAGTCCCGACAACTCCTCCCAAACGTCTCCCCTTTCCGCTCCTTTCACCAAAGAATCTAGCCGTGCAGATTGTTTGAGGAAAAATTTCCAACGGGCATAACGATGTCTTTTCAAGGCCTTTTCCAGAATGGGTTTGCGAAATTGCCAAACTTGAAAGGTCTTTGAGACCTGATCCCAACGTTGACCCGCCTGTAAAGCAGCCGACATTTGACAAAGATTGCGTATCTCCCGGGTCAGGGCCCACACGATCAAAATCACCTCATACCCTTCTGCCTTCAAAATTTTCAATTGCCGAGTTCCTCGAACAACGTCTCCTGACAATACCGTATCTACCCAAGCAAAGGTTTCAAATCGCGCACTGTCCGCCACTACTTCCATAACTTGATTGGCATCGATACGTCCTTTACCATATAATAAAAACAGTTTTTCAATTTCTTGAGCACAAGCCAAAGTATGTCCTTCTGATCGTTGGGCTAATACGGCAATCGCTTCTGGAGAAGCCTGCAGTCCCAATTGACTGAAACGTTGTGCTATCCAATTGGGCAATTCCAGTAACGAAATGGGGCGAACTTGTATGATCAATGCGGCTTTATCCAAAGCTAAAAACCATTTGGCCTTTTGTTGGGCAGTTTCCAATTTGTCAATCGTGATCAACAATATTGTTGCTGGAGCGGGATTTTGTAAATAACTGATCAAAGCCTTAGCCCCTTCCGTTCCCGGGGACTTATCTGCCAATCGCAATTCCAATAATCGTCGACTGGCAAATAAGGATAAACTTTGGGCCTGTTGCTCTACACTTTGCCAATTAAATCCCTTTTCAACACTCAACACTTCTCGCTCACTAAAGCCTTGATACTTAGCTTGTTTTCTGATCAAATCCCCACACTCTTGCACCTGTAAAGGTTCATCGCCAATGATCACATAAATTTGGCCCAACCCTTGTTTTTTCAAGTGGGCGGGCAGTTGGGAAACTTTAATCTGCATGAGGATTCTCTCTTTTAAACGATCAACTGGGATTTTTCGGTTCCTTTTGGGAATATTGACCTAATAAAGACTCCCAAAAAGTTTTTTGCAAAGTAGTTAGGGACTGCAAATGTTCCGGCAAAAATGGTTTCATAAGGGTCGAAGGCTCAAATCCTTCCAAGCCAGCATACATGTTTTTCTGAATCAGATCTAACATTTCCTTTTGTAAAGGTTCAATATCAGGCAGTCCAAAAAAACTTCTCAATTCTTGAGGGGTGGCGTCAATATCAAAATGTATTTTCATAAAAGTAGATAATCCTAGAATTGTGGAGTTAATGAAAGTTGAGTTCCTGTTGTGCACGATTTCCAATTTATCTACATGTGAAGACATTTATCTACACATAGAGACTGATAGGAAATTTCTCAGTAATCAACATGATAGGTTGTTGTTGGGAAAACACTCGATAGCTGCGACAAACTAAAGGACAGTTCGGATGAACTTGGAAGTAAGCGGCCAATTCCCTAGCCGGTTCCTCAAATGAGAACAGAGTTTCTTTAAAGGTCTCTATCTTTTGTTCATTCCAAAGTTTGCCCATAGGCTTGTCAGAATTGACCAGTTTATTATTGAACAAGGGTTGTAAACGGTCGGTAACGATAATCGATTCTGCATATAAGCAATTGATTTGACTGACTTGAGTTTGCAATAGAATTTTGCGAATCAGCACGGGTTTGCCGGGATCAACTTGGAGAGGACTGATGCCCACTATATGGGAAGGGGCTTCATGAAGTTTGAGCACTACGATGTTTTCTAAATAGTAGGCTTCTAAAACATCAGTTAAAGTTCCATCCATAGCCAAGATCATTCTTTGTATGGGACTGAGAGTTTTGAGATCCAAGGGTTGGCAACTGGCAAAGTAGGCAGATAAGGTTTCCCATTTAAGTACTTTTAACATCTGGTAATCTCTGGTTTCATCCTATTCTCTAAGCTATCTGCAATTATGGAGTAGCCACTTATTCATTCCCAGATTAAATTTGGGAATGAATGGTTCGTAATAATTTTCTGAATTTTTATCAATGGGTTAATTACTGAATTGGGGCTGCACCGACCAAGGTAAAAGACAGGGGATTACTGCCGGGAATTAAGACCATATCGACTTTATAAGTCGTGATGCTATTGTCAAATACACTGGGCACATCCACTGCAGGAAGATGAAGTCGACCTTCGATGGCAGAATAAAGTCCATGGATCGGAGATACTCCTTCTGATACATTGGGGAATTCACATGTATTAACTTGAATGCCGCAGGAAACGGGATTGGTTTGACATTGGAACAAAATGTCTTGTACTGAAGTATTGACGGGAATGCCACAGGCTTCTGGATCATTACGGCAAAATAGAATGCCCTGTTCAGTAGAACCGTCGGTATTATGTTGAACTTGGATGCCACAGGACGCAGGGTCTTTTTGACAGGATGCAATGCCATCTGCCGTTGAACCGTCGGTATTTTGAGTAATATCAATTCCACAAGAGGCCGGATTTTGTTGACATTGTGCAATACCTTCCTCCTTTTGAGTAATTATAATACCACAGGAAGACGGATCTTCTTGACATTGTTTTTTACCTTCTTCCGTGGAACCGTCAGTATTTTGATCGATTTCGATACCACAAAATTCAGGATCCGCTTGACATTGGGCTATACCTTCTTCAGCTCCTAAGCTGATTCCGCAAGAGAAGGGATTTTTGCGACATTGTTCTATTCCAGCCTGCGTAGAACCGTCGCTGTTTTGACCCACGACAATACCACAAGAGGCGGGACTGGTGCGACATTGGTCCATACCTGCTGTCATTCCATCGGAGTAGCCATTTTGATAGATGGGGTCAAACTCTTCTTGAGGGGGTGGTTCAGCCAGAGCCGAATAACTGAGTAAAATCCAAAGTAGGGTTATACAATACTGTTTCATAATCAATCACCTGTACATAATAGTAAAAAAAATTTTCAACTTTCTCTCTTAACTGATTAATTATGATAGGCATGATTGTCTGTTTTGCCAAATTTTTCCTGGTTTAAGAATGACGAGGTACTTTAACAGGGTCAAAACACAGGGCGATTAATTTACCTGCAATATCTTGAAGTGGAAGTACGTAATTAATACCTCCCTGCTTTAGAGCTTCCCCAGGCATACCCCAAACGACACTACTCTGTTCATCTTGCGCAATGGTGACTGCTCCGGCATCACGCATTTCTTTAATGCCGCGAGCCCCATCATCTCCCATACCAGTTAAAATTACACCAATCGCATTGGGTCCCACATTTTGGGCAACGGAACGGAACAGTACATCTACCGAAGGACGATGGCGATTGACTGGGTTGCCTTGGTGGAGACGACAGATATAACGTGCCCCATCTCGCTCTACTAATAAATGATGACTGCCGGGAGCGATGTAAACATGACCTGGCAAAATCACGCTGCCTTCTTCCGCCTCATAAACGGTCATTGCTGATAACTGGTTCATGCGCATGGCAAAGGAACGACTGAAAGTGGCGGGAATGTGTTGACTGATAACAATACCGGGACTGTCAGCTGGCATTTCAATTAACAAGACTTTGATGGCCTCAGTGCCTCCAGTAGATGCACCAATGGCAATAATCTTATCTGTAGTTTTAAACCGTTGTCGGGTCTTGGGTATATCACTGATGATAACATCGGCAGAATATTTGGGGGCTACTTTTAGCGTGGTGACCGCCGATAGTTCCCCAGGCTTGGCTAAAAAAGGTCGCACATGAGCACGAGCCGCCATTCTGATTTTACTCACAATTTCTTCTGAATAAGTTTCAAAAGTTTGCGCAACATCAATCTGAGGTTTGGCGATAAAGTCAATAGCGCCATATTCCAAGGCTTGCAAAGTGGTCTCAGCTCCTTTTTGGGTCAACGCAGAGATCATGATCACTGGCATAGGTCGCAGCCGCATCAGATTGCTCAAAAAGGCCAAACCATCCATCCTCGGCATTTCAATGTCCAAGGTTAACACATCGGGGTGGAGCCGTTTAATTTTTTCCCTAGCAATATAAGGGTCAGCTGCTGTTCCCACCACTTCAATATCAACAACTGAATTTAAAATCCTAGTTAACATCTGCCGAATTAAAGCAGAATCATCAATAATTAACACTTTGATTTTCGGCATGGTATTTGAACTTGACAACTCACTCTCTCCAGAAGAATGGATTAAAAAAGATCAATATCACCCTCAATAGGCTGTTTTTCCAAATTTCGCCGATAGGCATTCTCACGCTCTGCAATAGTTTGTTCCATGGCCCGCAATTTCTTGACTCGCACTCGCCCATTGATGGGGAAAAATAAAATTTTACGTGGGTAAATATCCCCCAAATCCTCTGCTAATAAATTTAAACCTTCCATTCTGACATAATTTTTTACAAATTCAATATTTTGTCGCCCAATGTTGACCATGTTAGACATGATGCGTCCACCGCCAAACAATTTGACTTCAAGCCGTTGTCTCTTGCCTCCATGTTTTAAAATATCATTGATCAAATGTTCCATAGCAAAGGTTCCATAACGAGTAGCACTATTGACTTGAGTATGTTCCCAATAACTAGAGCCAGCATGAGTAGGCAACATAAAATGATTCATTCCGCCAATTCCAATAACACTGTCTCGAATACATGCGGAAACACAGGAACCCACAACCGTCATCAAAATTTCGTCATGATAGGTGACATAGTATTCTCCGGGTAAAATTTTAGCAACATAATTGGCATAATGATGATCCCAATAACGCTTAATATGTTCATAACCCGGCAAGCTTTCCGGTGGTGGGGATGGTATCATATCTTAGATCTTTCTAGGGAAATAAGTGACGATTGGGAAGGTTGTTTAGAAAAATTGTCTGTTTGATCAACCATACCTAATGAGTTTTCACATAAACAGTTTGTTGCAATAAACGAAAACGAGTGCTCAACTGGAACAGATTTTCTGAATGCCCAATTAACAAATAACCTTCGCCATCCAACAAATTTGCAAAACGTTCAAATAGCACCCTTTGAGTCGGTTTATCAAAGTAAATAACCACATTTCGACAAAAAATAATATCCAAGGGACCGTGCATTGGCCAAGTTTCTATCAAATTCAAGCGCTTAAAAGTGATCAACTCTTGTAATTCTGGCACTACTTGCACCCTACCGGTTTGTCCTTTAACTCCTCGCCTAAACCAACGATGTAAGCGAGCTTCAGGAATGCCATTGACCCGTTCCTCCTCATACACCCCTGATAGTCCCTTATTTAACACTGAAGAATCCAAATCCGTGGCCAAAATTTTAACGTCCCAACTGCTGGGCACCACTTCTTTGACCACGATGGCAATTGAATAAGCTTCTTCCCCACTGGCACAACCCGCCGACCAAATACGCAGGCGCTTAGAATAATGTTTTCTTGCCATCAATTGGGGTAATAACACCGTGGCCAACAAATCGAAATGATGAGGCTCCCGAAAAAATGAAGTCAAATTGGTAGTCACTGCATTCACAAAATGGGTCAACTCCTCACTGCCCTCTCCTTGTAGCAACCGATAATAACTTCCAAAACTCTTTAAATTCAAAGCTCTTAAACGTCGAGATAAACGACTGTATAACATTTCCTGTTTATGATCAGATAGGCTGATCCCAGTATGTTTATTTACCAATTGGCGCAACAACTCAAAATCTTGTTTAGAAAAATGAAACTCTCTTTCAATCGTCATCTCAAGCGATCTCTGCAAAAAGACATCACTGTACTATTTTTCCTGAGGGTATTAATTAGAAGTTATTGACAACTGATCACACCTGCTAAATTCCCTAACCTGATCCTAACTCACATAATATAACAACCAACTTCCCGGCGGTTGGACCCACTCAATTTTGAGTATTGATATCTAAACCTAGGTTATACCAATCTCAACCAATGAACAATTTCCAACCCTCTTTAACTAAATTCAACAGGGATACTATTGAAATACCACAAATTGAATCAATTATAACATAAATTCTTGATAATTAAAAGGGGTTTTAACCCCCTTAAAACCCTCAAAATTCACCGCTTTTTTTTAAACATTAAAATAATCAACAAAATGATGCTAATATTACTAAGCATGTTATCATACTTTTTGATCATACACCATCAACAATCAACCCTGATGCACATGAAATTACCCCCCTTTTTCATAAAATTTACCCCCAACAACACCAATTAGTCACTATTTTAACGTATGGAATTTCCCTATGATGCTGACTCAATTCCTAAAACCACTGAACATCGTAATTATAGGAACTTTGATCGGTTATACTTATTTCCAACCCCTGTTTGCTCAAATTACTCTAGATGAGAGTTTAGGTAACCCTATCATTCTCACGGGACCTGACTATCAAATACCCCCTGAAGTTGGGCAACAACAAGGGACCAACCTATTCCACAGCTTCCACGAATTTAATTTACACCCCGATGAAAGTGCCACCTTTTCAGGTACCCCTTCCACCCAAACCATCATCAGTCGGGTGACAGGCAAACAACCCTCCCATCTCAATGGACTTCTCCGCTCCACCATTCCCCACGCAGATTTCTACTTTTTAAACCCATTTGGAATCATTATTGGTCCCCATGCCAAACTCGACGTCTCTGGCAATATGCACCTAAGCACCGCTGATCATCTGAAACTCGCTGACGGTAATCATTTCAGCGCCCAACTCTCGGAATCCAGCACCCTCACCACTGCCCCGGTAACCCACTTTGGCTTCCTTGATGACACCATTGCTCCCATTCTCATAACCGGGCATGGAAAACTCACAGAAAACCTTGAAACTGGGCTACAAGTGGCAGAAGGCAAAATGCTCTCTCTAATCGGGGGAGAAATAACTTTAGAAAAAGGCAACTTTATAGAAACCACAATTCCTCCAACCTCAACTCCAACTCTCCCTAAAATCACCCTATTACCCAGTTTAGCCGCTCCCGGTGGACAAATCAACCTCATCAGTCTCGCTTCCCCGGGCCAAGTTCAATTACACCATGGCTGGGTAGATGTTTCCTCCTTTCGAAAACTGGCTGACCTGTCCATCACCCAAAAAACTCAAATTCTTACCAGCAGTCTCGGTGCTGGCCACCTTATCTTACGTGCTGGAAAAATCACGATCAGCGACAGTGAATTGGAACTCCGAACCCTCGGCGATCGCCCCGGTGGCCTATTTGACCTACAAGCCCAACACATCACATTCTCAGCCGGGACTGTAGTCAATGGACACACCCATGGCGCAGGCAAAAGCATTGACATTCGCATTCAAGCCACTGACCAAGTCACCCTCACTGGAGAAAATGCCTATGGAATTACCCGCTTCCTTGTCCGCTCTGGGAATGAGGGCGATGAGAAGAAAACTGAAGTTAATACCGGACCTGCTGGCACTGTCTCCATTGAAGCCAATGACATTCAAATCACCCAAGGTGCTGGCATCTCAGTTAGCACTTACACCCGAGGAAAAGGTGGAGATATCTTACTCAAAGCCAAAGAAAACATTACCTTATCTGGAGAATCCACACGTGGACAAAACAGTTATCTAGGCTCAGCCAGCATCTATGAAGGAGAAGGGGCTGGGAACACTGGAAACACACTCTTAGAAGCCAACACTATTTTCCTGAACAATGGAGTTTATATCAATTCGAGAACAGTCAGTGATGGTCACGTTGGCACTGTCACCTTACGCGCTCATAACCAATTGAATCTAACTGGAAAAAACAGCGGTGGCGCGGGCAGTCGGGTCTACGTAACCACCACCAATAAAACCGGGAGAGCCGGTGACATTCTCATAGACACCCGGGATTTATTATTGGCCGATGGAGCTTACCTCACCTCCAGCTCCTTTGGTCCAGGCAGAGCTGGGAATATTGAAATTCAAGCCACCGGGACCGTAACTGTCACTGGTACCAATGACAAAGGTTGGCGAAGCACCATCAGCTCCAGTTCCAATTCCAGAAAAGAAGGAGTATTGGGTGGCGAAGGTGGGAACATTACTATCAAAGCTAACCAATTGATTGTTAAAGAAGGTGCTGGCATTGCAGCCAGCTCCATTGCAGCCAAAGGCATGCAAACCAATCGAGCCGGCACCATCAACCTCCAAATCACAGAAGGTATTGAACTCATTGGAGTTAACCCATTCGGTGAAAATGAAGACGGCTTTGGATCAGGCATCTATGCCCGCAGCATGGGCAGTGAAAACAATGCTGGAGAAGGAGGAAAAATTACCCTGGAAGCCGGATATTTAACCATTGAAGCAGGTGCCGTGATCAAAAGCAGCACCAACAACACAGCCCCTGGTGGAAATATTCAAATCACTGTGCATGGACCGATAACAATCACCGGGAAAGCCGATCCCAATCAACTGCAAACTCCTGCTTACAGTCAAGTGCAATATTTACAAGAATTTACCCCCACCAACTATAACCAATCGGCCAGCGGCATCTATGCCAGCTCCGAAGGTCAACATGCCAATGCCGGGGCCGGTGGCAATATCACCTTAACTGCCAAAACACTCACCCTAACCCACAAAGGCAAAATTTCCACCTCCAGTGCTGGGGGGGGGAAAGCCGGCAATATTATCATTGAAGTGGAACAATTACACCTTGACGATCACGCCATGATCGCCTCGGAAAGCCGCCTATTAAACACCTACCATTTTGCCACTGAAGCCGAGCGAGACCAACACTTACTCATTATCGGCGATACCATTGAAGTTACAGACATGGGCAATCATAAAATGGGCGGTTATGTCAACCTTGGGACCAGTTTAATCAGCACAGTTCCTATTGACACCGTGCACAATTTAACAGAATTGTATCAACTGCCACAAAATTACAATCTTCACAACGGTTATATTGTTAAAGTCAATGACATAGGAAATGGCAACCCATCCAATTTCATATACACCCACAGCAGCGCCTATAATCTCAGTGAGTGGGTAAGAATTGATGAACAAGCCCCTCAAATTACATTAAATACCCTAAGTGAGTTAGACAACATCACAGGTTGGTTTGAAGAATCAAAACTGCCTCACCCGGCTGGGACCCTGATTCAAGTCAATCAAGCTGGCAATGGGAAACCTGCCAATTTTATTTACACCGCCAGTATTATCAACCCCACTACCGGCAATCGACAAGCCCAGCCTCTGCGTCTTAATACCTTTTCCTTAACTGACCCAGCTCAACTTAACCAGTTGACTGAAAACCATTTTTTGCAACAAGGGGACCTGGCTACACTTGAAAATTCAACTGATCATGGGAATTTAACTGATCATGAGAATCAGCGCCTTATTTATGATGGCCAATATTGGGTACCACTAAATACCCATCCCCATTCCATAGCCACTTTAAAGGAGTTACAACAACTGACCATTGCCAAAGTCGGCGATATTGCCAAATTCCCAGGAACTGAACAAAATATCATCAATCAAATTTATACTGGTCAACAATGGATTCCGTTAAATAAAACCTATTATATTAATAACTTATCTGAACGAGACACACTGCCAGTCACCAATGGAGACCTGGTTAAAGTTGCCCACTTGGACACCGGCCAACCGGCTCATTTTCTCTACTTTGAAGGGCAATGGTTATCCCAAGCTCGAGGAGGAGAAGCTGGAAATTTGATTCTCAATTTGCATGACAATCTGCACTTATCCAATCACAGCGCAATGACCACCGAAGCCACCAGTTCCGGAGGTGGACAAATTCATATTCATGCCCCACAACACATTTTACTGGAAAATAGCCAATTGACCACCAGTGTTCAAGAAGGCATTGGAAATGGCGGAAATGTAACCTTGACCTATCCCGACTTTGTTATTCTAAAACAAGGACAAATTCGAGCCCAAGCCAATGAAGGACAAGGAGGGAATATCCACATTCAAGCCCAACAACTCATCAGTACCCCGGACAGTTTGATCAGTGCCTCTTCTCAATTGGGAATTGATGGAGAAGTCAATATTGAAGCCCCTGATCAAGCCATTATTGAAGAATTAAACCATCTGCCTATCACATTTATTGACATCAGCAATCTGCTCCGACAAACCTGCCAATTTAAAAGCTGGGAAGAATATGAGAATCGCAGCCGCTTCACCTTTTCCCCCCTCATGGGCAGTTCATTATCTCCCAACGGTTGGCAAAGCAGTCGTTTATCTTCTCTACAATTATTTGGTCGTCCTTGCCGCAAATAAAGAGGTTTTGGAGTGGAGGCTTTGGAATGGAAGCTTTGGAGTGGAGGCTTTAGCCGGCCAGCGGTCGGCCCTTGCAATTTGTGTATGTGGGGAGATGCCTACGGCTGACCGGCTAAAGCCTCCACTCCAACATGCCTTCTAGAACCTCCACTCCGGCTAAAGCCTCCACTCCAACGTGCCTTTTAGAACCTCCACTCTAACAAGAATTTCCCTTTTATTTTTTCGTATCTCATCTTTATCGCATTATTTACTTTTGCAAGAGGTCTAATGTCTATTCATCCCCTCATCTTTGGAGAAGTTTTATATGACATTTTCGAAGCTGAGCACAAAAAAATTTTGGGGGGCGCCCCATTTAATGTAGCCTGGCACTTACAAGGTTTTGGGCTAAAACCCTTGATGATCAGTCGAGTGGGACTGGATAAAGAAGGGTTTGAAATTCAAGAAATTATGCAAAATTGGGGCTTGAGCACCACCCTATTACAACAAGATGCCCAACACCCCACTGGACAAGTTCGCATTCAATTACAGGCTGGCATGCCTCATTTTGAAATTCCTGCTGCTCAAGCCTATGATTATATAGAATTTCAACCCCTTCTCAACTCCCTATCTAATAACCAAATTCCCCTATTATATCAGGGCACCTTAGCATTGCGGAATGTGACTTCAAGAGCTACTTTGGAAATCCTACTTGAACTGCTCAATTGTCCCATTTTTTTAGACATTAATCTGCGGGCACCCTGGTGGGAAAAAACCAAACTCGAAAACCAGATCCACCAAGCCACCTGGCTCAAAGTCAACGAAGTTGAATTGGAAATCATAGCCCTTCAATTTAAAACTGCCTCTTCCTCTAAAAAAGAAGAACTTTTAGAAGAAATTTGTCAATTTTATCAACTGAATATCTTAATCATTACTTTCGGAGATCAGGGGGCATGGTTAAAAAAGCCTCAGCAACCTGTATTGAAGGAAACTGCCCCCATGATCAAAGTGATAGATACCGTAGGAGCAGGAGATGCCTTCAGTGCAGTCTGTATTTTAGGACTTCTTCAAAATTGGCCTCATGAAGTTTTATTAAAGCGAGCCTTAAATTTTGCCGCTCTCATTTGCCAAATACAAGGCGCCATTCCTACAGATCGAAATTTTTATTCTCAAGCCCAGGCTAATTGGACTTTAGACTGCAAAGTTTAAAGATTGACCTAATTATTATCCTCAGATCCTACTTTACCTTTAGTTCCGTAGGATTCATTGTAACTTTTTTAATCACATGATATAATACCATTTTTAACTATCAATTGAGGATTGATACGTATGACTAACGAACTATAAAAAGAAATCGTATGCTTCACGTATCCTGTGTAGGATGTGCTGAGTATTGTTTGCGAAGCGCATCAATCGAGGAAGACAAGATTCGAGTCTCTATAACTTTACGGCGCAGAGTGTCTATTCAACAGATTGGGAACATAAGGATCAACACGACAAATGCGCTTCGCAAACAACGCTTGCACATCCTACTAACGCGTCTGTGCTAAAATATTGGAGAAAAACCGAGAGGTAAAGAGAAAAATGAGTAACTCAACCAAACAAATTAACTGGACACGCTACTGGATGATTACAAGTTTTAAAAAATTGAGCTGATGCCAAACATCTCATTGAACAAACTCTTCTAGGGCAAGGGAACAAAATTAAAAATGAGTGGGAAAATCCCCCAAATATACGACAGAGGATATAAAAAACTATTCTCTAACAAAACCT
>DYNP01000060.1 GCA_020721005.1 Thiomargarita sp.
CAGTAGGTGCAAAAGTCGCATACAAGCCAAGCAAATTAGCGGCTCGATGAAATCGTCTTTTCCCAGCGCGTTTCCAAATCGTGGAAATATTGATCGGGATGATGGCGAAAGCGATACAATTTTTTCAGGCGCAATTGTACTTTTTGCAAAGCCTGACGCGCTTGCTGTAAATCTTTAGGTTTCACCTGTCGTAAGCGAGCGAGTAGATCATCAAACGTCTCGGTATAGTCAATGAAAGCGGCAAAGGGTCCATAACGCAAGATAAACTCTTGCACCGACTTGCGTCCAGTGATGCGGCGTTGATGATGTTTCATGCCTTTGAAAAAAGTTTCCAGGTCATTGTTAGAAGAAGGCACATGCGAAACTTGATAACACGTAAACAAGCCCCACCAGCGATGGCGAACAGCTTTCACAATACTGGTAACCACTTTGGTTTCATCTGGATGCTGCGCGGCTTCTTGCTCCAAACATTTCAAGAACTGAGTAACTTCTCGTTTGACTTGTCGTGTTGTCCGCACGTGTCCTTGTTTATCGCACGGTTCAAATAAGCGAGCCAACTCAATGATCCACGCGCTTTGCCGTTTCAGTTGCAAATAAGGTTCCATGTACTGATTGCGAATGAGCGTAAGTTCCAGCAAGGCAGATAAGAGACGATGTTCTTTTTTTTATGACAGCGACGCAAGGACTGTTCGAGACGTTGCAATTCATCGTGAAGTTTTAGACCCGCCAGTTTGAACGGTGAGATACCGTCTGCTCGCAAAGCGTCCCGCAGGGCTTCACAATAATCCATCAGCACGGCAGTTTGGAGGTCATCTTGCGATGCTTGGCTCAATTCACGGCTGATTGGGCGTAATTTCGCCCTCAAATCTCTGCGCATGTCGGTTTTCATGGCTCGATCCGCCTCAAAAATGGGCGCACCTGCTTCGCACAAACAATGCACTTGGCAAGCCTGATGTGGACAGTCTGGCAAACTGGTTTCCACTGCACGGCGGATATTTGGATCAGCGTCACTAATCACGGCACGAATGCGAAATCCTAATGCTTTGACGGGTTCTAACAAGTGGCGGCTGATCAAGTCAGCGCGGCTGCTATACAATGTCTCGGCCATCAATGTCAAATCCAAATTGGCTTCACGTACCACAAACAACATTTCATTCCCTTGCTCAGGTTCCATGCCGTCCACGCTAATCACCATTCCATGACGCTTGAAGTAGGCGCGTTGTGTCTCAATCTTGGCAGGTTGAGCGGCTCGCAACAAAGCCAGAAAATCGCCAATCAAGTATAGAATTTGTCGCCGCGAGATTGGCAAATGCTGCGATTGTAACAATGTCGCAATTTCGTCGAGAGTGCGGTGATCCCAAAAACGCCACCAGCCAATTTGCGTAATTACATCGAAACCAAAACTGTAGCCTTTAGGACTCAACTCCTCTGCTTCCCTTGAACGATAGATGACTCGTGAACAACGCCGCCGTCGACAACTGTAACCAAAACTGAAGATGTGAACGCGCCCTTCCAGAGTGACCAAATATTTATGCCACAATGCACAACGTCGGTAGAGAGGCCTACCACAAGATGGGCAAGTCTTTTCGTTTGGACGGTAGTAGAGTTTCGGAACATTTTCGTTGTCTTTTGCTTTTCGCATTATGTTGTCCTAAACTGACGTTTCTTGCATTTTACCTGTTCAGGACGCTATGCACTCATGTATGTTAGTTTTGCACCTACTG
>DYNP01000061.1 GCA_020721005.1 Thiomargarita sp.
CCTGAATAATTCATAAAAAAGCAAAAAAAGTGGGGTAAAATTTTGTTATCTCATTGATATATAATATCTTTGAGGTGTAAAAACATTAAAATTACCCCATGCATAAAAGTACAAATAATTCTGAAAACCTACAGAAAAACCTTAAAGAATTTGACAGTCCTTTTTTTAGGTTGTCCGATTTTAATAAAAAGAAGGTTGAATTCAGTTTCAGTGCTGAACAAGTATCCAATGATGGCGGATTATTGTTGCTTAATGAAGTTGAAAAACAAAACGGACTTATTGAGAAGCTGGCAGGTTGTATTCATGACCCCAGGCACCAAAGTTATGTAGAGCATTCCATTGATGCCATGTTAAAGCAACGGATTATGCAAATTGCGGCAGGCTATGAAGATGGCAATGATTGCAACGTGCTCCGCCATGATGGTATCCTGAAAATATGTTCGGGCAATGAGCAAACCCTGGCGGCCCAGCCAACCATGTGCCGTTTTGAGAACCAGCCTGGGGCAAAGGAACTATACAAAATGGGAAAGGCTTTTGTTGACAACTTTATAGGTTCGTACACCAATGCGCCGAAAGTGATTATCCTGGATTGTGATGATACAAGTGCCCTGGTATACGGACAGCAGGAACTGGCTTTGTTCAACACCTATTATGGAGACCATTGCTATATGCCCTTGCATATCTATGAAGGGTTATCGGGCAAACTTATCGCCACCATTCTCAAACCGGGGCGTCGCAACAAAAGTCTTCATGTATGTTCCCTGATGAAAAAGCTAATCAACTATCTTCATCGGCATTGGCCTGATACATTAATCATCCTCAGGGGCGACAGTCATTTTTGTTCGAAAGAATTTATGGACTGGTCTGAAGGAAAGCAAAAGGTTGGGTTTATTACCGGCCTTGCCGGCAATGCCGTACTGAACCGACAGGCAGAAGTAACCATAAAAAGCGCTGAAAGACAATTTGAACAATACGGGACACCGGTAAAGATGTACCATAGTTTTGACTACAAGGCCCAGGCATGGAATTACGCCCAAAGGGTCGTTGTTAAAGTTGAAGTAAGCAGCATGGGCACGAATGTCCGTTATATTGTCAGCAACATCCGCAATGTCAGGACAAAGGCTTTATATGAACAGGGTTATTGTGCCAGGGGCGCTGCCGAATTAAGGATAAAGGAACATAAAACCTATCTTCGTTCCGACAGGATGTCCTGCAGCAGTTTTTTGGCCAACCAGTTCAGGTTGTTTTTACATTCTGCCGCTTATGTTTTAATACATACGCTTCAAAATGAAGTCCTGAAAGGAACTGAGTTATGCAAAGTAACGATGAAAACGATTCAGCTTAAACTAATAAAAGTAGCGGCACGGGTAAAATTCCTTAAAACAAAGGTGCAAATTGAACTTCCCGTAGAATTTAATAGCAAGCGGGTGTTCGAAAATTGTCTGGAGATTTTTCAAATGCTTAGAATTTAATAACTTACGATTAAAACACTTTGTTCTTTGACTTCCTGCTTCCTGTTATCTTTTTCTCCCGGTTGTTTTCAATCAAAAACCGGTTTGGGATTACTATGCCCTAAATATACGTAAAAAGCACATAATGTGCATATTATCTGCTCACAGATAACGAAAACATAAAAATCATGACCCCTTTTAATAAATGTACGGTACTTTTGGAGCTTATAAATTGGTTTATGAATTATTCAGG
>DYNP01000062.1 GCA_020721005.1 Thiomargarita sp.
AACTCATATATAACTCATTCATTTTAGCTTGCACATGAGTTTTCTATTTCCTTACGAAAAGGAATTTAATGCAGCAAGCCTATTTTGAAAGGAAGATTTAGCAAAAAACTAAATCTTCTTGTTTTATATTCAATTGTTTTATCTTCTTTTGTATATTTTTTAATTGGTATTGTTTTGCTCTTAGAGTTTCAATTACGGAATAATTATATGCGTATACTTCTTTTTTTTCCAACATTTTATAGATAATTACGGCTATTTTGCGTGCTGTTGCTACAATAGCTGCCATTCTTCCGTTTTTGAAAGCTATTTTTCTAAAAAAATCACCTAACCTTCCTTTGCCGTTTCCCGCTGCATTGGCTGCTTGCCGTAAAGCATACGAAAGTGGACTTTGGACAGTTGTAGTATGAGAAGAAATTGTTTTACCCCCCGTAATTTTACGGTTTGGCGCAAGCCCTAACCAAGAAGCGAAATGCTTGGCTGTCTTGAACTTTTCTGTTAAATTAAATCCGGTTTCGGTCATGAGCGTAAAAATAGTATTGGTGCTAACGCCTTCGATTTGAGATAAATCAACACCCTCTGCCATTTGAAAAGCGAAAGGACGAATATCGGCTTTCGGGTCATTCTTTTGGCTAGAGCGATGCTTTGTTTTTGAATACTCTTGGCTTAGCTCTTTGTTTCCATTTTTACTTTCCCAATCTTTCAACAAAATTTCAATTTGCTTATCGGTTTGTTCTATTTGCTTTTGGGCAAACAGATAGCCCTCATAATTTTGAGCAAGTTCGAATAGATGCTCATTTCGCCAGTCGCCTTTCAAAGCTAGGAGAATTTCTTGGCGAGTCGCTTTAATGCCCTTGCCTACCAATTTTTCAAGTACTTCCGGCGAACGCTCGCCTTCAACAATTGCTTTGATAACTTTTAAGCCCGAAGCGCCCGATAAATCGGACAATACCGTTTTCAATTGAATATTCATCAAGGTCAAACTCTTATTCATCTTATTAACATAGCGGCTGCTTGTTTGTATTAGCGAGCGGCGATGACGAGCATATTGACGAATTTCTTTTGTGAAAGCATCTGGTTGGAAACTATTTTCCAACAATCCAATACTGTGTAACAACTGTAACCATTTGCTATCTACAACGTCGGTCTTATGTCCTTTTACATTTTTGATATGTCGGGCATTTACCAAAAATACTTCAAAACCTGCGCTTTGGAGTATAATAAAAAGTTGTTGCCAATAAAAACCAGTTGATTCTATGGCAACCGTTTTTATCCCATATGATTTTAAATGTTCTTTTATTTCATTCAAACCTTGGGTGTGGGAACCAAATTCAATTACATTGTCTTGTGATACACATACAAAATGAGACCTACTTCCGCAATCGATACCTGCTGCATTAGGATTAACTACCGTCATAAGAACCTTTTTGCTTTGATTTTTCTTCTTTCCTTCGGGCTTCATCTGCTTATTTTTTATAACATTAAAAAACGCAATTCAGAATGTACGTAACTACAAATTCTCATATACGGGATAGAACTCAGACAAAAGTACTTCACCAATTATATTTTCAGGACATCCTGCGACCATGCTTTGCCACGGGTTCTATGACACCAAAGTTAAGACGGCCTCTGTTTGCGTGGGTACAAAGTTATTCAAATTATCATTTTTGAAAAATATGAATAGGGGCTTTGCCAAAGTT
>DYNP01000063.1 GCA_020721005.1 Thiomargarita sp.
CGGTGCAGACTGACATTGTGACCATCAGCCTGTCCTTGCCGGTAGGCGTTCCCTTCGACCATGCTGGCCGCCCTTGTCGATGTTTTAACATGAGGAAAAAGCCGACTGACTCGCTGGTCAACCGCCTTATCCTTGATAACCATCAACTCGGTGCCGGTGATCCCGAAGGTATTACGTTCCTGGGTTGGCGCTGTGTTTTTCTTGAGTGATTCTAACCGCCTGGTGATTGTTTCAAATACACCCATGCGGTAACTGTTATGCAGGGTCTTACCGTGAACACGGGTTGTGTTTCTGGCTGATCTGACATACGCATCACTCATCCGTTTGATGCTTGTGCGTAACCGCTCGAACAGATCGACGATAAGCTCCAGGTCTGTTTTTCCTGCTACAAACGTAAAGGCCCAGCCGTTACTGTTTTTGCTACGGATTGCTCGACCGTTAAAGGTTTTCGCAATCGTGCCTCCCAAGAATACCTCCCATGTCTGAGAGGACTTGGTTAAGCCATGCACCTCGGCAGATCCCACATGCGCGCCACTTCCATCCAGGGCGACATCAGCCACGGACAGGTTGTGTTCACGCATGAGTTCCTCGGCCTTGGTCATGGCGAGAGTGGCTTCGTTTTCATTATCGCTTGCAGACAGGGCGAGCAATTTTTGGAGTTTGTCGATTATTTTCTGATCTATCATGATATTACCTCTTTATTTTTAGGGAGTTATTTCATCAGGCCCATATCGCTGAATGATACGGCTGTATCACCAACAACAATATGGTCCAACACTTTGACATCAATAATCTTCAAGATTTCCGTCAACCTGTTGGTGAGATCAATGTCTTGCGGTGAAATCTCACTGCTGCCCGATGGATGATTGTGAGCAAAGACAACGCTGGCGGCATTTAACCGCAGCGCTTCTTTTACCACTTCCCTTGGATGGACTGTGGCGGAATTGATGGTGCCGAAAAACAGCTCTGACCACTCCAGGATTCGGTGCTTGCTGTCCAAAAACAGACAGCCGAACACCTCTCGCTGATAATGCTGGAGTTTACTGGTGATTGAATCCTTTGCCTCCTCCGAAGAGTTGATAAATTTCTTTCCTCGGCGAAGTGTGGCAGTGGCGCAATTCCGGCCTTCCTTGAGAATATCCTTTGTCGTTGCCGGAACATATTTACCCTGTTCGTCTTTGATATACAATCTCATGGCATCACCCTTTCGGTAGCTGGGTTCAACCTTATCAATGACAATGGAGTAATTTTGCTGTCCTGGCCGTAAAGTTCTGCAAAAGCCATCATTTTCTGCAAGCATTCTATTTCCTTGAGCGCTTCGCATATCATGGCGTCCCCTTTCTGTTCGTCCTGGATAAATAGCGTCATGGTCTATCTCCTCCTTTGACATAAAAAGGGATATGACTTTACCAAAGACAAAGGGGTTCTTTTGCGTCTGATGGTCTGATTGCGGGTTTCTGCAACTGATAGCCGCCTTTGTAAGCGCTCTATCTCGTTTGCCGCCTCAAAAAGCAGGATGCAAGGGCCAATGCTGGTCTTGCCGATTCTTGTTGCAGTATTCCGCAGATTTTTTACTAAATTGATGATCATGGTCTTGTCTCCTTACGGTTGACATAAAAAAAGGGACAAGACTCCCCACAGGGGAATTTTGTCCCCAGGTGGGTTGAT
>DYNP01000006.1 GCA_020721005.1 Thiomargarita sp.
TTGGGAAGGTGCCAAAACCCCGTCCAGCATCCCAGCGTTTCTATACAAAAACGTCATGCTGAAATCCGGAGAAGCCCAAGAATTTATCCTTTTTGAAGGTCCATTTGATGCCAGGGGATGCCTAAGCATCAGCTTTGGCTATCTCCTCCAAGAAAGCGGCGCGGTGGTTTATAATCATCACACGGCGACTGTTGATAACAGTATTGGAGTGACGGTGCGGAAGAAATAGAAGGAGAATCATCTCTTGCTGCTTTCTCTTTTCCTTAATAAAGAAGGGCGAGAGTAATTAATTTTTACCTTTATCCCTTGCAACGGTAAAACCCTGCAGGGGATTTTTGTTGCTGCTATACTATAGGGCCAACGAACTGTAAAAGGGGCTCTCGTAAATCCTATGGAGACTCAAATATTGTCTTCCTCGATTAATGCGCTTCGCAGAAATGCTCGCACATCCTATGCGCAGAACTTTTATGGTTCTTCATCTTGACTATATCTCATTCACCATTCTCTTACTCACATCGAAGATTGTCCCAGGTGTTCAAGCCAACGGGCATTTATAGTATTTTAGTTTTTAGGTCGCGTTATGTAGGATAGAAAGTTTAGGCTGTTTTATTTTTATGATTCAACAGTTTAAAGGTCATGTCCGGAGTAGCTGCCATTGATGGATTTGTTGCAGACGGGAAAGTCTGGAACGATGTTTTCCCTGATTAAAAATTCCAAGGCTGGCCAGTTTAGCCAGCTGGGATCACGAGGAAAAAATCGATTGAGAGTGCCGTCCGTGGAAAATCGCACATAGGTGATGATCTCGCCGCGCCAACCTTCAACAATGCCTATTCCTGAAGCTTCCATAGTCACGGGATTCCATTCTCTCGCAATTTTCCCAGCCGGAATTTGAGTCAGTAATTGATACATCAGGTGCAAACTGATGTGAATTTCATCCAATCGCACTTGTAGCCGAGTTTCTACATCTCCGGTTTTATAGAGCGGCACTTCAAATAAAAATTCTGTGTAGGGATAGTAAGGTGAGTCCCGACGCACATCATAATTACAGCCACTGGCGCGTCCCACATAACCCAAACAGCCAAATTGACGAGCACGTTCACAACTTAAAATCCCAGTGGTGGCAAAACGATCTTCGAGTCCAGAATGTCGTTCTAAAATGGCTTCCAATTCATGCAATTCGGTTTGTAACTTGGTCCCACTTTCTATCAATTCTGCCAATTGTTGGGGATCAAGGTCAATTTTCACACCTCCAGGAATAATCACGTCCATCATCAAACGGTGTCCAAAACAGCGTTGGCTGAGCCGTTGCCATCGTTCTCGCAGTCGACTGAATTGTGCAAATCCAAATCCAAAAGCCACATCATTGCAGAGGGCACCAATGTCTCCCAGGTGATTGGCGACTCGTTCTCGTTCCAACAAAATGGCACGTAGCCAAGCGGATCGGTCTGGAATTGTGCAACGCGCGGCTCGTTCCATCGCCATGCAAGCTGCCCAGGTGTGCGCAACGGTGCTGTCTCCAGAGACCCGTCCCGCCAAGCGAGCTAATTCCCAAACAGTACGTCCCTCAGCGGTTTTTTCAATGCCTTTGTGGACATAGCCCAAGTGCATTTCTAAATTGAGCACTTGTTCCCCCACTGCTTGGAAACGAAAGTGTCCAGGTTCAATAATTCCGGCATGCACAGGTCCCACGGGGACTTCATAAACTCCTTCTCCCTTGGCTTGTAAAAAGGGGTAATCTGAGTCAGCAGGTGTGAGTTCTTGAAAAATAGTGTTTGGATTGAATGACTTACGTAGGGGGTAATCTTGAGCGCTCCAAGCTTGATGACGAGTCCAGCGCCGGGTGTCGGGATGACCTTTAAAGGTGATGCCCCAGAGGTCTTGGATGTGTCGTTCAGCACGATTGGCCGCGGGATAAATGGCGGTTTGAGAGTCGATAATTGGGACAGTGAGTTCGGTGAGTATGATGAGGTAATCGCCTTGTTTTTCATAGCAGGCATTGATTAGGAAGTGTTCACTGGAATATTGTTCAGTTTGTTCCGCCCACAGAGCGCACCATCGACAGTTAAGTCGTTGTAAAGTGCTAATGCAACGGATAAAATCTTCAACTTCCAGGTGTAAGACATGGGCGGGAGGTAAAATCAAGGGGGAGCTGCCGAGAATTAAAACGTGTTCGTTCTCAAGACGGGTAAGCAATTCGGGCAGCCAAGTGAAAGTGGGTTTGGGTTTCATAGCACGCTCCACACCGAGGTCCCAGTGATCAATAAGGTGGCTTCGTCAAACCAGTTGTTGAGGAAGAGAGGAATGGAGAGTCCCAACCATAAGACGAGTCCGAGTTGGACGAGGACTGGAAGCATGTTGGCTGGGACCGGGTGTTGTCCCGGGGGAGCTTCGCCATAGACCATGGGTTGGACGTGTTTAAAGAGTCCGGCAAAAGCAATTCCCAATCCCAGCAAAAGGGGTAAGGTGAGCCAGGGTCCGGTTTTCATGAGGGCGGTGATGAGTAGAAATTCACTCATGAAGATGCCGAAGGGGGGGAAGCCGGCGATGGCGACGGTGCCGATGAGCAATCCCCAACCTACTGGGGGTTGAGTGTGAATGAGACCACGAATTTTGTCAATGCTTTGGGTGCCGGCAATTTGGGCTGCATGGCCAACGGTGATGAAAATGGCGGATTTAGTCAGGGAGTGGACGGTCATGTGCAGTAGGGCACCAAAGGTGGCCAGGGGGTGGCCAAGTCCAAAGGCCAGGGTCATGAGTCCCATGTGTTCGATGGAGGAGTAGCTGAACAGGCGTTTGATGTCTTTTTGGCGGTGTAGGAAGAAGCTAGCCACGCTGAAAGAAAGTAGTCCAAAGCCCATCATGAGATAGCCGGCGAGATTGTGGTCAAGGGCGCCGTCGACCAGGACTTTGATCCTGACGAGAGCATAGAGACCGACATTCAAGAGAAGTCCAGAGAGCACGGCTGACATGGGGGTGGGACCTTCGGAGTGGGCGTCAGGTAGCCAGTTGTGAAGTGGGACGAGACCGACTTTGGTGCCATAGCCAACGAGGATGAAGACAAAGGCTATGCTCATGACGGTATCTTCTAGTTGATGGGCATGGGCATGTAGAACGCTCCACAAGAGGGCATTTTCGTGTTGGGGAATGACTTGTTCAGCGGCGAAATAGAGCAGTACGGTGCCGAATAGGGCTTGGGCGATGCCAACTCCACAGAGGATGAAATATTTCCAGGCGGCTTCTATGGACTCTGGAGTGCGATATAGGCTGACGAGTAGGACGGTGGCCAGGGTGGCGGCTTCCATGGCTACCCAGAGTAAACCGAGGTTGTTGGTGGTGAGGGCGAGCAGCATGGAGAATAGGAAAGCTTGGTACATGGTGTGATAGATGCGCATGCGTTTGGGATTGACTCGTCCGGTGGTCAATTCGTGAGCCATGTAGGGTCTTGAGAAGATGGCGGTGGTCATGCCAATGAAGGTGGTGAGCACGATGAGATAGACGTTGAAGGCGTCGATGTAAAAGAGTCGATCGTGGGCCAGTTGAGGTCCTTGGTTGAGAATTTGAAGGGCCAGTTGGAGACTGGCTAGCCAGGTGAGGGCGGTAAATAGGCAGTTGAGCCAACCGGTATGGCGCCAGTGTCCTATCAGGGCAAAGATAAGGGCACTGAGGAGTGGGATGAGTAGGGTGAGGTCAAGGGCAGTGAGAGGCATGGGGAATCCGGTTAGTTTCTGACAGTGGGTTCGTTTTCAGAGAGGCGATTCATGTGGTCAACATTTAGGGTGTCGATGTTTTCGCGGATGTGGAGGAAGAAGACGCCAAATAATACGCTGGCTACTAGGATGTCAAAGGCAATTCCCAGTTCGACAATCATGGGCATGCCGTGGGTGGAGACCAGAGCGGCAAAGAAGAGACCGTTTTCCATGGCCATGAAGCCTACGACTTGGCTGACTGCTTGTCGATGAGAGATGATGAGTAGGAGAGAGAGTAGGACATTGGCAAGACTGATGGCGATGATGTTGCGGGTGGCTAGGGTGGAAAGGCGCTCCAGGGGTAGGGTGACATGGTAGCAGAAGATGACTAAGGCAATGCCACCGAGGAGAATGAGAGTGCCATTGGTGAGGGTTTCGGTTTCATGGTGAAGTTTGAGTTTAAGTACCTGATGGCGGAGCATCCAGGGGATAAGCCAGGCTTTGAGAATGAGGGTGAGTAAGGCAGAGATGTAGAGGTGAGGTTGGTGGGAGGTGAAGGCAACAAGTGCTGCTGTAAGGGCTAGCAGAGTACCTTGCCAAGCAAAGGTGTTGATGAGGTTCAACAGTCGTGGCTGGGAAAGTAGGGCGAAAGAGGTGAACAGGACTAAGGCAGACAGGACCAGAATGGCTTGTTCATAGTGAGTGAGATTATTAAGTATCATAAGTAGGGGATCATGGGTGGTTGGGGAGGACAGGCGGCGTGGCTTTGTTTCATTTGGTCAATGGTCCCACTTCCAAAATGACATGACTTAGCATGCCAAGTAGGCTTAAGAGGAGGGCAAAACTGAGGTAATCGGGGGCTTTAAAGAGACGCAATTTGGCCAGAAGGGTTTCGGAGAGGGCTAGGAAAGTGCCCAGGATGAAAAGTTTGATGAGAATGCTAATTGTTCCCCAAAATAGAGCGGTGGGATGCGAGGTGGTGGCAATGCCCCAGGGTATGAAAAGGTTGGCGATGAGTACTCCATAGATCATGAGTTTGATTTGCCCCGCCCATTCGATAAGGGCTAAGTGGCGGCCACTGTATTCTAGGATCATGGCTTCGTGGACCATGGTCAGTTCCAAGTGGGTGCTTGGGTTGTCGATGGGAATGCGGCCGGTTTCCGCAATGGCGATCATCATGAGTCCCAAAATTGCGAAGATGAATGAGGGGCGCAATACAAAACCTTGGGATAGGATGAAGTCAATTGCGGTGGATAGATTGGTGGTTGAGGCGGTCATGGCCAGAGTGAAAACGGCCATGAGCATGGCGGGTTCTGTAAGGGAGGCTAGGGTCATTTCGCGGGAGGCGCCCATTCCGCCAAAGGCAGTGCCGATGTCCAAGGCGGCCAGGGCGGTGAAAAAGCGGGTGAGGGCTAAGAAACCGACCAATACAATGACATCGGCAATGGAGGCTGTGGGTAAATCTGTGGCAATGAGGGGCAAAATGCCGGCTGCCAACACAGTTGTTCCCAAAATGATATAGGGAGTAACTCGAAAAATCCAGGAGGCTTGTCCGGCGATAACAGCTTCTTTGTGAAAGAGTTTATGTAGGTCTCGATAAGGTTGTCGGAGGGGGGGAGCGCTGCGGTTTTGTAGCCAGCATTTGTTGGCTTTGATCCAACCGGTTAGGAGGGGGGCAATGGCTACAAACAGTAGCGTCTGTATGGCAGCCAATAGCCAGCTGTTTAAATTATGGTCCATGGTATGAGTGTCTGATTTTGAAAGGTTATTTTTTATATTCCCCTGTTTGAGGAATAGAGAAATGAAATTCCCCCCTGCTTTTCAAGGGGGAAGTTAGAAGGGACTTCCTTCATTAGACCTCTTGCAGCAGTATGCGATCATGAAAAAATGAGAGTTGCTCCTCAGTTAAGAGACGTTGGAGTGGAGGCTTTAGCCGGTAAGCGGTAGGTCCTTGGAATGGAGGCTATTAGCCGGGGAATGGAGGCTTTAGCCGGTCAGCTGTAGGCATCACCCCACATATACAAATTGCAAGGGCCTACTGCTGGCCGGCTAAAGCCTCCACTCCAACGTATCTTCTCGAGTTTTCACTCCGGCTAAAGCCTCCACTCCAACGGGGATTTTCCTTTTATTTTTTCGTATCTCATCTTTGTCGCATCATTTATTTTTGCAAGAGGTCTACTGATTTAATGGTGAATGATTTGTTTGTGTTAGGATAATAGCTGCTTCTTTTCGTGCTGTCATCCAACGAATCCCAAGTGGCTAGAGAGTGATTGATGGGCCTCCCGGTGGTCAGCCCACCCCACAATATGTTAAAACTTTTTACTCTTCAAGTTGTCGGTTAAAGACTAAAACACAGTAGACGCCCATGTCAAATCAGCAAGTTCTGGTTTTGGCTTCCCAAGCAGTTACCTCCGGATGGGCACATAAATCTTGTACCCATGCAAAGGCAGCATTTAAATGGCGTTCTGCTGCTGCACTCAGAGGTGCTCCCAGTTCAAAAGACTCGCCCCGAATGCTGAGCAGAAAGGCTGGAGGGGCAGGGGTGTGAAAGGTGTGTTCGTAAATATGGAGTATCGTACTGGGGTGCATAGCATGGGTGGTGTAGGCCAGGGCTTGAGTGGCTTGCAGACGACTAAAACCAAAGGGAGGGGCTTGGGAAATACTGGCGTCAATGAATAGGGCCAATTGATTGCCGGTTAAATCCAAAGCGTGTTCCACTTGGAGTTGGAAGTCTTCAACAAACTTGACAAGACTCTGGCCATCACAGTATTCTAGCAGTTGATGTAATAGGATGGGGCCTAAGGCATCGTCGCCTCGACTGGGGTTACCATATCCCAAAATGACTAAGGGGGGAAAGTTATTCATTCTAAAGGTTTTATTTTCAGTAAAGGGGCGTTTTGTTGAGCCAGTTCCCAATTCTTCCAAAGGGCAGTCTGGTATTGAGAGGCCCATTCTATGACCAAACCACGGACTCTAGGAGACAGTTGACCTCTTAAAATTTCCAGTGTCTCAATGGCTAACACGGCTTTTTGTTTCTCATAGTGGACATAAAAATGAGGAGGCGGGGCGGGATCATGATAATACATAGAGATAATAATACCAAAAAACCGACTTAAGGTAATCGGCATTTTGTGCTCCACAGATTCCTCCTGTTCAAAACAAATCCTAGGGAGTCCTTCCTACCTATTTAAGGAGGGAAGTGAGGGGGGGGGTGTCCTCAGTAATCACTGACTTGGCTATAATTTACCATAAAATCATTTTACAAGGGATGGCATGATTCATTTTTCACCTATTCGCGCCCTGAAATTTCATCAGCGTATCCGCAGTAAGCTTACCCTTGGGTTGCTGGTGGTCACCTTGATTCCGGCGATCAGTCTTGGTATTTATGTCCGCTATAAGTCCATTGAAGTGCTACAAGCTCAGGAGTTTATCCGCCAATTACAGATGGTCAGCAGTTTCCAGAATTGGATGAAATCGTTTTTAACTCTGGCTCAACATGACGTCCTCTATTTAAGCGAAAATCAATCCCTCAAACATTATTTGCAACTTCGCCAAAGTAAATCTCCAGATGCCGATCAAGCTTTAGAGAGTGTACAAAATGATTGGTTATCCTTTTCTGCACATCGTGGTATCTATTGTCAAATTAGATACTTAGATGAGACGGGGCAAGAACAAGTGCGCATTGACTCTGATGGTACTGCAGTTAAGAAAATCACTGGTTCACAGCTACAAAACAAGGCCGACCGTTATTACTTTACAGAAACCATGCAGCTCTTTGCCCAAGACGTTTATACCTCCATCTTAGATCTCAATCGGGAACATGGCAAAATTGAAGTCCCCCACAAACCTGTGATTCGTTATGCCGTCAACGTCTATTATCCCAATGGAGACAAAGCTGGCATTGTCATTACCAACCTGGATGCCCAAACCCTGCTTCAACAATTATCCGGGCTTATGTTGGTGGATGAAAAAGGCTATTATTTAGTACACCCCGATCCCGATAAAACTTGGGGTGCTCCTTGGGACTTAAATACCGGTCATACTTTATACCGAGACTATCCCCATTTAGCCAAACGTTTACTCACCTTGACCGATGGGCACATTGCCACCCCCTCTGTGCTACTTACTTTCCAACGCATTGTCATTCCCAACATGGGCTATTGGACTCTCATTGCTCAACAGCCTATGCAGGAATTAACTCAACAACTCTCTGATTTCAAAATCATTGTTTCCCTAATTTTGGTCATCACCCTCACTATTGCCCTACTGGTAGGGAGTTCTATCAACTATTTGATCACCCAACCTATTGAACAACTGATGGCCGTGGTCAAACGAGTGCAAGCTGGAGAACGAGAAGTGCGCGTTGAAGTGATACGCAATGATGAATTAGGCGTATTGGATCAAGGCTTCAATGCCATGTTAGAAGCCATCAAAGCTTCAGAAGCCGCCTTGCAACGAGCTAAACAGGAAGCAGAAGCTGCTAACTTAGCCAAAAGTCGCTTCTTGGCCAACATGAGCCACGAACTGCGCACCCCTTTAAATGCAATCATCGGTTATGGCGAAATGCTACAAGAAGAAATTGCTGATTTAGGGGAGATGGAACTGAGCGAAGATCTGGAAAAAATTCACCTGGCTGGCAAACATTTATTGGCTATTATCAATGACATTTTAGACATTTCCAAAATTGAAGCTGGAAAAATGGAACTGTACACAGAAACTTTTTTATTGCCCAACATGATCAATGACATAGTACACACAGTCCAACCCCTGTTTGCCAAAAATCAAGACCGTTTGGACGTTTATTACCCCCCAGATCTTGGAGAAATGCACGCTGACCTGACCAAAATCCGACAAATCATCCTCAATTTGCTCAACAATGCCTCCAAATTCACTGAACAAGAAGGCACTGTGGCTCTAAAAGTCAGCCGGACCCGTGATGAACAGGACGAAGACTGGATTATTTTCGAAGTGCGCGACAATGGCATTGGCATGGATGAAACCCAAAAACAACATCTGTTTGAAGTATTTAAACAAGCTGACGACTCGTCCACCCGCAAATTTGGTGGCATGGGCTTGGGACTGGCTATTACCAAACACTTTGTACACATGATGGGCGGAGAAATTAAAGTGGACAGCCAATTGGGGCAAGGCAGTCTCTTCACCATTCGGTTACCTGCCAAAGTTCGAGTGCGGCAAATCCTCAACATGCCCTGCACCTTTGAACCCATTCTCGAAGAAGGAGGCATCGTCTTGGCCATTGACGACGATCCCGCAGTCAGGACCTTGTTACAACGCTTCTTAAGTAAATTGGGCTATCAGGTCGAAGTGGCAGAAAGTGGAGAAGAGGGACTGCGCCTGGCCAAAAAATTATTTCCAGATATCATCATCTTAGATGTCATGATGCCCAAAATGGATGGTTGGGAAGTCCTCAGCCATTTGCGAGCTGACCATGAACTGGCTAATATTCCTGTCATAGTCCTGTCCATGATAGAAGACAAAAATATTGGCTATTCTCTGGGCGCCACCGATTACCTGGTCAAACCCATCAGTCGCGAACAACTTTCCAATGCTCTGCAAAAATATCACTTCTCAAAAACCGAAAAATCGCCCCTGATCATGATTGTTGACGACGATTTAGCCACGCGGGACATGATCGCCAAAATGCTCCGTAAAGCCGGCTGGAGAATTTGTAAAGCAGAAGGGGCTCAAGTGGCTTTGGACTATCTACAACGAAGATCGGTAGACCTGATTATCTCAGATTTACAAATGCCTGGCCTAGATGGTTTTCAATTCACAGAACAACTGCATAAGCATCATTCCAATATTCCCGTGATTATCATCACCGCTGAAGATTTAATTGTGGAACAACGGTTGCGCCTAAAAGCCGCTCAAGTTGCCAACATTTATCAAAAAGGTGCTTACACTCGAGAAACCCTGATTAAGGAAATTGAACAATTGCTCACTAAACCTCACCACTGTCCCATCGATTCCCATTAAATTATGACCAGTCCTCTTCCGACTATTCTCATCATCATTGTCACTTGGAACAAAAAACAATACGTTTTAGACCTGTTGGCTTCTGTCAGTTATTTACATTATCCCACTGAATTACTTTCCATTGTCGTCGTTGACAATGCCAGTGAAGATGGTACTGTAGAAGCCATTGCCGCTGCCTATCCCACGGTGCAAATACTTAAAAATTCAGAAAATTTAGGAGGGACCGGAGGATTCAATACCGGATTACAATGGGCCTTTGCTCAACCCGAATCCCACTGCCAATATCTTTGGTTATTGGACAATGATGTGGTGGTGCATGAAAAGGCACTGTGGGAATTGGTCAACATTTTGGAACAACATCCCGATATTGCAGTGGCTGGCTCCACCATGATGCAATTAGATTATCCTTGGCGAATCAATGAGATGGGCGCTTTTATCAATTTGGGACTTGGGAAATTGGTCTTGAATCGACATCAGGAAAATATCTATGCTTGGCAGGGCCAACCCTTGGCTCAATTATTGAAACAACCTATTGATTTAACTCAACTGTTGATTCATTGTCAAACCTATATGGATGTGGATTATGTGGCTGCTGCCTCCTTGCTGATTCGAGCCCCAATAGCTCGGCAGGCGGGACTGTGGCGAGATTATTTTATCCATTTTGACGATGTAGAATGGTGTTTACGCATTCGAGACCTGGGTTATCGCGTGGTAGCGGTGGCCAATTCTCTAATTTGGCACCTGTCGGCTGCAGCCAAAGTTCCCACTTGGATTTTATACTATGACAATCGTAACTTGTTGGATTTATTGGCTACTCATCGGGTCCCACTTCCCACTTTAAATCGATTGATTCGGCATATTTATTTGAAAGCCGGTTACTATTGTTTGCTGGGAAAAACTGATTTGGCACAGTTGCATTATCAAGCTGTGCATGATTTTTTGATCGGGCGCTGGGGTCGGCAACCTCTACAATTGGATCATCAGTATCAAAAACCTGCCAGTTTATTAACTTTGCTGTTAAATTCCAAAGTAAAACGCATATTGATTGCCTGGACCTTACATTTACAAGCCATGCAATTGCAAACCCCATTGGTACAAGCCAAATTGCAACGTCCTGATTTACAAATTCATTTTTTAACTTTACCAGGGGGACTGCCCATTTTTCAATTTCCTCAAGCCCATTTTATTTCCCTGCCCAAAAATGCCTTATTGCGTTGGTGGACTTATTGGAAATTGCGCGGTGATTACGATCTGGTGATTCAGTCCGATTATCAAGCTTCCATAGGCTTGGCTTGGTTAAAGGGCGATTTGATTTATGCCAATGATGAAGGTTTTTGTCATCGTTCTCCACCGACTTGGCAACAGGTGGTTAAAGCGGGATGGATATATTGGAAAAGTTTATTTCAATCTCCTTATGCAACCAAATAATTTTAGTTTAGAATTGATTCGCCCTGATTGGCCTGCGCCTTCCACCGTCAAGGCTTATACAACAACCCGTCAAGGAGGGGTAAGCCATAAGCCTTATGACAATTTTAACCTTGCCGACCATGTGCAGGATGACAGTGGGGCAGTTAAAACCAATCGGCAGCGTTTAAAAATGGCTTTGAATTTACCCACAGAGCCGGCTTGGTTAACCCAAGTTCACAGTTCCAATTCAGTCTGTTTGGGCAGTAAAGATCAGTTTAATTGTGTAGCTGATGCCAGTTATACGAACATTCCCAAAATGGTATGTGTGGTGCTGACTGCAGATTGCTTGCCTATTTTACTTTGTGATCGGGAAGGTACTCAGGTTGCAGCGCTTCATGCTGGATGGCGTGGTTTGGCTGGGGGGGTGTTGGAACAAACTATGCGCCGATTCAAAGGTCCTCGTTCCCAATTATTGGCTTGGTTGGGACCGGCGATTGGTCCAGAGGCATTTGAAGTGGGGGATGAGGTACGATCAGCATTTATAGAGTTTTTGCCAAGTGCGGAATTGGCTTTCCAAGCCACTCGAGCCCACCATTGGAAAGCCAATTTGTATTTATTGGCACAACAACGTTTGGCTGCTTCGGGAATCCATGCAGTGTATGGAGGGCAGTTTTGTACTTACTCTGAAAGCGAGCGATTTTTTTCTTATCGACGGGATAAAATGACTGGACGTTTGGCCAGTTTGATTTGGTTTGAGTAGTTTTGGGGGCGCGCAATAGGCTGATGTGATTGCGCCCTATAAACTGGATTTTATGCGCTGACTTAAATCGCTTCCTCATTGGTTTTTCCTCGTTTTCTCGTTCCCAAGTGCCACTTGGGAATGCAGTCTTGACCGCGTCGCGGTCAGTCATTCATCAGTTTCTGCATAGTCAAAAATCAGCCCCTGTTATCGTGTGTAAACAAGAGCAGCCAGTTAATGACAGTGTAGGTTGAAAAATAAGGGGCTTGATTTTCATCGAGTTGGTAACGACTGTGTCCCCTTGTTCCTGTTTTTATTCGTACAAACCGCGACGCGGTCAAGACTGCATTCCCAAGTGGCACTTGGGAACGAGGTAAACGAGGTAAAGTGGCGCAATATGCTCATGCTATTGCGCCCTATAAATTAGGTTTTATGCGCTGACTTAAATGGCTTCATCATTGGTTTCCCCAGTACGTATTCGCACGACTCTTTCTACTGGGATGATGAAGATTTTTCCGTCTC
This sequence comes from Thiomargarita sp., assembly GCA_020721005.1. Lineage (GTDB taxonomy): Bacteria > Pseudomonadota > Gammaproteobacteria > Beggiatoales > Beggiatoaceae > DYNP01. Next base: position 12,352 of record DYNP01000006.1, read on the forward strand.
CAATTTTTCCGGTGCGAGCCGCTTGAATGATAGTGTCTACACATTGGTCTACTTGCCCTTCAGTGACAACAATTTCAATTTTAACTTTGGGCAGAAAGTCCACTACGTATTCTGCGCCCCTATACAGTTCAGTGTGTCCTTTCTGTCGTCCAAATCCTTTCACTTCAACAACGGTCATACCGCTGATACCAATATTGGCTAGGGCTTCTCGAACCTCGTCAACTCGAAAGGGTTTGATAATGGCTTCTATTTTTTTCATGGTCAGATCCTTGGATGGCTGTTTCCTATCAAGTAGGTGATTTGATAAAATGCAATTGGGGAAATTTCCCAATTTAAGTAATGAGCAGAGGTTGGATTTTGTCTCATTACCCGTTGGGGGTAAGTCGAATTTTGATGCACTTGCCGATATCCGTGGGTGAGCGAGCGATAGTGACGCCGGCTTGTTGCAGAGCTTGTAGTTTTCCCAAGGCCGTACCCTTACCGCCGGCAATGATGGCACCGGCATGGCCCATGCGTTTGCCATGGGGAGCTGTCAGTCCTGCAATATAGGCAACTACGGGTTTGGTGACTTGAGTTTGGATATAGGCGGCTGCTTCTTCTTCTGCAGTGCCACCAATTTCTCCGACCATGACAATCCCCTCTGTGCCGGGGTCAGCTTGAAATAGGGCTAGGCAATCGACAAAATTCATACCTTGAATGGGATCGCCCCCAATGCCTATGCAGGTACTTTGTCCCAGTCCATTTTGAGTGGTTTGCTTGACGGCTTCATAAGTCAGGGTGCCAGAGCGGGAGACTATGCCTATTTTGCCAGGCAAATGAATGGGACCGGGCATGATGCCAATTTTACACGCTCCAGGCGTGATAATGCCCGGACAATTGGGACCTATCAGATGAGTTTTGGGATAGTTTTGGGTGAGGGTGGTTTTAACTTGCAGCATGTCTAGGACTGGAATACCCTCAGTGATGCAGGCGATTACCGTGATGCCGGCATCTGCAGCTTCTAAGATGGCATCGGCGGCAAAGGGGGCTGGTACATAGATCATGGTGGCAGAAGCGCCCGTGGCTTCTACTGCTTGGCGTACTGTGTCAAATACAGGTAAATTGAGGTGGGTTTGTCCACCGCGTCCGGGAGTGACTCCTCCGACCAGTTGGGTGCCATATTTTAAAGCCTGTTCGGAATGAAAAGTTCCTTGTTTGCCGGTGAATCCTTGGCAGATGACACGGGTGTGCTGATCAACTAAGATGCTCATTTATACTTCGTCCTGGTTATCAATGACGGGAAAGTTGCACGGCTTTTTGGGCAGCTTCATCGAGGTTATCGGCGGGAATGAGAGTGAGACCGCTTTCTTTGAGTAAATTTTTACCTTGTTCAACATTGGTGCCTTCCAAGCGAACAACTACTGGAAGTTGGGTGGCGGTTTCTTTAACGGCTTGAATGACGCCAGCGGCAATCAGGTCACAGCGAACAATGCCCCCGAAAATGTTGATGAGAATGGCAGTCACTTTGGGATCGGAAAGGATGATTTTAAATGCTTCGGTGACTCGGTCTGCAGTGGTATTTCCTCCTACGTCTAAAAAGTTAGCCGGTTCGCCACCGTGTAATTTAATCACGTCCATGGTGGCCATGGCCAGACCTGCGCCGTTGACCATGCACGCAATATTGCCGTCTAGGGCAATATAATTCAGATCAAATTGGCGGGCGTTGTGTTCCTTCTCATCTTGTTGAGTGGCATCATATAAACTTTGCAACTCTGAATGGCGATAGAGAGCATTGTCATCAATGGTCAATTTGGCGTCCAAGGCTAACAATTGACCGCTTTGAGTCGTGACCAAGGGATTGATTTCCAGCAAATTGAGGTCATTTTCTAAAAACAGTCGGTACAGTGCTTTTAAAATACCGGACAATTGTCGGCGTTGATCCGTGTTGAGTTGCAGGGCAAATGCAATTTCCCGGCATTGATACTCTTGAATTCCTACGATGGGATCTATCGTGCGTTGAATGATTTTGTCTGGGGACTGAGCGGCGACTTGTTCAATATCCATACCCCCAGCGATGGAAGCAATGATGACAATGCGCTGTTGACTGCGATCAATCAGAAAACTCAAGTAAAATTCTTTGTCAATGGCAGTGGGAACTTCGATAAGTAGTCCGCTTACCCATTGGCCCTGCGCACCGGTTTGATGAGTGACCAAACGGCTGCCCAATAGTTTTTGTGCGACATTGGAAAGGTCTTGTAAAGAGTGCACTTTTTGCACACCTCCTGCCTTACCACGTCCTCCTGAATGAAGTTGAGCCTTGATCATCCACGGTGCAGAATTACTTAAACTTTCAGCCCGTTGTACGGCTTCAGCCACCGTGAAGGCCGGGAGTCCTAAAGGGATTGGAATTCCATAATCCGCAAATATTTTCTTCGCTTGATACTCATGAATATTCATGGGTTGTCCTTAGATTGTAAAGCTGCCTATCATTGATAAATAAGGAGAAATTTAATGCCAGAATTGCCTGAAGTAGAGACCATCATGAGAAGCCTGGCGCCCAACTTGGTGGAAAAAATCATCGAGAAGGTGATTATTCGTGAAACTCGATTGCGTTGGCCCGTGGATCTCAATTTACCCAGTTACTTGGAGGGCCAAACTGTCCAGCAGATTTCTCGGCGGAGCAAATATTTGCTCGTGAGTACACTCAATGGGCACTTATTGATTCACTTAGGCATGTCTGGCAATTTACGGATTTTACCGCAAAACACCCCGGTTAAGAAACATGATCACGTTGATATCCACTTATCTTCCCAACAAATACTACGTTATCATGATACGCGGCGATTTGGTTGTATACTGTGGACGACTCAAGCTCCCGATCAACATGTTTTATTGAGGGAGTTGGGTCAAGAACCCTTGACTCCAGAGTTAACTGGGGATTATTGGTATCAACGGGCACGCTCTCGCAAATTGGCAGTCAAAAATTATATCATGGACAATCATATCGTGGTAGGAATAGGAAATATTTATGCCAATGAAGCGCTGTTTTTAGCCGGCATTCATCCCAATCGTGCCGCCCAGCAACTGACTTTGGCGGATTACCAACGGTTATTGATCTGTGTTCGCAGGGTACTTAACACAGCAATTGCCATGGGAGGTACTACTTTACGGGATTTCACCGATGGAACTGGCAAGGAAGGGTATTTTAAAAATGAATTGCAGATATATGGGAGGGAGGGAGAGAAATGTACGCAATGTGGAAAAATAATCAAACACATGCAGATCGGACAGAGAAGTAGCTATTATTGTCCGCATTGCCAGGCAGAATAGAAAGATGATCGTCCTCGTCCCCGTTTAAAGTGAGACGAGGAAACAGAAAAATATCAATATTAACGGCGCCAGGAATTAATTGGGAAGCGTAATCATTTGTTGTTGCAGATCAGTGTACACCACTACAGTTAAAATTTTATCTAAATTTTCAGCATACTGATAACCAGTTTGCCAATAATTGGCCTGCACGCTTTCGAATGAATAAGGACAGTCCGTGTTGGACAACTTATCATAGTGACAAGCTCGAAAACCTTCCAAATAAATATCGATCAATTTTAAATTGGTCATATCCAATTACCTATTTTGAGAGATAGATTCACTACCTGCACAACACGACAACCAGTGCAATGCAACCCGTTGATTCTAACTGATCAAGCGATGAGAATTCAACTACTTCCAGTAAGTAATCGACCGACACCTATGGACAAGCTCTTGTTTTCAAAAACAATTAGGGAATTGTGAAATTTTTATGACAGTTCCTAAATTGAGTGATTTGATTAAGATATTAGGGACGGACAGTCCTAAAATCGCCATCGATTGACGATACGCCCTTTTTTCAATGTCTGGTAATCGGCCTTGTAAGCCAATCAGACTATTTAATTCCTTCATCAATTCTTCTAAATGATTATTACTCTGATGGATTTCTAGTTTCGCAAAATTAGTATAATAATCTAAAGTTTGACGCAAGAGGAAATTAACTGTGCAAATTACGGATGAGTCAGTGTTTGAAAGATTTAAACAGCTTAAACCATAAAAAAAACAAGATGCTATAGTGGTAAAATCGTCATTTACCCCATCAGAGTTAGTCAAAATATGAGTCCTTCAGAAAACCACAGTTACCTACAAATTGCTTTAGGATCCGCTTTCTTCAACATGAAGAAATATTCGGTTTATTCTGAACTTTCAATCGAAATTGAAGGTAAGGAATATGTTCCCGATATTTGTGTTTATCCAAAACGCAAATTAAGTCCACTGCATGACAATATCAAAATGATAGAATTGCCTTTACTTGTCGTTGAAGTGTTATCACCTCGCCAAATCATTCAAGAATTAACCGATAAAATTGAAATTTACCTCAATGCAGGCATTCAATCTTGCTGGCTAGTTATTCCTACAACTTCTACTATCACAGTTTTTAGCGAATTGGAAAAACAGGTGAGTTTCAGTCAGGATAAGGTTATTGATGAAAAATTAAACTTGAGTATACCGTTAAGTGAAATTTTTCCATTTTGAGTAAAGAAATAATTATTTGTATCTCCCATTTGGAGTATTTGAACCCAACTTCATTTTTGGCTAAAATACACTCTTCAACTCAAGATTCACTACAAAAGAGAGGTTTTATGGAACACGTACTGCCGGCATTACCTTATGGGTTAGACGCTTTAGCCCCTCATATTTCCAAGGAAACTTTGGAATTTCATCACGGCAAACATCATCAAACTTACGTCACTAACCTGAACAATTTGATTAAGGGCACTGAATTTGAGAATTCCTCCTTAGAGGATATTGTCAAAAAATCCACCGGAGGTATTTTTAATAACGCCGCTCAGGTATGGAATCATACTTTTTACTGGCAGGGTCTTAAACCAAATGGAGGAGGCGCTCCTACCGGTAAAGTTGCAGATGCCCTGACAGCCACCTTTGGATCTTTTGACAAATTTAAGGAAGAGTTTTCCAAAACCGCCATCACCACCTTTGGCTCTGGTTGGGCCTGGCTGGTGAAAGGCAGTGACGGTAAATTGGCTCTGGTAAGTACCAGCAATGCCGGAACTCCAATGACTGCCGGTCAAACCGCATTACTGACTTGTGATGTCTGGGAACATGCCTACTATATTGATTACCGAAATGCTCGTCCCAAGTACGTTGAGTCCTTCTGGAGTTTGGTCAACTGGGACTTTGTCGCCAAAAATCTAGAGTAAACTTTGTTAACTGAGCAGTGGGAATCTTTAAACCACTGCCCATATCAGTTATTCAAGAAGTGACCGAGAAAGAAACCTTGTTCTCACTTCGAGCAACTTTTTATTCCCAACTGTATAATTTTGGGATCATCAACAGAACTGAGTATGCCGAAATCAGAATTTTTTGCCCCTTGGCACGTTCACTTAAATGGAGGTGAAATTGGCCCCCGGCGCCTGCTGTTGTTACAAGCCATTGCAAATACCGGCAGTGTTTCTAAAGCCGCTAAGCAAGTGGGCATGGCCTATAAAGCGGCTTGGGAAGCTGTCGAAATTATAAACAACCTGGCTGGTGTTCCCTTGGTGGATCGTCAACATGGAGGCAAAGGGGGGGGTGGTGCCACCTTGACTGCGGCGGGACTAGAAATTCTTAACCAATATGAACGATTGTCGGCATTGCAAACTCAGTGGATGGCCTCCCTGCAACCACTGCAGGTAAATGCCGATATTTTACCAACTCTCAGGAGACTTACGATGCAAACCAGTGCTCGCAACACTTTTCACGGAACTGTTGAAACTGTCAAATCAGGTCCCATCAATGCTGAAGTCATTCTCAAACTGCAAGGGGAAGACCGAATTGTAGCCACTATCACTCATGACAGCTTAGAGCGTCTGCAATTGAAAGTGGGCAATTCCGTTTGGGCTCTTTTCAAAGCCAACTGGGTTTTATTAGCCAGTCCGGAAGTGAAGGGCAAAACCAGTGCCCGCAATTGCCTATGTGGAAAGGTTTTACGTATCAGTAAGGGTCCCATCAGCGCTGAAGTCATTGTGGAACTCCCTGGAGGTAATACCATAGCTTCTATTGTAACTGAGGCCAGTTTAAGCAACCTCCAATTGACAGAGGGGAAACCAATCTGTGTACTTATCAAAGCTTCACACGTTTTGCTGGGGGTAACTGACTGATCTTGAAGCCACTTCCTCAGCCGATAACTTCGGTTTTTTTGGTTGTATCGATATGGTGTTAACGCCATATTGAAAGACCTGCACGCAAATTTTTGTTGACAGTTATTGACTAAACACTGCCAATTCCCCAACGATTGGCTTTTTTTTAATCTATCGATATGGTGTTCACATCATATCGAATAATTTTAAGGAATTCTCTAATGAGAACAAGTTTAACAGTAAACGGTTTGCTGATTTCAATGCTGATCCTGACCCCCCTCAGCCAAGCTGCTGAAATCACTGCTGCGGTGGCTGCCAATTTTGCCAAAACTTTGGAAGAAATCGGCCAAGTTTTTACCCAAAAAACGGGTCATACCATTCGACTTTCTTCCGGTCCCACCGGTAAATTATTTGCCCAAATCAAAAATGGGGCTCCCTTTGACCTCTTTTTTGCTGCAGATGAAAAATCACCTCGAACTGCTGTAGAAACAGGCCTTGCTCTGGCAGACAGCTATGTTGTTTATGCTCAAGGGGTATTGGTATTGTACAGTCCCACTCTATCTGTTAAACAACAAGCGGAAAGTGTATTGAATGCAGCCTCATTTCGTCACCTTGCCATTGCCAATCCCAAAACCGCTCCTTATGGCGCTCAAGCTGAGATTTATTTGAAAAACAAGGGTTACTATGACAAGATCAAAGGCAAATTGGTGCATGGAGAAAGTATTGCGCATGCCTTCCAATATGTGGTGACTAAAAACGCAGAGTTGGGTTTTGTGGCCTTGTCTCAAGTGATTGATCCCATCAGTCCTGCTTATAATGTAGGAGAATATTGGACAGTTCCCCAAGAGGATTATGAACCCATTCTCCAAGCGGCCGTGATTACCCAAAAAGGAGCTGGCAAAGCCGCTGCCGATGCTTTTATGGAATTTGTAAAAAGCCCAGTGGCAATTGATATTATCAAGCGATATGGTTATTCAAGTCCACATCATCCCTAATTTTCTGTTATTCTGCTGGTTTTTTAGACTATAGAGCGATAAGAGTAACCACCCCTTGCCCCTCCTTGCCAAGGAGGGGAAAAGATGAGTGAACATTCTCCCCCTCCTTATCAAGGAGAAAAAAAGTCCAGTGAATATTCTACTCCCTCTTATCAAGGAGGTTGAAAGATGAGTGAACATTCTCCCCCTCCTTATCAAGGAGAAAAAAGGTCCAGTGAACATTCTACCCCTCTTATCAAGGAGGTTGAAAGATGAGTGAACATTCTCCCTCTCCTTATCAAGGAGAAAAAAAGTCCAGTGAACATTCTCCCCCTCCTTATCAAGGAGAAAAAAGGTCCAGTGAACATTCTCCCCCTCCTTATCAAGGAGAAAAAAGGTCCAGTGAACATTCTCCCCCTCCTTATCAAGGAGGGGGTAGGGGGGTGGTTTAACAAATTCCCAATTTTTCCCAGATCCCATCTATTTTAGTTTTAACTTCCTGAGTCATTTCAATGACTTTTCCCCAATTTCGAGCAGTTTCCCCTGGCCATTTGTGAGTGGCGTCCAAACCTATTTTTCCTCCCAATCCAGCGTGGGGAGAGGCAAAATCCAAGTAGTCGATGGGAGTGTTCTCAACCAATAGAATGTCTCGTACTGGATCCATGCGCGTGGTGAGGGCCCAGATGACATCAGACCAGTCTCGTATGTTCAAGTCATCGTCAGTAACAATGATCCATTTGGTATACATAAATTGGCGCAAAAATGACCAGATGCCAAACATGATGCGTTTGGCATGTCCGGGATATTGTTTGTGAATGCTGACCACTGCCAGCCGATAGGAGCAACCTTCGGGAGGCAAATAAAAGTCAATAATTTCAGGAAATTGTTTTTGTAACAGGGGCACAAAGACTTCGTTCAAAGCCATGCCCAAAATGGCTGGTTCATCGGGAGGACGACCGGTGTAGGTGCTGTGATAAATGGGTTGGTCTCTGTGAGTCAATTTTTCTACGGTAAAGACTGGGAACGTGTCAGTTTCATTGTAGTAACCGGTGTGATCGCCAAATGGTCCTTCTACTGCGGTTTGGTTCGGATAGATAAAGCCTTCTAAAATAATTTCGGCTTGAGCGGGGACTTGGAGGTTGTGAGTTAAACAGTTGGCCACTTCTGTGCGATGACCTCGCAGTAAGCCGGCAAATGCATATTCTGATAAAGTATCTGGAACGGGAGTGACTGCTCCAAGAAGGGTGGCTGGATCGGCACCCAACGCAACCGCAATGGGAAAGGGTTGTTGAGGGTGGGTTTGTTGCCAGGCTTGGTAATCTAAGGCGCCGCCTCGATGGGATAGCCAGCGCATGATGAGTTGATTTTTATTCAACAGTTGTTGACGATAAATTCCTAAATTTTGCCTGGGTTTGTGAGGACCTTGGGTAATTACCAATCCCCAAGTGATGAGAGGGGCGATATCTTCTGGCCAACAGGTTTGTATGGGCAGTTGGGTCAAGTCCACTTCCGGTCCCACTTGACAGTGAGTTTGACAGGGAGGATGATGGATCACTTTAACCGGCATGTTTAGGGTTTGTTTAAATAATGGCCATTTTTCCCACGCATCTTTTAACCCCTTGGGTGGTTCGGGTTCTTTGAGAAAAGACAGTAATTGCCCCACTTCTCGCAAATCCGTTATTTTGGTTTGTCCCATGCCCAGAGCCACTCGTTCCACTGTGCCGAAAAGATTAGCCAATACTGGGATAGTGTGTCCCTTAGGTTGTGTGAATAACAAGGCAGGTCCCTGAGCCCGCAAGGTCCGATCACAGATTTCCGTAATTTCTAAGTAGGGATCGATTTCCCAATTGATGCGTTTTAATTGCCCCAGTTGTTCGAGTTGTGCGAGAAATTCTCGAAGACTTTGGTAGTACATGATTAAGTTCCATGGGTTGACAAGGAGGGAGAGTGAGGCGAGAGTGTTTTAAAAATCCGTGTAGCAAATGTAAACGCAGGCAACAGTTTTTTCCACAACGCGTATTAGGGATGATCCTGAAGGAATAACTGTCAAAAAAACAGGACCAATTGGGGGTATTTTGATCGGAAAGGGGAGTGAATTGCAAAGTGATTCTGGCTGAGAAGGGCGGGGCTTGAAATTGATAGTAATCCCATAGATAATATCCAAATACCCAGAGTAACAATACGATACCTGATAATATCAATGGTCGCATGAAATTAAGTCGTTGATAGCCAATCGGTCATTTGGGGAAACCTATCTGTCCACGGTTAGGATACTGCTGTAAGGGCAGATTTGCCAGTGGGGGCGGGTTTGTAACCTGCAGTCAAAGGTTTTTAATCTGTTCCTGTAACAAGGAGAACCTTAAAAGGATAGCTACTCTTTAAGGGTGTTTATCCTTGAATGACTGGAACGTTAGGTTCTAAATTTTGATCCGTAGGTCATAAACACACCCCAATCGTGTATAAATAGTTACAGTCCCTAGAATGACCTGCATTTAAAAAATAAAGGTTCTTGGGCTGGGAGTGCCTTGCAATAACGGAGGTAACCAAGTTTCAAATAGCACTTGCGTGTGCCAATCCTCGATCTTGGTGTGGGTGATGACCTGAGCCTCCATTAAAGGACCCTCTCCAACTACGGCAAATAATCGCCCTTGTTCCGTCAATTGCCGTTTAAACTGGGCCGACACCTGCGGCACTGATCCCGTCAAGATGATAACGTCATAATTCTCCGTTGCGTTCCAGCCCTTTGAGGCATCTCCCACTGCCAAATTCACATTCGACAATTGTAGTTTCTCCAGTCGGGTTTGTGCAACTTGGATAAAATCGGCGAAAATATCCACACTGTCCACTTGTTTGACCAGTTTGGCCAATAACGCAGTGAGATATCCACTCCCAGTACCCACTTCCAGCACTCGATCGTGAGCCGTTAGCCTCACTGATTGCAGTAAACGCGCCTCGAATTTGGGCAACATCATCACTTGGTCATGCGCCAAAGGAATGGCAATATCCGCCAAAGCTAAATTACGATAACTGTTGGGCACAAATTCTTCTCTAGGCGTATTATAGATCGCTTCCAATATCCCTTGATCCAAAACATCCCATGGGCGAATTTGTTGTTCAATCAAATTATAACGTGCCTGTTCAAAATTAACCTCAGACATAAAACCCCTTGTAATGGTTGCAAATAGTCTCAATATGATGTAGGGTAAAAATCACAGTCCATGATTCAGACATGACCTTAATCATAACGGCTTTTTACCTAAAAATTCAAGCCACATTTCGCCAATTACACAGCCCTCAACCATAAAATATAATTCCTGATAACATTCAAGGACAACGTATTTCTTTGCTTAGGTAGTTCTGCAACTCTGCCTAACACGGACCATTTTACCCATTCACAGCCCAATTTAGGTGCCACAACATGAGCATTCGCCCGCAACCCCCTTCACATCCTCTGCACCAACTCCAAACTACCCCCTCTTTCCCCGGCGCCAAAAAGATTTATGTCCAAGGCAGCAGAACCGATATTCAAGTACCCATGCGGGAAATTACTCTAACTCCCACTCGTTTGGATGACAGTGTAGAAATCAATCCTCCCTTCACAATTTATGACACTTCGGGCCCCTACTCAGATCCTCAATTCAATGCGGAGTATGCTCAAGGTTTACCTTCTATTAGGGATACCTGGATCAGTGAAAGACAAGACACCGAACTTTTTAACCACAGTGACTCCCTTTACAGTCAACAACGCCTGGCTGATCCCGAACTCACTCAATTACGTTTTCCCCGTTCCCGGCAAATTCGACGCGCTTTGGCTGGACGCACAGTCACCCAAATGCACTATGCTCGTCAAGGCATCATCACCCCGGAAATGGAATATGTAGCCATTCGAGAAAACCAACGTTTAGAAACCATGGCTTCACTCTCCCCTCGCATTCACCCCGGTCACACTTGGGGCGCTCAAATTCCCAACCTAATCACCCCGGAATTTGTCCGCGCTGAACTCGCTGCCGGCCGCGCCATCATTCCTGCCAACATCAACCACCCCGAACTTGAACCCATGATCATTGGGCGCAACTTCCTCGTTAAAATCAACGCCAACATTGGCAACTCCGCAACCACTTCATCCATTGACGAAGAAATTGAAAAAATGATCTGGTCCATCTGGTGGGGAGGCGATACCGTTATGGACCTCTCCACCGGCAAACACATTCATGAAACTCGAGAATGGATCATTCGCAACTCACCCGTGCCCATTGGCACCGTCCCCATCTACCAAGCCCTGGAAAAAGTCGCCGGCCAACCCGAAGCCCTCACCTGGGAAATCTTTCGCGACACCCTCATCGAACAAGCTGAACAAGGCGTTGACTACTTTACCATCCATGCCGGCGTGCGCCTTGCCTACATTCCCTTAACCTCAAACAGACTCACCGGCATCGTCTCCCGAGGCGGCGCCATCATGGCCAAATGGTGCCTTGCCCACCACCAAGAAAACTTTCTTTACACCCACTTTGCCGAAATCTGCGACATCATGAAACAATATGACATTGCCTTCTCCCTGGGCGATGGCTTACGCCCCGGCTCCATTGCAGACGCCAACGATCCCGCCCAATTTGCCGAACTGGAAACCCTCGGAGAACTTACCAAAATCGCCTGGGCACAAGACGTGCAAGTCATGATTGAAGGACCTGGACACGTACCCATGCACCTCATTCAAGAAAACATGACCAAACAACTTGAAACCTGTCAAGAAGCCCCTTTCTACACCCTAGGCCCCCTCATCACCGACATCTCACCTGGCTACGACCATATTTCCTCCAGCATTGGCGCCGCCATGATCGGCTGGTATGGATGTGCCATGCTCTGCTACGTAACCCCCAAAGAACACCTTGGACTTCCCGACAAACACGACGTACGAGAAGGCATCATCGCCTACAAAATTGCCGCCCACGCAGCCGACCTCGCCAAAGGACATCCCACTGCTCAATTGCGAGACAATGCCCTCTCCAAAGCCCGCTTTGAATTCCGTTGGGAAGACCAATTTAACCTGGCACTCGACCCATTCCGAGCCCTAGACTACCATGACGCCACCCTGCCCAAAGAATCTGCCAAAAAAGCCCACTTTTGCTCCATGTGTGGTCCCCAATTCTGCGCCATGAAAATTACCCAAGACGTACGAGACTATGCCCAACAAAAAGGCATCGACGACCTAGAACAAGCCGTAGAAATTGGATTACAAGAAAAAGCCAATGAATTCAAACGCCAAGGACAACAACTCTACCCCTCCTAACAAACCATAATATAGAACTTGAGCATATTAAATAGGATGTGCTGAGCGTCTTTTGCGAAGCGCATCTGTCTGCTCATGTATATCCCCAATCTACCACATAAACATCCCACGCCACCCGAAAATACCACTCACCCTAATAACCACCAAGGACATACCATGTCAGACGACCTCAGCGAAAGCGCGCTTCACTACCATCGCTTTCCCTTCCCCGGCAAACTTGCCATTCAAGCCACCAAACCCCTTGCCAACCAACGAGACCTTGCCCTTGCCTATTCCCCCGGGGTCGCCGCTGCCTGCCGAGAAATCGTACGCGATCCCAGAGAAGTCTCCAACCTAACTGCCCGAGGAAACCTGGTCGGCGTCATCAGCAATGGCACCGCTGTTTTAGGACTGGGTGCCATCGGTCCCTTGGCGGCCAAACCGGTTATGGAAGGAAAAGCCGTGCTCTTCAAAAAGTTTGCTGGAATAGACGTGTTTGACATCGAAATCAACGAACGAGACCCAGACAAACTCATCGACATCATCGCTGGACTAGAACCCACCTTTGGCGCCATTAACCTAGAAGACATCAAAGCCCCAGAATGCTTCATCATCGAAGAAAAACTCAAACAACGCCTAGACATTCCCGTATTTCATGACGACCAACATGGCACAGCAATCTGCGTCGGTGCCGCAATTCTCAACGGCTTGCGGCTCCTCAATAAATCATTCAGCGAAGTCAAACTCGTATGTTGCGGAGCAGGCGCAGCCGCCCTTGCCTGCCTAAACCTCCTGATCGAACTCGGACTCCCCAAACAAAACATCCTCGTCACCGATGTCGAAGGCGTTGTCTATAAAGGACGTACCCTATTCATGGACCCTTACAAAGCAGTCTATGCCGTAGACACTCCCTTTCGGACCCTCAGCGAAGCCATGGTTGGCGCCGACATCTTTTTGGGACTATCAGCAGGCGGTGTACTCACTGCCGACATGGTCAACAAAATGGTCGAACGCCCCCTCATTCTCGCCCTTGCCAACCCAGTCCCAGAAATCATGCCCGAAGAAGCCCGCAAAGTGCGCCCCAAAGCCATCATTGCCACTGGCCGCTCCGACTACCCAAACCAAGTCAATAACGTGCTCTGCTTCCCATTCATCTTTCGCGGCGCCCTGGACGTTGCCGCCACCCAAATCAATCGACAAATGAGCCTAGCCTGCGTCGAAGCCATCGCCGGTCTAGTCACTCGTCAAGACACCGGTCTAGCCGCTGCCGATGCCTCGGAAATCCTAGACTCAGCCTACGCCGGTCAAGAACTCTCTTTTGGACCTGACTACATCATTCCCAAACCATTTGACCCCCGTCTCATCACCGTCATTCCCCCGGCAGTTGCCAAAGCTGCCATGGACACTGGAGTCGCTCGCCGCCAAATTCAAGACTTACAAGCCTACCAAGATTCCCTAGCTCAATACATGTTGCGCTCTGCCCATGTCATGAAAGCCATCTTCACTCGAGCCAAAAAAAGCCCCCAACGCATCATTTACTCAGACGGCGAAGATCGGCGCATTCTCAAAGCGGCACAAGTCATGATCGACGAAGGTGCCACCTATCCCATCATTGTGGGACGACACAAAATCATCAGAGAACGTATCAAACAACTGCGGCTCCACATCAGACCCGACGTTGACTTTGAACTCATTGATCCTGAAAGTGAAAAATCTCACAAGGGACTGGCAGAAGAATACCATGAAATCATGGGACGACGTGGCATATGGCCCGCAGAAGCCGAAGTCATAGTCCGAAGCAACACCACCGTGTTAGCCTCCCTCTGGCTCAAAAAAGGCAAAGCAGACACCCTGATCACCGGTCCCGTAGGCAATTTCAAAGACCATCTTTACCACAGCATGAACGTCATTGGCATTCGCAAAGACATTTCCGGTCCCTCGTCCATGCACATGCTGATCCTAGACAAAGGCACCTTTTTCATCTCCGACGCCTATGTCCATTACGACCCGGACGCCAGTGCCATCGCAGAAATTACCCTATTGGCAGCCAAGGAAATGTTCCGCTTTGGAATCGTTCCCAAAGTAGCCTTGGTCTCCCACTCCAACTTTGGCAGTACCGATCACCCCTCTGCACTCAAAATGCGCGAAGCCTTAACCCTCATTCGCCAACTCATGCCGGAATTAGAATGCGATGGCGAAATGCAAAGTGATTGCGCCCTGATTGAAGACAATCGTCTGCGCATCTTACCCAAATCCCGTCTAAAAGGCGAAGCCAACCTACTCATCATGCCCAATCAAGACGCTGCCAACATCACCATCAACCTCTTAAAATCGGTAGCAGACGGTGTCATCGTCGGTCCCATCCTATTGGGCATGGCCAAACCCGTGCACATTCTCAGCCGAACTGTTACAACCCGCGGCGTCATCAATCTAAGTGCCATCGCAGTTGTAGAAGCTCAAGTCGATGGAGAACTCAAAAAAGAAGAACTCTAACCCCCCTCAATTCCCCTCCCTGAACTAAAGAGGGGAAACTTCTCACTTTCCACAATTTACACTGGCATAACACAATGAATTTACAAACCTTATTCATCATCCTATGGCAGATCATGCTGTGGCAATCCATCGCCATAGCTGACACTTCCCAAGACACCCCACAACTCATCTACCATCCCATCTCCTTTCAACCTGACACTGCAGACCATCGCCAAGCTGCCCCCCTTACCAAAGGTTCCCACCTTAAAATCTTCCTACCCACCTTAGCCAATGTCTACCTATCCCATGCCATCAACGATGCCTTACTCGTGCCCAAAAACAATGCTCAAGGATGGGACTATGGGTTAGCCACCAGTCACCGTAAACTCAACGACCTGAGTTACGAATTCACCTTAAGAAAAGACGTTCTCTTTCAAGATGGCACTCCATTCAATGCTGACTCTGTAGTTGAAAATATGGAATATTTCACCTATAAGCCCTACCAATTTAGCAAATTTCATGAAACCTTCTCCCACGTTGAAAAAATAGATGACTACACAGTCCGATTTCATCTTAGCCAAAAATACGGTATGTTTTTCAATGACCTAATTTGGCTACAATTTTACACCAAACCTTACCTGGAAAAATACGGCTGGAATGGCAAAGAAGGCTGTCCCAACCTGGCTGAGCCTGGTCCATTTGGCACCGGTCCCTATATTTTAACCGAAGGATATGCAGAAAGTGATCGCGTTGCTCCTAAAATTGTCCTAAAAGCCAACCTCCACTATTGGAACAAAGAATATCCCAAAATTGAAACCATCACCGTTTATACCGAATTGGACGAAATCATGGCCAAAGACATGATTTTATATGAAGAAGGCAAATTGGACCTTGCGCCTGTCTCTTTCAACTATAAAATCCAAACCATTTTAGGTCCCTATTCAAAATTAGTCATTTCCCCTTCAACCCACAACTATATGATTCACTTCAATTTATACAATGGTCATCCCAAACTACAAGAAAAAACTGTGCGGCTGGCCCTAAACCAAGCCCTTCATCAAAAAAATCTTCTTTATTTCGTCTATAAACAAGAAGGAGAAATGTCTGCAACCCTAGCCTCTTCTCAATTGAATGGGGTCGCTAAGGTCCACCAAAACTTACTTCCATTTTCAGAAATTCAAGATCCTTACCTAGAATCTCAACAAAAACATTTAAAAGAAATATTGGCAGGTTTACATCTGACGGTGCTAACTCAAAACTATTTTTTACCATTATGGCGTGGCATTGAGGAACAATTGGCTAAAGTGGGAGTCAGTTTGGAAATAAACGCCGTGCTAGAGGAAGAAACCGTTTTAAAAGAATTAACTTCCACCTCAAACCGAAAAAATACCAAACATTGGGACCTGCTCATGTGGGAAAATGGCGGCTGGTTTTCTGGCCACCCTTGGTCAGCCTTTAAAGTTTATCAAACCCTCAACCCTGCAAACCGGACTGTACATTGGAGCACCCTTCCCGTTGACCTCACCATGGACGGCTATCTAGAACAATTATTTCAAATTCCCACCGATGAGCCCGGTTATCAAGAAATTGTCCGCAAAATCATTACCCACGCCTACGATCAAGCCTATATGCTGTTTGTACCCACTCCCCATCAAATATGGGCAGTCAATAAAGAAGTTATTTTTCACCCTTACCAACAAACAGTCTTACCCTTATGGAAAATAGCAATCACTTCCCTTCACCCCTCCATACGAAATGGAGACTACCCCGACAATTTAAAACAACCCTTTGAAATAAAAAGAGAACATTTCAAATGAACCTGTTCAACTTTCGCCTCACCATTGCCTCTAAACTAATTTTACTGTCTACCTTCTTCGTCACGATCATGCTGATCATGGGAAGTTACAGTCTCTACAGAAGTGCCACGGTTTTTCAATCGGTGACCGAAGTGTATGAGACTGCCAGCCTGATTGAAGAAGTCACTTCTGAAATAGAACGTCCCATGAATGAACTACGTATGGTCTCTCTTTTAATGGTGATCATTCCAAATCAACAATCGCGAGAAAAGTTTAACCAGGAACGCTTAAATTTGATGGAAGACCTCGATCAGAAATTGTTGAAATGGGAGAAAAAAACCCAATTCGATCAAGAAAGGCAACGAACCACCTTCAAAAACATTCTAATTGCTTGGCAACAATACAAACTACTTTCTAATCTTACGACTGAGTCCATTCTGAAAGGTCACCAAGAATCTGCTCTGATCAATATCACTGGGGCTGGAACACAACAATTTGAAGTCTTGCATGACCAATATCAAAAATGGTTAAAACATAAAGTTGAAATCACAAAATCAATATTTGATCAAGCCAATTACAACTATCAAAAACAAAATCAATTGACTGTGGCTTTTGTTATTCTGATGATTTTTCTAGTTATTTTAATCAACCTGACCTTGCTCAAACGCCTCAGTCAACCCCTACGAACCGTCACTAACCAACTGCAATTTTTGGCTCAAGGTCAACTGGTCACGGTGGGACTTCCTTATTTGGGGAATGACGAAATTACTGAAATCATTCATTCCATGCAACAACTCAAAGACACCATGCACAACATGATCAGTCAAGCCAATTTGATTGCTGCTGGGAATTTGTCAAATATCAAAATTACCCTCTCATCTACAGAAGACCAACTGGGACAAGCACTGTTAGACATGATTGACACCTTGCAACGTGTGATTCAACAAGCCAATGCCATTGCAGCTGGGGATTATAGCTACGAAATTGAATTGCGCTCTGAACACGACCAACTGGGATCCGCTTTAAGGAAAATGACTGAAGCATTGCGTTTAGCCATTGCTGAGAATGTTAAACAAGACTGGCTAAAAACCGGTTTGGCCCAACTGAATGATCAACTGCGAGGGGAACAAGACGTCTTGATTTTAGCCAAAAATACCATTGACTTTTTAACCACTTACCTCGATATGGAAGTGGGACTGCTCTACCTATTAAAAGAAGAAATTGAGGGAATTTATTTACAAAAAGTAGCCAGCTATGCTTATACTGATTCCAATCAATCAATTGCCAAATTCAAGATTGGAGAGGGACTGATTGGACAAGCCGCCTTAGAAAAACGCCTTCTGATATGCAATCATACCCATGAAGAATACACTTACATCATGCGCTCCGGACTTTCCAAAGCTGTGCCGCGTCAAGTACTGATTGTGCCCTTTCTTTATGAAGATAAAGTCTTGGGAGTTATTGAATTGGGCAGTTTTAACCCCTTGAATGATCTGCAAAAAGAATTTTTACAACAAGCCATGTCCAACATTGGGATCAGCATGAACAGTGCGGAATCGAGGGGACGCATGGAATTGCTATTACAACAAACTCAACAGCAAGCCCGAGTCCTAGAAGAGCAACAAGAAACTTTGCAAACCACCAATGAGGAATTGCAAACCCAATCTGAAGAATTGCAAACTCAGCAAGAAGAATTGCGTCATGCCAACGATGAATTGGAGGAACGAACTCGGGAATTGGAGCGTCAAAAAAATGCCATTCGGGAAAAAAATGATGCCTTAGAACAAGTTAAACAAGTCATTGAAGCCAAAGCCAAAGAATTGGAAATTGCCAGTCGTTATAAATCAGAATTCTTGGCCAACATGTCCCATGAATTGCGGACTCCCTTGAACAGTTTACTTATTCTCGCCCAATTACTGTTGGAAAATAAGGATGAGAATTTGACTGAAAAACAACTGATTCATCTCAAAACCATTCACAGCGCCGGGGGCGATCTGCTGACCCTGATCAATGAAGTTTTGGATTTATCAAAAATAGAAGCGGGACATATTGAGATTTGCAAGGAAGAAGTGGAGGTAAGCAATTTAGTAGAAGCGATCAGAGAAAAATTCCAGGCAATTGCAGACAATAAAAATGTAATCTTTCAAATTGACCTGACCCCACAATTACCTCCCGTTTTATACACGGATGGCCAACGTTTAAAGCAAATTATCAATAACTTATTGTCCAATGCCTTTAAATTTACCCACACTGGCTCAGTCAATTTATCGTTAAATTATCGGAATGCCAACCAACTCGATGCCAACCTCTTGAGAAAATTACCCAATCAACAGGGCAATTTTTTAATCATTGCAGTAACAGATACTGGTATTGGTATTCCCAAAGACAAACAACAACTGATTTTTGAAGCCTTTCAACAAGCTGAAGGTACCACCAATCGGCGTTATGGAGGCACCGGTTTAGGCCTTTCCATTTCTCGACAACTGGCTCGTTTACTGGGTGGAGATATTCTCCTTGACAGTCAAGAAAAACAAGGCAGCACCTTCACCACTTACCTTCGCATAGATACCAGACCTGCAGGTACGGTAACTGCCAGTCCCAACACTTCTGCAAATGTACCAGTTTCTTCCCATCCGGTATCTTTTAACTTGGAACCAACCACTCCTTTCAATTCTAAAATTGCCGAAAAATCAACCACTTTAAGTCAGTTCCCAGATGATCGGCACAATTTGCAACCTCAAGATAAAGTGTTATTGATTGTAGAAGATGATCTGCGTTTTTTACAAACCTTGGTAGATTTGGCTCAAGAAAGAAACTTTAAATGTATTGTGGCTCAAGATGGGAATACTGGTTTACAACTGGTGGCAGAATACAAGCCTGATGCCTTAATTTTAGATATTGGGTTACCCTTAGTTGATGGATGGACTGTCATGCAAAAATTGAAAGATGACCCAGAGACTCGGCATATTCCAGTCCATTTTATTTCTGCCTTCGATCAAGACCAGGATGCGCGAAAAATGGGCGCCATTGGTTGTTTATTAAAACCGGTGGGAATTGCCGAATTGAGCGCTGCTTTTAAGAAAATCACTCATTTTATTGTTTCTCCCCTACGTAACTTATTGATTATGGTAGATAATCCAGTGCGTCGCCAAGAAATTCTAGAATTATTAGAAAACAAGGAAGTTAAAATCACCTTTGTCACCACCGAAAAGGAATTGTTGGATGTCTTGAGAACTGGGGAACTGGATTGTGCAGTTTTGGATTTGGAATGTGCTCAAAATATGGTTTTAAATGCACTTCGGCAAGTTTGTCATGAGGAAAAACTTACCAAAACTCCCATGATTCTGTATTCTGATCGGGAATTAACTGAGCTGGAAATGGAATTGTTGCATGAATGTGAAAAAAATCTGCCTATCAAATCTGTACGTTCAGCAGCTCGTTTGCTAGATGAGGCCACTTTATTTTTACATCAAGTGGAAGCCAAATTGCCGAAGGAGAAGCAGAAAATTCTACAGCAAGTGCATGATAAAAGTGCTATTTTGACCGATAAGAAAGTGTTGTTGGTAGATGATGATGTTCGCAACACATTTGCTTTAATGACTGTTTTAGACGGAAAAAATATGAAGGTAACAGTGGCTAACCATGGTAAGGAAGCCCTGATTTTGTTGGAAGATAATCCTGATATTGATATTGTGCTCATGGACATCATGATGCCAGAAATGGATGGTTATGAGACCATGCGGAAAATTCGGTCTCAACCTCGTTTTCGAAATTTGCCCATCATTGCCTTGACTGCCAAAGCCATGAAGGGCGATAAGGCAAAATGTATTGAAGCTGGCGCCAGTGATTATTTGCCCAAACCAGTGGATATTGACAAATTGGTTTCTTTGATGCGAGTATGGCTATATCGTTGATTGGATTGAAGAATATGATGAGCAATTATCTATTGGGACCGCTGGGAAAATGATGGCTGGTATGATTGACGATTTTGACAATCAGCAGCATGACTGGGACTTCAACTAATACTCCTACTACGGTAGCCAAAGCCGCTCCGGAATGGAGTCCAAATAGGCTGATGGCTACGGCGACTGCCAGTTCAAAAAAGTTGGAGGAGCCAATTAAGGCTACGGGTCCCGCAATTTCTATGGGCACTCGCCATTTGTAAGCCCATACATAGGCGAGTAAGGCGACTCCTA
Source organism: Thiomargarita sp. (assembly GCA_020721005.1). Classification (GTDB taxonomy): domain Bacteria; phylum Pseudomonadota; class Gammaproteobacteria; order Beggiatoales; family Beggiatoaceae; genus DYNP01. The sequence continues at coordinate 33,202 of DYNP01000006.1, forward strand.
GACTTTGAATGATCAAGGGAATGCTGATGAGTACGATGATCATTGGGCGTTCTAAAATGGTTTGACCTTGAAAACCAAAGAGTAATATTACGGTCAGTAGGAGACCAAGCATGGTCCCAAGTTTTAAACGTTCAGTCACTTGGGCTACTTGTTTTTGACCTCCTTTTTGCAATAGGTAGAGACGAGACAGGTAACCAGCCACCAAGGGAATGACCACATACAGGGCAACTGAGAGCAATAGGGTTGTCCAAGGTACTGGGACTTCAGTAATGCCCATCAGTAAGGCTACTATGGGGGCATAGGCAAAGATCATCACTAGATCATTGAGTGAGACTTGGACTAAAGTGTAGGTGGCATCACCACGGGTTAATTGACTCCAGACAAATACCATGGCGGTGCAGGGAGCAGAGCCGAGTAGAATCATGCCTGCAATGTACTCTTTAGCACTTTGGGGATCAACCCAGTCTCGAAATACAATTTCAAAGAATAACCAGCCTAAGAGGGCCATACTAAAAGGTTTGACTAACCAGTTGGTTACAGAGGTGATGATTAAACCTTTGGGTCGTTCCCCAATGTGTTTCAGGGAGTTAAAGTCAACATTGATCATCATGGGATAAATCATGATCCAAATCAATATTGCCACCACGAGATTGATGTGAGCAATTTCCAATTGGCTGATGAAAGCAAACAGTTGGGGAAGCCAATTCCCCAAGAAAATTCCTACCAGGATACATAAGAATACCCACAGCGTAAGGTAGCGTCCAAAAGTGCCCAAAGGGTCAGTGGAAGGGGAAGTGACGATTTGACATTGAACAGTCATAACAGGGTCTCCTAAAAGTTATCGATGAGTTTGTTGGGTTAATTGCAGGGATTTGCTCAGACTTAACTGTTCCAATTGACGAATTAGGGGAGCTGTTTGCTGGACGAAATCATCTTGATAAGTGGGAATGATGGGCATGGAAATGGGCAAATTGGCTTGTTGAGGGTCTTGTTGAATGCCATCCAGGTAGAATTCATAGTGCAAATGGGGGGCGGTGGCCAATCCAGTTTTACCCACATAACCAATGAGTTGCTCTTGAAATACAAATTGTCTTTCTTGCAGTCCCAAAGCATAACGGGAGAGATGAGCATACAGAGTGCGGTAGTGTTCTCCATGTTCCAAAATAATAGTTTTCCCATAACCAGCCTTGGTCCCTATGAAAGTCACAGTGCCACTGCCCGCAGCAGTTACTGGAGTGCCAATGGGTGCGGCAAAGTCAATACCAGTATGCAAACGCATTTTGTGGAGAATGGGGTGGTGTCGCACTCCGAAATGCGAGCTGATCTTGGTAAAATCCACTGGAGTGGTTAAAAAAGTTTTGCGCAAACTGTTCCCTTCTGGTGTGTAATAATCACTTTCGCCAATTGGATTGGTGTAGCGGACTGCTCGATACACTTGTCCTTGATGAACATATTCGGCAGCGAGAATTTCCCCTTCCTGTTTTCCCCCTTCAAACCAAGGTTGTTCATAGACAAAGCCAAAGGAATCTCCAGCAGAATTGTCTAAACTCATCAGGTCAAGTTGCCAGCGGAACAGTTTGATCAAACGGGCCATTAAGTCATCAGAAATGCCTTTTTGGCGAGAAGTTGTCCATAATGACTGTTTGATGGGGTGATAGACGGTTTTTAATTGTACATCTCTGGTCCTCATTTTTCCAAGGAATTCAGAACCTTGAGCCTGAAGATACAATTCTTTTTGCGGGGTTAGAGTTAAGATTAATTGTTTAATTTTTCCCAGCCCATCATGCTCAAAATACAATTCTTGCCCAAAATGCAGTGAATAAAGTGCCGGTTGATCACTGGCCAAAGTCAAGAGTGTTGACAGTTGAGCCTGATCTAAGGTGTAACGTTTGAAAATGCTGTCCCAATCTTCCCCAGCTTGGATGTTTAGACGTATCCAAGGTGAAGTTAATGGCGAGGTCAATGGGAATTGGGTTAAGGTGGGTTGTGCTCTGAGGCTATATTCCTGCTTCAAAGGGTTTAATAAATTGTCTAAAGGGTCATAAAAGGCACTGGAATTTAACCACCACAGGAACGGCAGGATGAGCCCACTCCACAGAGATATTTTTTTAATTGTTTGAATTTGCTTAACTTTTTTTGCTCGATACCATCTTTGCCAACCTTGATCTTCTTTAGCAATAGGGGTTAATTCTGTAGAGTTCAAGCGGGGAATGGGAAGGGATCGAGGCTGATGTTTTATTTTCGGCCAATGTAGGAGTTTGGCAGGGGCAGTTCGTTTAACTGGTTTTCTGCGAGTGGCTTGAGGATAACTCATATCAGTGGATAACTCTGAGTGGGAATGAATAGGTTAAAAGGGGTAAGTGATTTATAAGAGTGCATGTACAGGGTTTCCAATCAAGAGGGGGAATCTAAAATAAATTGAGGTTGTTCAATGATATGGAATTCTAGTAAAGCATTCATCATAGCTAATTTGGGACTGTTCAGCAAGTCATTCATGGTAATGTTCCCGGTAACCAGTTGCTGTTGGGCTAACAAACGTTCTCGCACGGTGCCCCTGAGCAGTGGTTTTTCCGGAGTAATCCATTGATTGTTAAGCCAAATGGCAAGATTGGCTATTGTGATATCAGTGGCTAAATTGTGTTTAAAAATAATTATTTCATCAGCCAGGCCTCGGCGTTCATACAAACGATTGAGAGCAGTGCGATCTTGATATTTATAGGGATAGTGCACGCTGGAATCTTCAATGATTTTAAAACAGTGGTAATGAGGAACCTGATAGGGAATGTAGGTTACGGATTGAATATTTTGGTCATAAATTACCCGTGCCCGATAAGTTCCTGATTGAGGAGCATGGGTGAGTGCTGCTTGTAAATCCAAGGGAATTGATTGATTGAACAGTTGGCGACGCGTGGCATTGAGCCGGGCAGTGTGCCAATCTAAAGTTTTGGGGTGTCCATCTTGAATTTTAATGGTTTCTAAGAGTAAAGGCATGAGAATGAAGTTGGTAAGATTACAGGGGAATGTAAATTTTGTCAATTAATTCTTGATATTCTTGTTCCAAATCACTGTCAATAGTGATTCCCCCTCCACTTTTGTAAAAAAAGCGAGAATTTTGGCGTTCAATAAAGCGGATCATGACAGCGCTGTCTACATTTTTTCCATCAAAATAGCCGAAAATGCCAGTAAAAAATCCCCGATCATAGTTTTCAATTTGTTTGATTAGGGTAACTGTATGATGTTTGGGAGTGCCAGAGATGGAGCCAGCAGGTAAAAGGGTCCACAGTAAATCGCCGATATTGGCTTGCCAGCCTGGGGGGAGAATGCCAGTGATTTCGGAACTGGTTTGTAACAGTTGGCGAGGTCCAGCCCAAATTGTGTCCAGATATCTGAATCGTTTGAGTTGAACTTGTTTGGCGACGCTGGCTAGATCGTTTCTAAGCAGGTCAACAATCATAACATGCTCTGCCAATTCTTTGGGATTGTGCAACAGTTGGGCAGCGGCATGTGGCAAATTGGCTTCTAGAGTACCTTTCATGGGAAAGGTTTTAATCACATTGTCAACGATTTGGATGAATCTTTCTGGGGAAAATGTGATAAAATGGTTCCGATAATACAGTTTAAATTTGGCGCGACTGTGATAAAATACAGTTAATAAATCAGTATTTAGGCTGATTTCGGTGGGAAAAGTAAGATTGAATAAATAAGTGTTACCTTGGCGCATTTCTTGGATAACCCGATCAAAGGCTTGAGCGTACTGGCTAAGTGCAATGGGACTCAAAGCGGTCAATGGATAAGCATTCAATGGTTGTATTGACTTGGGAAAGGTGAAGTTACTGAAACTTTCCAAGGCAAATAGAATGTGCTCATCAAGTTCGCTCAGAGGTTTAAAATAACCTTGATCAGTTGCAAAATTGATAATGAAGAGAAATGGAATTTTTTCGGAACCCCATTGATTTAACAGTTGTTGAGGTAAGTTGGGCATGATAAATTAGAAAAGGAATCCGGTTATTGGCAATGCCCCCCACATTTTAATCTCTTTTTAAGGAAGTATAAATATTGAAACCGTTAAATGGTTATACAATTAATTTTCAATTGGCAATCAGCAACAGATTAACAGGTGATTATGGAAAATTCAAGTGCTCAAGAAAGTCGTAGCCCCTGGTTACAAGTCAGTTTGGATGTGGATAACTCATGGGTGGATGTAGTATCAGAGGAACTCATGGTCATGGGCGCTTTATCCATTACTTTGCAAGATGCGGAAAATCAACCCGTGTATGAGCCCGCGCCCAATACCACCCCATTGTGGAAAACTACACGAGTTATTGGCTTATTTGAAAGTGGCACTGATCAAGAAATTTTAGGGGTGTTAATTCAATCGGCTTTTGAACCTAACATTTTGAAAAATTGCCGATTTGAACCTTTGGCCGATCAGGAATGGACCCGGTTATGGATGACTGAATTTCAACCCATGCGTTTTGGAAAACGCTTGTGGATTTGTCCCAGTTGGTACACTGCTGACGACCTGGCGGGAACAGTGGTGCATTTAGATCCGGGACTGGCTTTTGGTACTGGAAATCATGCCACCACTGCCTTATGTTTAGAATGGTTAGATGGCATAGAGTGGGCTGGAAAAACAGCCCTTGACTATGGTTGTGGCTCTGGAATTTTAGCCATTGCAGCGCTTAAACTGGGGGCTCAACACGCTTGGGGAGTTGATAATGATTCCCAAGCCTTGCTTGCCAGTCGGGACAATGCCGAATACAATCAAGTTGCTGCTGCGCTCACCTTATGTTTACCCGAACAACTGCCTGATCTTCAAGTGGATGTCGTGGTGGCCAACATTCTGGTCCTGCCCCTTATCAGTCTCGTCATTCCTTTGGCTCAACGTCTCAAACCCACAGGCTCTCTGGCATTGTCTGGCATTTTGATGGAACAAGTTCCAGACATCAGGACCGCTTATCAACCCTATTTTACCCTGGCAAACCCGGTGGAACGGGACGGTTGGGCTTGTATAATTGGCACCCGTAACCACTTGAATTGTCCGTAAAATAAAGCGGAATCCTATTCTATTAAGAACTTCCAAACTTCTTTTTCAACCTAACTGTCAAAAATACTTTATGTTACTAAAACAACCCTCTGTGTTACCTGGCTTTTCCCTGACCTTGGGATTTACCATTTTTTACCTATGTCTTATCGTGCTCATTCCCCTGTCCATGGTATTTTTAAAAACTGCCACCCTGACTTGGCCAGAATTCTGGCAAGCCATCGCCACCCCACGCGTTTTGGCCTCCTATCGTTTAACCTTTGTCACCGCATTTTTGGCTGCCCTGATCAATGTAATATTTGGGCTCCTAACTGCTTGGGTACTGGTGCGCTACCAATTCCCTGGCAAACGCATAGTCGATGCCCTCATCGACCTGCCCTTTGCCCTGCCCACCGCAGTCGCTGGCATTTCGCTGACCTTTTTATATGCTGGGAATGGCTGGATTGGGCAATACCTAGAACCATTGGGAATTAAAGTTGCCTTTACCCCTATCGGCATTATTGTCGCCCTCATGTTCATTGGATTGCCCTTTGTGGTGCGGACCGTGCAACCCGTGCTTCAAGAATTAGAAGTGGAAGTGGAAGAAGCTGCTGCCAGTCTTGGCGCCACACGTTGGCAAACTTTTACCTTAGTCATTCTGCCCACTCTCTGGCCAGCTCTGTTGACCGGCTTTGCCATGGCTTTTGCTCGAGGATTGGGAGAATATGGCTCGGTGGTCTTCATTGCTGGCAACATGCCCATGGTTTCCGAAATCACTTCCTTGCTGATTATCACCAAGTTGGAGCAATACGATTACAAGGGCGCCACGGCCATTGCCAGTGTGATGCTCGTCACCTCTTTTATTTTATTGCTGATTATCAACCTGTTACAATGGTGGAGCAATCGGCGCTATCGTTAATTTCAAGCTCTGATTCTCTTTGGGACCAACAGCCTCTTTCATGCAACTTATGAGCCCTGAACATCGTAATGCACTGCCAAGTGACTACCTATTAGGCACCTACAAAATCCAGTCAGTTCTCGGAGACGGTGGATTTGGTATCACTTATTTGGCCACAGATCTGCAACTCAGCCTTCCGGTGGCAATCAAAGAATATTTTCCCAATGAATTGGCTGTGCGCAAAGGAGAATCTGTGCAAGCCAAATCTCCGAAAGACAAGGAAGATTTTACTTGGGGACTGCAACGATTTTCCCGAGAAGCCCAAGCCTTAGCCCAGTTTAAACATCCGAATATTGTGCGGGTGCTGCACTTTTTCTATGCCAATAATACCGCTTATCTGGTGATGGAATATGAAGTTGGACAAAATTTGGCCAGCTATCTGAAATCCGGAGACACAGCCACTGAAGAAGAATTGCTGTTATTTTTGCCGGCTTTATTGGACGGTTTGGAAACCATTCATAATCAAGGATTTTTGCACCGGGACATCAAGCCGGCCAATATTTATTTGCGAGCTAAAGATTACAGTCCCTTGCTCATTGATTTTGGCTCTGCTCGCCACGATTTGGGTCGTCGCAGCCGCAGCATCACGACCATTGTCACTCCGGGTTATGCCCCTTTTGAACAATATCAAAGCGATGCCAGCCAACAAGGCGTGTGGACTGATATTTATTCACTGGGAGCAGTGCTTTATCGACTGATCAGTGGTCGTGTTCCCCCTGAGGCTCCGGAACGGGTGGCCGCTCTTATGCACAATAAACCTGATCCCTTAGTCCCAGCCAAGAAACTTGCCAAAAGTCATTATTCTCATCATTTATTGGAAGCCATTGATTGGGCCTTGCAGATTCCAGAGCACCAGCGGCCGGCCAATGTGGCAGTTTGGCGCAATAAGCTGTTATGGCCAACGTTGCCTTTATTCAGTCACTTTCCCTGGTTGAAAGAATTGGCAGTGATGATGGGATTGTTGTTGATTTTTGGAAGTATATGGTTGATTTATGTGACAAAATCAACTGACAGTCCAGATGACGGTCCAGAAGAAGTTGAGGTTGCTCCAGAACCGAATTCTAGAGTTCCCAATTCTCCAGTTACAGTGGCCAATACACCTGTTGTTGAGCCTCCCAATCCAACATTGCCTCCTGAGGATTTGCCAGAGCCGACAGAGAATTCCCTGTCTCCAGCCATTGCGGAATTGTATGCCCAAGCAACTCAGCGCTCGAAAGAGGCTGAGAATCGTTTGCCAACAGCGCCATTGAGAATTGTCACTGGAGCTGGAGTGTATTTGCGTAAGACGCCCTCAGCTCAAGCCAGTAAGTTGGGTTTATTGCATTTTGGAACAGTGGTGTCTGAGGTGAGGGCATTGGATCAGGTGGGGGAAACTTGGCATGAAGTGTTGAGTCATTTGCCAGAAAAGGGTTGGTTATCAGCATATTACAGTCGGTCTCTGAGAGCTGAGCAGCGTCCCCAAGTGTATGTGGAAATTGGCAAACAGAAACTGCAACAAGAAAGGGTGAGTTTTGGGGACTTGGTGGATGTGTGCAATTTTTTGCAACGGGCCAGTGAAGAAGTGCCTTTGGAAGAGAGTGGGGAATTGCAATGGTTATTTTTGCAGGTATTACAACGGTCTTTGAGCTTGATGCCCACGGGACAAGCAACCAATTCTCCTTATCAGGAATGGCTGGAAAAACAGGCAAATTGTGTGGAGCTTGAGAATGAAAAGTGGCAGGTAAAAAACAGGTGTTTCAAAGAGTTACAGGAACGTTATCATTTTTTACCCATAGCAACTTATCCATTGCCAATTGGGCAATAAGCAAGGGGAGCAGGTTTGCTTTTAGTCTTTATATTCAAAGTGTAGGATGTGCGAGCGTTTTTTGCGAAGCGCATCAATCGAGGAAGGCAATATTCGAATTTCTGTAATTTTATAGCGGGGGTGTCTATTCGGAGTATTGGGAAAGAGTCAGTTTGATTTTCACCCGGGAAGTGAATTGACGGATGTTCTACACGGTCTTTTTATGATTCGTTAACGCGACAGATGTGCTTCGCAAAAAACGCTTAGCACATCCTACGCGGTCTGTTTTTTGATTTGGAAGGACAAGCAGTCATACTTAAATCTGAGTAAATAAACCGTGTAGTCTCGATCAAGTGTTGGGTTAGGCTGAGCTAACCCAACCTACCTCTCAATGGTTATCACAAATTGACTGACAGATCAGTTGAACTTCCTAAAAATTCCTGCTATTATGCTAAACAATACTCAACTTCTGTTTGTTGTCTCGTCAATTATCCCTCATTCCCTCTCCAATCCCTCCCAGGTCATGAGCCAATTACTCACTTATTCCGAACTTATTGCTCAAATTAGAGAATTGTGCCGACAGAAAAAAACCGGCACTGTTTTTGTAACCTCAGAAGAAGGTTACTTAATCCGTTTTGTCTTAAAAACCGGACAGGTCGTCCATTTGGTATTCGATGCTCAACATCGTGGCTATGAAGCTATCCCTTTGATCCATACTATAAAAAAAGGCCGCTTGCAATTTGCAGAAGGCATCCTAGAAACTGCAGATGAAGGTGGCCATTTGCCGCCCACCGAAGAATTACTGCAAACTCTAGAATTGTTTCAACAATTGCGAGATTCCGATTCTATCACTCTTTCTGCCCCCAAAGTGGTTTTGGGCCAATTTAAAACGGCTATCAAACAAGTACAAAGAAATCTGGCTTTCTACATTGGACCCTTTGCCAATATCGTATGCGAGGATTATATCCGAAGTCGAGGCACTCCCAAATTGGCAAATGATGTACTCACAATGATCGATGCCATCGCCAAGGAAATTGACCCTCCAAAAAAACAAGAAGAATTCAAGGAAATCACCAAAGAAATCCTGTTGGAACGAGAATTGCTGTAAATTCCAGGTCCTCATCACGGTTTGAAATGACCTATTTTTACCCCGTTCTCAATCATACCTCCTCTGTTTATGAAAGGAATCTCCCCTTTGAAACTCATCGTCACTGGAGGGGCTGGCTTCATTGGCTCAGCCCTGATTCGCTACCTTATTCAAGAAAGCGATACTGTCATCCTGAATATTGATAAACTTACCTACGCCGGTAACCTGGAATCACTGACCCCACTCTCCTCAAACAATCGTTATCATTTTGTCCAATTGGATATCACCGATGGCCCCGCTTTACACGCCATTTTCCAACAATTTCAACCCACTGCCGTTATGCACCTGGCCGCTGAATCTCATGTCGATCGCTCCATCGATGGCCCTGCCACTTTTGTCAACACCAATATTGTCGGCACTTACACCCTATTAGACGCAACTCGTCACTACTGGCAAGGTTTGGATAAACCCGCCCAAACCGCATTTCGATTTCATCACATTTCTACCGATGAAGTCTATGGCAGTCTCGGTCCCACCGGTTATTTCACGGAACAGTCCCCCTATCAACCCAATTCTCCCTACTCAGCCAGCAAAGCCGCCTCCGATCATCTGGTGCGAGCTTGGCACCACACTTTCCAATTGCCCGTTGTCACCACCAATTGTTCCAATAACTACGGTCCCTACCAATTCCCAGAAAAACTGATTCCCCTTATGATCATTCACGCCCTGGCTGGTAAACCTCTGCCCATTTACGGACAAGGTCAAAATGTCCGGGACTGGCTGTATGTGGAAGACCATGTCAAAGCGTTATACCTTGTGCTCCAACAAGGACGATTGGGAGAAACTTATAATATCGGAGGCGACAATGAGCAAACCAATCTCAACATTGTCCATCAACTCTGTGAATTGTTAGACGAATTTCTGCCCCATTCCCCTCACCGTCCCCATCGACAACTGATCAACTTTGTGACCGATCGACCCGGCCATGATCTCCGTTATGCCATCGATGCCCGCAAATTGAAACAAGAATTGGGATGGCGTCCTCAAGAAACTTTCACCTCAGGTTTGCGTAAAACAGTGACCTGGTATCTTGAACATCGAGACTGGTGGCAACGGGTACAAGACGGTCGTTATCGTGGTGAACGCTTGGGACTTCTTTAATCTCAATTCCTCAACTTACTAAAAAATTACTTTTATTATCATCAGGATAACTCATTCATGAAAGGTATTATTCTCGCCGGAGGTGCGGGCACACGACTGCATCCAGTGACCCAAGTGGTTTCCAAACAACTGTTGCCAGTTTACGACAAACCGATGATCTACTATCCTCTAACTACCCTGATGTTAGCGGATATTCGAGAAATCCTCTTGATCTCCACCCCTCAAGATATTCCCCGTTTCCAACAATTGCTGGGCAGTGGACAACAATGGGGCATTCACATTGATTATGCAGTACAACCTTCTCCAGACGGCTTGGCTCAGGCTTTTCTGATCGGAGAATCTTTCATTGGCTCTGACTCCTGTGCCTTAATTTTGGGAGACAATATTTTTTACGGTCATGACTTGCAAAAACAATTGCAAAAAGCCTCTCAATTAACTGCCGGCGCTCTTATTTTTGCCTATGCAGTCCAAGATCCCCAACGTTATGGAGTCGTTACTTTTAACAAAACCGGCCGCGCCATCCATTTGGAAGAAAAACCTCAAAACCCTCAATCTCGTTATGCTGTCACTGGACTGTATTTCTATGACAACCAAGTGATTGAAATCGCGAAACAAATTCGACCTTCCCATCGTGGGGAATTGGAAATCACTGATGTCAACAATATCTATTTGGAACGCCAACAATTGGCGGTAGAAAAAATGGGCCGGGGTCTGGCTTGGTTAGACACCGGGACTCATGAAGCCTTGCTGGAAGCGGCTCTATTTGTGCAAACGATTGAAAAACGACAAGGTTTAAAAGTCGCTTGTCCAGAAGAAATCGCCTGGCGCAAAGGCTATATTTCCACGCATGAATTGGAAAAATTGGCTAAAGACCTGCTCAAAAGCAGTTACGGTCAATATCTGTTGTACCTATTACAATATTCCCATTTGCTACAATTTGAGAGCTAAATTCATGGACATCATTCCCACCAAATTAGCCGGAGTATTGCTCATCCAACCCAAGATTTTTGGAGATCAGCGCGGCTTTTTCCTAGAAACTTTTCATCAACAACGGTATGCCGAAGCCGGCATTCCTGGTCCCTTTGTTCAAGATAATCATTCCCATTCCCAAAAAGGGGTATTGCGGGGACTGCATTTCCAAAAACATCATCCCCAAGGCAAATTGGTATTTGTCACCAGTGGCAGCGTGTTTGATGTGGCTGTGGACATTCGCAAAGATTCCCCCACATTTGGACAGTGGGTAGGCGTGACCTTAGTGGCTGAACAACATCAACAATTTTATATTCCCCCCGGATTGGCTCATGGCTTTTGCGTGCTGTCCGAATCAGCTGATTTTCACTACAAATGCACCGATTACTACCATCCAGAAGATGAAGGGAGCTTGCGTTGGAATGATCCCGAAGTGGGCATCAGTTGGCCCTTACAAACTCCTTTATTGTCTCCCAAAGACGCCAATGCTCCTCATTTAAAGGATTTATAATGACTCCTACGCGCATACTTCTCATCGGTGCCACTGGACAAGTGGGTTGGGAATTGCAACGCTGTGTACAAGCCCTCGGGACCGTGATTCCCGCCGGTCGTCAACAATCACACCGTGTAGACTTGACTGATCCTGACAGTGTACGAACCTTGGTACAGGCTACTCAACCTACGATTATTCTAAATGCTGCAGCTTACACAGCAGTGGATAAAGCTGAGACTGAGGCCGAATTGGCTTATGCAGTCAATGCACAAGCCCCGGGGATTTTGGCAGAAGAGGCCCAACGATTGGGGGCTTTATTGGTCCATTATTCAACTGATTATGTGTTTAATGGTCAACAATGTCACCCTTATACTGAAGACGTTCCCACCCAGCCCTTGGGAGTTTATGGGAGCAGTAAATTGGCTGGGGAACAGGCAATTCAAGCGGTGGGAGGACAATATTTGATTTTTCGCACTGCCTGGGTTTATGGACGCCGGGGACATAATTTTTTACTTACTATGCAACGGTTGGCCAGGGAACGAGATGAATTGAGAATTGTGAATGACCAAGTGGGAGCGCCGACTTGGAGTCGAGTGATTGCTGAAGTGACTGCCATGATTTTAGCCCAGTTGTACAGTCCATTTTCTCGATTGGAAATGCCTGAAATGTCAGGTATTTATCATCTGACCTGTGCTGGAGAAACCACTTGGTACCATTTTGCAAGCGCCATTCTTGCTCAGGGGGAACGGCAACCCCGCCTGGTGCCAATCACCACTAAAGACTATCCAACTCCGGCTCAACGTCCGGCATATTCTGTGCTGTCTTGTGCAAAATTGCAAGAGACGTTTGGGGTTAATTTACCCAGTTGGGACCAAGCTTTGGCCCTGTGTTTGGCAAATTAGAAAGGAGGGGGAGATGAGGCAACAACGCGCAGCTATCTTAGTGATTGTCTTATGGTTTATCATGATCATTACCATTTTGGTGGCCACATTGGCCAGCGAGATTCGTTTGTCCAGCAAGATTGTTTTTCATCAAAAGGTATCTTTACAAGCATGGACCGAAATTTTGCAGGTGTTGCGCATGGCAGAAATGGAGTTGTTGATTGCTCGTATGCCCGATCCTCCTGGTCAAGAGAATGAGGTGCCATTGAGTGAGCGCCGCAATAAAGCTTATTTATTCAATGGTCAACCGTTGACTTTGGCTTACCCGGTGCCCAACAATGTCACTGTGCGCATTTATGATCATGCCGGTAAAATCAATGTGCAACGTTTGACCAATCGGCGCATGAGAGAATTGCTGGAAAAGAAGATCGGGACTCAGGATGTGGAGCAGTTGGATGCATTGGAAGATGCGTGGTTGGATTGGATCGATCGGGATGATTTGAAGAGGGCAAATGGGGCTGAAAAGGATTATTATGAGAAGTTGAAGGTGCCTTATCAGCCCAGGAATGCGATTTTGGAAACGGTTGAGGAATTGCATTTTATCAAGGGTTTTGAGAAGGTATTTGAGTCTACAGTTTTGGAAAACGCGTTTACAGTGTATAATAACACCGCGGGAATTAATCCCAATTTGGCGACTAAAGAGGCGTTATCGTTGTTGCCAGAGTTGGATGGGACTGTGGTGGAGGCAATTTTGGCTAAGCGGCGAGAAAAAGATTTGAAATCTTTCAATGACTTTGATGATCTGATGAGTCCAGAGCAGTTGGTGAAGTTTCGTCCTTGGATTAATTTTGCAACCAGTAATATTTATACTATTGTGATTGAGACTGAATCTCCAGATAAGGTGGCAATTGAGAATGCGGCAGAAACAGCAACCTCTGAAGAGCAGAAAAATACTGTTCCTGAGCAGGAAAATGGTGTTCCCATAAACCATCAGGATCAAGGATCAGTTCCCGAATATGCTTACATGGTGACTGTGCAGGCTCGGGGAATCAATCAGTTTCCTAAAATTTTGATGGTCAATCCATATGGAATTGCTCCTGCGCAGTCGGAACCCTGGTCCCAGCCTTCGCCAGCCAATTCTAAGTCTGCGAATTCTGCCAATGTTGATTCTGAATCGACCATCGTTGAACCCAATTTCGAGGACAATCCGGGTGGGAATTGACCATGGATTAGGAGAATGGTCGTTCCCAAAGTTAAATTTTATAAGGAATTTTATGTCATGAATGTTGATTTGTCTATTATTATAGTGGCTTATGGTATTCGGGAAGTGTTGGAAGAGTGTTTGACGGCTTTACAGGCTTCTACTGATCGATTGAATAAGGAGGTGATTTATGTGGACAATGGTTCTCAAGATGATTCGGTGGCTATGGTCCGAGAAAAGTTCCCAGAGGTGATTGTGATTGAGAGTCCGGTAAATTTGGGGTTTACGCGGGCTAATAATTTGGCTTATCCGGAGGCAAAAGGTCAATATGTGTTGATGTTGAATGCCGATGCTTTTGTGTTTCCAGAGACTTTACAAAAGAGTTATGAGTTTATGGAGCAACATCCAGACTGTGGGGTGATGGGGGCTCGTTTGGTGGGACGTGATGGGAAATTGCAACCTTCTGCCCGGTATTTTCCAACTCCTTGGCGGATATTTTTAACTCGCTTGGGTTGGGACCATCCCAAGATTCCCTTTTTGAAAGGGATAGATGATATGCAACGGGATCATCATCAGGTTTTAGAGTGCGATTGGGTGCCGGGATGTTATTTAGTGACACGGAAAAGTATTGTGGATAGTTTGGGATTTTTCTTACGTCATGATTTTTTTATGTATTTTGACGATGCTGATATTTGTTTGCGCATTAAGCGTCAGGGTTGGAAGGTGTTGTATTGTCCAATTGAGGTCATCCATTTGGGGGGGGCAAACAGTGCCAAGGTGAGCCAGGTTACGGAAAAGGGTCGCCAGATTGCCAAATTGAATACGGAAAGTGAATTTATTTATTTTAGACAGAATTACCACTTACTGTATTTGTTGTGGGATATGTTGTTGATTGTCGCTTATGCCAAACTTAGGACGTTTAAAAAAGTGTTGACTTTTAGAAAAACGCCGAGTTTTCAAGAAATTTGGCAGCCAGTGGGAAGTGCTTATCGAATTTTGCGAGACACGCATTTTGGTCAACGTCCCCTGCATTAAAAAGTAGGTTAGAGGCGGTGAAGATGGCAAGGTGAGGCAGGATTTACGGTGTCCAGTGGTCCCACCTTTATTTGACCGAGAAGAGAGTGTACTGTTTTGATTATGCGACCTTATTCAAGCAAAAAATTTTCTAAAAACAGGTAAAAATACCTATTTTACTTTTAGAAAATTTTTCTTATGCTAATGGACAACTCCTTTCTTCATGTTAATTGAGGGTTGTCTTATTCCCTTTAATTAGGTTGTGAAGCGCATTTGTCAGGTCAGACCGTTTATTTACGGTATAGATTCTGACAAATGCTTTTTTTTGTTCGTGAATTTATTTTCCAGGTCGACGGTACGAGCACAGCACCACACCTCCACTGTAGATACTTTGGCATTTAGAAAAATTTGTGTTAATTCGTTGAGTGTGGTGCCGGTGGTTAGTACATCATCAATTAATATAATGTGTTGCCAATTTAAGGAAGTGCGAGTAATTTCAAAGGCTTCCTTTAAATTGTTCAAACGGTCTTGGTAAGACAGGGCAACTTGGGGTTTGGTATTTTTTGTGCGACTGACCACTCTGTAATCTACGGGGATTCCAGTGTATTGACTGAGTATTTTGGCCAATTCTAGAGATTGGTTATATCCTCTTTCTCGCAGTCTGGACAGGTGTAATGGTACTGGGATGAGAACTTCTGGGTAGTGATGAATGGAGAATCGACAGGCCATCAACTGGGCAAGTAGTTTTAAAATGCCTAGGTTGCGTTGATATTTTGCGGCATGAATCAATTGATCAATTGGGTGTTCGTATTTAAACAAAGTTTGAAGTCGGTGAAATGTTGGGGGGTCGCTGCGACAGTGGGAACACACGTTGTCAGATAGGAATTGTCCGCAGCGAGTACAAATATATGGGTTTGGCAAGTGGTAAGGCAAATCTTTTAGGCAAGGACGACAGAGTAAAAGGGGGCTGGGACTGCGACACAAAAAGCAATGTTGTGGTAAAAACCAGGATCCAATGGATTCTAAGAAGGCAAGGGTTTTGGAGAAGAGGGTGCTGGCGTGCATATTTCGAAATGTAGTGAATTTTGGGAATATAGTGATATTCGTTTAAATTTATACTATTCATTTTATTTATAATATAAATAAATATAAATTATAATTAAATTAGGCACAAATTGGTAATAAATTCAATTTCCCTTAAAGAGAGGAACCAATTGGAAAATAAAATCCAGAGTATCTGTCAAGGACGCGAATTGCGGTTGAAAACGCCTGACATAACGCTTCAATACGGACCAAAGATGTTCAATGGATTTAATTGCATTCAAATGGAGTGCAAATGGAGTGCAAACCTTGGTTTGCACATTCTCATTCAAATGCACATTCTCAAATGCAAATCAAGATTTGCACTCCAGAACAAATGGAGTGCAAACCTTGGTTTGCACATTCATTCAAATGCACATTCTCAAATGCAAATCAAGATTTGCACTCCAGAACACACTCCAGAACACTCACTCCAGAACACTCAAATGAACGTTCACGGGGCGTTGCCGCAGATTCTCCGGTATCTTTATAATGTTTCAGCCAGGCCTTGACCGTCTGCTAATGAACCTCAAAGACTTGACTGGCACTCAGACGGCTTTCCCCACGGCGAACCCAATTAATCACTCTTTCTCTTAAATTCCAGACTATAACTCATTTTATTACCCCTAATATTTATTAGTTTATTTAAATTACCACACTTTTATATTTACTATAAATATTGTTTTAATCGTATATGTATAAGTGGATATTACTATACACGAATGAGGCAATTGGCAAAATAGCGGGCAACAAACTGAGGTTGCCCATTCTACTTGGCCAGTTAATGACACGTCCTAGATCATTCTCAATCTGTGGTTTGGGAATTTATCTGACTTTGACTGGGAGTTTCTTTGTGATATTTGTTAATTAAATTCTTAACCCGTTCTGGATCATAAGTGCCGTGCATTTCAATTTCAAAACCTGATTGACCGGCACTGGCAATGCCGATGTAGCCCACTCCGAATATTCTTTGCAAAACAGTTTGCTTGATGTGAATATTGCGGACATTGCTGTGGAAAACCTCAATGGTGTCCTTGCCCAAAATGCCCTTGCGTAAAATAGCGCGCTGATCAGTGACAATCAAGGTGGTGCTGTATTTAACAATGGTTTGGGTGATGAGTGTGATGACCCCAAAACTGATGGTGATCAATGCCATCCCAGGTCCCCACCATTTGACCAGCCACATCAGGGCATAACCACCGACGATCAGTGAAGTGGTAAATAGGAAAACAAAAGGATGGTTTCTATGAATCAGGGGGTGAGAACGGTAGAGTTCTTGCTCTTCCATGGGAATACCTCGTTAGTAATTGGGAACAGTAAATCATTGATGGTTTCTATCCATCCTACGTTTCAAATAACAGTGGGGCTCAAATTAAGCGGAATTATTGAGGCTCCAGCGGGGATGTACTTTAAAACTAAGCGGTTCCGTATGTCCCGCAGTTAGATGGAGATGACCCGCATAAGCAATCATGGCGCCATTGTCGGTACAAAACAAGGGACGTGGATAGTAAACAGTGATATGTAAGCGGTCGGCAAGTTGCCTAAACTGTTGCCGAAGTTGTTGATTGGCACCCACTCCTCCGGCAATAACGAGTTGAGTGAAGCCGGTGTGTTGCAAAGCACGTCGACACTTGATGATCAAAGTGTCAATCACTGCTTGTTGAAACGCGTATGCAATGTCCGCTCGAACTTGATCCGTTTGCGCACTGGTTTGCCAAGTAATCAGGGCATGGGTTTTAAGTCCACTGAAACTAAAATCCAGTCCCGGACGAGTGGTCATAGGTCGTGGGAATTCAAAAGCATGGGGACGTCCTTGCTGAGCCAGTTGAGCCAAAGCCGGTCCCCCTGGATAACCCAGACCCAACAGTTTGGCAGTTTTGTCAAAGGCCTCTCCTGCTGCATCGTCCACTGATTCTCCCAAAATATGGTATTGACCCAACCCTTGAGCCGCAATCAGTTGAGTGTGTCCACCTGAGACCAATAATGCCAAAAAAGGAAAAGTGGGCGCGGGTTGTTCAAGCAGGGCAACGAGTAAATGTCCTTCTAAGTGATTGATGCCAATGGCAGGCACTTGCCAGCCCCAAGCCAGACTGCGGGCCACCGTGGCACCTACCAATAGGGCGCCAATCAGTCCCGGACCTGCAGTGTAAGCAATGCCATCGGCTTTAACAATATGACTTTCTTTGAGCACTTGTTGGATCAGGGGAATGAGTTTGCGAATATGGTCTCGAGAAGCCAATTCTGGAACGACTCCTCCGTACTGAGCATGAATGGCAATTTGAGTGTATAGCCTGTGGGCCAACAGTCCCTCTTGGGAATCATAAATGGCCACTCCAGTTTCGTCGCAGGAAGTTTCTATTCCGAGTACTCGCATGATATTTTCAGTTGGATGGGTTAATAGATCTCTTGCATAAGTCCGCGTAGATTGAGTTATAGCACAAAGAAACGCGCCACAATCCAACAACTTACGCGGGCCTCTTTTTTTACCAAGGGAAAGTAATTGGAAAATATTTCCTCAAAGTTGAGGATTGACAATCCAACCTTGTAGATTTTTATCAGGTATTTCAACTTCTACCCACCAATCGGTTTTGCGTTCAACAATTGCTTTGCCCCACAAATCTGCTTCTGGTTTGGTTTGAGCATCCCAACCTTCTTCCAAATAATATAATTTCCCTTGATACCAAACCACATGCAGTCCTTCCCCCCGCGTTTCCAAGTCAAATAAAATTTCTCCCGGGGTCAAATTTAAGGATTCCTTATTCTCTATGGAGGCTACATCTGTGGGAATAGCAGCAACACTTCCCCGTTTGCTCACTTCAACAACTCCATATTGAGTGGTGTGAATTTGTCCCTTGATAGCTTGCACTTCCTGTTGTGCTTTTAATTGGGTGATGGCTCTTGCTTCCAAAGAAGGATTGGCATATAAGGTTAAAGGGGATTTGAGAAGCCATTTGCCATAGCTACAATTTGGGACGGGACAGGCAGCCTGAATATAAGGCAATTTGGGTAATAATTTGACATGATGTTTACTGGCATATCCCACTTGACCTTCTGCCAGTTCAACTTTATACCAATCTCCCAATATATCAATCACTTGAGCAGGCGTGTATTTCTCCATTCTCCCCACCACATTGGTATATTCTCCAACCCCTTCGTGAACATTGAGTGGTAAATCCAAACTGGTGGTCACTCCATACATCTTAAAATTGTCCCAACTGGCTGCATGTGCTTTGCTTTCTGCCTTGCTGAACCAATTTTTCCCAGGTTTGGGACTGAGACTTTCTAATTCTTGGGACCAATTTTCCACATACTGTCCTTCTGTCCATTCCGCCATGATAACATTCACGGGTTGACTGATAGAGAGATGCAAGGAAGGTTGAACCGGTATTTTGCCCTCTTCAAGACTGTAACCCAATACATTGGCGGGGGTGAAAACCACCAGATATTTCTGATCCGGGGAGGAAAAGGCATCCACGGCTTCTGGCACGTGGGTCTTAATAACTTCCCAATTGGGAAAGAGTTTGTCATGTTTAATCAAGTTTTCGGGAACCGCCAAATCTACATTGAAATTATGATATTCCCCTTGTTTGCCAGAAAAGTGACCCTTAAAGATCCATTTGCCTTTATGACGAGTGATGCCTGCTGAGGGTTCTCCCCATTGCTCACCGCCTTGATCTTGATGGCGTTCCCGATAACGATTGGCAGTTTCTTCAAAGGTACCAGATTCAGTCTCATCTTCGAATAATTCTGAAAATTCAACCAGTTCCAAATCTTCCATGGTAAAAAATTGTAAACCATTCTCATGAACACTACCGCCCGTGCCCCGACAAGTTTCTGCACTGAGTAAGGAGGCAGATAAATGATCTTTGCCCACAAAGAGAATATCTCGATAACGATGACCAATACAATTTTCACCTTTTTGGAATTCAATACCTTGAGACTTGACCAATACGGCCACATCAAAAGCCGCAATCCCTTCCCGATTGGCTAAAAAAGGATTGGGAGGCATGTCTGGATCCGGTGCCGGGTTAATCCAGATGAAATCTTCATTAAAATCATTGTAGGCACTGTGTTTGACATCTACTCTCCAAAAACCATCTTCCCGAGGTACAAGAAGACTGGTTTTTTCAGTGCCCAATTTCAAGTGCCCTTTGTTATCCGTACGAATCCACAAAGTGCGATAAGAGGCCAGTTGTTGAGGCATTTCTGCCACCTCTTGATTGGCATTCTCTTCCGATTCAGAAGAAGGTTCGGTATTGAGGTTATAATTACCACTTTGGCGTAAACCTAAAAGTAACCCATAATCTTGAGCCATCAAGCCATGGCTGAATATGAGACCAATGAGTACAGGGATAAGGTATTTGAACATGTGGCGAAATTCTCCTAAAATTGGCAATTTTTGTAGACAATGAGTTATTTGCAACTGAGTTTGCTGACTTCAATAATACGTACTTTTTCACCTCCAATGTCTGAGTATTTTAAAGCGCCTTCCACTTCCATCTCGTCAGGACATTCTACAGAAGTTTTAGTGCGTAAAATCACGTAAGATTCATCTTCGTCAAAGGTCATATAATCCTGAAAACCCGCACCGCCACTGAGGCTTGGATCCGATTGAGCGTATTCCTCAGGCACATCTTCCATCAAAGCACGAGGACCGGTAACCTTGATGTCCTTGCCCTCACAAGCTTTCCAAGCATCCTTTTTAGCAGTATCACTGATATCACAAGCTGCGTACAAAGTCGAGGAAATGAGGGAAAGAATACTGAATAAGCCCACGCTCAATCGCAGTAAAATATTTTTTAGCGGTGAATGACACATATTAGGTAACTCCTTGAAAAATCAAATAAAGCCGGCTTTGGCAACTGGGTCGATAATTGGTATGTTCTAAATGAATTTACGTGCTGGTTGGGTAGTATATCAAAAGTCTCCAATGAATGGAAAAAACTCCTTAATTTCCCCAAATTATACGTCCTTTTTTAACGGCAATCCACAGGCTAAGCGGGAAGGATATCCTGTGAAACCACTTAAATAACGCATCAACTGAAACTTGAGCGGCGGCAGTTGATCCAGAGCCAGCAATCCTAAATTGCGCAAAAAAGTTAAGGGTTGATTGGAATTGGAAAAAATTCGAATTAATCCGTCTGTTAAGCGAATCAAGTGACGTTGATCCGGTTGCTGCAAATTCAAGTATTTTTTCAACTGTTCTGAAGTGGCAATGGCGGAAACATCTTCCTCAAAAGAGGCAGTATAAATAAGTTCGGCCAATGTAGCCACATCCCTTAATCCCAAATTAAAGCCCTGTCCAGCTACGGGATGTAGCGTATGAGCTGCATTGCCAATAACAACGGTACGATCCCGAATCAGATTGGCAGTATATCTTAAATACAAGGGATAGGCCAAACGTTGACCGACACTGTGTAACCGTCCCAAACGCCAACCAAAGGCCGCTTGCAGTTCCCCTAAAAATGCCGACTCACTCAGTCCCAACAAGTGCTGTTTTCGACTGTCTGTTACACACCAAACCACACTGCAAGCTCGCTGCCCCAGGGGTAACAGAGCCAAAGGACCCTGAGGAGTGAAGCGTTCATAAGCCGTGCCCTGATGGGAACGCTCCGTTTGCAAGGTCGTGATCACTGCCACTTGCCCATAATCCTGTTGCACTGGTTGGATTCCCAATTGTGACAGCACTGGAGAACCCCCTCCGGTGGCCACCACCAATAACTGTCCTTCTAAATTCAGTTCCTGCCAAGGCAATTGCAAGGACAATTGCACTTTGGCTGAATCCACTCGTAATTTTTGCAATTTGGCTGGAGCATAAATTGTGACCTTGGTATTCGATAAAGCTTGTTTTAAAGCCAAATCAATAGCTTGAGCAGAAATAACATAACCGAGAGCAGGTAAATTTAAAGCGGCAGCAGTGAGGTGAGCATAGCCAAACTGTCCCTGATTGGAAATGTGAATTTGAGTGATTGGAGTGGCTTGAGAGGATAGAGACTGCCAAATTCCCAATCCTTCAAAAATACATTTTGAAGTGTAATTGAGGGCAATCACTTGCTTATGAGGAGATTGATTAAATTCCCAAGGAGTGGATTCAATCAGGGCTATGTTAAGAGGAGTATTCCTTAAACTGTATGCCAAACTGGCCCCTACCAATCCTCCCCCTAAAATGAGGAGATCATGTTGAGTCATTCATTAATTCCCTAATACCTGAATAAATTGTTCAATTGGTCTCAACAATCCTATCTATCTTGTAGAGACCCTCACTGCCAACACTAATTTTGGCCGGCAAATTAGACGTGAATACATGAATAAGTTGAGCAATCGGCCTCAACATTTCACCTATTCCCTGGAAACTCTATCCCCCAAAATTAATTTTGGCTTGCAAATTGGAACGTGATTCTGCATGAAGCAAAGCTTCTTCCAAAGTAATGCGACCTTCTTGATAAAGTTTAAAGAGAGCACCATCAAAGGTTTGCATACCTTCTGCTCCACTGCCCACCATCGCCTCTTTAATCTCATCGATTTTACCTTTTAAGATCAAATCAGCAATGTAAGGCGTGTTGATCATCACTTCCACTGCTGCCACTCGCCGACTGTTAACTCCAATGGCCAAACGTTGGGAGACCACGCCCACTAAATTGAGAGAAAGGTCCATAAACAACTGTTTATGCAATTCCTGTGGAAACATATTGATGACCCGTTGCATAGCTTGGAAAGAGTTATTAGCATGCAAAGTTGAAATTGCCAAATGCCCAGTGTTGGACAATTCTAAAGATGCCCCCATGGTCTCTTGATCGCGAATTTCGCCAATGAAAACCACATCTGGAGACTCCCGCATGGCGCTGCGCAAAGCCCGCAAGTAGGAGCGAGTATCCACTCCCAATTCTCGTTGATTGACCAAACTTTTTTTATGAGGATGTACAAATTCAATGGGATCTTCAATAGTTACAATGTGGCCAGCCCCATTCTCATTGCGATGATTGATCATGGCTGCCAAAGTCGTCGATTTCCCAGAATTGGTTGCTCCCACCATCAGCAATAAGCCTCGTTTACGCATGATCAAGTCTTTTAAAACTGAAGGTAATTTTAAATCTTCCAAAGTGGGAATAGTCGATTTGATATAACGCATGACCAAAGAAATATTTCCTTGCTGTCGAAACGCATTGATTCTAAAACGAGCTTGAGTTTCCGGCCAGGGAATGGCAAAATCAATTTCCAATTCTTCTTCAAAATGAGACCATTGCTTATCATTCATGATCTGACGAGCAACGGCTTCGGTCATTTGGGAGGTTAAAGTTGATTTCCCAACACTGACCACCTTACCTGCAGTTTTAATACGTACTGGAGAGTTGACACTGAAGAAAACGTCCGAGGCATCTTTTTCAACCGCCAGTTTGAGATAGGGAGAAATGTCCATAGTTTAAATTACATCTTTATGATAAAAATCAGATAATTAAAAAGTAATTGAGTGTAGGTGCTGGTGAAATAGACGACCTTGTTCATGATAAGACAGGACCAGTTCAATATCCGCTTTAGGCGTTAAATTTCCTCCGCGTTCTGGCCACTCAATTAAACAGATCACTGGAGATGAAAGAGTGGGAATGTTCTCAGAGGGAGAAATTTCATCCGCAATAGGTGTTAAGTAATCTCGAATTCCCAAATATTCCAATTCTTCAGGATCGATCAGACGATACCAGTCAAAATGATAGATTTGCCAAGAGGATAGAGCATAGATTTCTACCAAGGTATAGGTGGGACTTTTGACTTTGCCAGCATGTCCCAAGGCTCTCAAGAAGCCGCGAACCAAGGTAGTTTTGCCCGCACCCAAATCGCCCAACAGATGAATGATGATGGTTGGAAAGGGTTTTTGGGACAATATATTTTGAATCAGGGACACTAAGTTGGCGCCCATGGCTTCTGTGTCTTTTGGAGAATGGAGTAACTGCATAGTTATGAGACCAATAATTCTGGGTTGGCATAATATTGTAACCAAGGGAACAGGTCACTGGCCAGTAGACCACGTTCTCCTTTTTCAGCGGCTTTGTCTCCCGCTTTACCGTGTAAACATACGCCCAAATCAGCCGCTTCCAAAGTGGTAAAGCCTTGGGCCAGTAAGCCCGCCAAAACCCCGGTCAATACATCACCCATACCTCCACAGGCCATGCCAGGATTGCCAGCAGTGCATACGTTGACTTGGCCTTCTTGATTGGCAACTAAAGTCCCAGCGCCTTTGAGAATACAAATTCCCCCAAAACGAATTTGTAGATTGCGTACTGCAGCAAAACGATCGGTTTGGATGTCTTGAGAGGTGCTTTCTAACAGTCGAGCCGCTTCTCCCACATGAGGAGTAATAATGCTGTCTTGAAAGCGAAAGGGAAATTTGGCCAGTAAATTGAGGGCATCGGCATCGACTACAATGGCGTTAGAGAATTCTTTGACTGCTTCTAGCATGGCTCGAGACCATACCGATTGACCCAGTCCGGGACCAATAGCGATGACGTCTACTTTTTCGATCAAGGGGGATAATTCTTCGATGGTTTCCACGCCATAACTCATGATTTCTGGACGGGTCAGGTTGGCAAAGCCAGCGTGGGAGGAACGGGTGGCTAAGGTCACTTTGCCTGCACCTACTCGGACCGCTGCCTCGGCGGCTAACCGAACAGCTCCCAACATGCCTCGTTCCCCACCGATGATCAAGACGTGTCCAAAACAGCCTTTATGAGCACTTCGAGAGCGCTTTTTGAGCAGGGGTTTTAATAGGTCATAGTCTAGGCGATTGACCGTGACCTTGATTTGTCGATAAAGAGCGGTTGGGACTTGCAAGTCATCAAAATACAGGTCTCCACAGTATTCAGGTCCATCTCCGGTAAAAGTACCTTGTTTGAGACCAATGAAACTGATGGTTGCGTCTGCTCGGACTGCAATTCCCAACACGTTGCCAGTGTCAGCGTGGAGTCCAGAGGGAATGTCTAAAGCCAAAACTGGGCAGTTGCAACGTTGTAAGGCTTCAATGACTGTACGATAGGGTCCAGAAATGTTGCGATCTAAACCAGTCCCAAATAGGGCATCGATCGCCACATCAACAATGCTGAGTTTTTTTTCTGCAAATACTTGAACATTTAAACCCACTTCATTCATAGCTTCAAAGGCGATTTTGGCTTCTCCTTTAAGATGGGAAATGTCTCCAATTTGTAAAACTTTCACGTCGTAACCGACTAGGTAAGCCAATCTGGCTAGCACATATCCATCGCCCGCATTGTTGCCCACTCCACATAAGACAGCAATTCGATGTGCATGGGGCCAACGTTGTTGTAAAATGGTGAAGGCAGCACTGCCAGCCCGTTCCATAAGACACACTCCAGAAATTCCCATGTCTTGAATGGCCATACGGTCCAGTTCTCGTACTTGACTGCCCCAATATAAGGCAGTGGGTAGTGGTTTTCTACTCATAATGGTTAGTTAACCGGTAAGGCAGGCTGGGTTGAGAAGGTGTTGGCGGTAATATTTTAATTCCTCAATTGAATCATAAATGTCACTTAGGGAGCGATGTTTGGCTTGTTTGGCATATTCTGGCAATTGGGGTAACCAACGCCGGGCTAATTCTTTTAAGGTGCTAACATCTAGGTGACGATAGTGAAAATAGCGTTCCAAGGTGGGCATGTAATGGTATAAAAATCGCCGGTCTTGGCAAATGGTGTTGCCTGAAATGGGAGAGGTATTGGGGAGAACGTGTTGTTGGAGAAATTCCAGGGTCAATTGTTCGGCTTCGGCCAGAGAAATTGTGCTGCGCCGAACTTTTTCAGTGAGACCAGATTGACCGTGGGTACGAGTATTCCATTCGTCCATCTGCGCTAAAATATCATCGTTTTGATGAATAACCAAGTCTGGTCCCTCAGCAATTAATTCCAGTTGGGCGGTGGTTACCAAGGTGGCTATTTCAATGATAGTGTCCCGATTGGGATCGAGGCCAGTCATTTCTAGATCGATCCAAATCAGGGCTTGGGGGTTTTGTGGCATTTTGAATACAATCCTATAAAAAATAGTTATTCTCTAAACCCTTTTAGAGTTTATTTTTAATTGGTAAAAGAGTAAAAAGTTTTTGCAAAAACGGGTTTGGATTTGATTCCGGTCAGGTTGATAATGTGGACACTCTTAGGTCGGTTAGAAGAGGGAAAGTTGGATCGTGATCCAAGATCACGCAATTTGTTAAACCGTCGTTTATTTGGAAGCCAGTGGCTGAGTACTTCATTTTGAGCCAATGTTGAGCTTTCCATTCTCGGCAATTGGGCAGCAAGGAGAAACTACTTCTGTTATCTAAGGTAACTTTGGGTTACCAAGGGCTTGAATGATACGCAAAATTGATTTTAAATGAACCAAAATCCCCTTAACGAGTAAATCTTGAGCCATTCAACATTTATCCTCAGATTCACTGAAAAATACCCTTTTAATCAGGAAGGACGGAAAAAAGTCGATTTCTCTACTTAAAAAGGTTAATTATTTCAGTTAAATAACCGTAATAAATGTAGAGTTCTTAAAAATAGAGGGTCTAAATTACCTAAAAAGTGAAACATTAGGGTAAAATAAATGGCAATACAAAGCAAGCCAGGAAATAAGAAAGATGGTAGCCACCCCAAATTAACTGACTGGATGCAGTCCGGTAGGGTGCGCTTGACATGTCTTTTGACGCGGTAACCTACTCAGTGAATATTTTTTCTCGACCAATTAATTTGAGAATAATCAAGACTTAATACTGGTATTTAACACTACTAAAAGGTAATATGATGGCCAATAAAACTCCCATTCCAACTGAAATTAGCTTACGTCAAAATGCTAGACAACTCACAGTCAATTTTGAAAGTGGGGAACAATTTGAATTCACTTGTGAATTTTTACGAGTGTATTCTCCATCAGCAGAAGTGCGGGGTCATTCTCCAGATCAATCGGTCTTACAAGTGGGCAAGGCAGACGTCAATATCAAGGATATTGAGCCTATTGGTAATTATGCAGTGAGACTGCATTTTGATGATGGACACGACTCTGGAATTTATTCATGGGACTGGCTTTATCATCTTGGTCAACATCACGATCAACTGTGGCAAACTTATTTGGAAGAATTGGAAAAGGCCGGGCAAAAACGCAGTCCCAGCACTGTTAACTGATTGAGTAACCTAAACTGGGAGGGCCAATTTTTCCACCATGGTTTCTCTCAGTTTCCCACAGACTCAATAATGAAGGATTATTTTTAATGATGACTCACTTGATTCGAATCACCCTCCTACTACTCTGTTATCAGCCATTCTCAAGCACAGCTCTGTCTCTGATCGATGGGCA
Source organism: Thiomargarita sp. (assembly GCA_020721005.1). Classification (GTDB taxonomy): domain Bacteria; phylum Pseudomonadota; class Gammaproteobacteria; order Beggiatoales; family Beggiatoaceae; genus DYNP01. Next base: position 60,183 of record DYNP01000006.1, read on the forward strand.
AAGTTTCCTTTATGACATCGGCAAAAATGGCGCCCTGATGCAAGGCACGTTGGGCGCTTACAAAGGCATGTATTATTTACGAGTCAATGACACTGCTTATGTTGGACACGTGGCCAGTTTATCCCCAGATGGACGAGAAGTGCAATTGGATACCTTTACAGATCCAGCCACCGGCCTTCTTATCAACCGAAATTTCTATGTCTCCAAAACCTTTAATTTTGCCCGGTTCACGGAAATTTTAGAAAATCCCACCTCTCAAGACATTATTGTCAATCTGGAACTGTTTGGCAATTTGGGCAGTGATAATCGCACCACCATTGCCAATGAACAGTCTCACTTTTTAATTACCCATGAACTTATTAATGGGCAAACTGGCAATTTACCCGCGTTACTGCATTACCATTCCCAAGTGGGTCATACTTTCCAAGCCATCCACAGCGTCAATGGTAACCAACTGAATTGGCACTACCCACCAATCACCATTCCCGCCTCGTCCACCCGGCGCCTGATCTATTTTATCGCCCAAGCCACGCAAGTCGATGCCGCAAAACAAGCCGCCACTTTCATCTTCAATAATCCCACAGCTTTGTATGAGGGCATGGACCATGTGGCCCAATCTCAACTCATCAACTGGATTCCCTCTCAACCCACTCCAACCACCGATTTTAGCCAAGTTCCCTTTTTAAATGCTGGAGAACGTCGTTTGGGAGAATTGACAGAAGGAGAAGCTCTGTCTCAATTGCGAGTTTATACTCCAGCAGATGCCTATGCCATCAACCTCAAAGTTGAGGAAACGATCACCTTAAAATTATCAGCCGCATTCAATGCTTACCTCTACCTATTCTCTGATCAAAAAGGACAGGACCTGATCGCCTATAATGATGATCAGGGACCGGAATCTACCAATGCTGAACTGGTATTCACTGCTCCCAAAGCCGGTACTTATTATCTTGAGGTCACGGCCCATCATCATCAGGAACGGGGACCTTATACTTTAGAGGTACTGGCGGGACAAGTGAATCATCCTCCCAAGGCTTATCCTTTTGAAGTTATTGATGAAACTGATTCCCCAACCACTTTAACCTTTGTGGATTTTAGCACGGATTGGGATGGAGAAATTGTAGAACGCTGTTGGCAATTTGGCGATGGGACCGGATTAACCTGTACCGAGCATCCCGATATCAGTCACACTTTTCCTCGGGCTGGCCAATACAGTGTGGGACTGACCTTACAGGACAATGCGGGTGCCTATGCTTATCAACAGCAACGAATTGCAATCAAGGCAGCTTTAGAAGGAGTGGTATTGCCCGTGTCTAATACGGTTTCTGGAGAATTGGCTACTTCTGACACTCGTTCCCAAACTCGTTCCAATGCTTTTGCTGACCGTTATATTGTACAATCTTTGTTGCCTGGCCAAGAATTGGTAATTGAAATGAAATCCAGTCATTTTAACAGTTATCTGTATTTATATGATGAATTTTATCAATTGGTGGCCCAAGATGACAACAGCGGTGGGGAACAACAAGCTCGTATTCGTTATACCCCTTTGCGAAGTGAGACCTTGTTGATTGAAGCTACCTCTTTTCAGGATAATGCCTTAGGCACCTATACCCTCACTTTGGAATTGGCCAACAATTATCCCACTTCCAATTTGGTACTGGAAGCTTCACCTTTTTTGCATGACCCTTTGCAAACTTTACTGGTAGCTCGATTGCCGACTGGATTTAAGACCAATTTTTTACTGTGGGACTTTGGAGACAATAGCCCGGTGGTAGCCAGCAATGAAGCGGTGGTCATTCATCGTTATCCCAATACAGGTCGTTTTACCACCACGGTAACCGCAGTCGATCGACAAGATCAAGAAATGCAAGGGAACAAAGAAGTGATCCTGATGAATCCCAGTCCCATTCCCCAAGTTCGTTTTCACGCCACACCTTTATTTGGGGAAAGTCCCCTGCGGGTATTTTTCACCAATGAATCAATATCAACGGTTCCTGGCAATGAATTGACTATGATTTGGCAATTTGGAGACGGTCAAGTTTCCACCGACACTCATCCCGCCCACAGTTTTACTGAAGAGGGAACTTATCCAGTGATCTTGGAAACCTATTCTAAATTGAATCATCAAAGTGCTGCTTACACTGTGCCCATTGCCGTGATCAATCGCGCCAGCACTCAAATTCCAGTCACGGGACTGACTCGTTTTCGTCCCCAAGTATTAATGGCAGGCCTTGATCCCATGCTGATTGACCTGTTGGACACGCATACCAAAATTTTTGCTTTGGTGAGACCGGGGGCAGTGCCAGTACAAACGGTGCGAGTGATGCAAAATGGCAGTGAATTCACCCTGGTTATGCAGCATGTGGCCACTTTTGGGAATGGAGATCAACGTTATGAAGTGGTTTTACCTTTGACCAGGGGGATATTGTCAGTCAGCACTTATGCCAATTTATTTGGAGATAAGCCGGGACAATTTAGGATTCAAGCCATTGATCAAGCAGGACAGTTTCATGCTTTTCCCAATTTAGAGATTGGGACTAATCCTCCAGCCCCCACAATTGCCACTTCTTTAGCCATTCAGCCGTTGCGACAAGTGGGAATTAAACGAGCAGCACCGCAGGCTTTGGCAGCTGGTTTTGATCCCGCATTGGTTGATGTGGGGGATGCTGAATTTTTGGTAAAGGCTTTGGTGCGCGAGGGAATGTATCCCATTGCGGAAGTAACTTTGCTACAAAATCAAGGAGAATGGAGTTTACCCTTGCGCTTACAAGAGGTGCTGCCCAATGGGGATAAGATGTATGTGCTTACTTATAGTTTTGCTGGAGGCAGTTTGTCGGTCGGCACTTTGGGTAGTTTGTTTGGTGACCAATCCAGTCCCAATCAGTTTAGAATTAAGGTAACTGATCAGAGTGGGGAAAGTCATTATTTTCCAGAATTGAAGGTGGGTAATTTTCCACGACTTTAAAATGATGTAACTTGAGGATCTGAGTGATTTTTAAGATTTGTAAGGTCTGGGTGTGACAATAAATGGGCGGTGAAGCAATATCGTCAAGTTTGGTTATGGTTGCTGTTGTGGATGGTTTTTGTGCCGGGCGTGCAGGCTGAGGGGATTATTACTACGGTGGCTGGGAGTGGCACCGTTGGCGATGGTGGTGTACCTGCTATCAATGCACAACTTTCTGCGCCTAATGGTATAACCTTAGATAACGGAGGGTGATAAATCCACCGACGCACAACTTAATCTCCCTTATGGTGTGATCGTTGACAGTGGTGGATTTATATTGTTGATTATGATAACAATCGTATCCATAAAGTGGATACCGCTGGCATCATTTCTACCGTGGCGGGAAGTGGTGCTACTGGTTTATAGCAGGATAGCACTACCTATACTGAGACGTATGTGGATAGGGTGAAGCAGTAGTAACATCGATCAGTGATTCGTCAATACTTACGCTGACCAAATTGGAACGGGCAAACAGGGAGTTTCGCCCTCTTTAATTTTACTTTAGGGGGACGCCTTTATGCCCAAAAATATCTTCAAAGAAGGAAAAAAATATACCTTTAGTGACTATTTTGAAATGGGACACCCGACCGAAGAAATCGTCACGGCCCTTGGATATACCTTGGCCAGCCAACTTCTCTCATTGCCTCAAAATCATCACTTTGATCCTGCCGTGCTGGAGAACTTGAGAGATTCATATTATGCTCTGGTTCCCAAAATTTCTTTAAACTCGGAAATCGCTAAACGAGAACTGATGATTGCGCCTGTTCTTCATGCCATTATCAAAACTGTTGAGGCCAAATTAAATATCGAATATTCGATAGAGGTAGATGAGAAACTAAGCGGTACGATAGATTATCTATTTTATTCCACTAAGGCGCTCATCGTGATCGAAGCCAAAAAAGGTGATTTGGAAAGAGGTTTTAACCAATTAGCCGCGGAAATGATTGCTATCGATAAGTACGAAGATGCCAATCTACCGGCGAGGTTATATGGTGCGATAACTATCGGCGAAGTTTGGCGGTTTGCGGTTTTAGAGAGAACCTCAAAACTCTTGCTGAAAGATCTTCATATCTTCCGATTTCCAGAAGATTTAACGGACCTGTTCTCAATCTTGAAAGGCATTTTAGATAGGGATGCCCATTCAGAGTAGCATGTAAAATTGCGTGTCATCTGGCAGTTGCCAACTTTTGGTGGATGACGACTGTGCTTTATTCACCCTATACGGGCTTAATTTTTCCAAGAAGATTTGATAAGTTTTGAAAAGTTGTGTTGCTCTTTTGTGTTTCTGACTTTCACTGTTTGAGAAAAGACCTGCCAGGTTTTAAAAATTGGGCAGGTCTCTGTTGAGGTTAGGGCAATGACGGCACGAAAAGAGGCAGTTATCCACTCTATGCGTATCACTATTGAGTATATGTCCTAATTTTCCAATTGTATGTACCCAGCTCATGATGTTCATCTAAAAGGCATTTATGTTACAACAGATTTCGAGTTGTGGGTAATTGGGTGAGTTGACGGTGGGTAGCCAGTATGGTGGATAAGTGTTGCGTCATCCGCCTCACAAGTTACCAGTTTGATTGATATAAATTGCCATATCCAGGAAATATCACATGAATATGCTTTGTATTTACTGCCCAGACTCTATTCCTGCTTTGACAAACCAATCCACTGCGGATTTTGAACGGGAAACAGGTATGATGCTACTGGCGCTTAAACTGTTTAAAATAGAAAGCAGCGAGGAAGGTGTAAGGATGAGTGCAGCGCATGGAAACTAGAAAAAAGACGTGCTAAAATAGGTAGGTCGAGTTGTCGATAGCGTAACCTGATATTCCATTTCCTTTGATGTCGGATTACGTCATAAAAAGATGTGCTTAAGACGGACTATCTGAATAGAAGTCATGCTGAGTTTGTTTAATTTCTGTCCCTTAATTCATTGCAATCAAGGAGTACCTGATATGCTGATCGAATCCACCGCTACCCCGTTATTGTATCTGAGCTTCATAGTTTTGGTTATCGTTTTGCTGACTGTAGACTTCTTGGTACTGAAAACCCAGGGAGTCCATCGGGTCAGCGTCAAGGAGGCGGCAGCCTGGTCGGTGGTGTGGATCAGTATCGCTTTGCTGTTCTGCGTTTGGCTATGGTGGTATCTGGACGGGCGTTTCGGACGGGAAGTCGCCAACGAAAAGGCGCTGGAATACCTAACCGGCTATCTCATTGAAAAATCTCTGGCAGTGGACAACTTATTTGTCTGGATCACTTTGTTCAGTTTTTTTGCTGTACCTATCGAGTTCCAGAAACGGGTGTTGCTGTACGGCGTATTGGGCGCAATTATTATGCGCGGCGTGCTAATTTATGTCGGTGCTTTGCTGCTGACGCAGTTCCACTGGATGCTCTACGTCTTTGGATTGTTTCTGCTGATCACCGGCATCAAAATGTTGGTTTTTTCGGGGAAGGAACCTGATTTGAATCAAAACCCGTTGCTGCTTTGGATGCGCGGCCACATGCGCATTACCGACGGCTATCACGGCGAACGGTTTTTCGTGTTGCAAAACGGTATACGCTATGCTACGCCGATGTTTGTGGTGCTGATTTTGGTGGAAGTCACCGATCTGATTTTTGCAGTGGATTCAATTCCCGCGATTTTTGCCGTCACCAAAGATCCGTTCATCGTCTTCACTTCTAATATTTTCGCCATTTTGGGCTTGCGGGCAATGTATTTTCTGCTCGCCGATATGGCGGATCGCTTTCATTTGCTGAAATATGGCTTAGCGGTTATCCTGATGTTTATCGGCGTGAAAATGCTGCTGCTCGATGTCTACAAAATTCCGGTGGGGAGTGCGCTTGGTATTGTCGGTTTGATTTTAGTAGCCTCAGTGGCGGCCAGTTTGGTGACTTCTCGGCCAAGCAAACGGTCTTCTGTTTGATGGATTAAACGGAAACTTAAGTAGGGTGGGTAAAACAAAAAGACGTTTTGCCCACTCTGAATTGTCCACTTTTAAGGAACGAACTTTTGAGGAATGAAGGGCATCTGTCGCGATTGAGTAAATTCCGCCAAGAGATTCATGCCCGATAACGATATAACACCGCTTGTACAAACACTCGATTGTCCTTTGCCCATCTTCCTACATTTCCCATTCTTCATTTCCCACTCTTCCTGGTAACAGGTCCTATTAATTTTTTTACTCTTCTCATCTATCTCTTTTTCACCCTTTTTGATGGTATGCTTTAAGGTGAGTCAGTAATTTCCCATCACCTTTTAACCAATCCTGTGTTACAATAAAAGTAGGATAAAAGGATAATTCAGTTTAAAAATCCCATTGACGCGGCGGTATACTGCTTTTTTGCGACTGTGATTTTCCTGCTTAAGAGGAGAATTGGCAATCCAACTCTGACCCAACCAGATGCACTTCCTGATAAAAAAACACAGGCAGGGAACTCAAGGCTGAAATTGCAAGCCAATTTTATTCTAAGGATACTTATTTACAGGAATAATAAATGTTTGGGCAACCCAAAATAGAAACTATTTGAGAGACTAAAACTATGTACATCGTCATGATTGCCTCTGAGTGTGCCCCCGTAGCTAAGGTGGGCGGATTAGGTGATGTCGTGTATGGACTGAGCAAGGAATTGGAAATTCGGGGTAATGCAGTGGAAATTATATTACCCAAGTATGATTGTATGCGCCATGACCAAGTTTACGGTCTGCATATTACTTACCCTGATTTATGGGTACCCTGGTATGGAGGCGCCATCCGTTGTCACATCTGGTTTGGTTTTGTGCAAGGCCGAAAATGTTTCTTCATCGAACCCCAGTCCAATGATAACTTCTTCAATCGGGGAGCGTTTTACGGCTTCCCTGATGAAGCCATGCGTTTTGCCTTCTTTAGCAAGGCAGCCTTAGAATTCCTGCTCAAGAGCAATAAACGACCCGATATACTCCACTGTCACGACTGGCAAGCGGGTCTGGTTCCTGTACTTCTATTTGAAATGTATCATAAACTTGGCATGGACCGTCAAAGAGTCTGTTATACCATTCATAATTTTAGGCACCAAGGGATTACTGGAGACAATGTTCTCTGGGCGACTGGTTTACAACGTCCTGAATATTTTAAACAACCTGAACGTTTAAAGGATGACTTCAATCATACTGCCCTCAATTTCATGAAGGGCGGAATTGTTTACTCCAACTTTGTCACCACCGTATCCCCTCAACATGCCTGGGAAGTACGCTTTACTGATCAAGGTTATGGATTGGGGCACACCCTCTACACCCATCGAACCAAATTTGGAGGCGTGCTCAATGGTCTCGACTATGAAGTTTGGAATCCCGAAATCGATCCCCTAATTCCCCACCACTACAGTGCCCATTCCCTGGATCCTAAATACGGCAATAAGGAAATTTTGCGGGAACGCTTTTTACTGCGCAAAGACTATAAACCAGTCATTGCCTACGTTGGACGTCTTGACTCTCAAAAAGGAGTTCACCTCATTCGACACGGCATCTTTCACGCGATTCAGAATGGGGCCCAGTTCATACTCTTGGGCGCCGGGTCGGAGAAGGGCATTAATGACCACTTCTGGCAAATCAAACATCAACTGAATGACAACCCAGATTGTCACTTAGAAATCAGCTACAACGAGGAACTGGCGCACCTCATCTATGCCGGGGCTGACCTCATCATTGTTCCCAGTGTTTATGAACCCTGTGGACTGACCCAGGTCATTGCATTGCGCTATGGGACTGTGCCCATAGTCCGTGCTGTGGGGGGGTTGGTCAACACCGTTTTTGACCGGGACCATGACAGCAAACCCCTTCAAGAACGCAATGGCTACGTTTTCCATGAAGACAGTCACAGCGCTTTTGAATCCGCTTTGCAACGCGCTATTGGACTCTGGTACTCTGATCCCAAGGCATTTCGAGAACTGGTCATTAACGGCATGCAATATGACTTTTCTTGGAATTACCCCGGACAAGATTACTTAAACATCTACGAGTTTATCTGTTGCAAATAAAGGATGACTTGACTTCAATGAAGAACGAATTTTATTTAAAATAACTAGGAAGAAATGCTATGAGTGAACTACCAGAATACATTGATGGAGTCGTTAACCTCTCCGGCTCTGATCGAGAAATAGAAAAGGCCCTTAAAGATCATCAATCCAAACCTGTATTTCTACCGGAAAGTGATCTGGATTTCAAACAAATTCGCAGCAGTTTTGCCATTGCCCTCCACATGCACCAACCCCTGATTCCTGCCGGTGGTCATGACCTGCAAACCGCAGAAATGATCAGCAATCTCAAATACATGATGGACAACCAAGGATTTGGGGATAATCACAACGCGCCCGTTTTCCACTGGTGTTATAAACGCATGGGCGATTTCATTCCCCAATTGGTCGACGGTGGCAAACAACCCCGGGTCATGCTTGAATATTCAGGCACGCTGCTCCATGGACTGCGTCAAATGGGGTTGCATGATGTTCTCGATATTCTTAAAACCATTACCTGCAATTCCCACTATCGTCGCTATGTAGAATGGCTGGGATGCCCATGGGGACATGCCGTTGCTCCCTCCACCCCCACTCAAGATTACCGTTTACAAGTCAAAGCCTGGCAACACCATTTCGCCGCCCTATTTGGTCTCGAAGCCCTCACCCGTGTACGAGGATTTTCCCCCTCTGAAATGGCCCTGCCCAATCACCCCGATGTCGCCTATGAATTCGTCAAAACCCTCAAAGATTGTGGCTATCAATGGGTATTGATTCAAGAGCACAGCGTTGAAGAGCCCGCAACCGGCCAAGGTCCCCAACTCAAACATTTTCCTCATCGTTTGGTCTGCACCAACTCTGCCGGTAAAACCATCAGCATCATTGCCATTCTCAAAACCCAAGGCAGTGACACCAAACTGGTGGCACAAATGCAACCCTACTATGAAGCCAAGGGATTGACACGCCTCAAAGTTGCAGGCAAAGAAGTTCCTCCCCTAGTCACACAAATTGCAGATGGTGAAAATGGAGGAGTGATGATGAATGAATTTCCCAGCAAATTCTTTGAAGTCATGAACGAATGCTCAGGCTCCCCCAGTCCCGCGATCAATGTCACTGAATACCTTGAACATTTATTTGCCAGCGGTATTACAGAAAAAGATCTACCCGCATTACAACCAATCTTGCAAAAACGGATTTGGGACCGTTTCAAACCGGGGGCGGGACCTGAGAAAATGGCCAAACTCATCGAAGAATTGAAAAAGGAAGATGGACGTTTTCATATGGAAGGCGGCAGCTGGACCAATGACATTTCCTGGGTAAAAGGCTATGATGATGTGCTCAGTGCCATGGAAAAAACCAGTTCCCTATTCCATGAAAAAGTCATCAGCAAAAACATTCCCACCGATGAGCACCGTTACCGTAATGCCTTATTCCACCTCTTATCTTCCCAAACCAGCTGCTATCGTTACTGGGGACAAGGATTGTGGACCGACTATGGACAAGAAATTTGTCGCCGCACCCGAGACATTTTGACCTATGATTTCTAAACCTGCCAAATTTAAGATCGTTCAATGAGCGCAAAAAAACCTGACAGGTTTTCAAAACCTGCCAGGTTTGCTTAGGTATAGTGGGCAAAGCAGTTGCCCTCTACCCTACTCAACTGTTATTCTGAACCTTCTGACTTAGATACAGTTTTCGACCCTGTTGAATCGGAACTGTTGGGCAAAGACAATATCAGTCCTCCTTGGGAATTGCTGCCCATTAACGTTTGTGGATAGCGCCCATCCCACTGCTGCACCGCCAAATAATCAATCAATTCCCGAGTGATCGATTGGGCCATCAATCGGTTAGCCTCGGATCTCGCCTTAGCCTCGGCAGTAATTTGATAAGCAGAAGCATCTGCTTCTATACGCTTTTTCTCCGCATCAGCTTTGGCTTGAGTGGTGACTTCGATCAAGCGAGTATTGGCCTCAATGGTCTTAATCTCCTGATTTTTCTTGGCTTGTTGTTCAATCATGCCCAAACGTTGCTCTTCCTGCTTGGCCAATTGCACCTCTTTGATTTTATCCAGAACAATCTGGGGCAATTCGATGTTTCTCAATCCGGCATTTTCCAAACGGAAAGGCTTTCCTTCAAATTCCCTGGTTAATTGCACCTCAATTTCCTGACCAATTTCCGCCCGTTTTTGGGCAATTTCTTCGGCCTGATACTTGCCAATCACATCCCTAACCACATTCCGAATAACGGGATTGATAAACTTCATAAAATAGTTCTCTCCATACTGCTCTAGTAACTGACTCGCCAATTCAGGGATCGCTACATATTGCACAGTCAAATCAATCCCAATGGGCAAACTCTTGTTATCCAAAATTTGAATTTGTGGATTATTTGAAACTCCATCAGAGTCCCTGGCATCCTCTTTACCCACGTAGTTTGCGGTCTGTAACTTGGCATCAACCACTCTAATCTGTTGAATAAAAGGCACTTTGAAATGCAGGCCGGCAGGTTTCACTTGTTCGCTGAATTTCCCAAAACTCACCAGCACCCCAACCGTTCCACTTTCAATGGTATACATCCCTTTAAGTACTGCAGAGACTGCCAAGTACATTCCCAGTAAGAGAATTCCCAGCCAAATAACACTTTTCATTTGTTTCATCATGGTTATCAATGGACCTTTGTCGTTTGATTATTGTTCAATTTTGGTTCTCATACCCTATATCGCTGCCAATTTGGATGAGCCCATCTGACAGATCTCAAAGATCTGTCAGATTTGGTTGGATATAAGATCAAGTAAACTAAAATTGTTGATTTACTTCAGTTTAATCACTGAGAGTTTTGGAAAAGTCAGGTAAGGTTTCTGGTTTACCACGCACCATATAACGACTTTCTCCCTCTCTTTGTGTCACATTCTCATAAACTCCATCGTCTCGTTTGACCAATTTGGTAAACCCAAGGTCCCGCAGTTCAGTCGACGTTTTGGGAATACTTAAACCAATGCGAGAGATTTTCTTCCGAACTGCACCTTGACAATGGGGGCAGTGTTGCAAAGGTTCCTCTTCCAAAGATTGTTTTACTTCAAACACTTGACCGGCTGTACAACTTTGTGTCAGGTGTTCATATTCATAAATGGGCATGATTTGTTCTCCAATTGGGTTGAGTGAATACGGGCAGCCTACTCTGGGTGAAAATGAGCGATTACAATTCCTTAACCGCGTGTAACAGTTCGGCCACCATTTTTTGTCCATCTCCATAGAGCATGCGAGTATTGTCAGCATAAAATAGGTAGTTCTCTATTCCAGAGAAGCCAGTGCCACGTCCCCGTTTGATGACAATCACGTTTTTGGCATAGTCGGCATTTAAAATGGGCATGCCATAAATGGGACTGCTTGGATCGGTGCGGGCGATTGGATTGACAACGTCATTGGCGCCAATGACTAAGGCAACATCGGTTTGAGAGAATTCAGCATTGATTTCGTCAAGGTCAAAAATCATGTCATAGGGCACTCCAGCTTCTGCCAGTAACACGTTCATATGTCCTGGCATTCTCCCAGCAACTGGATGAATGGCAAATTTGACGGTAACTTCTTTATCTGTAAGGGCTTTAGTCAATTCCCAAAGTTTATGTTGGGCTTGAGCCACGGCCATGCCATAGCCGGGAATGATGATGACTTGTTTTGCATAGGCCATCATGACTCCAGCATCAGAGGCATCAATGGGTTTTAGGCTGCCTTGTACAGAAGATTCATCAACGATTTGGCCGGCTGTGGCGCCAAAGCCACTGAATAGGACGTTCCCCAGGGATCGATTCATGGCTTTGGCCATGAGTTGCGTGAGCAAAGTGCCCGCAGAGCCCACCACGGTGCCGGCAATGATCATGGCGGCATTGCCCAATACAAATCCTTCAAAAGCAACTGCCAGACCGGTGAGGGCATTGTACAGGGAGATGACGACTGGCATGTCAGCACCGCCAATGGGCAGGGTCATGAGCACGCCAAATATTAGAGTCAAAAGGAAGAAGGCGATGAGCAGGGGAATGGGGGCTTGTCCCTGAATCACGATGATGATACCAAGTAAAACTGCGATTCCAAAAATTACCAGGTTGAGCAGTTTTTGGTGGGGGAAAATCCAGGATTTTTTCATGATACTCTGGAGTTTGGCAAAGGCGATGAGAGAGCCTGAAAAGGAAACGCTGCCAATGAGAGCACCCAAAACGGCCAGGGTTTGTACGGTTAGACCGTGATCAAATCCCTGCGAGGTGCTTCTAAACAGTTCCACCGCAGCAATGGCTGCAGCAGCACCCCCCCCCATGCCATTGTAAATGGCGATCATTTGGGGCATGTCGGTCATGGCAACTCGTTTGGCAAACCACCAGGCAGGCAATGCTCCAATCACCAGTGCAATGAGAATGAGGGTATAGTTGTGCATGTTTGGATAGCCAAAGGTGACCAGAGTGGCAATCAGCATTCCAACTCCAGCCCAGATGATACCTTTTTTGGCAGTGAGAGGGGAACTCATTTTTTTGAGTCCCAATATGAATAGCACTGCGGCTAAAAAGTAGGAGATTTCGATCACCGGTGCGCCCCAATCTTTCAATATCTGTTGTAAGGGATGAGGGGGGGGAACGGTGGTGGTAGCCTGAGTGGAGGGAGTGGGTAAGTCGGTTACGAGGGGTTTATCCACGGGTATTGGGGTCTCCGTTTGAATAGTTGGACCGGTCTCTGCCAAATATTGGGAACTGATTTGTTTGAGTTGGGTAAAGTCTTGTTGAGCCTGGTGTAAACTGGTTTCAGTTTTTTCCAAGGCGTGTTGCAATTCAACGGCAGTGCTCACTGTTGACCTCCTCGTTTGAACATGGCTAACATGCGTTCTGTGACAAAGTAGCCACCGACTGCATTGCCCACGGCCAATACTACACCAATAAAGCCAATGGTTTGTTCAATGGGAGTAATGGCGTGACCGAGGGCGACCATGGCGCCAACCAATACAATGCCGTGGATAAAGTTGGAGCCGGACATGAGTGGGGTGTGTAAGATGACTGGGACTCGACTGATGACTTCGTATCCGGTAAACGCGGCTAACATGAAGATATAGATGGCAGTAAATCCACTGAATCCTGCGAGCATTATTGTTCTCCTTCTATCAATTTGCGAGTGGGGGCATGTTTGATTTCCCCTTGGTGAGTAAGTAAGCTGCTGGTGATGATTTCATCATTCCAATCCATGTTCAATTCTCCTTCTTTCAACATGGGGGAGAGAAAGTTGAAGAGGTTGCGGGAATACATTTCACTGGCATGATAAGGGGTTTGACTGGGCACATTGAGGGGACCATGGATGGTAACTCCTTGATATTCTATAGTTTTTCCAGGTTCGGTGAGTTCGCAATTCCCACCGCCTTCCGAGGCGATATCGACGATGACTGATCCTGGCATCATGCCCTCTACCATAGTTTTGGGAATGATTTTGGGGGAGGGTCGACCGGGAATGGCAGCGGTGGTGATGACGATATGGGCTGCGGCAATGTGTTTAGCCAAGAGGGCTTGTTGTTGTTGTTTTTCTTCAGCGGTAAGTTCTCGAGCATAGCCTCCCTGTCCTTCAGCAGTGAAAGGCATGTCGATAAACTTGGCGCCTAAGGATTGGACTTGTTCCTTAGTGGCCGCCCGCACGTCGTAAGCTTCTACTGTGGCTCCCAATCGTTTGGCGGTGGCGATGGCTTGTAAACCGGCGACACCGACTCCAATAATTAATACTTTGGCTGGACGGATGGTCCCAGCGGCAGTGGTGAGCATGGGAAAAAATACGCTGGCTAGATGGGCGGCCATGATGACGGCTTTATAACCGGCAACTGAGGCTTGTGAGGACAGGGCGTCCATGGATTGGGCTCTGGAAATACGCGGTATCAATTCCATGGCGAAGCAGGTGATGGATTTGTCCCGCAGTTGTTTAATTTCTTCGAGGTGAAGGTGCGGGGTCATGAGTCCAATGACTATACTGCCGGTCTTCATTTGGGTAATTTCCGCCAAACTGGGAGCCTGAACTCGCAAGATGACGTCGGCTTTCCCATACAATTCATTGGCACTTTCCAAGCACTGGATCTGTTTATAGTCTGCATCAGAGCAATAGGCACTGTCTCCCATGGTCTTTTCGATGATCACGGTGGCGCCTAATTTGAGTAGACGACTGGCTATCTCAGGTACCAGGGCAATTCGCCGTTCCCCGGGTGTCAGTTCTTTAGGTACGGCTATACACACAGTCATGTGGCGCTTCCTTTTGAGTGAATAATAATAGGGGTTTTTTTAATTAATAGGGTTTTGTATCGAGTTGATGAGTCATAGACTGTCAATAGATAGTGTGATTTTAATCGTAACTGCAGGTCTTAATCAACTCTTATAAATAATCCTCATGTTGTTTGAGTTTTTATTCAAACAGTGGCCAGTCAATTCAATTGGCATTTCTTTTCAGTTTCAGGTATATTATGCTTAATTTGATAGGCTGGATACATTACTTAAATTGTTTTTAATTGTTCACTATAACCTCCACTTAAAGGGGCATAATATGCGTGAAGAGATGCTCAAATCTATTTTAAATGAATTAAATGGTACTTCAGCTGATATACAAGCTTCTGCAGCCATTTCTACCGACGGATTAGTGATGGCGGCTCTGTTGCCCAGTACTATGGATGAAGATCGTATTGGGGCGATGGCCGCAGCTATGCTTTCTCTAGGGGATCGCACTTCCCATGAACTGGGTCGTGGTGATCTGGAACAGGTACTAATCAAGGGTAACGACGGTTACGTGATGATGACCCACGCCGGTCCGGATACTGTGGTAATTGTAGTGGCCAAAACCAGTGCCAAATTGGGGCTCATTTTTCTGGATGTTAAAAGAGCCGCCGAAGCCATCAGTAAAATCATGTGAGTGTTCGAGAAATCTTTTTTTACCTAACTCAACGGTTCATTTAAACCGATCGGTTTGAACAAATGAGGTACTATTTTCATGGCCAGCAAGGCATTTTTTATCATGCGACTGAATGATCATGTTCAATACTTGAAGAGGATCGATGCTGCTCTCAAAGGTCAAAATGACTTTCAAGGCACGGATCATTATCAGTGTAAGTTAGGAAAGTGGTTGTATGGAGAAGGTCTCCAAGAAATTGCTCGAATGAAAAATCCGCGGGCCAAAGACGTTTTTCAAAGTATGTTAGAGCCTCATGAACGCTTTCACACTTTGGGCAAACAAGCCTTGGCTAAGCAACAAATAGGAGATATGGAAGGGGCAAAACAGGCTTTGACAGAATTGCATACCTATTCCACCTTGTTGAGCAATAAATTACTTGAATTGGATATGATGGAATAGTTTAAAAAAAGGAAGTCCCTGGGGAAATCAATTCTATGGAGAGGTTACCGTAAAAACAAAGTAACCAATCTCCATTGCTTTAAATTACTGAATGTTGCAAACGGAACCTTTTTGAGAATATCGATTCATATACGACTGAATAATTGTTTCATATTCTTGATTCTCATGCAATTTCTTCAATCCTTGATTAAACTGATTGCGCATTTGTTCATCCCGACACAACATTCGGTAAGGTTGGGAATTGAGCCAATTGCGCATTTCACACTTGGGACTGGTATCGACAACCAAATTGGCCCGGTAACGAGCGAAGTAAAATGAATATTTATCCATGACCAAGGCCTTCACTTTTCGGCGATACAGCAAAATGACCTGACTGATTTTACTGCGATGCTCATGATAGTAAAGAGGATTTTTAGATAACTCTATCAGTTCGGGATGATATTTGGACGCCTGATAAAAAGTCTCCATCGGTTGCCCAATCAAATCGTCAAGAGTGGTGATGGGAGGATTTGTATCTGTCAAAAATATTACAGTATCCCTATAATCGATCACAGGATCAGAATAATACCCTGACAAATTTTCCCCTTCAGTGACACTGCTGATACAGTCTACAGTTGAATTTGCTTTTTGAAAATCTTGGTGACGAGTTTTCAAATAACTGAATTCAGGCTGATAACCTGCATTCTCAAAAGCCAATTGTATAATATTTTGCTCTATGCCATCATCCTGTCGTGCTTCTTCCCCTCGTCCTGGAGTAAAACGTCCCGCATAAAAAAAGTAAGGAGGCAACTCTGAATCCGGCACTCCCACGTTCACAGTCGGTATTTTACTAGAAATTTGAGCAGGAGAAACAATTGGCATTGGATCGGTCCCAGCCATCAGCGAACTGCAATTGAGATAGAAACTGCCCACCACAGCTATTCCCAACAGTTTTAATAGGGAACTGCTTTGAAAAATCAAGTTTAAGGAATAGGATTGCATAAATTATTTTAAGGTCGATTGGGCGCCATGAAGTTGCGGAAATAATTGATGGGAGAAGTGAAAGAAGTTTGACCCCGGTGAATATCATGGACCATTTGGCCCATTTGAGAATTCATACCCATCACATTGCTCGTTAAAGCATCCACATTGTCTGCCATCCACTGAACATTTTGATTGATTCCCTTCATATCTTTAGCCATATCTTCTTGAATATTCTTAATATTTCCCTGCATCAAGGTCATATTATTATCCATACTGATGACACTGGCATTCATATCCACAATATTGATCGTCAACTCCTTAAATAGAAAATGCATATTTTTGACGTGAACTGTCATATCCACAAATTGTTCCCGCATTTCACCCATATCTCTGGACATCCGATCAACATTCTCACTCATTTTAACCACTGCACCGGTCATAGTGCTCATATGAGTGACCATCCGGTACATAAAAATCCCCATCCCACCCCCAGCCACCAAACCCAAAATCAAGGCGGGCACTACAAATTTGAGACTGCTGAACAAAGAAGATGTGCTCATAATATTTGACTTAATATTATCTGGTTGGATAAAAAAACCATAGTATAAAGTTTTTTCACCCCATTGGCTAGGCGCATTTTGCAGTAATTTTTGCCGTTTAATTGACTGGATCAGAATTTTCAATTGATTTCTGAATCAGAATTCACAAAAATTACAGAATTTTCAGGATAGGTAGGAAGTATTCTGTTAATCTTGGAAATTTTGATTCAGACAACCCAACGCCTGATAATGCTTGTCAGGTTACGGCGTAATGAAGACACCTCACGCACAACCCACTGACCATTGCTACTGAGTGATACTAAGAAATTTGACCGTTTAAGTCAGTAGCCAGTTAATATCTATACTCCCTTTAAAAGAGAAAATAACTAAGCATATCTCCCTTTAATAGCGGATAAAACCATCTAATTAACACTGATTGACAAATTTTTAAACATCATACGTTGACAGCATCACCCCCATTTTTCTAAAATGATCGGTTTATGATAACTAACCCAAAATGAGAGATTATGAAAAGAACTTTTCAACCCAGTAATTTAGTACGTAAACGTCGACATGGTTTTCGGGCCCGGATGGAAACTAAAGGCGGACGAGATGTGATCAAAGCCCGACGCGCTAAGGGACGTAAGCGCTTAACCGCCTAACCTTTGGCATGAACTCCTCTTGCCAATTCACGCGTAACCAGCGTCTACTTACGGCAACTCATTACCAACAAGTTTTTGCTCACCCTTGTAAAAAGTCCAGCCAATACTTCTCGGTGTTGGCTAGGCCCAACTGTTTGACGTATGCTAGGTTGGGACTGATATGCGCACGTAAACACATCAACACTGCGACTGCTCGCAACCGAATTAAACGCCTTATTCGCGAGAGCTTTCGCCATCACCAACAGGAATTGACCGGTTGGGACTGTGTGGTATTGGCAAAAAGTGGACTGGAAAAAATCAGCAATCAACACTTATTCAATACCTTACATCAACATTGGCAATTCATTCCCCGGCGATGCAAAAAATTCTTCTCTTAATCATACAACTTTACCGGCTACTGATCAGTCCTTGGCTTGGTGCGCATTGTCGATTCTACCCCAGTTGTTCGGAGTATGCTTATACTGCGATTGCCGAACATGGTACCCTACGTGGTTTACTATTAGCCATCAAGAGACTTCTTCGATGTCATCCATGGCATCCTGGAGGATATGATCCAGTGCCGGAGCGAAGGAACCCTAAGCAACATGGATAATTTCAGACTCATTCTGATCATGGCCTTATTGTTCATCTCCCTGATGATCTATCAAGCCTGGCAACAAGACTATGCTCAAAAACCCGATCAACACCCCCCGGTCACTTCCTCCCCTCCGGCTTCTCAAACTTTGGAACTGCCAGAAACCAGTCCCACCACTGTCCAAGCGGCGCCCGAATTGCCCGGACCCCAAGTTGGGCGCTTGCTCGAATCTCAAGCCCGTATTCAGGTCGAAACTGATATGCTCAAACTGGAAATTGACACTTTAGGAGGAGATATTCGACAAGTCGATCTCCTTGAATACTCAACCAGTATTGAGACCATGGACGAACCTTTCCGTCTTTTGGATGACAGTGCACGCAATCTCTTCGTTCTACAATCTGGTATTTTGCCCGCTGAAGCAGCGCCCACTCACCAATCCGTTTACCACGCGTCCCAAACCACTTACCAAATGTCACCCAATGCAGATAAATTGCAAGTCGATTTGCGTTGGCAAGGGCCCACGGGTCTGACCGTGACCAAAACTTACCTGTTCACCCGCGGCAGCTATATCGTTGACCTACACTATCACATTGACAACCAAAGTTCGCACCCTTGGCAGGGTCAAATGTATGGACAATTTCAACGCTCTACCAGTCAAGCCGCCTCTTCTCCCTTCATCTACACCTATTTGGGCGGTGCTATTTCCAAACCCACCCAACGCTATGAAAAAATTGATTTTGATGAAATTACCGCTGGCCAATTTGCCTTAGAAAATCCCACCGGTTGGGCAGGAGGCTGGGCAGCCATGTTACAACATTATTTTGTCTCTGCTTTAGTCCCAGAACCTTCTCAAACCTTTAACTACTATACCAAATTCCTACCTGAAGGTCCCCGTTATGTATTGGGACTCTATGGTCCCCTAGAAACTGTAGCCCCCCATAGCCAACACCGTTTTACCCTAAAAATTTACATGGGTCCCAAACTGCAACACACCTTGGCTGCCTTAGCCCCAGGTCTTGACCTCACTGTAGATTACGGCTGGCTCTGGTTTATTGCCCAACCCCTATTCTGGCTCCTTGAACTCGTCAACACCTGGGTTAGCAATTGGGGACTCTCTATCATCATCATTACCATTCTCATTAAACTCGCCTTCTTTCACCTCTCAGCCACCAGCTACAAATCCATGGCCAACATGCGTCGCCTCCAACCTCAATTACTCAATCTTAAAGAACGTTATGGAGACGATCGAGCCCGCCTTAACCAAGCCATGATGGATTTGTATCGAAGAGAAAAAATTAACCCACTTGGTGGCTGCCTTCCCATTCTCATTCAAATCCCGGTATTTATTGCCCTCTATTGGGTACTGTTGGAAAGTGTAGAACTCCGCCAAGCTCCCTTTATGTTGTGGATTCAAGACCTTTCCACCCCCGATCCCTACTTCGTTCTCCCCTTGGTCATGGGCGTCACCATGCTCCTGCAACACCATCTTAACCCAGCCCCACTTGACCCGGTCCAACAAAAAGTCATGATGATCCTACCCATTGTCTTCACGGTCTTCTTTGCCTTCTTTCCTTCGGGACTGGTATTGTACTGGGTTGTCAACAACATTCTCTCCATTGCCCAACAATGGGTCATCACTAAAAAAATTGCAGGTCACGTTTAACCTCACTATCCGCTAATTCATGACTAAAGGTCAGGGACTGGCAACCCTTAAAGAACTGTCAGTCCCCTTTGGACTGGAGGCTTTAGCCGGTCAGCCGTTTTGGAGTGGAGGCTTTAGCCGGTCAGCCGTTTTGGAGTGGAGGCTTTAAGCCGGTCAGCCGTTTTGGACTGGAGGCTTTAGCCGGTCAGCCGTTTTGGAGTGGAGGCTTTAAGCCGGTCAGCTGTTTTGGAGTGGAGGCTTTAAGCCGGTCAGCTGTTTTGGAGTGGAGGCTTTAGCCGGTCAGCCGTAAGCATCACCTGATACACACAAATTGCAAGGCGCCGACTCCAATCCGGCTAAAGCCTCCACTCCAAAGTCTACTCCAAAGTCTACCGCCGGCCGGCTAAAGCCTCCATTCCAAGGTACTTTAATCTCTCATACACCTCTTGAAAAACAAAGAAGTCCACTGATATGTATCGTCTCCACTTCTTTATCCTCTGCGTCCTGTTTCCCCATCTCAGTTTTCCCACCACCTGTTTAGAAGGCACTGTGGAACTCAATGACTACTGTGTCAAGACCCAAAATATTCACTATGTGCAACCGGGAAAACCCGATTTATTACAAACCACTATTCAGCAAGCAAAATCAGGTGATTACATCATTCTCCAAACTGGAGATTATGAACTCAATTCTGTGAATGAGCACACTGCTGTGCTGATTGAAGGTAAAAAATCTCTGCACCTTATCGGTCAAGAAAATACCTGGTTGCGGACCAAGGAAGGTTGGGTGGCTGTTTTGACGATTCATGATTCCGAGAATATCACTATTAGGAATTTGGGACTGGTTCACGATGTTCGAAAAGGCTATTGTGAGGGCGTGGTTATTCGCTTGTTGGATGTCAAAGATGTCAAAATTATTGACAGCATTCTCAATGGTTCCGGGACCAAAGCTCTGCAAATGGACAATGCCCAACAAGTCAGTATCGTGGGGGGAGAAGCCATCAATAATACAGAAGGTGTTTTTGAAATCAGAAATTCGCAAGAGATCACTGTCAAGGAAATGCTAATTGCTGACAATGACAATTCTGGATATTACAAAAGAGGTATTTTGGATGTGCAAAATTCCAGCAAGATTCTCATGAATTATAATTTGGTCAAAAATAATCAGAATGCCTATTTTAAAAAAATCTATCGTTCCCAAGATTTGGTCATTGATGGCAATGATTTTATGGACAATACATTTGTGGTTTATGATGCCAGTGAACTCAACTCTTCCAGCCCGACTTTTTTGGGCAATGTGCTTGCCACGGAAACCGTGTTTGTACACTCCGACAATCCTCCTTTTGAGATGGAAATCTATGGTTACCTGCTGGGACAATTTGCACGAATTAAAGGCATTAAGATCTATCAAACCCAGCCTGCAGAAGAGGGGGTTGCTGGAAAAACTTTTACTCGCGAAGCCAATCCCATTCAACTTCTTACCGAACTTAATACCCAAACTTTGGTGCAAGAAGCCAAGCGTTATATTAAATTTATCGATGTCAATTTTGATGGCTATTTAGATATTCACCTGATGGAAAAAGCCGATGGCGACAATTCCACTTATCTATTTTTTCTATTTGATCCGCAAAGACGTCAATTCGTCAAAAATGCGATACTCAGCGGTCTTGCTTCTCCCAGCATTGATTCTGAACAACAATTTGTAATTTCCTCTTGGAAAAACAGTGACACTCACTATGGCAAGGATTTTTACCAATTTGAACAAGGTAAGCCCCAGCTCATTCGCCAAGAAATTAAAAATTATTCAAATTTAAACAGTTATGAGTTGACAGTTAAACAAAAGGTGGGGGATGAAATGCAAGTGATCACCCAAACCACAGTGCAAGAAAATCAAAAGGCAACCAAGGACCCATCGAAAACACCACCATCAACTGAACCTGTGGCCGAGCCTATCACTCAATCTGCCACGATCAAGGACAAAGTTGTTGCCCCTCAACCTGTTGAAATTGTAAAATCTATTGAAAATGCAGCTATTTTACTTCATTCTCCATTTGAGCAAGTTTCTAATTTATCCAAAGCACAACTGCAAAATCTTGAACAATTGGCCAATCACCAAGATATTCTCGCCCAACTGTTACTTGGATTTTATTGGTATCAGACCGATAACCGCGCCGCTTTTACTTGGTTTGAAAAGGCGGCTCTATTGGGGAACAGTCGGGCTCAAAATCAACTCGGTTGGCTCTATTTTCAAGGACAAGGCGTTCGGCAAGACGATACACAAGCTGCAATTTGGTTTCGTAAAGCTGCTGGACAAGGACATGCCAGTGCCCAAAACAGTTTGGCAGGCTTGTATTATGAGGGACGTGGACTGCCACAAAATTTTGCACAAGCCGCCTATTGGGTATTAAAATCTGCTCAACAGGGGAACGTAAAAGCCCAATACAATTTGGCTCGTTTGTATCAAGAAGGGAACGGAGTGCCATTGGATTTATATCAGGCCTTATGCTGGCTAAAACGAGCAATTCAAACAGAGCAGTCTCCCTAATTCACCCTATTTGAAAGGAGACTCTCCACAACATCCTAGGGAACCCAAAATTATGAAGTTTATCATCACCAATATGACGTTGAGAAAACGGTTATGGCTCAGTTTTGGGCTGTTTATTTTACTGTTGCTCAGTCTGGCCAGTTTTGCAGTGTGGCAAATGAGAGAATTAGCCCTCACCACTTATAAACTTCATCATCATCCCTATACAGTGGGAATCTCAATTCGAGAACTGTTTGTTAATGTCAATCAAGTCCGTATTCTCATGTTGCTGAATGTGCTGAATGGTGATCCCAACCAAGTGGAGGCGAGCAAAAATAAAATTCAAGAATTGCTTGAAATTAACCGACAAAAAATGATCTTAATGAGAGAACGTTTTCTGGGTGATCTTAAGGATTTTGATTTACTGGAAGCTGAAATCAACCACTGGATTAAACTTCAGAATGAAGTATTTAAATTGCTGAAGGAAAATAATAGGGAACAAGCCACTCAACTTACCTTATTTGGGAATCTGGGCGCTCAATTTGAAGAAGTGCAGAGAATTGTCCAAGGCATTCAGGAATTTGGTGTCAAAAAAGCCGGATCATATGTACAAGATGCTCAATTACAAATCCGACACACCTATTTAGTCATGTTGATTGTCACTGTGACCAGCGCCCTATTGATGATGTGGATAGCCTGGCGACTGTATCATATTGTGACTCATCCCTTAAATTATGCTTTGCAAATCACTGATAACATTGCCAAAGGCGATTTGGATGCCCCCATTGAAATTCATATCCAAGATGAAATAGGACAACTGCTGGCGGGGCTCACTTGTTTACAAACTCAATTGAGAACCCGTTTTGAAGAAGACAATCGCATCATCGAAGACATCAACTCAGTCATTCAGATTGCTTCCAAGGGAGATTTCAGTCAACGCATTGATTTAGAGAATAAAAGTGAAGTTTTCAAAGTCATTGCTGAGGGAGTTAATCAAGTGTTGAATTTTAACCAATCTGCAATTAAGGATTTGATGCGCATGTTTTCTGCCGTTACTCGGGGCGATTTGACTGAAACCATCACTAATGAGTATGTTGGGGAACTGGCTCAACTCAAACACGATGCCAATGCCACCGTCAGCAAACTCATGGAAATTTTAACCATTATCCGACAATCTTCCGAAGTGGTCAGTAATGCCGCTGAAGAAATTTCCCAAGCCAATAGCAATCTCAGCCAGAGAGCCACTCAACAAGCCTCTTCTTTGGAACAAACGGCTGCCAGCATGCAACAAATGACCAGCACTGTCCAACAAAATGCGGACAATGCCAAGCAGGCCAACCAACTCGCCAGCACCGCCAGGGAACATGCAGAGTTGGGTAATCAAGTGGTCAGTTCCACTATTTCTGCCATTAATGAAATCAGTCAAAGTGGCAAAAAAATCAGTGAAATCATCACCGTGATTGACGAAATTGCCTTTCAAACCAATCTGTTGGCTCTCAATGCAGCGGTGGAAGCGGCCCGAGCTGGAGAACATGGACGTGGTTTTGCCGTGGTTGCCTCAGAAGTACGTACTTTGGCTCAAAGAAGTGCCCTGGCTGCCAAAGAAATCAAGGCCCTCATTAAGGACAGTACTGAGAAAATGGAAGAAGGCACGCGTTTAGTCAATCAATCTGGTCAAACTTTGGCAGAAATTGTGGTGGCTGTGAAAAAAGTCGGTGACATCATTGGGGAAATTGCCATGGCTTCAGTTGAACAGTCCCAAGGTATTGAGCAAGTCAACAAGGCCGTTGTGCAAATGGATGAAATGGTTGAACAAAATTCTGCCCTGGTTGAAGAGACTGCCTCAGCCAGTGAATCGATGAAGGATCAAGCCAAAAGACTCAAACAACAGGTGGCTTTTTTCAAAATGGGGGAAATTATTATAGAGGAGGAAACTGCATCTACCAACCACTATGCACCTTCTCTTAGAATAAATCAACTCTCACCCAATCGTCGCAAACCGAGAACAAATCCCAATTATAAAACTGAGGAGTGGCAAGATTTTTAGCCTTTTTACATTTTCAACCTCTTCTATCGAGGAAAAATGAAATTTTTCCCTTGAAAAGAAGAGGGAAATATGATATTACTTCCCCTAGAAAAAATAGAAGGGGTCAAATACTCTTTTTTCCCCTTTTAAAGTATAAAGCAGAACATTGACTGCATCCCTCCAAAATATCCTAAGGAACCCAAAATCATGAAATTTATCATTACCAACATGACGTTGAAAAAACGATTATGGCTCAGTTTTGGGCTGTTCATTTTACTGTTGCTCAGTCTGTCCAGTTTTGCAGTGTGGCAGATGAGAGGCTTAGCCGTCACCACCCATAAACTTCATTATCATCCTTACACAGTGAGTACTTCGATTCGCGAAGCATTTACCAGTATTAACCAAATTCGTATTCTCATGCTGCTGAGTGTACTGGACGGTGACCTGGGCCGATTGGAAGTGAATAGAAGTAAAATTCAGGAATTGCTCGATCTTAACCAACAAAAATTGGCTTTGGTGAAAGAGCGCTTTTTGGGTGACACTCAAGATGTTGATTTATTAAAACTTGAGATTAACAAATGGATTGAACTTCAAAATGAAGTGCTCAATTTACTGAAAGAAAACAACAAAGAGCAAGCCACCCAACTTGCTCTGTTTGGAGGTTTGGGCGCTCAATTCGAAAAGGTTCAAAAAGTTGTGCAAACTATTCAGGATTTTTCCGCCCAAAGAGCCGAATTGTTTGTCGAAGAGACTCGATTACAAACCCAACGCACCTATTTGATCATGTTAATCGCCACTGTAACCAGCACCCTATTGATGATGTGGATAGCCTGGCGACTGTATCATGTTGTGACTCGTTCTCTAAATTATGCTTTGCAAATCACTGATAACATTGCCAAAGGCGATTTAGATACCCCCATTGAAATCCATGTTCGGGATGAGATAGGACAACTGCTTACGGGGCTCACTTGTTTACAAACTCAGTTGAGAACCCGTTTTGAAGAAGACAATCGCATCATCGAAGACATCAACTCAGTCATTCAGATTGCTTCCAAGGGAGATTTCAGTCAACGCATTGATTTAGAGAATAAAAGTGAAGTTTTCAAAGTCATTGCTGAGGGAGTTAATCAAGTGTTGAATTTTAACCAATCTGCAATTAAGGATTTGATGCGCATGTTTTCTGCCGTTACTCGGGGCGATTTGACTGAAACCATCACTAATGAGTATGTTGGGGAACTGGCTCAACTCAAACACGATGCCAATGCCACCGTCAGCAAACTCATGGAAATTTTAACCATTATCCGACAATCTTCCGAAGTGGTCAGTAATGCCGCTGAAGAAATTTCCCAAGCCAATAGCAATCTCAGCCAGAGAGCCACTCAACAAGCCTCTTCTTTGGAACAAACGGCTGCCAGCATGCAACAAATGACCAGCACTGTCCAACAAAATGCGGACAATGCCAAGCAGGCCAACCAACTCGCCAGCACCGCCAGGGAACATGCAGAGTTGGGTAATCAAGTGGTCAGTTCCACTATTTCTGCCATTAATGAAATCAGTCAAAGTGGCAAAAAAATCAGTGAAATCATCACCGTGATTGATGAAATTGCCTTTCAAACCAATCTCTTAGCTCTCAATGCAGCGGTGGAAGCAGCCCGAGCTGGAGAACATGGACGTGGTTTTGCCGTGGTTGCCTCAGAGGTGCGTACTTTGGCCCAAAGAAGTGCCCTGGCTGCCAAAGAAATTAAAGCCCTCATTAAGGACAGTACTGAGAAAATGGAAGAAGGCACGCGTTTGGTCAATCAATCTGGACAAACTTTAGCAGAAATTGTGGTGGCTGTGAAAAAAGTCAGCGACATCATTGGAGAAATTGCCATGGCTTCAGTCGAACAATCCCAAGGCATCGAACAAGTCAACAAGGCCGTTGTGCAAATGGATGAAATGGTTGAACAAAATTCTGCCTTGGTTGAAGAGACTGCCTCAGCCAGTGAATCGATGAAGGATCAAGCCAAGAGACTTAAACAACAGGTGGCTTTTTTCAAAATGGGGGAAATTATAGAAGAAGAAGCGCCTGCCAGCCACTATGCAATGCAACCTCCTCCTATTAGAACTGGCCAGTTCTCATCCAATCGTCCCAGACCGAGAACAAATCCCAATTATAAAAGTGAGGAATGGCAAGATTTTTAAATCTCTCACGTTCCCAGTTTATATCAAGGAAAAATAAACTATCCCTTCCCATTCCTTACTAAGGAAGAAGCCGCTCTTCACTCCTCCTTTGAAAGGAGAAAACCGCTCTTCACCCTTCCTTTAAAAGGAGGGGAAGGGGGTGGTTATTCAGCCCTTAAAAAATTTTGCCACTCCATACATTTCCCTGGAATGAGCCCGAGAAGCGGCTGGTTTACGAATAGACACCTGTTTAAAATGCCCTCGTAGCCATTTAAAATAAGCATCCACTCCTTCTCCCTGAAACAGTTTAACCACAAAATGCCCTTGGGGCGCCAAAGCAGCCATAGCCAAGTCTCCAGCTGCTTCAGCCAAGGATAGAGAACGAGCTTGATCAACTGTCCGGATTCCCGATAAATTCGGCGCCATATCTGAAAGTACTACATTCGCCCGTTCTTCCCCCAACACAGTCAATACTTGTTTAAAGATTGTTTCTTCCTGAAAATCCCCCTGTATAAAAGTGACTCCGGAAATCAGTGCCATCGGCAATATATCCACTGCCAACAATCGTACTTGACCTCGTAAATATTCCCCAATCCATTGACACCATCCTCCTGGAGCAGACCCCAAATCGATCACCGTCATATTTGGGGAAAACAAGTGATCCCGTTCTTGAAGTTGGGCCAATTTATACACTGCTCGAGAACGATAACCATCTTGGCGAGCCTGTTGTACATAATGATCCTGCTCATGCTCTTGTACCCAACGTCGACTCATTCCTTTTCCTCCGTTATTTGTCCAAGTCAGAATTAACCCTATTCCAGCAAGTTTCCCTTATCTTGCGTAGAAACGAAAAATTGCGGGCGGGCAAGTTATTTTGAATAGAGTTCTTGTAAAAGTATGTGATCATGAAAAAATGAAAGTTGTCCCTCAGTTAAGATACATTGGAATAGAGGCTTTAGCCGGTCAGCGGCAGCTCCTTGGAGTATATGCTTTAGCCGGTTAGCGGTAATCCTTTGGAGTGGAGGCTTTAGCCGGTTAGCGGTAATCCTTTGGAGTGGAGGCTTCAGCCGGTTAGCGGTAATCCTTTGGAGTGGAGGCTTTAGCCGGTTAGCGGTAGTTCCTTGGAGTGGAGGCTTTAGCCGGTTAGCGGTAATCCCCTGGAATAGAGGCTTTAGCCAGTTAGCGGTAATCCTTTGGAGTGGAGGCTTTAGCCGGTTAGCGGTAGGCTCTTGCAATTTATGTATATGAGGTGATGCCTACGGCTGACCGGCTAAAGCCTCTATTCCAATATACCTTGTAGACCCTCCACTCCGGCTAAAGCCTCTACTCCAATATACCTCGTAGACCCTCCACTCCGGCTAAAGCCTCTATTCTAATGTACCTTGTAGACCCTCTACTCCGGCTAAAGCCTCTATTCCAATATACCTTGTAGATCCAATCACTCCGACTAAGTCTTCCACTCATTTCACTTCCTTTAAGTATTCTCTATCGGCAGATTCAGCTCATCATAAAAATATCTTATTAAACAATAACTTAAAAAAAGTTAAAAAAATTTTCATCCAAATATTAACAATTTCAACTCCAGCTTTTCCTATAGCGCTAGAAATGACAAATAATATCCCGTCATTTTATACTTAGTATCTTCAACTCATCACAATGAGGACCTTACTTATGTTACAACTTTCAACCTATCGACGAGCCGCGCTGCTCCTGATCGGACTGGCATGCGGAGTGTTAAATACTCTTTATGCCGAAGAATCTGACTCGCCTCCTGAGCATAGTGGAGTCACCCACACTGTGCAGGTTATCGTGCAATTGGCCATGGACTGGCAACCTGAGGGACTTCTGCAAGATGCGGATGCGGTGGTATTACAACGGACAACCATTGCTCAACAACAACAGGCTCTCTTGGAGTCTCTGCAATTTCAACAAGGCACCGCAGTGCGACTTGAAACGGTGCCCCTGCTCATCGTGCAAATTGAGGCAACGGAATTGGAACAACTTGAAAAGAGTCCATTAGTGCTCACCGTACAAGTGGACAGTGCTGATCAACATTTGGGCGGCCAAACCGTCAGCGAGCAATTGCAAGAGTTGGAGCGGGTCTACCAGTCCTCCCACAGTTATGCCACAGTCAATGCCGTTACGATCAGCCCTGACAGTACTCAAAATCAAGATGTTCGTGGATTGATGGCAGATAACTTTCGATCTGTGGGTATTGAAGTGCAATTGCCTGCAGAGCCTCAATCTGCTGGACAAGTGCGGGCAGCCGAGACCAAAAATTGTACTCTGTGGAGTCTTGGAAAGGACTATTTGAATTATCCCAATCAAAAAAATCCCAATCCAGATTCTTGTGGCAATCAAGACGTGTGGCATTTTATGCAAACAACTCCCTCTACTGCCTCTAACCATGATCCAAAAACTTATGTACTGATGAAAAATTTCACAACCTCTGCGTACAGACAGCCATTCAATGATCCTTACTTTTTTCATTGGGCAGGGCCAGAATGGGCTTCAGTCGGTGGCATGCCGTTTTTTGGTCGCACCAGTGGGGTCAATCGAAGTTTTGCCTGCAGCCCTCGTTACATGCCCGCAAATACTATGGTAGCCCATCCTGCTCCTGTTAGCCCATTGATTATAGGCTGGAAAAGCCCAGTAACAGGCACGGTTTCCGTAACGGGGGCCACAACCAGTTTGGATGGAGGAACGATTGTGTGGTATGTTGATAAAAACTCAACCAATTTAGCTTATGGTTGGACGGCTAATGGGTCAACACAGTATTTTAGCTCAGGAACAAACGGCAGCAATCTCACCTATGTAAAAGTAGAGCAAGGTGACTTTATCTACTTGGGAATAGATCCATACGGTAATGTTTCTTGTGACACAACAGCATTAAGTATTTCCATTCAGTTATTACCTATACCTGTTTGCAGAGGAATTACAGATGGACTGGTCGCCTGCTACCCATTTGATGGCAATGCTTTTGATGGAAGTGGGAATGGGAATCATGGTATTTGCAGCAGTGGAACTTCATTTGTTGACGGTAAATCTGGAAAAGGACTTTACTTCAATGGCAGTAGTGGATATTGCTATATGAAGAATCCCGCTCAAAAATTCACTGACCAATACACCATTGACGCGGATGTATTGCCCAAAGGAATGAGTGGCGCGATTGCCAGCAAATATTCGTGGAACGGATACACAACTGGTGCGAAGGGGTTCTTTTTGACGAGTGGTACGGACAAGGCCGTAGACAGCACGTTAAGAACTTGCGCAATTACTACCAGCAGTTCAAGTTGCGCAGACGGCTATACTATTCCTATGAATAGCTTTAGCCACGCCACAGCGGTTTATAATGCGGGCAAAGTGCAACTCTATATTAACGGTCAGTTAACTAGCGAGAAAGTTTTTCCGCATAACCAGACGTTAGACAACCCGTATAATATCTTGCTGGGAACATACTATGTTGGTAATGCCACAGAACTTGCTAGCAAGTATCACGGCGCATTCAACGGCGTTCTTGATGACGTGCGCATTTACAACCGTGCCCTTACCAAAGCTGAAATCAAGCAACTGGCAGGCGCTGTTGAACCTGCCCAAGTCTCTTTGTCCATAGCCAAGGTGGGCAATGGTCAAGTCACAGCTCAAGGCATCACTTGTGGCACTGATTGCAACGAAGACCTCGAACTGAATGCTTCTGTGACTCTCACAGCCACTGCAGATGCTGGGTACTTGTTTAAGGAATGGACCGGTGACTGCACGGGCACTTCTGCTATTCTCAAACTCACCATGGATAAGGCTAAAACTTGCACTGCCCAATTTATTCCCGCCGAGGTCACTTCGTACACTCTGAACGTTGCCAAAACGGGCACTGGCAAAGGGACTGTCCGCGGACAAATCCAAGGTCAAGCGGTCAGTTTGATCTGCAAAGCCACTTGCACCACGGCCGGCCAAAACTATCTTTCAACTGCCACGGTCAATCTGACTGCAGCAGCTGACAAGGGCTCGGTTTTCAAAGGCTGGACTTGCGATGGGACTTTCCGGCAAACTAGCACGCCAACTCTGATTAAAGTTCCGATGGACAAGGTCAAAACTTGCACCGCTCAGTTCCAATAATCTTTGAACTTTTCCCCTTTTTAAGGAAGGGTTAGCGGTGGTTAATTACCCAGCTGTGAACCACCCCCTGCCCCTCCTTACTAAGGAGGGGAGTGAAATAAGTTCCCTTCCTTTTCAAGGAGGGGAATAGACCTCTTGCAAAAGTATATGATCATGAAAAAATGAGAGTTGCGCCTCAGTCAAGATACATTGGAGTAGAGGCTTTAGCCGGTCAGCGGTAGATCCTTGGAGTGGAGGCTTTAGCCGGTCAGCGGTAGATCCTTGGAGTGGAGGCTTTAGCCGGCCAGCCGTAAGTCCCTTGGAGTGGAGGCTTTAGCCGGTTAGCGGTAGATCCTTGGAGTGGAGGCTTTAGCCGGTTAGCGGTAGATCCTTGGAGTGGAGGCTTTAGCCGGCCAGCGGTAATCCCTTGGAGTGGAGGCTTTAGCCGGTTAGCGGTAGGCTCTTGCAATTTATGTATATGGTGATGCCTACGGCTGACCGGCTAAAGCCTCTATTCCAATGTACCTTGTAGACCCTCCACTCCGGCTAATATTTTTGCAAGAGGTCTAATGAAATAAGCTCTCCTCCTTAGTAAGGAGGAGAGTGAAATAAGTTCCCCTCCTTTTCAAGGGGGGGTTAGGGGGGGGTTAACTGCCACCACTCGTTGGAGTGGACAAAGCAGTTTTGGCCAAAGCCGCAGCCTTTTGCCCCAACTGATTGTCTATCATAAATAAACCATCTCCCCGATCCCCAATCAATTTCACCTTATTGATCACTTCAGAGACCGTCGCTTCTTCCTCAATCTGCTCCGTTACAAACCATTGCAGGAAAATATGAGTGGCATGATCTTTTTCAGACACAGCCATATCCACCAATTCATTAATACGTCGAGTCACCGATTGCTCATGTCGCAAAGTCTCTTCCAACATGGCTAAGGGACTGGCAAAATCACTGGGTGGCTGAGCAACAGCTAACAAACGCACCGCAGCCCCCTGATCCAAAATATATTTGTAAATCTTCATGGCATGAGTG
This sequence comes from Thiomargarita sp., assembly GCA_020721005.1. Taxonomy (GTDB): domain Bacteria; phylum Pseudomonadota; class Gammaproteobacteria; order Beggiatoales; family Beggiatoaceae; genus DYNP01. The sequence goes on from DYNP01000006.1 coordinate 91,741, forward strand.
GTCTCCTCATGATACTTGGCCATAAACCAACTGGCAAATCCCTTAAGCCCAATAAAATCACTGTGGGCAGACATGGACAAGTAAAAATAAGCCGAATAACTTTCATTATTAAACTGTTGATTAAGCTGTTGTGCAATATGCTGACTGATCATCAAAAACTCCCTAAATTAATTGGACCTAAAAAACCAGTGTAACCCCAATTCACCCCACTGTCAAGCGCACCTTATCCTCTCCCAATAACTCTTGCAATTGATCAAGCAAGGCCTGATCAGGCCGCACTCTCCAATTTTCTCCCAACACCAATTCCACCAACGCTCCAGCATATTGATACTGACACACCACCACACAACGCCCGGAACAATAAGGTTTTAAAATAGCCATCATGGTTTGTGCAGAAATTTGCCCCGCCTTGATCTTAATTTCCAAACATCTGGCCCGCTTTTCCCGTTCCTGATCCAAAGTCGTGACCTGACTGGCACTCATGACATACCCTCCACTGTAGTCATCATCGTACACTTCCCCTTCCACCAGCAACACCGTATCCTTACTCAAACGATCTCGAAATTGCCCATATTCCTCAGAAAATACAGTCACTTCCAAATGACCAGTCAAATCTTCCAAAACCAAAGACGCCATGCGTCCTCGCTTACTGTTACCATGACGCAATTCTGTAACCCAACCGGCCACCTTAACCTTCTGCTTGGGACCTGTGGGCCGCACTTCTCCCAATCGAATGCGCACCCATTGCTGCAACTCAGCCTGATAACGACTGATGGGATGGCCACTGAGATAAAATCCTAAAGATTCTTTTTCACCCCGCAATTGCTCTGCCAAGGACCAAGGTGCAGCGTTCACAAAAGGCGGCAGCTTTTTCTGCGATTTTTCAACTGCTTGTAAACTAAATATATCATTTTGCCCAGTCGCCTGATCGGTAGACTGTCGCTCAGCCAACTTAATCGCACTGTCCAAACTGGCCAACAAACTGGCTCGATGGGGACCCAACTCATCCAAAGCGCCCGATTTGATCAAAGCTTCCAAAACTCGACGATTGGCTTTGCGCAAATCAATGCGCTCGCAAAAACTAAACAAGTCACTGAAGGGACCTCGTTGCTGCCGTTCCTCAAGAATGCCCAACGTGGCTGCTTCTCCCACCCCTTTGATCGCCCCCAACCCATAACGAATGGCCTGAGATTTTGTAGATTCTGTCACTTTAAACTGATAGGCACTGTGATTGATGGCCGCTGGCAAAATACTCAGTCCCATCACTCGACATTCTTCCAATAAAGTGACAATTTTGTCCTGATTGTCCAAATCTGCTGACAACACCGCAGCCATAAATGCTGCAGGATAATGGGCTTTCAACCAAGCCGTTTGATAAGAAACCAAAGCATAAGCTGCGGAATGACTTTTATTAAACCCATAAGCGGCAAACTTCTCCATCAAATCAAAAATAGCGGTGGCCGTTGCCTCTGGGACTTGACGAGCCCGAGCCCCTTCCACAAATAAACTGCGTTGCTTCGCCATCTCCTCAGGCTTCTTTTTGCCCATGGCTCGTCTCAACAAATCGGCATTGCCCAAAGTGTAACCGGACAATACCTGAGCAATTTGCATAACCTGCTCCTGATAAACGATGACCCCATAAGTCGGCTTTAAAATATGAGCCAAAGTTGGATGCGGATATTCAATTTTAGCCCGTCCCTGCTTACGATCGATAAAATCGTCGACCATTCCAGACTGCAAGGGACCAGGACGATAAAGAGCCACCAACGCAATAATATCTTCAAAACAATCGGGCTGCAAACGCTTAATCAACTTCTTAAGCCCGGTAGATTCCAACTGAAACACCGCTGTGGTTTTGGCTCTCTTTAACAACTCAAAAGTTTTTGGATCATCCAAGGGAATATTTAAAATATCCAAACTGCCCGGCTGCAACTGATTGATACTGTCCACTGCCCATTTAATAATAGTCAACGTGCGCAAACCCAAAAAATCGAACTTCACTAAACCGATGCGCTCTATATCATCCTTATCAAATTGGGTCACCAAATTGCTGCCATCTTCTTCACAATACAAGGGGGCAAAATCAGTCAATTCCGAAGGTGCAATCACCACTCCCCCGGCATGTTTTCCAGGATTTCGAGTCAGTCCCTCCAACTTGCGCGCCATGTCAATCAGCAACCGAACTTCTTCCTGCTGCTCATACAAAGTTCGTAAAGATTCCTCATCTTTCAATGCCTTATCCAAAGTGATACCCAACTCAAAGGGAATCAACTTGGCAATTTTATCCACAAAACCATGAGGATGACCTTGCACCCGCCCCACATCTCTAACCACTGCTTTGGCCGCCATCGTGCCATAAGTGATAATCTGCGAAACTCGGTCTCGACCGTAGCGTTTAGCAACATAATCAATAACTTCGTCGCGTCGTTCCATGCAAAAATCAATATCAAAATCGGGCATGGAAACGCGTTCGGGATTGAGGAAACGTTCAAACAATAAATCATATCTTAGCGGATCCAAATCAGTAATTCCCAAAGCATAAGCAACCAAAGATCCAGCCCCCGAACCACGTCCGGGACCCACTGGAATTTCTTGGGATTTGGCCCATTGGATAAAATCTGCCACGATGAGAAAATAGCCGGGGAAGCCCATTTGCATGATGACATTCAATTCCAATTCCAAACGTTCCCAATATACAGTCTGTTCATGAGAAACAATAAAGGTTGCCAAGCGTTTTTGCAGTCCCAATCGTGCTTGTTCCCTAAAATAATCGCTGAGCGTCAAGTCTTGGGGAATGGGAAAGTCAGGCAAAAAATTCTTGCCCAAACTCAATTCAAGATTGCACCGTTGGGCGATTAATCCGGTATTTTCTAAGGCTTCGGGAAGATCAGCAAATAACCGGCTCATTTCCTCAGGACTGCGTAAATATTGCTGAGGAGTGTAGTGACGAGGTCGGTTAGGATCATCTAGAGTGTAACCTTCATGAATACTGACTCGCACTTCATGGGCTTCAAAGTCTTCTGCATTGACAAAACAAACCGCATTGCTGGCAACCACTGGGGTGGCAGTGGCCAAGGCCAATTCCACAGCTGCTTGCAGATATTCTTCTTCTTGAGGGCGCCCAATACGTTGTAATTGTAGATAAAATCGTTGGGGGAACAAAGAGTGCCAAAAGGTCAATTGTTGTTTTGCCTGCCCCCAATTTCCAGCCAATAAACTGGGTCCCAATTCTCCTTCTTGCCCTCCAGATAAGGCAATGAGACCTTGTGTATTGTGAGAAGTCAACCATTCTTTGAGCAGGTAAGGTTTGCCCAAAGTTTGGCCTTGGGTATAGGTGCGAGAGACCAAGCGAGTTAAATTGCGATAGCCAATATCATTTTGACAAAGCAAAACTAACCGACTGATTTGAGAGTCATTTTTGAGACGCAAATCCACACCTATAATAGGTTTGATGCCAGCTGATTGGGCAGCCTGATAAAATTTGACCAAAGCAAATAAATTGCCTTGATCGGTAATGGCACAGGCTGGCATGCGCTTATCGTGAACCGATTTGATCAGAGTTTTAATGGGAATCAGTCCATCGACAATAGAATAGTCGGTGTGACAATGGAGGTGTACAAAATGGTTCATGAGTCAATCTTAAGTGTGTTGGCGTTTTGTTTACGGTTTGTCAACCCCAATAAAACAAGCATACCCTAAAATAATTGATTATTTAAATTGCGGTGAAATTATTCAACCATTATTTGTTATGGAGAAGGGATAACATCCCTTGGATCATTATTTGGAAAGTAAACGTTGCGCAAGTTGACGAAAAATCAGTTCGATATCCCAACTTTCCAAATGAGTTCGTCGGTTTAAATAGAGGGCAAAGCCGGCTGCCACGTAAATGGATTCAATGAGAATCATGGCTAAGATTTCAAAAAACAGTTTGCCTATGTCCAGCCACCAGATGGGATCGTTTTGAAATGGAGATAGCCAATCTAAATCGGTTTGGTGGGCTTCTGGGAGCAATAGGTAGATGATTCCAAGTAGAGAAAAGTAGGTAACCCATTGAAAAGCAAAACAAGATACGGTTAAGTATTGAGCAATATTCATGTTGCCTTTCAGTAAAATTTGCACTCGTTTTCCCTGCATTGAAAATTTCAGATCTTCTAGTTGATAGACTGGCAGGCAAAAGGAACGGGTTAAACTGAAGCGTTCCAGGGTCAGTCCTAAAATAAGCCGAGTTTTAAAAATAAGGGTTGGTAAGGCGGCTAGCATGTGGGATAAGCGAGGCAATTCTCCAAATAGGGCTCGACTTAGAAAGTGGAGAATAATTCGGTCAAATAACGGTTTTAACCACCAAATGATCAAAAATGGATAGTTCATGTCATAAATGTTGGTTATTAGGATGGTTACCAAAATTATAGGCATTATCAAGGTAAGCCAAATTATGGACAGAGGCTTCCACCAATGACGCACCATGGTAATTCCCAAATCTATTGATTCCCAGGCATTTCTGGGACGCACTGTGACTTGGATGCGATCAAGTTGCACGGTGGGGTCTCAGCAGGAGAACGTAAGTTAGGCAGATCATCCACAAAGCCGTGCCCACTGTGTATTTAATTTCGGGTGAGATCAAGTGGTTGGCTGACCAAAATGCTTCTATCAAGGCGGCGAGTAGGAACAGGAAGATGGCACCATACATTAGATAAATGGCCTCGCTGGCAGCTTGACGCAGGGCTTGTAGCCGGTAGAGTCGACCGGGGTTTAATAGGGCATAGCCCAGTTTGAGTCCGGCTGCACCGGACAGAACAATTGCCAAGAGTTCCAAGGAGCTGTGTCCAATAACAAAGGGGTAAAAGGTGTTAGAATAGCCAATTTGAGTGAGATGACCGGCAATTGCTCCAATGATTAAGCCATTGAAGATGAGGAAAAAAGTGCTGCCTAAGCCCCATAGTAATCCACCGGCAAAGGTTTGGAAGCCAATGCTGATATTATTTTTGATATAGTGACCGAACATGAGGAAGTCTTCTTGGGTATGCCTTGCGAAGGTTGATTGAGGGGAATATAGGGTTCGCAGGTCTTCAAGTTGTTTTTCGGTCATCAGGAAATGTAGCCATTCTTCATGAGTTTGAGTGGCCCAAAAGGAGAGTAACAGGGGGGCAAAAAATAGTAGACAGGAGAGTCCTATCAGTGAGTTATGACGATGAATCCAATAGGGAAAGTCAGTGAGAATGAATTGTACAATTTGATAAATTAGGTTGGGACGAGTGGCATAAAGGTGTTGGTGACCTCGCAATACCAGTTGGTTGAGATGAGCAACCAGATGGGGGGTATAGTGACGGTCTCTGGCTAGGGCTAAATGTTGGCAAGTTTGTCGATATAACTTGGGAAATTTGGCTAATTCGGTTGGATTTTTGAAATAATGATGGTCCAAGTGATTTAGCCAGGTTTCGAGTTGTTCCCAATTATTTTGGTACAAATTCTCAAACGTGCTTTGTTTCATGAGCGATTGAGTTGGGTGAGCGATTGGATTGAGAAAGGGTGGCTTGGTGTGCTTCTACAGAAGGGATTCACTTTTTTCCTTCAGAGTGATACTCGTAAGGGTGGGGTAATCAAGGGTGGAGCGGTAAGTTAGCATCATTACGTATTCCCACATAGAGCATGGGAACGAGAGATTGATGGGCTTCCTGTTGGTCAGCGCATCCTACCAGGCTCAGATTAGGGTAATGTTTTGTATTTTCAGATAATTATGGGGATTTTATATCGAATTGGAGTGTTATTCTATAGGAGGATTTTTTCCAAGGAGTCCTTGAGCAAATTGGTAAAGGGTGACAATGGCAGTGTGATCGGTTTGATGAGTTAAGGGGGTTAAGAGGTTTGCCAATTCAATTTTTCTGTCCATGGTCAGGGTGAAGGTGCGTTCGGCAAAGTCGAGCAGGGCTTGTTGTTCCCCAAAGGTGAGTGGGACTGGTAGGTGTTGAGAGGTGGTTGTATCGGGTAGAGAGGGGCGTTGAATGGTGTTTTCTTGGTAGGCAACAATGGTCCCAGCAGCCAGGTCACCGATGCGTTTGAAGGTGGGGTTGCTAAGCATGGTCAGGAGTCCAAATCCATAGCCAATGGGTAGAAAGTCTATAGTTCTCAATAGATTGCGAATGAGAGAATTGTTCCAGTTGACAGGAGTTCCCAGTTCATTTAATACTCTAATTTTGAGTAATTTTTTGCCCGGGGTAGCGCCTTGGGAATAGACTTCAAATAAGACTGGGTAAAACCATTCTAAGAGGAAGATGGAGATGAGTAGTAAACCGGTGCCAAAGTCGTTGAGCAGGGATAAGTAGTAGGTTAGGGCTGAGTATATGATTGCTCTGATGATAAAGTCGATCAACCAGGCGCAGCTTCTGACTACGGGTCCAGCCGGATGTAATTCTAAAGTAGAACCTTCTGGAGTTTCTATAAGGTAGGTTGTATCCAGCATGGGATTAGGGAATGGGGGAGATAAGGGCCAGTATTGGATTGTCAGTGGTTTGTGGGATAGTGTTTACGGATGGCATTTTCTATGTAGGTCAGGTCGGGTAGCCAAACGGTTTCTTTACCCAATAGGTTGACTTTGAAAGCCAGCCCGGATTGGTTTTCAATAATGGGTTGAGTTAGGTCTTTTTCGTTTAAATTCAAGACTCTGGGAACTTCTAAAATGGGAAATCCATAAAAGGGTAGGCTGTGACTTGCTTCAAGTCCATATAGGATCAGTAGATGGCTTTTGGAGGAAAGTATGTACTCTTTACCGGTGATCAAAGTTTCTAGGGCAATCATGGGAAGTTGTTGATGGCGCCAGTCTAGGGTGCCCAATAGCCAGTTGGGACCGTGATCGGTTGTTTTGCGCGGTTTAAGATAATGGGTAATTTCGGCCACTACTGAAATGGGGAGCAGCAAGGGTTGGTCTTGGGTAGAAATCAGTAAACTGCGTACGATTTGGGACATGGGTTTTAACAGGGGCAAGAGGGTTAAATGAGGAAGGGTTAGTGATTCTGGAGATTTTGCGATTTGGCAGCTCGTTCAGCCAATAACGCATTGATATTTTCCAGCAGTTCAGTTTCATTAAAGGGTTTGCCCAGGTAACGATCGATCCCAATCTTTTCAGCCCGGTCCCGATGCTTAGTTCCTGTTCTCGAGGTGATCATGATGATGGGAATTTCTTTGAGTTCGGGACTGTTTCTAATTTGGGTGGCGAGTTCATAGCCGTCCATGCGGGGCATCTCGACATCGAGTAACATCAGGTCGGGAATGTGTTCTTGTAGTTGGGCAACGGCGTCAACTCCATCCTTGGCTGTGAGCACTTCCATGCCTTGTCGTTTCAGGAGGCGCGCGGTGACTTTACGAACTGTGATCGAGTCGTCGACGACCATGATCGTTTTGGCTTGTGGTTTTTCTTCTTGTTCCACGGAGATAGAGGGGGCCACATAGGTTTGGGTTTTGTCAGCACTGCGTACTAAGGTGGGGACGTCTAAGATGAGGACGACTCGTCCATCTCCTAAAATAGTGGCTCCGGCGATCCAGCGAATGCTGCCGATTTGAGGACCGACTGATTTGACTACAATTTCTTTGCTGCCTTCGATGCTGTCGACCAATAGGGCAACACGGCGGTCCCCAGTGCGCACCAATAAGACGGGAATTAATGGGGTATCGATGGTGGCTTTGCCAAAGCCCAACAGTTCTCCGAGGTGAAAGATGCGGTACTGGTATTCCATGTATTTGTGGTAACGAACTTCTTCAGTGGACATGACTTCTGCGCGAGGAGCTCTCATAACTGCGTCTACATTGTTCATGGGTAGGGCAAGGGTGTCTTCGCCGACGTGAACTAATAGGGCTTGATTAACGGTTAAAGAGATGGGCAGGCGAATTTCAAAGGAGGTCCCAAATCCCGTTTGGGAGTGGATTTGGAGGCTGCCGCTGAGTTGTTTAATTTCACTGTTGACAACGTCCATCCCGACTCCTCTACCAGATATTTGAGTCACTACTTTAGCGGTACTGAAGGAGGGTTCAAGAATGAATTGCATAAGGTCGTGGTCGCTGATCACGGTGTCAGGTTTGATCAGACGTCGCTCCTCAGCTTTTTTGCGAATGGCAGTGAGGTTGAGTCCGGCGCCATCATCGCTGAGTTTGATGACCAGTTCTGCGCCTTCTTTGGCTAGATCTATACTGATTTTAGCGATGGGCGGTTTGCCGGATTGTTGCCGGATTGCCGTTTCCTCTATGCCATGACCGATGGCGTTTCTCAACATATGTTCCAAAGGAGCTACGATGCGATTAAGGACGGTTCGTTCAAATTCAATATTTTCTCCATTGATGACAAAGTCTACTTGTTTACGTATTTCCCTGGCGGTTAAGCGAGCAATTCGTTGCAATCTTGGGGAGATTCTGGCAAAAGGAATCATTCGAGTGCGCATAATTGCGTCCTGCAATTCTGCCCCAATCCGCGTTTGTTGAATCAGCAAGGTATCTGTTTGACGAGTGAGTACTTTCAAACTGTCTTGAATGTTGACCAAGTCGTTGATACTTTCCATCAAGCTTCTGGACAGTTGTTGCATGACGGAGAAACGGTCAAGTTCTAAGGGGTCAAATTCTTCTTGATCGGCTTGCTTTAAAAGAGGATTTCCCCTGTATTCATTGAAGTGAGAGAGGATTTGGGCTTCGGTTTCTATTTCCAATCTACGCAATTGATCGCGTAATCGACTGACAGTTTGTTCCATTTCTCCCAAATTCCCCTTCACCAAGGCTTGTTGTTGTTCCATGTGGGCTCGAGAAATCGTCAATTCCCCCGCCAATCCTGTCAATCTTTCAATCAAGGCAACTCTGACTCGAATACGGTCTTCTCCTCCCTCCTGATCAGTTTCTTTATCTACCTTTTCCATGGGTTGGCTGATGTCCAATGGTTCCTTTTCTAAAGGAGGAGGATTCTCTTTTAGGGGAAGAGGTGTCACAGAATCTGTGAACTTTTCGCCTTCCGGCGTTAAGGCTTGATTGATCTGGTTGATGAGGTCATTGGGCATTTCCAAGGGTACACCCGAACGGATTGCCTCTAACATGGCAGCCAATTCGTCTACGCTGTTTTGAATGACTTCCTGCAATTTTGGATTGGTATGCGCCCCGCCTTCAACAATTTTGGTCAGTACGGATTCCAGATTGTGGCTTAAATCCCCCATGGGGGCAATACCAACCATTCGAGAACCACCTTTTAAGGTATGAAGTTCGCGCTGTAATTCTTTCATCAACCCCATATTATTAGGCGTATTCTGCCAACGTTCCAAAAGCGACTGCGTATTTTCGAGGATTTCATCCGCCTCATCCAAGAAAATCATCATAAACTCATCTGAAGCATCTGGAAAAGACTCCTCAGAAGGATCTTCAGTTTCTTTTGCGTGAACTACCTTAGCTGCAGGAAGGGCTTCAAGTGCCAACTGTATATTATCTAGTAGAGATTGTAAGGATATTTCTGACACGGCTGAACCGGATAAAAGTTGGGCCATGAGGGCTACTGCTTGTTCAAGCAGACTCTTTTTATCCGTAGGCAGTGAGACTCCTCGTTCCATCAAGGTTCGAGTATATGCTTCAAGGGGAGAAGCCACTTTGGAAATGGCGGTGAATCCTACGCTTCTTGAGCTACCATTCAGCGAATGGAAGGCTCGCATCATTTGTTGTTCCAATTCTGGAGAACTTAAATTATGGGGAGGTGCATTCAATAATGCAGTCAAATCAGCCAGATGTTGCCGCGTTTCTTTCTCAAAAATAGCCAGCAATGTGGGATCTATTCCCTCTTGAATAGGAGTAGACTCTATTCCTGATAGCTCAATAGATGAGTCAAGGGGAGATAATTCAATGGGGGTTATATCCTCAGATAGGGATAAAGAGTCCAAGTCATCTAACGAGAGCTCAGGATCGGTTTGTGCTAAATTGAAGGAATTTTCCTGTTCGGAATTTCCCTCAGTTCCCTCTTGATCGAGAAAGTTGATTTGTTCCAATGTATCCGTCTCAAAGAGGGTAGATTCTGCACCAAATTCTTCCTCAAGTCCCGAAATTCCTTCCTCAAGATTGGAAAGGTTATTTCGATCTTCTGCTAATGACTGCTCATTTTCTGCCTCAAGAGTAGTAAGAGAGTTCTGATCCTCATCCAATGAGTCATAAATTTCATCTTCAAGAGTAGAAAAAGCGTCTTGATCCTCCTGCAGTGACTTCTCTGCCACGAGATCAAGTGCTTTTTTATCAGGCAAAGCAGGGGCATTTGTGTTTTTAAGGGGAGACGCCAGTTCTACTTCCGGTTTTTTCACTTTTTTGGGCACAGAGGAAGTAGTCTCTTTATTGACGACGGAAGATAATTGATCTTCCGGGGGAAATTGTCCCTTACTTGTTCCCTTGGATTGCACCAAGCAATAAGCTTCTGAGATGAGTACTCTAATACTGTAAGGAGTTGCTCGCTGAGTCGTGAAATCCTCAACTAAATTAGGGAGGGAGTGTAAGGCTTTGGCAACCAGTTCAAGGGTTATCGGCGAATTGGGAATGCTGCTGTCTAAAGTCTTATTCAACAAATTTTCAAATTGCCAACCCAATTCCCCAATAACCATAGCACCCACCAAGCGACCACTGCCTTTTAGAGTATGAAAATTTCGTCTTAACGTCCGCAGGGCTTCCACGTCTTCTGGATTATCCCGCCAACGTTGGAAGTGATCCCGCATTTCTTCCAGTACCTCACCCACTTCCTCCCTGAAAATATCTAAAATTTCCTCATCCACTTCTGTTGAGGAAGTCTGTTCGGCTGGAATATCTAACAATTTATCCATAAAGTTTCCCAATAGTGGGTAGGGCGTATTAATCAGTCTTTAATTATCCCGGAGTGGAAGCTTTAGCCGAAAAACCGTTGGCGTCCCCCTCACTCCCTCAAATTGAAGGCGCTTACCGCCGACCGGCTAAAGCCTCTACTCCACGTATCTCAACTGATTTGCAAGTAGAGACGCGATTAATCGCGTCTCTACCATCATTAATCATCGCGTCTCTAGGTTTAACGCAAAAAATCGTATCTCTGCTACAAGGACCTGTTTAGCTTTTGATGATACACCCTAAGCTGCGAGTAAAAATTTCAGGCGCCTCTCCATATTGTCCAGGATATCCGCCGCATCCATTGGATTGCCTGCTAAAGTATCTAAGTACAGTTCCAAACTGATGAGGGCATCCGCCAAAGCCTTTTGTTTATCTTCTGGCGGGATATGCGATTCTTTGATGAAGATTTTTTGAATATAACGAGTACAATGGGCGAGGAGTTTAGCTGCACGTTGATGGTCGGTAGACAGTAAAAATCCTTCAATTTGTTTTAGGTGTTGAGGTATTTCTAAGAAGGTTTCATCAGGGTTTTTGGTGTCAATGAAAGTAACGAGAGGGGTTATAATTTGCGTGAGTTCTTGTTTAGCCTCGTCAACGGCTATACCAATGACTTGCTTAAATTGAGGGGTATCCCAGAATTGAGTTAAATTTTCATCCTGTAAACGGAGTCTGGCATGAACGCCTTGAACGCGCATGATATCGAGGGCCCCGGTAACCTTTAACAAAGACTCCGCGATATTCAGTAGAATTGTAATATCTGGAGGGGTCTTACCTTGGATAATCTCTGCAATGAGCTTCCTCTGTTGTAAGATTAATTTGCGTTGAACGGAGAGCCCCAACAGTCCTAGAGTATTTGCAATATCACTGAGTTGTTGGACCAAAGGCGTTAAATCCGTAACTGAGGCATTATCCGCTCGGTTATAGATGTCTAAAGTCTCTTCAACGCGGGCAAAATCATCTTTCAATAAGGTGACAACAATTTTAATCAATTCGATATCGGGCCCCGAAAGTACATCTAACAACTGAGAACTGGGACCATCTTTAGCCGTACCTTCACCCAAATGATAGACATTTTTGACTTCAGACAGTCGTTTACCCTTGGAAGAAACAGTAGTTGCAGTATAAAGAAGGGCATTTAAGAGCGCCTTGGGAGGAATGGCTTTGATCCCGGCATTCCCTTGCTCAGCCCCTTTTTTAAGTTCATTGTCCACTTGTTTTAGCAAATTCAGTACAGTATTATTGAGGACCAGCCCCTTATCCAGTAATCCTTCTATGACAGCTTCAGTTATCCACCAAACTTGTGTGATTGGGGTTTGCCCGGTGGTCTGCTCAAGTCGCTGCAACACAGTTTGTAAGTATTTAAGTCCTTCTTCAGGTTGTTTAGGCGTCTTGACAATCGCAGTCAGACCCTTTTGGTAAGCCAATCGCATCTTTTGGAAAAGTTCTTTTAGTTTAGGATCAGGAATCGGAGGGGCTTTGGTGAAAATATGAGTGATAGTCAGATCTGGATTAAATAAATGGGCTGCAGATAAGGGCTTATCCCCAATTAAGGAGAGTAACTTATTTAAGAGAGGTAATACGGCTAATGGAGTATCTTGCTCATTGATCCATAGATGATCTAAGTAGTTTGGCAGGTAAATTAACGTGCTCATGAGCGTGTCATAAACGGAATCAGTACTTTGTAGCCCGGATGAACTGAGACTGGATATAACCTTTTCAGTGGTTTGAACGATGAGCGCAGGGGTGGGCATCTCCATAATAGTGAGTGCGCCTTGAACCTCATGGAGCCAGATCAAACTTTGCTGTAAGGGGGCTACCTCCGTGGGATTTTCAACATACTGTTCCAGAGCTTGACGAATTTGTTTGAGGTTTTCGTCAATGATGGTTTTGGTCCAGGTGAGAGCGGAGTATTTCATAAGTTACTTTGTCAGGAGAGTTTTGTTCTTTGGCTGGTAAGTATTAAAAAAAATGTTTAAGGTCCAGGTAGGGCGAACAATACCGAGGAGTTATCTACGACTTGTCGACATACTGTTTGAATCAGTTTTCCTACAGAACTTCAGAATTTACAGACAGAATGGATGAACTGGAGAGCATACCGAGGATTTTCCTTTTTTGCGCCGTAACTCAATAGACCTCTTGCAAAAGTATGCGATCATGAAAAAATGAGAGTTGCCCCTCAATTAAGATACCCTGGAGTGGAGGCTTTAGCCGGTCAGCCGTAGGCATCCCCCACATAGTGAGATGGCAAGGGCCGACCGCTGACCGGCTAAAGCCTCTACTCCAATTGACTCCCCTTTTTAGGAGGAAGAGGTTCACACTAAGATGATTCGGAGGAAGAGTCGGCTAAACTGTCGATATTTTGCTGTATCTCAAGAGGTAATTTGAATCCGGCCACCGATTTTTTGAGGTCATTGGCGAGTTTGGCCAAGCGTTCAATAGAGGCTGCGGTTTCATTTGTACCACTGGAAGTTTGCATGGTGATTTCTTGAATAATTGTCATAGTGCCGGATATATTCGAGGCAACGGCGGCTTGTGTGCGCGAAGTTTGGGATATGTTTTCAATTTGTGTGGCAAGTTGGACTGAAACGCGCTCAATTTCAGTGAGTGCCTCCCCTGCCCGTTCGGTGATTTTGGCACCTGATACCACCCCAGTCGTACTTTGTTCCATGGAATTGACGGCTTCATTGGTATCCCCTTGAATGGTTTTGACCAGGGCGTCGATCTGTTTGGTGGCATTACTGGAGCGTTCAGCCAGGCGTTGAATTTCATCGGCAACGACGGCAAAGCCCCGTCCAGCTTCACCAGCCATGGCGGCTTGAATCGCGGCATTAAGGGCTAAAATATTAGTTTGGTCGGCGATGTCGTCAATCAGTCCTACAATTTCGCCAATTTCTTGAGAACTTTCTCCGAGTCGTTTAATCCGTTTAGAGGTTTCTTGAATTTGTTCCCGAATGGCGTCCATCCCAGCGATAGTATCCTGCACTGCCTTGGCACCGCGACTGGCAATTTCAACGGATCGTTTGGCGACTTCGGCAGATTCCACTGCATTGGCAGAAACCTTTTTGACTGAATTGGCCATGCCAATGATGGCTTGTCCGGCTTTGGCGATTTGTTGGGCTTGACGTTCACTGGCTTGAGAGAGGGTTGCAGCGGTGTTACGGGTTTTTTGAGCTGCTGTGGTTACTTGCATGGCTGTGCCGTTGATGTTGATGACGAGTTCTCGTAATGCCTCAATTGAATAGTTGATGGCATCGGCAATGGCGCCCGTAAAATCCTCTGTAACGGTTGCATTTACGGTCAAATCTCCGTCTGCAAGGTCAGCAATTTCACTGAGTAGCCGCAAAATGGCTTCCTGATTACGTTGGTTCATGTGCTGACTTTCCTCCAAACGCCGCTTAGTTTCTTGGGTTCGTGCTTGGTTGGAGCGGATAATATTGATTCCAAGGAGGATGAGAAAGGTGAAAACGAGTAGGGCTAGGACATAGCCAAGCGTGGGTGAGATAATTCGGCTTTTGGCGTGAGTGTGGTAGACATTTTGTAAATCTTCAATAATATCCAAGAGTTTGGGGGTGTGTTGTGTGAGACTTTGCCAGGCGTCTTTGGCGATAAAGAGTTGTTCTGCTTTGTCCAAAAAGTAGTCAATGCGCTCAATCCGTTCCTCAAACAGGGTGGATAAATTGTGCAGTTCTTGTAAAACTGCAGGATCAGTGACGGGAGTTATGGTTATTTCCCCAGGTTCAGGGTTACCTTCTTGTAGTAAGGTGAGGGTGTCACTGAATTGGCTGATGGCTTCGTCGAGTTGGGCTTCTGCATCGACTGCATCTGCGGAAAATCCTCGACTGAAAGATGATTTTATGCCGTTGTTGATTCGTTCTAATAGGAGTAATTGACGGGTGGACAGGAGCATTTGAGCGGGAGAAGCCCCCCCCTCATTCAATTTCTTGAGCAAGGTATTGGTTTGTACGGTAACCTCAGTCATGATGCCGTCTAAACTGGAATAGTCCGCGTAGAGTTTGGTCACCGCTTCTTCTGTATTCATAAGCTGCACAAGGATAGAGTCGATGGGTTGCCAGGCGGTCAATAGGTTAGAAAGTGCGGGCAGTGCATTGTCAGGGGTTTTAGGAAGGTTTAAATTGGGGTCTCCTTGGGAGAGAGCTTCCAAGATGGTTTGGTAATCTTTCCTGGTTTGTGTGAGACGAACAAAGCCAGTTTCCTCACCTCGAGAGGCTTGAGCGGCGTGTTGTGTCAATTGTTGAGACAACAGTCGTAAGCGGGTAATATAGTTGAGGTAAACCTCGTCCTTTTGTGTGTTAATTGCAACGAGGGTAAAGGTGGCCACCATGGCTATAAAGAGGATAAATAATAAAAATATGAGGGTAAATAACCATGAATTGGAGGTTGACAGAGTTTTAAAGGTTATCATAGGGAGACCTTATGTTCTTTGATAGATTAAATGGCCACTTTGAGAAAGGTATCACTTTGAGTTAGGGTATGGATGTCTAAAACTGTCCAAGTTTTGCCCTCGATCTTAAAAAATCCTTTGGCAAAAGGGGCTAACCACTGTTCCTTGCAAGGGGTATCAGTATCTAAGGCATGCTCTGGGAAGTGTTTGAGTCCAATGACTTCTTCAACGAGTATTCCAGCGTGGATCCCCGTTTGATTGATGATTAATAATCGATTGCGCTTATGTGGTATTAGAGGTTTGGCTTGCAGGCAGGCTTGCACGTCGATAACCGGAACTAATTGTCCACGGAGATTGGCTATCCCCTTGATCCAGGTTTTAGCTCCTGGTACGCGAGCCATGGGAGATGGACAATAGAGGACTTCTCGGATGTCAGTGAGTGTGGTGACGAGTAGAGCATCTCCCAAACGGTAGGCCAATCCCCGCCATAAAGTTAATACCTTGTCTTGCCGGGGTAAGCCCTTAGGTTTTTGAGTCGCTCGTTTGTCGAGAGTCGTGAGCCATTGGTAAGGGGTTAAAGGTGTCGGCATAGGGGTTGTTTAACTGAGGAGTTTTTTAACAACATCAAGGAGTTGCTTTTGCTCGACGGGTTTAACCAAAAAGTCCTTAGCCCCTTGCATGATACCCCAAGCTTTATCACTTTCCATATTTTTAGAGGAGACAATAACGACTGGGATATGACTGGTTTCCGGACTTTTGGTAATTTTACGGGTTGCTTGAAAGCCATTGAGTCCGGGCATAACCACATCCATAATGATCAAATTTGGTTTAATATCCTTAGCCTTTTGAATACCTTCTTCCCCATTAGAGGCTTCCGTAGTTTGATAGCCTTGACTTTCCAACATATTTTTGACCAAATAAGCGTCAGTTGGGGAATCGTCAATTATCAGTATATGTGCCATAATGCGCTACTTTTTTTGAGTTAATTTGAGGATCAAGAACCCTTGGTTAAGACATAGGTCTTTATCGTGTTCAACAACTCCTCACGAGTAAAAGGCTTAGTCATATAGTGCTCAGCACCGACAATCCGACTGCGAGCCCGTTCAAACAATCCGTCTTTACTGGAGAGCATCACGACTGGGGTCTTCTTAAAAGCGGGATTGTTTTTGATGAGCGCGCAGGTTTGATAACCGTCCAAGCGAGGCATCATAATATCCACAAAGATAATATTGGGTTGATGTTCCATGACTTTTGACAGTGATTCAAAGCCGTCCGTTGCAGTAATAACTTCACATCCCGCCTTTTTCAGTAAGGTTTCGGCAGTCCGCCTAATCGTTTTACTGTCGTCAATCACAACGACTTTTATCCCCTCAAAACTGGCTTCACTACTCATAATTGTGTTGTTTCCTTGAATTATTCTAAAGCGTATTAGTTCAGTTAAAAAAAACCATTTCCGGAAGAAAATACGCCCAATTGAGAAATTGCGGTGTCTATTTAAAGAGGTTTTGTACAGTCATTGGGTTATTACCATACTCTGGTATAAGTTATCAAATTCTAGGATATGATTTTAACACAATAAAGTATTAACGTCTCTTCAATTTTAACTTGACAACTGATTTTCTTTGTGCCGTAACTGTATCTAATGTTAAAATCCAACATGTACCTTAGGGTGATAACCAAGCTCGCGATTGTTCGGATAATATAGTATATGAACGCGCGTAATATTTTGTTACTGCCTTGGCAGATTTATCCGACCCATTTCTGGTGGCAGTTACTCAAACTTGGGTTTGGCAGGTTTTGGTAAAAGAAAACAATAGACCTCTTGCAAAAGTAAATGATGCGATAAAGATGAGATACGAAAAAATAAAAGGGAAATCCCCGTTAGAGTGGAAGCTTTAACCGGAGTGGAGGCTTTAGCCGGTCAGCGGTCGGCCCTTACAATTTGTCTATGTGGGGGGATGCCTACGGCTGACCGGCTAAAGCCTCCACTCCAACGTATCTTAACTTTTGCAAGAGGTCTAATAGATGACAGATACGATAAGCTCATTCAGGTAATGGAGTAAAATGATAAATGATCAAGCCGTTTTTGTCTAAAGTTTAATATAAAAACTATTCGGAATATTATTGGCAAAAAAATAGCCCCCTTCCTTACTAAGGAAGGGAGGCCAGGTCACCCGCCTACCCTATCCTAGACAGTGGTAGCCTACCCCAAGTTAAATAACTGGCGGAGAGGCACTTAGCCACTTGACTGGATGAAAGAGGTCGGAGAGTTCTTATTCTAATTTTACCAGCAATCTGCAGGAAGTTTTTTATTTCGATGATCCAGACTCAATTCAGTACAGCCTTCATCACTGGTTTGGGACTTCCCCTCCACCGCCTTAGCATGCAATGTATACTCCCGAGGTTTGGTTGCGTCAAAATCTATACTCAACTTGTAAAGTCCATTTTCAGTATTTTCGGAGGCACTGAGATCAGATAAGGATCCGCTAAATCGGTTATTATCCGCTCTGTAGGTTTCTTGAAATTGCGACAATTCGAGTAATGCCGTTTTGGCTTCTGCACGTTTGGATTTTATCACATATCTGGTATACATTGGATAACTGATGGCACCCAATAGGGCGATTACTGATACGACAATCATTAATTCAATCAGGGTAAACCCATAATTTTTACGCATAAATTCTTTCCTTTTGATGTTATAACTTAGTGTGACAGTGCTCAATTTGGCTGAGACCTTTGTACGACTCCCTTTAATATCAAGATTTGAGGGATAATATCCCTTGTCCAATCAAGTCCGCGTAGGATGGATAACTGCCTCTTTTCGTGCCGTCATCGCCCTAATCCCAAATGGGGTTGATGGGCTTCCTGTTGTCAGCCCATCCTACCCAACTACTTTTGCATCCAGAAGAAGCGTTCAATTTCTCGATCTCCCCGCGGATTGCCGGGTTGATCGTTGACATTGTTATGCAAGTCAACATTGACAGCAGGATCTTTGCCATCCTCAGTGTAATAGGAATAAGGCGTGCTGGCAATTCCGGATCGGGTTTCAATATGTCGATCGGCCTCAGTTTTCTCACCATCCTCATCCACATCGAAAGCAGCCCCGGCAGACAGCAATTCTAACATATAAACCTTGCTGATCCCTTCTGAAAAGTCACATTCATCTTCATTCTGAGAAGGAGGGGTGTAAGTGGTGAAGTAGACTTTACCATCCAGTATTAATGGGGAAGCCAAGCCTTTTTCTCCCACCCAGGCTTTTTTGTCGCCTTTCTCGTCACCTTGCAAATTGATGTACCACCCTTTCTTTTGACGAAGGTCCGTGGTTGCCTTGATCACGGATTGCTCATCTCCCTGTTGTATCACGTTTTCGGTGGCATCATAGAGATCATTTAAGGTGATACTTTCAACATTGTTGCCAGCCAAAGTACTCAATTCCAGATCCCGCAGGGCATAAAAGTGATTTTGGACGGTGGTTTCCAAAGGCTCTGGTCGAGTTCCGGAGGTGATCGCCAACAGATCATAATCTGTTTCTACAGAGTAGATACTGTCGCTGATTCTGATCATGGCTGGAGGATAGAAGAATCGACGTCGCTCATTGGTGCCCATATCCCCCAACACAGCCATCCGCTTATATAGAGCAGGTTGATCTTCGCCTAACGGTGTCAGATCAATGCGCCAGATCTGTCCTCCAAGGTCACCCACATAAATACGATCTGCAGTACCGTTGGCGTCAATATCCTTGACCAATAAATCGGAGGGAATTGGATATTTCATTTCTGGGATGGTAAGGTCTCCTCCAGAACTGCTGGCCCACCATAACCGTTGGCCAGTTTCAGCATCGACCATATAAATAGCATTTCCACCCCCATCCGTTTGACCGTCGGTAGGACCATATCCCTCATCCTGACTTAGGTGATATCCACCTCCAAACAGCAGCACGACTTTGTTTTCTCCCTTGAACTTAATTCTATTCGGCAAAGCCCGGGACCAAGTTTGTCCCAGTTGCGCAAAGTCACCTTGGCCCCCTTGAATAACCCACATGAGTTTGGGTTGTTCGCCAGGAGCGCTGATATCTCCTGTAATATCCAAAGCATACAAGTTCTGTCCACCACGACGCATGCCGATATAGAGTTTCACAAAATCTCCATTATCAGGTTCTATCTGGCTATTCCCATTCTTGTCTCGTACCCAGAATGACGGCGTGCCATCCATACCATAAATGCGGCCCACTCCTTGAGCATTCTCCATCAAAGCGGGTTGTCGACTCAACATTTCCTTGGGAAGAAAGGCCCATTTCTCCATACCAGTTTCGGTATCAATCATGCGCACCAGACCTTCATTGGTCCCTACAAACAGTCGTGACATCGGCGCAGAATCACTGCCACCGTAAATCACAATGCCTGGGCTGCTGTGTAACGGATCTGCCATCATCCAACGATCTTCTTCGCGGTCTCCATCGGCATCCTCATCATAAATATCTCGACCCCGAATCCAATTGACCACATCTTCCACATTTTGATCTTCACCTTCTGGCATATCCTTGAAAATCTCGGTCTGCAACTCAGCCGTGTTTTCATCGGTCAAGTACAATTCGTGTTCTGGGCTGTCTAATATGATTCTGTGATTGCGACCTGCTGCGGCATCTCCCAAATAGGTGAACAACTTGCGAGTCGCAGAACTGGGTACTCGTTCTCCAGCTCCTCCCATATCGACATTACTGCCGTCTGCCACTGTACTCCAATAACTTTGGGCATCTGGGGCAATGTACATATTGATAGTTGCCAAATTTCCTTTGGCATCCAGCACATCTCCCGAGCGACAAGTGCCTTCAGTACCTTGGCAAATATGGTATTTCTTCACATTCCCATCCCAACGGGCAAAACGATCGGGTTTGAACAGGGCATAATAAACTTCCCGACTGTGGAATAAATTATTAAACCGATTCACAGACACACTGGGAGCCGCAAAAGTAGTACTTTCTGTCATCGCCTGCGCCACGATTGATTTGAAGGCAGCAGTCAATTCCTCCACCGATTCTGCAGCATAGAATCCTCCACCGCCTCGGTTAGCAATTTCCTTCAACAACTTGACTGCCTCGCCGTTGGATTTGGTAATTCTCGGATCTTCTCTATACCCTTTAATATCAATAAACGTTCCGGCTGGTACCTCTTCTTTTGTGTCTTCATAGTAATAAATACCATCTTCACGTAGAATCGTGGTGCCTTGTAAATCCTTATATAAAGTGATCCAACCCTTGCCCAATTGGAAACCGATGGTATGAGTCGTCACCGTCTGATCCCCCTTAATACTGCCACTGTTGTCAGTATTTCGGATATACTCTGCTAAATCGAGGGCACACGCTTCATTCTTACTCACCTTGATCAAGGATTCTTCCTCGACCTTATCCGGATCTTTGAAGGTGGTATCACAATCTTCCCCAATCAACTGCTTGATCTTATCGGTTGATGAATTTTCTGTCGCAATACCGTCTGTAAGTAGGACAATATGATTGGATTGACAAGGAGAAATAATTGGGGAAGTATAGGTCGCTCCTCCAGTAATTTCCTCTTCAGCGCAGACATCTTCAAAGGGTTTGCTCAAGGTGCAGTCCTTTGGACGTTTCAGGGTGCCTCCTTCGTAGGTTCCGGGGTGACTCACTAAGTATAAAACCTTGCCATGGCGAGTCTTGCCATAATCAACATCTCCACTTCTATAGTATTGAGCCGATTCATAAAGACCATCCACTAAGGGAGTTTGGCTGGGCGGTATGTCAATGGCATTGGCCACTTTCTTGAGACGTCGACGCACAGTTACGACATTGCCTTCTCCCTCATCACCCAGGTAACCTTCGACTTGAATGCGCAAAATGGCAGCTCCAGACGGACCCGCTTTAAATGACATGGCATCCCGCCGACCAGAGCCGGTGATGACAAAGGACATGTCATTGTAAGTCTCCCAGTCTGAATGAGTGATGATTTCTTGAACTATCTCCTTTAAATCCGGAGATTCATAAGAATAATTGTTGGTCCATTCTTCAGGTTCCCAATTGACTGTGGCTGCAGTTTTGGCCCGTTTGCTGATATTCCCAGAGCTGTTGCCAAATGCCAGAGAATTGCCTGACTTCTCCCCTTGAATGCGTAACTTGGTGGGGGGTTCATTTTTACGATCACCTCTATTCCCTTTGGCAGTGAAAATGAGATGGGCATTTAACACCTTAGCTTGTGAACTGACCGGAACTTCTCGGAATCGAAAGCCCACTGATCGGGCTTCCCCACTTCTGGTCCCCAATTCTAAGAGGTCACTGGCGAGGTACATATCTCCCGCTTCCGATCCAAAAATTTTTTCCTCAGCGTCATCACTTTCATAAGCCACTTGTCCAGAGTAATTTTGCCAGATACACGTTTTCTTAGGAACTGAATCAAAATCATATTCGACTGTCAAGGTGGGGGCTAAATAAGCTCCGCTGTCAAATGAACTGGCCATGCGGAATGGCTCTCCCCCTCCATTGCTAACAACAAAAGCGATACCGCCCTTGCCTCCGCACCAACCGGAACGGTTGACCACGGTCTGCACCAAACTGCTCAAATCTGGAGTGGTATAAGTCGCCCCCTTCTGCCAAGCGGGAACATCCCAGGAAACGCCTCCAGTCAATTTGCGAGAAGTAATATCCAGAGCCTGTTCATTGAAAGTGAGGGCATCATCAGTATCTTCCACTCGAATCAATAATTTTGCAGATTCCGCAGCATTCTCATCACTTCTAAAATCAATGGTGGCATTGGTCACTGTAGCGCCCTGGGGAATGTCCACATTTTCAAAACGCAGCCCTACGATCTGTTGAGTGTTGTTGCCCAGATTTTCCCCAATGTCCACGCCCGCAGAATATTTAACAACCAATCGAGGCATATTGGTAAATCCCTGGAGATCGGGTTCTACGGGGGTAGTGTCTTCCTCGGTTTTCAGGGTGATGCCATCCCTGTTATAAGGAGTATCTCGAGTCCCCACAAATCGCCGATAACCCCCAATGCTGGGGAAAATACCTTCTGAGAACTCTACGGTGTTTTCAAAAAAGAACGCAATGCTGTTGCGACTCTTCCAGTCATCCTGATTGACAATTTCTTGAATCACCTTGGACAGATCGGGAGTCGTTTCCGATCTCATGGGAGTTCTAAAATTGGCATTGTTGGCGGTAAATGGATCGACCGACCATTCGACAGAAACGGAGGTTCGCGAACGTTGAGAAATGGGGGGATTGGTGGTATTAAACTCCAAAGCAGCCGGCGATTTTTCACCAAAAACCTGCAATTTCAATTCCGAAGCTCGAGCCATATCAAATCGTTCCCAATCTCCTTGGAAATTAAACAAAATATAAGCTTCTAAAATATCAGCTCCTCTGGGAATGGGCAGCCCCTCAAAACGCACCCCCGCGGAACTCTTCTCGCCCTTGATAGCCTCCACCTTTTTACCCGCAGCAAGTTGTGCTTTAGCCACTTTGAGTGCTTCCATTGCGGCATCACTGGCGGCCTTCTTCTCATCACTGATGATTTTGGCAGCATCACGGTCAGCAAAAGTGCGTTCTTTTTCTGCCAACGCGGCGTTTTTGGCGGCAATCAGCTCAGGTTTGGTTTTACCATCCCTGCAATTGTTGTCAGCTTCACAAGCCGCAAGGGCAGTTTGGTAGTTTGTGTTGGCGATGTCGTAAATCGCTTTGGCAGCGTCATAGGCCCCCTTAGCTGCATCGTATTCTGCTTTTTTGGCGTCATAGAATGCCTGGGCGTCATTGACTACTTTCTGCAGGTCAGTCAGGTCTTGAATGCCCACGGAAGGGACATAACCCAAATAATAGCCCTGAGTGCCGGTTTGTTTACCTCCGGATTCCACAACATGATCAAAGTTATTCTCTCGATAGGTGCCTGTCTTAGTAGACCAAGCCCCACGACCTGAGATGATTTCGGTTCGAGTTTCTTCAATGGTCCAACTGAGATGCAGAATTGGCGCGGGGTATAACCCCCCTGGTTTGCCATAAGCCCCGCGGCTACCTGGAGGGGAATCTCCAGCAGTCCTAAAGAACAGTACTAAACTATTGCCTTCTAACCATCCCGGCTTCACATTCCCATTTTCATCTTTGACCTGTTGACGACCAGTAATTTCCTGAATGATACTGGCAATATCTTCACTGAAAAAGGATTGTCCCGCTTGAACTGGGTCAGTAATACTCCAAGTCACCTTGGCTTGAGTGGGGGGAAAATTATCAGCACTGGAAAGGTAATTAGTCACTCGTTCAAAACCAACCCCAGACTTATCGGGCGCGATGCCATCATTGGCGGCTCCAAAAATTTCCAATTTAAGGGTGTCCTTTCCCACTTCACCGGCATACTCCTTTTCACTGGAAAATTCAACCAAGGCTTTCTCGATCTTAGAACCTGGGGGAATTTGCAAATTACTGAATCGCAATCCAATCAAGGTATCTCCCTGATTACGAGCGACATTGGTTTCCGGATCTGACCCTAAGAGTAAAACTTCAGAGCTGGTGCGCACAGACCCCTGATCTTTACTTCCCAAGGTCTCCAATTCTCGGACATTGCCCAAGAATTCCATGGCCACATCGCCCCCTTTTTCGATACTGGACTCTACCTTAACGCCCTTAAAATCTTCGGCTTTTTTGAGCTCTGTCATCTGCAATTGTTTACGATGAAGATTCATGGCCCCAGAGCCGGTATTTTCTTCAGCATCATCCGCCCCATTAGATATCCGAGTAATAATTTCAATGGTGCTGTCCTGATCCTCACCGGGAACTTCTTTTAAATCGGCATCAATGTAGAACACGGGAAACATGATGGGGGCATTGACTGGAGGCTTACCCTCCTTAATCAACTTGGCAAAACGAGCCAACCCCACGTTGACATTGTGCACTTCATTGAGCATTTGAACGAGGGCTTGTTTAAGTACATCAATGCGCATTTCTGAGGTCGGAGTGCCATTGGCTAAACGTATGTTGTTGCGCATACTTCCTGAATTATCAAGCATAAATAAGACATTGGGACGGGCTGATTCACCCAAGCCCACAGCTTGTCGTATGTAAATATCGGTATCATCTGCCCAGACGGGTAGTACAACAACCCAGCTAACGAGCAGTGAAACGAGTATTTGTCTTAATCGTTTCATAATTTTAAGTCCTTTGAAATGTGGAAATGTAGTAAAAACGTAATTGGAATGCAGCTTTAGTCGGTCGGTTGGAGTAGAGGCTTTAGCCGGTAACGTAGCAGACCGCTGCGCGATGAATTTAGCCGGGGTCGAGGCATTAGCCGACCAGCAGTCGGCCCTTGCGGTTTGTGTATGTGGGGTGATGCCTACGGCTGACCGGCTAAAGCCTCTACTCCAATTTACCGACTAAAGCCTCTACTCCAATCGACCGGCTAAACTTCGAGTCCAACCTGCCGGCTAAACCTCGAGTCCAACCTTGGAGTAGAGGCTTTAGCCGGTAACGTAGCAGACCGCTGCGCGATGAATTTAGCCGGGGTCGAGGCATTAGCCGACCAGCAGTCGGCCCTTGCGGTTTGTGTATGTGGGGTGATGCCTACGGCTGACCGGCTAAAGCCTCTACTCCGATTTAGGTAATGTTTGGGTTATTCTTCACCAGTGTCTCGAAATACACCGTCATCTTCAGAAGCGATCTCTAACAACACTCCAGACTGAAGCCTGACTGGTATGCCGCTTTTGGATTCCCCTTCACTCTCAATTAGGTATAAATTGACTCCGGTAGCTCGATCCAAACGATCATTCTCAGTACCAGCAATCAACACGCGATATTTGCTAAATCCTTCAGTCTTCCCTTCAGTATTCACGATCTTAATGGTCTCTGCGGATCCAAATTCTCGTTTGGGAGTTTCTTCTCCAATTTCCTCCTTGGGTAAATCATTGATCTTAGCCCCTCGATATTGTTGAGCAGCCGCGGCAATGCCCACTTCGGCATTTTGAAACGCCTGATTGTAATCCTTGGTATTGGCAGCCATGCGGGTCTCCATTTTAGTGGATTCAATGGCGCTGATACCCAACATAGTGAGTACAACCAGCAGTATCAGTGAAACTATCAACACGGCCCCGGTTTGGGAATGGATTTTGACAGTTTTCAGTTCTCCAGTCCCAAGTTGCGAAGAACGGAGCGGAGAATTTGTAGCGTTCCCTAATTCTTTTTGCCCAAAGGGGAAAGGAAAGGTTAAATCTTGCTTTCCCATCACCAATATCTGGGACTGAGTTAGAAATTGTTGTTGAATGAATGACATAATGAATAATATGGTGTACATGGCTCTACCCCCGAATGTTATAAAAATTCTGCATTGCGGATTGCAATGGTGCTGCTGAACAAGCGGTGCCGATATCCCCTCTCCAAACCTGTTTTCTTGCTGGCATCATAGTTTTCAGTGTA
Organism: Thiomargarita sp.; assembly: GCA_020721005.1. Classification (GTDB taxonomy): domain Bacteria; phylum Pseudomonadota; class Gammaproteobacteria; order Beggiatoales; family Beggiatoaceae; genus DYNP01. Next base: position 117,417 of record DYNP01000006.1, read on the forward strand.
AGGATTATAGGTAAAATTGGGATCGAGTTTAAATTCCCGATTGGTGGTGTCATCCAAATCAAAACGTTGTTTGGCGGTTCGCATCAGTAAGGTGACCCGGACTCCCACAACTTGATCACTCAGTTGATTGGGCAAAGTATCCACATAAGTGATTCCCGCCCCCGCCTTAACTGCATAACGGATTTGTAGACTTTCAACACCTTCCACAAACGGATATTTTTCGGATTCCTCATTTTTCTCCTCTATGCGATAGAGAGCAAAACCACTGCTGGGATCAGGTTTAACTTGATAAGTGATACTGGACAAACTGCCGTCCTCAGATACAGGGTATAAATCGATGGGACGCTCATAGGACCGATTGAGACTGGAAAGTTTGATGAATAAAGTGCCCAAGGGAACTCCTCCAGTTTGGGTGCTGGTGGAGGCGCTGCTTTGCGTAACTTTGGCACTTTCCCAACCGTGACAATCACTGATCAGTACTTGTTCCCCCACCGAGGGCACATAACTGTCTCGATCAAGGTAAAGCGTATCTCCAGTCCTGGCCAATTGTCGCGGACTGTAATGTTCTTTCTCATACCAGACCAATGGATCACTTAAATAACGGACTGTTATTTTATCCGAGGGGGGAGTATTATTGGCTACGGTCTCATCATTTTCGCCTTCAATGTAAGGTTTATTGCCAAGCGGGGTGGTGCCATTTTTAGAACATCCCTGAAATCCCGCCATGCGCAGAGTAAAAGTAAGGTCTTCGACAATAAAACGAGCATTGTCTTGCAATTTGGCCAATTCATCTTGTAAACCATAAGTTTTACGGCTGCTGCCCATGATGCTCAATACGCCATATAACAAAATGGAACTGATGACCAGAGCGATCATGATTTCAGTGAGACTGAAACCGGTTACTGAAAAAGGTTGCGTTTTCATAATCTGAGAATCCAAGTTTGATTTTTAAGATCCTTCTCCTCATCCCGCTCCCGCCAGTAAATAGTGATATTATACTGAATTTCGCTACTGTCAAATGTGATTTCTGGATCTTTGTCTGCGGGAAGGATATCCAAAACTTGCTGGTACCAACTGTACAAATCATACTCTACCAAATCGGCATAGCTGCACTTCTGCGCGCCTGGCACTCCATTGCAATCTTTACTGGAAGACGTGGGCATGGGTTGGGCATAACTGCCCTTTCTTGCTTCCTCCAAATTAATACGCATTCTATCCATGAGATCATAAGCAAGAAAAGTGCTTTGAGTGCGCATATACGCGAAATAATTAAACTGCTGGCCACGAGTCTGTAAAGTGGCAACTCCCAACAAACCAATTGAAATTACTAACAAAGCGACCAACATCTCTAACAAATTATATCCCTTACAATTTTTCATCTAAGTACTCCTTATTTTTACAAAGTGCACTGATAGTCAACACTGCGTTCCACCGAAACACTGCCAGTTGACTTGACAACGATCTTGCGACCTTCCAAACGCAATTCCTTATCTCGATTGCAAACCACAAATTCAATGCGCATATACGCGAAATAATTAAACTGCTGGCCACGAGTCTGTAAAGTAGCAACTCCCAACAAACCAATTGAAATCACTAACAAAGCGACCAACATCTCTAACAAATTATATCCCTTACAACTTTTCATCTAAGTACTCCTTATTTTTACAAAGTGCACTGATAGTCAACACTGCGTTCCACCGAAACACTGCCAGTTGACTTGACAACGATCTTGCGACCTTCCAAACGCAATTCCTTATCTCGATTGCAAACCACAAATTCAAACGGCTGAGACTTGGCTTGAGGAACTCGACCACGGTAATTGTAACGCACTGTTTCTTGTTCACCCACCGGTTGAATATCAATCTGATCCTCATAAGTGACCTCTCCTAACACTTCATTGCCTTGCACAACCTGCCACCCATTTCCCCATTTGGAAGTTTCAAAAGGCTCGATAACGATTGTAGCGCCTTGGGTAATAGCCTCGTTGCGAGCATGATTAAGAGTTCTTATAAAATGGTTAGTCTTAGAAGTCATCTGTCCGTTAAGTATCATATACTTCATACTTGGTAATGCAGAAACAGCCAAAATGCCGGCTACTGCAACAGTGATCATCACTTCTATCAATGAGAAAGCCGCTTGCGTTTTCATACTTTTATCCCCACTATTGTTAAAATCAAAACTGGGTCCAAAGAGAATTTTGAACTTCATGTTATTAGATTACTGCAAACCAAGTATGACAGTTTCTCAACTCAATGTCTCTCAATTATGCAGTCAGTGGCTATTTTTCCCTGATTAATGGAATGGATTAAATCGGCAACTCCCTTTCTCACCCTTCAGAAACAGCAAAGGGATAACACCCTTTGAAGGGATGCCATCCCTGAATTATCCCTAAAACTTCACTTCTCGTTCCCACATTCTGCATGGGAACGAGAGAACCCTGAAACTTCGATTCCCTTTTTTGGCAACAAAGTAACCCCCCGGCATTTCACAAACTAAATTTTTACCCGCGGTGGCCAAGCCAATGCAAAATCCTCATATTCCTGAGTTAAATTAGGATTATAGTAAGGATCACTCAACAACTTATCTCCCCAGTAGGATTGCATATAACTGATTTCATGACGCAACCGAAAATATTTGCGAATGGTATTATCTAACCCTCTAGTTGCAGACTCCAAATGATACAATTCCGCATAAGGCGTCCAAATAATTTGATAACCCAACTCGCGGAGCCGTAAACACAAATCAACATCATTAAATGCCACCTTTAACTGTTTGGCATTCAATCCCTTCACCTCTTGGAATACCTCGCGTCGCATGATCATACAAGCCCCAGTGACCGCAGAATAACTCTGTACCAAAAACGGTCTCCACTGATATCCCGACGACTCCTTGGCCAAACATCGAAAACCATGCCCAGCCAATCCCCCTAAACCAATGATAACTCCCGCATGCTGTAAAGTGTCATTTGGATAATACAACTTAGCCCCCACTGCTCCAATATAGGGACGAAAAACCTGACTCACCATCTCCCTCAACCAATCGGCATGAATCACCAACAAATCATTATTCAACAAACCGATCACTTCTCCAGTAGCTCGTTCCACTCCAAAATTATTCAATTGCGAATAATTGAAAGCCCCCGACTGATCCAAAATAACCACCCTAGAATCCCTCTCCAACTCCTTGAAATATGAAAAAGTTTCCTTCTCACGACTGTCATTATTCACAATGATCAATTCCAAACGAGGATAATCTGTTTTCTGCAATATACCCTCCACAATATTCCTCAACAACTCGATCTGATCTCGACTGGGAATAATGAGACTGACCAAGGGAACTGGATCTGGCAAGGGATAAATCACTCGCGGATAATCTGCAAGCCCTGGCACCACCCTGATCGCCGGTTGATGCAAACGCCGAAAATACTCTTGAAGGATCTGACTACGCCCCTGAACTCTCAACTGCTGTTGGGCACGACTCCCCGGATAATCCCGCCCATGATAAAGTATATGGGGAACATGTTGAAACTGCTGCTGACTCAAATGCTCCACACAACGCAAAGTCAACTCATAATCTTCCAATCCAGGACAATTTGAGCAAAATCCACCCAATTGCTGAACAATGGTCCTACGATAAAAACACAAATGTTGCGTAAAATGTTGAGCATAAAACAAATCCAAATTCCAATCACTTTTAAAATAAGGATCACAACGTTGACCCTGCTGATCCAACTTATCTTCATCCGTGTAAATCAAAGCAATTTTGAATGGTAAACTTTCCAAATGCGCAACCATTTTATACAGAGAATAAGGCGACAACCGATCATACAACTCCAACAACCCAATCCATTCACTGTGAGCACTTTCCAACAAACGATTGAGCACAACAGCTATAGGACTGTCCTCCTCCCTAACCCAATGGAAACGAACCTCTGACTGCCATTCTGCAGGCAACGCTGTTTTCAAATGATCCAAATTGATCAAATAAAGTTCCCAATTCGGATAAATTTGCCGCATCACCGAATCCACACTTTCCTGAAACCATTGACTTGCCAACCTCGGTTCAACCGTGGTAAAATCAGTCGAGTACATAAACAAACTGATCAACGGCCGATAAGACCAATTCGCCTGCTCATTGCCTCGTATCTGCTGCTCCTGCTCAGTCAACGACTCATACTGCTGAATCCACATACTGTATTCTCGACGATCATGCCAAGGCCGTTGCACACCCGTAACATTAAACTGCACACCTTGCAAATAATCAACCTTCCAACTCTCAAATGCCGCCAAAACCTTATAAATATGATCGCGGGCTGTGGGACCGGGAGCACGTCCCAATATTTTCAATGCCAATTGAGTAATCTTATTCCCCATTTGCCAAGTCATAGAATGATAAACCGCAGTGATATCCTGCTGCAAACTCTGCAACCACCGAGTCAACTGCTGAATATCTTGAGTACGCTCATCCAATGCATTCTGTAAACGAGCAATTTCTGCCTGATAATGGGCAATTTCCGCCTCAGGATCAGGAAAAGAAATGCTGACCGGAACATCTGTTGGGAATTTAGAAGAAGATTTTTCAGAAAGAAATTTTGTCATAACATTTTACCAGAGGACAACACATCATGGATACAATCACAATTGAACACAACCCCTCCACAGCCAAATTAGAAGTGATGGGAATATATGATTGGCCCATTTGGCAGAAAGCAGTCTCTGTTTTTCCTTGGCACTATGACAATCAAGAAACTTGTTACTTATTAGAAGGGGAAGTGACGATAATTACAGAAACTGGGAATACTGTGAAGTTGACCGAAGGTGACCTGGTCAACTTCCCCAAAGGCCTCTCATGTACTTGGGAAATTCATAAAACAGTCAAAAAACACTATCGTTTTTCCTAAACCCTAAACATAACCCCCAGTGACAACACCCTGTAAAAGGGTGTTACCCTTTAAACTACAACTATCGGCGCCGCAACAAGCGATAAAGAGCGATTTCCCCAAACAAATTAGGCATCAAGCGCATAGACGAACTGGTTTGATGACTCACATCAACCACTGCCCGCTGAATGATCTCAATCCCCTTTTTCGTACACAACCGCTCAAAATCATGAAGCGTGCACAAATGGATATTTTGGGTATTATACCATTCACTGGGCAGAGCCCGAGACATTGGCATCATCCCATTGAAAAATAAAGAAAAACGCGCCTTCCAATGACCAAAATTTGGAAACGTGACAATACCCTCTCGACCCACCCGTAACATCTCCATCAACAACAAATCAGGGCGCCGAATCGTCTGAATAGCCTGAGTCATCACCACATAATCGAAACTATGGTCCCCAAAATCTGCCAATCCCTCATTTAAATCAGCATGAATCACATTTACCCTATTCCTGATTGCCAAACTGATATTCCCATCATCAATTTCCAATCCATAACCACTCACCTGGCGAGTCTCTCGCAAATGAGCCAACAAAGTCCCATCTCCACACCCCAAATCAAGGACATGAGACTCCTCTTCAATCCAGTTAGTCAGGTATTCCAAATCAGTACGTAATTTTTTCATGATTTTTCCCCTGGAATTTCAATTTGTTGCATATAAGCCTGAAAAATTTGTAGATAATGAGGAATCGGCATCAAAAAAGCATCATGTCCATCCTGAGCCTTAATTTGGGCATAAGCCACCCGTTTACGATTATTCAACAACGCCTTCACAATCTCTCGAGAACGACTGGGAGGAAAACGCCAATCACTGGTGAACGAAAGCACCAAAAATTGAGCCTGCACATTGGCCAAAGCGGCAGTCAAATCATCACCATGTTGACTGGCAGGATCAAAATAATCCAGCGCCTTAGTCATCAACAAATAGGTATTCGCATCAAAACGATTGACAAAAGATCGCCCTTGATAACGCAAATAACTTTCCACCTGAAACTCCACATCAAACCCAAAATTAATTTTACCCTCTTGCAATTCTCGTCCAAACTTTTTACGCATAGAATCCTCGGACAAATAAGTAATGTGCCCCAACATTCTAGCCAACATAAGTCCTTGTCTAGGCACCACTTTATGCTGATAATAATGGCCATCATGAAACTCAGGATCATTTAAAATAGCTTGCCGCGCCACCTCGTTAAATGCAATATTCTGGGCAGACAACTTGGGAGCTGCGGCGATAGCTATACAATGGCGCAAATGCTTAGGATAATCAATGGTCCACTGCAAAGCCTGCATGCCCCCCAAACTCCCTCCAATCACAGCTGCCCACTGCGTAATTCCCAACACATCTCCCAACCGAGCCTGACTTTTCACCCAATCTTTCACCGTCACAATCGGAAAATCAGGCCCAAAAGGATTGCCAGTCTCCGGGTTGATGCTATTGGGACCAGTAGAACCCTTACACCCTCCTAAATTATTCAGAGAGACTACAAAAAATCGATTAGTATCAATCGGTTTGCCAGGACCAATACAAGTCTCCCACCACCCCGGTTTTTTATCGTGCATGGTGTAATAACCGGCAGCATGATGATCTCCACTGAGGGCATGACAAATAAGAATAGCATTTGTGCGTCTCTCATTGAGGCTACCATAAGTTTCATAAACCAATTCATAACTGGGCAAAGTACGCCCACATTCCAATGAAAGCGGATTTGTAAATTGATGAGTTTGTGGAGTTACCAGCCCCACACTGTCTGGGGATAAGATATCAGGCATAACAAGAAGATCCTAAAAAATCAACATGAGAATGGTCATCTCATCTGGCAACATTCCCTAGCCTAAGCAGATGAAATAACCGTTTTTTTTAAAATTATAACCAAACATAGTTAACAAACCATAGAAAGAGACTGAGCATACAGCATTCGCACCTGCTCCAAATCTGCTGGCACATCCACAGAAATCGGTGGCAACTCAGTGACCACAGTGAGAATGCGTTTGCCAGCCTGTAAAAAACGCAATTGTTCCAACTTTTCAGCCTGTTCCAATGGACTGTTGGGCAAATTGGAATAATGTTCTAATACCTCTCTACGGTAACCGTAAATACCAATATGCCCCCAAAATTGAACCGCATTAGACCAATGTGTTGGGGGCAATTCTCGCACATAGGGAATGGGATGACGAGAAAAATACAACGCTTCTCCCCCATGTCCCAACACCACCTTGACTAAGTTAGGATTGAAAATCGATGCTTCATCATGGAGTGGAAAAATAGGCGTGATGATATCCGGTTGTGGATGTAAATTGGCGAACGCACTGATCAACTGATCGACCAATTTGGGACTTAACAAAGGTTGATCGCCTTGCACATTGAGAATCAGATCAGCGTTTAAATGAGGCAAAATGGCCACAATTCTTTCCGTTCCTGAGCCACAATGAGGATCACTCATCCACACCGTAGCCCCCCAACTGTTGGCTTGTTCCGCAATCGGCTCTGCATCGGTAACAATATGAACTTCCTGAGCCTGAGTCACCTGGAGACAACGTTGATAAACATGCCATAACATAGGATGTCCACCGATATCTGCCAACATTTTTTGAGGCAATCGGGAAGAAGCCAAACGAGCGGGAATAACGATCAGTGTCTTCATAAAATAAGTAATTGAGTCATTCGATCAGAATTTTTTCTGATTCTGTAACTAATTGTTAAATCATCTGTTTTAATTGGTTGAGCACCTGTTCAGGTTTAATATCGCGCAAACAGGATAATTTTTTTAAGGGACATTCCCTTTTAAAACAAGGGCTGCAGGCCAATTGTAACCAGATAACGTGAGCCTGTGAACTGAGAGGGGGAGTTTTTTGGGGACTGGAAGCACCATAAAGCGCAATTAAGGGCTTTTCCAAAGCAGCCGCTATGTGCATGAGACCGGAATCATTGCTGATCACTACTTCGGCTTGAGACATCAAATCAATGGCTTCAGATAAAGAAGTCTGTCCACAAAGATTGCTACAGTCATCACCCGCTAATGCATTGATTTTCATGCCCAATATTGCTTCTTTTTCCGATCCTAAAATCCACACCTGCCAACCTTCAGCAAGTTGTTTCTTAGCCACAATGGCATAATATTCGGCTGGCCATCGTTTGGCCCCGCCAAATTCTGCACCCGGGCATAAGATCAACAGGGGTTGCGAAGATTTTTTCAAGTGCAAACGCCGCAATGGCAAATCGGCATTGCCAGGGGAAAGCTTAGGATAAAGGGGAATTAAATTAGGGAGACCGCCGGTATTGAGCATGGACTTAGGTAAACCAAGAGCGATAAATTGCAACACGGTGGTGGGCAGTTGAAAGAGATCGAGAATGCGCAAATCATTGAGCAATCCATAGCGCATTTCTCCACGATATCCAGTGCGTTGCAGAATGTCAGCCCAAAAGGGAATCAAGGCCGATTTCCAAGAATTGGGCAATACAATTGCTTGTTGATAATTACGATTGCACAATTGCTGTCCCAGACGGTACCGTTCTCTCCATCCCAATTGACCATGCTTTAAGGTATGGGGAATGATATCTCGCACCTCGGGCATTCTTTTGAAGAGACCTTCTGCCCAAGCGGGGACTATCACATCAATTTGGGTGCTAAATTGCTCCCGTTTCAAAAATTTAAAGAGACTTTGGGCCATAACCATGTCCCCAACCCAAGCAGGACTGATGATCAGAAGGTTAGACCGGCTGGGACGAGTGGTCATCAACGTTGGAATAATTGATAATCAGTTCCGCAATAAGGGCATTTAACTTTGCCAGTGGGACTGTTTTCAATGGGCAAATAGACCCGAGGATGGGAATTCCACAAACTGTTGCCCGATGGAGGACAATATAAAGGTAGATTTTCTTGCTTGATTTCACAGAATTTTTTATCATTGGATAAAGTTGTGGTGTTCATAACATTACTCATTGAATGAAGGTTAACCAATGGTGATATTTGGGATCGCGGCCTTGTACAATGTCAAAGAAACGAGTTTGTAGACGCTCAGTGATGGGACCTCGTTGGCCACTGCCGATCAAACGATCATCCAATTCTCGAATGGGGGTGACTTCGGCGGCAGTGCCGGTGAAAAAAGCTTCGTCAGCAATATAAACCTCGTCGCGGCTGATGCGTTTTTCACACACTTCCAGTCCCAATTCCTTAGCTAAAGTGATAATGGTGGCCCGTGTGATACCTGCTAAAGCGGAAGTCAGATCTGGAGTATAGATAACATTATCGCGCACAATAAAAATATTCTCCCCACTGCCTTCGGCGACATACCCTTCTGGATCAAGCAACAAAGCCTCATCATAACCGCAGCTTAGCGCCTCTTGTAGGGCAAGCATGGAATTCATGTAATTGCCCGTAGCCTTCGCTTTACACATGGTAATATTAACATGATGGCGTGTATACGACGAAGTACGGATTCGGATACCCTTTTCCAGACCTTCTTTACCTAAGTAAGCCCCCCATTGCCAAGCTGCCACAAAGACATGCGTTTTTAATCCGTCCGCTCTGAGACCCATACCTTCTGAGCCATAGAAAGATAAAGGGCGTATATAAGCACTGGTCAACTGATTCTCCCGTATTACATCGATAACCGCTTGATTAATCATGGCCTTGTTATAAGGCATAGCCATCTTGAGGATGTGGGCAGAATCGAAGAGACGACGGATATGTTCAGCCAAACGAAATACGGCTGGTCCTTGTGGAGTTTGATAAGCTCGAATACCTTCAAAAGCGCCCATTCCGTAATGCAAACTGTGGGTAAGGACATGCACTTTAGCATCTCGCCAAGGTACCATTTTGCCATCGAACCAGATGACTCCGTCACGATCATCCATTGTCATAGTGATTTCTCCTGCTAGGTTAAAGGATTAAATTATATCGCAATTGCACAAGTCATGGATAGACAATGCTTGTATCTGTATCAAAATTTACAGGATTCACAACATGGACAGGAAAAATAATATAGTATTGCGCCGCATGTTGGTCCCAAAATTTACGGTCACTCCCTTAATTTCGTTCACCCATCACAAAATCTAAAGATTGGAGAGATTGCCTTGTCTATCATGTTTTCATGCGGCGCAATACGCTAATGCTATTGCGCCCTATATTACTGGTGGCAACTTCTACCAAAAAAGCGGGAGGATAATCAGTAGACTACATGAAATCAGTATCTCCCCCCATCAACCACCAACGATGACGAACCTCTTCCAAAGGCGGTCCCTCATACCAAATGCAATGGGGAATGCGAACTTCCAGAAGCTGTTGTTGTGCCCCATTGCTCATCAAATGATGAGCAAAATTTTCAGTGATCCAAGCCGTCAGCATGGGTACGCCTCGGTTGCCGAGAATACGACAAACTTGCTGAATCACCAGGGGAATATGGCGCAAAGGGGCGATAAGATCAAGCAAACGGTACTGCCCAGCGCGATCGGGATCCGTGGAAATAATCGCTATGCCCAATGGAGAACGACTTAAGCGGCGAGAGACTAATAAAATTTCATATTGTTTTTCAGGATGTTGAAGATAACGATATTGGACATAATCAGCATCCCTAACCCCAATAATAGCCTGTTGAAAATCAACTTGCATGGCTTGCCAAAGTTGGTTTAGGAGATCCCTATCCTTCGCTTGTTGATCAAGATGAATATGACGAATTTGACTGGCATAGTGTGGGCGACCCGGGACCGTTTTCCATTGCACTTCAACCATTTTACCCACCTCTGCATACAGTCCCAATCGCTCAGCCACGTGAATAGCTTTAACTGTCGGGAAACCATAACCCAAGAGAATGCGAGTCCCATAACCCGCATAACATTCAGGGAACGTGGCTCCAGCTAAAAAGTAGGCGCCTTGACGCGTAAATACCCCACGACTGGCACTGCCCACCATCACATCGACAATTTGCACTCCCAACTTGGGCTGTCCGAAATACTGTAATCGGCGTTCCAATCCTCCATAATGGGCAACCAAATGGGCAGTCCCTGTTTCCCAAACCGCAATTCCCATGCCTCTGGCATATTTCCACTGCCACAAATCAGAACTGATCGGATGACAAAATACCTTTAAAAACAAATCTCTAAGAGCCAATTCATGTTGAGGAATAACTTCGGTAACTGTCCAACGAGGAGGAGATTGCTTTTGAAAGTTAAGCAATTGGTAACCATAACGACCAGTACGATATTGGTATTGATAGCGTCGTAGAGAATGGAGCAACTGTTGCAATTGGGGAACAGTTAGAGCAAGATCAGTCAACAAACGAACTTCATGTTGGGGAATTACAGTTAACAGATAATCCAAAGTGGGCACAGTTTGGCAAGACAGATCCAACTGTGTGGTCAATTGAAAACCAGCCCGTTGTGCCTGGGCCAACAGGTATTTGAGATAAGGGAGACCTTCCACCTGATCTTCGGGACCTCGTTTCAATCCCACTTCATCCATGAGTAACAACTGTCCTCCTGAAGTTAACAAAGAATAAGCCTTATTGAATAAAATCAAAGGTTTAATATATTGCGCAGATTCCTGTAACAACACAATGTCATATTTCTGAGGAATCTGAAAATCTTCAAAAGTAGTGCAATGCAGAGAAACCACTGTCTCCAGTCCCTTGAGTTGAATTTGGGCAATGGCAACCTGTTGAGGATCGGGACTGAGGGCAGTTACAACATATCCTTTCTCTGCCAATAATCGGGCAGTAGTGCCCAGTCCCATGCCAATCTCCAATATCGTGGCCGGAGGAGGAATTAAGTGAGTCAATAGCAGATCTGTGGCACGTTGCTGAGCAGTGAGAGCACCCAATTCCCAAAGATTTTCTTGATCTTGCACCAGTCCATAATGCAGATAATCAACCTGTCCCTCTTGCAAATAAATAGCATGAGCATACACATTAAGTGGAAAATCTAACCGTAAATGGGCAAGTATATCCATGATTTAATCGAGGAGGCCGAGAGGATTTTGTTGATAATGTTGATACCAAGCCTGCACTTTTTTCACATAACCTTGAGTTTCCCGATAAGGGGGAATGCTATAACCATAACGAATAACTGCATTTTCTCCCGCATTATAGCCAGCCAAAGCCAAGGAAAGGTCTTGGTTAAACAATTTTAACAACTCGCTTAAATAGCGAGCTCCTCCGCGTAAATTCTCCATCGGATCGCTGCGATCTGTCACTCCAAAACGTTGGGCAGTGGCAGGCATCAATTGCATCAGTCCCACGGCACCTTTGGGGGAAGTCGCCCGGGAATTATAGCCAGATTCCACCTTGATCACCGCATGTAACAGGGCAGCTGGCAACCCCACCTGTTGGGCAACTGAATTGATCAAAGGTGCATATTCCGCAGCCCGAGCCGATGGTTTCATTGTAGGCAGGGGCAATTGAGGAAAACTGGGAACAGGAGGTGGAGTATAAATTTCGATGGTATAACTTCTGGCATACAAAATATCTTCAGATTTCTTAGGCGGTTTATTGGTCAAATGCAACACACCTTCAGCATCAAGATACTTATAAATGGTCATAGATTGACTACTGCTCGCTTGAACAAGTACAGGCAAGCTCAAAGTCCCCAACCATGCAATGCTCCATAACACACTGGTAACAATAAGTTTTTGTGGCATAAATTTATCTTCAGGTAAAATAAAACTCAATTTACAATATTGACGGTTTGAAGTCAACAGCCCCACATCATCAGCATCAAATTACCGTTGACTCATGCGATACACAATAGCCTCAATTACGTCAGATAAGCTGAGCAGCCCAAGGCTACAGATTTGGTGCAAAGCCAACATAACCACTTGATCTAAGCGACATACTTGACCGGCTTGATCAATTCCTGGCATTCCCACTGGTACCCACAGTACATTAGGCGATTGAGTAGGTAGCGGTTCAAACGGTGAAAATACCAATTGCAGAATTTTGGTATCAGGTAATTTAGGAGGATGAAAATGCGCGATCCATACCAACAAATCCACTTCTTGGGTCTTTAACAAACGTTGACCATCATATTGCCAAGGATCATAGCGACGCTCTAACCAGTTGAAACGAAATGGAAAACCCAATTCCCAAGTGCATACTTGAATTGCAGTTGGATTATTCAGCAATGGGAAAACTGAAAAATAGGTAAATTGACTCAACTCTTGGACCAATTCGCATAAATTTTGTATCAGATAAACATCTGCAATCTGTTCCCAAATAATCACTCCATACTGAGATCCTCGCAAACGATTCAATAAATTTTCCAGATCATTCAAAGACAAACCGGCAACTTGTGAAACTTGCACAACTCGTTTTTTCAGCAAAGCCCGTAAAATGAGAATACAATCCAAAATATTAATTTCCGAAATGGGAATAGAGTCAGTTGCTGACAGACCAATGACTTCTCCCAATACAACATGTTGGGCCCGATCTCCTATTTTTTCCAAAAATCGCGGCCAATTGGCAGTCAAATCAACCTTTCCTATCCACAATACCAAATCAGCATGTTGACGAATTTCGGTTAAAGTAGTGCCTATACATCCTCCTTTTTGCAAAGCCAATAAGAAGTTGCTGCCATGATCGTGATCGAGAATTCCCTTGGTTATTTCCATGAGAGAAAACACCGCTTGCATTCCCTGCACATCAGTGTCCAAATGGGCATACAAAGGCTGGCGCGCCTTCTGCAACGAATAGGCTGCATGTTGAATGGCATTCTCCAAGGAGATCGATGCTCCTCGATATTTGGGCAGTGACTGATAATTTTGGGTCAATTGCATAAAGTGCCCATGAGCCTTAGGGCAGTTAGGAATCTGCAATGTGGACAGATCATTTGGAATTTGCAACAACAGGTCATCACAAAATAATGAGCAAAACGGGCAAGTGATGAGTTGATAACACATTGTTTTTGGGCCAAATTAATTGTATAAGATGTTCAAGAATGATCCGCATCATTGGGAGAAGAAGATCGTTGCTCAATTAGTCGTCGGGTTTCTTCAATTTTGGTCTGCAAATCAGCCAATTCCTGCACTTTTTCCCGATACTGATTTTCCAAGATTGCCAAATATCTTTCTGGCCGTCGAGGTTGATAAAAACGTTTGGTAACGTCGATTATTACCAATAATCGAATCAAGCGATTTAATACTGAACGGGAACGATAAATATTCAGCATGCCTTGTAGCCGATTGATTGGAATTAGGTTAGTGTGTTGCAAAAGATTGGCCTGTTTGAGAGCATGCAAGTAACTGGTTACTAAGATAAATCTCAACAGAGCCAACATTGGTAACAGGATGATTAATAATTCAATCCAGTGTTTTTTAAGATAATCCACCCGTTTGGGAGCAATGGAGAACATGATTGTGAATTCCACCACAAACAGCCCCCAGATCAAAGCATTTCCCAAGGTCAGCACATGGTAAAATACGGGGGTCATGACCACGTGCTGGGAGAAAAAAAGGTCAATTATCCAAAGGGGAATCATGAGTAAAGATAAGCTCAGAATTGGATATAAAAATTTTCTTTCCAGTTGATTATACAATACATTGTCTACCAACTGCCAATCATTCCACCAAATATAGGGTTGTGCATGACAGCGCCTGGCAGCCAGTCGAAACGGGGGCACTAGGATTATCAACAGCGACATCAAGAAATTTCTAAAATTCCAGTGCCAACACAGCATGATCCACCCTATTCTTTCTGCCGCAATTCCCAACCATAAACCAATCAATAGTGATTTAAAATAATCCAAATGAGTGGATTGAAGGGGAATGGCGTCCACTTGCAAGTATTGGATAAATAAGGCTAAAATACCTATGAAAGAGAGAGTCAGCCAGAAGGCAAAAACAGTCACATAAAATTCAACAGGGATGTGAACGATAAAGACCGCATCAAGTAATTTTTTGAACCTGTTAAACCATTGCCAATGGAAATCTTGCATATTTAGGGTCCTCATTCAATGTAACTACTTGATGGGTAATATTATTTCATTGGATTGTTGCTTAAGGCACCACCTCATTGATCAGCACATTCACTTGCTGTTGTTGACCCACTTTAACGGGACTGACTTGGCCCTGCAAATCACCCGTTTGTAATGCAGCGGAACCGCTCTTGGAAATTCTTGCAATAACTGTAACTTCTTCAAAATTGGATAATTTCATAGAGGGAACTATGGACAAACTGTCATCTAAACTGATGGTCATTGGGAATTCAGCAACTTTAGTTTTGATGATTGCCAAAGGCATGGGGGGACCTGTAAGGGCTCTGGCATATACAAATAAGGTGTCTTCTCCGGTCACTTGAGCTTGTAACGTGGGTTCTAAATTAATCACCACTTCAATACCTTGGATGGTCCCTGCCACAACTGTGGGAACAGACTCTGCTTCTGTTGTTGTTCCAACAGGGTTGTCCATCGCTTCTTTTTCGACCGGTGAGTCAGCCAAATCAGAGGAGGAAGGGAGAGTTTTTGTTGGCACAGGATTGGTGCGATTGTCAGAGGGAGATTGACTGGATTGAGTTTGCAGTTTTAGTTCTTTTTGAGCCTCAGCAATATGTTTTTCCAAAGCCGGTCGAGTTTGGTGCTCATCTGCTGGCAATTGTTGCAGTAAATGTTGCCAATGTGTAATCGCCTGAGCATAGTTATGTTGCTGAGCAGCAGCAAAGCCTGCTAACCATAAACCGTCTTGAAAATCAGGTTGTAATTCAAGAGCTTGTTTAATGAGTAAGCTGGGGAGACCTGCCAATTCATCTTGATTGGTACGGGCTATAAATTCTGCCAATTCGACAAGGACTGCTGGATTTTCTCCAAAACGGGCTAAAACTTGATTATAAGTTTGGGTGGTCTTTTCGTAATCGCCTAATACAGCATAGGATCTTGCCAACATTTTCCAGCCTTCTTCATCTTGGGTGTCGGTTTTTAAACGAGTGGCTAATCGCTTCACCATTTCTTCAAAATTGGGGGGTAATGAAGAAGGAGTTGTTGGGGGTTGAAGCGCTTGGACAGTGTTCAATTCCGGAGTCCCAACTTGCAAATAGCTGCCGACTGCAAATACTGGCAGAAGGAGTATGACCAATAAGGGCGCCCAACGAGCTTGGGAATAAGTAACTTGGGAATTGTTTCTTAGGTCTTGTAACACGCTACGATCCAATTCCAATTTGGCCTCAGCCCGTTGCTCTTCAGTCATGTCTTCTTCTTGCAATTCAGCCAATTTTTGTTGATAAATGCGCTTATTCAAGGCATTTTGAGCATTTTGATCAGGAAGGGTGCTTTTTTTCAACAGAGGCAAAATAATAAATAGCAAAGCGAGACCGGTTAAAATTGCGGCAATAGTCCAAAATATCAGCATAAGTTCAGTCCTTTTTGGATGAATGAGGAAACAGTTGTTGCAGTTGGTGGTGTTCTTCCTCAGTCAATGAGGTGGAATGAGGTGTGGTTTGAACATGGCGACGAACCCAATACAGTAAAGTCAATACCGCGATAATCAGTAAGACAAGAGGTCCCAACCACAACAGATAGGTGGTGGGTTTGAGAGGTGGAGTGTACAGTACAAAATCTCCATATCGGTCCACCAAAAATTCAGTGATTTGTTGATCAGTTTTGCCTTCTATGATCTGTTTGCGGATCAATTCCCGCATGTCTTGAGCCAATTCTGCATTGGAGTCGGCAATGGATTGATTTTGACAGACCACACAACGTAATTCTTCAATCAGGGTTTGGTAACGAGTTTCTTGTTGAGGTTTGGTAAATTCAATGGGATTTTTATCAATGGCATGGGAATCGGGCGCTGAATATACTAAAATGATTGAGCATATCAAAATTGGCAGGTATTTTTTCATAACATATTCAAATAGTTAATAGGGAAAGATAGGTTGGGCAGCAGATGTAGAGATTGGTTTTATAAGATTGATTTTCGTTTGCAAAAATTACAAAAAATTGACTTCTACCATACGACCATGTGGTTCCTGGGATAGACGAATGTGGACCCCAGCTTTTAATTCAACAGCTTTTTGAATATCCACTCGGTTGCCATTGGGAGAGGTCAAGGAGGTCAGAGCTTGATTGATGAGCAACCAACGATTTTGATGATAAACACAGTAAGCTTGGGGTTGTCTATCGGCTTCTGGACCGGGCAGATAGTTGTCAAACACATGCCATTTGAATAAACTTTGCCCATGATACACGATCAATTGGTCATTTGACAACCATTGTCCAAGCCGTTTTTGGCTGCATAAGTTCAGTAGAGGTAAGGGAGTGGGAATTAGGGTTTGACAAAATGGACAGGTGATGGGTTTTTGTTCTGGTAACACGACAAACCATTGGTGACTGCAGCGAGGATTGGGGCAGGGGTGTAGTAAATTCCAGGTTTTAATCAGGGCTCGTTCCCACTCATAGGCAGTGGGTCTTTCATAGGGAGAATGTAAACCGGTTACAAAAGCTTTGTGAAATAATTGACTGAGTGCTTTCCCCAGTACAGTCAGTGGGTGAGCAAAATTGGCTTTGGGACGATTGGAATGGTCGTGAGGGTGCTCAATAAATAAGGCTCGTTCTCCCATGCTCAAGTGTTCGTCTTCTTCAGAGGAAAGAGTAGAGTGCACTTTGGGACCCCGCAAAGGATGGCGATTTAGCAAATATTCATAAATGAGGACCGCCAGGGCATGTAAATCGGTACGAATGCTGGCAAACTGTTTACGCGGATGATCAGTTTTCAAGTGCGTAGTAGCCAATACTTCGGGAGCTATGTAGCCGGGAGTTCCATCGACATCGGGTGGAAAGATTTGGGGCACAACCAGGGAATCAATGTCAATGATGATCATTTGGCCACTCATGGGATCAATGAGAACATTATTATCAGACAAGTCAGAGTGAGCCAAACCAGCCAAGTGTAAGCGGCTGACTGCTCGGGCTAAAATGATGCAGATTTTAAAGTAATTGATCCAAGTTCCCTGCTCTTCTTTAGGTAATAATTGGCGCAATTTGGCGCTGACAAACCACCGCCCTTTTTTTTCTTTGCCACGCCATCGACCGGCAGTGAAAAAGTAGTTTTTGGGATATACCGGGGTCATAACCCCTAATTTGGGTTTGACAATGACACCGGTGGGCCAACAAAATAAACTGCGCCAATAATCGGCATTTTTTTTATCTCCCAAGGTGGGATTAAATTCGGTTAAAATCTGTTGTAGGCGCCGGCGTCGTTCGGGATCATGATCAGCCGGATAAGTTTGGCGTGAATTTCCCTTGTAAAAACACAATACCGATTCCTTGTCTCTGGTCAAATAGACTTCTTTCATTGTTCCCTCGCCCACAGGTTCAGGGAAGTACTCAATGATGCGTCCATCTTCCAATTGTGCTTTTTCAGTCATTACTCAATATCTCAATTAACTACATAAATCGAAGTTGCTGATTTGAATCAAAGTTTTCAGAGTTCTAGAATTTTCAAAAGGATGGTTTAATATGCGTCTGAATCAGAGTTGACAGAATTGGAATTTAAGTTTTATTGTTCAATTCTAAAGACATGGAAAAGATGCTGTGTTGTTTTTGTAAACGTTGTTTGGAAATGGTAATCGCTTGTAATGATTGATCAATACCTATCCATTGACGTTTCAATCGATCAGCCACCGCTGCCGTTGTGCCCCCACCCAAAAATGGATCCAGTACCCAATTGCCTTCCTCGCTGGCACATTGAATGATGCGTTCCAACAAAGCTTCAGGTTTTTGAGTGGGATAACCCATACGTTCCTCTTGGGTTTTGAATCGACAATTTGACCAGAATTCATCAATACCAACTCCAGACATGTCATCGAGATAATTTTTTAGATAGGGTTTACCCGTTTTAGAATAATAAATTTTACCTTCTCGTTCAAATTGTTCCATTTTTTTTAAAGAAAAGGCCCAAAATCTGCCAGGGGGTGGTTTTATTCCTTTCCACAGGTAAGAGGTATTGCCCCCAGGTTTGGGAGCCGAGAGATCGGAGACTTTAAACCGCCGCCCATATTCGTCTTGTTTATTATAACTGGCAGCCAGATAAGAGGCGGTGTAATTTTCATAAAGAGGGTTAAATTTAGCCAATTTGGCTTCTTTGTTGTAAAAAAAGATGAAATCACAGACTCTGTCAAATTGTTTGGCTCCTTGTTTGGCATTGTTATGAGTGGTGGTCCTTTTCCAAACAATTTGGTTTCTAAAATTGGCTCTTCCAAAAATTTTATCTAAAACAAATACTTGAATGTAAGCTGCGGCGTGCCAATCGCAGTGTAGAAACAATGATCCAGTCAATTTCAATATCCGATGCATTTCCAATACCCGCTCTTTGAGCCAAGCAATGTATTGTTCAATGCCTCCTGACCATCGATCAGAAAAAGTTTGGATTTCATTGGCATTTTTTCCAATAGCACCATAGTCTCGATTTGAAAAAAAGGGGGGGTCTAGGTAAATCAAGTCAATATCCTCTGATTTCAGATGTTTTAGAATTTCCAAATTGTCACCCAGTATCAGTTGATTCATGGACAGTTGCCTTTTTTTAAACTGGATGTAAAACTACCAAGGTGCGATCATCAAATGAACCTCGAACTTGGTAACTGTCTAACCAGGTTAATAAACGAGAGGCAGGAGATTCTGCTTGTACCCCTATTTCTTCGGGTATTTTCAATAGGTTAGGGTGACTGATCAATTGTTCAATTTCACAGCCTAGAATTCGAGCATAGTCAGTTACAGAGGCCACCCAGGTGGGCTGTGGTCCTTGTTCAGAAATGCGGTATTCTAAAGTGAGATATTCTGCTTTGTAGTGTTCCAATTCGAGTTCCTGTGGCGGAGATAGCAAATATTCCCTAATGGGAATTGGTAATACACCGTTGAGCATAAGATCTCCTAAAAGACGCAACATGCCTTTTTCTGGTGGAAAATAGTCGTCGCTGACTCCATCGGTCATGACCAATAGGGCTTGTAGGGGACCAAAAAATGGGAAGGTCTTGATGGCTAATAGTTCTCTTGCCAGTTGAGGTCGAGAGGAGGTGATGAATTGGGTTTCGCCACTGAAATTGTTTTTTTCAATTTCGCTCAGCAGTCCAGTTTGAGGGGTGTTTTTGTAAATGACTGCCGATAATCCGTCACCAATTTGACAAGTGAGAACGAAACTGTAGATAGTTTCCCGTATGGTCACTGTGGTGTGAAGGACCAGTAACAGGGTGCTGGCAAAGTCTTGCAGGGTTAAATCACGTTCCCCAACCGCTTTGTAATAATATTTTAATTCATCACGATGATGACAGGCTTTTTCTATGGCGTGATAGGCTTTCAACAGGGCTTCGTGCAAAAGTTGTTGAGTGAATTCCAAGTCAGGTTGTTGAAATTGATAGGTTTTGGGCAAACGGGCAAAGGTTTCGGCATTCCAATGGTCCCGAGTTTGTAGGGTGTGATATCGTAATTTCCTAGCGAGGTAACTGGTTGCACTTTGACAGGCAACTTTAGCGCCGATGCGGGAGAATAGTTGAGAGCCGGCGCCATCTGCAACGGCAATAATTGTCCATTCTCCACTGCGAGTTACTTCAAACCAATCGTCACAGTTGTTGCCTTCATGTTTGTGTTTTTTGCCACGCACCCTGGCAGCCACAATTTGAAAGTGGTGGGGTAAGGAGTGTTGTTGGGCAATGGCTTCCGGGTATTTTTCTCGTTCAGATTGAATGGGTTGCCAACGCCATAGAGTGTGAGAAACGGTCATGAAATGGTGTCTAGGTGGTGATAGAGTTGTTGCCAGTCAAAACTGGGACCAGGGTCAGTTTTGCGATCGGGGGCAATGTGACAGTGTCCAACAATATGGGAACGGGTGAGGTGGGGCCAGGTGTTTTGCAAGAGTGCAATCAGGGCCACGAGTTGTTGGTATTGTTGAGGTGTGTAGGGTGTGTAATCTGTGCCTTCTAATTCAATGCCAATGGAGAAGTCGTTACAGCGAGATCGGCCATTGAAACAGGATAGCCCGGCATGCCAGGCTCGTTTTTGTAAGGAAACATACTGGGTAATTTCTCCAGTTCGTCGAATTAAACAGTGGGCTGAGACGGTGAGCCCGGTGAGGTTGGTAAAATAGGGGTGAGCGCTCGTGTCTAGGCGGCCCAAGAAGAGTTGGTCAATGCAGGGACCGCTAAATTCTCCAGGGGGGAGACTGATGTTGTGAATGACAATGAGGTCGATGGGCGTGTTGGGTGGCCGATCGTCATGATGGGGTGAAGGGCAATATCTTACCCCGTGTAGCCAGGTGGCAGTTGGGTTTAGGGTTAACATAAGGTTCTAATTAGCCAGGCTTAATGATGGCAGAGACCTATGCCATAGATTTGGTAGTTGGGATAGAATTGGGTGATTCCTAGGTATATTCCCAGGGCAATGAGGAGAATGCCAAGTAGGTTTCTGAGTAAGGGGTGGCGCGTGGTTTTTAGTAGCCAGGGGGCACTGTTCCCTAGAATCAACAGTAGGGGGAGGGTGCCGAGTCCAAATGTGAGCATGATCATGCCGCCAGTCAAGGCATTGCCAGTGGCTAAGGATAGGGCTAAGGCTGTGTATACGAGTCCACAAGGTAACCAGCCCCATAGTATGCCCAAGGTGAAGCTTTGGGTTAATGTTTGTACCGGGAGCAGTTTTTGGGTGAATGGACTTAGTTTTTTCCAGAGTCGGCTGCCCAGTTTTTCTAGGAGCAGAAGGATTGGCCACCAGCCTGTGATATAGAGTCCCAAGGCAATGATGAGCAGACTGGCCAGCCAAGTGTGTATCGCAAAAGGTAGCCATTGGGCCAGTTGTTGACCTATGCTTCCCACCAATAGACCTGCCAGGGTGTAGCTGCTGAGTCTTCCCAAGTTGTAAGTGAGTAAATACAGTTGTAGACGTTGGGAATTTTGGCGCACGTCCAAGGGCAGGCCCATAGTGAGAATTCCCACGATGCCACCACACATGCCAATGCAGTGTATTGAGCCCAGGAGACCGGTCAACAGGGCGGGTAATAGTAGGGTGAGCATGTGAGATTGTGGAGCAGCAGTGAGTTGAGCATAAGGGTGTCCGGTTTCAGTTCTCACTGGGTTTTGAATGCCCAGTGAGTGGGTTACAGTCAGGCTGGTAAGGCTTCTTGTAAGAAGGTAGGTAAGGCAAAACTGGCTTGATGAATGTTGGGGTTGTAATATCGGGTTTTAAAGGGGCGGTGTTGGGCAGCGTTTAGGTTGAAGGCAGTGAGGTCTGCGGGTCCAGCCAGGGTGACTGACCACCATCCTGAGGGATATACACATTGTGGAAAGTGCAGGGTACGGGAGCTTTCAAAGCCACAGTCTCGCATGGATTGGTGAATGGCTTGTAATAGTGGGACGTGAAGTAATGGAGATTCTGTTTGTTGGGCGAGAATGCCTTGTGGAGTGAGGACCCGGACGCAATCTCGATAGAAATTTTCGGTAAACAGACCTTCACTGGGACCAATGGGATCGGAGCTGTCAATGATGATCACATCAACGCTGTTCTCAGGTGCTTCAGCCATCCATTTGATGCCGTCTTGAAATAGGAAGTGGGCTCGTTGATCCCGATTGGATTCGCAGAGAGTGGGAAAATACTGTTCAGAAATTTCGGTAACTCGTTGATCTATCTCAACTTGTAATACTTCCCGAACTGTGGAATGTTTGAGCACTTCCCGCATTGTACCGCAGTCTCCTCCCCCAATGATCACGACACGTTGGGGGTTGGGATGGGTGAAAAGGACCGGGTGACTGATCATTTCGTGGTAGATAAAGTTGTCTCGATCAGTCAGCATGACAATGTTGTCCAGTGTCATCAGTCGACCAAATTGGGTGGTCTCATAAATTGCAATGTGTTGGAAGGGGGTTTGCTCTTCATGGAGTTTGGCCGTGATCCGTAGGGAAAAGGCGCAGCCATTGGGAGAATCCACTTCTGAAAACCAATTGTGATCTATTTTCATGAATGTTTAACCTTGAGTAAAAAGCAGAGGGGGTGGAATTGGTCGGGTTATTCCCTTTGTAAGACTGGATTGCCAAACAGTTGATTTCTGATGAGTTTTCTCAGTAGATCCACTGGGACCAGAATGAAGGCCATAGACAGGACATACAGCCATTCTATGGGTTGTAAGCCAACGGTGCGCATGATTTCTCCTCCAAAACTGATCATCAGGGTTTGAATGAGGATGACGCTGCCCATAACGGTGGGGAATAGGTGATTTTCGAAAAAGTTTTCAAATAGGTTGAGGCTTTGGGTCCGCGCATTGAAGGTGTTGAAGATGTGCATGAAGACAAATAGGGCGAAGAAGGCAGTTAGGAAAGAGGCTTCTGCTTCTTTGGATGTTATTGGGTGACCGCCAGAGAATAGGTTTCGAGTCCAGTCTGAGGTTAAAAACAGGAGGCTGATCAGGGCTGCAACGCTGCCGTTGATGAGAATTGAGGACCACATGTCTTTGTCGATCAGAGGTTCATTTTTGGGAATGGGTTTTTCCAATAGGTAGCGTTGGAGGGCGGCTTCCCCGGCAAAAGCGAGACCGGCTAGGGTGTCCATGACAATGTTTAACCAGAGCAGTTGGGTCATAGTGAGGGGAAGGTCAAAGCCGAAGAAGGGTCCCAAAAAGGCGACTGAGATGGCTGAAAGGTTGACAGTGAGTTGAAATATCAGGAATTTACGAATGGATTTGAAGAGGGTGCGTCCGTACAAGACTGCTTTGTTGATGGAGGAGAAGTTGTCGTCTAGGATGACGATGTCACTGGATTCTTTGGTCATTTCGGTGCCGCTGCCCATGGCAAAGCCCACGTCAGCATTTTTGACAGCGGGAGCGTCGTTGACACCGTCTCCAGTCATGCCAACTACCCAGTTCATGTCTTTGGCGAGTTTGACTAGGCGACTTTTGTCGGTGGGAAAGGCTCTGGCAACTACATAGAGGTGGGGCAATAGTTCTTTGACTTCGGCGTCGGAGAGCTGGGAGAGTTCCGCGGAAGTGAGTAGTTTGGCTTTGGGATCTCCTTCTAACAAGCCCACGTCTCGGGCAATGGCTTCTGCGGTCTCTTTGGCGTCGCCAGTGATCATGACAACATGGATACCGGATTTTTTGGCGGCTCGCACAGAGTCATAAGAAGTGGGGCGCAAGGCATCTCGTAACCCAAAAATGCCCAACAGGGTCAAGGGTTGGGGCAGGGTGTCTTTGTCAGTGAGGGGAGCCTCGGTGATCGCCACTGCCAGTAAACGCATAGCACGTCGAGATAGGCGCAACATATGTTCTTCTAAGGAAGATTTATCGTGTAATTCTCGACGTTGACCGTTTTCATCCAAATAGTGGGTGCATTTTTCTAAAATAACTTCAGCTGCTCCTTTCACTAAGGTTAAGTTATGTTCCCCAGTGACTTGGGTGGCAGAGAATTTACGACTGCTATTAAAGGGAATGATTTCTTGAATTTCCAGAGGTTGAATTTGTTCCAACAGGGGACCAACGAAGCGTAACATGGCTTGTTCAGTGCGGTCGGCACCGACCATTTTAGGATGGTTGGGATCGCTTAAGTCGATGACAGCACTGGTATTGTTGCGCAGAGCGAAGGCCATGAGTTGGCGAAAGTCTTCGGGTAAATCAGTCAATTGATAGTGACTTTGCAGTTGGCCATTGTAGGTGACGACTTCTTCAACTGTCAATTGTCCTTGGGTTAAAGTTCCGGTTTTGTCGCTGAATAGGACGGTGAGACTGCCGGCTGTTTCAATACCCAACAGTTTGCGCACTAAAACTTTGACTGATAAAAGTTTTTTCATGTTGAGCGCCAAGACCATGGCGATCATCATGGGCAGGCCTTCGGGAACGGCGACCACGATGACAATGATGGAGAGAATCATGGCAGTGACCAGGTGCTTGATAATTTCACCGATGGGATGAGTGAGGTAAACGGCAAGTCCTCCCTCGGTTTGTAAAAAGATGTGGTTAAACATGAAGGCTAGAAAAATTATGGTGGCGCCAATGTAGCCAAACATGGCAATTTGTTTGCCCAATACAGTTAATTTTTCTTGCAGAGGAGACAATCGAGATTCGGCGGTGACGACTTCTTGCATGGTTTCCCCGTAGCGAGTTTTATCACCCACGGTGTTGATTTTCAATACGGCTTCTCCATCTTCAATCAGAGCACCTCGATAGAGTTTGTACTTTTCCGGAAGTGGTTGTTCCTCTTCATCAGGCACTGCAGTTTTGCGGACTGCTTCCGATTCTCCAGTCAGCGAGGCTTCATTGACTTCTAAATGGCCACTGACCAATACTCCATCTGCTGGAACAGTGTCTCCAGGCTGCAGTAGTACGTAATCGCCAACCACCAGATCATTGATACTGGCTTCAATAAGATGTCCACTGCGAAACACTTTTACTTGAATCATGGAGGCTTCTTCCAGCAGTTTTTGGAAGGCATTCTCATTGCTGTGCTCTGACCAGGTGGCAACAAAGGTGGCAATGAAGACGGCAAGCGCAATGCCAGCTCCTTCATACCATTCGGCATAGCTCAGTGTCCATAATACCAAGGTAATTCCCAAGGCAACTATGAGAATGATAATGATGGGGTCTTTAAGGTTATCCAAGAGTTTGTCCCAAAAGGTTTCTCGCTCTTGGGTAGTGATGATATTGTTACCGTGGTCGGAACGGGATTTTTGAACTTGTGATTCAGTCAATCCAGTGTAAGAAAATTTCATATTGGTCTCGAAAGGGGTTGTAATTTGTACATGGGGGTTGATAGTATTATGGTTAACATTCTCAAACAAAAACGGAGCCCAAAATGATGGTTTTGGACTCCAAGATTTTAATCCTAATTTGTCAATTGATTAGCCAAATTAATGGGATTAAGTGATCAGCACTTCGGTTTTGGGAGGCTCTGCTGTCTGGACCAAATTGACCAGTTGTTCCAAAGTCTTCAGTCCCTTCAAAGTGCCGGCAATGCTGGTGTTCACGAGTTTGGGTCCTCCTTCCAAGTTGTCAATGCGGGCAATGCAACATACATTGCCAAAGTCTCCAGTGTCAACATTAACATTGATAATTTTACCGGCATCATTTTTCATGGTCAGACGAACATCGCTGTCCTTGAAACGGGCGGTTTTTCCTGCTTGGACCATGCCATAGTCCCAGCATAATATCCAAACCCGTTTCATTTCATCCAAACGGGCAACCTGCATAATTTCCTCATTATTACCTGCCTTATCACCCACGCCTTCATCTTTATTCAGACGTAGGTAAGGAAAGGCAGTCAAATTGCCCAAGTCGCCAAAGTAAACAATGCCATGCTTGCCGGCCTTGGTCTCATAAAGTGCTGCGAGATCAAAATCGGCAGCAGTCG
Organism: Thiomargarita sp.; assembly: GCA_020721005.1. Classification (GTDB taxonomy): domain Bacteria; phylum Pseudomonadota; class Gammaproteobacteria; order Beggiatoales; family Beggiatoaceae; genus DYNP01. The sequence continues at coordinate 143,650 of DYNP01000006.1, forward strand.
TCCATTTCATGGAAATGGTGAGTTCCTTAAAAGTGTCAATGATGGCGGCATGGCCTTTGATTTTGAGTTCCATAGTGCTGACCTCTTCAGTGTTAAGATGGGGTGACTTATCATCTCTTTGCATTTTAAATCAAGCAATTAAATGGCTGAGCTCATCATTTTCGAGGTGCCTGTCATTTTTATAGAGATGAGTTAGAAATCTTGCCATTCTCCTTCTGGTGGTGCATGCTTTAAGTGACGTGGAGAATCTTTCAGTGTGGAAATGTTTAGGGAGGCAGTTTTTTCAACAATCGAACTGATTTTGAACACAGCCACTTGAGTTTTCAGTTCCTGGACTTGTCTGCGCAGAGTTTCACTGGCGGCAGAAGCTTCTTCAACCATGCTAGCATTTTGTTGAGTCATTTCATCCATTTGGGTGACGACATTGTTGACTTGATGAATTCCCGAGGATTGTTCCTGAGTGGCGGCAGCGATTTCAGCAATGATGTCACTGACTTTTTTGACGGATGTGACAATTTCAGTCAAAGTTTTGCCAGATTGGTCAGCCAATTTAGCTCCTTCTTCAACTTTGACAACACTGTCTTGAATCAAACGTTTGATTTCTTTAGCCGCTTCAGCGCTGCGTTGCGCAAGGTTGCGAACTTCGGTAGCAACCACTGCAAAACCTCGTCCTTGTTCCCCGGCTCTGGCAGCTTCTACGGCAGCATTCAGTGCCAATAGGTTGGTTTGAAAGGCAATGTCATTGATGACGGCGATAATTTCAGTGATTCGAGCGCTGCTGTTACTGATTTCAGTCATGGCTCGGATGGCACAATTGACAACTTCCCCTCCCTTTTCAGCATGAATTTTGGCCTGATTGGCCAAAAGAGAGGCTTGTTTGGTGTTATCGGCATTTTGTTGAACACTGCTCGTCATTTGTTGCATGCTGGCCGCAGTTTGTTCCAGAGAAGCCGCTTGAGTTTCTGTGCGCTGATTGAGGCGACTGTTGCCAATCGATAATTCTTCTGCCGTATGCTCAATAGTTTCAGCAGTCTCTTTAATCACGATCATGATTTCGACCAGTTTATCAATGGTGCTATTGATATCATTTTTCAACTGATCAAAGGCACCTCGATATTCATTTTGGATAGTTTGGGTCAAATCCCCCTTTGCCAAGGCCGAAACAATGTGCATAATGTCTTCTACAGCCTGTTGATTAAAATCCAGAATTTGATTGATGCCCTCACTGAATGATCGAAAGAACCCTGTTTTTCCCAGCAATTGGATGCGTTGACTGAAATCACTTTGAGAGGCGGCCTGAATCACTTGGTTGATTTCCTGTTCAGTTCCTACTTCAAGACTGCGGTTGTTAAACTCTAAAACCAGTCCCAGGCGTTGCCCTTCAGTGTTGATTACCGGGGTAATAATATGATCCAATACCAAGTTGTCTATGACTATACGAGCATGATGACTGGATGTCAATCCGGAGACCAGTTTTTGTTGATGAGAGGGATTTTTATGGAAAAAATCAAAGGCAGTCCCAAGTATATTACTGGCTTTGAATTGGGGCAAATATTTTTGAAATCGAACTTCTTCCCGGGTAAACAACTGTTGAGCGGCCTTGTTCAAGTATATGATTTTATAGTGTTCATCGGTTATTAAAACGTGGGTGGTGACACAATCCAAAGCCTGATTGATGCGCAACGCAGCTTCTGAAATTTGTTTGTTGGCCTCAATTCTGGCTTTCAACTGACTGCGCATATCCACCAAAGCTTTAAACAGTTGACCGATTTCGTCTCGATACATAGTTTCCTGCCCATCCGTTTCCAGTTCTTCCAAGTGACCAGTAGAAGTACGATTCGCCATGCCTACCGTTTGTTTGAGGCGTTGAGTGGTATTGTACCATACCGTCATAAAGAAGAAAATACTAAAAATCAGCACTACTCCTATTAACAGAGACAGATAAATAAAACCGCTGAAGGCAATGTATTGGGTATTTTCTGCCTGTAGGTACAGGTCATGAGCCAACTTGTCAGCCACTTCCTTGAGTACTTCTATCTTACGAGTTTGTTGGGTAAACCAATGTTCCGGGGGCACTGTTTCCAATAATGCTCCCTCTGGAGTATGAGCTGCAGTATAGATAACTTCCCGCAGCCGCTCTGTCTCCTCAATTATTGAATTATTGGGAGTCAACTTGGACTTCAAAAATTCTTTTTGTTCCTCAGTCAAATAATTCATAATTTCATGGTTGAGGTAGGTATCTTGGGCAGAAATCAGTCGAATAAATTCTTGAAATTGCTCACTTTTTAGATGAGTTTGGCTAAACACAGTCACCAATAGAGCCCGTTCCTGTCCCGCTTTTTCCTTGGCATGAAGCAGATTGATGTAAGCCAATTTCAAAGGGAACACTTCCCGATAATTTCGCAATTGGGTAGTATTGAGGATAAATTGAAATAATTGTCGGTTAATAACATTATACTGACTAATCGCTTCCTTGGGAGTTGTGGTTAGATTATTAATTTTTTCCCGCAATTTTTGCAGTTGCTCAAAAGTTGAGAACACTTCGTCTAAATGAAGTTTAAAGCTTTCTGAATCAAAGGTTTGAAACTGAGTTTTAAATTCTTGTATGGTACGAATGGCTTGATCGGAACGCTCCTGGTAATGGGCCAACTCCGAGGCAAATTGGCGCCCTTGATGATTTAAAAATAGACTGCTGGCTCCTCTTTCCAGTTGAATCGTGTGAACCACTTGACTGAGATGGATGGATAATTCGGTGAGCTCAGCAAGACCTTGCATATCATGGACGGTCTGGATTTTTTCAATAAGCAGGGTGGTTGAAAAGTAAAGCAATCCCAGGATGGGAAACAGTAGCATGGCCAGTAATTTTTGCTGAATTTTTAAATGAGCAATGAACTTCATCTGTTTTCCTCAAATTGTGACAATTCTATGCAATTGGCCTTCATCGGTAAAAGATGTTTTAGTCCTGCCAATTGGTTTCTCCTAGTGGGTTAAAGGTTCCACAATGGCCAACTCATTGGAATTGAGTAGGCGGTCTATATCCAGAATAATCACCATTTTTTCGTCGACAGTGACCAGTCCCTTGACAAATTCAATGCTGATCACACTGCCAAAATCAGGGGGTGGTTTGATTTCAGTTTCTATGACGTCGTAAACATCGGAAACTGCGTCGACTACAATGCCCATAATGCGTTCCCGTTGATTGGATATAACTCTTAACACGACAATAACGGTCATGGGACCGTATTCCAAGCAGGGAAGTCCAAAGCGAAGGCGGAGGTCGATAATGGGAACAATAGTGCCGCGTAAATTAATGACCCCACAAATGTAGTCCGGAGTGTTGGGAATAGGGGTCACTTTACTCCAACCTTTGATTTCCTGGACGCGTAAAATGTCAACAGCATATTCTTCAGTGGCTAGGACAAAGGTTAGATATTTGTTGGAGACCGTGGTCACTTCTTGAGTCATATTAAATTCCTTGTAAAACTGGCAGATCGTGGAACAGTGATTTGGGTACGACCATGAAATAGTTGAATGAGACCAGCTACATCCAGGATCAGGGCTACGCTGCCATCTCCTAGGATCGTGGCGCCAGAGATGCCTTGTATTTTTTTGAAATTGGTTTCTAAACTTTTGATGACAATTTGTTGTTGAGAGAGTAATTCATCAACAAAAAGTCCAATTTTTTGTCCATCTCCTTCTACAATGACCAACAGCCCTTGGTCCAGTTGAGTGGTGCCGGGAGTGACTTGAAATAGGTCATAAAGACGCAAGATGGGAATGTAGTCATCTCGCAGTTTGTAAACTTCAGCTTTCCCAGCCAGTAGGTTGACCAGTTGGGGTTTGATGCGTAAAGATTCTATAATCGAAAGTAGGGAGAGAATGTAGATTTCTTGACCCACTCGCACCAATTGTCCATCTAAAATGGCGAGGGTGAGAGGGAGACGAATTTTAAAGACGGTGCCTTTGTTTAAGGTGGATTGAACTTCAATGGCGCCACCCAAGGACCGAATGTTGCGTCTGACCACATCCATTCCCACTCCTCTTCCCGACAGATCACTGACTTGGGTGGCAGTTGAAAAGCCGGGTTGAAAGATAAGTTCGTACAGTTGCTCTTCAGAAGGACGGTCTTCGGGGGCTATCAGTTTTTGTTGGATGGCTTTTTGACGAATTTTTTCCAAGTCAATGCCGGCCCCATCATCACTGATTTGGATCATGATATTACCGCCTTGGTGAAAGGCGTGGAGGTGGAGTAATCCGGTTTCCGATTTGCCAACCAGTTGCCTTTGGAGGGGAATTTCTATACCGTGGTCTAAGGCATTGCGCACCAGATGGACTAGGGGGTCACTCATTTTTTCCAAGACGGTTTTGTCTAATTCGGTGTGAATGCCCGAGAGTTTGAGTTCCACTTTTTTGCCCAGTTGCACGCTGAGGTCATGGACCAGACGGGGAAAGCGGTTGAAAGAGTAGCTGATGGGTAACATGCGAACCCGCATCACACTTTCTTGGAGTTCTCGAGTGTTGCGTTCCAGTTGTGAGAGACCGTCTCGCAATTGGATGAGTTTGCTGTTGTCAAAGTCTTCTCCGACTTGGTCTAACATGGATTGAGTGATGACCAATTCGCCAACAATGTTGATCAAGTCGTCAATTTTGTCGATGCCAACGCGGATGGAAGTGGCTTCTGAACTGTTGTTGCGATGAGTATGAGTGTCTAATGAGGAATCCAAAGGGGGCTTAACGGGATCTTCGAGGGGAAGGGACAGAGTTTCTAAATGGAGGGGCAAGCTGGGAATAGGGGAATTGATGGCTTCAATGGAAAGGGTTGGATTTTCCATTGAGGAAGAGAGGGGAAGCGTAAAAGGGGGGGCAGATTGAGTTTCAGTTTCAACCTTTTCAGTTTTAATTTCAACCGGTTGTCCAAGTTGGATGGGAGCTGAGCGTAGGGAAGTTGAAGAAGCTTCGGCATTGAGTTTCTGGGAACTTGCAGAAAGTTCTTCCCTCTGAGAAGATTTGCCAGAGGGTACCAAGGAAATTGGGTGCAAATTAGGTGCGATTTGGGAAGGTAAATTTTTTTTTAAGGGAGTGATTTCTAGGTCACAATCTCCTTCGACCCATTCAAAAATTTCTTCAACTACTGTTTTTGGCAGTTGTCCATGTAAATTAAGTTCCCAACTCAGATAGCAGGTTTGGGGCTCGAGTGCCAAGAAAGAGGGAATTTGTTGGGAGTTGGGAAATATTTCCAGGGTGCCTAAATTGGCCAATTCTCGAAACAAATTGATTGGGTCATTCCCAGTGGCAAGCAGAGTGGGATAAGGTTTGAAATTGATGTGCCAGCCTTCGATGAGCATTTCTGCAGGGTCAATGGGCGGTATTGTGGGGGGAATAATTGTGTTGTTGGTGGAGGATGTGGATTTGTGGCCTTCCAAAAAAGGCACTTCTATGGGAGTTTTCAGGAAGCTTTTGAGTTGATTTTCACAGTCTAGGACTTCTTGTTCGTCAACTTTTGTACCTTCTTGAAGTGAAGTGAGAATCATGCGCATGATATCCACTGAGCGCAATAATAGGTCGATCAAGGGCTGGGTAACCAGATGTTCAGCTTTGCGCATTTCGTCGAGTAGGGTTTCGGTGACGTGAGCAAAGTTGATGATGTGTTCAAATTTGAAAATCCCGGCGCCTCCCTTGATAGAATGGGCGACTCGAAAAATGCTGTTGACCAGTTCCTTATCAATGGGACCTATGCTAAGATCTAATAAGTTGGACTCCATGTTATCTAAATTTTCAAAACTTTCTTCAAAAAACAGTTGACGGACCTCTGTCATGTCTACTGCCATATTATTACCTCAATTGGAGTTTATGGAGAACAGTTGAGTACCTTTCGTACTGCCGCCAATAATTTGTCCGGGTTAAAAGGTTTGATGATCCAACCGGTGGCCCCGGCGCGTTTGGCTTCTTGCTTTTTTTCAGGGTCGGTTTCAGTGGTCAGTAACAAAATTGGTTGATATTTATATTGGGATAGGGTGCGAAGCTCTCGCACTAAAGACAGTCCATCCAGTTTGGGCATGTTGACGTCGGTGATGATCAGGTCAAAAGTCTGAGTTTTTGCAAGTTCTAAGGCAGTCAGACCATTGTCCGCTTGTGTCACCTGATAACGGGCTTCAGTTAGGGTAAATGCCAACATTTTCCGCATGGAAATCGAGTCATCACTGATCAGTATGTTACACGCCATGGTTTTTTCACTTTAGGGTTGGTTTGTCGGGTTTAAAACTTTCTCCTCGTTCCCACGCTTCAGGTGGGAATACATACGGCGATATTTTACGTCAGGTTTGAATTTTTGGCAATAATAATGAGGTGAGGGGTTAAATGTTATTATGCAATGCGAGTGGTTTTTAGTCATAAAAGGTTGTGTTTCAATAGGTAAGTCGAGGGCTAGACAGTTTCTTTTCGTTGCCCACCAGGTTGCCGGTGGGTAATCTGAAAAGTAAGCGTGGGATGGGTAATCAGTATGATCATCCTAGATTGAGGTGATTACATCAGGTGTTGGGGTTGTTCAGCATGGCTGAAATAGGCACTGGTTAGTGCATCGGATAGGGCGGGTAATAGGTGTCCCAGTCGGGCCAACAGTTGGTCCAATTCTGTTCGGAAATTGTCTTTTGAGGGTTGGGCCAGTGTTTTAATGTCTGCAAGTCGTAACAGGGTGAGCGCTTCTAGGCTTAAACGTTCTTCTTGGGAACGAAATAGGCTGTTGTTGCGAGGTAAGTTGCCGATACATTTTTCTAAATTGGCGAGTTGATAACCCAAGGCTCTGGGATTTTCTTCGCTGTGTAGAATGAGTTGTAGAGTGGCTTGTACTTCAGGTTGAGAGCGAAAATGGCGACGATAGGTGAGCAGGCTGTCGGTGGTGTTGAGCAGGTGTTCCAACAAAGCAGAATCGTCGGTTCCCGGGGTGGATAATGTGGTTCTCAGGAGTTGGGTGAGGTTGAAGGCTCGTTCCAAACGGCGACCAATCATGAGGAATCGCCAGCCTTGGCCTTGGGTCATGTTTTCTAGGCTGAGTCCAGCAAATGCTGCCAAAGCAGTGATCAGGTTGTCCAGTTCAACCAGTGTATCATTCAATTTGGAAGGGGTTTCCTTTTGTAAGGCTTGTAATTGGTCTTCAATGTTGCTGAGAACTCGCCAGATGTCAGGGGAAACTCGGTCTCTTACTGATCGGGCTGAATTGAGTAGAAATTGTAGGTTGAAACTGAGACTGCCGGGACGATGGCTGTCTAGAAATATGGAGAGCAATTCGATCTCTGGGGCTTCCAGGCGCGCTGCAGCGCCTTCTCCAACAAATCCAGGGTAAGTTTCGGTGACACTGGTAACTGCTCGTAACAGACTGTGCAGACTGATTTTAGAGGAGGAACTTGGGTAATCAAACGGTTCCGTTAAGTAGATCAATACGGTTCGGAGAAGTCGAATGGTACTTTCGGCTCTTTCGGCATATCTTCCCAGCCAAAATAGATTTTCGGCAACTCGACTGGGCATTTCCCGGGTGCCTTCAAAATAGGCAGATTGGGTGGTTGGAATTAAACTTACGGAATTGGTGGGTTCACTGGCCAAGACCCAGGTGTCTTTGCTAAGACCTCCCGTATTGGTGGAAATGATGGGGTTATTGTCGTTGAGAGCCACTCGCGTTAATCCCCCGGGCATGACTCGATAGCCATGTTCACTGCTGACCAGAAAGCTGCGCAAGACCAGATAACGAGGTTCTAATCGACCATTGACAAAGACTGGAGCAGTGGAGCGAGCAATTTCTTCGCTGCCCACAAACCAGTTAGGTTGTGTGCGGATTTGGTCAGCCAACAATTCTCGTTGTTTGCTACTGAGCATTTGGCCTCGAATGGACATTTTGCCAGGTACACTGGCTATTCGTTTGATGATCAGTTGTTCCAAATTGGCCAGGACATAGTTTCGAGATTGTGGGTCTCCACACCACCAGGTTTGAGGGGAGGGCATCAGTAATTCTTCATCCAAAAAGTATTTGGCTAATTTGGGTAAAAAGGGGAGCAACCCCGGATTTTCTAAAAGATTGCTGCCCAAGGGGTTCGCTATGGCCACCTTTCCAAGACGGACGGATTGTACCAATCCAGCCACTCCCAGTAGTGAATCTTGGCGTAATTCCAAAGGATCACAGTAGCTGTCATTGACTCTTCTGAGTATCACATCTACGGACTGTAGACCGTCTAAGGTTTTAAGTCGCACTTTTCCTTCACGTACAATCAGATCGCCTCCCTCTACCAAGGTATAACCTAAGTACTTGGCTAGGTAGGCGTGCTCAAAGTAAGCTTCATTCGCCGGTCCCGGAGTTAATACGACAATACGATGATCTTCCCGCCCACCGAGACGGGCTAAAGTGGTTCGTAAGGTACGGAAAAATAGGGCCAAACGGTGGACGTGTGAATCCCGAAATAGGCTAGGCAAAATTCGGGACATGATGATTCGGTTTTCTAAAGCGTAACCCGCTCCAATAGGAGCTTGTGTGCGATCGGCAAGGCAACGCCACTCCCCATCTGGAGTGCGAACTAAGTCTGCGGCATACAAGGGTAAAGGATGAAGGGGGGACATTTTAAGCCCGTGACAGGCTCTTAAAAAGCCAGGATGAGTACTAACTAACTCAACAGGTAACAATCCTCTTTTTAAAGTTTCCTGAGGGCCGTATAAATCAGTGAGCAATAAACTGAGCAATTCCGCCCGTTGAATCAAGCCTTTTTCAAGCCCAGACCACTCTTGACTGGCTATCAGAAGAGGAATGGGGTCTAATTGCCAAGGCCGATCCCGATTTTGCGCATCAGCACATACGTTATAACTGACCCCATTGTCCCTTAACAGACGACGAGCATCCTGCCCACGGCGTTCTAATTCCGCCTGACCCAACATTTTCAAGGAGCGGTGCATATACTCCCAATGTGGACGAATATCCCCATTTGAGGAACTCATTTCATCAAATATTCCGTCTAAAAGGGGATATTTAGCTAAAAATTCCGTATTAGAATCCGTCTTTAAACTTACTTGAGCTTCTTGCATAGAAATTGACTGTGTGTTTTAAAGGTTTAAAAAAAACTAACTTTGGGGCATTATACTCAATATAATAGAACATGCGCTGTTTAAATAGAGGCACAATTCCAAGTTTGTACTCTTAGATTCCAACTCTTCCCATTGACTCTAACCAATCATGATACCATGAAAAATCGATTACTTATCGTTGATGACCAAAAAGTAGGACGCGAAGCCCTTGAAAAGATATTATCTTTTGAAGGTTATCAAATCATTTGCGCCACTTGTGGACAAGAAGCCCTACAAAAAGCAGAAGAACATCTTCCGGATCTCATCTTATTAGACGTAGTTATGCCAGACATGGACGGCTTTGAGGTTTGTAGCCGCTTGCGTTTACATCCTACTCTAGCAGATGTTCCCATCATTATGTTAACTGCATTTAACGACCGCCAATCCAGAGTTAAAGGTATAGAAGTGGGGGCCGATGATTTCATCAGTAAACCCTTCGATACCGATGAGCTGCGAGCACGTGTCCGCACTATTACCCGACTGAATCGTTATAGACGGTTATTGGCGGAACGTTCCCGTTTTGAGTGGGCTGTGGAGCAGTCCAATGACGGCTATCTTCTTCTCAAAAAAGGGGATATTATTCAATACGCCAATTCTAGTGCCCGTTTTTACTTAGGCATTTTAAAAGAAGGCTGTCTGCCCGCCAGTTTTAAAGAGCTTCTTCAGCAGAAACTCTACAAATCAGAGCCAGAAATCGCTTGGCAAAACTGGCCCCAACCCAACATTGGCAGCACGCCTCGCTTTTTAGTTTGTCCTGAAACCAAGCAAACTTCCTCGTTGTGGCTACAAGTGGATATCTTGGAATTGCCTTCTGACAAAACCAACAGTCAACTGGTTCATTTGCGAGATGTCAGTGAAAACATGAACTTACAACAACAAATGTGGACGTTTCAAACCCTAGTTTCTCACAAATTACGTGGACCATTGAATGGCCTGGTCAGTTTACAAATGCTTGACGAACAACTGATGAATTTGAATAGTCAACGGGCCCACACCTTACTGAAAATTGCCCGCGAAAGTGCCAAACGTTTACAAGATCAAATATTGGATATCCTACGATACATAGATTCTTCCCAATTACTGCAAGTTAAAACGACTTTTGAAGTCCATCATTTTCCCACTTTAATCGAAAAAATTCAACAAGATTTAGAAATTAAAAATACCCAACTGCACCTTCACGCCGAAATAACTGACCAACACCTCTTGCTTTCCCCACAAAGCATGGAACTGATTCTGCGTGAACTTTTTACCAATTCCAAAAAATTCCATCCCCAAAATCAACCTGACATAGAAATTTACATTAACCTAACTAATTCCCAATCTATTCACCTACGTTTTACCGACAATGGATGTTGTATCACTGACAAAGAAATTGATAAAGTATGGATTCCCTATTACCAAAGTGAAAAACACTTTACCGGGGAAATTAAAGGCATGGGATTGGGCCTTGCCATGATTGCCCGCTTGGTATGGAGCTGCGGTGGACGATGTACCCTGTCTAACCGACCCGACCGACCCGGCGTTTGTGCTGAACTTATCCTACCCATTAGGAGAGATTAAATCCCCAGCAATTCCCTCACTTTTCTTCCCAAACAGTTAATTTCAGAAAGGAGTAAAGGGGGGAGTTCCAAAAAACTCATTCGGTCCCCACAACAGTTCCCTTTCAAGTCAAGGAGGTACTGGGTATAATTTCTTATCATAGACCTCTTGCATAAGAACAATTGTTGGATTACGCTACGCTAACCCTACCTACTTTTTTCTTTTGCAAGAGATCTAATATGTCCCTTAAAGTACTCCATATTGGCAAATATTTTCCACCCTTTGCAGGAGGAATGGAACACTTTCTAGCCGAGTTAGCTCTTATCCAAGTTCAACAACACTCAGTAACCGTTTTGGCACACCAGCATGCTTGGCATTGGCCAACCTACCCATTGCCTTCTCAACCCGAAAACTATGCGGATATCCAACTGTATCGGGTTCCCAGTTATGGGCGATTGCTGTATGCTCCTATCAGTCCCCATTACCCCTTATGGTTAAAACAAGTCATCAAACGCCATTCTCCCCAAATTCTCCACCTGCATCTCCCCAATACTTCTGCATTTTGGGCACTTGGACAAACCGCTGCCCAATCTATTCCCTGGATCATTCACTGGCATTCGGATGTCACTTCCCAAATCAATCGCCGCCTTACCCTGGCTTACCCCTTCTACCGCCCTTTTGAACAACGATTGTTGGCTAAAGCAGCCGCTATTCTCGTCACTTCTCCCCCCTATTTGCACAGCAGCCCAGCCCTACAGCCTTGGCGCTCCAAATGTCACATCATTCCCTTGGGACTTGATCCTCAACGACTTCCTCTACCCAATTCCCAAATAATCGATTGGTCCCATCAGCAATGGCAACCCCATCTAACTCGATTCCTGTGTATTGGACGGCTCACTTATTACAAAGGGCACAGTTTACTGTTACAAGCCCTCACTCAAGTGCCCAATGGTCAGTTGCTCATTGTCGGTCAAGGAGAATTACAATCCCAACTGAATCAGCTGATCAAACAATGGGGACTGAGTCCAAGAGTCAAATTGCTCGGTCACCTTTCCACTCCCAATCTGCAAGGTTTGCTTTGCACCTGTGATGCCTTCTGCTTACCTTCTTTGGAACGCACCGAAGCATTTGGAGTGGTCCTATTGGAAGCCATGCGTTATGGAAAACCCATCATTGTCAGCGATATTCCCGGCTCTGGAACTGCTTGGGTGACAGGAGAGGGAAGTTTAAAAATCCCTCCAGGAGAACTTCCCTCTCTGATTGGGGCTTTACAGAAAATGACTGTGGAAGATTCTCTAAGGGAACGTTTGGGACAAAGTGGTCAACAACGATTTTTCCAAGAATTCACTCTCCAGGCTGTGGCTCAACAAATTTCTGAAGTTTATGAAACAGTTGTCAAATACTCCTGACTATTTTCTCATCCATTGATAAAGATATTATTATGAATTATCGCCACGCCTATCATGCAGGCAATTTTGCTGATGTTTACAAACATTCGGTACTCATTGCTCTGATTGAGACCCTAAAAATTAAACCTACTCCTTTCTGCTACTTAGAAACTCATGCTGGAAAGGGGCTCTATTCTCTACTTGATCCAGAATCCCAAAAAACTTTGGAATATGTTTCGGGAATACAGCGCATTTGGGAAATTGAACCAAAAACTCAGGAAATACGGTTTTATGCACACTTGGTTGCTCGTTTCAATCAGCAGCAGTTACGTTATTATCCCGGGTCTCCCCTGTTGGTAGCCGCGTTATTGAGACCAGAAGATCGTGGAATCTTAGTGGAGTTGCATCCTGAAGAAATTCAGTTACTTAAAACTTCACTTAGACATAATCGACAGTTGGCGATTCATCAAGGGGAAGGTTATTTGGCTCTCAAGGCTTTTCTGCCTCCCAAGGAAAAGAGAGGGTTATTGTTGATTGATCCCCCTTTTGAACAACAACAAGAGGAATTTGGCTCAATTTTAAACAGTCTTAAATTGATCCATCAACGTTGGCGACAGGGGATTGTTCTAATTTGGTATCCCATTAAACATCGTCATTCTATTGAACGTTTTCATCAGCAGTTGAAAAAGAGTCCTTTTGAGAAAATTTTGGTGGCAGAATTGTTATTGTTTCCAGATGACAATGCCTTGAAATTGAATGGTTCCGGATTGATTTTACTTAATGCCCCTTGGCAGTTTGAGCAAGTGATAGGTTCCATTTTGGTTGAGTTAAAGGAATTGTTGGCTATAGATCCTCGATTTGCCAAGGTCAATTTGGGATCACTAAAATGATCGGGATTGGATGATGATTGGTGAGGAGGGAAAGTTATTTTTTTGTTATGCGTCAAGGGAGTGACGGGAGGAGAAATGCGCCGTAATTTTGAATGATGAAAAATCGAGGTTTTTGATTTGGTAAAATGAGGGATGAAACTGTAAAAAGGAGACAAGCTTTGTTGAGTAACACAAAACTTGTCCCAAGCTGCACCTTTCACGTTAAGTTGTCAAGGCGTATAGTGTTATTTTTATAACCTTTCTTGCAGCTATAGGAAGTTTTGAGCGTAAAATTGTTAATTTTTTAGTTTATAAAATTTAGATCCGTCTCAATTTGAATCAAGACTTCCGCCTAATAAGGTGAATTATTGTAGCATGTGCCGTTTATTGGCGATAATATTCTGCAATAGGGGAAGTTACAGGAAAAATTGAATAATGAGAATTGAGGTATTGTCTTGAATAGGAATTTAACGAAATTTATAAGGGTATGAGTGTGAATTCTGTCCCTCTTGTTGCAAATAGACCTGCAGGTTTTTTAAAATCGAGCAGGTCTTTTTTGGGGGCAATTTGGGGACAATTTTGAGGAATTTATCCTGAAATCAAGGGAAGGTTACCAAGGCATAAATCCGTTCACAAAGGACATGGGACGGGATACGGTGCCCATATTGCGATTCATATGGTTGAGGTCTCGACGCATTTGATCGGTGGCGCTGGTGATCACGCGCATAGTTTCATCCATGTTGGCCATGGAGTCATCCATAGTATTGATGGATTGATCCATATTGCTGATGGATTGGGTCATCAGTCCCACCGAGCTGTTCATCAATGACATGGTCTCATTCATGTTGACCATGGATTGGTCCATGTGCATCACCCATTCATCCATCCGTTTCATCGAGTGATTCATCATGCTGATTTGTTGTAACATGCTCGGCAGAGTGTCCAACTTGACTGAAATATCGCCAATAGTCGAGGTCATGATTTGCATTTGTTTAGACATGATTTGAACCTGTTCAGACAATTGCCCAATACTATCCGTCATGGATTCCATATGTTCCCCCATATTGGAATCCATACTGCGTGCCATTTGAGACATATCACTGGTCAAACTGTAAATGAGGAAAAATCCATAGCCGGCAAGGACCACAAAGGCAAATAAAGCAGGGTAGACAACCGCTTCCCAACGCCAGGCACTTTGTTGAAAACTCTCTACAAATTTTTCCATTTGTCCACGGCTAATGGCGGCGCCACACTCCATCATCATGACCGGCGATTTTGGGAAACTGGCAGGAGATGGATTATCTTCTGAAGATAAGTTGCTGGTATCGACCATGGTAAAAGACTCCTTAGATGGTTATTTGAAAGTTATTATGGTTATACTTTTTATTATTGACCTTTCTGAACAATAAGTATAGTTAATCATGTGCTGAGTTTAAAGTGAAGTCAAACATCTCCCATCAGTAACTCAAGCTCATTTAACCCCTCTCTTTGAAAAAAAAGCAGGGAAATAAAAATTCTCCTCATCTTCAAATTATTCAGTACTTAAGTCATCAACTTGAGGCTTGTATTGGGCTTAGAAAAAAAGTAAACTGACTCACGTGTACACTCATGTCCCTAGCTTTACGCCAAGACATCCCCATGAAGATGACTTACCTAACGTAGTTATAGGCTGAAAAGTCACTTATTCTAACAAATATCCTGTTTTTAAAGAAGGAGTCACCCTGTCGAATGGCCTCGTTATTGAACATCCTCCACTCCCTGTTTGACCAAATAAATAGCCTCGTTTGGGGCCCTCCCATGCTGATCCTAATTTTGGGTACTGGATTTTTCCTAATGGTTACCCTAAAACTGATACCCCTTCGTAAACTGGGTTATGGCTTTAACCTCATGTGGCAAGGGCGGATTAGCTCTGAAAAAGGCGATGTTACTCCCTTCAATGCCCTAATGGTCTCCTTAGCTGCTACAATAGGAACGGGTAACATTGCCGGAGTAGCCACCGCCATTCACATTGGGGGACCTGGCGCCCTGTTTTGGATGTGGTGCACTGCCTTAGTTGGTATGGCCACCCAATATTCTGAAGCCGTTTGTGCAGTGCATTATCGGGAAACCGACTCCCTTGGCAACCATGTCGGAGGTCCCATGTACTACATCAAAAACGGCTTAGGCCCCCGTTGGCTATGGCTAGGTACAGTATTTGCCATGTTCGGGGCCATTGCCAGTTTTGGCATAGGCAACACCGTACAAGCCAACTCAGTGGCTGGAGTATTAACTTCCACCTTTGACATATCTCCTATAATCAGCGGACTGGTCATGGCCGTCATAGTTTGGTTAGTACTCATAGGCGGAATTCGTCGCATTGCCGAAGTATCAGGCAAACTAGTCCCTTTCATGGCAATAACCTATATCATAGGAGGATTAGTCATTCTAGGCATGAACATAACCCTAATTCCCAGCCTATTAAAACTGATCATCGTCAACGCCTTCACTGGGACCGCTGCTACAGGTGGATTTGCCGGTGCCTCCGTATGGCTAGCCATTCGTTACGGTGTAGCCCGTGGAATCTTCTCCAATGAAGCCGGACTGGGTAGCACCCCTATTGCCCATGCCATGGCCCAAACCAACAGCCCGGTTCAACAAGGTCTCATTGCCATGGTCGGCACCTTCTTAGACACCATTGTCGTCTGCTCGATCACCGGTTTTGTAATCATACTATCTGGTCTCTGGACAGGCCCTGAAAAAGGCGTTGCTTTATCCTCCTTAGCCTTTGAACACACCCTGATCCATGGTCAATACCTTGTGACTTTTGGACTGATTTTATTTGCCTTCACCACCATTTTAGGCTGGAGCGTCTATGGCGAAAAATGTGTTCAATACCTATTTGGAAACCGTTCCATTCCCATCTTCCGATGGCTCTGGGTACTTGCTGTTCCCATAGGTGCCATCATGAAATTTGAACTCATTTGGCTGATAGCAGACACCCTAAATGCCATGATGGCCATTCCCAATCTTATCGCTTTACTACTCCTCAGCCCGGTCATTTTACGCTTGACCAAAGACTATTTTTCCTCTCATTTAAAATGAGTGATTTGAGAAAGATATCAAGATTTGCGAGATAACACCCCTTAAAGGGATGTTATCCTTCATGTTTATAGAGTATATAAACACCCCAATTCTTTTCGAAAGACTTGTCAAATCTGCTGATCAGCGTCAAAATCTGCAGAATTCGGAAAGCAGTAAAAAAGTATCTATGAATTGTCAATTATTAGACCTCTTGTAAAAATAAATGATGCGATAAAAATGAGATACAAAAAAATAAAAGGAAAACCCCCGTTGGAATGGAGGCTCTAGGAAATACGTTGAAGTAGAAACTTTAGCCAGAGTGAAGGCCCTAGAAAGTACGTTGGAATAGAGGCTTTAGCCGGTCAGCCGTAGGCATCCCCCCACATACACAA
The DNA here is from genome assembly GCA_020721005.1 of Thiomargarita sp. Classification (GTDB taxonomy): domain Bacteria; phylum Pseudomonadota; class Gammaproteobacteria; order Beggiatoales; family Beggiatoaceae; genus DYNP01. The sequence continues at coordinate 159,997 of DYNP01000006.1, forward strand.
ATTGCAAGGACCTACCACTGACCGGCTAAAGCCTCCACTCCAAGGACCTACTGCTGACTGGCTAAAGCCTCCACTCCAACGTCTCTTAAATGAGGGGCAACTCTCATTTTTCCATGATCGCATACTTTTGCAAGAAATCTATATATCTCACACTAATACGTGAGAACGAAAAAATCCTTCTTACTCCTCTCCTTGTTCAAGGAAGGCGGGGAGTGGTTTGATGCGGGGTGCAAAGATATTGTGCACCATTTTCCTGAAGATTATTAATTAAGATAAGGAACCTGAGAATGAGAAAATTGATAGGATTAATTGTATTGGGATTAAGCAGTTTGGAAGTCAGCGCCCAAGACAACAGCTTCTATTTGGAAAGTATTCAATTTAATGAAGAAGAGAAAACTGCTTATTTTGCTTCTGATACGGGTAAGTTGCTGGTTCAAGAAGGACAAACAGTTGCGCACTGGAAGGTGTTGCAGATTGAAAAGGATACCGTATTAGTGGAATCCGAACAAGGAAAATTATTAGAATTGCCTCTGCATGGTCATTTGAAGATGGCGCAAGAATCTTCTGAGGAAGTGAAAATTGTGAAGGAGCAAGAAGACCAATCTGCAGAGGAAAATTCCCCAGAAGCAGAATCTGCAACTCAAGAAGTGATCCCAGAAGGTTATCGTAAAATAAATACTCCTTTCGGGGAATTTATAGTGCCAGATCAGACAACTGGATCGAGTGCAAAAGGGGAACCGGAAAGTTCTGAGACCGGAAGTGAGCCAAAGCCAGTTGCGGAAAGTTCTGAAACCGAAGGTGAGCCAAAGTCAGTTGCGGAAAGTTCTGAAACCGAAGGTGAGCCAAAGTCAGTTGAAGAAGTGTCTTCTGTAGAAGTGGTGGAGACCGAAGTGCCAAAGAGTGTTCCGGTCCCAGGAGAGAACGTGGATAAGCAGGAAGAAAATACTGGCAATGCTCCCCAAAAAATACGAACTCCTTTTGGAGAATTTGTTATAGAATCTGGAATAGTTAAAAAGGGAGAAGAGAATCCAATTCCTGTTGGAGAAACCAAGCCTTCAGTTGAGACTAAAGAGGTGAAAGAGACTGTTCCTGAAAAATGATAAAATTTAATCTTGGTTTGGATTTTGAACACAATGAGGAGTAAAGGATGTCTACGCATCCGAAACAGTTCAGTTTGACTATTCCTTCTCAGATGGCGGGGTATCGCTTGGATAAAGCCTTGGCTGAATTGTTACCCGACTATTCGCGCTCCCGTCTCCAAGATTGGTTGCAGGCAGGCTATATCCTGATCAATGCAGGTCCCGCTAAAGGTAAGGAGAAAGTACGAGGTGGGGAACAAGTGCAATTGTCGATTTCGCTCAAGGAGGAAGTGGATTGGCAGGCTCAAGAACAGTCCCTAGAAATAATATATGAGGATGAAGCCATATTGGTCATCAACAAACCGGTGGGACTGGTAGTGCATCCAGGAGCAGGGCATCAGGAACATACCTTGGTCAACGCATTGTTATATTATGCCCCAGAATTGGTACATTTGCCACGGGCGGGACTGGTGCACCGTTTAGATAAGGATACCAGTGGGTTGTTGGTCGTGGCTCGCAACTGGTCTGCTCATGCCCAATTGATAGCCCAATTACAGTCCAAGGAATTTCTTAAGGAATATCAGGCTATTGTGCAGGGGGTGCTGATAGCCGGGGGAACAGTTACGGGAGCAATCGGTCGTCATCCCACGCAACGGGTTCGCATGGCAGTAGTGGAGACTGGCAAGGAAGCTGTTACTCATTATCGAGTGATTCAGCGGTATCGAGCTTATTCCCATATTCAGGTGCGATTGGAGACCGGTCGCACCCATCAGATTCGAGTGCATTTGGCTCATCAAGGTTTTCCCTTGGTTGGAGACTTGACTTATGGTCGTTTACAGTTGCCGGCTCAAGGCAGTGCCCAATTGTTGCAAGAGCTGCGTAACTTTCGACGCCAGGCCTTACATGCCAGTCGATTGGGATTGTATCATCCCCAGTCTAAACAATGGATGGAATGGCAGGCGCCCTTGCCAGAAGATATGCAGCAATTATTGAAGGCGCTCACTTTAGACAAAGCAGATTTTTCTCTTGCACCGGGCTCTAAATTGAAATTTACAAAACTGTAAAATGTCCAGAATTTTGCTTAAAGATCCGAATTGGCATGTGCAGAATTTTGGAATTGCTTAATATTCGGGGAAGCAACAGTATCAGTATGTTGTTTAGAAGGTGAAGTTGGACCAGGGGAATTATGGCAAACAAATGCCTAATGCCCCTACTTTTTTTCATTGGATATTTTGAATTTCAGAATATTCAGAGTTCATTCCCACGTTCAATATTGCGACTTAAACGCACTGCCAATTCATTGAAAAAGGTGGCCAAATCAGTGCGACTGACTTTCTCTTCTTGCAGTTGATTAACTTCTTGATTGATCAGGGCAGTGAGAACTTCACCCTGTTGGCGAATTTGTAGGGTAGTTTCTTGAAATTTGTTATGGGTTTGTTGTCGTAAATTTTTGACTTCTCGGGTAAATTGTTCATCTAATTGAATTAAACGGGTGTTTAAATCGGCTTTTAGGGCAGTCAACTCATGTTGAATGTCTTGTTGGACAGAAAGTCTTTCTTGGCGATCAATTTTGGCCTTTTCGGAGAGACTTTCAATTTCTCCTTCAATTCTCTCATCCATGACTTTGAGGCGTTGCATGAGTTCATCGCGCAGATGGAGACTTTCTTGGGCAAAACGTTCTTCCAGGCGTTTGAAACGTTTTTCATAGTCGCGCATTTGCCCACCAAATAGGATATCGCGAACTTGGTCAATATTGCCCACTTTGGCTCCGCCCAAAGTGTCGCTGAGATCAAGCATGGCTGCGGCCGAAGGTTGAATTTCAGGGCGGGCAGAGGGGCTATCAGTAAGGCGACTTTTCCGGTCCCGAGGATCTAGGGTGAGCGTTTCGGTTTTTTCTTCAGTCATGGTTTTCTCTCCTAAGGAAGTGACGGAAACAATTTTGGAACGTGCTTGAGGGTCTGGTGATTCTCTTAAGGGTTTGTGAGAGAGTGCACGTTCTCCAAATTCAGTCACGTTTTGTGGCTTGTATGACATATCTTATTCTCCTTATCGTTCATAGGAGGCTATTATTGGTATGGGTTATCTTTGGTTTTTTATTTCAAGAATTTGGAAAGAGGGAGAGATTCTATTGAGTGCCGAATGGCAAGATTTCCCTTTAATAACGTTGCCGTTTCATGGGTCGATGGGGGCGTTTATTTTCCGGGATTGAGACAGGGGCTGCCAACCCAACTGCCGCCAATAAAGTGTGTTCCTCTGCTTCTGAGAGGTAAACATGGTGGCCAGCTTTCAGTCCTTTAGGAAGAATAAACGGTCCAAATCGAATGCGCATGAGACGACTGACAATCAGGTTTTGGGATTCCCAGAGTCGTCGCACTTCGCGTTTTTTTCCCTCAGTGAGAGTGACATGGTACCAGGAATTGGCGCCTTGCCCGCCTATTTTAATGATGCTCTTGAAATGGGCGGGACCGTCTTCCAAAAAAACGCCTTGTAACAGATTGCTTATTGCCTGTTCAGTCACTTGTCCTAAAATTCTCACTGCATACTCTCTTTCTAAACAGTAAGAGGGATGCATCAGGCGGTGGGCAAGTTCTCCATCTGTGGTGAGAATGAGGAGTCCCCCAGTGTTGATGTCAAGACGTCCTACCGTGATCCATTTACCTTGTTTAGGGGAGGGAAGGTGTTCAAAAATGCTGGGACGTTGTTCTGGGTCATGACGGGTACAAATTTGGCCAAGAGGTTTGTGATAGCATAAAATTTGGCGTTTGGGGGTGGAAATTTGCCGTAATTGCTTACCATCGACTCGAATGATATCAGTTTCAGTGACTCGTTCGCCAAGGGTGGCAAGCTGTTGGTTGACTTGGATTCGGCCTTGTTGTATCCAAATTTCGATTTGGCGGCGGGAACCGATGCCAAGGCGAGCCAGTACTTTTTGTAGCTTTTCTGTCATGTTGGGTTATTCTTTAATTGGGTAAAGCCAGGGTTGACTGGGGGCGCATCGCAATAAATTGGGAGGATTGGGGGTGAGTTAACAATTTATTTTGCGATTATATTGGATTTTTGGGATAACTATCAAGGTTTAAATAAGGGGTCTTTTATGGTTTGTCACCGTGTTATACAAAAAGGGGAGAGCTTTGGTTGTTCTCAATTGTTGGGTAATTTTCCTTTTTTCCTCGCTTGAAAAAGAGGGAAAAGGAGGATTCTACTGTATGTGCAACACTTAACTGCTATTCAGTTAAGGTATGGTGGAGTGGAAGCTTTGTGGAGTGGAAGCTTTGTGGAGTGGAAGCTTTGTGGAGTGGAGGCTTTATGGAGTGGAAGCTTTGTGGAGTGGAGGCTTTATGGAGTGGAAACTTTGTGGAGTGGAGGCTTTAGGCGGCCGGCGGTAGGAGCTCCGCAATCTGACTGTGCTGGATGATGCCGTCCGGCTATTGTCAAAACTTCCTTAAAAGAGGATTCTACTGCATATGCAACACTTAACTGCTATTCAGTTAAGGTACGGTGGAGTGGAGACTTTGTGGAGTGGAGGCTTTAGCCGGCCGGCGGTAGGCGCTCCGCAATTTAACTGTGTTGGATGATGCCGACCGGCTAAAGCCTCCACTCCAATAATGTGATATCCTCACTTAATAGCATGGCAATGACAGCTTTCCCTCCGATTTTTAACTATACCAAAATAGGTGTTGCACACAAGGTGATTCTATTTGTCTTAAAGTCACTGTGAGAGTGATTATGCGAGTTTTAATTGTCAAAACTTCTTCCTTGGGAGATATCATTCATACTTTTCCAGCGGTGTCCGAAGCGTTGTCACATTTTCCTGATCTGCGATGCGATTGGGTGGTGGAGAAGGCTTTTGCTTCCTTGCCCAGTTGGCACCCCGCAGTGGATAGGGTTATTGTGGTGGCCTTTCGAGAATGGCGGTCTCAGATTAGAAATACGTTATTTAGTGGTACTTGGCAGCATTTTTTAGCTGAATTGAAGGAGCGTCAGTATGATTTTGTGATTGATGCTCAAGGGCTGCTGAAGAGTGGTTTTTTAACGAGTCAGGCTCGTGGGACTCGTTGTGGTTTAGATTTTTTCTCGGCTCGAGAACCTTGGGCTACTTTGGCTTATCATCGCCGTTTTAAGGTAGGAAAATTGGATCATGCTGTACAACGAGTGCGGAATTTGTTTGCTCAGGCATTGGGTTATTCCTTAAGTAAGGAATTGCCGGAGTATGGGATTCGAGATTTTTTTGCTTTTCCAGAAGTTGTGCAAAAACGGGTGATTTTTTTACATGGGACAACTTGGGCAACTAAGCATTGGCCGGAGGCGCATTGGTTGTCATTGGCACGGCAGTTATGTGCAGCTGGTTATACTCCACGTTTGCCCTTTGGCAATAATGAGGAGTATGAACGAGCATTGAGGATTGCGACTCAGGTAAATGGGGTAGAGATCATTCCCAAAGGAGGATTGTATCAGTTGGCTTGGGAGTTAGGACGGGCTAAGGCGGTGGTTGGGGTCGATACTGGTTTGATGCATTTGTCTACTGCATTGAAAGTTCCTAATGTGTCCATTTATGGGGCCACGGATCCTGCCCGCACCGGCACTTATGGAAGTTGTCAGTGGCATATAGTCAGCCAGTTTTCCTGTGCTCCCTGTTTGCGTAAACGTTGTCAGTTTACCACAACTTTTCCTCCTTGTTACTTGGAATTAACTGCAGATAGAATTTTGGGACATTTACTGCCGCTACTCTCTGCTTGAAAAGAGTTTCATTTTTTGCAGCCGCAGTGGGTTCACTCATTGACTCCAGTTGACGATTTAAGAGGTTTAGTTTGATACTATAAGGGAAATGGGGGTGCCTTGATTGAAATTCTGTTTATGGAGGATAATCAGTTCTCAGTAATTTCTTTGTTATTGCGTCAAACAAGTTGTCAAAATCATGTCAGTAAGGTAGGTACTGCATGATATTTAGGCACAGCATTAGGAAGATGAACGGTCATTGTGAAATTCTTCCAATTCCTTTAAAAGCGTTGCATTGCACAAAAGTATACTTTGATAAATTATAATGTTATTGTAAGATGGATGACGAGAATGACCGACCTAAATTTTGCCTGTTAAGGATTACCATGAGAAAAGTTAACGAGGATACTTAAGCATGACACCGCGTAGTAAAATCTTGATTGTTGACGATGAGCAAAGCATGAGAATGCAACTTGAGTCTATGTTGGCAACCGGCGAGTATGAAACAATTTCTCTGGTGAATGGTAGGGAACTGTTGGAAAGGTTACCTGATCTTTCACCTGATTTAATTATTTTAGATGTGATTATGCCTGAAATGGACGGTTTTGAAGTATGTCGGCGCATCAAAGATCAATCGCGCTTTCAACATATTCCCATTATTTTAATCACGGTCATGGATGGAAAAAAAGTGATGACCAAAGGATTGGAGGCAGGGGCTTTAGATTTTCTGCAAAAACCCATCAGCAAGTTGGAGTTGCAAATTCGAGTACGTTCCATGCTACGAATTAAAAGGCAATATGATGAATTGCAGGCAACTTTAAAAATGCGAGAAGAATTGTCTAATATGGTGGTGCATGACATGTCCAGTCCCATTGTATCAGTATTGCTCCATGCCACTTTGTTAGAAGAGAAGATCACGGAACCGGCCTTGCTTAAACATGTAGAAATGATTCGAATGGCAGCAGAGCGTTTGGATTCTTTTGTCAATGATATCTTGATGCTGGCAAAGATGGAACAAAGTAAATTGTTATTAAATTTAACTTGGGTGGATATCAATCAATTGGCTTTGGATGCAGAAAAACATTTTAGCATCATTGCCCATTCCAAGGGCATCACCCTGAAATTGCAATTGCCTGAGCCCCCTTTAGAAATGTTATTGGATGATAATTTATTTCGGCGAGTGATCGGCAATTTATTGGCGAATGCGCTGCAATATTCGCCCAGTGATACCATTGTTACTTTGCAAGTAAAACCTCAAGAATTGTTAGATGATAAGGTACATTTGCAAATGGAGGTGATTGACGAGGGACCTGGAATACCTGAGGAGTATCGAGATCGCATTTTTGAAAAATTTGAGGTGATTGATTTAAAACGTCGTGGAGTGCCACAAATTGGGTTGGGACTGACTTTTTGTAAAATGGCTGTAGATGCTCATGGTGGCAGAGTCTATGTGAAACCAAATCATCCACGAGGATCAATATTTGTGGTAGAAATTTAAGATAAAAACTTAAGGATAGGAAAGTATACCCCTCCTTTTCTTGCTAAGGAGGGGAGTCTAGACTTGACACAAGAGAATTCTTACCACCACTGCACGGATTGTAAAACCATAGTTACCGGCGTGCCCTTCTCATTATGCTCAATTTGAACAGGCAAATAATGAAAATCTGGAGCGCACCACAAGGTAGTCTGACGTTTTTTATCGGCGGACGTGCGTTGATATTGCAAAGTTTCCAATTTGCCCAATGGAGTTTCTATAAATACTTTACCTAATAAAACGGGTACATATTCCTTAATTTTACCATCATCGATCACTTTATAACGAACATCGCGCTTACCGTAGGCTAATTCCTGCATCAGCACAACTTGATAAACCTGATCATCCAACATGCCCTCTTCCAATGGCAATTGCCAAGTTGGCTCAATTTTACTGGAAGCTGATTTTCGTTGCCAATCGAAGGTGATATGCACCTGTTTTTGCTTCTTAGACCCCGAATGTTGGTAACGATATTCCAACGGCAACACCCGATCCTGTTTCAACATAAAACTGCTGAATTCTGTCACCTTATCATCTCGAAACAATGCCAACATACCGGTGGTATTAACCTGTCCCTCTAATACGAAAGTCCCATCTGTTCGATAGCTTAAACTGCGGCTACCTTCACCAATCGGTAACCCTTTGGAATACACCTTGTAATGAGCAATAAAAGGAGGAGGAAAATCGACTTTGGATTTGGCAGACATTTGCTCAAATGCACTGATATGGGTATAATTAAGAAAAATAAGTAGGACCAGTATGATTTTTTTCATGAAGACAAATTCCAAAGTAAAATAAAGGAAGGGAAAGGTTTTTATTCCCATGGAAAATTTGGGAACAAGATATTAATGTTAGACCTCTTGCAAAAGTATGCGATCATAAAAAAATGAGAGTTGCTCCTCAATTAAGAAACGTTGGAGTGGAAGTCCTTGGAGTGGAGGCTTTAGCCGGCCAGCCGTAGATCCTTGCAATTTGTGCATGTGGGGTGATGCCTACCGCTGGCCGGCTAAAGCCTCCACTCCAAGGAACTTTCTAAAGCCTATACTCTAGATAAAGAGTATACTCCAACAGGGATTGCCCTTTTATTTTTTCGTATCTCATCTTTATCGCATCATTTACTTTTGCAAGAGGTCTATTGAAAGACTTATCTTATGCATGCACCCATAAGCTATACTTTTGAGCACATTCTGTCAAGTTTGGAGAAAGATAACCTGTTATGCGTTTACCCCCGTTGAACTTTGCATCCGCACACATTTTAATCGTTGGGGATGTCATGCTTGATCGCTATTGGTATGGCTCTGCCTCCCGAATCTCCCCAGAAGCACCTGTTCCCGTGGTCCACATTCAACAACAAGAAGAACGACCTGGGGGAGCCGGCAATGTAGCATTAAATGTGACTTCGTTAGGGGCCCAAGCCACCTTGATCGGTTTAACTGGCCAAGATGAAGCAGCTCAGAAACTGACAGAATTGTTGACTGGAGCCAAGGTGCATTGCCAATTCATTCCCCTCCCCAACATTCACACCACCACCAAATTACGAGTACTCAGCCATCATCAACAATTAATTCGCTTAGATTTTGAGGATCACCTTACCATTGCCCAAGATCAAATCCTTCAAACCCAATTGGAACACTGCTCAACCAAAATCCAAGTGGTGGTACTTTCTGACTATGGAAAGGGCACCCTTTCCCATCCTCAAATTTGGATTCAATGGGCTCAACAACTTGGTAAACTCATTCTCATCGATCCCAAGGGACAAGATTTCTTTAAATATCGCGGCGCCACGTTAATGACCCCCAACTTGGCAGAATTTGAAACTATTGTCGGTCCCTGCAAAACCCAATCCATATTGATTGAAAGAGGTGAACAACTTCGAGAACAACTGGGATTACAAGCTCTGCTGATCACCCGCAGTCATGAGGGGATGACACTTTTGCAACAGGGACAAGCAGCCGTGCACCTGCCTGCTCAAGCCCGAGAAGTATATGATGTTACGGGAGCTGGAGACACTGTTATTGGCGTATTAGCCACCAGTTTGGCTGCTGGACATTCCTTAACTCAAGCCACTTACCTGGCCAACTGGGCAGCTGGCCTGGTGGTTGCAAAACTGGGCACTGCCACTGTCAGTTTACATGAATTACAAACCAGTTTGATCGCCGAACCTTCCCCCACCGATCAAATTCATACCCTACCATGGGTAGCCCAAGCCAAAATTCATGACACCCTAAACAGTCTACAACACACCGTAAAAACTGCGCAAGCTCAAGGCAAAATCGTAGTCATGACCAACGGTTGTTTTGACATACTCCATGCTGGACACATTCACTACCTGATGCAAGCCCGACAACTGGGAGACCATCTCATCGTCGCGGTCAACGATGACAACTCAATACGACGTTTAAAAGGACTCACTCGTCCCATTCATACCCTAGCCAATCGATTGGCTGTACTCAGTGCCTTGACCTGTATTGACTCCCTAATTGCCTTTTCCGAAGACACCCCAGAGCACTTAATTTGCAACATTTTACCTGATATATTAGTCAAAGGCGGCGATTACCAACCCCATCAAATTGCCGGCAGCCATTGTGTCAAAGCCCAAGGAGGACAAGTTAAAGTACTACCTTTTTTGGAAGGCTGTTCCACCACTGCAATCTTAGATGCCTTACAAACTGAAACGACCCTAAAAACCAATGAGTTAAGAAACAACATTCCCCCAAAGAATACCATCTCTTAACAACCCTATTTAAGAAATGACATCCTTTCAAGGACTGTTATCCCTTAACAAAAAGAAAAATAGGGAACTGCTGTCTTACCTCTATGCGATAAATTTAACTGGAGAACCTTCACCACTATGATCATTGTCACCGGCGGGGCTGGCTTTATCGGCAGCAACCTCATTAGGGAACTGAACGCAAAAGGCTATGACCACATTTTGGCAGTTGACAACCTCACCAAAGGCGAAAAATTCCAAAATCTCATCGACTGCGAACTCCTAGACTACCAAGACAAACAACAATTTCTCAATCGCCTCATCCACCGTGACTACATCGCCTCCACCATTGAAGCCGTGTTCCACCTGGGCGCTTGCTCCAGCACCACCGAATGGAATGGCCAGTATCTCATGCAAAACAACTATGATTACTCCAAAATTCTACTTCAATACTGCTTAGCCCGACAAATTCCCTTTATCTATGCCTCCAGTGCCTCAGTTTATGGCGGAAATTTTACCTTTAAAGAGGAGCGTTGCCATGAAAAACCGCTCAACATGTATGGATACTCCAAATACTTATTCGACCAATATATACGACAACGCCTGTCTACAGCCACCTCCCAAATTGTAGGCTTACGCTATTTCAACGTTTATGGACCTCGAGAACAACACAAAGGTAACATGGCCAGCGTGGCTTACCATTTCAATCACCAACTCCACACCCAAGGTGAAATCCAACTATTTGAAGGCACCGATGGCTATACCAATGGAGAACAACGTCGTGACTTCATTTACGTGAAAGATGCCGTGGCAGTCAACCTCTGGTTCCTAGAAAATCCCAAAAAAATAGGCATTTACAACGTGGGTACCGGTCGCAGTCAAACCTTCAACGATGTAGCCAACGCAGTACTTAGTTGGCACGGTTATGGAAAAATCAAATACATTCCCTTTCCCGACCACCTTCGAGGACACTACCAAAGTTTCACCGAAGCCGACCTCACCAACCTACGCAACATAGGCTATCCCCACCCATTTAAAACTGTCGAAGAAGGCGTGACAGACTACCTCAATTGGCTAAATTCAACCCATCCCACCCAACCCTGAGATTAACATTCCCATCTTGACTCCCAAAAACCCCTTTTCAACTCGCCATCCCCCTCAATTCCCACCACCAGACCCCTATCTTATCCTAGGCACCCTCACCCTATTGCTCTGGGGACTCATCATGGTCGCCTCCAGCACCCTACACCTTGACCCCACCCAACCACTGCAGCACTTTTGGCGACAAATGATCTATGCAACCCTCGGTCTTCTCATCGCCTTCACCATCTGGCAATTCCCCCTAACCACCTGGCAACGACTCAGCACCCCGCTCCTCATTCTCAACATCTTACTGCTCCTTGCTCTCTTCATTCCCAATCTTGGCTATACTGTCAACGGCAGCCTGCGTTGGCTAAAAATTGGCACCTTCCAATTCCAACCCGCAGAACTGCTAAAAATCACACTCACATTGTACCTGGCAAACACCCTTACCCCCTATTCCCTCACTCTCTCCCTCAAGCACCTGCTCATCCCCCTCCTGCTCATCATTCCACTCAGCTACTTACTGTTGTTACAACCTGACTATGGCAGCCTGGTCGTTCTCCTCTGTACAGGATTGGGACTGATATTTCTAGCCGGTCTCCCCATTGCCCAATTCTGGGCCATTTTCACACTCATTCTCATATTACTCAGCTTAACCCTACTGCTGGCACCCTACCGAATTGAACGACTCATGGGCTTCCTCAACCCCTGGGAAGACCCCTTTGACAGCGGCTTTCAACTCACCCAAGCCCTCATCGCTATCGGCCGTGGGGAATTATTTGGAGTTGGGTTGAGCAATAGCATCCAAAAAATAACCTATTTGCCAGAAGCCCATACCGATTTCCTATTCGCAGTCTTAGCTGAAGAACTGGGACTCATAGGCGTCATCTCACTCATCAGCCTCTTCACCCTGATCATTCTGCGATCCTTTGCCATTGCCGCTAAAGCTCAGTACTTGGGGCTAAATTTTGCTACTCACCTGGCCCATGGACTTGCCCTAAGCCTTGCCCTACAAGCCTGCATCAACTTAGGAGTCAACATGGGACTTCTCCCTACCAAGGGACTCACATTACCTCTCATGAGCTATGGTGGGACCAGTCTACTCGTCTCCTTAACCATGCTCGCCTTACTTCTGAGAATAGACTATGAAAACCAACTTCATCAACTCCACACCAAACGTTCCCCTTACTGACCAATGATCAACACCCTACAACCCACTGTCCTTATCATGGCCGCCGGGACCGGTGGCCACGTCTTTCCTGCCCTAGCCCTGGCCCAAGCTCTACAAGACCAAAATATCAATGTCGAATGGCTAGGCACTCGCCAAGGTTTAGAAGCCAGAATTCTTCCCAATGCAGGCCTGGCTCAACATCTGCACTGCATCAATATTAGAGGGCTCCGGGGCAAAAATGCCCTCAGTCTCCTCACCGCTCCATTCAAAATTCTGCAAGCCACTTGGCAAACCTGGCGCATTCTGCGAACCTATCGTCCCAGCCTGGTAATTGGCATGGGTGGCTACGTTACAGGACCTGGAGCGTTTGCCGCTTGGTTAGCCAGAATACCCCTGATCATACATGAACAAAATGCCATTCCAGGGTTAACCAATCGGTGGTTAGCCCGCCTATTTGCCAGACAAGTACTCACTGCATTCCCCAACACTTTTCCCAAACATCCCCATACCTTACATTTGGGAAACCCCTTGCGCAGCGACATTCTCGCCATTCCACCCCGTACCCAAGTGCACAGTCCCCTTCACATTCTGATCATTGGGGGCAGTTTGGGCGCCAAAGCTCTCAATGACACCATTCCCCAAGCACTTTACCAACTCAAATTGCCAATTGAAGTGTGGCACCAAACTGGGGAAACCCATATTGCCGACATGCGCACTGCCTATGCCCAAGCCCCTTTCAAAGCCACTGTGGAAGGCTTTATTCAACACATGGGTTATGCTTATCAATGGGCAGATCTGGTCATTTGCCGGGCAGGTGCTTTAACCGTTAGCGAGTTGGCTCAAGCGGGAGTGGCCAGCCTACTGATTCCCTATCCCCATGCAGTTGATGATCATCAAACTCACAATGCTCGTTTTTTGGCTGAGCAAGGCGCTGCAATACTGATTTCCCAAACAGAATTGACCGTTGCACATTTGAGCCAACAGCTCAATGAATTGCTCACCGATTCCCAGCGATTGTTGAATATGGGAAAAAAAGCGGCTGCTTGTGCCATGCCTCAAGCCTTGACCCAAATGACCAAACTGTGTTTGGAACAAATATCTTCTTGATCCCAATGAGATTTTCAGAGTAAAAAGACTGCTGCAACCCGGCGATCTTCGGCGGCTAATAAGGTATAAGTTCGACAAGTTGCCGATAGCGTCATAATTTCAAAACCAATCCCGGCTTGTATCAGGGGAACTAATAGGCTAGGCTCTGGCCATCTCAGCCGGGAACCGGTGCTCAATAATACAACATCGGGAGTTAATGTAGACAATTCAGTAAAATGGGCACTGGACAACAGTTCAAAATTCACTCCAGACCATAAGATCAATTGGTCAGGCAATACAACTAAACTGTGGTTATAGCAAACAGCATTGATGGTCACGCTGTCATCGGTATAAGCTTGAATTTGATAACGATTGTTATCGGATTGTAAATGTAACTGCATGAACTTACTCTTTACTTTATGCGCTGCTGATTGAAAATCGTTCTAAATCTCTGTTTTGGAAAGATTTTATTCTTTATCCACTAATTTATTGATATCTCGTAAAGCGTCTTTGGTGGAATTATAAGTGCGAATATCTCCCAAATTAATATCCAGATGCATCAAACTCTTCGCCACATTTTTGGTAATGCCAGCCAAATAGGAATAAGCTCCCATAAAGCGAATGGCCTTGTTTAATTTAACCAATTGATTGGCCACTTCTGTATTCATGTCCAAAATGGCATTAATATCGATGATCACATGTCGAACATAGCCTTCTTCTATTTTGGTCAATACTCGGTCGATAATGGCCATTACTCGATGAGAATCCAAAGTGCCGACAATGGAGACCATTAAAGTTCGGGTCCCAACTACGTTCATAGGCGCTTCTCGCTCCTTTAATTCCCTGGCAGTGGTTTCTTCAATTTTCCGCCTTTGTTCCATATATTCCAACATGAGGCGAGAAGTCAAGGATTCAAAAAAGGCGGTGAGGGTAGCCACATTGCGAAAGGTAAAAACTCCTTTTTCTTCCATGGCATTCAGTATGGGGAATTTGAGATAGCAGGTAAACACTGAGTTTCTGAAATCATAAAACAGTTCCTCTCCGATCAATTCTGATAACCGAGTCATGAAACTGAAGAGGGCATAATAGGAATCGTTGTTAAATTCTAGATTTTCGGCAACACATTCTGCAAAGAATGACAGAAAATCAGCATAATAACGATGTTGGACTTCTTGCTCTGATTCTTCAAAAAAATTCAACCAGTATTGAATCAAACCTTGGGAGTTTTGGGTGATGGAGTAATGCAAAAAAGTTTTAAATTCGGGATCAATCATGGTTTTTCCTAATGGTTAATATAGAAGCGTCGTCATTAATCCGAGCATAGTAGTGGTAGATGATCAAGGAAATCATCATGGGATTTTCAATCGATCGGAGTTGGCTTAAAAATTGGGACGTCATCAGCCGATGATTGATGCCATCTGAGGTCAAGATCAGAAAATCGCCCCGACTCAGTTTGGGATTTAAACAGTCAACATGGGTGATGTGATTTCCCACCATGCCATCGGTTGGAAAGTGCCACGCAATTTTGTCCAATTTCAAGGACATGGTTAAAATATTGCCAATACCCCAAACTTCTATATTTTGGGGAGAGAGATTGATTAATGAGAATACTGCTCCTCGCAGATTTTTAGTTTTTAAATGCCGATCAGCCAGGAAAAAGAATTCTTGACAGGTGCGTTGGGCAAAATCATGGTTGCCAAATAATTCTAAGATTAACTCTGCGCTAAGGGCTGCAGCTTTGCCATGTCCAGCGGCATCTCCAAAAATGAAGTGAGATCCTTTTTTCTTAAAAAAGTCACCATTGTATCCCTTGATGTCAAAAGGTATAGAAAATAATCCATAGGGTGCAATTTTGGTTTTTTCGGTCAATAAGACAATGGTCCCGTGATGAGTTTGTTTTTTGTAAAATGAATTGGAGAAGACCGTGAGTTGAAAGTCTTCATGGGTGGACAGTGCATAAAGTCCAATACCCAGGGAGTTTTTTTGGGTTGTGTAGCCTTTTGTCATGGCCAGGTGAGGGTTGATAATACCAGGTCCCTTATCCAGTGAGGCTAAGTAAAGCAGGTCTTCTTGTTTAAATAGTAACAGTTGACCGCGATTGGCATGTTTGATTAAATTGCTTCCCAATTCTGCAGCGGCAAATTCTAGGAATTCTTTTTGGGATTTAGCGCCCAGAGCTTGCAATTTGTTGCGAATGGCGATTTTTGCATAAGTAATATCAGATTCTTGTTTAACAGTGATTTGTTCAAGTAGTTGCATGATTTAGAAGAGGTAACCGATGTCGAATTCAATGTTAGGAGACAGTTTGGTGTGTTCAAGAATCAGTGTAGTTTCAAATTGAATGGCATAGTCCATTTCAATCTTGCCGATAAGTTTGTAGATTTTTTGTAAATTGTAATCGGTTGAATATCCGCAATAAAATAGGCAAAAAGCATCGGCAATGGTGCGAAAAGCATAGATTTGGTTTTCAAGCAGTTGGGTGGACCATTTTTGAGAAGTCAATTGTCCAAGTTGTTCCCCGATGGCTTGTAACAGGTCGTCCCCGGCACTGGGCCCTCGTTTTTTATTATATTCCCGAAATTGTAGGACATCCAAGTGGACTAAGGTGGTTGGCAATGGAGTTGCCGAGGCTTGTCTGAGCAATAGGATCAGGGCGTCTCGATTGCCAAGTCCAGTCAGTGTGTCTTGGTAGAAAAAAGCTTTTCTCTTATGTTCCAATTCTGGAAAATCAAATTCATTGGGGGTAACGATGTTGCCCATTTGAACCAATATATCTAAGGAAAAAGTTGTGATCTCCAGATCCAATTTGCCTTTTTTGGCTTCTTCTTGCATGATGTGCTGCACTGTTTTGAGCGAAAGGGCTTTTCGATAGACTCGTTCGCTACTGAGACTGTCAAAAACATCGGCCACGGCTAGAATTCTGGAGCCGAGGGGAATTTCTTCGGCGTGTAAACCATCGGGATAACCTTTGCCACAAGGTTGTTCATGATGGTGTCGTACCAAAGTGACCAGGTCTTCAAAGTTGCCCATTTTGGAAACAATTTCTGCGGAAATCACGCTGTGTAATTTGACAATTTCATATTCTTCTACTGACAGTTTACCGGGTTTTAACAATACAGCGTCTGGAATGCTAATTTTACCCACATCATGCAATAAACCTGCAAAGTAGAGTCTTTCTGCTTGTTGACTGTTCATACCTGAGGCAATTGCAATTTGTTGTGCATAAAGGGCCACTCTTCTGGAATGACCTTGAGTATACATGTCTCTCAATTCTATGACATTGACTAGGGAGTTAATCACGGTTAATATATTTTCACCTATCACAATTTTGTTATTTATTCCATGAGAATGAAGTTACCGGTCAAATGAGATCATTTAGGCAAATAAGAATGGTCAAGCATCTCCTTTACTGTTTGAAGTCTAAAGTGAGTTGAGGATTTTTGCAAATGAAAAAATGCCTATTGACTTTAATGACGTTTAGAAATGGAAATGCTGGGTTATTCAAAAGCCAGTATTACGTCTTTGTACCCAAATTCATGTCCTAACCATTAAAGCAGTATCTACTTCAATTAGAGTTAATATGAGAGGGGGGGCAGTCTAAATACGTTATTTTTCTAAAAATATTCCGTACTAAATTTGGGGAGCTTGATTTATAAAATAAAGTTGTCATTTGGGTAATAAATGTTTAATATTTAAGGTTGACTTCTTCGCTTCAGTTTATAAATTCATCATGATAAGACAATTGTTAAAATCCCCTATTTGGCAAGAGCAGCTGGCTCATGAGTTTGAGCAACCGTATTTTAAACAATTATCCGCTTTTATTGAATCTGAATATCAACAAGCTTTGGTTTATCCGGCTAAGAATCAGATTTTTTATGCTTTTGAACAATGTTGTTTGGAGCAAGTGCAAGTGCTGATATTGGGACAGGATCCTTATCATGCGCCACAGCAGGCACATGGACTGTGTTTTTCAGTCCCCGAAGGTGTAAAAATACCTCCCTCTCTAAAAAATATTTTTCGAGAAATTCAAGAGGATGTGGGTAAACCTTTACCCAAATCTGGGAATTTAGAACGTTGGGCCCAACAGGGGGTATTGTTGCTCAACTCCATTCTTACAGTGAAGGCAGGACAAGCTGCTTCGCACCGTAATCGAGGTTGGGAAGTGTTTACTGATGCGGTTATCCGTTTGATTTCAAGACAGAAAAGGCAAGTGGTCTTTCTGTTATGGGGTAATTATGCGCAAAGTAAACAGGGTTTGATTGATCAACGGTCCCATCGAGTGTTGACTGCAGCTCACCCTTCCCCCTTATCAGTCAAAGGTTTTTGGGGAAATCGGCATTTTAGTCAGACCAATGCTTATTTGGAACAGGTGGGTAAATCCCCTATTGATTGGTGATTTGATGACTATTTAAGATGACGATAATTCCCAAGATAATGTTTTTTTTACAACAGGAGATGATTGAATATGTCAGTTGTGCGAATTGATAGTGAGACCACCCATGGTTATCAAGTTCGGGTAAAAGGGGATGGTCAAAAATTTACCCGGTTTTTTGCCGATCGAAAACATGGAGGGAAGCGCATTGCCAAGAAATTGGCTCAAGATTATGAGAGACAGTTATTAGAGCAATACCCACTGTCGTATGTGGGCATCGGACGGCCCAAATTTTTCAATAAACCACAGCGTAACAATAAATTAGGAGTGGCCGGCATTTACGAGGAGTCTCGACGTAATCGTTTTGTCGTGGCTTGGTCAGAGGATGGTAAGCAACGTAAGGTTACTTTTTCCATAGCCAAGTATGGTAGAAAGGAGGCTTTTGAGAGAGCCTACGCTTACCGTCAAGCACGTTGCCAAGATATTGAAGAAGAGTTGAAAAAACAGCAAAATAAAATGTTGTCTCCCAAAATAACTTATTAATTTTTAGATGGTTTCGGATAGGATAGCACTCAATTATAACCTTCACTGACACGCATACAAACCAAATAGATTGGTAACCCCTTACCGACTTTTTATGATTACTTCGGAACATTAAGAGGAGAAAACTGAAAACTTTCTGAATTTTTAAAACCTGGCAGGTCTGGGAATCAAATTTTTTTATAACATGTCATACGGAGAAATTAGAAAACAATGTCCACACTGAAAATGAAAACCCTTTTAGCAAGTTATCTGATGACTACCCTAATCACTGTCACGATTCCCTTATCCAGTAGCTGCGCCAAGGAATTACTGACTGAAAACTCCAAAGTTTGGCTCAAAGGTATAGGACCCATTACAGTAGGCATGAGTATTTTGGAAGCGGAACAAGCGGGGGGAATTGAATTTGAAGAAGGTTATCGTAAAGGAGATTGTGTATTTCTGAGTCCCAAAGAACAACCCAAAAATATCAACTTCATGGCACTGAATGGCAAAATAGTCAGTGTCCACATTTATGCTCCCAGTCTCATCACCACCAAAAGTGGCATTGGCATTGACAGCACTGAGGCTCAACTAAAAGCAGCTTACCCTGAACGCATCCAATTTCAAGATACTGTGATCAGTGAGGGTGACGAATTTAAAA
The DNA here is from genome assembly GCA_020721005.1 of Thiomargarita sp. GTDB lineage: Bacteria > Pseudomonadota > Gammaproteobacteria > Beggiatoales > Beggiatoaceae > DYNP01. Next base: position 178,931 of record DYNP01000006.1, read on the forward strand.
TTTTTGCCTTTGTGCCCAAAGATGCTGGAGATAAGGACTATCGGCTATTTTTCACCTTGCATCTTGGGAAAATACAAGATTTTGCAGCGGGGAAAATGCCTCAAGTCAAAGATCGTTGTTAATCCTCCTCGTGAAAAAGCCGGGGGGAAAGAAATTTGCTTTTATTTCCCCTCTTTACTTTAAAAAGAGGAAGTTAAGGGGATCCCAATGTTACTGAATTCTGATTTGGACCAAATAAAAGATAAGCCATATATTCCCCTCCTTACTTTACAAGGAGGGGTTAAGGGGATCCCAATGTTACTGAATTCTGATTTGGACCAAATAAAAGATAAGCCATATATTCCCCTCCTTACTTTACAAGGAGGGGTTAAGGGTGCTCTGAATGCCGTAAATAGGGAAGGGAAATGAGTTAAGGAAACTATTCCCTCAATGAGAGCGTTCCTGTGCCTGTTTGACATAGGCATCACTGGCAATTGCCTGCACAGTTTCTCTTTCTATCCAAGTAGAGGCTTGCTGACGAGTTTTGAATGGTCCCGCCATTACCACATACAATTCTTCGGCCAGTCCTTTATAAAAACTGCTTTCCGCCACAATGAATTCTTCCTGATTGAAATCATCGGTGCGAAATTGATCACGTAATTGATTGGCAGTTTCCAAACCTTTTTCATTGAGGGGAAAACTGCCCAGTATGGCGTACCAAGCATTATTTGACTGGGCTTGGACTGCCAGAGAAAATAACAGTAAAATGATCAGGACTGTGGTGGATGTTAATGGGCGCATACAATATTTCCTTAAATGAGCATTTTAACTGTGAGGCCCGGCAGCAATGACTTCGGGACTGGCTTTGTCAGCAAATTTCTTGAAATTTTCCGCAAACATACCTGCCAATTTAGCAGCTTGCGCATCATAGTCTGCTGGATTGGCCCAAGTGTTACGGGTATTGAGAATTTCGGTAGGCACTCCGGGACATTCCTTGGGTACTTCTAAACCAAAGAAAGGCTCCTTTTCAAAAGCAGCATTCTCTAAAATTCCATCCAACACTGCATTAACCATTGCCCGCGTGTATTTGATCTTCATGCGTTCCCCAACTCCATAGGGACCTCCAGTCCAACCTGTGTTGATCAACCAGGCTTGCGCCTGATGAGTGTGCAATTTTTGCCCCAGCAATTCAGCGTACCGTTGAGGATGTAAGGGCATGAAAGGGGCACCGTAGCAAGTACTGAAATTGGGAGACGGTTCTGTAACACCCCGTTCAGTTCCAGCCACTTTAGCCGTATAACCGGACAAGAAATGATACATGGCTTGAGCATGAGTCAATTTGGCAACTGGAGGCAACACTCCAAAAGCATCGGCAGACAGGAAAATCACATATTTGGGATGTCCACCTTTACCATCTCGAGTGGCATTGGCAACGTGACTGATCGGATAAGAGCCCCGGGTATTTTCAGTATAAGTTTTATTAAACAGGTCAACGCGACGCGTAACAGCATCAATAGCCACATTCTCCAAAATAGTCCCAAAACGTCTTGTGGTCTCATAAATTTCAGGCTCAGCCTCTGGAGACAAATTGATGAGTTTGGCATAACAGCCGCCTTCAAAATTAAAGATCCCCTGATCATCCCAACCGTGCTCATCATCCCCAATTAATACCTTGGAGGCATCTGCAGAAAGGGTAGTTTTACCAGTCCCACTGAGTCCAAAGAATAGAGCGGTTTCTCCCTTAGGATTGATATTGGCCGAACAGTGCATGGGTAACACTCCCTTGTGAGGAAGCAAATAATTCATCACACTGAAAATGGATTTTTTGATTTCCCCCGCATAACTGGTCCCACCAATTAGAACCAGTCTCTTTGCGAAATTGAGAATGATAAAAGTTTCAGAATTGGTCCCATCCAAAGCTGGACTGGCATGAAAACGAGGGGCATCAATCACAGTAAATTCGGGAACATGATTAGCCAATTCCTTAGGGGTCGCCTGAATAAACATGTTGCGCGCAAATAAGTTATGCCAAGCGTATTGAGTAATGACCCGAATGGGTAGTCGGTGATCTGAGGTGGCTCCGGCAAAACAGTCTTGCACATACACGTCTTGAGTTTGCAAATGCAAATCCATGCGTTTATGAAGTTCATCAAACTGCTCCGGAGAAATCGGGCGATTGATTTTACCCCACCAAATATGTTCTTCAGAACCGGGCTCTTTGACAATGAACTTGTCATTCGCAGATCGACCTGTGTGATGACCAGTTCGCACCACAATCGGCCCCAAATGCGCAAGTATACCCTCTCCTCGTTTCACAATTTGTTCATACAGCTTGGGAGTATTCAAATTCCAATAAATATCATTTAAATTCGACAGACCATGATTTTCAAGTCCATAATGGCTATGATTTTTGGGATGAGTATCACGCATAAAATAACTGTCTCCTGTCAATAAGGTAGTGATGTAAAAAGCGATGTAGAAGTTGAACTAAATAGAGTCGTTAAATGCAACTTTTTTAGTTATTATTACATAAATAAATTTAATCAATAATAAAATAGTTTAATTTATTCCATAAATTCCTCTCATCTACCCTATGGAAACCACCTTCCTTCCTACATTGATCCAAAACTAATCCTTAAATTTACCTGCTTGCACTTTCACCATTCTCTAAAAAATACCAGAATATTAAATCATACTAGGAAAATGCCATGCACCCCATGTTAAACACTGCGATTAAAGCAGCCCGCCGAGCTGGTACTCTGCTGAACAGAGCCCTTGAACAACGGGGTAACTTAAAAATTGAAACTAAAGGTCATCATGATTTCGTCAGTGAAGTTGATCGACAAGCGGAAGCTGCCATTATTGACGTGCTCCATAAAGCCTATCCTGAACATGCCATTTTAGCTGAAGAAAGCGGTTTTCACCAAGGCAGTGACTATGAATGGGTGATTGACCCTCTGGACGGAACTGCTAACTTCTTACACGGACACCCTTATTTTTCCATCTCCATCGCCCTTCGCTACCAACAACGCCTGGAACAAGCCGTAATTTATGACCCTTTGCGAGATGAACTCTACACTGCAACCCGGGGCAGTGGCGCCTTCCTCAATGATCGACGCATTCGAGTCAGTACTAACTTTTTTGAAGGATCATTATTAGGAACAGGATTTCCCTTCCGTATCCCTCGTCACCTTGACTGCTACTTAGAAACTTTCAAAGCCCTATTCACCCACGCTGCAGATGTACGACGCTCAGGCTCAGCTGCCCTCGAATTAGCCTACGTTGCCTCTGGCAGATTAGACGGCTTCTGGGAAATCGGGCTCAGAGAATGGGACATGGCAGCCGGTGCCCTACTCGTACTAGAAGCCGGTGGACTGGTCAGCGACTTTTCTGGCAGCAATGAATTTTTCAAAACCGGCAACATCATAGCTGCCAATGCTAAAATTCACAAAAACATTCTCCAAACCATTCAACCTCACCTGACTGAATCCTTGTCCCACTAACAATTCCTTCTATTCAGGGATAACATTAAATAAAATAATATTATCCCTTGACTTTTACCCCCCTCCAACACAATCCATACCATTCCAACAAACCCCATGCCCCACTCCCCAAAACCCACCGTATTAATGATCAGCACCTCTTACCCCCAACATGCACAAGACTGGCGCGGCACTTTCATCCGCGAACTGGTCTATGCCCTCGCCGACCAAACCCACCTCAAACTCTGCTCCCCCCCTGGAGAAATTCCCAACTCAGTCGACTACACCTGCTCACCTGCCCAAGCCGCCTGGCTTCACCAACTCCTAGAACAGGGCGGCATCGCCCACATCTTACGCCAAAAAAAACCTCGCCAAGCCCTCATTCCCTGGCAACTGCTGCGACTTTTACGCACCACCTGTCGCAACCACGCTGATAACATTGACCTATTCCACATCAACTGGCTACAAAATGCCCTACCAATATGGGGAACTTCCCAACCTGCCCTGATCAGCGTCCTAGGTCAAGACCTCAACCTCCTCAAACTGCCCGGACTCTCCTCCCTATTACGAACACTCTGCAAACAACGCCCCTGCCTCATCGCCCCCAATGCCGACTGGATGGTACCCATTCTCCAACCCCATTTCTCCACAGCTGCCACCATTCGCACCATTCCCTTTGGCATTGCCGACTCTTGGTACCATCTCTCCAACCGCCCCACCTTCCCCAGAATCTGGCTGGTTGTCTCCAGAATCACCCGCGCCAAAATCGGTCCCCTATTTGAATGGGGAGAAACTGCATTTCGAAGATCCGACCAACTGCACCTATTTGGACCCCTACAAGAAAACCTACCCATTCCCAATTGGGTTTACTACCACGGTCCCACCAATCCTCAAGCCCTGCAAACCCACTGGTTCCCACAAGCTACCGGTCTCATCACCCTCAGCCAACACCACGAAGGCCGCCCCCAAATTCTACTCGAAGCCATGGCTGCGGGACTTCCCATCATTGCCTCTGATCTACCTGCTCACCGAGACCTCATCCAACACCAACACACCGGCTACCTCGTTCGTTCCTGTAACGACCTACACAACGCCCTACAATGGCTCAATCACCCCACCCATCGCACGCACCTCAGCCAAGCCACTCAACACTGGACAAAAACCACCCTAGGCACCTGGCAAGACTGTGCCCAACGTTACCAAACAGCCTACAGAGAACTACTCATGACCTCTCGAAATTAACCCGTTCCCCCCAACCTTGGCTAAAATAATATGCTCCTCAATCCCTTCCAAAAAATCACCCGTTTTCCCCATGATCTACCCACTCCTTTTCAATCTAACTACACCATTCTGATCGTTGACGACGAAGAACTAACTAGGGAATTGCTCTACACCCAACTGACCCTACAAAATTACACCGTTCAACAAGCTCCTAATGGCCTAATTTCCCTAGAACTATTAGCCAATGGTCTCAAACCCGACCTCATCTTACTGGACATCATGATGCCCGGGCTAGATGGCTACCAAGTCACCCGCCAAATTCGACAAATTTGGCAAGCAGATGAACTGCCCATTCTCCTACTCACTGCCAAAGACCAAATCAGCGACCTGGTCGCTGGATTAGAAGCCGGCGCCAACGATTACCTCATCAAACCCATCTCTCGTGAAGAACTCATTGCCCGAGTCAAAACTCATCTACACCTCTATCAACTTGAAAAAAGACTGCGTGAAAACCACCAACAAGTCACCCACTTTGCCCATTCCCTCGAAGTCAACTTTCACACCCTAGCCGCCAACATTCCAGGACTCATCTACCAATGGTACACACGGTCCAATGGAGAAAATGGCTTTTACTATGTCAGTCCCCGTTGCAAAGAACTGTTCAATATGGAAGTTGAAGAATGGAAAATACACTGGCAACAACTGATTCACCCTCAAGACCGAGACTATTTTCTAAAAAGCTCCCAAGAAGCCATTCAACATCAAAGAGAATGGAATGTTGAAAGTCGCCTACTTTTAGACAATAAGCAAGTTAAGTGGTGGAAAATAGCTGCAAAACCCATTTCCTGCACCCCACAAGAAATCATTTACAATGGCATCATCACCGACATCACTCTACAAAAGGAAATGGAAATCGCCCTGCGAAAAAGTGAAAAACTGCTCGCCGATGCCCAACGCATGGCCTTAGTAGGCAGCTGGGTATGGGACATCAAAACCGGCACCGTGCTCCGCTCCGAACAAGACTGTTTAAACTATGCCATAGAGCCTACTAACTATATTCCCACTTATGAAGCCTTTGTGGAACGAGTCCACCCGGATGACAAACAACTCATTGATTCCATGCTAGAAACCTGTGTAGTAGAAGGTAAAAGTGCCGAAGCAGAATTTCGAGTTATCTGGCCCAATAGAGAATTACATACATTGCGTTCCCAAGCGGAATTAGAATATGACGAATCCCAAACCCCAATTCGTCTTAAAGGCTTTAGCCAAGACATCACTGAACGCAAACAAATTGAAGTTGCACTTCGTAAACGTACAGATGAACTGGCCCTTATCAACTGGATTGGTCATGTCTTCAGCTCCACCCTAAAATTAGAACAAGTGTTAGAAACCATCTTGGACGAAATTCTCCGTTTACTTGACATAGTCGTTACCTCCTTCTGGCTGCGTATTGCTGACACTGGAGAACTCATTTGCCAACACGCTCAGGGCCCCTTCAGTGACAAAATTGTTGGTTGGAAATTACAACTGGGACAAGGCATTACCAGCGTCGCTGCTGAAACTGGCAAAACCCAACTGGTGGCTGACACCTTAAAAGATCAACGCCATTTTTCAAAAATTGATCAAAGCACGGGACTGACCTTGCGTTCTCTCATGAGCATTCCCCTGATGACCAAAGGACGAGTCATTGGAGTGCTCAATTTGGCCGACACCCAACCCGATCGTTTCACCATAGACGACTTAAAACTGGTGGAACCCATTGCAGCCGCCGCAGCCAATGCCATTGAGAATGCCCGTTTATACACCACAGTTCAACAAGAATTGGAGGAACGAACTCGGGCGGAAGAAGCCTTAATAAAACGCGAAATTTACCTCACCACTTTGGTCGAAATTCAACAACATTTGTTATCTGAAGGCAGAAAAGCCAAAACTGAAAAAACTGGCCTCTCCTATCAAGAAATCTTAGAGCAATTGGGGCGTGCTTCTCAAGCCAGTCATGTGTACATTTTGGAAAATTACCCTTCCAGTGAAAATTCCTTTAACCAACAATTGCAATGGTGTGCCCCTGGAATTATCAAATTGACTCGCTTGGGAAATATCTCATTATTCAGTGACTTATTTCCACAATGGATTGAACAATTAAAACAAGGACAAATTATCAACGGCACCGTAACCGAGTTCCCCGAATCTATTCAAGCCATTCTCCATGCAGAAGGCATCTGCTCGATCCTAATTTTACCCTTAATTTTGGAAGATCAGTTGAGAGGACTGATCGGTTTTGACAATTGCTTGCAAGCAGTCAGTTGGTCAACTTTAGAAGTTTCCTTGTTAAAAGCGGCCGCGGCTGCTATTTCCCTGGCCAAAGAGCAACAATTGACCAAAATTAAGTTACAGCAGGCTTTGAAAGAAGCCGAAATTGCCAATCAGGCTAAAAGCAGTTTTTTGGCCAATATGAGCCATGAGCTTCGTACTCCATTGAATGGAATATTGGGCTATACTCAATTACTGAATAGAGATAAAAACTTAACGCAAAAACAACAAGATGGATTGCAGATCATCCATCGTTGTGGGGAACATTTATTAACCCTTATCAATGACATTTTGGACCTGTCTAAAATTGAAGCGGGCAAGTTTGAATTGGTGGCCAGCCCTTTTCGGTTTCGGGAATTCTTAAAAGATATTGCCGATCTTTTCAAAATGCGAGCTGAGCAAAAAGGCCTTAACTTTTTATATTCTACCAAGGAAATTTGTTTGCCGGTCTCTTTACATGCAGATGAAAAGCGATTACGACAGGTGCTCTTGAATTTATTGAGTAATGCGGTTAAATTTACCCAACAGGGTGAAGTGAGTTTATTGGTCAAATATTCTCATGCTGAAAATAAATTATATTTTACAGTCGAAGATTCTGGAGTTGGCATTGCACCTGCTCAACAAAAATTAATTTTCTCACCTTTTCAACAGGTTGGAGATCAGAGTCAACAGGTTGAGGGCACAGGTTTGGGATTGGCCATCAGTCAGCGTTTGGTAGAAATGATGGGGGGAAAATTGCAATTACACAGTCAGTTGGGGGTGGGCAGTCGTTTTTGGTTTGAAATCATTGTACCTACAGTTCAAAATTTGATCGAGGAGCCGTTACCTATCCGCCACGACTTACCTTTGGTCATTGGTTACCAGAGAAAATCCGATTCTCATTCCAAATCGCTTTTCAGCATTTTGGTGGTGGAAGACAGTTGGGAAAGTCGCATGATATTGACCAATTTGTTGAGAGAATTGGGATTTAAGGTGTTTGAAGCTCATAATGGACAGGAAGGTTTGGAAATTGCTTTGCGCACCGTGCCTGATATGATTATTACGGATCTAAAAATGCCAGTTATTGATGGCTATGAAATGACTCGTCGATTACGTAAGACTGAGACTTTAAAAGATACTATCGTGATTGCGTCATCTGCCAGTGTTTTCGATCATCATAAACATCGAAGTTTAGAGGTGGGTTGTAACGCTTTTATTGAGAAACCGATTGAAACTCAAAAGTTATTGAATTTAATTCAGGAATGTTTGCCTTTGGAGTGGGTGTATGAGGATCAACAGGAAAGTCCAGTGACTCCTCCTTCTGAACAGGTGATGATAGGACCCTCGCCTGAGCAAGCTGAGCTGTTGTTTAAAGTGTTAAAAAGTGGTAAAGTGCAAGCTATTTTGGAAAATATTGCCAAATTGGAGCAACAAAATCCGCAGTTGACTTTGTTTACACAGGAAGTTCGACAGTTGTTAAAGCAGTTTAAAATGTCGCAGTTAAAAAATTTCATTAAACCTTATTTGGAGCCATAACCCCATGATTATGTTACAACATTCTTCTATCTTAATTGTTGATGATGTGGCAGAGAATATCAGTTTGTTATTTGAGTTTTTGATGAGTCATAATTTTGAAGTGTCGGTGGCTGAAAATGGGGAATCGGCTTTAGAAGTGATTGAGGAATATCCTCCTAATTTGATTTTGTTGGATGTGATGATGCCTGGAATTGATGGATTTGAGACTTGTAGACGCATCAAGGCCAATCCCAAAACTCAAGATATTCCAATCATTTTTATGACGGCTTTGTCAGATACAGTGGATAAGGTGAAAGGGTTGGAGTTGGGCGCGGTGGATTATGTGACTAAGCCGTTTCAACAGGAGGAAGTTTTAGCGCGAATCAATGTTCATTTGACTGTTTATCATTTGCAGACGGCGCTGGAAGCCCGTAATCAAGAATTGGAGGCTAAAAATACTGAGTTGGATGCTTTTGCGCATACAGTGGCTCATGATTTGAAAAATCCTTTGTCAGCCATGATTAATTTGGCTTATTTGTTGATCAATTCCAAGGAAGTTGTTAATTTTACAGATAAACAACGAGAATATTTAAATTACATGTTACTGGCTGGTCGACAGATGGATGGTATTATCAGTGCATTGTTATTGTTGGCAAAGGTTTCTAAGCAGGAAATTTATGTGTCTCCTTTGGATATGCGAGCAATTTTTGAGCAGGCTCAGCAACGCATTCAACCTCTGATTGAGGAATATCAGGCTCGTATTGTGTTCCCCAGGGAATGGCCGTTGTCTTATGGCTATGCTCCTTGGGTAGAAGAGGTGTGGGCGAATTATTTGAGTAATGCGTTAAAATATGGAGGGCGACCGCCTATTTTGGAGTTGGGAGGGATATTTCTTAAGAAAAGCAATAAGGTGCAGTTTTGGGTGCGAGATAATGGGGAAGGATTGCCGGTTGAGAAATTGTCTAAACTGTTCACTCCATTTACTCGGTTGCATCGGTCTCAGTCCCAAGGTCATGGGTTGGGATTGTCCATTGTCCAGCGTATTATTGAGAAATTGGGAGGGGAAGTGGGAGTGGAAAGTCAAGTGGGTCAGGGCAGTACTTTTTACTTTTCATTGCCAGCAAGTGAGAATTAGTTTGGATTATTCTCGACAGGAAGTCTTTTTTTGGGTTTGGCAGGTTGGGTTAGGCGCGTTATTTGCGCCGTAACCCAACGGAAATTACAAAATTGTTAGGTTTTTAGTTAAAGGGTTATGACCAACTGTCGATTCGTTGTTCGATGGGAACAAATGCTCGACGCTCTTCGCCAATGTAGTCAGCGCTGGGTCGAATGAGTTTGTTATGAGCCCGTTGCTCTATGATGTGGGCAGACCAGCCGCTGACTCTGGCCATGACAAATAAGGGTGTGAAGAGGGCAGTGGGTATGCCCATAAAGTGGTAAGCACTGGCGCTGTAAAAGTCCAAGTTGGGAAATAGTTTCTTTTGTTCCCACATGACTTTTTCAACCACTTCGGAAATTTCATAGTAACGTTGAGCGTCTCCAGCAAAGTCAGAAAGTTGTTTGGCCCAGGCTTTGATCACGGAATTGCGAGGGTCAGAGTGTTTGTACACAGCGTGACCAAATCCCATGATTTTTTGCTTGCTGCTCAACCAGTTAAGTACGGTTTTTTCGACTTCAGCGAGATTTTTTAAATAGGCCAATTGTTCAATCATGGCCATGGCAGCTTCATTTGCCCCACCGTGTAGGGGACCTCTTAAGGTCCCAATGCCTGCTGTGATGGCTGAGTAAAAATCGGTTAGAGTGGCGGCAGATACCCGGCAGGCAAAGGTGGAAGCGTTAAATTCATGTTCCGCATAGAGAATAAGGGAGGCATTGAGACATTGTTGAAAGATGCTGTGTAATTTGTCACTGCCGGGCAGGTGCAACATGTGTAGAAAGTGTCCGGCAATGTCATCGGTGTCTGTGTTGGTGGAGATGCGGCTGCCATCGGTGGTGTAACGGTACCAGTAACATAGAATAGCTGGGAACAGTGACAGCAAGCGATTGGCAATGTCAATTTGTTGGGCAAATTCAAGTTCAGGTTCTAAAGTCCCAAGTACTGAGCATCCAGTACGCATTACATCCATAGGATGCGCCTGAGCAGGAATTTGTTCCAGTACAATTTTCAAAGCCTCCGGCAAAGCACGCATTCTTTGGAGTTTACTTTGGTAAGCGGACAATTCAGTTTGAGTGGGCAAACGTCCGTATAATAATAAGTAAGCCACTTCCTCAAAAATGCAGTTTTTAGCCAATTCTTCAATATCATACCCTCGATAGGTGAGTCCTTTGCCTTCTTTGCCGACGGTACTGATGGCAGTTTCCCCTACGGCTATACCGCGTAAACCGGTGGTTCCTTGAGTTTGCGACATGTATTGACTCCTAATAAAAACGATAATAACGGTTTTCCATTGACAATTTTCGGTTGAGCACTGACAATTATTCCTAATTTACAAGTTTAAATCAACTACCTTTTGAGGGTTTATGAAACACACTACCTTTTTTTTCATCAGTCTTTTCCTGCTCAGTATTGCTTTTTTTCACTCGAATCTTTATCAGTGGTTTCCGACCACATTAACCCCAATTGAAAAATTCATCACTGATATTGGACCGGAGATTTTGTATATTGCTGGATCTTTGGCGCTGCTCATTGCTTTATTTGGTTGCTTACCCACTTGGCTCAGTTTAATCACATTTATTGTGATCACGGGGGGAATGGGTATTTATCTACAGGATAAAAAGATATCGATTTTGGGTGAGAATGGAAATTATTACCTGTTGCTGGAAAAGAAAGCCGCAGGTTCCAGCCTTGAGACTGAAAGCAATTCACCTCAATCTTCACCACCGATCCCGATTGAATCCGCCCCAATTGGCCAGCCTGCTTCCCCATGATTGCTCAAGAGTGGTTGACTAAAATTCGAGCTCTGCCTCAAAATTCTCCTTGCAAAATCATGAATGTTTGCGGGGGTCATGAACGGACTTTGAGTTTGGGGGGAGTTCGGACGGTGTTGCCAGCGGGAATTGAATTAATTCCCGGTCCCGGGTGTCCAGTCTGTGTATGTCCAGAGGAAGATATTTATGCCGCTATTCAATTGGCATTGCGGGAAAAAGTAGTGGTGGCAACTTTTGGGGACATGTTGCGAGTGCCCATTAATGCAGGTAAACAAACTGTTCGGTCCCTAGAGCAAGCTCGAGCCAAAGGGGCGAAAGTGCACCCCATTTCCTCTCCCTTAGAAGTAGTCGCATTGACTCAACAACAACCCCAGCAAAAAATTGTATTTTTTGCCGCCGGTTTTGAAACGACCATGGCCCCTTTGGCAGCCATGCTTGCCCAAGGAATTCCCCAGAATTTATCAATATTGTTGTCTGGGCGCTTGACTTGGCCTGCAGTGGCTAAATTGTTGGCAATGGAAAATGATCCCGTGCTTCTTCCTGCCAGAAAAGAAACTGTCAATCCATCTCATTCTCGAATCTTTGATGCCTTAGTGGCGCCTGGACATGTGGCGACCGTTATGGGAACTGGGGAATGGGAATTTGTGGTTAAGCAACACCATTTGCCTGTGGCAGTGGCTGGTTTTACAGTCGAAGGTTTATTGGCAGCCTTTTATTCAGTATTGAGGCAACGGGCAGAAGGGCGATGTTTTTTGGACAATTGTTATCCACAAGTGGTCAAGCCAGCAGGGAATTTGACTGCTCAAAAGTGTTTAAAAGAGACCATGAATGTGGTTGATGCCCAATGGCGAGGCATTGGCTGTATTCCTCGATCTGGTTTTGAACTTAAGGATCGCCAAATAGATGCCCGATATCAATTTCCTGATTATACCAGTGAGGGACGAGAACGAAGAGGGGAAATGCCTGCTGGTTGTGAATGTGCGCAAGTGATTTTGGGGCGCATTTACCCCAAGGAATGTCGTTTGTATGGAACGGCTTGCACGCCCCGCCATCCAATTGGACCTTGTATGGTCTCAGATGAAGGGGCCTGCCGAATTTGGTGGAGTGCCGGTTTAAAATAGAGATTTTATGTATTGCTGGGAACCCTATTTAATCTTTTCACGATCTGAAGGAATTCAACGAGTTAAACGTGCCCACACTAAGTTGGGTGAATGACCATGGACGCGAACCATCCGGATCCATAATAGGGTTAAATGTTCCAAATGCAGGGCTTGTTCAAGTCCTCCTACATCCAAAGGTTCCCAACCCAATTCAGCGATGAGCGTTTTTACCACTGATTTGGCAGTGTCGTCTCGGCCACAATACATCATCGCGGGCTTGACTGTGTAGTTGGGGTAGTGATTATTTTCAAAGTTTTCAAAGCCATAAATGGTAAAGGCTTTGACCACTTGGGTTGCTGGCAGTAATGTTTGTATTTTTTCCGAACCCGATTGTAAACTGTTTAAGCCATGACTGAGATTGGGACCAACAGGATTGGTGCAGTCCACAAGAATTTTCCCTTGTAACTCTTCGGAAACTGCTTGCAGGGCAGTTTCATTGGCCTGAAAGGGGGTGGCTAGGAAGATAACTTCAGCGTCTTTAACGGCTTGTTGTGGGGGGAGAATATTAAATTGAGCATTTCTAGCCTTGGCTTTTTGCAAATTGTCTGAGGTTGGGCGCGAGGCTGCCAGTCTCACTTCATGACCCAGGCGTTGTAAATGATCCGCTAAAGGAAGACCCACTTGTCCGTAACCAATAAATGTGATTTTCATATTGTGATCCTCAAAATTATGGGTTTTTAATTCTGAACTTAGGTTTTTGCAAGAAATCTATTATCTTATGGTATTGTGTCCTTCTTGAGCCAATTTGTGAAAAAGATAAGGCAAATGGGCTTCTGGCATCACTTCAAAAATGCCAGTATTTCTTAATACGTTTAGGGAATATTGCTTTCCGATAATTTCCCCATTGTCTTGAAAGGAGTGGGCACCGGTAGCTCCCATCCACAAAGAGGTGTATCTCAAGGAGTTTGCCAGCACCGAGGGTCGAGTGGAATCTGCTTTCTCAATGATATGCACCAACAGTTTGATACTGTCATATCCCTGAGCTGCCCAACCGTCCGGTTCTCTACCACCATAGCGCTGCTTATATTTTTCAATAAAAGGTTTGGCTGTATTCAGATAGGGTTTGTAGAGGGAAGGGGCAACCACTCCTAAAGCATGATTCCCAGACAGGGCTAATAGGGCTTCTGAATACAGCGCATCTCCACCAACAATGGGTTGAGTGATGTCCACTTCCCTTAATTGTTTGATGAGTAAGGCGCCCGTGGGTTTAGCAGAAACAGCCAGGAATAGGGCATCAAATTCTTTGTCTTTAAAGGTGGCAATAATTTTCCGAAAGTCTCCGGTATTTGCAAAAAAGGAGCTGCGGTGAACAATATCAATGCCTAATTGAGCCGCACTTTTGGCAAAGGAATCGACCAATTCTTCCCCATAAGTGGTTCGAACATTAAGCAGCACCATTTTCTTAAATTTTCCGTTAAGAGCACAGTAACCAGCCAATTGGTCAGCCATTTGTTCATTGTTGGGAATGGTTCTAAAAGTGGTATCAAATCCCGGGTGAGTCAACATGGAATTGGTGGAAGCCGGGGCCAAAAAGACAAGTCCGTGGTACTGGTAAATCACAGAGGCTGGGACTGCTTCTGCTGAAGGTGGATGACCGATGACTGCGATAACATCTTTATTTTTGATAAATCGATCGGCCACTTTATAAGCCAATTGTTGGTAAAAGTTGCGACGTCGAGAATCAGGTTCCGTCATATAAGCTTCTTGTTCCAACAGAATTTTTAATTCTCTTCTTCCCCACAAAGTTCCTTGGTGCAGTTGTTCCCGTTTACAATGGTTACATTGGGCACTGAGTTCATCACAAACTTCACAGTAAAGTCCTTGTTTTTGACAGCGACCGCAAGGAACTTGTTTTTCCTGACAGACCAGACAGCGATTGCTGGCCTTAACACCCCCATTCTCATTAATTTCATCCACAGCCAATTGTAATCCATCAATAAAACGGTCGGTACGATCAGCTGGCCAGGCCACGCCTATAAAAATGGGTTCCTTGGCTTGATGTGCAGCCACGGCTCGTTGTTCTCGACTTCGGATTTCTTCAGTATAATTCTCGCAACCAGCGAGACTGAACAGTAAACAAATTCCAGTAACTATATGAACGCAGTATTTATACATAGTTGTTTTACTTCATGTTTCCCAGAATTAAAGGCAGACCTTCATCACCTGCCCCAATCACGACCACTTTGGCGTTTTCTGATTGAGCCAACTCCGCTGTAGCAGAAATCCCTTGCCATCTTAAAAGATTGGTGGTTAAGTTTTGGGAAATGATTTCATGATAGTCTGCAACCCCTTTGGCTTCAATCCGCTTTCTCTTCGCCTCTTCCTCTTCTCTGGCAATCCGAAAGCTATAGGCTTGATACTGTTGTTGGTAAGTCAATTTATCTTCAATAGCTTGTTGAATGGGGGGAGGCAACTCCATGCTGCGAATAATGATATCATCTACGCGCACATATTTACGTCCCGCTTCTTCCAAAGCCAACACAATGATTTTACTCAAAATACCCATTTTATTGGTATACACATCTTCTGGATCATGTTGACCAATATTTTTACGGAGTACCGATTCAATTTGCGGAATGATCACCTTTTCTGCATAATCCTGTCCCACTTGTTGATGAAGCACTCCCAGTAAATCGTATTCAGGTTGGAAACGAATGGCCAATCGAAGATGAATCGGTAAACCCTTATTGGTCAACACATCAAATTCATGACGAAGCAGCTGAATTCGAGCATTGTAAACATACATGATGTCCCACGGCCAAATGAGATAAAATCCTTCTGGATAAACGTAATCTGTAATCGTGCCCACGGTGAGTCGTTTGTATAAAACCCCCCCTTCTCCAGGCTTGATGCTGATAAAAATATTTTTCCATAGAAAGCCGACAACAATCAGCAGGATTAAGCCAAAAACAGCCACAATAGGTCTTATCTTGTTCAATTGGGCAGCAATAAATTGATACAAATGCACTGGATAGCGAATGTACCATTTCGAGAGCGGCTTGGCAGGAGGTGAAGTTTGAGCAGGAAAATTGGGAGGAGCTGTAATTCCCAGCGTGGCCGATCCAGACTCTGTTCCAGCCGGAACTCCTACTGAATTTGAGGTGGCATGTTCAGAATCTGGTGGTAAGGACTGAGTTGGTTGAACAGGATCTGCAGCATCAGATGAACCGGCCGTTTGTCCAGTTGCCGTTTGAGCAACTGAGGACTGGTCCCCAATGTTGTTTTCCTTTTTTGGAGTAGATTGAGACATTTGAGAAGTGGATTCCATAATTGGGTACTATTTGGTAAGGAGTTATAAGTTTGAGGAAATGGCCGATGGCTCTATTATAAACCAATAATACCTATTAGTACAATGCCCTCTTAAGTAATCCTGTCAATTGTGTGAACTGAACTCATTCTTCAAATAACCGCCTTCCTCAACTGTAAACTTTAACTGTAAACTTTTATCGGAGATAACTGCGTAATTGCTTCACTTGTTGATCCGCGTTGCCAAAATAAGTATTTGGAGTCAATGCCAATAAACGGTTTTTTTCTAAATCAGGAATGGGTAAGCTGTGGATAAATTGTTGCAGTTGGGACTGCTCAATGGCTTGACCTCGAGTGATCTGTTTCAAACGTTCATACGCATCTTCTATACCATAACGACGCAAAACAGTTTGAATGGCCTCAGCCAACACTTCCCAACTGTGAGCCAATTCCTGCTGCAATTTGGTCTCGTTAACTGCCAGTTTACTTAACCCTTTCAATAGGGAATCATAAGCAATCAAACTGTGAGCAATGCCCACACCCAAATTTCTGAGCACTGTGGAATCTGACAAATCCCGTTGCCAACGGGAAATGGGTAATTTGGTTGCCAGGTGGATGAATAATGCATTGGCTATGCCCAAATTACCCTCTGCATTCTCAAAATCAATAGGATTGATTTTATGGGGCATGGTCGAAGAGCCCACTTCTCCTGCCACTGCCTTTTGTGTGAAGTAACCGATGGAAATATAGCTCCAAACATCCCGACAAAAGTCGATGAGAATGGTATTGAAACGAGTCAGGGCATCAAATAATTCAGCTATAAAATCATGAGGTTCAATTTGGGTAGTATAAGGATTCCAAGTTAAGCCCAATCCGGTCACAAATTGATTGGCTACCGCCGGCCAGTCCACTTGGGGATAGGCGGCCAGATGTGCATTATAATTCCCCACCGCTCCATTCATTTTACCTAAAATGGGAATATGTTTGACTTGTTCCCGCTGGCGATGCAGACGATATACAACATTTGCAATTTCTTTACCCAAAGTAGTGGGAGAAGCCGGTTGACCATGAGTCCTGGCCAACATGGCGATTTCTGCATAATTTTCAGCCAGTTGAGTCAAAGTGTTTAACAATCGCTCCATCACTGGTAGTAACAATTGTTGACGAGCCTCTTGTAACATCAGCGCATAACTTAAATTGTTAATATCTTCCGAAGTGCAGGCAAAATGAATAAATGGAGTTAAAATCATCAATTCTGTAGAATCAGCCCATTGTTCCCGCAAGAAATATTCAACCGCTTTCACATCATGATTGGTAACTTGCTCAATGGCCTTTACTCGCTCTGCAGCTGACAGTGAAAATTGTTGCAGCAATTCTTCCAACTTCAATTGAGCCTCGTTGGATAACGGCGGAACTTCGGCAATATCAGGATGAGCCGCCAAACATTGTAACCATCGAATTTCTACGAAAATCCGATATCGAATCAATGCAAATTCACTGAAAATGGCTTGTAGTGCCATCGTTTTCTTGGCATAACGCCCATCAATGGGAGAAATGGCAGTTAAGGGGGACAGTTCCATAGGATGAGCAAACCTTAAATAATAGTAAGTAATACCAGGTTTCCAAAGTGGCTTTAAATAATACTAAGTATAGCTAATAAACCATAAAAAGAGACCGCATATCCTGCGTATTCCGTGTAGGATGTGCTGAGCATTTTTTGCGAAGCGCATCAATAGATTCTTGCAAAAGAAAATAATGCGATAAAAATGAGATACGAAAAAATAAAAGGGAAATCTCCGTTGGAGTGGAGGCTTTAGCCGGTAGGTTAGAGTAGAGGCTTTAGCCGGTAGGTTGGAGTAGAGGCTTTAGCCGGTAGGTTAGAGTAGAGGCTTTAGCCGGTAGGTTGGAGTGGAGGCTTCAGCCGGTAGGTTGGAGTGGAGGCTTCAGCCGGTAGGTTGGAGTGGAGGCTTCAGCCGGTAGGTTGGAGTGGAGGCTTTAGCCGGTCAGCCGTAGGCATCCCCCCACATACACAAATTGCAAGGGACTACCGCCGGCCGGCTAAAGCCTCCACTCCAAAGCCTCTTAATTCTTGAAAGGATCAGCAGTGGTTACTAAACCGGATGGTATCGTTATGTTCTCAACCACTCCTAAAAACAGCCTACTGAATGTACTGGTCTTAAACCAAATAGCTGGCTTTATACCATATCCGTAACTCACTGTCAATGAGTTGCTAACCCGTCCCCTTTTAAGAGTTACATTTTTAATTGTAGTATTATAAGTATGGGATTAATGAAAACCTCAAAACTGCCCAGCCGTCCTAAATGTCCGTCGATTATTGTACTCATGAAAATAAGCAGATTACCTCATATCGAGTAACTTCTCTCAAAAAAATCCAAAGCAAACAGTATATTACATTTTTCCTTTTAAAACAATCACTTATTGAATAACTGCGAGTACTTGCTCAAGAATAGTGAACCTTGTATGATGTGTATCATTCCAATTTTTATACCCCTAATAGGTTAAGACCTCTTGAGGAGGGACCATGTCTATCGAAGTATTCGTCAAACCATCATCAACCCAGTTTTCCAATGAGACCGAATACGATCTCCACCCCCATTCCTATCAAGTGATACGTAGAAACAGCCAATTGACTCCATTCAACGCCAATAAAATCAAATTGGCCATTACCAAAGCATTTTGGGCAGTGGAAGGCGACAGTGCGCATAATTCTGAACGAATTAACACGATTATTCACTATTTAACTCAACAAGTTGTGAATAGCATTTTACCCAAGCTACAACAGCAACAAGTCATTCATATCGAAGACATTCAAGATCAAGTGGAACTTACCCTGATGCGAGCCGGTGAGCACAAGGTGGCTCGAGCCTATGTCACTTATCGAGATGAGCACAATAAGCAACGAGCGAGGATCCAGCATAAAAAAGTCATTCACGTGCTCAACCAACAGGGAAAACGTTTACCCTTGGATGAGGAAGCACTTTACACATTTATTACTGATATGGCGCAGGGCATCCAAGATGTGGCGGCCAGTGCGATCTTTGAAGAAAGTTTGCGCAACTTATTCGATGGTATTTCCGAAGAAGCTGTGATACAAACTTTGACCATCAGTGCCCGAGCCCATATTGAACGAGAACCCAATTACACTTATTTGGCAGCTCGTTTCCTGCTTAAACAATTACAAACTGAATCACTGTCACTACAAAATATCCAAAAAATTATTACATTATCAGTAGATTATAGTATTCATTTTAAATGGGGAATTGAGCTGGCAGTTCAACATCAACTGCTAAATCCCCAATTGCTTACCCAGTTTGATCTGGAACAATTGGAACGCACCTTGATTTCAGAAAAAGATCTCAAATTAACCTATTTGGGACTACAAACTCTCTACGATCGCTATCTGTTACACTGGGAAGGTAAACGTTTTGAATTACCCCAAGCTTTTTTTATGAGAGTAGCCATGGGACTGGCCCTTCATGAGGAAAATCCTACTCAAAGAGCCATTGAATTTTATGAATTACTGTCTGACTTTGATTTCATGTGCAGCACTCCCACGTTGTTCAACTCTGGAACCTTAAGATCACAGCTTTCCAGTTGTTTTATCAGCACTGTCCCAGATGACTTGGAAGGTATTTTCAATGGCATCCGAGACAATGCTTTACTCCAAAAATGGGCGGGGGGAATTGGCAATGATTGGACCAATGTGCGAGGCATGGGTGCCTTGATCAAGGGCACGAATGGCCGGTCTCAAGGAGTTGTTCCCTTTATGAAAGTGGCCAATGACACTTTGGTCTCCGTAAATCAAGGCGGAAGACGTCGTGGCTCGGGTTGTGCTTACCTTGAAACTTGGCACATTGACATTGAAGAATTTTTGGAACTGCGCAAAAATACTGGCGATGATAGAAGGCGTACTCATGACATGAATACTGCCAATTGGGTACCCGATCTGTTCATGGAAAGAGTTTATGAGAACGACTACTGGACTTTATTCTCACCCGATGAAACTCCCAATCTACATAGTTTATATGGTCATGCTTTCAAAACGGTTTATCAACATTATGAACAATTGGCAGCTGAGGGCAAGTTAAAACTGTTTAAAAAAGTGCTGGCGATTGATTTATGGCGTAAAATGCTCACCATGCTTTTTGAAACCGGTCACCCTTGGATCACTTTTAAAGACCCGTTTAATATCCGTTCCCCTCAACAACATGTGGGCATTATTCATTGTAGCAATCTGTGCACTGAAATTGGTCTAAACACCTCTGCGGAAGAAATCGCCGTTTGCAATTTGGGCTCAGTCAACTTGGCTGCTCATATTAGGGAAGGTCAACTGGATCAGGAGAAACTGAAACGCACAGTGACCACGGCCATGCGCATGTTGGATAATGTCATTGATCTTAACTATTATGCGGTCCCACAAGCTAAAACGGCCAATTTGCGGCACCGTCCGGTGGGTTTGGGAATTATGGGTTTTCAAGATGCCCTCTACCAATTGGATATTTCCTATGCTTCTCAACAAGCGATCGAATTTGCTGATCGCTCTATGGAATTGCTCAGCTATTTTGCCATTCAAGCCTCTTGTGATCTTGCTCGGGAACGTGGTCAATATCCCACTTTTGAGGGTTCATTGTGGAGTCAAGGTATTCTGCCCATAGACAGCTTACAATTACTCAAGCAAGAGCGCGGTCCCTATTTGGAAATCAACACAGAATACACCTTAGATTGGGCAAAATTGCGAGATGAAGTAAAAACTGTGGGTATGAGGAATTCCAATTGCATGGCCATCGCTCCCACTGCGACCATATCCAATATTGTGGGGGTTTCCCAATCTATTGAGCCCACCTATCAAAATTTGTTTGTGAAATCCAATTTGTCCGGGGAATTCATTATCATCAATCCCTATTTGGTGTCGGCCCTTAAAGCCCTTGATTTATGGGATGCTGGCCTATTTAATGATCTTAAATATCATGATGGCAGTATTCAAACCATTGAACGAATTCCCTCACACCTCAAAGAATTGTACCAAACAGCTTTTGAAATTGAATCCCATTGGTTGATTGAGGCAGCAGCCCGGCGCCAAAAGTGGTTGGATCAATCTCAATCTTTGAATATCTATATGGCCCAACCCTCTGGCCGCAAGTTGGATAACTTGTACAAATTGGCTTGGATACGCGGATTAAAAACCACCTACTATCTCAGAAGCAGCTCTGCCACCCATGTACAAAAAAGTACTCTTACTTCAGTCACTTCCAGCACTTGTCAACTGGATGATGCCGACTGCGAAGCTTGTCAATAGATTTAAGATGGCTGCCAAATTGCTCACCTTTGAAACGGCATTAGCCATACATTCTCTAGTTTTCTCTCCCTAATATTATTTTCAAATCTGTCCATTTAGGAATGACATAATGGGTCCTGGCCTGTTACCCTGGCCTATTCATCAGTCACCGATAACTGGAGTGGCTGGGTGACCTGCCCAGTTTGATATCCATGCAGAAAGCAGTCTGAAAAATTAGGTAGAATTGAGTAAACATTTTGGAACATATTTTTTGACAATACCGTCATGAATAACTTTTTCGGAGTCCATTTTTTGAACTCCGTATTTCGATTTAAAAATAGGAGACCCCATGTTAGATTTTGATGACACTTCCGATTCTTCCTCCTCTTTTTCCTCCAATTTTAGTAACCACAACCGCAGTCGAGTCAACAAACGTAAATCTGTTGAAAGTCCAGAAGAACAGAGTAATTTGCCTGTAATCACCAGCTTGGATACTATTAACATTGGTAAACGTTCCCTAAATGCCGACGACATTAAACTAATTGGCGGCCGCGGTTATGACTTGCGACAACCTGTGCCCATTAAGTATAAAATAGTGCGGGAACGTTTTTTAAATGCACGCAATAATTTTTGGTTGCCCAATGAAATTCAAATGGGTGAAGATAAGTTAGAGTGGCAAACTGCACAATTAACTTCTGCTGAAATGTATTTGTTTAAGTTAAATATTTCTTATCTGACTGCCAGTGACAGTCTTGTTCCCGACAATCTTAATAATGCGATTTTAAATCACATTACTGCCCCAGAAATGCGTCAGTACCTGCGTTGGCAAATTGCGGAGGAAGCCAACCATTTAGAATCTTATTTGTTCATTTTGGAGTCTTTTGGGTTAGATGAGCAAGGACAGGGGCAAATATTCAATTTGTACCAAGAAGTGCCGGCCTTGATCAATAAGTTAAATTGGAATATAAAGTTTACCAACAATGTGGCCAGCTCGCCATTCCCACCGGGTCATTTTGAGTCCCAACGGGCTTTATTAGAAGACTTGATCAGTTACTATGTATTTGAGTACTTATTTTTCCCATTGGGCTTTTCGCAAATTTTTGCGTTGGCGAGAACTGGCAAGTTGAGAAATACTGCCCAACAATACAGTTATATTTGGCGAGATGAGAATTTACATTCAGCCAATGGTTTGTGGATGATCAAACAAATTATCATTGAAAATCCACATTTATGGGATAATGAGATGAAGGAGCGAACTCGGGCAATTGTCAATGAGGCGGTGCACTTGGAAACGGAATATGCACATGCTTCCATGCCTGACGGCGGTATTATAGGTTTGCCCGTGCAGACTTATATCAAATATGCTCAATTTATTGCAAATACGGTTTGTAAACAATTGAATGTGAAGTCATTATTCCCAATTAAAGATCATCCCATGCCTTGGTTAAGTGAGTATGAATTGCGCCATGAAGTCAATTTTTTTGAAGGACGAGTCCGCGAATATCAAACTGGCAGTCAGTTGAGTTGGGATTGATTTCGGAGTATCCAGTTTATCTCCATTTTGGGGTGAGTTTTGTGCGCGCCACAACTACTTTTAGGGCAGATATAAAATACTCCTTTGCAGGTTTGTTTTAATTTGGCAATACAGGAGGGAATCTTCAAATTTCCCCTCCCTTGTGTTGATTCAGATTGAATAACCACCCCTAACCCCTCCTTATCAAGGAGGGGAAAGTAAACAGCTCCTTCTTTTTTCAAGGGAGGGGGTGTTAGATATTGTAGGATGGGCTGACCAACGGGAAGCCCATCAATCGCATCATTTTAATGAGATTTTTTCTTGTTTTCTGGTCGAACTTAGGTATCTTAGGATTGTGTGTAAAACCCATCACCGTATGCCAAGTTATGGACTTATACTTTGATAAAGGGAATCGTGTAAAGGTCTCGTTGAAGAAAAAAGTTGCTTTTTTCATAAAACTTGAGTAGAATGAAGTTAATTCTGTTAAGAAGTCTTCCCAAAAAGGGGCCGTAGCTCAGCTGGGAGAGCGTGGCGTTCGCAATGCCAAGGTCGGGAGTTCGATCCTCCTCGGCTCCACCACCGTTTTTTCCTTATCCTTCTATCTTACTATCTCACCCTAAGCAGATCCCAGTTGTTGTGGTCAATTTGTGAGCATTCCGACAGCCAGAGCGCAGCATCGTAGGATGGGTAAATGCGCTATCCCTGTTTTAGCCAGGGCCTTTCCCGCGCCGAAAACCCTTCATTCCTGGAGACTAAATCCCCTACAGATGGGTATCCCACAGTTCAGACCAAAATCATTGCATGGCGCGTTTCTACCCATCCTACCGCGATAGATTGCTGGTAAGTTACTATTTGCAAGTAGCCTTGGTAGCTCAGTAGGATAGAGCATCTCCCTCCTAAGGAGAAGGTCAGAGGTTCAACTCCTCTCCAGGGCACCAATTCATTTCCCCCCCAATTGACAATCTGGATGATATTAGACTTCTTGCAAAAGTATGCGATCATGAAAAAATGAGAGTTGCCCCTCAGTTAAGATATGCTGAATTGGAGGTCATTGGAATGGAGGCTTTAGCCGGCCAGCAGTTTGTCCTTGGAGTGGAGGCTTTAGCCGGCCAGCGGTCGGCTTTTGTAATTTGTGTATGTGGAGTGATGCCTACGGCTGACCGGCTAAAGCCTCCACTCCAATCTACCTTCTAGAACCTCCACTCCGGCTAAAGCCTCCACTCCAATGTATCTTCTAGAGCTTCCACTCCGGCTAAAGCCTCCACTCCAATGTATCTTCTAGAGCTTCCATTCCGGCTAAAGCCTCCACTCCAATATATCTTCTAGAGCTTTCACTCCGGCTAAAGCCTATACTCCAATGTATACTTCTAGAGCTTCCACTCCGGCTAAAGCCTCCAGTCCAACTTACCTTTTAGAACCTCTACTTCGATTAAAGTTTTTACTTCAACTCCACTCCAACGGGGATTTCCCTTTTATTTTTTCGTATCGCATCATTTACTTTTGCAAGAGGTCTACTGAATATTGCTTGCTCTATATTTTGGCATCAGAGGAGTGTATTGGGTGGTTGGTAACACACCCTTTCTACGGTCGTTATGATTAAAGTGCGCAAGTTATTTGTTGAGGGTTTTGATAAATACTTTTGAGCAACGTTGGTAGTTGTACAGGCGACGTCTTAACATGGGCAATTGTTCCACGTCCGCATTTATAAAGCCTCGTTCTTGGAACCAATGGGCAGTATGAGTGGTCAATACGAAAATTTGTCGAATTCCCAGTTGTAAAGCTTCTTGTTCCAAACAGGCCAATAACGCATCTCCGCGTTGTTCTCGTCGGTAATGAGGGTGAACTGCTAAGCAGGCAAGTTCCGCCATTTTGTCTTCAATAAAGGGATAAAGTGCCGCACAGGCAGTGACCATGCCGTCTCGAGTTTGAATGGTGAAGCAGTTGATTTCAATCTCTAATTTTTCTCGAGACCGTTTGACTAGAATTCCTGCTTCCTCTAAAGGAGCAATCAGTTCTAGAATTCCCCCAACGTCCTCAATAGTTGCCTTTCGAGTGGGTTCAAATGGGTTATTGCTGATTAAGGTGCCAACTCCATCTCGTGAGAACAGTTCCAGCAACAGAGATCCTTCAATTTGTCGGCTAACCAGGTGAATTCTGGGGACTCCTTTTTGGCAGGCCCGCATGGCTTTGTCTAGTAAACAGGCGTGTTCATGATCAGTCAATAGAGTTTGAGTTTCTGCCACTGTCAATTGACGTAACAATTGACCGGCATTGTCGAAGAGACCGGGAGCTTCAATCAGGCAAATCCATTTGCTGGCTCGCAAGGCTATCGCCACTTCCATCGCCACTTCTTCCGTCAGTAAGTTAAAAGTTTCTCCGGTGGGTGAATATCCCAATGGAGCGCAGAGTACGATGCTTCCATTATCGAGTCGACGGATTATATCGGTGATTTCAACGCGTCTGACTTCTCCTGTGTAGCCGTAATCAACTCCTTTTCTGATACCTACAGGACGGGCAACAATAAAGTTTCCAGAGGAGGTGTTAATTTTTATTTCGGAAGTGGGATAGTTGGTTAGGCCTTTGGACAATAGACTTTCGATTTCGGCTCGCACTTCTCCACAGGCTGCTTTGACACATTGTAGGGCAGCGGCATCGGTGATTCGGATACCTTCAAAGTAGGTGGAAGGCAGGCCTTTGGTGCGCAAGTGATGTTCTATTTGAGGACGCACTCCATGAACTAAGACCAGACGAATGCCCAGGCTGTTGAGCAGGGTGATATCTTGAATCAGGTTGTGGAATTGAGGGGAATCTAAAGCTTCTCCTGCGAAACTGATGACAAAAGTTCTTCCTCTATGACTGTGAATATAGGGGGAAACTTCGCGAAACCATTGAACAAATTGTTGGGTGTTGTCAGATGATGAATGAAACATTACAATTGAATTTGGATGGGGATTAAGGAGTGATTTCAGATTTTAATTTTTTGATTCTGAAAATTTTGATTTAAACCACAGACACAGACGTTTCTTCGGTGACTCTAAGCACTTCTTCTATACTGGTAATGCCTTGATAGGCTTTGAGTAAGCCATCTTGTCGTAGGTTGCGGAAACCTTGTTGAATGGCCAAAGTACGCATCTGATTAACTGGCGCATTGCTCAAGATGAGATTTTGCATTTCTGGGGTAATGTAGACCAGTTCATAAATGCCCACTCGTCCCTTATAACCGGTATTTTGGCAGGCGGGACATCCTTGGACTTGTCGCCAATAAGGGGATTGTTGAGGCAAGGCATTCCCAATGTTGGACAGCAGTTCAGTCAGTTGGGAATGAAGGTCATGGGGAATGTGTGTGGGAATGGCACAGTGTTCACAAAGTCTCCGTACTAGACGTTGAGCTTGTACCGCTTTTAAAGTAGTGGCGACCAAAAAGGGTTCAATGCCCATGTCAATCAGGCGAGTGAAAGCACTGATGGCGTCATTGGTGTGCAAGGTGGAAAGTACCATGTGTCCAGTTAAGGCGGCTTGAATGGCAATTTCTGAGGTTTCCCGATCGCGAATTTCTCCGATCATGATGATGTCGGGATCCTGGCGCAAAATGGCGCGCAGGGCATGAGCAAAGGTATAGCCAATTTCGCTGTGAGCTTGTACTTGAGTGACTCCTTGTAATTGATATTCTACCGGATCTTCCACTGTGATAATTTTTTGGGAATGGTTGTTGATGGCATCCAAAGCAGCATAGAGGGTGGTGGATTTGCCAGATCCAGTGGGACCGGTGACCAAGATGATGCCATGGGGCTCGGTGATCCAACGGGTAAACCATTCGTAATGATCGGGGGCAAATCCCAGTTGTTCCAGACGACTGGTTTGACGTTGTTTGGGCAGGAGACGCAACACAATGGATTCGCCATGGACTCCTGGCAGACAAGAGACTCGAATGTCCAATTCTTGTCCACTGACTCGGGTGTTTAAGCGACCGTCTTGGGGCAGGCGACGTTCTGCGATGTCCAAACCAGAAATTAATTTGATGCGCGAGGCAATGGGATTAAAGCGTTCCCTGGGTAAATTAAGGTGTTCATACAGCACACCATCGACCCGGTAACGTACCCAAAAGGTATGTTCCTCAGGTTCAATGTGCACATCAGAGGCACGTTTTTCAACTGCTTGGGACAACATGTTGTTGACAAATTCAATGACTGGTGCTCCTTCTGCCAATTCCCTAAGTAAATTAATATCGTCAGTATACCCGGGGGAAAAATGGGCTTGAAATTTGGCCACACTGTCCAAAACCCGTTCCAAATCTTGATTTCGCACCAAATACCAGGTGACCGGGTGCTCAGTCAGTTTTTGAGCAAGTACTTCATTCACTGTATCAGCCAAAGGATCTCTGGCGATGCAATGTACATGAGCCCGTTCATCTTCCCAAATTAACAATTGTTGATCCAACCACCATTCTTTTTCGATACCAGTTTTCTCAATTGCGGCTAAGAAGGTAATGGCATCCAAGGGAATGTCTTTACTGCTGATCACTGGCAAATCCAACTGTTGGGATAAAACGGTCAGTAAAGTTTCCTCCGAGATGGCGCCCATGCGGATTAACACGCCTCCCAATTCACCTCCAAAATGCGCTTGAAATTCCAACGCCCGTTGAATATCCTGGTCAGTGACCAGTCCTGCTTTTTGTAGCATTTCACCCAATCTGGGTTTATAAGAAGATTCTGACATAAAGATAATTTCAGGGGAAAATTGATGAAAAATATTGGCATTATTGTGTTAAATTGGCAAGGCTGGAAAGATACTATTCTCTGTTTGGATTCACTGTGGTCGTTACAATGCCCCATTCCATTTTCACTTATAGTTTGTGATAATGCGTCTACCAACGATTCCGTGGCTCAGATTCTACATTGGGCACAGTGCCATTACTCCTTGGCAGAAATCAAACTGATTTCTCCTCCATTTATCGAAACCTCAGAAGTTCCTTTTACCTTAATTCAAACGGGTCACAATTTGGGTTTTGCGGGGGGAGTCAATGTGGGAATTCGGTATGCATTGGCTGCCAGATTCTGTGAATATCTGTGGGTATTAAACAATGATACCCGAGTTGATGCTCAAGCCTTAACTGCATTATACCACTGTGCTCAGCAAAATTCACAAGTGGCTCTGTTAGGAAGCACAATCCTGGACTATGAGGACACAGATAAGGTACAATGTGCCGGGGGCTGTCGCTATTACCCGTTGTTGACGATAATAAAACCTTGGGGCCGCGGCAAATCACTTAAAGAAGTATTGAATTATCCAGCCCATGCCCTCAAACTGGATTATATCTATGGGGCCAGTCTATTCCTACGAATATCTGCCATTCAAAAAGTGGGACTTTTAAATGAAGACTATTTCCTATTCTATGAAGAATTGGACTATGCACACCGTTTGACTCATCAAGGTTACCAAATGGCTTGGTGCCGAAACAGCCTGGTTTACCACAAAGGCAGTGCCAGTATTCAACGAACTTCGGACAATCCTCGCACCAGTTTACAACAAGCCAACTATTATGAGAACCTCAATACCTTAAAGTACACCGCAAATTTCTATCCTAATTGGCTAATCTGGGTCATGCTGATTCGATTCACGCTCAAATCACTTGTCTTACTATTGCGTTGGGATATGGATTTGTTCTCACCCTTATACAAGGCCTATCAAGATTTTATTCAACACAAGAGGAGAAACGTGACATGAATAAACAAATCTCTATCATACCCGACGTTCAGGGCAGTCTCGACAAACGTCAAATTGCCATTGATAAAGTGGGCATCAAGGACATAAAATACCCCGTTAGAGTTAAAGATCGTACGGGTAGAGAACAACACACCATAGCCAATTTCAACATGTATGTGAACCTACCCCATAATTTCAAGGGCACTCACATGTCCCGGTTTGTAGAAATTCTCAACGAACATGAATATGAAATTACAGTTGAGACTTTCAAACAAATGCTCTCTGAAATGACCCGCCGTTTAGAAGCCCGCTCAGGTCACATCGAAATGACATTCACCTATTTTGTCCGAAAATCAGCTCCAGTCTCCGGTGTAAAAAGCCTACTGGACTATCAAGTCACTTTTATTGGCGAAGTTTTCGAACAACATCCTATCATTACAGTCAAAGTGGTAGTCCCAGTCACTAGCCTGTGTCCCTGCTCCAAAAAAATTGCCAAATACGGTGCTCATAATCAGCGCTCCCATGTAACAGTCACAGCCAAAACCAATGGTTTTCTGTGGATAGAAGACCTCATCGACCTGGTTGAACAAGAAGCCTCATGTCAACTCTATGGACTGCTCAAACGACCCGATGAGAAACATGTCACCGAGTACGCCTATGACAACCCTAAATTTGTCGAAGACATTGTACGAGACATTGCGGCCAAACTCAACAAAGACCCCCGGGTAGCTAACTATGTGGTTGAATCTGAAAACTTTGAATCCATTCACAACCACTCAGCTTATGCCATGATACGAAATGACAAAATTCCTGAAGAGACTCAATAAAACCATAAAAATCGCTCCCAACTCCTCCTTAACCCTCTGTTTTAAATCCAGACTCACAGAATTAAGGAAGAAATGGGAACCGATCAAACTCTTATTTTCAGCTCATATCGTGACACCTAATTCACATTGTGACACTCACGTTGCAACCAATAATGCTCATTGTTCATAACCATTAAATGTTGACCCAAAATTTCACAAAATACGTTCCCAATAAAAATTTGGGAACAATGGATCTACCTTTTATACATAACCCTTCATGATACAACACATTTTTGGCTTATTACTCATCATCCTCAGCCTCACCTTAATTCCTTCACTCTTTATTGCATGGTGGTATGTAGACGGACAATTTTCCCTGTTTGGCCTCATGTTTTTAGGAATGGCCTCCACAGGTCTATTACTCTGGTTATTGACTCGGGGAATTACTAGGGAACTGTTGCTACGAGATGGCTTTATCATCGCCGCCTTATTCTGGATCGGACTGAGTTTGATCAGCTCTGTACCCTTTTTATTCAGTCCAAACCTTAATTTTGCCCAAGCTGTTTTTGAAGCGGTCTCTGGAGTGACCACGACTGGGGGAACCGTCATCATTGGCTTAGACAATCTACCGCCCTCGATTCTCTACTATCGACAACAATTGCAATGGCTGGGGGGATTGGGCATTGTTATATTTGCTGTGGCCATATTGCCAATGTTGGGAATTGGAGGCATGCAACTGTACCGAGCTGAAACGCCAGGTCCCATGCACGATGACAAATTAACCCCTCGTTTACGTCATACCGCCACCTATTTACTGTTGATTCATATCACGCTCACCCTTGCCTGTGCCCTTGCCTACTGGTTAGCTGGCATGAATTGGCTTGACGCCATTGGTCACAGTTTCGCAACAATTTCTACGGGAGGCTTTTCCACCCACGATGCCAGTTTGGGCTATTTTAACAGTCTCACCATCGAATGCATTGCCATGCTCTTCATGTTTCTAGGCGCCCTGAATTTCACAGTGCACTTTGTAGCCTGGACCAAATTTAACATATTTTGCTACTGGCAAGATATCCAAGGACGAGTCTTCTTTTTCATTGTAGCTACACTCATTCTCATCACCACTTGGATCCTGGTGAGCAAGGGAACTTATGATCAGGTTGGCACTGCTTTACGTTATGCCAG
The DNA here is from genome assembly GCA_020721005.1 of Thiomargarita sp. Lineage (GTDB taxonomy): Bacteria > Pseudomonadota > Gammaproteobacteria > Beggiatoales > Beggiatoaceae > DYNP01. Next base: position 209,254 of record DYNP01000006.1, read on the forward strand.
TTTTCAAGTCATCTCAGTTATCACCACCACCGGTTTTTTGACCGCGGATTTCAGCAGTTGGCCCTCAGTACTTCCAGTCCTGATCTTAGGCAGCAGCTTTATTGGCGGCTGTGTGGGCTCAACTGCCGGTGGCATACGAGTGATCCGCTTAGTTCTCCTATACAAACAGGCAACGCGAGGCATTATGCGACTGATCCATCCCAATGCCCTGTTGATTGTAAAAATTCAACAAAAACGAGTCCCTAATGATGTCATAGAAGCAGTTTGGGAATTCAGTGCTATTTACGTCGCCAGTTACCTATTCCTCTCCTTACTGCTCATGACCACCGATGTTGACATCATCACCGCCTTTTCTGCTGTGGCCGCCTGTTTTAACATGGCCGGTCCAGGTCTGGGGGCAGTGGCCAGCAATTTCAGCAGTATTAGTGATATAGGGTTGTGGATTCTCAGTTTTTCCATGTTACTGGCCCGCCTAGAAATTTTCACCCTTTTGGTGGTCTTAAGCCCCGCTTTTTGGCGAAAATAAGGCGCTTAAATTCAACTTGATTCCTCTAGCCGTGCTTATAAGGCAACTGATGGGCTTCCCTACGGTCAGCTCATCCTACATATGCTGACAGGTTTAAGCAAGGACACAGTAGGATGGGCTGAGCATCTTTTTGCGAAGCCCATCGTTTACTTACCGCAGTAACAAAGACTGTCGCAACTGATATATTTGGTCACGTAATTTGGCTGCCTGCTCAAATTCCAAATTTTCCGCATTTCGCCGCATTTTCTTCTCCAACTGTTTGATTTTTTTAGACAATTCCTTGGGATTGTGATAAATTTGAGGAGATTCAGCCACTTTATTGTAAAATTGAGAATGAGTTGGATCATCTGCTATTTCTGCAGCGGGTAAAATGTCCACAATAGCCTTTTGTACACCCTGTGGCACGATGTGATGATATTGGTTATAAACCTGCTGTTTGGCTCGACGGCGCTCAGTCTCCTCAATAGCCTGCCGCATGGCTGCCGTGATGCGATCTGCATAGAGAATCACTCGGCCTTCTATATGTCTGGCGGCTCGACCTATAGTTTGAATTAAAGCAGTGCTTGAGCGAAGAAAGCCTTCCTTATCTGCATCCAAAATGGCAACCAGCGAGACTTCAGGCAAATCCAACCCTTCCCGCAATAAATTGATGCCGACCAAGACATCAAAACTGCCTAAACGCAAGTCTCGAATAATTTCCACCCGTTCCACAGTGTCCACATCAGAATGAAGATAACGCACTTTTACCCGATGTTCAGTCAGATATTCGGTTAAATCTTCTGCCATGCGTTTGGTTAAAGTGGTGACCAAAACTCGTTGCTTTTTAAGCACTTTATTCTGAACTTCGGATAATAAGTCATCAATTTGGCTGGCCACGGGTCGCACTTGAATTTCAGGATCGACAAGTCCAGTGGGTCGCACCAATTGTTCAATTACATTGTGGGAATGTTCAGATTCATATTTGCCCGGAGTGGCAGAGGTGAAAATGGTTTGCGGCGCCAACTTTTCAAATTCGGCAAACATCAGCGGTCGATTGTCAAGGGCTGAGGGCAGTCGAAATCCGTAATTTACCAAATTTTCCTTACGAGAACGATCCCCTTTGTACATGGCAGCCAATTGGGGAATGGTCACATGGCTTTCGTCCACAATGAGCAATCCTTCTGCGGGAAGATAATCGAACAGAGTGGGAGGCGGTTCCCCAGCTTGTCGAAGGGAAAGGTAACGAGAATAATTTTCTATGCCATTGCAATAACCGAGTTGACTGATCATTTCCAAATCAAATAAGGTGCGTTGTTCAAGTCGTTGCGCCTCAACCAATTTATTTGCGGCATAGAATTCTTCCAAACGTTGTTTGAGTTCCAATTTGATCTGATCGACTGCCTGCACCAAAATTTGTTGGGGGGTGGCATAATGAGTTTTGGGATAGAGGGTGAGTCGAGAAACGCGTTTGGAAGTTTGGGCAGTGAGGGGATCGAAATAGCGCAAGGATTCGATCTCATCTTCAAATAATTCAATGCGGATGGCTTCCCGTTGAGAATCGGCCGGATAGACATCGACAACCTCTCCGCGAACTCGATAAGTACCACGTTCCAAAACTACATCGTTGCGAGTGTATTGTAATTCAGCCAGTCGCCGCAATAAAAATTGTCGATCCAGGGGTTGACCTTGGATTAAATGCAGTACCATTTGCAGGTACCATTGGGGATCGCCCAATCCGTAAATTGCGGAAACTGAAGCGACAATGATGACGTCTGGTCTTTCCAAAAGTGCTTTAGTCGCAGATAAACGCAATTGCTCAATATGTTCATTGATGGCGGCGTCCTTCTCAATGTAGGTATCCGAAGCCGGCAGATAAGCTTCCGGTTGATAATAATCATAGTAGGAAACAAAATACTCCACAGCATTGTGTGGAAAAAATTGCCGCATTTCACTGTACAATTGGGCGGCCAAGGTTTTATTGGGCGCCAAGATCAGGGTGGGACGTTGCACTGCTTGAATGACATTGGCAATTGTAAAGGTTTTTCCAGAACCCGTTACTCCCAATAAAGTTTGGTAATGATCTCCTCTGGCGAGACCTGCCACCAGTTGTAAAATGGCTTCTGGTTGATCACCGCTGGGTTCATAGGGGAACTGCAATTGAAATTGTGGAGTGGTAAGCATGGTTTTTGAGCTCCAGTGATGACAGTATTTATATCAGTTTGCTAAAATTAAGCAGATTTTAATCTGTCGGGAAAAAGTTCCCAATATTTCAAGGAGTGTACTCTCCTCCAACCTGATTTTAATTGCACCATTAAAAGGAAAATAGACGTGAATTTACAATTATCTCAACGGGTACAGGCAGTCAAACCTTCCCCGACCTTGGCAGTTACCGCCAGAGCCAATGCGTTGAAGGCGGCCGGCCATGACATTATTGGGTTAGGAGCCGGGGAACCGGATTTTGATACCCCAGATCATATCAAGGCCGCAGCCATCGATGCCCTCAAGAAGGGATACACCAAATACACTCCGTCTGATGGTATGGCGTCATTGAAAAAAGCGGTGGTTGATAAATTGGCGCGGGAAAACCAGTTGACTTATACCCTTAAACAAGTCATGGTTTCTTGTGGCGGCAAACAAGCTCTGTACAACTTCACTCAAGCCCTGTTAAACCCAGGTGATGAATGCCTGATTTTGGCTCCTTACTGGGTTTCATACCCAGATATGGTATTATTGGCTTCCGGAATCCCCGTCTTTATCAATGCGGGAATTGAACAAGGTTTTAAAATCACGCCTCAACAATTGACGGCAGCCATCACCCCCAAAACCCGCCTGATCTTCATCAACACGCCCTCCAATCCCACAGGCGTCCATTACACAGCTGCGGAACTCAAAGCTTTGGGAGACGTGTTGCGGCAACATTCCCAAGTGGTAATTGCCACTGATGATATTTACGAACATATCATTTGGGAAGGCAAACCCTTTGTCAACATTATCAATGTCTGTCCCGACTTGTATGAACGGACTGTGGTATTTAATGCAGTCTCCAAAACCTATTCTATGACAGGATGGCGAATTGGCTATGCGGCAGGTCCAGAGCCTCTTATTCAAGCCATGAACAATATCCAGTCCCAAAGCACCTCCAATCCCACCTCATTTGCTCAATACGGGGCATTATCTGCTTTGGAAGGAGATCAAAGTTTCATTCAAGAAATGGTGACTGCCTTTAAACAACGCCACGACTTCGTACTCAGTGCCCTGCGCAAAATTCCTGGTGTGCAATGCTTACCCTGTCAAGGCACTTTCTACATATTTCCCAGCTTTCAAGGTGTTATGGACCGTTTGGGCATCAAAACCGATGTAGAATTGGGAGAATTCCTCTTAGAAAAAGCGGGAGTGGCTGTGGTCCCAGGCTCTGCGTTTGGGGCGCCTGGTTACGTACGAATCTCATTTGCCACCAGTTTGAGTAACCTGGAAAATGCCATGGAACGGCTGTTCAAACTGCTGAGTTAAAAAGGCATACTGTGTAAGATGGGCTGACCCTAGGGAAGCCCATCCAACACAAATATCATTTCAAGGGAATTTTAGGACAACTTTATGAAAGCACAAGTGCGATTGGTAGATGAAGTCTGTTTGATGGGCAGTGCAGACAGCGGACATGGGATTATTATGGATGGTGCCCCAGAAATCGGTGGACGTAATTTGGGAACGCGTCCCATGGAGATGGTGCTCATAGGTCTTGGGGGATGTACAGCTATGGATGTATTGAGCATTCTCAAAAAGCAACGTCAAACCGTAGAAAGTTGTGTGATTGATATTGAGGCAGAGCGCTCGGAACAGGTGCCTAAAGTTTTTACCAAAATTCATTTACATTTTACTGTGACTGGACGAGATTTAAAAGAGTCTCAGGTTAAGCGAGCTATTAATTTATCTGCTGAAAAATATTGTTCAGTTTCAGCGATGTTGGAGAAGACCGCACAGATCAGTCACGATTATACAGTCATTGAGAATGCTGTGGGAATTGAGGTTAAAGGAGAGTGAGAACATTCGTTCCCACGAGAAATGTGGGAACGGGTTACGGTTTTTTCTGCAATTACAGCCAGTTGCCGATCAATAAGAAAGGTCCCCAATAAGAAGGGTGCCAATAACGGTCTTGAGCGATCAGTTTCTTTTGGGCATTTTGTAAGGCCTTGGCTTTGGTCAATCCGGGACCTCGCAATAATTGTTGATAGAATTCCATGATTGTCAAAGCAGTGGCCTCGTCGTCAACAAACCATAAGGTGGCAATGGCGCTGCGGGCACCTGCTTTAATTGCCACTCCTGCCAGTCCCAAGGCTGCCTTGTCATCACCCACGGCTGTTTTGCAAGCGCTTAAAGTCAGTAATTCAATGGGTTTTTTGCGAAATTTGCCTAAGCCGATGACACTTTGCAGTTTGTCCATGTTCATTTTATCTTCATAGGTGAGTAAATAAGTGTGATCGGGGTCAGAATCAAATTCACCATGGGTGGCCAAATGAATGATGGAATATTCGGTGCTTTTGAGAGTTTGACGAAATTTTTCAATGGAATATTCCTGATTCATAATTTTATAAGCACGATCAGCGCCGGCAATTTCTTGAATAGTATGGATTTCTTTGGGCACACTGGGTAAAGGGGGATATTCCTGTACCGCTTCTGAAAGTCCAATCAGGAGCAGTTGACTGTTTTGCCAATTGATGGGTTGGGGTTCAGTCAGAGTGAGACCTGGAGTGGTCACCACTGCATAGTTTTCAATCAGGTAGTGTTGTCCATCATGTAGAGTGGAAAAGGGAATCATGCGCAGTTTTCCATCTGGCACGACAATGATGGTGTCCACTTGTTGTTGTTTAAGTTGTTGTTCTATGGGCTTGATCATCCATTGATAAAGTTCCCGGGCTGGATATAGAAAACGGTTATTGGGACGAGTTTGCAGTCCCAAACGCAATTGCCAAGCGGTGTCATTGACTTGTTGGCGACTGACTGGTTGTTCGATCAAGTGCAGTCCATCTTTTAAAGTAACTAATACGACCAGTCTTTCTGCCAAGGGAATGGGATAGATAACTGCGGTGCGATCAATGACTTCGTCCAGCGTAGTTTGGCGGGCTTGTAGGGCTGTAAGACATTCGTCATGAAAATAGTTTTGCAATTCAGCAACTTTAACCAATTCCACAGTGTCTCTGGCTTGACGCAACAGGGCTTGCTGTTGGGCACGCTCTGGGGCTTTCTGGGCTTTTTGGAGGAGTAAATCTGCCAGTTCGTAATAAACCGGTCTCACCCAATCGTCGAAACTGCCGGGCAGAGCCCGGTAGCCAATGCTGAGTTTTTGTTGCAGGTCTTTGAGAAGGTCGGCAGAGAGTTGATAAGCTGCAATGGCTTGATCGGGTTGCTGAAGTTGGGTGAGAATACGGCCCTTCTGCCAATAAATTTGGTAGAGAATATGAGGGTAGTGACCTTGGTTGGCATAAAACTGGGCTTGTTGGGTGAGTGTCAGGGCGTCTTCATAACGACCTTGTTGTTCATGAAGATTACCCAAATAAGTTAGGGCATAGGCTAAGGATGAGGGAATTTGCAGTTGTTTGGCCAATTGAATGGCTTGAGTGAGTAATTGGTAAGTGAGGGTGGAGAGTTGTTCCCAGTCTTGAGGAGTTAAGCGCGGGGTTTCCAGCCAGATTTGGGCCAATTCTTGTTCTTCTTCAGAAGGATTGTCAGCAAGTAAAGTGTTTGCAAAGCGTTGATCTTCTTGAATAGCCAGGTGCTGTTTAAGGAGATTTTGAGCAATCAGGCTGAGGGAAATGAGGCCTTGGATTTTGTCATAACTGTGGTTGGGCAATGCTGCCAAGAGGGTTTGCACTTGAAACAGTTGTTTTTTAGATTCTTCAAGAGGTTGATCGTTTAAGACGGCTTTTAAGTGGTTGATGGCAATTTTGAAGGATAGATGAGGTATTCCCTGAGCAGCTTGTTGGGCCTGTTGATAGGATTCCAAGGCAGAGTCTATATCGCCACTAAGGAGCTGAGCATTGGCAAGAGTGTTGAGAGTATCCGCCAATATTTGGGAATCTTGAGTTAGACGGGCATCAGCCACTGCGTCATGGGCACGTTGTAGAGCTTCTTGAGTATCTCCTACAGTCAGCCAGGCGTCACTGAGTTGACTGAGTAACTGGGCACTGTGAGGGACTGATTGGGCTTTCTCAGCCCAGGAAACTCCTTCAATCAGGGTGGAAAATACGTGTTTGTGCATGCCTAAGTTTTGATAAGCCGCAGCCAGACGTCGATAAATATCCAGTATCCTATCTGAAGGAGGTGTACTTACTTCTGAAGCGGAATATTGAGCCAACTCTGCTTGCCACACCTTGATGGCAGCTTCAAATTGTCCTTTTTGAAAGTAGTTATCTCCAACTGTCAAGTCAGTGGCAATCACTTCTGCAGTGCAACCAAGCCAAAGCAATAATATTATCCTTCGTAAAATTAGGTTCATAAGGGTATCTCAATGATGTCAATGGGTGAAAATAATGATGTGCAGTTTATAGGGTGTGAATTTTACAGTCAGTAGACCTCTTGCGAAAGTAAATGATGCGATAAAAATGAGATAGGAAAAAGGGAAATCTCCGTTGGAGTGGAGGCTGTAGCCGGAGTGGAGGTTCTAGAAGGTAGTTGGAGTAGAGGCTTTAGCCGGATTTGCAAGAGGTCTAGTCTAGAGTTTTTACCTCCTACCACCACAGCCATCTAAACTCAAAGAGAGTAGTTTTAGTGAGAACAACGAATCGGATTGCAGAAACCCTGGCTTGTATAGTATCCTGTTTTTAAATCTTTACGCCAAAGCGTTTACCCCTCAATGAACTTATTGATTTTACCTTTTTAGAGTATACACAGAAGAATTGAAAGATAGCGCTGCAGGCTTTATTCAACTGGAGTAAATGACCACTGTCTGCAGGAATTGCCTTGAAGGTAACAAGGAGGCGTCGATAGATTCAGTGTTGTACTGTCTTTTTAATGAGGAGGATGACATTGCCGGCTCTCTTGTTCAAGCAGGATTGGCTTAAGCAGTTGACTCAATCTCGAAACCCGCCCAGTTTTGAAAACTCAGTAGCTCTCTACTCAGTTTTTGAGTTAGGTATATCCAGATTTGTATGATTGGAAAGTGATTAATGACCCATTTTAACAAACCTAATTTACTATTTGTCATCATCGGAGGCTTTTTTGTCGCCAATGCGATGATCGCAGAATTTGTCGGTGTTAAAGTCTTTTCCGTAGAGAAAACCTTGGGCTTTGAATTTGGTCCTGCTTTAAACCTAAGTGCGGGGGCCCTGCTCTGGCCATTGGAGTTTGCCATCGCCGACCTCATCAATGAATACTTTGGGAAAAAAGGTATTCGCATTCTATCCTACCTCACCGTAAGTCTCATTGGCTATGCCTTTCTTATCATCCTGATGGCTATGTACTTAGTTCCAGCAGATATTTGGATCATCCGTGAAACTGCACACGGACCAGTCAACATGGTATTGGCTTTTGATGCGGTATTCAGTCAAGGACTGTGGATCATCATTGGCTCCATGATTGCCTTCCTCATCGGTCAACTGATTGACGTCATGATCTTCTATAAAGTCAAACAATACACTGGAGAAAAACACCTCTGGTTAAGAGCCACGGGCTCTACCTTTGTATCCCAACTGATAGACAGCTTCATTGTTTTGATCATCGCCTTCCATCTCAATCCAGCCACTCAATGGGGTTTAAATGAAGTCCTAGCCATGGGCGTTATCAAATACTTTTACAAACTGCTCATGGCCATTGCATTAACCCCCCTGATTTATTTACTTCACTATCTCATTGACAGATATTTAGGAGAAGAATTGGCTATGCAAATGAAAAGTCAGGCTATGCAGGATAGTCAATCCGAAAAAGAGGGGACCACTTCTTCTGTGGATAAATCAACCAAGCCAGAATAACACTTGAGAAGCGAAGGCACTGTCCCAACTCTCAACAAACAATTCCTGCGCGTTTCAAAACCGCTCACCCTCGTTGGCAAAAATTGTGAACATTTTGGGAATAACTTGTGAATTATGATTACCTTAAACCTCACTGCCCTAACCCTGTACATCATGGCGGCGACCTTTGGACTGCTGAAAAACAACTGGATACCTCCTCGTAACCTTCTATTTACCCTAGGTACCCTGGCTCTAATCCTTCATGCAGCAGCTTTATATTACAATTTACTAACTCCAGAAGGTCTTAACCTGGGTCTATTCAGTGCTGCCTCCTTAATCGCCTGGGTCATCATCAGCCTCCTCCTCATCAGCCTACCCAGACAACCGGTAGATGGCTTACTCATCGCTTTGCTACCCATTGCAGCACTTACCTTGGCTTTAGAAACTGCCTTTCCCAGCCAAAGACTCCTCTCCACTCAACAAAGTCTAGGCGTCCTACTTCACATCCTATCTTCCATCTTAGCCTACAGTTTTCTCAGTATTTCCGCTATTCAAGCACTATTTTTAGCCTTCCAAGACCACCAACTCCATTACAAACATCCCACCCGAGTTTTACAAATCTTACCCCCCTTACGAACCATGGAAGACCTACTCTTTCAAACCATAGGAATTGGCTTTCTTCTCCTTAGCATCAGTCTACTTAGCGGTTTTCTCTTCTTAAAAGACGTATTCGCTCAACACTTAGTTCACAAAACCATCCTCTCCACTCTTGCTTGGGGAGTATTTGCTGGATTATTATGGGGACATTGGAAATATGGTTGGCGGGGCAAAACGGCCATTCGCTGGAGCCTGAGCGGTTTCTCAGTCTTGATGCTGGCGTATTTTGGAAGCAAACTGGTCTTAGAATTTATCCTTCATCGCTGAACAAGAAGGAAGGAGACAAGTGCATTGGGGAATTTTATCGGACAAATCCCGCGACGGGGATGAATTTTACGAAATTCTGAGTGAGGTGGCACCCACCACAAGAGTAACAATCCCCTGTACCTTGAACCGCAGCGGTTCAGGTGGGAACTTCCAAGGGTGTATCAGGCTTTCCACTTCAAGGTGGACTTGCACAACAACACCAACATTCTGTTCCCTAGGTATAAGATTAGGTTCAAGTGTCTTAGTAGATTGCTACTTAAATGGGGATGCCAAAAACGAATCATTAAACCTCTTGCAAAGATACGCGATAACGAAAAAATGAGAGTTGCCCCTCAGCTAAGATACGTTGGAGTAGAGGCTTTAGCCGGTCAGCGGTAGGCCCTTGCAATTTGGAAGCTCTAAAAAATAAGTTGGAGTGGAGGCTTTAGCCGGCCAACGGTAGGCATCACCCCACATACACAAATTGCAAGGGCCTACCGCTGACCGGCTAAAGCCTCTACTCCAATTTACCTTAGCCTCCACTCCAACGAGGACTTCCCTTTTATTTTTTCGTATCACATCATTTACTTTTGCAAGAGGTCTATTAAATTAACAATTCCAACTGATAACCAGACTTCTTATAAACTATCATAACTGACATTGAACTCATAAGTCAACATCAATCAAACCCGAAGAAAATCACCTTTTACCCAATTTTCCACTCTGTAAATCCTGACTTAAACCCACAAAATTTACAATTCACCTATTACTTGGCAGCTAAAGGAGGCAATTCAGACAAAGCACCAGCCAAACGTTCATTCAAACGCTCAACACTCGCATCCAAAGAAGTTATATGCTCTTCTTGACGCTGTTTGTACTGAAAATACTCATGAATGATATTCAGAGCACTCACCACCACCATCCGCTCACTGCCCACAACTTTACCGCTGACTCGCACCTCTTGGAGTTTTTCATTCAAATACTGAGCAGAAGCCAACAACAAAGAACGCTCCTCTTCTGGACAAGCCACCACATAATCCTTATCCAAGATATGTAAATTAACGGGTATGGCTTGACTCATGAGGCAGATTCCATGGTCTTCAAGCGAGCAATCATAGCCTCAATTCGATTGCGAGCTAGAGTATTTTTCTCAATCAACCCAACTCGTTCCGTCAATAATTCCTGATTATGTAATCGCAACTGTCGATTTTCCTCGCTCAAACGCTGACAATATTCCAATAACGTCTCAATTCGTCCCTCCAGTATAGACAGATGAGTATGTTCTGCCCGCATCTATACATCCCTCCTACAATATATCAACTTCTTCCCCGATCTCTGCCGGAGATTGCATAGACTCATTAGGAGTCTCCTTCAAGTCGTCAAATAAATCATCCAAATCAAAAGCATCCTCTTTTTTAGGAGGATTACCATCATACACCAAATATTCCCTTCTTTGCAGATAAGCATTTCTTAAATAGGAGTATTTATCCAAAGCCGCAGTCTCTAAAATCTGCTCCATATCCAACAATCTAGCCCGTCCGTCTACCGTTTTTAACACATTGGTCGATATCACAAAATTACGGACATTGGCATGCTCAGAATTGGCGTAATATACTCGAGGGTCCAACCACGTATCCACTCCCCATCCTAAAGTATCCCTGATCGTACTCGGTCCAAACAGGGGAAGTATTAAATAAGGACCAGATTTTATCCCCCAATAACCCAATGTTTGGCCAAAGTCCTCGTAATTTTTAGGCAAATCATTTTGAGCAGCCACATCAAACAACCCAAAAATGCCGATGGTACTGTTCAGTAACAAACGACTCGCGTCCAATATAGCCTGCTTAAACTTCAACTGCAAGATATCATTAGTTACCACGACCACATCATTCAAATTACTAAAAAAATTACCAATTCCCTTATTAACCGGAGCGGGAACAATCGCTTTATAAGTTTTTGCAATTGGCTTTAACAAGGCTCGATCCACATCCTCGTTAAATGCAAAAACATGACGATTGAATTTTTCAAAAGGATCAATTTGTTGAGGAGTAGTTGCACAACCTGTCAATCCTCCTAACCATACTAACCCTATGAACATACTTATATAACGAGTGAGCAATGACATAATTTTAATCTTAAGGTTCAAAAATCAACTGCTTAACAAGTTACTGCAAGCCCAAGTCGATGTCAAGTTTTAAGTTTTATATATATAGACCTCTTGCAAAAGTAAATAATGCGATAAAGATAAGATACGAAAAAATAAAAGGAAAATCCCCTTTGGAGTAGAAGCTTTAGCCGGTACCTTGGAGTAGAGGCTTTAGCCGGTACCTTGGAATAGAGGATTTAGCAGGTACCTTGGAATAGAGGCTTTAGCCGGTCAGCCGTAGGCATCCCCATACACAAATTACAAGGGCCGACCGCTGGACCGCTGACCGGCTAAAGCCTCTATTCCAAGGTACTTTCTAGAACCCCCACTCCAAAACTTCCACTCCAACGTATCCTAACTGATGCGCAACCCTCATTTTTTCCTTATCGCATACTTTTGCAAGAACTCTAATCATCCATCAAATCAGAACACTGAAAATCACACTTGAATCTACTTGCCCCCGATTTCACTGGAATAAATAACTTCCCAAGGTATTTCATCCAAATAAGGAAGGACTATTTAACCGCTCCGCAACCGCAAATACTCATTAACCAAAGTTTCCACCTCATGTGGACTGGGAAAAATCGCTGCCTTTTCCCCCCTGGGACCAATTAAAACAATCATTGAAGAATGATCAATCAAATAACTCTGCTCATCCGATCCCGGCTTTCTCAAATAAATAATTCCCAACTGTCCAGTCAACTGGTTAACCTGCTCACTGTTCCCAGTTGCCCCCATAAAATTGGGATCGAAAAACTGCACATAACCCTTCAACCTCTCTGGAGAATCTCGTTCCCCATCCACAGAAATGAAAATAAATTGGCTATCCTTCAAACGATCAGGCGCTTGCTCAACCAATCGCGTTCTCACCTGATGCAAAAATGCCAAAGTAGTTGGACAAATATCTGGACAAAAAGTATAGCCAAAAAATAAAAAACTCCAATGTCCATGCAACCGCGACAAATTGAAAACCTGACCCTCTTGATCAACCAAAGTAAATTCAGTCAAAAAAGGCGCAGCATCCCGATCCATTCCCGTATGGAAATAACTGATTGCCAAAAAATAACCCCCAACCAACACCAAACTCACGGCCAAGGCCAATTTAAAATTCACACCCAACACTGCCATATTAAGTATTCCTAAAACACCTCAAATAAAGTTGCCAGGCCCCTAAATTCCAGATAAACTCTACAACTGTTAACTGTTTTTACCAAACCTGCTAAAAAAACACCTTTCCTTGCAAAGAAACAAAGCACCTACTTTTCCCCCGATTTTTCACAACCCTGACCCTTCTAATCTGAAAATGCCATTCTACTTTAGAGAATCTTAACATGTCAAAAAAAATAAACTTGACCCTAGTGGCTATCAGTGTTATCACAACCACCCTACCCCTATCTACCCTAGCCACCAATGGCTATTCTTCCCACGGTTGGGGCACACAAAGTAAAAGTATGGCAGGTATCGGAGTAGCCATGCCCCTAGACAACCTCAATGGTGCCAACAATCCTGCCACTTTACTAGAGGTAGGTCATCGCATGGACTTCGGACTCTCCCTATTCTCTCCCAATCGAGGCTATGCTGCCAACAATGACAGCTCAATAGGGTATCCAACAGTATCCCCAGGAAATTATGAAAGTGATTCCGAATACTTTCTCATTCCCAGCTTTGGCTACAACATTCCCCTTGACCAACTTTCCACAATAGGCATTCTCATCGGAGCCAATGGTGGCATGAACAGCGAATACAACAATGCAGTATTCTCAGCCTTCAACAACCCTGCCGGCACAGCCAGCACCCCCACAGGCATTGACCTAAAACAACTCTTCATTGGCATTCCCTATGCCAGAAAACTCAATGCCCAACACTCAATCGGCATCATGCCAATCATTGGCATTCAATCATTCAAAGGCTATGGCCTAGAACCCTTTCGCCCCTTCTCAAGTGCCCCCGAACAACTCACTAATCAAGGCACAGACCTAGCCTATGGAGCCGGTCTCCGCATCGGTTGGTTTGGGAAAATCCAGCAACGATGGTCCATTGGTCTCTCCTATCAAACAAGAATTTACATGACCGAATTTGAAGATTACAAGGGACTCTTCGCGGAACATGGAGACTTTGACGTCCCAGCCACTCTGGTCATTGGCACCGCCTTTCAAGCCACCCCCACTGTCACTGCTGCCTTTGACATACAAACCATTTACTATTCCCAAGTCAACACCCTCGGTAACCGTTCAGACCTGACATTTATGCCAGGCACCATTGCGTTGGGAACTGATGATGGCTTAGGATTTGGCTGGGATGACATGACCATTTTTAAATGGGGACTACAATGGCAAATGCAACCCGATTTCACCCTGCGCGCCGGCTATAGCCATGCCAATCAAGTCATTCCCCACACCCAAGCCCTCTTTGCCATTCTAGCCCCCGCGGTTGTTAGAGACCATATCACCCTTGGTCTTGGCCAAAAAATCACTCCCGACAGCGAAATCAACCTGTCTTTCATGTATGCACCTGAAGAAAAACTATTCGGGAGCAACCCAAACACAGGAACCCAAACTGGTCACGTCGAAATGTCCCAATACGAACTTGAAATCACCTGGAGTCAACGCTGGTAACACCACTTCCTAATAGGCAGTGTAAGATGGGCTGACCCACAAAAAGCCCATCACCTGCCAATAACTAAAACCTAATTACACCACTGACTCTCACAGGGAATCCCATCATTGTCCCCATCCATCTTAGTGTCTGGACAATTTTTTAGATAAAACGTAGCCTCTTCACAAGAAGTCATCTCTGAACAGTACTCCTTGCCAGCACAAGAGTATCTGCTTTGAGAGGGGGGGGAATCATCACTTTCCTCATATCTGGAAAAATCCTCGCCTCTTTCACATGAACTCACCAACAGTACAACACTTACCAAAAATGCGATTCTCATTTTCATACTTAAAATACTCCTCTTTAAAAAACAATTACTTACAAACAAATGGCTTCGTAGTACGTCCTACAACATAATAGACTTATTTAGCGTAGAATAATCCAACAATTCATCCAATAAACACAACCTTTTCTATTGTAAGTCAAGCAATTATCACGAATAATACACTGTTTTATAGCGATAATCTGCCGATTATATCAAGAATATTTGGCCAATGAAACAGACTGATCTGATTTATTTTGACCCCTATTTAATTCCAATTGACTTGTTTCGTTTTCATCAATAGATCTCTTGCAGAAATATACGACAATGAAAAAATGAGAGTTGTCCCTCAGTTAAGATAGTTGGAGTAGAGGCTTTAGCCGGTCAGCGGTCAGCCCTTGCAATTTGTGTATGTGGGGTGATGCCTACGGCTGACCGGCTAAAGCCTCCACTCCAACCTACCGGCTAAAGCCTCTACTCCAATTCTAATGGGGATTTCCCTTTTATTTTTTCGTATCTCATCTTTATCGCATCATTTACTTTTGCAAGAGGTCTAATATATTACTTGAGCTTCCCTAATAACCAAAAACCTTATCTTCCTCAAACCAAGGACAAAGTTTAACACCCCCCCACAGAAAATTGAATTTTTTGCCCTCAAAAAGACTATTTATTACAAGAAGTGGCTAATATCCATAATCCAGATTTTTTTTCAGCAACAACTCCATTCCCTTGCCCAGAACTCACTTCATTCTCCTGTCCAAAACGAGAAAGGGACACTATGCCACTGGCCATCAGATCATTAGCCGCATTTGGCACCCCTTCCCGTTCCACAATCATAAAACTGCTCTGATCATCGACCAGGGAACAAGGCTTCTTTAACAAATCCTCGGCATTCAACGGCTTCGTTGTCAACACAATAAAATCTTCATTTGAATTGCTAGGCTCTGTGACAATAAGCACACCATGAGTTCTGACTTGGGCAGAAGCATTAATTGTTCTCTCCAGAAATTTACCCGTGAAATTATAAATTAAAGTACTGATAACTTCTGCATTCCCGTCACTTTCATTGCCTGTGCTGGCTGAAATTTGACTGCCGTCCAAAATCAAAAATAACGGCCTTAAAGTCAGATCCGGATTCCCAAAATCTCCCACCATAATCACCTGTTTACCCACCAAATATAAATCACCAGGCACGCTCAATTTCAAATTCCCACCACGCGAACTATTTCCCAAACTCTTAATCTTTCCTTCCTGTATGATCAAACGATCAGCAACCTGCACAGTAATGTGACCAATTTCACCCTGTGGTTCACTGTGGGTAGTTATTTCACCTGCATCCAGTTTCAATTGTCGAGCCTCAATAAAAATATTTCCTCCTGTAGACGAACCAGATAAAAAAGTATCAATCGAACTCCCTTCACTGATCAACAAATTCCCAGCATCCACCACAATGTTGCCTCCCTGATCAGAAGAGCCCAACGTATCTGTTTGTATTTGCGCATAATCTCGTAAATAAAGGCGATCAGCATTCAATAAAATATTGCCCACTTTACCCGAAGCATTAGAGTAGTTGAGGGAAAAAACTCTGCTACCCATTTCCTGCGAATTTTTACCCGCCAATTCAATCTGTTCTGCAGATAGACTCAGATTACCTGCCGGGTTATTCCCCAATGTAACACTGCCAATTTGAGCTCCTTCTTTCAATGAAATGTGAGCAGCCGACAACTGAATGCCCATTTCTTCTCCAGTCTCTTGCTGATTGTTCTCATTACCTTGAGTGGTTGTGAGAATCGAACTGCCTTGGCTACCCGACAACAAAATTTCCCCACTGGCCAATACCTGAATAGTCCCACCTTGACCAGTTCCCAAGTTTATGGACTGTAACGAAGCGCCTTCAAACAAATGAACATTCTCAGCCGATAATCGAATGGAATCAACTCCACCTTTTTCCGTAGATTGCGTAACAATACCGCTGCGTTCTCCATTTGCATTTTCTCCAGAAAAATGAGTCAAACCAGTCACTTGCAAAACAATTTCTCCGCCTGTACCATTTCCAGAATGATTGCTGACAATACGAGAACCAGTATGAGCCGTAACCTGCTGTGCCTTGATCCCAATCCGTCTCTCAACGCTGTCTTGAGTATTGATTTGGAGGTCCGAATTTTCCAATTCTAAATGACCTGTTTGCACCTCAATAGCAGCGTGTTCCCCCGTTGATAATCCGTCATAAACTGGTTCCTCTGACTCCACAACATCAACCAATACTGTGGAATTATGCAGTTGAATATTTCCCGATAAATCATTGATCTGCAATTGTTTCTCATCAGTAAAACTGATTTCACCGGCTTGAGCCAAAGTGGCCAATTGTATTCGTCCCTTTTCAATTCTCAGCAAAGAATCTTTCAATATCAGTTGGTTAGAAGTAAAAGAAATATCGTGCTCGGCGGGAACAGTTAACAACTGGTTATTGTGAATAGTTAAAGCACTTGAAGAATTGTCTAAAAACCCAAAGGCTTGTGGAGCATGGGCCGAAAGCAAAGGTTGAGAATATTCAGGATCATTGGGGTTAACCCTGGCAGGAAAGATAAAACCATCAGCCAATTTTAGATAATTGGCAGTGCTGGCATGAAAAGCACCCTGTATATCCAAAGAGGCTTGGGGACCAAAAATGATGCCTGCTGGATTGAGAAAATAAAAATCAGCATTGGGAATAGTGCTGCGCAACATGCCATCAATAGTGGAAATCATTCCTCCCGTAACTCGGCTGATCACAGTTTGGATATTCCCAGATCCAGAAAAAGTGGCAGTTTCCGAGGAATTAAGGTTAAAACGTTCAAAACTGTGGAATAAATTAGGTCCCTGTTGGCGACCTAAATTGGGACTGATCAGATAATCAGGACCTGACAATTCCGTAGTTTTGCCACCTAAACTGTTGTCTACAATGACTTCTGCAGAAAGTAGAGCGGAATAACAAGTTAAAACTAAAATGGAAAGGGATCTTTTCATGATGATGATTTATCAAGTGGTCAATAGATTTGGTCAATGAGTAATTTTGGGAACATTTCCCTTGTTTCCCATTTAAAAGGCTTTCTCCTGTCGAACAAAGAAATGCTGTAGGTCTATTTTAGCCTTTTCCTTGCTAAGTTTAGGTTTCCATCATAATGAATTCATATTCTCCCAATTCATGCCACTTCCAAGTCAATTGGTTTTTGTAATCTTTTGAGAAGAATTATGATCCTACCATTTTTGAATGACAGGTCGTTGCCAATATCCACAATCCAACCTCTTTTTTAGACAAGGAATTATCAGTCATTCCCAAAGGTTGAGAAATAGACAGGCCACTGGCAATCAGATCGTTGGCAGCATTGGGCACGCCTTCTCGACCTACCAATACAAAACTGCTTTGACTGTCTGCTAAGGCACAAGGAGCGTCCAATAACCCACTGATATCTAACAAATTACTGGACAATACCAACAGTCCCTCTTCTGCATTATTATCTGGGGTGCTGATGGTAACTACACCATCTACGCCCATTTCAGAAGATGCATTGATTACCTCGGTAATTGGTTCCCCGGTGAAGTTGTACACTCCAACTGTGACAATATTAATATTCCCACCAGCCCCCTTTTTGGCTCGAGCGATGATTTGGCTGCCGTCCAATACCACAAATTCCGGTTCAAGAATGATATTACCTCCATTCCCAAATTCTTCACTGACGCTGGTGGTGATTTGACTGCCAATCAAATACACGTAACGAGGACTGGTGACCGCAAGATTTCCCCCATCGGCACTGTCTGCCGAGGTTTTAATTGCACTATTTTGGAGTATAATCGGTTCTCCAGCATGCACTGCAATTTGCCCTGCTTCTCCTTGTTGCTCACTGCGGGCAGTGATCACTCCCCCATACATGCGCACTTGTTGCGCCCGCACGAGAATATCTCCACCTTTGGCAGGTCCATAAGTGGCGGCGTTGATCATGCCTTCTTGTGCAATGGTCAATTCTCCAGCTTCCAAAAAGATACTGCCACCTTGCCCGGCGTTGGAAGTTTCTCCTTCAGAGGTTGAGAACAATCCGCTTGCAAATTGGTCTTCAGAACGATCAAGTCCCATAAACTGCACTTGATGACTTACAAATACTTCAATTCGCCCACCTTGACCCGGTCCAAATGTGCTGGTCCCAATTTGAGCCCCATTTTGTAGAGATAAGCGCCCCGCTTTGAGCAGAATATTGCCTCCAGAGCCAGCGTTCTCCTCTCGACCTGAAGCATTGGCTATGATGTAACTGCCGTAACCAGCTTGATCCAGTCCCGACAATTGAACCAAGTCTCTAACCTTAATATTGATCTGTCCTCCTTGACCTGTGCTGAGACTGTTGGCTGTGATATTGGCTCCATTGAATAGGGAAAGTTGTTGGGCAGCGATCTCCACTGTTCCTCCTTGACCAGAAGCTCCCCGACTGCTGGAGGCAAAAATACCACTGGTGATTCCTCGTTGATCTTCTCCAATAAATTCAATGTGATCGGCAGATAAGTTAATCAGTCCCCCTTGACCATCCCCATAGGTGGAGCTGCCAATCTGCGCCCCATCTTTTAACAGGATATGTTGGGCAGAAATTTGAATTGTTCCCGCGGGACCTGCATTCTCAGTTCCTCGGGTGGTGGCGGCGATGGAGCTGCCTTGACCTTGACTACCTATACCTGAAAGAGTGATATTCCCTGTGGCTGTAATCTGCAAATTACCTCCCTGACCGGTCCCAAGAGTGGTGGCATTTAACAAGGCGCCATTGTCCAAATGAAGGTCTCCAGTGGTTATTTGGATATGACCCGCTGTTCCTCCTCCTTCACCAGCTTGAGCGACAATACCACTGGCATTTTTGGCAGCATTCTCTCCAGAAAAATAGGTTAAATCTGTGGTCTCTATGGTAATTTGCCCTCCAGCACCAGTTCCCAAAGTATTGCTCATGAAACGAGAGCCCGCTTGAGCCATTATTTGTTGAGCCTTGATGTCAATTTTTCCAGCGGGGTCGTGGAGGGTGTTGGCTTGTAAGGTGGCATTTTCCAGTTGAAATTGGCCTGTGCGTATACGAATGGCACTTTGTTCTCCAGAGCCCACTGCAATCATGGAATTTTGGAGGTGAATTTGGCCAGACAAGGCAGTGGTTTGTAGATCATTTGCAGTGGGCAAAATTTCTGCGGTTTGAGTTGAGGTGGCCAGGTTAATTTGTCCTTGACCAATTCTGAGCACGGAGTCTTGGAACAAGAGGTTGCCAGAGGATAGAGATAGACTGTTCCCACTGGAAACTTTAAGCAGATTGTTGTTGCCGTTAATAGTGATGGTGCCGGAATGATTGTCAATAAAACCAAAGGCTTGTGGGGGGGAACTGGTGAGAAGTTGATTGGGAACTGAGGCAGTGGCTAAATTGGTACCATCGGTAAATTTCAGGGTATTGGCAGTGCTGGCGTAAAAAGCGCCTGAAATGTCCAAAGTGGCTTGGGAACCAAAGAAGATACCTGCTGGATTGAGCAGGTAAAGATCAGCGTCGGGAATGGTACTTTTTAATGTGCCATGAATTTCAGAAATTTGTCCCCCGGTAATACGGCTGATGATAGCGTGAATGCTTTCTGGTCCGGAAAAAGTAGCAGTTTCGCCGGTATTAAGGGTAAACTGTTCAAAACTGTGAAATAGGTTGGGACCATGAATTTGCCCGAAATCGGCAGTGATGGCATGGTCTGGCCCGGTCAGTTGGATTGTTGGACCTAGACTGCCATCTGTGACAATTTCGGCCAGGATTGAGGAGGAGTAACTGAGTAAAATAATGGATAGATAACTGATTGTTTTCATAGTAAATATTCTTTTTCTGAAGGACAATTTTTAATTGGGTTTACAATCATCTAAAACAGAAAATGGATCATTTTGCCATTGATTTCTACTATTTTCTGTAATAAGCCGAATTTCAAGGCATCTGCCAATACAGCTCCCACGCCTATCAATGACAGGAGGATTCTGGTTAAATTTATTTTTCAGGTTGAGATGTTTTGATAAACCCAAACTGAAAAATGATACGAGTCTCCCCCAGTAAAGCTGTGGCAAGGACTAGGGCTCTTTCATCCAATTGTCTTGTTGTTCCCTGTTGGATGTACGGATTGGTAACAGTGTTGGGCAATTTCGTCATAATTAGTTAATTTTGCTTCGGTTACTGTGGCATATAAAACTCTGGTTTTTCCCAGTTGCTGTTGTTGAAAATTGGATTTTTCGGTTGCCCATTTTTGCAAAAGTTGTAGTTTTGAAAGTTGGTTTAAAGAAATGGGTTGTTTTAGGGAAATATCCAATAATAATCCATAAGGAGTCTGCGAGGTGTAAACTGGTCGCTAATTGAGGAAGCAACCGTTCTTGATGAATTTCTTGATTGATTTCCACCCATTATAATGTGGTCAATAGTGCGATCAATTGTCGAGTCAGGTCTTGCATGAAATACCTTTTTGTAAGATAAAATAAGCCCATGGTCACTGAATTTCAGTGGCAGAATAGTATGGACTATTGTCAAAAAATAGGCAATACTATTGGGTAGAGGGTTATTGGGTTTTCAGAATTATTAGGGAAAGAAGGGTTTTTAATGACCAGTGAGGCTGATGGTAAACAGTCCTATGGTTTTTCATTGAAAATTTTAGGAGAATTGTTGCAAAAAGTCTGATCAAACAACAGGTTGTTTTTTTGGAATCTTGTTACAGTGGAGAATTACTGACAGGTTTTGATGAGGCGTATAAGGAGGATTCATGCGATATTTGTTTTATCACTTCAACTCGAGCGCATGAAGAGGCGTTGGCCCAGGGGCTATTATTAATCAATGCTTCATTGGAAATTCTGAATTATACTCATCAACCCAAAGGCACATTTTGGGTAAATAGTGACAGCCTCATTGAAAACTTAAAACAACAATTGATGACTAGCGAAGGTTGGCAACGGTTTGGGATGAAACTGAAGGGGCACTTGATGTTGACTAACTGTGCTTTGAGTCAACAGGTTGACCTATGCCTCTTCCATATCTTCCCCAGCCTATTCTGGAGAATTTTTACAAATCAATTTAATCGGTTATGATTCTGACGGTGACACACTTGTTTATGAACTTCTGTCTCCAACTTCTTCCACAGCCTACGATTCTGCTTATATTCAAGGCACATGCTATATGTGCAAATATCCAGCGCATTTGATACAATCGGTTCAACTGTTATTAAGTATCGTGTTACAGACGGACAACAAGTCAGTCAACCAGCTACCGTTACCTTACAGACTGGCACAAATGCAGGCAATATACGTCTAATCAGCTTCCTGATAGCACTCTCACATTTGAAACGATCCATTCTGCGCCACCAGTTTCTCAAGTGATTGTGATTGAAAATACCGGTGAGGGGACTTTACAACTTGAGGGGCTTTCGTTAAGCAACCCCTCTGATTTTCAAGTAACTCCTGCTAACCTGTCGATGTCTTTGGCGAAGGGTGAAAAAGGGAATCTTACCGTACAATGTAGCTATTTTGGTGAAAGTTCGCACACGGCTGAATTGACCTTGAATAGCAATGACCCCAAGCAACCGAAGTTGACTTATCATTTAGAGTGTCAT
>DYNP01000064.1 GCA_020721005.1 Thiomargarita sp.
AGTCATACTTGATTGATCCAATTCATCTTCAACAATTTTCAGCCGTTCTTTTCTAAGTTTTTCAGGTAATTGCTCAAGTGTCGCGCAACAAAACAATAAATTATCAAATTCCTTAATTTCTTCATCACAAGTTGGATTTTTTCTCGTCCACAATAGCAATGGAACTCCGTGCTTAATTAGCGTGTACAGAAAATCTTGGTCTGACATAAAATTTAGGATAAAAAGTAACTTACCATCTTCTAGTTCAGTTTGTATTCCTACAACTTCACCTTTCGGTATGTTATAAATCATCTGTTTTGGATGGTTTTGCAAAAAATTAGGAATTCTTTTTTTCAAACGACACCAGTAATCATTCAACAGATTAAATGCCTTCTTAGATTCAAAGCGTTCACTGGAACGTATGACTAATTTGTAACCGCTTCCCAATGTTTCACCAAGATCGGCATCTAATAGCCACTGATCGATAGGTTCAAATAACAAATTTTTTGGGAGAAAAAATTCTATCGTGAATTCGTCTCTACAAACAGCATGTTTTGGTAAAATTTTATCATGTAAGATACTATCAATAACTGAAGGTAAGTTTTTTCTTTGATGATTTTCTGAAGTATGAATCACTGTATCGTTGAACCACACTTGAAGACGGTAAGCATCTACATTACGATCCACTTGATCCAATTTGAAAATCAGAGAAGAAGGTGACTTGACTGCATCATCGGGAGTATTTTTATCTATTTCTTCAGGAGGACTAGGTTTCAATTCATCTAACATTGCAAAAGCAAAGGCAGCAGCGTTTTCAGCAGCGATAGGCTGCCATTTTTTGTCACTTTCCTCATTTTTATCAATAGGGTCACACAAATCGGAAATGCCTCGAATGACAAGTCCGCTACCTTTTTCACTATCGACAATTGCTCGTAAAAACCCCATTCCTTCCATTTCAGCGGCTACAGCATCCCCAGCAAAACCCCGTAATTGCTTTAGAAATTTGCGTGAAACAATCACTTTTTTCCCAGAAATAATGGGACTTACGCGTGCTGTCGGCGGAGGCAAACGATCAAGCTTAATAAACCACTTTTCTTCACTAATAGTATGATTAGCAAGAGCAATTAAACGCTTATGTGGTTTTAAGGTGTCAGGACGTGCTTCAAATTGATTATCTTTTATCTTTCCAGGATCATAGTCGGTAATTTTATTAGCAATGACCACATCACCAATTTTTACATCCTTAATGCCACCAGCAACACCAACAAAAAAGAGGTAGTGCGGTTTATTTTCCTGAATAGCCGATTTAGTTGCTAAAAGAGCTTCGTCATTTCCTGGTTCATTTTGTAGGTACACAACTACTTGCCATTTTCCATAACTACCTATGGCATAATGTCTATCAGCGAACTTATTTTCTTTATTCTCAATATGTTTTACCACAGCATTAAATTCACACGGCAGTGCAGTAATAAAAACAATAGTGGGTAAAGACATCATGTAATCCTTACAGTAAATTTTGAAGTATCAGAGATCATCTGAAGGTCTCAGTGGTGTGGCATCCAAACTTGCTTTTTGTAATTTTTATTGAAGAGTCATTCGTATCAACTGTCTAATATTGTAATCATAGTTTATCTCAAATGCAAATTTTTTAAACAAGATTTATCGCCTTGTCTATTTC
>DYNP01000033.1 GCA_020721005.1 Thiomargarita sp.
TAGAGTCCATGAAAGAACACTTTGCTAAAGTACGTTATGAGGGTAAACTTGAGGGCAAATTAGAGATTGCTCAGGCGATGCTTGTTAAAGGATTAGAGGTGAATTTTATTGCAGAAATCACTGGATTATCGATGAGTGAGATTGAACAGATCAAAAATGATAGAAGTCATTAGTGTAGGCAGATAATTGGGTCATTTGACCCGGCAATTTATCAAGATTTTTTGTTGAGTTATGGTGCAAAAAGACACGCCGCTACATGATTTGCAAGGGCTCTTTTATGGTGGTGTTAAAAAGCATGTGTAACCTGAAAAAACGATTTTCAATAATTACAGTTCGGAGAAAATTATGTCATTTTACAAAAACTTAGGTTGTGTGTTAATGGTCATTGCCCCTTTGGCATGGGGAGTTGAAGCTGAGCTCCTGCATCCTCCTTTGATTGATAAGGCGGCTGCGGAACAATCCAAAGCGGCCAGTGCACTGTTGGCCAATTACCAACGGTTGGCTGAACAGGGCCAAGCCGAAGCTCAGTATCAACTCAGTCAATTGTATGCAGAGGGAACTGAGGTTAGTCAAGATTTGTCTTTGGCTTTGAATTGGCTAAAAAAGTCGGTAGATCAGGGCTTTGCACCGGCTGAATTGGAACTTGGGAATTGGTATTTGACCGGAAAAGCAGTCGAGAAAGATTTGGGTAAGGCGATTGAGTTGATCAAAAAGTCAGCTGAAAAAGGGTATGCCAAAGCTCAGCTTAGTTTGGGATTTCGTTATTATAAGGGAGAAGGCGTAAAAAAAGATTTGCAACAGACTTATGATTGGTTTTACAAGGCTGCGGAACAAGGCAATTCCCATGGCCAATATAATCTTGGTCTCATTTATGAACGGGGACTCGGAAAGGATCAGAATATGAAGCAGGCCATGGATTGGTATGAGAAGGCAGCAGCCCAGGATCATTTGCCTGCCCAAGATGGTTTGGGTATTATTTATTATAAAGGGGAAGGGGTGCCGATTGACTTAAAAAAGGCTCAGCATTGGTTTGAAAAAGCCGCAGGCAAGGGATATGCGAATTCTCAATATAATCTCGGTGTGTTATATTACAAGGGGGAGGGGGTTGATCGAGACCTAAAGCAGGCAGAGCATTGGTTTAAGCAAGCCTTGACTCAAGGTCATGTTCCCACTGTTCAGTTGATGCAAAAATTGGCTCAAGATAAGGCTGCGGCCGAAAAAGATGCTCCAAAAGAAGTTGCAAAAGAGCCTAAAACAGAGACTGGTGCAGAGTCTAAAGCCGTGAAGAAAGAAGAGGCAGTTGGAGCAGTCCCAGCTGATAAGAAAGCGAAGGTTGAGCCTCCTCATTCCGATGAAGTTCCCGATGCTGTGGAGAAACCAGTTAAAAAAGATGCAGAAGCTACGAGTGTTCCCAATAAGGATTCTTCAAATTCGGAAGATACGGAGTCCACAATGCTTCCCAAATCTGATGGTGAGGTTGCCAAACCGGCTTCCTCTGTCACTCCATAGGGAATTGAGTCAAATATGGATACAAATCATACTTTAAATACGGTGGCGGTGAGTTGGCTAGGGCGTTATGGGGTGTTTTTGATTCCCTTAGGTATTTTTGGGGTGTTGGCTCTCTTCCTTTATGTGGGTTTGGGACTGAATCCCCGGGATATTGGTTCAACTCGCTTGGATAAGCCGGCGCCGGTTTTTAGTTTGCCAAAGTTGGAGAATTTGAGTCAACAGATGACGCAAGAGGCATTTTTAGGGAAGGTCTCTTTGTTGAATGTGTGGGCTTCTTGGTGTGTAAGTTGCCGATATGAGCATCCTTTGTTGTTGGAATTGGCAAAGACCACGGATATTCCTATTTATGGGTTGAATTATAAGGATAAATGGGAAGACGCGCAAAAAGTGCTGGCAGAAACTGGTAATCCATATTTTAGCAATGCGTTTGATGAGACAGGTCAAGTGGGAATAGAATGGGGAGTTACCGGCACTCCCGAGACTTTTGTGATTGATCAACAAGGGATTGTTCGATATAAGCAAGTGGGTCCCTTGACTGCTCAGTTGTTACAGGAGAAGATTTTACCTTTGATCGATAATTTGCAAAAGTTGGGTAAGCCATAGTTTAATTTTTATTAGGGCTATTGGAAATGAGGATGGGAGATGACTGTCTTTGTTTTCAATGGGTGGTTCATTTTTTACATTTAACAGTTGAGGTAAGCATTTATGCAAAATCGCAGAGAATTTTTGACTGCAATGGCAGTGGGTTCAAGTTGGTTGGCTGTGGGGGGGTGGCCGTCTATTCTCAGTGCCACAGAGAAGGCGTTTACTTTGCCCAAGTTGCCTTATTCTGAGGAGGCTTTGTCCCCTTATATTTCGGCTAAAACTATCAGTTTTCATTATGGGAAACATCACCAGGGTTATTTGGATAAGTTAAATGAGTTGGTGGCAGGGACTGATAAGGCTGGTTTGAGTTTGGAACAGGTGATTGTTGCTGCACATGAAAAACAGGAGACTGCTATTTTTAACAATGCGGCTCAGGTGTGGAATCACACGTTTTATTGGAACAGTTTGCATCCTAAAGGAGGTGGCCAGTCTCCCGCAGAATTTTTAGAGGTATTGGAAGGGAGTTTTGGGGAATTTGAGGTTTTCAAAAAGGAGTTTACTCAGGCTGCTTTGGGACAGTTTGGCAGCGGTTGGGTGTGGTTGGTGCAGGTGGGGGAGAAGTTGCAGATTGTCAAGACAGGCAATGCAGAGACTCCCATTGCTCAAGGCATGAGTCCAGTTCTCACGTTGGATGTTTGGGAGCATGCTTATTATTTGGATTATCAGAATCGCCGGGCAGATTATGTGGCGGCTTTTTTGGATAAGTTGGTAAATTGGGAGTTTGCTTTGGGTAATTTGGCTAAGGGTTAGTTAATGGGTAAATTGCCAGTTTATTCTGCTTTGGGTTTGATCCAATTTATTGAATGAGAATTGATGATCTTGCAGAATAAATTGGCAGTTTGTTCGGCGTCATAGATGGCAGAGTGAGCTTGTCGATTGTCCCAGGGAAAGCCGGCTGCCATGACGGCTTTGGCTAAGACGGTTTGTCCATACATGAGTCCTCCCAAAGTGGCAGTGTCAAAGGTGGTGAAGGCGTGAAAGGGATTGCGTTTGCAGTGGGTGCGTTGTACAGCAGCTTTGATGAAACTGAGGTCGAAAGAGGGGTTGTGCCCAACGAGAATGGCACGGTGACAGTGGGTGTGTTTAAGGGCAGCGTGGATGGGTTTAAATAAGGTGGCCAGGGCTTCTTGTTCAGGGACTGCAAAACGGAAAGGGTGGTAGGGATCAATGCCAGTGAAAGCCAGAGCTTGGGCGTCTAGGTTGGCGCCTTCAAAGGGTAAAATATGACAGAAGTGAGTGGTTTGTCGTTGCCAGCAACCTTCGATATATTCTAGGAGCACAATGGCTATTTCCAGCAGTGCATCTCGTTGGGGATCAAAACCGGCAGTTTCGACGTCAACAACCACAGGCAATAGGCCGCGAAATCTTTTGGCGATGGGTAGGTGATTCATGTGATTGTTTTTTCGGGTGATCTGGAAATGGGGTTGGATTAGAGTTGTTTGATGATGCGAGCTGGCACTCCGGCAGCCAATGAGTGGGGTGGAATGTTTTTGTTGACCACTGCATTGGCACCAATCACGGCATGGTCTCCTATGGTGACTCCAGGTAGGATGGTGACTCCGCGTCCAATCCAAACTTGAGCGCCTATGTGAATGGGACTGCTAAAATAGCCACTGTTGCGGATGATGGGGTGGGCTGGACCGGTTTGGTGGTTGGCATCACGAATGCTGCTGTATTCTCCGATCATGCTGCCTGTTCCGATGGTGATTTGTTTAAAGGCAACCAGGTGCACGCCTCGAGAAATGACGACATTGTCAGCAATGATGATGTGGCCAGTTTCTTGGGTTTCAAGGTAGAGCTGGCGATAGAGGTAAAGATTTTTGCCGAGTTGGATGTGTCGTGTGCCTTGTAATTCTGGGCAGCTTTCGACAATGATGGTGGGATCGACTGGGGTTTTGAGACTGGCACTTAAATAGGTAT
This sequence comes from Thiomargarita sp., assembly GCA_020721005.1. Lineage (GTDB taxonomy): Bacteria > Pseudomonadota > Gammaproteobacteria > Beggiatoales > Beggiatoaceae > DYNP01. The sequence goes on from DYNP01000033.1 coordinate 4,075, forward strand.
ATGCCCAGAGTCGTTGCCATTTTGGTTGGAGAATGGACAGTGGTTTGGCGATTGGGAATAGGATTTTGGAGGCTAAATATTTGAGTGAGTTGGGCATAGTGGGTTGTCAGTGTCTGAATTAGAGAATTCTCAGAGTGGGTAAAAGTGTTTTGTGGGAAGGGGAAGGTGAGAGCTACCAGCCTTCTTCTCGAAGATCGTAACGGGCCCCATGGTAGCTGGGAATGGTGACTAGCCAAGTGATTGGGATTTGGCGACGTTGGGCTAGGCAGAGAATTGCTTGGGGGAGTTGGGGGGGAGTTGTTTTGAAGAAGGCTGGGGGCCATTGGTCATGCCATTGTCCTTCTGCATCTTGGTATTGAAAACTGCCACGGTCTCCTTGCCAATGGCTGATGGTCCAGTATTCTCCATCGGCTTTTTGGTAACGTAATTGTGTTTCTTGGTCATGGTGTTCAAATTGCCAGGCAAAGGGAGCGATGTTCCCCAATGAATTTTCGAGGGGAGATAGGGTTAAGCCACTGAATTTTTTGGGGTTGCCTTGGAAGATAAATTTGCCGTTGTGGTAGTCGCTGGTTAGACTGGTCGTGCTGTTGCGAAACCAATATTCTTGTAAGGCACCGTGTTGTAAATCGTGGAGATGGGTGGACACTTGTGTACGTAATTGTAAGATGAGACCCATTCCTTGTAATAATAGGGTGGTGAGAAAGCTGGTGATGATGAGAACTACCAGCATTTCTAGGAGAGTGAGTCCTTTAAAAGTGGGATGGGACCGGATTGATGGAGGGGAAGGGTTTGGCATAGGGTCGGTTGTGTTTTGACAGAGCGTGGAGAATCAAGGTTGTCAATGAATGTTAAAATTTTTTTAGTTTCCACTCCAGTAAATTTATGATCACAGTAGTTGGTAATTTAAAAGGCGGTTCGGGAAAAAGTACGGTTACGTTTAATTTGGCTTTGTGGTTGATGAAGGTGGGAAGAAGTGTACATACTTTTGATCTTGATCTGCAATGCACGTTAAATGATGTGGCCCAGGTGCGTTTGGAAGAGGGTTATGATCCAGTGCTTAAAGTGGGAACGGTTCATCAGTTTCAGTCGGAGGCGTTACCAGATGATGAGGTTTTAATCGATGTGGGAACAGCCAATATGGCGAGTATGAGAAAGGCTATCGGTTTGGCGCATCGAATTGTAGTGCCGGTTGCTCCCAGTCAGGCTGATATTTGGTCAACTCAGCGTTTTTTGTACATTATTGCGAGTGAGATAAGGGAGAGGCCGCCAAAGGTTATTTTGTTTCTTAATCGGGCAGATACTCATAGCAATGTGAAAGAGTCGGATGAGGCTGAGGAGGCGTTGCGGGCTCTGCCCGGTATTCAGGTGTTGAAAACTCGTCTTTGTCAAAGAACGACTTATCGGCGTTCATTCAGTGAAGGTTTAGCTGTGTTTGAGTTGGAGCCGACCGGTAAGGCGGCTAAGGAGTTTGCAGCATTGGCAAAACAGTTGTATCCCTAGTTGAGTTTGGTGGGTAATAACTGGGATCAGTGGGATAAGCGAGTGATCTTAAGTGATTTGGCAGTGGTTTTCAAGAGCTGTGTCCGAAAAGGGTAATTCCTTCCCTAAAAAAGGGAAGAAAGTCGGGAGTTCTTTAACTCAATTGTGGAATTGCCCCTCAGTTAAAATGCTTTGGAGTGGAGGCTTTAGAGTGGAGGCTTTAGCCGGCCAGCAGTAGGCCCTTGCAATTTGTGTATTTGGGGGGATGCCTACCGCCAGCCGGCTAAAGCCTCCACTCCAGCTAAAGCCTCTATTCCGGCTAAAGCCTCCACTCCGCCTAAAGCCTCCACTCCAGCTAAAGCCTCTATTCCGGCTAAAGCCTCCACTCCGGCTAAAGCCTCTACTCCGGTTAAAGCCTCTACTCCGGCTAAAGCCTCTACTCCGGCTAAAGCCTCTACTCCGGCT
>DYNP01000065.1 GCA_020721005.1 Thiomargarita sp.
ACAAATTAAATAATTTACATATATGTAGTGGTTTATAGTATATACCCCATATACATAAATTTTAAATGAAGTAGAAACCGACTCGGTAATGTTGTCGGTCGCTTCCACAGTTATTTGCGCCACGCCGTCTGCTTTTGGCATAATGACAAAATCGGTACCGATTAAGCCCATTTCTACTACGCTCAAATTGTCGATGCTGAAATTGTAGTTCAATTTGTCGCCATCGGGGTCGTTGAAAATGGTTGAAGCGGCTATTTTGTCAAAAATAGTTCCCGATTTGTAAGCTTTGTCGGCTACCGTAGTTACTTGCGGCTGACGATTTACATCAATAATCGAAACTTGCACGCTTATCGAGTTTTCGTATCCGTTGGCATCGGTAGCTTTCAAAATGAGGGTTTTAGAACGCTCCGCCTCGTAGGTTGGTTTGAATGTAACGGTATAGTTTGTTTCATTTTTTACCAAAGTAACCCCTTCATAAGCTTCGACAAGAGCCGTTTCAAAAACATCGCCTTCCAAGTCAGCAACTTTTACGCTGAATGTAAGGGTTTCGTTTTCTTTCACCACCAAAATATTTTGTGGATATTCGGTGAAAACCGGAGCTTGATTCAAGTACAGTTTCAAAGTAACCGAGTCCGTTCTGTGAATTGGGTCGTTGGATTTAACAAAAACTTTCGCCGTTTGCAAACCATGTTCTGCAAACATGGCGTTGAAATTGGCATTTACGGTTTTGCTTTCGCCTTGAGCTATTTCGCCTTGCATATCGGCATCGAGAACCGCCCAGAAACCTGTTTTAGCTTCTTCTTCCATAGCTTTAACCATCCAAGCTGCTTTTTCAAAACCTTGTGCATCAACCAAATCGTACCATTCGCCTTCGGAAGGATAAAAGAAGGTATTTGACAATTTATTTTGAAGTTCGGCTATTCCTTGCGGGAAATCAGCACCCAAAGGATAAGTAAACACTACAAAAAAGGTTTCGTTGGGGAACAAAAGCACGGGTTCGGCAAGTTCGGCAATTAGAAATTGACCAACGCCATCTTCGGCTTCGATGTTGTGTTCCATGCTTCCGCTTGCTACTACTTTTCCTTCGTTTAACGAGCCGGTAATAATTTGATAATGGATAACCGAATTTAACCAATTGCCCGGTCTGTACCACGTTTTGATGTGGCTAAGGTTGAAACCATCGGCGGGAGCTGTGAAACGTGTAGCGGCAGTAAAAGAAGTAGTTAGCCCAAAACCAACAACGCTGTAAGGCGACTCGGCGGTTTCGTATTCCAATGTTCTGTTGTAGGTTTCTTTTGTAGAAGAAGAAACAGCGGCATTAGAAAGATTTATTTTTGATAAAACATTTTTCTGTAAAGAATTGGTTTTAACAGCCGAAGTTTGTCCGGTTTGTATGCGTTCAAAGAACATTTCCATTTCATATTGCAAAGCAGAAAGTCCATTGGCGTTGCTTAGTAATCGTAAATAAATAACATTTACAAATTAGAAAAAATATTTTATTTTTGCGACATGGAAAAAACTGAAGTAAAGATAAAAAACAAAATTGACAAGTTATTGCCCCATTTAAACGAACGGCAAAGACGAATCTTTTTATCCGCAGAGGCTGAAAATATTGGCTATGGTGGTATTTCAATAATATCTCGGTT
>DYNP01000066.1 GCA_020721005.1 Thiomargarita sp.
TTGGCCTGTACTTCCTTTATTTTTTTCGTCAGGAAACAATGATAGCCCAGCGAGACAAATTGTGCGAATTGTCTCCCTCGCAGATTGTCTGGATACCATGTGCGAGGACGGGCACCGTCGAGCCTCCCTTTTTGCACGGCAAAAAGTTCTTCGATTTTTTCACGCAGCCGATAATGTTCAAGTGCTGTAAATGTGTCCATAGCCTGATTGCTGACAAGGGCGAAATAGCCAAAGTACTTCTTTGCTTCGGTAATGGCTTTGTCGTTGAATCCCACCTTCAGTTGCCCCCCACGCCCCTTTCTGGAACAGGTCAAATACTTGTCTGTTTTCTTTAGCGCTGATTCCGTGAACTCGGCTTGACCTCTTTCTAATTGCGCTTTCAGCTCAAGCAGATCCTTTCGGAAAGCGAGTTCTTTCTTGGCTTCATTGTCGGGTGAATAGTAAACATGCACATACAGACGGCGCGAGATCGTTTCATTTTCTCCGGCGATGTTGCCGTTGCGTGATCGCTGGCGTGCCCGGGTGAACTGGTGCATTCTGGGCGAAGTTGCTCCGCAGATTGACGGGTCGAACGGACACGTGCTGGACATACCCGCAAGCGTTGCACGGAGCGCATCAACTGTCTCGCGGACCCAGATAATATTTGGATCAACCAGGGTCAGAAACTTCACATTGCGCAAGGCGAATTCCATCATGTTCTTCTGGCTGTAGTAGCCGTTATCGGTGATGATCAGAGGTTTTTCCAGACTAAGACACTTGAGTTGTGTCAGAGTGTTTTCAATGGAGATGACATCGGGAATATTACCGGGTTGCTTAGCGAAGGCGATTGGTTCGCGAGCCTTCACGGAATATAAGGTCAAAAGCTTGATCGTGTTGAGCCCGTCGCCATCCTTGTTGAACCCCTGCCGTGCCTCCGATTGATTTTCAGAGTAGGTAGAGATAGTGGTCGAGTCAAACGCCAGCACAGGAGACTCTCCCAGGCGTGCCGCCCGAGCTGAAAAATAGCGCTGAACGCCTTCTTCATTGCGACCAACATCCTTAAACAGGTTGCCATACACGTCTTCAGTGATCCCTTCACGATATGGAAGGGGGTGCATCACCTGCCAACTCTCAAGGCGCGGCAGCGTGTTGCCACCGGAACCGATCCAGTAGCGTGCGATAGAAAGCATCTTCGCCGCATCACCCTCGCTGAATGAAGCACGGATATCATCATCAATGCCGGAAACCTTGCCCACCCATTCCAGGATGTCCGTGAGGCCGGTATGCTGACGTGTTGCATCGGCAATGCCTCCTTCGCCTTTGTGTTTTTTCGGACGAGTCGGCACAATTTCTTGTGTTCCCGACTTGATTTTTCCCTTGAGCTTCTGACTGACCGTATAGGTCTTTCTGGTCTTTTCGTCGTAGGCCGTAATCCGTTCATAGATGTAAATATCGCCATTCGGACGATTCTCACGCCGTTCCCCGACGTGAGTTTTTCCTGTTATTGGTTTAGCCATGAATAAATCCTCCTTTTTGAGTGCATGTATTATTATAATACGTACACGCAAAAAGGGCAAGAAAAAAGCACGGTTTTTCAACTAAATCGTGCTTGTGGAGTTGTTTTTTTGGCTTAAAGTGTGAGCTTTATCCGATTTTCAGG
>DYNP01000067.1 GCA_020721005.1 Thiomargarita sp.
TATATTTCGTGCAAGGAAAAGCAGCAAAAAGCCCCAAAACCCTTGCACTTCGAAATCGCCGTTCTATGTATCAACCGAAGTTTCAGCAGTATTCATTCGAGAATTTCCATTTACCGTTTCAAGGCAAACTCGATCCAAACAATCGATGGATCCGCATGGCCGAAATCATTCCATGGCCGGAGGCTGAAAATGTCTATGCCGGGAAGTTCCCATCGAAAAAAGGAGCCCCTGCCTTGTCGGTCAGGATGGCCCTGGGATCACTGATCATCAAGGAGAAACTCGGACTGAGCGATCAGGAAACAGTCGATCAGATCAAGGAAAATCCGTATCTGCAATACTTCATCGGCTTGGAACGCTATCAGAACGAAGCCCCGTTTGATGCGTCGATGCTGACCTGGTTTCGCAAGCGAATCGAGTATTCCGATCTGGACACCGTGCAGGAAAAGCTGCGTTTGATGCTGGTGGCCAAAGAGAAGGAGCAGGAGCGACAGAAGAACAAGAAGGCGAAGGAAGAGTCGAACGATAAGAACGATACCGACGATGAACCACCTGCGGATGCAGAGCCGAAAAACCAGGGCAAACTGATAGTCGATGCCACGTGCGCTCCGGCTGATATTGCTTACCCGACAGACCTTGGGCTGCTCAATGATGCCCGGGAAAAGAGCGAGAAGATCATTGACAAACTCCATGCCCATACGCCCAAAAAGGTCAAAAAGCCACGGACGTATCGCCAGAAGGCCCGAAAGGATTTTCTGAAACTGAGCATGAAGCGCAACGTATCCAAAAAGCACCGCGAACGGGGCAATGGCAAGCAATTGCAGTATCTGAACCGGAACCTGAAAAGTATCGGAGCGTTGTCCTCGAGCGTATCACTGCAGGTGCTGGAACCCTACTGGTACCGGACGCTCCTGGTCATCACCGAACTGTACCGCCAACAGCAACAGATGCATCAGAGCGGTCAGAAGCGAATCGACGACCGGATAGTCAGCATCAGTCAACCGCATGTTCGGCCGATCGTTCGAGGCAAGGCCAGCGCGAAAACGGAATTCGGCATGAAGCTCTCAATCAGCGTGGTCAACGGCTGGAGCACTGTCGAGCGGATGTCATGGAAAAACTACAACGAAGGCTGCAATCTGAAACAGGATATTGAACGCTATCATGTTCGTTACGGGTACTACCCCGAATCAGTGCATGCCGACAAGATTTACCGGACGCAGGATAACCGGAACTGGTGCAAGGAACGCGGGATACGGCTGAGCGGCATACCGCTGGGCCGTCCGCCAAAAGATGCCGAAAAGAACCGTGCCCGCCAGAAACAGATCAGGGAAGACGAGGGTATCCGTAATGGCGTTGAAGGCAAGTTCGGTGAGGCAAAACGACGGTACGGGCTGAAGCGAATCATGGCCAAACTGTCGGGAACAAGCCAGACGACAGTCTCGATCATCTTTCTGGTGATGAACCTGCAGCGAATGCTGTCGGTTCTTTTTGCCTATTTTCGGGTATTGCGCTATTCATGGGCGCAATACCGTCGCTACAGTCGTTTTTATGCCCCAGCCGAGCATTCCTTTGCTTTGTCTGCTTGCTGATTACTTTTGTTGCCGCTGTGCTTTTTTCAGCAAAACCTA
>DYNP01000068.1 GCA_020721005.1 Thiomargarita sp.
ATTCCAGAGATTATTGCGCCTAGTTTGGAGTGTCCTGTCAACAATCCGACATTTGCGTGGCAAGCAGGAAAATATAGCAATACTACTTCTACAGTAGAATCATATCGTTTGATCGTTTCAACAAACTCAGATTTCACAGTAGATACTGCTTTTTTATTTGATAGCGATATCGCTCTTACCCCCAATAAAATATCAGGAACTGCCACTTCTCAAGATACTAACCTTACTTTAGTGGATAATGGAACGACATATTATGCTGTAGTTATTGCAAGAAATACTCAGGGTGAAACATGGTCAGATATCAAAAAATGTACAGCAACTGCGGCAAATACCTCTCCTTGGATCAGCACTCCTAGTGATATTAGTGTTGATGTAGGAGATATGATAACCGCCCCTGCTTTTAACATTGGTGATAATGAAACGCCGCTACCCACTTGTGGCACTGACGTAACAGTCAAGGATCAAGCAACAGGGGTGACCCCTACAGGTTTGTTTACAACCACTATATCTGGAGGAGCTACACAAAATTGCACTTTAAACATTTCACCAACTGCGGGAGAGTCAGGAAAATTAACTCTTGTATTGACTGTCAAAGATAAGAATGCAACCCCCAAGACAGCTTCAACCACTTTTAACGTCACAATCAAACCGAAAGTGACTGCGATACCTCCTCAAACTGTGGAAAGAGGAACCACCACTCATCCAACTGTGCAGGTGATGGCTACAGGAAGTGCTGGACTCAACTACAGTTTGTCCGGTGCTCCTTCTTGGGTAACTATTAGTCCAACAGGATTAATTACCCTTGCTCCGCCAGTAGGAACAAGTATCACTACGTTTAAAATGACAGTGATTGTGACCGACTCTGCCACGAGTATTAGTATGCCCTTAGAGGTGACAGTTCAAGTCACAGGTAGTAATAATGTTAATCCTACTATTACAGCACCTACAATCTCGCCAATTAACGCAGCTAATTCGAGCAATACAACCACGCCTGCTACATTTAATGTAAATGATACATTTACCCCAATTAACTTGTTGAGCCTCAATTATAGTTCAAGCAATACCTCTCTTATTCCTAATGGTAGTGCAACAAATGTAATATTTGGAAACACAGGAACAACCACTCCAACTATTGCCATCAAGCCACTTAATGGAACTTCTGGTAAGACAACCATTACTTTGACAGTGACAGATGACGGGAGAGAGAGCACAGGTGGAAGTCCTGATGTTGCGAAAGTGTTAGATGCTACAACTACTTTTGATGTTCTTGTAAAACCAACACTGAACACGATTTCTGCACAAACAGTAAATCTTGGTAATACGGTCAGCTTCACAGCAGTAGGAATTGGGAGTAATTTAGAATACAGTTTGAGCGGCGAGCCATCTGGGGCAGCGATTGATCCGTCAACAGGTGCATTTTCATGGATTCCGAGCAATACAGGAGGTTCTTCGGCAACAGTGATTGTAACTGACACGACAACTGGAGAATCTGCAAGTCAACTGGTCAATATTACGGTAAATCCTGCCACTCTCCCACCTCCACCACCGCCGGCTTCTTACGGTCTGACCATCAAACAAGCAGGAACGGGCAAGGGAACGGTGACAGGAACAGACAG
>DYNP01000069.1 GCA_020721005.1 Thiomargarita sp.
AATTTTATTTCCACATGGTTTTCAACAAATTATTGCGAATTAGATTTTTTCTCTGAAAATTATTGTCAAACAGATAATACACAATTTTACATAAATAATTCCGATAACATTTCAGCCGTTGCTTGGAACTTCGGCGACAGCCAAACATCCACAGAACTAAACCCGACACATACTTACGCAAACGCAAGCACTTACACAGTTACATTGGAAGTAACTTTTACCGATAATTCAACTCAAACAATTACAAAAACAATAGAAATAATAGATAAACCGGCAACAATATTAATAGAACATGAATAAATCAAATTTTAAAAATATGAAACGAATTTTGTTTTTAGTAAGCATTATAATGCTTTTGTTTTCAATTAATTCCACAGCCCAAAGCACGGCAAACCCCGATACGGTTTGTGCAGGAAGTAACGTATATTACAAAATACCGAGTGCAATAGTAAATTCTACGTTTACGTGGGGTATAAAAGGAAGTGGAGGAACGATAACATTCGGGCAATCAACCGACAGCATACGTGTTGCGTGGACAAACACCGCAGGCATCGACACGCTATGGGTTGTGGAAACCAACGCCGCAGGTTGCAAAGGCGATACCGCAAAACTTACCATTATTAGAGTAGCAAAACCAACCGCAGTTTTCGATAATTCGGCACTTTGCTTTGGTGAAACATTAAAAATCAATTTTACGGGCATTGCACCTTACAGCGTGCAATATACTTTGAACGGAAACACCGTAAACCAAAGCGGGATAACACAAAATCCGTATTCAGTAGGTGGAACAGCAGGTAATTATATTTTAGTTCAGATTTCAGATAAACATTGCATTAACAACACATTAACCGGACAAATAAATGCCATAATCGGCACACCGTTAAATAATTTACAAATTCAGCACGATTGAGAAAAGCGGTTTATATATTATTTCTAATAAGTTGGTTTACAAGTTCTTTTTCGCAAGTTGCCGATACGGTATTTGTCGGACAGACAAAGACTTATAAAGCACAAAACCAACAAAACACATCATGGTTGTATTGGGATATTTCGCAAGGTGTAATTTTATCGGAAAATCCCACACAATCGGATAGTATTGTTGTGCAATGGCATACGGTAGGTGAGCAAACAATATCGGTTTACGAACAAACCGAATTAATTTGCAAAGGCAAAACTTCTGAAATTGAAATATTAGTAATTGCCAATGATATTGAGATTATTTTGGACATTCCAAATGTATTTACGCCAAACGGCGACAATATAAATGATTACTTTAAAATTAGTTATAATTTTGCACCTGAAAATTTTAAAATAACAATTTTCAATCGTTGGGGAAATAAATTATTTGAAACGGATAATATAAACAATAGTTGGAACGGCAAATTCAATGGAAATCAATGTAGTTCTGGTGTTTATTATTATTTGATACAATTCAAAAACAGGGATAAAATTGAAACTAAAAATGGATTTTTGCATTTATATAATTGAAAATAAGATGATTAATACCGCTAACATAGCATATAACGGTCAGTGTGTTTTGGGTAGCTTGCTTCGTTCCATTCGCTTCGCTCACTTCACTACGCAAGCCGCCCAAAGCCACCGCCGCAAGTGCGT
>DYNP01000070.1 GCA_020721005.1 Thiomargarita sp.
CTCCTGATATTGTGTGCCAATCACGGATCAGGAGGTTCACCAAATGGGTGAGTGTAAAAAACGGCCTTTTGTTTCTTCATCACGTGTTGCTGTTGATACTTTTGCCGGCCGTATTCATGTTGAATGGGATCCTGATGCTGCAGTTACACCACTTGGCCAGCTCCCATTCTTTATCGAGTTTTTGAAGGTCAGTGGTCTGTATGACGCTTTTGTTGCTGACTGCCCTTTAAGCTACAGCAGTCCGAATGCTCCAAACGTCCGTGATATCCTTGGAACCCTGATTCTTTCTGTTCTTGCCGGTCACAAGCGGTATGCCCATATCACAACAATTCGCAGTGATCGAGTAAATCCTGAGCTGCTTGGTATGACCGGTGTGGCCAGCGAGGACTCAGCCAGACGCGCTCTTTCCCAATTCGATGAAGCAGAAGCAATTGACTGGCTTGACGGTCATCTTGCTGCCAGCACCCGACCGGTACTTGGCCTTGCTCCGTGGGTACTTGATACTGACAACACGGTCAAGCCGTTGTACGGCAAGCAGGAGGGAGCAGAAAAGAGCTACAACCCAAAGAAACCCGGACGACCATCCCATGCGTATCACAGCTACTTCATGGGTAACACCCGACTGGCCCTGGGAGTCGAAGTAGAACCTGGTAACCAGCATACCGGCAAGCATGTAGCCGTCGGCCTCTGGAAGCTGTTGGATACCATGCCGTGTCATCTGTGGCCGATCTTCATCCGTGGTGATAGTGCCTTTGGTTCAGAAACCATCATGCATGAAGCAGAAGAACGAAATATCCACTACCTGACCAAGCTTAAACTGACCTCAAATGTAAAGAAGGCAATCAATCGCCTGATTGAACATGGTGAATGGGTAGATGCAGGCCATGGTTTCAGGGGGGCCGAGACAACGATTCAGCTCCTTGGATGGACAAAACGTCGTCGTATCATCGTACTCAAGAGGCTTATCCAGGGAGAGGTGCTGATTACCGACAAACAGCTTAACCTGGCATTTGTCGAGACAGAAGACGGCATCAGAAAATACGAGTACCAGGTATTGGTCACCTCAATGCAGGATGAGATACTGACCATTGCCCAACACTACCGAGACCGTGGTGATAGCGAAAACTGCTTTGATGAACTGAAGAACCAGTGGGGCTGGGGTGGATTTACCACCAAAGACCTGCAACGCTGCCGGATCATCAGCCGCTTGGTGGCACTGGTCTACAACTGGTGGTCACTTTACACAAGGCTACTGAACCCGGATAAACGCCATGAAGCCATAACCAGCAGACCATTGATGTTGGAGTCTGTTGGCAGGAAAACCAGCCACAGTGGACAGACCACTGTCACCATTACAAGTAGTCATGCAAAGGCATCGGTTATACAGGCTGCGATACAAGTACTGACAAGGTTTTTCAAAGAGCTGGCCCATACTGCGGAGCAGTTGGGTATTGCCGAGAAAGTCGAACTGATTGCCAGGAAAGCTTACAGCAAAATGCTACCTGTTTTACCACCAGAAAATGGCATAAAACTACTGCCAGCTGCAGGATGATGACAGATAACTGCCGTTTTTAGG
>DYNP01000007.1 GCA_020721005.1 Thiomargarita sp.
ATGCCTACGGCTGACCGGCTAAAGCCTCCACTCCAACCTACCGGCTAAAGCCTCCACTCCAACCCACCTTCTAGAACCTCTTCTATCATGGGACCAATTATGCTAAGTGAGAATTGGACCCCTCAAAATTAGGGAGCTAACTTTAAAGGCACCCAATTTGACCAAGCTTTGCGGGAACCTACTTCTTTAGCGCCTCCCTCCCAAACCGCAAAAGCCATTTCAGTGGCTTGATCAGGGGCCAAGTTGGGACTGTTAATTCCTCCGCCTGACAGAGGTAAAGTAATAATTACCCGCCAAGTCCCTTCCTTCCAAGCGCCCCGTCCATTGCCTTGCTGTTCCGGTTTAACAGTAAGCGTGCCCCAGCCTTCAGCAATTTGATCTAAGACGGGACTGCTGTCTTGATGCGAGACTGGATTGCCCAAACCCAAAGCTCCACTGTAGGGCTTCGCATCGCTGGCGCGCAATATTTTGTCAGGATAAAGATCCACTAAAGCATTGGGATAGAGGTCTTTTAGAGTCATATTGCCTTGATCCAAATCTCGTTGTAAGGCGGCGCGCCATTGTAAAATATTGACTCGACCTTTGGGATTGCCCATCATGGGACTGGCTGATTTTTCCAACGGCAGTTGGATGGCGACTTGATCTCCATATTGATCAGTGAGGGACCAATCATTTTCTTGAGGATCTGCCCATTCCAATAATACACCCAACCATTGACCATTGTGGGCAGTTTTCACTTTAAGTTCCGAGACGGCGGGTTTGACATTGAATGGCAACACTACGTTCTGTGGTAACATGGGAACAGTGACAGCAGGAATAGTCTCCCAGATTTTGTCAGCCACGTCCAACATGGGACCTTGACCGGCCACTTTTGTAGCTGTTAACTGGTCCTCAGCCATACCATTGATTGAGAAACCCAATGTTATCAAGAAGGTCAACAAATTACGCAAGTTCATGAAATTCCTCCCAAATTTAAGTGATGTTGGTGCGATAGGTCTGATGTTTGTCATCAAAAATCGCCCGAATATGGATGGGTTCGCGCAATGGCACTCGTACCACTTCCACTCCTTTTTCATCAAATCCCAATGCCTGTCCATTTTCCACTTTAAAGTGATGTAGAATTTCTGGGGTGGCGCCAAACAGTAACAGGGCGGCCAACAGACGTTGATCATCTTTGGCAGTGCGATAAACTTTCATCGCCTGTTCCACGTTTTTGCCAAACATTTGATAGAGGTAGGCAGGGGGAACGTGGATGGGGGGAATGTAGTAAGTGTTGGGTTCCAAACCAAATTGTGGATAGAGTGGCAGGGCCACTTTGGCAATATGAATCAGATAGTCCATAGGACTGTCTTCACGGGCTTTGTCTGGAGTGGTGGTGAAGCCTTGAAGACGAATTTTACCAATACAAGTGATGGTGCATTGGGTTTGACGACCACTTTCCACCGCCGGATAGCAACCAATACATTTTTCCGAGACTCGAGTCATGGGATTGAAAAAGGTCTTCTTGTAAGGACAACCTTTGACACATTCCCGATAACCCCGGCAACGGTTTTGGTCTAAGAGCACGATGCCATCTTCTGGACGTTTGTAGATGACTTGACGCGGGCAAGAGCCTAGGCAAGCAGGATAGGTGCAGTGATTGCAAATGCGTGGCAGGTAATACATCCATTGCATGTGGGGACCGTATAAAAAGGCACCTTGTTCCATCATGCCCAAGGAATCGTCTTCACCAATGTTGGGATGGGCATAGTCTACATCTTCGGGTAGATAGCCCAGAATTTTTTCACCAGAAGGGGCAGATTCAAACAGAGTTTTTCCGTTGTAAACATCCCCTCCAATTTCTTGGACGCCATGTTTGTTGAGAATGTTGACATCCCAACCCAATGGATAGAAGCCAAAGGGTTTGGTCTCTACATTATTCCAAAGCATGGATTCTTGACCGCGGCCGCTGGTCCAGGTGGTTTTGCAAGCAACTGTGCAGGTTTGGCATGAAATACATTTGTTGGTGTCTAAAATCATTGCAAATTGTTTGGAGGGACGCACACCTTCATAGATATAGTCCATTTCCCGGCCAATTTGCCAGTTATACACTTTGGGCATTTGAGTGATCTCCTGTGGTTAATTAGACCGGTTAAGCTTTGCTGACTTTGACAAAGCCACCTTGTAAGTAGTTTTTGAATTCTGCGTTCTCATAAGTGGGACGCAAACCCAGAGCTGCAGGTCTCCATAAACCTTGACCGTTTAATCCACCTTCTTCCGCTTTGGTGAATTTGGCAATGGATTCCCGAGGTGCTCCGGTGACACAATGGACGTCAACGTTAAAGCCTTTGGTGATTTCATTGGTCCAAGATTTACGGCTGATCAGGGTGGCAGTTTGGTGAGTGGGTTTCAGCCAGCTGCGGGTTAAACTTTGATGACCCCCACTGCGGAACAGAGACTGGTAGTGAGTTTCTGGGTTTTTGGCTGCTCCATCGGGACGAGTTTCCAGTCCCTTGATAGAACCTGGAGTGGCCATGTAACCATTAAACCACATACGAGTGATTCCCATGGGAGTGCCGGGATAGTAACGAGCCCGGGCAATGAGACGAGCCACTTTGTATTCGGCTTGGCGAGCGGGATCATTCCAACCGCGGAATGGCAGGTCATTGGGATCGCCATCAATCCAAACATAGTCTCCATCTTCAACACCGAGTTTTTTGGCGTCCATGGGATGAATGTCAACATACATTTCACCAGTCCCAGGTGTGCGTTTGTCTCGACGGTAGATATCGCCAAAAGGTCCAAATAACATGGACATGAAGTCAGTATCAATGGGCATGGTGTGTGCACCATGACGGTATTTTGGAGTATGGAACACACGGTCCCAACCTTGTTCCCGTAAAGGATGTTGGGAGGTCAACAGATGGGCACTGTCATGAGTAGTGTTGCGCATTTGCCGGGTAATATGAGTCCGATCATCTTCTGCAATTCCCCAATCAGCTGGACGTTTGGGTCGAATTGCCGGGTGCTCAGCGGCCAGAATGGCGCAGGGTTCATAGAAGGTGGCGTCAGAGGGTTCCCGGTGAACAACGAGATTTTCTCCGGCTTCAACAAATTCCAATTCTGGACGGTAGAATTCTAAACGCCCTGTTTTGGTGTACCAAGGTTTGGATTCATGAACTTGTTCATAACTGTTGATGCGAGGATAGGTGCGGGTATTTAACAGGCAGGGAATGCCTTGTTGACCCAGGCGTTCGATGTCGGTGAAACGGTAGCCTTTGAGCACTCCAGAATTGTCAATGACCCGTTGTAGATAAACCTCGGCTTGACCTTGGGCGATGAAATGCCAATGTTGTTCAAAGCGGGGCTCTTCGGTGAGTTGGGCCAGTTTACGTGCCACTCCCAAATAGGTCTCATTGTCAGAAACGGTTTCAAAACTGCGTTTGATGGGAGTTTTGGGATAGGGTTGTAAGAAGGGATTGCTGTTGGACGCGGTCATGTCTGGATATTTGAATTCCATCCAGGAGTCGACTCCATATACAATGTCACTGAATTCGCAAGAGGCAGTCCACCACCATTCGTTATAGACTACGCATTCGGCTTTGGGTAAGGTGTTGAATACCACATCATAGAAGCCTTTCTGGTTGCCCAAACTGGAGTTGGAGTTGACTTGCCAGATGGTTTTGGTGGGAGTGGGTACGTGCTTGCCTGTGGTGATGGTTTTGTTGCCAGCTTTAACCAAACGTTCTCCATTGGCCCAATAGTGCATGGATTCTGGCCGCAGATAATATTTGGTTTTGATGGGACCGCTGGGATCGGTTTGTGGGTGAAATGGATCTTCAATAGTGTATAAGGGAATACCTGCAAATAGGGTATTTTTATAAGTTCCCGCATAGCTGCCGACATTGCCACCGTGATTGCCTAAGCTGCCAGCCAAAGCGGCAACGAGGAAAATGGCTCGGTCTTTGTTGTCATTGTTCCAGAATTGGTTAACACCCATGCCACAAGCAAACAGGGTTTTGCCCTGGCTGTTGGCAATATCTTTGGCCAAACTGATGACAGAGTCTCGAGGTGCCCAGGTGATTTTTTCAACTTGCTCTGGAGTGCAGTTGCTGTTCAGATACTGTTGAGTCAGATCGAATACAGGGCGCACTTCCACTGCAGTCCCATCCAGGGTTTGTACCGTCATAGAGCCAGTCAAAGCCGGTTCAATACCCAAGGCTGTGAAATGTTCTCCCAATTGGTCATGGCTGATTGCCACTGGTTTTTGGGTTTTGGTGTCCCAAAATACAAAGTCGGCAAATTCTGACAGTAATTCTTCGGGAATCTGCACACCTTTTTGTTTAAAAGTCGGGTCGGCTTTGCTGCCAGTGGGAATGACTTGGGTCCAATTGCTGGGTTGAGCGTTTTGATGGTTGGAGAAGAGGTCACTGGCTTTTAGACGTTCCAATGTGTCCATGCGCACCAGGGAAGGTAAATCAGTGTAGCGTTTGACAAAGTCGACATTGAATAGGTTCTCACTGATCATGACTTGGGCAATTCCCAAGGCTAAAGCGGGATCGGTGCCGGGTCGAATGACGATGACTTCATCACATTTGGAAGCGGTGGCAGAATATTCCACGGAGATGGTCACGGTCTTAGCTCCCTTGAGACGAGCTTCGGTAAGCCAGTGACTGTCAGGCATTTTGGTGGTGATCCAGTTCATGCCCCAAGCAATGATAAGATTGGCATTCTCGGTGTCACAAAGTTCAAAGTCATTGGTTTGTTCGCCGGTGACCATGGGGTGACCGGGGGGTAGATCCGTGTGGAAGGAATAAGAGTCCCAAGAGCCTGAGCCTTTGGCTTCTTCCGGGGGAACTTTTCGTATGTGATGATCCAAAAGGGCCATGCTGTTGCCCATGCGGAAGGCACCGAAAATTCGCACCGCACCTTGTTTGGCCATGCCACCTCGGAATTTGAGTACTCGAGTACCGGCACCTTCAGCGGCTGCCACCATATCTGGATCGTAACCTTGGGCCAGTAAACGGGCTTGTCCTTGTTCTCCAGAGTAAGTTTCAGCGATATTTTTGAGGGCTTTGGCATGATATTCAAAGGCTTGTTCATGGGGAACTTTGACCCAGCTGTCCCAACCGCGACGCATTAATTCCGCAGGTGCAGCTCCTGTATTGGAGTCACGGGGAAAACCGTCATCGACCCATTGTTTGAAGCCTTTGCGTAAAAAGGCGCCGTTAACACGACGGTCTCCATAGAAGCGGCGGGCAAGAACGAGTCCCTTTTGACAGCAGCGGGGGTCCCAGCGATGGGAGGTTTGATTGCCTTCGAGATCGGTGGCTTTGCCATATCCGAAGGTGGGTTCGATACGCACCACAATGTTGTTTTTGACAAAAGCGTTGAGTAGGCAGTTGTGGGTGTCATTGGGACAGCACATGAATACGAATTTCTTGTCATGGCGGAAAATGTCCCGGTAGATTCGTTCCCAGTCACGATGGGGATATTCTGATAGGGGATTTGCGACGGAAACGGGTTGCAGGTATTGATATTCTGCAAACAGTGAGTTGGAAGCCGCTCCTAGGCCAGCTGCACCGGCCATTTTCAGGAAACGGCGTCGTGAGGAGTTGAAAGGGGATTGAGACATGTTTGGCTCCGATACTGGTTTTTTCAATGGAACTGAGTAAGGTCAATGGAGAGCATGTGTACACAATTTTCGGAAAAAATACCCTTAAAGGTGTATAAAACTGGCCAAAGGGGCCAGTTTGGGTTTCAGTTTAAGGGGGTAATAATGGGTTTGCCTTGACCTGGATCAAATGGGGGAATTTTGTTGGGGAGGAGTTTGCGGGGGAAAATGGCTTTTGGAGGGGATTTTTTTAGGGAGGGGTAGACGCATTTTTGACATAAAAAAAAGGTAAGATTGTCGATTGACAATCCTACCTTCATAATTTCCCTTATTTAGGGAAGGATAATGTTAGCCGGTTATTGAGTTGCCCCAATGGCTTGCTTGGGAAGTGCGCAACTTTTACTGATTCCACAATAAATGGCATATCCGAGTATACTGCCTAATACGCCTATGTTCACGAGCATGAGGATGTAAGGGATTAAGATGGCTGGATTTTCCATGAGTGACTCCTTTATAGAGTTTGAGTATGAAAGAATATAATAATATTATAATATTATAATTTTCTAATGTCAAGGGCATTAGTTAAAAAATTTTGATCTTGGATATTGTCAGTTTGTGTGAAGGTGGTTATAACCCTCAAATTGTGAGGAGGCTGACAACATCATAGTGTTTTTTGTTGCAATGCACAAGAGGCAGTGAAAAATTTTTTAGTTCATATCTTAAGGAGTTAGCCAGAGGGCAGGACAATTTGGACTGTATGGCAACCCTTGATTTAGGTGATCAGCAAAAAAGATACCAACATTTTGATTTTGGGATGTATCGGGGAACCACCCCCCTACCCCTCCTTATCAAGGAGGGAAAAAATGGAGACCACGTAGGATGTGCTGAGCGTTTTTTGCGAAGCGCATCTGTTGCGTCATTCTCCGGTATGGATTTCAAATTGATCCTCATGAATCACAAAACTGTATTCAAGTCCCCATAAGTAAGGGATGATTTATTTCGCGACCATTTATTTCCATTCACAAGGGGAGTGATACAATTTCTCTCCTTAGCAAATAAGGGTAGGACGGGTACCCACAGTTAACTTGACAACTTAATATTGCAAAGTATATCTAAATAGGTGATGAGATCAGTGGCTCAGTTGGGTTAAATTTCATTCGTCTTGGAAAAGAGTTTTAATGCTTGGAACACCAAAAATAATACCTCCTGTTAACAAGACTTGATTTTTAACCCTTCAATTTTTTTACAAATTCTTTATACTTTATCCTAATTCTGATTTAATCCCTATTGATGAAAGAATACTTCTAATTGTAGTATCAGGACACCCTTATGCCCGTTAATAATCCCCGCCATTCCCGTTTTTTCTGGCGTTCTTCCGCTATGTTTTGTATCTTGGACTCCGACCGGCAATTTAAAGAAGTGAATGCTGCTTGGGAAAAAACCTTGGGTTTATCCACAGGACAATTACTGGCTAAAAATTATTTGGATTTTATCCACGTCGAAGATCAACCTTCTACCAAGTATTACTTCGATCAACTGAATGAAGGCTTAACCTCCGTCTCTTTTTCAGCTCGCTTCCGCCACTATGATGGGCAATACCGTAATATCCTCTGGGAAATTAATGGTGCCGCTTCAGTAGAATATGCTTATTATGCGGTTGGCATGGACATTACAGCCCGTGAACAACCCATGATTGCGGATGAAATGATCAGTGTTTTACAAGAAGGGGTCGTTTTACAATATGCCAATGGTACCATTGGTGCCTGCAATCCCAGTGCGGAACGAATTTTAGGTTTATCAGCGGAACAAATGATGGGATGGACCTTGGCCGACCCCGATTGGAGCCTCATTCGAGAAGATGGTAGTCCCTTTCCCACGGAAGCTCATCCTGCTATCTGCACCCTTCGTACCGGACAATCTTATTCTGACGTGGTCATCGGCATCATTAAAACCGATGAATCACTGATCTGGTTACGGATCAATTCCTACCCTTTGTGGAGAGATGATGTCACCACTCCTTATGCAGTAGTTATCTCCTTTTCAGACATCACCTTATTTAAAGAATCTGAACAAGCGTTGCGAAAAAATGCGGAGCAACACCCGTCCAAGAACAACCTATCTGAAAATAACTATGATTTATGGGATTGGGATTTATCAACCAATGAAGTCAATTTTTCTCCCCGTTGGAAAGCCATGTTGGGCTTTGAGGAACATGAACTGATCAACCATGTGGAAAGTTGGCACCAACGCATTCATCCTGCAGATTATAAACGCGTTATGGCTGACATTCAAAACCACTTAGAGGGACTGACTCAAGTTTGCGATAATATTCACCGTCTACAACACAAAGAAGGCAGCTATCGTTGGATTCTCAATCGTTCAGTCATGGTCAGAGACCCTTCGGGCAAACCCCATCGTATGGTGGGTACCCATGTCGATGTCACTGAACCTAGGCGCATTGAAGAAGAATTGCAAGAGACTGAAAAGAAATATCGACAACTCATGGATACAGAATCGGATGCGGTCTTCATCATCGATGCCGTGACCACCGATATTTTAGACACCAATAAAACTGCTTCCCAAATGTATGGCTACAATCGTAATCAACTCCTAAAAACCAAAAAAATTGAATTGTCTGCTCAACCCGATAAAACCATTCGTTCCATTAAAAAAGGCATGAAATACACTTCTCAACAATATCATCGCAAACAGGATGGCACCGTTTTTCCGGTAGAAGTCACCACCAGTCCCTTTGTTTGGAAAGGCAAACAAGTATTAATGGTCACGGTGCGAGATATTGGGGAACGTCAAAAAATTGAAACTGCATTATGGGAAAGTGAATCCAAATATCGACAATTGTTTGAAGCAGCTTCTAACCCTATTATTGTCTTCGATGCCAATTCCCAACAAATCTTTGATGTCAATCGGGCTGCCATCGATCTCTATGGTTATACTAAGGAAGAATGGTTACAAATGGTAACTGAAGACGTTTCCGCAGAACCCGTAAAAAAACGAGCCGCTTTTGGCAGTCTCAGCAAGAAAGTTCAAGTTGTCCCTTTGCGCTGGCACAAAAAGAAAGACGGTAATATCTTCCCTGTTGAAATCAGCACCGGAAATACCTACCTGTTTCAAGGCCGATCGCTGATTTGTGCAACTTTGCGAGACATTACCGAACGTAAAGCTGCAGAAGAAGCCTTGCGTAAAGAAAAAGACTTCATCAACACCTTGGTACAAGCCTCACCTGCCTTCTTTTTTGCCATCAATCCCGATGGTAAATTGCGCATGATCAACAAGGCCATGCTCACAGCTTTGGGATACACATTTGAAGAAACCATCAAGATTGACTTTCTCAACACCTTTGTGCCCAAAAATGAACGTCCCCTGGTCTCCACTGAATTTGAAAATCTCACCCAGTCCCTACAACCCTCTTTGTTAGAATATCACGTACTTGGCAAATCCGGTAAACCCCTGCTTGTAGAATGGCATAGCCGAGCCATCATCAAGGCCAATGGTGCTTTGGACTTCTTTTTTGCAGTAGGAATTGACGTCACCGAACGCAAAAAAGCCCAAGGACACCTGCGCCTTTTCAAATCCATCATTGAATCTTCTGAAGAAGCCATTGCAGTCAGCAATACTGAAAACCAATTAATTTACGTAAATCCAGCCTATGAAAAGTTACTGGGTCGGACCTTACGAGAAACTAAACAATTGAATTTACTTGATTATTATCCACCTGAAGTGATCAAAATTTGGGAAGAAGACATTTTCAACGCCCTGATCAACAGTAAAAGTTGGGAAGGGGAGATTGAAATTTTATACCGGGACAATTCCTCAATTCCTATCTGGCAACGGGTAGATGCTGTGCGAGATGCCCAGGGTACCATTTTATTTACTTTCATTCTCATGCACGACATTAGCGAACGTCGACGGGCTTGGGAAACCCTGCGCAAACAATGGGAAGAGCATCAAACTATTTTCAACAGCATTCCCGCAATGATTTGGTACCGGGATAAACACAACCGGTTATTGCGGGCCAATAAACTGGCCACCAAAGTGTTTAAATTGGACAATGAGCCCGCGAAGACTTTCACTAATTGTCAGGATATCATTGAGTTGGGCCGACCTCAATATGGACTGTTACAATCTTACCAAACTCCGGCCGGAGATGTTCATTGGCTACAAGTCGATAAAATTCCCTATCGAGATTTACAAGGGAACGTTATGGGCGCCATTGTATTTGCCGTGGACATCACCGAATACAAACAAACCCAAGTGCATCTGCAAGTCAGTGAAGAGCGTATGCATTTGATAGTAGAAAATATGCCAGTTATGCTGATGGCTTTGGACAATGAAGGGCAAATTACCGTTTGGAATCAAGTCTGTGAAGCCGTCAGTGGTTTTTCTTCTCGGGAAATTCTAAGCAATCCTCAAGCCTTGGAAATGTTATATCCCGACTCCTCGGAACGGCAGAAAATGTTAGAGCAATGGAAGGGAGAAGGGGAAGAGGTGCGTTGGGAAAGTCAAATGGCTTGCAGGAATTCTCTCATCAAAACCATTCTTTGGACTTCAGTCAGCAAACGTTTCCCAATTCCCGGGTGGAGAGCCTGGTATTTGGGACAAAATGTGAGTCAATCGGATCAGGCTCTCAGTTCCGAACAAGAGACTTTGGTCACTGCCCTGTTAAGCTCCGCCCGTTTGGGCATTTGCATCACGGATGATCGGGGACGATTTCTCCAGGTTAATCGGGCTTATGCGGAATTGTATGGCTATCGAACTGAAGAATTGATTGGGCAACCATTTACGCTGGTACTGCCCTTGGCTTACCACAATGAGGCAGTGCGGGAATATTACAGTTTATTGATGACTCACGAGGAACCCACTTTGCTAAAAAGGCGTGGTGAACAACATCGCAATGGTCAAAGTTTTGATGTACAAATCATGGCCAGTCGGGTTATTTTGGAAGATCGGCGACGTTTATTGTTAAGTGTGGTTAGCAAATGGATAGAGCCCAAGATTGTGGGGTCTCGACAGACAGAGTAAGTGAGTCAGTTCCCTAATCTTTTTTAAACTGGAAATTTGGATTGAGACTATCAAAACCACTCTTGGAATTTCCAACCATCTTACTGTGATGTCAGGGATAACATTCCTTTAAAGGGAGTGTTATCCCTCAAATCCTTCAGGATCTATTGATAGCGATTTTCCTTTAAGGCAGCAATTCTTTCTTCCAAAGGGGGATGACTTAACAGTAAATAATGCAACAGGTTCCGTTGACGATTGCCACGAATGCCAAAGGTTGCCAATTGTTCGGGCAACTCTCCGGCTTGGGCTCGTTGCAGCCGTTGTAATGCTTGAATCATTTTTTCTGAGCCCACCAGTTTGGCCGCTCCGGCATCTGCATAGAATTCCCGACGTCGTGAAAACCACATCACAATTATGCTGGCTAATAGTCCCAATACAAATTCCGCAACCATAGTCGTTACCAAATAGGCTATTCCCACACTGTGTCGATTTTTAAAAATCACTTGATCAATCAGGCGACCTATAATTCGAGAAAAAAAGATCACAAAGGTGTTGAGCACCCCTTGAATCAGGGTTAAGGTGACCATGTCCCCATTGGCAACATGGCTGATCTCGTGCCCTAACACCGCCTCAATTTCTCCTTCTGACATTCCATCTAATAAACCGGTACTGACTGCCACCAAAGCATGGTCACGTCTCATTCCCGTGGCAAAAGCATTGAGATCGGAAGATTTGTAAATAGCCACTTCAGGCATTCCAATTCCCATGGTTTGAGATTGAACTTTTACCGTGTTGATCAGCCAAGATTCAACTGGATTAGAGGGTTTATCTATAACGTATGCTCCCGTCACCATTTTGGCAATCCATTTTGAGAGGATCAAGGAAAGAAAAGCTCCAAACATACCCATAAATAGGGCTGCAAATAAGAGGACTTGAAAATCTCCCGGCGGCAGGAGTTGATCGATGCCCAGTAAGCGTAAACTGATATTAAGTACAAAAATAATAGCCAGGTTGGTCAGGATAAATAACGTAATACGTTTCATAATATTTTCAATTGGAGTGAGTAAGGCCTAAAATAAGGAAGTACATTCAACAGAAATGAGTTGACTTTAATAAAATTCAAGTATACATTTATCCCAAATCAGTTTGAAAGCATTTTCAGGACCGAATTTAGAGGTTCTTTGCCTCCTGAAAATACTCAAAACCTGCGTTATTCCCCATTTTAACTCCCTTTTTTAAGGAAGTAAATAGCGGATTATGATGCAGTTTAATCCTTAAGTTACCCACTCACTCACTTATAATTTCACTTGAATAATCTTCTTGATCCTCACGAAATTCATTGCCTTACCCCCAACGACCAGGTTACCAATGATGTGACTTTGGAACCTTTTGACAATCATCGATTGGCGAATCTTTGCGGCCAGTATGATGAACATCTACGCCAGATAGAAAAACAATTTCGAGTGGTGATTCACAATCGCGGCCATCAGTTCCAAATCAAGGGCTTAGCAGAAGCCGTGCAAAATGTCACGCATTTGTTGAATCAGTTATACCGAGTCACCGGTCGTGAAGTGCTGAGTCCGGCCCAAGTGCATTTATTCTCTCAGCAATCTTACGTAGAAACTTTAGGCACTTCTCAAGAAATCGCAGAAGTCAGCATTCGTACCCGCAGAGGGATTGTGCGACCAAAGGGGATAAATCAAACTAAGTACGTAGAAGCTATTCTGCGTAACGATATTAACTTTGGTATAGGCGTTGCCGGTTCTGGAAAAACTTACTTGGCGGTGGCTTGTGCCGTAGAAGCCTTGGAACGAGAACAAGTTCGTCGTCTAGTGTTAGTTCGCCCGGCAGTGGAAGCAGGAGAACGCTTGGGCTTTCTTCCTGGAGATTTGGCGCAAAAAGTGGATCCCTATCTGCGTCCCTTGTATGATGCTCTCTACGAAATGCTGGGTTTCGATCGTGTCACCAAACTGATTGATCGGCATATCATTGAAATCGCCCCCTTAGCTTACATGAGAGGACGTACTTTAAATGATGCGTTCATCATCCTAGATGAAGCTCAAAATACGACGGTGGAACAAATGAAAATGTTTCTCACTCGCTTGGGTTTTGGCTCTACCGTGGTTATCACTGGCGACATTACCCAAATCGATTTACCGCGTCACATTCCCTCGGGTTTACGCCAAGTCATCGACATTTTAAAATCAGTGGAAGGCATCAGTTTTACTTTTTTCGAAGCCCAAGATGTCGTTCGCCATCCCATCGTGGCGAGAATCATTCGGGCCTATCAACGGGCGGAACACCAAGTCACTGGACCTCAAACCAATCCTCATTCTCGAGAAACTCTCAATCCAGCATCTACTGATCCTGCCCCCCCTGTCATTCACACTTCGGGAGACAATATCTAATCCATGGGCATAGAATTCGATGTCCAATATGCAAGTAAACAGACCCATTTGCCTGATAAAACTCTCTTCCAACACTGGGCAACTGCCGTTTTGAATTTTCATGAAGCGGCTCAAACCAAAACTCCTCAAATTTCAGCCGTTCCCCCCTCAAAATCTTGGACCATCAGCCTGCGCATTGTTGACGAAGTTGAAGGTCGCCAACTCAACGATACTTGGCGCCATCGTGACTATCCCACCAATGTCCTGTCCTTTCCATTTGAAAATTTACCCGGCATGCAACTCCCATTTTTAGGCGACATTGTCATCTGCGCCCCGATAGTAGTCCAAGAAGCCCAACAACAAGGCAAATCCGTAGAAGCTCACTGGGCTCACTTGGTCACCCATGGCATCTTGCATCTTCTCGGTTACGATCACTTGGAAGAAACTCAGGCGCAGATTATGGAAACGCTGGAAACCGATATCTTACACCATTTAGGTTACCCAAATCCTTATTAAATACATCCTGTTATGACTTTTCCTCCGTTTACTCCCGCTTTATCTTGGCTAAACCGATTCAAACAGGCCCTTGCTTCCCAGGAGCCCCAAGATAAAGCCGAACTCGTCCATGTCCTAAAAGAAGCCCAACTGCGTGAAATCATCTCCACAGAAACCTTAAACATGCTGGAAGGCGCCCTGCAAGTCTCAGAAATGCATGTGCGAGACGTGATGGTTCCCAGAGCTCAAGTTATATTTTTGGAACTCAATGCCTTACCTGAAAAACTGATCAAGGCCATCATTGAATCCGGACATTCCCGTTTCCCGGTCATTGGGGATAATCGAGATGATGTACAAGGAATTTTCCTGGCCAAAGACCTCTTAGAATTTTTTGCCAAGGACAATGGACATCCCTTTAACATGCGAGAATTCATGCGCCCAGCCATTTTTGTCCCAGAAAGCAAACGGTTAAATGTATTGCTCAAAGAATTTCGGACCCGCCGCAATCACATGGCCATAGTCGTCGACGAGTATGGAGGCATTGCCGGGCTGGTCACCATTGAAGATGTCATTGAACAAATTGTGGGAGAAATCGACGATGAATATGACATTGACGAAGAAATATTCATCCGCGCAGGCCAACATGGCCGCTATTTGGTACGGGCACTGACCCCGATTGAAGAATTCAACCACTACTTTAAAGCCCAACTCAGTGACGAAGAATTTGATACCATCGGGGGTTTGGTCATGCAAGCCTTTGGACACCTGCCTAAACGAGGAGAAAGCATTGAATTAGAAGGCTTTTATTTTGAAATTGCCCGAGCCACTGGTCGGCGCATTCAATTGTTGAGAGTCCGTTCCATCCCAAAAGAACCTTAAACAATCAGGACCAAAAGACTCTATCCCCCAGTCAAGAGGATTTTCTTTATGACCACCGAATGGAACCTGACTGATCTCTCTTACCAAACCCATATTTTGCAAGGAGTTTCTCGCACCTTTGCCCTCACCATTCCCCAACTACCTGATAAAATTCGACAAGTGGTAGAAAATGCCTATTTGCTATGCCGAATTGCCGACACTATTGAAGATGAGCCCACCTTAACTGCCCTTGAAAAAAATCAATTTTCTCAAGAATTTATACAAGTGGTAGCCGGCCATAGCTGTCCTCATTCCCTAAGCAAAGCCTTACATCCTCACCTGTCCAATTCTACCCTAGAAACTGAAAAAGAACTTATTGCCAACATTCCCAGAATCATTCGCTTAACCCATCATTTCAGCTCCCGGCAACAAGCCGCTTTACAACGTTGTATACACATCATGTCCCGGGGCATGGCAGAATTTCAACAACACAATGATTTACAAGGACTTGCCACCCTGGCTGATTTGGATCGTTACTGCTACTATGTAGCAGGCGTAGTTGGAGAACTGTTGACTGAATTATTTGTGGACTATTCTCCCCAAATTGCCCAACATGAGTCCCAATTACAAAGCTTAGCTCCTGCATTTGGTCAAGCCTTACAAATGACCAACATTCTCAAAGACATTTGGGAAGATCGACAACGTGGTGCCTGTTGGTTGCCTCAGGAAATTTTTGCCCCCTATGGTTTTGAACTGGCCACTTTATCTCCGGAACACCATGATCCAGCTTTTGCCCAAGGACTCCAAGATTTAATTGGCATTACTTACTTCCACTTGGATCGGGCGCTACAATACATCCTATTGATTCCTTGCCAAGAAATTGGCATTCGTCGATTCTGTCTCTGGGCACTGGGCATGGCAATTTTAACCCTCAGAAAAATTCACCTGCACCCGAATTTTAAACGCGGTCAACAAGTGAAGATTTCCCGACGCAGCGTCAAAGCCACCGTAATGATCAGCAATTTATCAGCCTCCAGCAATCGAACCTTAAAACTCCTGTTCCACTTATTAACCCATTCTCTACCTCGAACTCGAATTTTACCCCATCCCTTGCGCAACTGACTCACTCCCATTTTAAAAACTTTTATTCTATCGTGGACACCTATCAACTTCTCAACACCGCCTTACAACACTCTGGGGCTCTTTATAATGCTGCCGAAATTCAAGGACTTTTATGCGGTCTGTCTTGCGCAACCGAATTTGATGAACAACTGTGGGTCAAACAAATTTTTGGAGATCAAGTTCAATCTCCGGAACCGGAGCAAGTATTTTCCTTATTACAATTGAAAGAGACCACTTTAACCCAGTTGAATTCTATGGACTGTGATTTTGATCTCTTACTACCGGATGAAGACACTTGTTTGGCAAATCGAGCCCAAACTCTGGGAAAATGGTGTGATGCCTTCCTATTAGGATTGGGACTGGCCCAGGTTGACTTTTCTGACTCTGCTTTGGGTCAGGAATTTGTCAAAGATCTCACTGCCATTTCTCGAATTTCAACCGATGAACCAGAAGATGAAGAAGGAGAATTCCACTATATGCAATTGGTTGAATATATTAAGATCGGCATTTTAAACTTACGAGAAGAATTGGTTATAACTACTTAATTTTATGGATAAAACTGAATTTGCCCAACGTCGTCAACTGTTAATGGAAATGATGGGCCCCAGTAGCATGGCAATATTGTCTACCGGTCCCTTAAGAACTCGGAATGGGAATACTGATTACCGTTACCGTCCAGACAGTTACTTTTATTATCTCACTGGTTTTCCAGAGCCAGAGGCTATTGCTGTCCTCATTCCTGAACGGGAACAAGGTCGTTATATCCTGTTTTGCCGGGAACGGGATCCAGGGAAGGAACTTTGGCATGGCCGTCGAGCTGGTTTAGAAGGGGCGTGCGACTATTATGGAGCAGATGATGCCTTTCCCATCACTGATATTGATGACATTATACCGGGTCTCATGGAAAGTTGTCGACGTCTTTATTATCCCATGGGTCATTATGCCACTTTTGATCAACAGATTATGGATTGGCTCAATCAGTTGCGAGGTCGAATTCGAACCGGGGTGGTCCCACCTCGAGAAATGGTGGCACTGGATCACCTGTTACAAGAAATGCGTTTGTACAAAAGTCCCGCTGAAATTGCAGTCATGCGCACGGCTGCTGACCTCACTGTGCGAGCTCATAAACGCGCCATGCAGTGTTGTCGACCGGGCATGTATGAATATCAATTGGCTGCAGAAATTGAATATGAATTTGCCAAGGCGGGTTGTCAGGCGCCTGCCTATCCAACTATTGTGGGAGGTGGAGCAAATGGCTGTATTCTCCACTACATAGAGAATTCTGAACCTTTGCAAGAAGGCGATCTTGTCTTGATCGATGCTGGCGCCGAATTTGATTACTATGCTGCTGACATTACTCGTACTTTTCCAATAAATGGTCGATTCAGTCCTTCCCAAAAAATCATTTATGAACTGGTGCTTAAGGCTCAAAAAGCCGCTCTGGATACCTTATATCCTGGTCACCATTGGGATGAACCTTATCAAGCAGCGGTGCAAGTAATCACTGAGGGATTGCGGGACCTAGGACTGTTGGTTGGCAAACTCGAAGTGTTATTAGAAGAGGAAGCTTATAAACGGTTTTATATGCATCGCATTGGGCATTGGTTGGGTATGGATGTCCATGATCCTGGAGAATATAAGGTGGACAATGAATGGCGCCTGTTGGAAGCAGGCATGGTGATGACCATGGAGCCGGGCATTTATATTCCAGCCGCAGATGATATTCCTCAAGAATGGTGGAACATTGGCGTGAGAATTGAAGATGATGTTCTCATCACTGAGGAAGGTCATGAAGTGTTGACTGCCGAGTTACCGAAATCGGTGTGGGAAATTGAAGAATTGATGAATAATTGAAAACAATCCACTGCGTATTTAGAAAAGGTCAAAAAGGGGGCCATTTTCCCCCTTTTGGAGAAATTAACGGCTACCCCAATGCCTATTTTAGAAATGAATTTCAACTTTTCTTTTCATGATATAATTGTGACAAATGAACTCTAACGTTAGTTTAGGCACGGAGAAACCCATGTACATACTGATTCGACATTTACCCGCCCTCGTGATTGGCGCCCTGTTAGGTGCTTTCATTGTATTAGGAACTAGCGTATTGGCGGAGAAAGACGCCAATTTGTCTATCCCCTTTGAGGAACTTCGTACATTTACCGAAGTATTTTACAAGATAAAAACTGATTATGTGGAAGAAGTGGGGGATAAAAATCTCTTGGAAAACGCCATTCAAGGAATGCTTACCGGGCTTGATCCCCATTCTGGCTATTTGACTCCGGATGCTTACCAGGAACTGAGTATAAGTACAGGTGGAGAATTCGGGGGACTGGGTATTGAGGTAGGCATGGAAGACGGTTTTATCAAGGTCATTGCCCCCATTGATGATACTCCAGCCCAGAGAGCTGGCATCAAAAGTGGAGACTTAATCATTCGTTTAGATGATACTCCAATCAAGGGCATGAATTTAAATGATGCCGTCAAATTGATGCGGGGCAAACCGGGCACCCCTATCAAGTTGACAGTAGTGCGGGAAAAAGAAGAGAAACCGTTGACCATTGAGATCATCCGGGACATCATTCAAATTAAAAGTGTTAAATATCAAACACTTGAACCCGGCTATGGCTATATCCGAGTCAGCCATTTTCAAGCCCACACCACTGATGATCTTAGAAAAGCCACGGAAACATTCAAAAAAGAAAATTCCCAGTTGAAAGGATTAATTTTAGACTTGCGGAATAATCCAGGGGGCGTTTTGCAAGCCGCAGTGGGAGTTTCCGATGCTTTTTTGAAAGAAGGACTGATTGTTTATACCGAAGGTCGAGTAGAAGATTCCTCCCTAAAATTCAGCGCTAAGCCTGATGACTGGGTAGACGGTGCCCCTATGGTCGTCTTGGTCAACAATGGCTCCGCCTCAGCCTCCGAAATTGTCGCCGGCGCTCTCCAAGACCACAAACGTGCCATCATCATGGGCAATAAAACTTTCGGCAAAGGCTCAGTACAAACCATCATTGCCATGGCCAACAATTCTGCCCTCAAATTGACCACGGCCCGTTATTACACTCCTTTAGGTCGCTCCATTCAAGCACAAGGTATTCAACCTGATATCACCTTGAAAAAGGTAGAAATTGCCTCGGTGGAACATGAAGAGGAACTTGATGATCTCAAAGAATCAGATTTAAGTGGGCATCTTGACAATCCCACACAATCCAAATCCACCTCTCCAGAAGAAACAACAGAAACCGCTCCCCCTAAAACTCCTCCAAAACCAGTCACAGAGCCTTCAACTCCTGCAAAAACCGAAGAGCCTTTAAGCAAAGAAGAACCTCTGATCAAACGAGACTATGCACTTTATGAAGCCCTTAATTTACTTAAAGGGCTTGATATTGTTAGAAAAAATCCCTCTTGACCTAAGGAGAATACGTTATGCCAACTGTATTGGTCCCATTGGCCCAAGGCTGTGAAGAATTGGAAGCAGTAACAATCATCGACCTGTTGCGGCGAGCCGGCATTCAAGTCATCAGTGCCGGCTTAGATGAACAACCTGTCACTGCCAGCCGTGGTGTCGTGCTGATCCCGGACATGACTTTGGATCAAGCTATACAACAATATTCCTTTGACATGGTGGCTTTGCCCGGGGGATTGCCGGGCGCTGATCACCTAAATCAAGATCCTCGTATTCAAAAATTGCTAAAAGACATGCACCAACAAGGCAAATATACAGCAGCCATTTGTGCGGCTCCAAAAGTGCTGGCCACCGCCGGTCTATTAGAAAATCGCACCACCACCAGTTATCCTGGCGTGTTGGAAAGTTTGACCTTACCAACCACCCGGATTACCAATGAATCGGTGGTTAAAGATGGTTTTATCATCACCTCGCGTGGACCAGGGACGGCTATGGATTTCGCCCTCACTCTCATAGAAACTCTTATGGGACCGAGTGTGCGTAAAAATGTAGAAACTGCTCTGGTTCGAGCGGGATAAACTCTTGGCAATTTGGATTGGAGTTTACAATTTTCTTGAACTCCAATGCCAAGAGAATTTAATATCCACCCAGAGGAACCACATCATGAGTTTACTGATGGATGCTCTAAAAAAAGCCGATCAAGCCCAAAAAAATCACTCCTCTCTATCTAACCAATCTCCATTATCTCCTCCCACCTATCAAGAAGATCCGTTAGAATCTCCCCCTTCCCTGCTTGGTAGCAAGGAAGTAACTAAAAATAACTCCCTAACAGAAACCACATCAAAAGACTCACCGTCCTCCCCCTTTGTGCTCCAAGAAGAAAAGGACTATACTCTTGAATTTGAAAAATTGGGGGCAGAGACCGACAATTTTGAAACTCCCATTTCTCAAGAGCATCAGTCGCAAGCCCTTGAATTTGAACTGATAGAATTGATTGAGGACCTTGACACTCCCACAGTGCTCAAGGTGGAAGAACTCCCCGATTCCAGCACTCATAATTGGGATGAAGAATTGTTGCCGCAATTTCAAAAAGAGGGACCATTGGCAATTGATTCTATGGCTACACGCAATTCTTCAACCCCAGGTTTTGAAAACGTTGCAAATAATTTTGACACCCCCAAATCCCAAAAATCAATCCCTCTATTCACTCTTCAAAAAACAGCCGACGACGACCCTTTGGAGGACAATATCGCTTCTAAATTATTGGGGGACGCCACGGAACTTGAGCACATTCCCAAATCAACTGCTGCCACCTCTCCCCAAAATTCCCCCAGTCCCGCCAAGGCTCAACGATTGTTAACTGCTCGCCAAAAAACGGGAAGTTCCGGAACATGGCGGAAGAAATTGCTGTATTCCACACTTGTTCTCACTCTTATCAGTTTGGGAGGATTTTACTACTATTATGAATTCCTTATTCTCCAAGATCAAGTGGTTCCTTATCGACCTGGGCTCAAATTAACCACCCCTTCTCCTTCAAACAGCAATTCCCTTGGTTCCTCCAATCAGCAGTCCCAAGTTCAAAAATTGGCCGTTTCTTCTCCTAAAGCCCCGGTTACCGAATCAGTTTCTGCCCCAACAAATCCTTCCCCCCCTATCACCGAATCCATACCCATGGGGGAAATAATTCCTACTGAAACTGAAAAAACAGTTTTGGAACAATCTGTTCCCAAACCTTCCAATGCAGGATTAACAGAAACTGAGGCAACAACCAATAATTCCAATTCCGCTGAAACGGTTCGCAATTCTACTGAAATGGCTCGTTTGAGCGGAATAATTCCTCAAGAGACCGTTCAAGCAATTGATAAAAAACAGTCTACTCAAACTGGAAAATCTGGCAAAACGGTAGAAAAACTTGTTTTACCCACCTCAATTCCAAATCCTCCTTTGCCTACTGAATCTTCCAAAACTATTCCCTCTTCTCCTGATTCCCAAACTCCTTCCCCCCAAGAAGAAAAACTTCAATTGCAGAAAAAATTGAGTTCCATAAATGTTGAACTTACAGAGGCTTACCATGCTTTTCAACAAGGCAACTGGGGATTAGCTCAACAAATTTATACCCAAATTCTACAGCAAGATGAGCGCAATAAAGATGCATTGTTGGGACTGGCAGCCATCGCTGCTCAACAGGGAGATAAGGGTAAGGCTCAACATTATTATCAACAGGTATTGTATTTTTATCCTCAAGATTTTGATGCTCAAGCGGGGTTAGTTGCCAATCTTGGCAATTCTTCAACCACGACTGAAAGTCAGTTAAAATTGCTTTTAGCCCGTTCCCCGGAAACGGCTCACTTGCATTTTAGTTTGGGTAATCTTTATGCCAATCAAGGACGTTGGCCACAGGCTCAACAGGCTTATTTTGAGGCTTACCGTTATGAGAATAATCGGGCAGATTATACTTATAACTTGGCTATCAGTTTGGATCAAATTAATCAGCCGCAAGCTGCTTTGGATTATTATCAAAAAAGTTTGCAATTGGCTCAACATCAGGCAATTAATTTTAATTTACAATCGGTTCAACAACGCATTCGCACTTTACAAAAACAGGTGGCCAGCTCTGCCCTAAAGGCTAATTAGTTTCCGTTTATGAATCCCACTTTACATAATCGCTTGAGTGAAATTTTGCTTGAGCAACGCATTATCACTCCTGATCAGCTTAAAATCGCTTTGACTGAGCAGAAAAAAATCGAGGCGCCACTGGATAAAATTTTGGTGCAGTTGGGTTTTGTCTCGGAAGCAGTTATGCGAGATTTGCTCAGTGAGACTTTGGGTCAAGACAGTGTTGATCTTTCAAAAATCATTGTAGATCATGAAGTTGTTCTCCTAGTTCCCAAACATCTGGCTTATCGTTACATTTTAGCCCCCATCAGTTTTGAGAGAAAAACCAATACCTTGATTGTGGCCATGGCTGATGTGTTCAATATTTTGGCCATCGATCAGTTGTCCAGTCATATTGGTAACAATGTTAAAATTGAGCCGGTCTTGGCTGGGGAAGCGGAAATTATCAATGCATTGGATAATCTTTATGGTTTTGATCTTTCGATTGATGGGATTTTAAATGAGATTGAGACTGGAGAGGTTGATTATCAAAGCTTGCCAACCAATCGTGGAGAATACAGTCAACCTTTTGTGCGTTTGGTGGATGCGTTGTTTTCTGACGCCGTTAAACGAAGTGCTTCCGATATTCATTTTGAGCCGGAGAAGGGGTTTTTACGGATTCGTTATCGGATCGATGGGGTGCTTCAGCAAATTCGCAGTCTCCACCGAAATTATTGGTCAGCTATTGCGGTGAGAATCAAGGTGATGGCCAATTTAAATATTGCTGAGAATCGTATTCCCCAAGATGGCAGAATTACATTGAGTTTGGTGGGGCGGGCTATTGATTTTCGGGTGTCGGTGCAGCCCACAGTTTATGGAGAGAATATTGTTTTGAGAATTCTCGATAGCGAGAAGGGCATTATGGATTTGGATAAGATGGGATTATCTGAGGGTAATTTGATGGCGTTAAAGTTGATGATTGCACGTCCGGAAGGTGTGATTCTCATCACAGGACCTACTGGGAGTGGAAAGACAACGACTTTGTATTCTATTCTCAGGCATCTTAATCGGGAAGAAGTCAATATCGTAACTTTGGAAGATCCGGTGGAGTATGTGCTGGGTCAGGTGCGACAGACCGCGGTGAATGAGGCGGTGAAGTTGGATTTTGCCACGGGAATTCGTTCGATGATGCGTCAAGATCCAGATATTATTTTGGTGGGGGAAATTCGAGATGAAGATACTGCAGAAATGGCTTTTCGGGCAGCAATGACTGGGCATCAGGTGTATTCGACTTTACATACCAATTCGGCAATTGGGGCAATTCCCCGGTTGTCCGATATTGGAATTTTGCCGGATATTATGGCGGAAAATATTATTGGAGTTGTAGGGCAGCGTTTGGTGCGCAGGTTGTGTCCTGAGTGCAAACAGATCTATTCTCCGGATGATTTGCGGCGTCGTTTGTTGAAATTGCCGGCTGGACAAGAGTGTATGATTTATGCTCCTGATCAATGTGAGCGTTGTTCTCAAAGAGGTTATAAGGGGCGATTTGCATTGATGGAAATTTTTCGCCTTGAGGAGTCATTGCAGGATTTGATTGCCCATCGAGCCACTACTTCTGATATTCGCAAACATGCCCAACAGGTGGGTTTTCATACTTTAGCCCAAGATGGAATTCGACGCATTTTGGAGGGAGTTACCAGTTTGGAAGAGGTGTCTAGGGTGGTGGATTTGACCAGCCATTATGGATGATTTTATTCAGGTTTAGAGAGAGAATATTGGCCGTGGGCACATGTTCCTACTGGATTTTATTGTGATTAGCCATTAGACTTCTTGCAAAAGAAAATGATGCGATAAAGATGAGATATGAAAAAATAAAGGGGAAATCTCCGTTGGAGTGGAGGCTTTAACCGGCCAGCGGTAGGCCCTTGCAATTTATGTATGTGGGGTGATGCTTACGTCTGAGGAGTTGGAGTGGAGGCTTTAGCCGGCCAGCGGTAGTCCTTTGCAATTTATGTATGTGGGGTAATGCTTACGTCTGAGAAGTTGGAGTGGAGGCTTTAGCCGGCCAGCAGTACCGGCTAAAGCCTCCACTCCAAGGTATCTTAACTGAGGGGCAATTCTCATTTTTTGATGATCGCATATTTTTGCAAGAGGTCTATTGTTTTATTCAGAGATAATTTTAAAGCGAGAAGAGGATTGGCCGCGGGCATATCCATATAAAATGTCGACCGTGATGGGCAGTTGGCCATTGGGAAGACGATAATGTTCATAATTTTCATACAGGTGTTGAAGAGCTTGTTTTCCAGCCAAGTGGGTGGCTGGAGTGATTAAGCGAATGGCTTTTATTTTTTTGAGCAGGCGTTGCAAGTCTTTCACTTGGGAACAGTGCAGTTCAAAA
The DNA here is from genome assembly GCA_020721005.1 of Thiomargarita sp. GTDB lineage: Bacteria > Pseudomonadota > Gammaproteobacteria > Beggiatoales > Beggiatoaceae > DYNP01. The sequence goes on from DYNP01000007.1 coordinate 23,874, forward strand.
TGATCCAGGTCCACCACTGGATCGACAAACTGGGCGGTAAGCAGGGCATCTCCTAAGGTGGGTAGGTCTGGCAAGTAATTGGGCAGAGGAGTTATCCAGCTGTTTCGTAACTCCATCAGGGTGTTGGTGCCGTGAGTGATAAACAGGAGGACGCCTTCTGGAGCCAGTACTCGGGACCATTCGGCCAGTAAGGGACCAAAGTTTTGGCTCCAAGGGAATAGACCTTGAGCAAGGAGTAAGTCGACGCTGTGATCTTGAAAAGGCAGGGGGGAATTGGGTAGGTGAAGTGGTTGATCGTTAGGCGGGTTTAGGGTATTCAAGCGGGCGTTTGGATACAGTCCCTGTATCTGGAGTAGCAGGGGGTTGGAATCAATGCCTAGATAAAGTATTGATTGTGGGTGCAGGGTTAACCATTCGAGGCGAGTGATGAGGGATTGATGGGTGTTGTTGACGATGAACTGTGGCAGGGATTCATGGGGAAAGGTCATCGAGTCAAGTCTTTAGTCTTGAAAAGGGGGGAAAGAGAGTGATTTAGGAATTTATAGCGAAGGTTGTTGATAGCGACAACTGGAGGGGAATTTCAAATGAAAGGGAGGGTACAATCAAAAAGGTGGTGGCCAGACCGTGAATCGAACACGGGACACAGGGATTTTCAGTCCCTTGCTCTACCAACTGAGCTATCTGGCCCCTTTCAAATAATTGAGACAATATTAAATCAGTTTTTTAAGAGCTTGTCAAGTGTTTTATGCAAATCTAAGCCGACAATAAGTTAGGGACAGAAGTCAGTTGTTGAGGGGGTCTCCAAACAAAAATTTTCTCATTTCCTCTTCCAACATTTTCCGGACTTTGGGATCGACTGGGGAGATGCGGTATTCATTGATAATCATGGTTTGTTGGCGTAACCACATTTGCCAAGCTTCTTGAGAAATGTGCTCATAAATTTGTTTGCCTAATTCCCCTGGATAAGGCAGGAATTCTAATCCTTCCGCTTCTTTGGCAAGTTTAACACAGTTAACCCTACGTGTCATGGTGAAATTTCTCCTGTAATTGGGTGAGTAAACGACTAACCGGCGCGGCTAATCCTCCTGTTTGAAGTTGAGAGTGATACCAAATACCATTGCTCAGGATATTGTGTTGGGAGTAATTGTTGGGCAATGGGATATGAATCGGGGTGATATCGAGTTGAAAGTGGGTCAATCCATGTAGAAATGAAGGCCAAGTGTAACATGTGGGTGTCGAAATGTTAAGATGATGCTGGCACCACTTTGTGATTTCAAGGGCTGTTGCACATTCGGGAAAACTCCACAATCCGCCCCATATACCTTTGAGGGGACGTTTTTCTAAAAAGATTTGTCCGTCCTCGGTTTGACACATGAGTAAAAACAGTGTTTTTAAAGGACGTATTTTAACTGGTTTAGGGGTAGGATAGTGAGTTGCTTGGCCCTGTTGATGAGCAGCACAATGGGAATGAACCGGACAGAGAGCACATTTTGGGTGTTGTCGTGTACACACGGTGGCACCCAGATCCATGATAGCTTGTGTATATTTATCCACTTGCAATAAAGGAGTGAGATCCGCAGCTAATTTCCAAAGTTTTTCTGTAATTGGAGTTTGCCCTGGCCAGCCTTCTATTGCATAATAACGACAGAGAATTCGTTTCACATTCCCATCTAAGATTGGGTAAGGTTGTTGATAGGCCAGGGCTAAAATGGCGCCAGCGGTGGAACGGGCAATGCCGGGCAATTGTATGAGTTGTGCATAATCGGTTGGTATTTGACCTTGATGTTGACTACAAATTTGTTGAGCAGTTTGATGAAGATGTCGAGCTCTGGCATAATATCCTAGACCAGACCAGTAATGCAATACATTTTCCAGTGAAGAATTTGCCAAGGAGAATATATCTGGGAATTGTTCCAGGAAACGTTGATAATAAGGAATGACTGTATTGACTTGAGTTTGTTGCAACATGATTTCAGAAATCCAAATTCGGTAAGGCGTGGGCATTTGTTGCCAAGGCAAATTGTGACGACCTTGTTGGGCAAACCAAGACAGCAGTGCTTGACTGAATTGAGAAGTCATAGAGGGTTGTTTAAGCAAGATTTTTTGGAGTGATGTTTTTGTTTGAATCAGAATTCACAGGATTTTCATTCCCACATTCTATTGCGGGAATGAAGGGGGTGGAAGGATATTTTTTACCAGGTTAAGGTTTTTGTATTTTCCTTTTCTCGTTCCCAAGTTACACTTGGGAATGCAGTCTTGACCGCGCCACGGTCAATTATTCATCAGTCTATCCTTCTGTGTAGCCAGGAATCAGCCCCTGTTATCGTGTAGTAAACAAGGGCAGCCAGTCAATGACAGTGTAGGTCGAAAAATAGGGGGCTTGATTTTTATAGAGTTGGTAACGACTGTGTCCCCTTTTTCCTGTTTTTATTCGTACAGACCGCGGCGCGGTCAAGACTGCATTCCCAAGTGTAACTTGGGAACGAGAAACGAGAAAAGGGGTGGAAGGATATTTTTTACCAGGTTAAGGTTTTTGTATTTTCCTTAAACAAGGCTGTCCCAGTCAGTTCAGGATTGCCCACTTTTAAACCCGACAGCAGATTTTCCTCTTTGATTTCATAGTGTTTCATGCACATTGGGCACATGATCACAGTGGCACCTTGAGCCACCAATTCTGTCAAAAGTTTTTGGTGTTCAGCAAACCGTGCAGTTTGGCTCACATCTCCCACAAATACCCCTTTGTCATTTAAAAAGATGGTCAAGGGATGCCCGCGTTTCAATTGGTTTTTGCCAAAGGTAATCGCCATGTTGGCCCGATGGGGATCATCAGTGGTCATGTTGATAAATAAGGGGTCAGAGTCACCGGCCAAACTGGGCGCTGTGATCACGCCCATCATTAGGGTTAAAGTCAATAACCAGTAGTAAGAAAGGGATTTCATCTTGTTCCTTGTAAAGTTGGGTGAAATAAAGTAGCGATTGGAATTTTAAAACTTTGTGGTTAAAAAAGCAACTCTTCTGTTTTCAGGATGTGTGTTCTAAATTTGGGAAAATGGGGTTTAAGTGGCTTGAGGAAATTCAATGAAAAAAGTAGAGCCTTTTCTCAATTGACTGTTGCACCACACTTTGCCATTCATGCTTTCAACTAACTTTTTTACGATAAAGAGCCCCAAACCTGTGGAATGTTCTTTACCGGTGGGTTTTGGGGTCAGACGAGTAAATTTTTGGAATAAGCATTGTTGATCCAAATCACTGAGTCCGGGTCCCTCATCCTTAATTGCGCAGCAGACCCAGTGATTTTCTCGAGACAGTTTGAGTTGTATTAAACTATGATGGGGAGAATATTTGATGGCATTGGAAATCAGATTGTCTAATATCTGATGTAATTTATGTCTATCAGCCAATACAGGATAAATAAGATCTTGATGTTGCAGTTGTAAATGGATGTGTTTGGCTTTGGCCCATCGGGTGTGACAGGTGATCAACATTTGGATGATGGGTAAAATGTCGACTGGGCTCAATTTGATCTTGGATTGTCCAGATTCAATTTGATGCACATCCAATAAGTTTCGGATGAGTTCAAACATCTGATGGGAACTTGCTAAAATATGATGCGTGACTTCCAACACTTCTTTTTTGTCCATCTGGTCATAGTCGCTGAGGATCATTTCAGCCCAGCCTTGAATAGCTGATAAGGGATTTTTCAAATCATGCGCAGCAATTCCCAAAAATTCATCCTTTTCTTGGTTTAATTGTCGCAACACTTGATTGGTACATTCCAATTCTTCCGTATGTTTGGCTAACAATTTGGTTTGATGGTAACTTTGTAAGGCTTCTTGAATGGTTAATTTTAGATCATCGGTTTGCCAAGGTTTAGACAGGTAACGATAAAGATTGGCGTATTGAACCGCTTTACGAATGCTGTCCAAATCTGCCTGACCTGTTAACATCACCTTTAAAGTGTCTGGGGATAAGAGATGAATACGTTTCAATACCTCATCACCTCGCATATTGGGCATGAGGGAATCTGAAATAACCAAGGCAATATCATGTCCCTCAGTCATTAATTCTTCGCAAATTTCCAATGCCTCCATCCCATTTTCAGCCAGCTCAATCAAGTAATTATCTTTGATAACATGTCTGATTTCCACTTCTAAGCTGTTGAGAATTGTGAGATCGTCATCAATACACATGATTACGGGTTTACTCATAATGGTTATCCTATTGGGGGAGGATACTACAGTAAGTGATTATTTTTATTGAATTACATCGCAAAACAGGAAGATTGATAGGATATAAAATCGTAGGGTATAACTCAAGCGTAAAAATCAAAGTTATATTTTGGGAAATAGCGTAGTAGCCACTTGGAATGTGAAAATTTCAGTTGGAGGGAAAGACAGGAGGGAGTATACTGACTCGATCCATAACGAGAAACACCAGATCAGTCACGTGTTCGAGTCAGTACGCTATAACTATTCAGGTGGGAATTTTAATACCTTGTTAATACTTGAATTGACAGTGATCTGCCTATTTTCTTAAAGCTTCTTCAATTTCTTCACATTCACCTTCATACGGTTTGGTATCGCCACGTTTGATCTCAGAGTAAGGAGGAGGATAGTTGGCGGGGAAGAAGGCTAAATCAACCCGACGATTGCGTGGTCGATCCTGTTCACAAGCATCGATTGAGACTGGACGTTGCTCAGCCAAATTTTGGGTGTGTAAACGTGCCAATTCCACCCCCTGCCTGACCAAATAGTCCCGAATAATGTAAAGACGTTTGAGGCTAAGTCGACGATTGTATTCTAAATTTCCAGTGTTATCAGTGCGCCCGGTCAATAAAACACTGACATTGGAATTACGACGCAGACTGTCAGCAAGCCGAGTCAGTAATGGGATATATTGCTCCGACAGTTGAGCTTTATCAAAATCAAATAAAACTTCCCCCTGCCATCCCCAATAAATTCCATCTGGGGGAGGAGGATATTGATCAGCCGGTGCTGCCCAGCCAGAATTTGCAAGAATTAAATATAGGAAAACCAGCACATATCTCATAATTCAACCTTCCTGTTGTTTTGAATGTTAAAGGGATAAAACCAGGGAATTTAACCACAATGGAGTTTGAGCACAACAATTTATTAAACGTTTCATCCCCCAGTTTTTTCATGCTCTATGGGTAAAGCCGGCTGATTGGTCATGTCTGATGCATGAATCAAACTGCCATTGACTTCTGCCCCCATCGCCATTTCTATCAAGTTATAATAAACATTGCCAATAATGCGCGCATTCAAGGCTAATTCCACATGCTCCTCAGCATATACATTGCCAGTGACCAGACCATTTAAAATAACATTGGGAACTCGAATCTCTCCCATAATGCTGCCTTGCTCACTTAAAGTTAACACAGATCCGGAATCTGCTGGAGCAGTGATATTCCCCTCTATTTTGCCATCGACATGGAGACCTCCGCTAAAAGTGATATTCCCTTGAATTTTGGTTTGTTGACCGATGAGTGAATCGATGCGAGTAACTTTTCTTTTACGATTTCCCCACATAATTACGGTTGCTCCTGTTGTTGCACATTGGCCCATTGAAAAGTTTTTTCTAGAGTGGAAGCAGACGCTTTGGGTGAAAGACGCACCACTACTTGGGCAGGTGAAAAAGTTTTGGGTAAAGTGAATTGGCCAGTGAGTTTATCAAAGTAAAAAAATTTATAATTTTTAAATGCTTGACCAGTCAATTGTGAAAAATTAACGCGTTGTTTGGGAGAAGTGCCCAACACTTCCAAAGTCAATTTTCCCTCATTCACGGTCGGCATTTTTGCAAAATGAGTCAGGGTAACTTGATAGTGATATTGATTTTGAGCTTCTCCTTTTTGGATGAGCAAATTTTCAATCGCCAACTGTCCAGTTACAGAATCTTCTGCGATCAGCAACCGTTTGTAGAAATTAATTTCCTCAATAATACCTTGTTGTTCAACCCGAGTTTGCTTTAAAGTGTCCAGCACTTTAGCATAAGTTTCTTGATCAGTTTGGGCTGTATTGATGATTTCGGCCATTTGCTGTTGCAATTGAGCATTTTGAGTTTGCAGTTGCTCAGAATATTCATTAGCAACCTGCAATTCCTCATTTTTCTGAGCCAACAGTTCCCGTAAAGTTTGATCCAATAGCTGAGTGCTACTGCGGCACCAATGCAAGGCCGCCACACTGAATACCAAGAGGAGAACCACAATTAACAGTGGACATATCCAAGGCCGGTGCGGAGTGATGTTTAAAACTGTTGGCGCTGGTTTTGGTTTGGTAGGAGGAGGAGGTTGGTAAAATATTTTGACCATTAGGGTAATAAAGCTGGGTTTACCAGTCCCAAATTCTCTGGCAAACCGCACATGATATTCATATTCTGTATCGCCTGTCCAGCAGCACCTTTGACCAAGTTGTCAATCACCGACAAGACAACCACCGTGTTTTGGTGTTGAGGACGATGCACTGCAATTCTGCAAAAATTACTGCCCCGGACGCTGCGAGTTTCTGGATGACTGTTGGCTGGCAAAACGTCTACAAAAGGCTCTTGCTGATAATATTCTGTAAATAAGCCTTGTAAATCAAATTCTGGTTGTGTACAAACCGCATATAAAGTGGCCTGAATGCCCCGAATCATAGGCACCAGGTGTGGCACAAAGGTCAATTGAACCGGTTGAGTTGAACACTGGTTGAGCAATTGTTGGATTTCTGGAAGGTGACGATGACCAGGCACGCTATAGGCTTTGAAATTATCACCAGCTTCTGCCAACAAAATAGGTACACTGGCTTTACGACCCGCGCCACTGACTCCGGATTTGGCATCTGCAATTAGGTTATTAACTTCTATCACATTAGCCTTAAGCAGAGGTAAAAATCCCAATATCACTGCAGTAGGATAACAACCCGGATTAGCTACCAAACGTGCCTTAGCAATGGCGGAGCGATTCAGTTCCGGAAGACCATAGACAGCTTCTGCGAGAAGCTCCGGACATTGATGGGGGATATTGTACCATTGTTGATAAATTTCTACTTGACGTATCCTAAAATCTGCAGCCAGATCGATCACTTTAACTCCGGCATTCAACAAATCTGGAGTGCTTTGCATCGCAGTGCCGTTGGGAGTGGCGAAGAAAACCAGATCGCAGGCAGTCAGATTGGCAAGATCCGGAGCGGTGAAGGGAAGGTCAATATACCCACGCAAATTGGGAAATAAATCTGCAACCTTGATGCCCACTTCAGATCGAGAAGTGATGACTTCAACTTGGACTTGGGGATGTACGGATAGAAGACGTAATAGCTCTACTCCAGTATAACCTGTTCCGCCTACAACACCCACTTTGAGCATGAGGATCTCCTAAAAGAGTTTAAATTCAAAAGGTATTTTTTTAATTTTACTATAAAAATCTGGAGTTTGTGAAGTGCTCCTTAAATTACATTAAAAAGTCATCCATTCCAAGATCGGTTTACAAAATGAGAGTATTGAGGAATGAAGCAAACCACTTCCCATTTTTGCAAGTTGAGAATCTGATTTTTGCAAGTTGGGATCAAATTCCACATCAGGAAATCACTATTCTGAATGAAGGAGTGTTGATTTTCAATAGATCTGTTGAAAATCAGCACTCCGTTACTATTCAAACCATTAAATAGGAATTATAAACAATTAATAATAATTAGAGGTCATTAAAACACATTTTCTTTTAAAAAGAGTTTGCTATGATTAAACCAGGTTTGGAGCGGATGATACTGTTTTACCTAAGATAGGCAAATGTGCTTATTTCTTGCATGGTACCTACAAATATCCAATATAATGTTTAAAAATGTACATTAAAGTATTCAGAGTGTACATTATTTGGGGTACTGAATTCTCAATTTTAAGGACGGTTTGTATGAAAAGCATTAATTTTTTGGGGTTGCTACTTGGACTGATGATTCTGGGCAGTAATCCCGTCTATGCAGAATGTTGGGACTGCTCAGAAAGCATTTCCCAAAAATCTAGGACTCCTCTTTTGCTGGCTGCTTATGAGGAGGAAGAAGAATACTATGGGGATGATGAGGAAGAGGAAGATGAAGACGCCAATGAGCAACAGTACTGGCAAGAAATAACTGACGGAAGTGTAGAAGGGACCGCTGTCCCTCTCAATCCCAGTTCTGAAGAAGAGGAAATAATTACTCCTGATCAAGAGGAAGAAATAACCATTGATCCCGATAAGGAAGATGCCGAAATTTCAACCCCTCAAGATTCAGAAGAAACCAACAAAAATGATTCACCAAATAAAAATACTGAAAAATCCCCAACTCCTCAACCCGTTGCAGAAACTGTCATTCCAGATAAGATAACTGAAAAACCCTCAGACACCTCTAATTCCCAAGAAGATAAAGATTCTGCCAAGACCCCCGATGAAAAGGAACAAAAACCTTCCGATTCCAAAACTGAAACAGTAAAACCGGAACCAACCCCACTCGTTCAAAATCAAGAGTCCAACAAAGAAGATAAGGAAACTGCCGGAAAAGGAACAACCCCCAGTGATGACAACACTGAAGTTAATAATCAACAAATAGTGATCGACAATTCCTTTATAACCAACCCTCTCAATTTGGGCACTGGGCAAAGCATTGAAGACATCATGTTGACCCCTTTTCAAACCAATTACACCTTTTACGAACGTTATCCCCTTAACCTGGCTGACTATGCAGATCATTGGGTCATGGCCAACCCCAATCGACTCACCTTCTTTGACCTACGCGGGCTCATGAAACAAGACTATAAACTCAACCTTTATGTCTCTCGTAACAGCACCTTGGTTAACAATGGAGACGGCACTCTCTCTTACACCTCTAATCCCCGATTTCAAGGCGTGGACACCTTTATCTACAGTCTAACTGACAATACAGGTAAATCAATCAGTTACACCGTAAAAGTCAACGTAACCAACAACTATTTGGGTTATGATTACTGGAATTTTAGCAATTCAATGAAGGGTTACGATTACTCAGGTCAACAAGGACAAACACTTTATAACGAATGGGAACCCAGCAAAATTTGCAATGTCATCTACGCGATCAATGACCAAGGAGTAGGCAATTCCCAAATGCTGTATATTGACCCCATCGAAAAAACCGCTAAAGCCTTTGGCGATCTGCATCGGGGCTATGATTTGGAAGGTTTAGAAATTGACCCGGTCAGCTACCAACTGTACACAGTCTCTGGTGGAAGTGCCGACAAAACCAAACGCGGCTACCTACACACCATCAACCCTTATACAGGAAAAGTCACCACTGTAGGCAACACCGGCTTTAAAGACGTGGCCGCTCTAGCCTTCCGCAATGATGGCAGCCTATGGGGCTGGGCTTCTGGTAAGGGAATTATCATGATCAACCCAGAAACTGGTCACAGTTATGTTAGAGTCCCATTTAAAGCGGTTGACGCCGAAGGTTTAGCTTGGACCTCCAATGGCAAATACTTATATGCTGCCGAAGGCAATTACCTCTGGTGGTGGCGTTATGGGAACGATTCCACTGTCGAAAGAAAATGTGAAAATTTACCTGGGGAAGTGGAAGCCTTGGAAACGCTAGGAGATGGCATGATCATGTTTGCTGTGCACAACGGTCCCGAAAACAAACTTTATGCTTATGACCCTTGGCAATGTAGAATCATTGACGAACAAAGTTTTGTCACCCATTATCCAGACGTGGAAGGCATCGCCTGGTCAATCAAATGTCAACCGGAACCTGCACCCCTGCCCAAAGCCACGGGTTGGAGTGGTGCCTTTAAAGAGGATAAAAAAGCCGATCCAGAATGTCGAAAAAAACCCGGCTGGATCACAGTCAATGGGAATATCTCCGTACAACCCACCAACACCCAAGCTGTGGTTAAAACCAACTGGCAAGTTATCAAAGTCAACGCCCAAGGCGAAATTGTTGAGACCACGGCTTTATGCCCCGATTCCGACAAATCATGCTTTGAACCCCATTACAAGAAAGAAATCTTCACTGACAGCACCCTTTTTCAAATTCAAGCCTGGTGGCCTGGCGTCACCCTTCCCCTTGAAAAAGGCAGCTTACAAGGACTGCGATTCACCGCAGAAGTCTTAGACCTTGACGGGAATAATTTGCCAGGTCAACCTTACCTCAGCAAGAATTTACTATGGTCCGAAAGCGTTTGTGGCGATGACAAAAAGAATAAAAACCAAAAGCCAGCTAAAAACTCAACCACTGAAATTTCATTGCCTCCTGGTTTGGAAGAAATGACCGACACCACTCTCCCACTCGATTCTGCCAAAGAAGATAATTCTGACCAGGCTACAGACGACTCTGACCAGGCTACAAAAGAAATGATTGCTGACGAAGAAACAGTTATCGAATCGGGTGACGATTCTGAATCATTGGACAATTCTGTGGACTCTGAATCTTCCTCAAAAGAGAATTCTGATAACACTGAACCTAACCAAGAATCTGAGGAGGAGCTAACTGCTGCTGATCAAACGGAAGAAATCAATGCCAATGCGTCTGAAGAAACTGTCAAACAAGATGAAACTGTTGAACAAGATCAAGAGAAAAAGACCGACAAGTCCCAAAAAACTCAAGAAGACGAAAACTCTTCCTCAAAAAATCAAGATTGAAACAGAGTCGTGTAAAAACTGTATAAATCACTGAATTACACAATAGTTTTTCTCGTTCCCATGTTTTGCATGGGAACGATCACATGTTAAAATATTTCAGCACAGTCATTAACTGCCCAATTCACAGCACATCTACCACTCATAAAATGTTGTACAACATTCCCACCACAGCGCCTATACCAATCAATGCTATCATGTTCATTTTCAAGCGGAATAGGGCTATGAAAGCCAACGCTGTCAATCCCACCGAAAACCATTCCACCTGACCTGCCAACCCTTGCGGGAAAAAAACGTGATAGGCAAAAAATACTGCCAAATTCAATATCACCCCAACTACAGCTGCGGTGATGCCGACCAAGGGGGCACTGAACTTGATATCATGACGCGTGGTTTCCACCAATGGAGCGCCCAGCAAAATAAACAGAAATGAGGGCAAAAAAGTAAAAAAAGTCGCAATCACCCCCCCAATAATTCCTGCCTCTATCAACATCTCCGGTCCCAAAGCCGTCTGCGTCCATCCCCCTACAAAACCCACAAAAGCCACAATCATGATCAAAGGTCCCGGTGTGGTTTCCCCCAAAGCCAAACCGTCAATCATCTGGGTCGCTGTCAACCATCCATAATGTTCCACTCCTCCCTGATAAACATAGGGTAACACAGCATAAGCACCCCCAAAAGTCAACAAAGCCGCTTTGGTGAAAAACCAGCCCATTTGGGTAAATATTCCCGACCAATCATACCATAAAGTCAACAGTCCCATGACTCCTGCCCAAATACCCAATCCCACAAGCAACTGCAAAATAAAACGTTTTCTCTGAAATTGCATGGACATTGGCAAAGGTGTATCGTCATTGATCAAGGCGGTCCCAATATTTTTCCCTGTTTCAGCATGAGCACTTCCACTGCGAAATTGATCGGGAATAAGGTAAGCCCCAGCAAGACCAATCAAACCTGCACTTAACACAATGATAGGAAAGGGAATTTTAAATACAAACATGGCGATAAAAGCCACAATGGACAAGGTCCATAACACTGCATTTTTTAAAGTTCGAGATCCAATCCGATAGGCAGCATGAATGACAATGGCCACCACCACTGGTTTAATCCCATACAAAATGCCAGCCACAATGGGCAACTGTCCAAAAGCCAGATAAACCCAAGTCAGCCCTAACAAAATGAGCAGGGAAGGCAGCACAAATAAAACTCCCGCCATAATTCCACCCCAAGTCCCATGCATTAGCCAACCTATGTAGGTTGCCAACTGTTGCGCTTCGGGACCGGGTAATACCATACAATAGTTTAAGGCATGTAGAAAGCGATGTTCAGAAATCCAACGACGCTTTTCTACCAATTCCTGGTGCATCATACTGATTTGTCCGGCAGGTCCCCCAAAACTGATAAATCCCAAGATTAACCAATATTTGAACGCTTGCCAAAATGATAAATTAACGGTATAGTCTTCATTCGATAATGTGTTCATAACCAAACTTAAGCCGCCTCCCAAGTATGTATTTCCTGTTGCGCTTCTCGGCACCAAGTGTACAATGCATCATATACAATCAGTCCCTGTTGTAACATTTCCCAATCGTTGGAAAAATTACGAGACAGTCCCAATGAAATAGCCAACAATCCAGCCGCTTGCGGGGCTAAATCCAAATGATCGGTGTCTGCAGCTCGTACAATTGTAGCCACCTGAGCCAAAGCGGGATCATTCAATTGTGGACAAGTAGAAGCATATTTTTGCAAAAACGCATCAAAACTACACAATTCTCCCACATGGCTCAATTCAACTCCTTGAATATCAAAGGGAATTGCTCCAGTATTTTTAGCGATTTCTAAAACTCGATCAGTTGGAGCATACAAAATTTCAGCCGCCTTATCGATGAAACGCAAAATCAACCAGGGACAAGCAATACGATCAATTTTAGGCCGTTCTCTAGTAATCCAGCGCATAACATTCGCCTTTTTAAGGGTGATACCTTTTACTTAAGTCGAGAAAGTTCATTTCCCTCTTTTTAAAAGGGAGATGCCTTATTCCTCCAATTATCCCACAAAATAAATTGTGATTATGTAATGAATATTACAAGTAATGTAGCTTACTCTACAAAAATAATTATGTCAAGTCCAGCTTGGTCAGTATTTGTCATGGCTTTGCCCAATCAAAACAATACCTTGCGTATGAGAGTATGGCGGCATCTTAAAACTCGGGGTGCTGCAGTACTTAGAGATGGAGTCTATTTATTACCCTTTGAAGAAGGATTGCATACCTACTTATTAGAGCAACAAACTGAAATTAATAATATGAAAGGAAGTAGTTGGGTATTGGATTTGCCTCCTCAAACAGAGGAACAAACTGCTGCCTTTCAGTCCCTTTTCAATCGCAATGAGGATTATGCTCAATTTCTTAAACAAGTGGATATCCTTAAACAAGAATTGAAAAATATTGAAGAGACCGATGTGCGTCGTCAATTTCGACAATTGCAGCGGGATCTCAATGCTCTAATCGCCATTGATTACTTTCCTAACCAAATCCAAATTTTGGCTAAACAACAATTATTTCAACTGGAACAATTGGTTAACCAACATTTTTCTCCTCAAGAACCAGGTCCCAATCTTCAAATATTGTATCCCCTAAATAAAGCTGATTTTCAGCAACAACTGTGGGTAACACGGTCTCGACCATGGATAGATCGACTGGCCAGTGCTTGGTTAATTCAACGCTTTATTGATTCTCATGCCCAATTTTTGTGGTTGGATAATCTTAACGATGCTCCCCCGCATGCCATTGGTTTTGATTTTGAAGGGGCTGCTTTTACTCATACCGAGCAACAAGTTACTTTTGAGGTATTGTATTTGCGTTTTGAATTGACCCAAGATTGGGCACTTAAAAAAATAGCCAATTTGGTTCATTATTTAGATGTGGGGGGAAATTATGTGCCTGAAGCGGCTGGGATTGAAAAAATTTTGGCTGGAATGCGTCGACAAGCCAGTAATGATGATGAATTGTTGGCAGAAAGTGTTCGATTATTCAATCAGTTATATCTGGCTGAATCTGAAATTAATAATTCCCAATAAATTTAGGTATAAGGTTATTTGTCATGAGATTATGGTCCCTACATCCCAAACATCTGGATGTAAAAGGTTTAGTCGCTGTGTGGCGAGAAGGTTTATTGGCTCAAAAAGTTTTGCAGGGGCTGACTCAAGGTTATCGCCATCATCCGCAACTCTTGCGTTTTCGAGAACTTTCCGATCCTGTCGCCGGTTTGGCCACTTATCTGGATGCCGTTTATCAGGAAGCCAAACAACGCAATTATCGGTTTTTTGCAGATAAAATTGCAGTTTTTCGCACTTCTCAATCAATTTCAGTGACTGAGGGTCAATTGTCTTATGAATGGCAGCATTTTAAAGCCAAGTTAGCGGTTAGAGATCCCTCTCATTTGGCTCAACTGCCTGAATTTCCGGAAGTTCATCCCTTGTTTAAAATCGTTCCCGGTCCTGTTGCCGATTGGGAAATTGTAATTCCCAAGTGATTTTGGGAATTAAGTTGAGTTTACTGCACAACAAATAAATGAATTTACTTTTTCTGCAAGGCAAATTGTTTGGCAATTTCCCGCCCTATATATAAGGCATGACTGATGTCAGAAATAACTTGATTCTCCACCAGTTGAGACTCAATTTCTAAAGAGGTTTTACCTCGATATTCTCCTAAGTTTGCTCCTTGGTAACTGTGTTGAACTACCACCTCTTGGGTTTGCTCATCCCAGGTGATATTGACTTCTCCATGCGGGTCTAAACGCAGTTTGGACTTGGGTTGGGGCACTGCTTTGGCTCTATTCATCACTTCTTCACTGAGACTGATGGAGTGAGAAATCAGGGTTAAATTCCCGGCAGATAAATTGCTGTGTTGAGCCACATAGTTGAGAATTCCACCCAATCCAAAGGCATTTTCCAACCAAGCATCCATGGCATTGTGAGTGCGAAAATTGGCAGTTAAATTCAATTTTTCTTCGGATAGCCTAAAAAATAATGAAACTAAGCAAGGACAGCCTCGCCCCTCCACAGTGTCTCTTCCCCCATCCCATAAACTTAAGTAAGCGTGGCGGGTATTGGGATCGGTTTGCAAGCGTTGAATGACCGCGGCTAAACCATCGACCAGTTGACTTTGATGTGCAAAATATCCGCGCAATCGATTGCCATAAGTGTAAGTTTGTTCACCCAATTCGGCCTGCAATAATCGAGATTGATAGTCCATAATGTGTTTCACATTGAAACCAAATTGTTCAACTTCAACAGTCGGTGGTGCAGTGCCTTGTTCAATGATTGCCTTGACGTTAAGTAATTCATAACGTTTGCCTTTTTTCAGTTGGATTGGTTTTCCAAAACGCAGCAATCGTGTCACCAGAGACTGCCAGGCCAGCAGGGGGGTTAAGTCGTAAATAGTATGAATTTGAGGGTGACTGGGGTAATGAGTGGGTTGGAAAGTGGACAGTGGTTTTTCTTGTCTGGGTAAATTCAAGTTTAATGGGCTTGGCAATTGTTGGAGGAATTCTTGCAGTGGGTGTTGACATTCGGTTAGTTTGCCGAATGGATGCAGTTGAATGGGGTGTAGAAAATCAGTTGGAGTGACTTCACCATCGATAATACGTTGAGTTCCCTTAATTCTAAAAGTAGGGGTACCACAGTATTCGACTGGTTCAATTCCCAATTGAAAGAAATTGATCAATTCTTGTCGAGAATTGGATAAATCTTGTCCCAAAATGACTAAATGGACGATTTGTGGATTATACAGTAAATTGCGTAATAATTGGGGCAGTCCATTTCCATACAGATTGCCCAACACAGCTACTCTGGATAGATCCAGTTGCCATTCGGTTAATTTTTTAAGCACTTGGCTTACAGGGGACCAGAGCGTAATAATCCCAATATCCCCTTTTACATGCAGGTAGTGCAGTCGATCTGCATAATATAAAGCTTGAAATTTCATTCAGTTATGTTCTACATTTCATTTTTGGGAATTAAGTTATTTGCTCCAATTTAAAGCCACGGTGCCTTGGTAATTGAAAGGCAGTTTGGGGACCCAATTGGTGATCTGTAATCCCCCCGACAGTTGATAGTTAAGTTGCCGGCTGAATCCACTTTCCCAGCCGCGCCACTGGTCGATAATTTTCCATAAGTTGCTGCTTACTTTAATCTCTAAAGTTTCTTCACCCAACGCGGGTAAAATCAAGGATTGTTGGCTGTCACCTCGATTAAATTCTTGATTATTAATGGATAAAACATAGTCAAGACGTGTGATGGGCAGGGGAAAGGGGTTGGGATTTTTGAGTCTCAATTGCACTAAAAAATCTTGTTGCAAGATTCCCAAATTGCTCAAACGGAAATTGGCAATGCTGATTTCTGGGGATAGGGGGGCTAGAGGTTGATTGGCACAACTGATTAATCCGCAAGTCAGCCATAGCATGATTAACCGATACACTTTGATCATAAATGTTGTTTCCTTTACAATGGAGCGCGACAGAGCTCAGGCTACTTTTTATTGGTAGCTTATTGACAATCTAAGTAATCATTGACGCAATGATAAACCATTGCAGATGACTGTTTTATCGCCAAATTTTATGATACCATAATGACTTGGCAATCTAAGGAATCTATTATATGCCTTTAACTCATTGGTGGCAATCTTTTGTACAGGTCCTGCGCCGACCTTTTTCGCCTAATTTGTTGATTGCACAAGTTTCTGATATGCATATCTCTGCCACGGATGCTCCTTATCGTGGGATTCATGTGCGTCAACAATTCGAGCAAGTGTTGATCCAGTTAGAACAGCAACCCTTGGATTTGCTGGTGTTGTCTGGGGATTTGGCGGCAGTTGCTGGAGAAGCAGAGGCCTATGAGTGGTTGAAAACGAGACTGGAGCATTTTCCTCATCCTTATGTGTTGATGGCAGGTAATCATGATCATGTGGGCAGAATGATGGAAATTTTTAAATTATCCACTTCTGATTTGACAACAGGTATGTTGTGTTTTACGCGTCGTCTAAAAGGTCGCTTGCTTATTTTCCTTGACAGTTCAAGCAATTATATTCCAGCTCAACAATTGTTGTGGTTGCAGGAACAGCTGGCATCCAGCCGGGAAGAAGTGTTGTTATTTATGCATCATCCCCCGGTATTTGGCAATTGTCGTTTTATGGACACTTACCATCCTCTGCGTAATCTTGATGAAGTGTGGTCAATCTTGCAACAATTGCCCCAGATCAAAACTATTTTTTGTGGTCACTATCACACCGAGAAAACTATTCTCAGAGAGGGCAAAACGGTGCATTTAACTCCTTCCACTGTTTTTCAAATTGACACTCAGTATCCTAAATTTCAAATGTCCAGCACCCAACCCGGGTGGAGAATCATCGAATGGCAAGGGGAGCGGCTCAACACCCATGTCAAGTATCTTGGTCAATAAAGTCTGAGGACAAACAAATGAGACCCCAAATATTTTTTTATGAAACTTTTGTAGAGGAACAGCAAGCCTTACAACATTACCTTGGAGCGGAGATAACAGCGGAATTTGTGGAGGGAACAATTCAAGAAACTCGACACATTGAGCCCCCTGCGCCTTTGATTAGCACCCGAACTCAGTCTATTATACCGATCAGTTGGCATTCTCGATTGACTGGAGTGCTAACTAGAAGTACAGGTTATGAACATTTACACTCCTTTCTGCACACTGCCGAATTGAGATCGGCTAAAAATATTGCCTGTGGTTATCTGCCCGATTACTGCTCTCGAGCAGTGGCTGAACAAACTGGGCTGTTATGGCTGGCATTGTTGAGAAAATTACCTTTGCAATTGAAGCAGTTACCTACTTTTCAGCGCAATCATCTGACTGGTAGAGAATGTTATCAAAAGACTTTATTGGTGGTGGGAGTGGGGAACATTGGTTATGCGGTGGCTCAATTGGGAATAGGATTGGGAATGCGAGTTTTGGGAGTGGATATTGATCCCAGACATGAGGATGTTGATTATGTACCCTTGGCGATTGGGTTGCGACAAGCTGATGTGGTGGTCAGTGCCATGAATTTGACGTCAGCCAACCGAGGTTATTTCAATTATCCCACTTTAAAGCAAGCTCCAAAAGGGACTGTGTTTATTAATGTTGCTCGTGGAGAATTATCTCCAATTGCCGATTTATTGCGACTGTTAAAGGAGCAACATTTGGGAGGGGTGGCCTTGGATGTGTATGAGGATGAGAAGCAGTTGGCAGTGGCATTGCGATATGGTGAGATTGGAAAGGAAGTTGATGAATTAAGGGCATTGGGCAGTTTTGAGAATGTATTGTTGACGCCCCATAATGCCTTTAATACTCAAGAGGCTTTGGCAAGAAAGGCAGAGCACAGTGTTTTGCAGATCAAGCATTTTTTGGAACGTGGTAAATTTCTATGGTCAGTGCCTGGAGCAAATGGGGAATAGGAGATGGCACGGATATTGGCAGTGGGAATTGTCACTTTGGATGTGATTCAGGTGGTAGAGCATTATCCAGTGGAGGATAGTGAGACCCGATGTCTGGAGCAACGCTTGAGTCGGGGAGGGAATGCTACCAATACTTTGGTGGTGCTCAGTCAGTTGGGACATGTTTGTGCTTGGGCTGGGGTATCGGTATCTCGGCCTGGCTATGAGTTGGTGTGGGCAGATTTACAGCGTTACCAAATTGAATCGGTGGGAGGGCGAATAGAGACTGAAGGCAGTTTGCCGACTTCACATATTATTCTCAATCGGCAAAATGGCAGTCGTACCATTCTCCATTATCGAGATTTACCAGAATTTACCGCAGCAGATTTGCAAAAGATTGGGTTGGATAATTATGATTGGCTGCATTTTGAGGGTCGGGCAGTGCCAGAATTGCTGAAAATGGTGGGTTGGGCGCGTCAAATTTGTCCTAATTTGCCAATTTCTTTGGAAGTAGAAAAGCCACGCCTGGGAATTGCGCAAGTGTTTCCAGAAGTAGATATCGTGTTATGTTCCCGGCACTTTGCTCAAAGTCAGGGGTATGAAAAGGGATCGGATTTTTTGCGGGCGATGTGGACTCAAGTGCCTGAAGTGGATTGGATTTGTGCTTGGGGAGCAGAAGGTGGGTATGGGATGTCTAAAGAGGGAATGGCTGTAGCCAGCCCGGCTTATTCACCGTTATCCGTGGTGGACACGCTGGGGGCTGGGGATACATTCAATGCTGGGATTATTGATGGTTATGTGCGAGGACAATCGTTGGAACAGGCTTTGTCAGGGGCTTGTCAGTTGGCTGGGCGCAAATGTGGACAATGGGGATTGGCAGGACTTCAGACACATTTTCCTTAAATTTCTTTAATCCGGGAAAAATTAATTTGTTTTTCTTATTAATTGATGTCACGCAATGGTTTCTCTCGTTCTCAGGCTCTGTGTGGGAATACGTACGGTGATGTTTCGCATCACAAAACAGGAAGATTTTTCTATCAGGTATCCATCGATTCACATCGCGGAACGGTGTCATATGCATTCCCATGGAGAACGTGGGAACGAGAGAATACTGGAATATCACACTCAGACAGTTTGCATCTAGTGATAGGCAGTTGATTTTCGTCTTCTCATTATATGATAATTGTCTCTACATTGCGTAACATCAGTGATTAATTCTACTTCATAATTCCCAAATCATTCACCTATCTATAGGTAATGATGGTTTTCGCCGATTTTTTTAATACAAATCTTTATTCGGGTAATTATTTGTAATTAAGATAATTTTTTGTATTCTTCAGTATAATTCCTGCCGAATGGCTGCAGCAAGTTCCTCAGCTTCCGCTTTGGATTGAAAGCGTACATAGTGTAAACGGGGTCGACGCCTTTCTAAATAGGACATGCCCTGACAAGGGTTGGTGTGAGCAAGAATGATCAGGCATCCCTTATTAGGTTTAAGGAGACTGGCTTGGTGGATGGCTTGAGTGTCATGCCCATCCACTTCAATAACATGTCCCCCAAAAGCGCTGAGCTTGGCGCTAATATTGCCTAATGATAGCACTGAGTCAATAGTCCCATCACATTGTTGCCCATTCATATCGATGATGATAACCAGATTGTTGAGGTTGTAATGACGAATGACTGATAGAGCTTCCCAGGTTTGACCTTCTTGTAATTCCCCATCTGATAGTAATACCCATATTCTCCCTACTTCCTTCTTGGCTAAGCGAGCCCAAGCGACTCCAGCGGCTTGACTTAAGCATTGTCCTAAGGATCCACTGGTCACTTCCATGCCAGGGGAATGTTCAGCGCCTATCATTTCAACGCTGCTGCCATCTTGATTGAATAGGTTCAGGCCTTCAACAGCCATGCGTCCGGTTTCGACTAGGGCGGCATAGATGACAAGGGCATAGTGGGCCGGGCTGATAAAAAATCGGTCCCAAATGGGATTTTGTTGTCCATGATAGCCAGCCCCAGTGAAGCTGTGGGGATTTTGGGGGCTTGGGGGGCCTGCAAAGGATTTGGGAATTGGAGAGGCGATGCTGGGTCCTAGGTTGAGACTGTGTACATAGAGGGTGGCTAAGAAGTCGGCTGAGGAGCAGGCTTGACTTAGGTAGCCACCTTGGTGTTGTAGGGTGTGTTCAAAAACACGACGTCGAATGCCCAGAGCGGTTTTTTTGACGGTTTCTTGCCAGGTGGAGGGGGACATGGAGTGTTCTCATGGAGGGTCAGGGAATGGTAGGTACCTGTGCAGAACGAATTCAGTATTTAGTCAGATCTGCCCTGTTTTTAAGGTTGGGCAGGTTTTATATATTGTTTTAAAAATCATAGCTTAGGTGCTTAAATGGTTGGGTTGAGGGCAAGAGTTTCATCCTCATTCTAGCCCTCTCCTAAGTGGAGAGGGAATTGTCGGGATTTCTTCTAAGGTGAGAGGAAAGGGAATAATGGGCCTTTTTTTCCAAAGCGAGGGATTGGGGGGAATGGTGGGTTACAGTCTCACTTCAATTCCTTGGGCTGCCATAGCGGCTTTGGCTTGTTGAATGGTGTATTCTCCAAAGTGGAAAATGCTGGCTGCTAATACTGCATCGGCTTTACCAAGGAGAATGCCATCGACGAGGTGTTGCAAATTCCCGACTCCTCCTGAGGCAATTACAGGGACATTGACTGCTTCGCTGAGAGTGCGGGTGAGGGTGAGGTCAAAGCCATTGCGGGTGCCATCTCGATCCATGCTGGTTAGTAGGAGTTCTCCAGCGCCTCGTTTGACCATGTTGTGGGCCCATTCTAGAGCATCCAGTCCGGTGCGTTTGCGACCCCCGTGGGTGAAGACTTCCCAGCGAGGGGGGTCAATTTGGGTTTGTTTGGCGTCGATGGCAACGACTATGCATTGGGAGCCGAAATGTTCGCTGGCTTGGTTGACAAAGTCTGGATTGAAAACAGCGGCTGTGTTAATGGAGACTTTGTCAGCGCCGGCATTGAGGAGACGACGAATATCAGTCATTTGTCGAATGCCTCCGCCTACAGTGAGGGGAATGAAGACTTGACTGGCGACTTCTTCAACAACGTGAATGAGGGTATCTCGGGCATCTGAGCTGGCAGTGATGTCCAAGAAGGCAAGTTCATCTGCGCCTTGTTCATCGTAGCGTTGCGCAATTTCTACGGGATCGCCAGCGTCTCGAATGTTGATGAAGTTGATGCCTTTGACTACTCTGCCTGCATCGACGTCGAGGCAGGGGATAATGCGTTTTGCTAGGCCCATGATGTTTATAGTGAGGGGAAAGTGGTGCTGGGAAAAAGGGGTGTTGGGGGAGGGGGGAATCAGTAGGGTGAGGGAACTAGGTGATCGGCCAGGGCTTGTGCTGCCTTGAGGTCAAGAGTACCTTCATAGATGGCGCGACCGGTAATGGCGCCACTGATTCCTTCATGGGCAACTTTGCAGAGGGCAGTGATGTCGTCCAGAGTGGTGATACCACCGGCGGCAATGACTGGAATGGTGATGGCGCGGGCCAGTTCAACGGTGGCTTCTACGTTAAGTCCCTGCATCATGCCGTCCCGACTGATGTCAGTGTAGATGATTGCCTCCACTCCATTTTGTTCAAATTGTTTGGCTAAATCAGTGACTTGGTGATGGGAAAGTTTGGACCAGCCATCAGTGGCAACTTTGCCTTGTTGGGCGTCTAGGCCAACGAGGATGTGTCCGGGGAATTCTAAACAGGCATCGGCTACAAAGTGAGGGGTTTTTACGGCTTTGGTGCCGATGATGACATAATCAACTCCCGATTCTAGGTAGATTTGTATGGTATCTTCGTCCCGGATACCACCGCCTACTTGAATAGGTAGGTTTGGAAAAGTTTGGGCAATGGTTTTGATAACTTCTGCATTGACAGGTTTTCCTGCGAAGGCGCCATTGAGATCGATGATGTGGAGACGGCGAGCACCTGCGTCAACCCAGCGTTGGGCGGTGGCGATCGGATCGTCTGAGAATAGGGTGTCTTCCTGCATGCGACCTTGCCTAAGGCGTACGCAATGTCCATCTTTTAGGTCGATGGCTGGGATGATCAGCATGATTGATGTCCTCAGTTCAGTTAGTAGGGGTAGGCTAATTCCCCTGTGTTTCTTCCTTGTCAAGGGAAATATTGTTGAGTTAACGGTCCTCCTCTCCTTGATAAGGAGAGGTGATTTTTCCTTTTTTAAGGGAAGTAGAGGTGCGATTAGTCGCTTAAACGGGGGTAGAGACGCGATTAATCACGTCTAAGCATAGTAGATTTTGGCAGTTTTGGGAGAAATTCTCTTTTTGGGAGTGGAATTGGCAACACCACTTTTTTCCTGCTGAGTGGCAAATTGGGTGGCTAGGGGATATAACTCCTTTAAGGCAGTTTCATAAACTTTATGTTTGAAGTAAACGACTTCAGATAAAGGATGCCAGTAGTCTACCCATGACCATTGGTCAAATTCTGGGGTGGTATTGTTGTGGAGTTGGATATCAGTTTCTTGACCCGTGAATCCAAGCAGATACCAGACTTGTTTTTGTCCAATGCAGAGGGGTCTTTGATGGTAGCGTATTAAATGAGAGGGAAGTCGATAATACAACCAACCTTTAGTAGTACCCAAGACGTGAACGTGTCTGCCAGTGAGGCCCAGTTCTTCATGAAGTTCACGCAGTAGAGCTTGTTGAGGGGTTTCATACACTTTTATACCCCCCTGTGGGAACTGCCATGCCGATTGTCCGATACGTTTCGCCCAGAGGACTTGTTTGGCTCGATTGGTTAGGATAATCCCTACATTCAGCCTATATCCGTCATTATCAATCATGTGTATGTACTCTAAGGTCGATTTTTAAATGGGTTATTAATTAATTTTAGAGGATTTAAGTGGCTGTGACAAGTTAAATAGGGCAGCGGATGGGTCAAAATAGCATGTTTAGGTTCTTTACGAGACTTGCAAAATACTCTATGATGACCTACCATCAACAGTTGTCTTGAATTGTTCAACCAATACTATTTGAGGAATTACCTAAATGCGCGATAAAATTAAGTTAGTGTCTTCTGCAGGTACGGGTCATTTTTACACCACCGATAAGAATAAACGCACTTCAACTGAGAAATTGGAGATGAAAAAATATGATCCAGTGGTCCGTAAGCATGTGGTTTACAAAGAGGCTAAAATAAAGTAGTTTAGTCATCAAGTTTGGGGTGGCTAAAGGGTTACCTCAATGCTGTTTAAGCGGGCATTAGCCTCCTGATAAGGAGGAAACTTATGACACTTAGACAGCATCAATCCGGCAAATTTTCCTTAAAGGGATGAGCAAACGAGTATTTTTCAACCCTTTTCATCAAAAAAAAGCAAAATCCTTACCAAATGAACTCAAGGAGACAGTATGGCAATTATCAAAATGACTGATTTACAGTTGAAGGGTAAGCGGGTATTGATTCGGGAAGATTTAAATGTCCCAATCAAGGACGGTAAAATCACCAGTGATATACGTGTTCAAGCCTCTTTACCCACCATTCGTCACGCGATGGAGGCAGGCGCTAAAACCATGTTGATGTCTCACTTGGGACGTCCCAAAGAGGGAGTTTATGATCCGGAAGCTTCTATGGCTCCAGTGGCGGAGCATCTGCAAAAGTTACTGGGGAAACCTGTAAAACTCGTCAGGAACTGGCTAGATGGCGTGGACATGCAAGAAGGCGAAGTCGTCCTGTGTGAAAATGTTCGCTTCAATGCCGGTGAAGGTAAAAATAATGATGACTTGGCGAAGAAAATGGCCGCCATCTGTGACATTTACGTGATGGATGCCTTTGGCACCGCCCACCGCGCTCAAGCATCCACTCATGGGGTTGCAAAATATGCTCCCATTGCCTGTGCAGGACCTCTATTGGCAGCAGAATTAGAAGCCTTAGGCAAAGCCTTACACAATCCCGCCCGCCCAATGGTCGCTATTGTCGGCGGCTCTAAAGTATCAACTAAATTGACGGTATTGGAATCCTTATCCAAAATTGTCGACCAATTGATTGTGGGGGGAGGGATTGCCAACACTTTTATTGCTGCAGAGGGACATCAGATTGGTAAATCTTTGTATGAGGAGGATTTGGTCGAGACCTCGAAAAAACTCATTGCCGACGCCAAAAACCGTAATAGAAGCATTCCTATACCAGTCGATGTCGTAGTTGGTAAGGAATTTAAGGACACAAGTCCTGCTGTTTTGAAAAAAGTCAATCAAGTTTCTGCAGATGATATGATCTTTGACATTGGTCCGGAAACTGCTAAAGAATATGCTGAAATTCTCAAAAAAGCCGGCACCATTGTTTGGAATGGTCCAGTCGGCGTTTTTGAATTTGACCAATTCGGCGCAGGTACCAAAGCCTTGTCCGAAGCCATCGCAGACAGTTCTGCTTTCTCTATCGCAGGGGGTGGTGATACCTTAGCCGCGGTTGATAAATATGGAGTGGAAAAGAAAATTTCCTACATTTCAACCGGAGGTGGTGCTTTTCTGGAGTTTTTAGAAGGCAAAATATTACCCGCAGTGGCTATTTTGGAAAAACGCGCTGAAGAGTAATTAACTCTCTTGACAAGTTTACCCAACCTGTCAGTTGTAGCGACAGCTTCGTTCCCCAACCTTGGCTGCTCGAAACCCTGCGGTTATTAGGGCCTGTCATCAAATAACTAAAATGAATGAGAAAACAAAGAAGCAGAAAAAATAGTGTGCACGCTTGTCGTATTTAGTGACAAACGTAGGGTGTGTTAGGCGCGTTTTTTGCGCTGTAACGCACCTTTATTGGGATTTCTTGTTACTTTTCCCTCAGAGTATTTTTTGGAATACGGGAAAAATAGTGCATCACGTTATCACTGACGCATCCTACTCCCTTTACTTTTTTACTGTTTCCATAACTTCTCTTTTTCACCCTTTTTGATGACACGCCCCGGTAAGTCTAGTTTATAGATGGATTAACAAATAATACTCTAAAAGGATGGGCTTCCCGTTGATCAACCTATCCTACATGTGTCTATTAACCCACCCATGAAATAGATCCACTTATAGATTCTTTAAATATGCAGTTAGTTTAAAAACTGCCCAATTATCCCATGCTCAGACGCACTAAAATTATTGCCACCTTAGGTCCAGCCACGGACGATCCTAAAACTCTCGATAAAGTTATCAAAGCGGGGGTCGATGTCGTACGCCTGAATTTTTCTCATCAAACCGCTGAAATTCATCAACAACGACTGAATGCAATTAAACGCACTTGCATCAATATCTACGGTCGCCCGGTCGGAGTGATTGCCGATTTACAGGGTCCCAAAATTCGCATTGAACGCTTTACCGAGGGTAAAATCATCCTTAAAAAAGCCGACATTTTCACTTTGGATGCCGCTTGGCCCAGTGAAGGAGGCAATCAAGACTGCGTTGGTCTCACGTATAAACAATTGCCCAAGGATGTTAAAAAAAGCGATGTTCTCTTATTGGATGATGGGCGCATTGAACTCAAGGTGACTCATGTTCAAGGTACCCAAATCAAATGCAAGGTGATCGTCGGGGGAGCACTTTCCAATGGCAAAGGCATCAATCGCCAAGGAGGAGGACTGTCGGCTGCCGCCTTGACTCACAAAGATCGCTCAGATATTGCCGTGGCAGCCGCCATGCAAGTTGACTATATCGCGGTCTCTTTTCCCCGTAATGCTGATGACATTCATGAAGCTCGGGAATTGCTGTATGCCGCTGGTGGAAAGGGCGGAGTTATCGCCAAGATTGAACGGGCAGAAGCCTTAACCCATCATGAAGAAATCATTCGGGCTGCAGACGCCATTATGGTCGCTCGGGGGGACCTTGGCGTTGAAATTGGGGATGCTAACTTGCCTCCTGTGCAAAAAATGCTGATTAAAAAAGCCAGAGACCTCAACAAACTCGTCATCACGGCCACCCAAATGATGGAATCCATGATTGAAAGTCCGATTCCCACCAGAGCCGAAGTATCCGACGTAGCCAATGCAGTTTTTGACGGCACTGATGCCGTCATGTTGTCAGCAGAAACTGCCATGGGCAAATATCCAGAAGAAGCCGTAGCAGCCATGTCTCGAGTGTGTCGAGAAGCGGAAAAACAACCCATTGTTCGAGTCTCTTCTCACCGTTTAGACAGCCAGTTTGGACGCATTGATGAAGCCGTTGCCATGGCCACCATGTACACTGCCAATCACCTGCTCAACATCAAAGCCATTGCTGCCCTCACTGAATCCGGTTCCACTCCCCTATGGATGTCTCGTATTCACTCTGGCATTCCCATTTTTGCCTTTTCTCGCCAAGTAGGCACTTGTCGGCGCGTTACCCTGTATCGAGGCGTCTATCCCATTCACATGGAATCCATTTCCGAAGTGGACACTGTACAAGTCAATCAAATTGTCATCGATGAACTACTACAAAGGGGAGCAGTCAGTAAGGGAGACTTGGTTATCATCACCAAAGGAGACCTCAAAGGTATTTCCGGTGGCACTAATTTGATGAAAATAGTATGTGTTGGCGAAACCAACTTTGAACTGCCCATTCCACCGACTGTTTTATAAATTCCCCCCTGTCTCAAGTTCAGAGTTCAGAACGATTCAGGGAACTGCGACTGCCCATTCTCGTTCCCATTATTCAATATGGGAATGTAGACCGGGACGCCTTGGCGTCCAGACCCATTTTAAATAAACAACAAACACCATCTAAGGAGTACCTATGCTGATATCTTTGCGTCAATTGCTCGACCATGCTGCCGAACATAACTATGGCATTCCCGCCTTCAATGTCAACAACATGGAACAAATTCATGCCATTATGCAGGCAGCTCATGCCACGGACAGTCCCGTGATCATTCAAGCCTCTGCTGGAGCTCGTTCATACGCTGGAGAACCTTTTTTACGTCATCTCATGTGGGCAGCAGTTGAAATGTATCCTAACATTCCCATTGCCATGCACCAAGATCACGGCTCTGAACCTGCCGTGTGCATGCGTTCCATTCAAAGCGGTTTCACCTCAGTTATGATGGATGGCTCCCTAATGCCGGACATGAAAACCCCTTCCAGCTATGAATACAATATCGACGTCACCAAACACGTCGTGGACATGGCTCACAGCTGCGGAGTTTCAGTAGAAGGGGAATTAGGCTGCTTGGGATCTTTGGAAACAGGGATGGCAGGTGAGGAAGACGGCTCTGGAGCAGAAGGTAAATTATCTCACGATCAACTGCTGACTGACCCGGAACAAGCTGCTGATTTTGTTAAGAAAACTGGAGTTGATGCGTTGGCTATTGCCATCGGCACCAGCCATGGGGCTTACAAATTCACCAGACCCCCCACTGGTGACATTTTGGCCATCAAACGCATTAAGGAAATTCATACCCGAATTCCTGACACCCATCTGGTCATGCACGGTTCCTCTTCAGTCCCTCAAGATTGGTTGCACATTATCAACAACCACGGAGGAGACATGGGACAAACTTACGGAGTACCGGTTGAAGAAATTGTGGAAGGCATCAAGAATGGCGTGCGGAAAATCAATATTGACACGGATTTGCGCATGGCTTCCACGGGAGCGATTCGTAAATATCTGCATGATAACCGCTCCGTTTTTGATCCCCGCAAATATCTTAAGGAAACCACTAAAGCCATGGTGCAAATTTGTAAGGCCCGTTATGAAGCTTTTGGATGCGCGGGAACTGCTTCCAAGATGAAACCCATTTCTTTAGAGGACATGAGTAAGCGCTATGCCAAAGGGGAATTAGCTCCTCGTATCAACAACTGATTTCATCCTGTTAAATCTTAAAGACTAGAGTGTGGGTTTTGCTTACAAATAAGCAAAGTTCGCACTCTGTTCTCACTTATAAAATGAGTTTTACCAGTAAGTTACCAACAATTGTTAGAAAAATTTGATCATTATTATTGGATGGACGGTTTAATTTGGAGAACTGATTATGCCTGATAAAAATTATAAAATCATTCTGTTAGGCCAAATTGCCAGCGGCTTTGATCCACAAGAAGTCAAAGAGAAATTGGCACTCATCTTTGAGAAAAGTGAAAAGAAAATTGATAAATTGTTCAAAAAACCCAAGCCCTTGGTGATTAGAAAGAATTTGACTCAAGAAATTGCCCTACGATACAAAGCCGGTTTGGAAGGAATTGGAGTGCTTTGTGAAATTCAGAATGGACAGACGAGAATAGCAGAAAAGGTGCCCATTGCTGAAGCGGTGGCAATACCTGCCGAAGAATTTGCCTTAGTGGGTATGGAAGGCAGTTTTGGGGGGACAATGCACGGTCCATTAAGGGTGAAGGGAATTAGGATATCGTGGGGGGCGGCTTTTGTCTTCTTGATCAAACTTGCCTTGGCAGCTGTTCCCGCACTGATAATGTTGGGCCTATTTTTCTATGGAATTAGTCAATTCTTAGAGGATATCAAAACTTTTTTAAAGGCTTTTTTGCCGGATTTGGGTTAGTAAGCGTAAACTGGGCAAAACATCTTTTTACCTTGCCCACTCGCGGAGTTTAAGTAAACTGGTTGCCCGGCTTCTCATTGGGAAAAAAGCATTGTATATGATCCATAAAAAAACCGAATCAATTGTGCGTCAACTTTCTACAGGAGTATCAATAATGGAAGAACCTCAAGATGTTATTATTACAAATATTAAGATTCCCTTTTTTTCACTGGTGGGTTTAATGATCAAATGGGGACTGGCCGCCATTCCTGCGTTACTCGTGTTAGGGGTGATTGGAGGGGGACTTGTGATAGGTGTTCAATTTGGGTTGGAAACTCTGGGAATAGAAATAGGTAGCTTATTCAGTGGCTTATTGCCAGGTCCCTAAGGGTTGTTAACTCGATTAGAGTTTATCGGGAACACCTTTTTATCAGTTCAAACACTGGAATTGGATTGATTCCTGCTGACTCTCTTACAAAAGCTCAAATTGTGATGAAGTTGTCTATTTTTGAAGATGGTTTACACTGATTGTTCCCTCCTTTTTGTTCCCATGCTCAATTTGTCAAAGGTTGGGCTTCTGACAAACCAGCCTTTGATAATTAAAATCAAACTGATCAATACATCATTTATTGACCAATTCCCAATCATTTTCCAGTCCGAGTCATTCCTCACCTTTGCCTCTCGACCCAATTGCCTATTGCTTTTTATTTCAATAATAGACCTCTTGCAAAAGTAAATGATGCGATAAGATGAGATACGAAAAAATAAAACGGAAATCCCCGTTGGAGTGGAGGCTTTAGCCGGTCAGCAGTCGGCCCTTGCAATTTGTGTATGTGGGGGGGGATGCCTACGGCTGACCGGCTAAAGCCTCCACTCCAACTATCTTAACTGAGGGGCAACTCTCATTTTTTCATTGTTGCATATTTTTGCAAGAGGTCTAATTTCAAAAGGAAAATGAGAATATGGATAAACTGATACGAGTACTTATTGTAGACGATTCTGCTTATATTCGCAAAGTTATGAAGAAAATGTTGTCCCGCAGTCCATTTATCGAGGTGGTGGGAGCGGCTTGTGATGGGGAAGAAGCATTAGAATTGGTCGAAAAGTTGAATCCAGATGTGGTAACTTTGGATTTGGTCATGCCTCGCATCGATGGAATTGCCTTTTTGCGACAACAAATGCCCAAAAAATTGGTGCGGGTGATCGTGGTCAGTATTTCCAGTGAGAGCAGTGAGCGAGTGTTGGAAGCATTGGATCTAGGGGCCATTGATTTTGTCCATAAACCCACTTCATTAGCCACTGATAAATTGTTGGAAATCAACGATGAATTGTTGACTAAGGTTAAATCAGCAGCCAATGTTGATCTCAAAAACGTCCAACCTCAAAACATTTCAAAATTGAATTCTTCTCCCCCCCAAAAAATTTATTTCAACAATAAGAAAGTTGATATTGTCGTATTGGGTATTTCTACCGGGGGTCCCCAAGCTTTACGATTTTTAGTCCCCCAATTGCCTGCCAATTTCCCAGTCCCAATGGCTATCGTGCTCCATATGCCAATTGGTTATACTCGCATGTATGCTGAAAAACTGGATGAAATTTCCACTTTAAAGGTGCAAGAAGCTGAGGAAGGTCAGGAGTTGTGCGCAGGAACAGTTTTTTTGGCACCGGCAGGTCGACATTTAAAGGTTATACCAGGATCTCAAGGTATTCCGGTCACCCATTTAGATTTCACTCCCTCTAATACTTTGCACAGACCTGCAGTGGATGTACTGTTTCAATCCGCTTCAGAAGTGTATAAAAATCGAGTATTGGGAGTAGTAATGACGGGGATGGGCTGTGATGGTAAGCAGGGATCAGCATGGATCAAATCTCAGGGAGGCAGTATTTTGACCGAAGCGCAGCAATCTTGCGTGGTGTATGGGATGCCTTCTTCCGTGGATGAAGCAGGACTGAGTGATCGCAGTGCACCTTTGGATCAACTTTGTCGTTGTATTTTAGAAATGATTTGAGTTAAGAGGACAAAAAAAAGGCACTACCAAAGGTAGTGCCACTGAGGGATAGGATAGCTCTCTCTAAAAAACTCTAAGTCTAAAGAAAACAAGGAATTCTAAGGTTAAAGAGTGAACAATTACAACAAGTTAAGCCATCGTACAGTGCCTAATGAAGACAGTTTAATGCAATCTTTTTGCCAGATCTCTAATCCTTTGTTTTTAAAGGGGAGTAAGTTTTAAGACCAGTGGAATAATTGCACTATAAGATGCTATTTGCATTGCAAAATGCAAATTTCAGCATACCTACTTATACTTCCTTCTTTATAAAGGAGGGCAGGGGTGGTTCTAAAAGTTTAGTGATTTTTATCCAATAGGGTGGATTCCTTCATGTTCTAACATTCTGATCAGTCGAATCAGGGGAAGACCGATAATTGCGGTAGGATCACTGCCCAACATCCTTTCTAAAAGGATTATTCCCAGTCCTTCAGATTTAAAGCTTCCTGAACAATGGTAGGGTTGTTCTAATTTTAGGTAATTTTCTATCTGTTTGAAGGAGAGTTGTCGGAAGATGACACCGAAGCGTATAACATCAATTTGGCAATTTCGAGTATGAGCATTGTAGACGCATAATCCAGTTAAAAAATCAACTTGTTGACCACTGAGCATTTGTAGTTGTTGAACGGCTCGTTCGTGAGTGATCGGTTTGCCCAAAATGGTATCCCCTATCACAGCGACCTGATCGGAGCCAATGATCAGGCTGTGTGGGTGATGATTTTCCGCAGAGCGCGCTTTCAATTCAGCGAGACGTCCTACTAAATTAGTGGGCATTTCTTGAGGATGGGGGGTTTCATCCACATGGGGAGAAAAGCATTCAAAAGGCAAGAGTAGTCGTTTAAGCACTTCCTTTCTATAAGGGGATGTGGAGGCTAATATTAAGGGATAAGGGAGAGAAGAATTCGTCATCAAAGGGTAAACCTATTTGAGAAAGTAATGTTTAAATGGGGAAATAGAATGGAAAAGTATACAGAAAACAAGGAATTCTATTGACAATCTTGGTTTGATTATTATATCATTGTGACTAAATGCGAGAGAAAACACCCAAATTGGTTAACCCGGTCAACCTAGCCCGGCAAGGTTGCAAATTGCAGGGTTCTATTGCTTTGACGCAGCTAAAACGTTTGCAAGACCGTTTATTAAATACTCAAGGAGAGGTGAATTTTGCGTGGCAGTTTGGTTTGGATAAGAAACAACGTCCGCTGATCACCGGAGAAATCGCAACCCAGTTAACTTTGCAATGTCAACGTTGTTTGCAACCGTTGTGTTGGCCACTGCAAGTATCTACCGCCTTGATTGTGTTATCCGAAGGGGAACGTGAGGAGGATTTGCCACCCGATTATGAAGTACTTACTTTGGAAAAACCGGAGGTGCCTTTGCTTTCCCTAATTGAGGATGAATTAATTTTAGCCTTGCCCATGGTTGCCAAACATTCAGTTTGTTCCATATTCATTCCCATTTCTTGATGGATGGAAGAAATGAGTTTCATCTTAGGTCCTGTAATCCTGTTAAATGTGGCGGGAACAGTTGACTTCCAAGAGATTGATAATGAGCAATCCGGGTGCAATAAATCCAGATCGAAGTCGATATTATAACCAATTTCATTTCATTTTACTTTAGGAAAATTACCCATGGCTGTGCAACAAAATCGTAAGACCCGTTCTAAAAGGGGAATGCGTCGGGCTCATGATGCCTTGAAGATGCCCACTTTTTCGATTGAACCTCATACTGGCGAAACCCACCGGCGTCACCATATCAGTCCAGATGGGTATTATCGGGGTCGCGAATTCAATACTAATAAGGGTACTTAAACGTTGACCCTTTGTATCGCTCTGGATGCTATGAGTGGGGACCATGGACCGGCAATCATCGTTCCTTCAGCCCTCCAAGTGTTGGCTGAACATCCTGATCTACATCTCATTTTAGTAGGGGACAAATCTGTACTCGAAGAAATGTTGCGTTCTCAACAGGCTCAAGAAAATACTCGTCTGACAATTCATCATGCCAGCCAAGTGGTAGAAATGAGCGAATTGCCTTCTCATGCGTTGCGTTTCAAAAAAGATTCGTCTATGCGAGTGGCCATCAATTTGGTCAAGGCAGGAGAAGCTCAAGCCTGTGTCAGTGCCGGCAACACTGGTGCCCTGATGGCCACTGCCCGTTATGTGCTCAAGACTTTGCCGGGAATTGATCGGCCGGCAATCATCACTGCATTACCCACCATACAGGGTCATGACACCCATGTTTTGGATTTAGGCGCGAATGTTGATGCCAGTCCCGAACATCTTTTCCAATTTGCGGTCATGGGCAGTGTGTTGGCTCAAGCGGTACACAATTTACCCAATCCCAAGGTGGGACTGCTTAATATTGGTCAAGAAGAAATTAAAGGCATAGAAAAGGTCAAGGAAGCGGGTCGGTTGTTATCCAACAGCGCGTTGATCAACTATGCCGGTTTTGTAGAAGGGGATGGCATTTTCAGTGGCAATGTAGATGTAGTCGTGTGTGATGGCTTTGTCGGTAACATCGCTTTAAAAACTACCGAAGGTGTGGCCCACATGATCAGCCACTATGTTAAACAAAGTTTTAACCGCACAGTATTCACCCGGTTGGCAGCCCTAATTGCCCTTCCTGTTATCAAAAGGTTACGAGAACAGATCGACCCTCGCCGTTATAATGGTGCCAGTTTGTTGGGTCTGCGAGGCATCGTCATTAAAAGCCACGGCAGTGCAGACACTTTATCCTTTGCATACGCTATCCGTGAAGCTATCCTAGAGGTGCAAAAGAATGTTCCCATGCGAATCAGTGAACAATTAGAAAAAATGTTATTAACTCCAGAAAAAAGGCAGGTTGGGTGAACTATTCTCAAATACTTGGCACTGGGGGTTATCTTCCGTCACGGGAATTGACTAATCACCAGTTGGCCACCCAAATTGGCAGCAGTCATGAATGGATAGTGGAACGTACAGGTATACATTCTCGGCGTTTGGCTGCTCCAGAAGAAGGTACCTGTGATTTAGCCCTGCAAGCAGCCACTCAAGCCTTACAAGCTGCCAATTGCCCTGCAGAAGAATTGGATTTGATCGTGCTTGCAACCACCACTCCAGATATGATCTATCCAAGCACGGCCTGCCTATTACAAGCTCGATTGGGCAACCAAGGGGCAGCTGCTTTTGATGTACAGGCTGTTTGCAGTGGTTTTATTTATGCCCTGACCATCGCTGATAAATTCATCAAAACGGGCGCTGCTCAACGTGCTCTTGTCGTGGGTGCTGACACTTATTCCCGTCTTTTGGATTGGGAGGATCGACGAACCTGCGTCCTGTTTGGAGATGGCGCTGGCGCCTGCGTGTTGGGACCCAGTGACCGCCCGGGAATTTTAGCCACTCGTTTACATGCTGACGGTGCTCATCAACACAAACTTAAAGTGCCTGGCATGGTTGCCGCCGGGCAATTACAAAATGGCGATGGTTATACCAAGATGGCTGGCCAAGAAGTCTTCAAATTCGCTGTTAAAGCACTCAGTGAAGTTGTTGAAGAAGTACTCAGCGCCCAACACCTTCCCAAGGAATCTGTTGACTGGTTAATTCCCCATCAGGCCAATCTGCGCATCATTGAAGCCACTGCCAAAAAACTGAAAATTCCCATGGAAAAGGTCATCGTCACTCTTGCCCAACAAGGGAATACTTCGGCTGCTTCCATTCCCTTGGCACTTAACCAAGCGGTGCGAGATGGACGCATTCGGCCGCAACAAACCCTTCTGTTAGAAGCGGTAGGCGGTGGATTTACATGGGGTGCTGTGTTGATGAAATATTAAATTCAGACGGTCTTAAGCAACCTTTGTTTAAGCAATAAACGGATTGAATTTCTTATAAACCAACCCCTTTATCAACCCATCAAGCATGATCTGCGACTTGCAACCATCTATTCAATTAAACATCTGACATGAAACACGCATTCACCTTTCCTGGGCAAGGCTCACAAAAAGTAGGCATGTTGGCAGAATTGGGTAATCACTATTCTATAGTTAAACAAACCTTTGAAGAAGCCAGCAATCAACTCAACTATGACTTGTGGAAATTAGCTCAACAGGGACCAGAAGAAGAGTTGACTCAAACCGAAAAAACCCAGCCAGTACTATTGGCTAGCAGTGTATCCATTTGGAGAGTCTGGAAACAACAAGGGGGGATTCAACCAGTCCAATTGGCTGGACACAGTTTTGGAGAATACAGTGCCTTAGTTTGTGCAGGTGCTTTATCATTCCCTGAAGCCGTTCTTTTGGCTGAAGCCCGTGGCCAATTCATGCAACGTGCTATTCCCGTTGGTCAGGGAGCAATGGCAGCCATTTTGGGACTCAGTGCCCAGCAAGTGACTGCAATTTGTGAACAAGTGGCGGAAGGCGATTGTGTGTCCCCAGCCAACTTCAATGCTCCAGAACAAATAGTCATCGCTGGCCATCAACTGGCGGTGGAAAGAGCACTTGCTGAAGCCAAACAACTGGGGGCGAAGAGAACAGTATTACTGGCAGTCAGCGTCCCAGCCCACTGCCAACTCATGCAACCGGCTGCTTTGCACATGGCAGATCGTTTGATCGAAACCTCATTCACTCCTCCCCAAATACCAGTTATCCACAACGTGGATGTGGCCTCTCATTTTTCCCCCCCTGCCATTCGACAAGCCTTAGTTGAACAATTGACCCATCCAGTCCGTTGGACTGAAACTATACAATATATGGCTGCTCAAGGCATCACTTGCTTTATAGAAGCCGGTCCCGGTAAGATATTGGCCGGTCTCAATAAAAGAATTTCCCCTCAAACTAAAACCTTACCTGTGTTCGATTTGGCCACTTTAGATAACGCGTTGCGCCATGTGACCGAATCTGCAGAATTAACCCCTTGTGACTGCTGAGGAAAATCAATGCACTTGAATTTACAGGGCGAATTGGCATTGGTTACCGGTGCCAGCCGCGGCATTGGACGCGCCATTGCCTTGACTTTGGGACAAGCCGGTGCCACAGTGATCGGCACAGCCACCACAGAATCGGGAGCTGAGCAGGTCACCCACTTCCTGAAAGAGCACCAAATTACAGGAATCGGTGCCCTTTTGGACCTCCAATCAATCCCCTCCATAGAGGGATTGATTACCCAACTCAATAGTCAACCGCCTTCCATTCTGGTTAACAATGCAGGCATTACTCGAGATGCCCTACTGATGAAAATGTCTGATCAGGATTGGGAACAGGTCATCACCACCAATTTAACCGGAGTTTATCGACTGACCAAGGCCTTGATTCGACCCATGATCAAAGCCAGACATGGCCGCATCATCACCTGCACTTCCCTAGTTGCTCTCACTGGGAATGCTGGCCAGGCCAACTATGCCGCAGCCAAGGCTGGGGTTATTGCTTTCAGCAAATCGTTGGCAAAGGAGGTTGGAGGACGTGGAATTACCGTAAATACGGTTGCCCCTGGCCTGATTGAGACTGATATGACCCAACGTTTGCCAGAGTCCCAACGTCAGCAACTGCTCCAGCAAGTTCCCTTGGGTCGTCCAGGTCAAGCCGACGAGGTTGCTGCAGCTGTGCTATTTTTAGCTTCCAAGGCAGCGGCTTACATTACAGGAGAAACCCTGCATGTCAATGGAGGCCTGTATATGGCATAATTGATCTATAAAGATGACATGAATCAAAACGGAACACTGGGTGTTCCGAAATTGTCCCACAGTTTCTTGTAAATTGATAGTTCCGAAAACGGTGTGTGTTACTTTAGAGGATAACCTAAATTATGAATAGCAAAGTTACATGTAGCATGGCAGAGATCGAAGAAAAGGTTAAGAAAATTGTCATTGAACAACTCGGCGTCAGTGATGAAGAGGTCAGCAATGAGTCCTCTTTTGTTGATGACCTGGGTGCAGATTCCCTCGATATAGTGGAATTGGTGATGACCCTAGAAGAAGAATTCACGTGTGATATTCCAGATGATGAAGCCGAAAAAATCACCACTGTGCAACAAGCAATTGACTTCATACACAAGCATCAATAAGTTTTTTCACCCTGCGGTAACTTCTTGATCTTAAAGCAATTTTATTAAGATAACGTTGGAGTTGCCGCTCCAAAATTAAGAACTTGTCATGATGGACATTTATGACCTGACAATGACAAGTTACTAAGTCTCATCATCAAGCCAGAGCAATTTAAAAACTTGAGATTTTTTCATGACAGATAGACGGATTGTTGTGACAGGAGTGGGTGCTGTTTCCCCAGTAGGGTTAACTGCCATGAGCAGTTGGCGAGCGGTTTTGGCTGGGAAAAGTGGTATCGAAAGAATTACCGCCTTTGATGTTTCACAATTCCCAAGCCAAATTGGAGGCACAATCAAAGGCCTTGACATCCACCACTACATTTCCTCCAAAGACACCAAAAAAATGGATCCCTTTATCCACTATGGTTTAGCAGCCAGCATTCAAGCCATTGAAGATGCAGGGTTAGAAGTGCGGGAAGACAATGCCGAACGCATTGGCATTGCCATTGGCTCTGGAATTGGAGGATTGCCAGGCATTGAAAAAGGCCACCTTTCCTATTTACAAGGCGGAGCTCGTAAAATATCCCCCTTTTTTGTACCCAGCAATATCATCAACATGATTGCAGGCAACCTGTCCATCAAATATGGGATCAAGGGACCTAATTACGCCATTGTCACCGCTTGCTCCACCGGCACTCATAATATTGGAGATGCCGCCCGACTCATCAAATATGGGGATGTTGATATCATGATTGCAGGCGGCGCAGAAATGGCCACTTGTCCTATGGGGCTCGGAGGCTTTTCCGCCGCCCGTGCCCTTTCCACCTGCAATCATGCTCCAGAAACAGCCAGTCGCCCTTGGGACAAAGATCGAGACGGATTTGTACTGGGAGATGGCGCTGGTGTTTTAGTTTTGGAAGACTACGAACTGGCCAAAAAACGAGGCGCTAGAATTTATGCCGAACTCATTGGTTATGGAATGAGTGGAGATGCCTTCCATATTACTGCTCCTCCGGAAAGTGGAGAAGGTGCCAGCCGTTGCATGACCAATGCCCTCAGAGACGCCAAATTGAATCCGGAACAAATTGACTACATCAATGCCCACGGCACTTCAACGCCTACTGGGGATAAAGTGGAAACTCGCGCCATTCAACACACCTTTAGAGAACATGCCAGTCATCTTGCCATCAGCTCCACCAAATCCATGACAGGCCACCTATTGGGAGCCGCAGGAGGATTGGAAGCCGTATTCACAGTACTTGGTCTCTATGAACAAGCAATTCCCCCCACCATCAATTTGGACAACCTAGACCCAGATTGTGCCGGCTTAGACTATGTTCCCCATCAAGCTCGAAACATGAAAATCAATCTTGCCCTCTCCAACTCCTTTGGATTTGGCGGCACCAATGGCACCTTGGTATTTAAACGCTTTTAACCCCCCAACGTTCCCCTCTTTTCCCAACTGGAAGAGGGGAACGTTTCACAATGAACTGAGATCACTCAACCAATCTCCCCTCTAACACTTCATCAACAACACCATGTTATTACGCCTATTACTGCTACTCATTCTGCTCAGTATCGCTTTCAGCATAATAGGCTATTGGCTATTTGAAAACAAACTCACGCGCCCCTTTCCCATCATCAACGACACCCACTACTTAGTCCTGCCTGGCAGCCATCTTTCCCAAGTGGCCATGGACCTTATGGAAAAAGAATTATTAGACTATCCCAGTGCATTAACTTGGGTCACCTTAGCCCGCCTCCAAGACCGGGCTCACCTGATCAAAGCCGGGCACTATATAATCCCGGTGGGCACCACCCCTCAAAAATTCCTTGACACTCTAATCAAGGGAGCTGTTTATTCCCAACCCATTCGACAACCCCCACCAACCCCCCGCTGACCACAGCATATCTGTTTTATAAGTAAATTATAATAAGCACATGTAAGATAGGACTCCTGTTGTTCAATCCATCCCATATATATCTATTTAACCCACCCATAAAAATCCAAAAATGGTTCTATTGGCACCCTTACCTAAATTTAACTCTGCTCTAAAAGCCTGACAAACCTCCGGTCCCCCCTGCTGACCAAAAAACAGGGAAAACCCTTACCCCATCGCAACCCCACAAATGACCCTTTTGAAACCTTCAACTAAATGACGTTAGTACCCCTCTTCTTAAAACAACTTTCCCCCTCGAAAAAACGTATTCTGCTCAGCCTGATGTTGGGAATAATGTTGGGAATTACTATAGCAGGGACCCTTTACTGGACATATCAAGAATACCTGCTCAAACCTCTATCTTTAAGTCGGGAATGGCGCTATACTTTAGCTCCTAAAGCCACCCTTTCTGACCTTTCCCAAGAACTTATAGCCCAGGGACTGTTACCCCTATTACCTGCCTTAATGTGGGTGGCACTGGCCCGCTTTGAAAACAAAGCCCATCGGATCAAAGCAGGAGAATATGCAATTTCAGTAGGGACCACCCCCCAAAAATTACTTGACCTGCTGATTCAAGGTAAAACGATTCACTATATCCTTACCATTCCCGAAGGCTGGACATTTCGCCAAATGATGGAAGCCATCCATGCCCATCCTATCCTATCTCACACCCTCGCTGGCCTAGACGATGCTGCAATCATGAAGAAGATCGGTCATCTGGGACAACATCCAGAAGGACGTTTTTACCCGGACACCTATCATTTTCCCAAGGGCCGATCCGATGTCGAACTCCTACAACGAGCCTATCGCATGATGGAAAAACAACTGGCCACAGCTTGGAAACAACGACATCGGGACCTGCCCTTGAAAACCCCTGATGAAGCGCTCATTTTAGCCTCTATTATTGAGAAAGAAACCGGGGCTCCAGAGGAACGTGCCCGAATTGCTGGCGTGTTTGTACGCCGATTACAAAAAGGCATGTTACTACAAACTGACCCCACCATAATTTACGCCTTAGGCAACCAATTTGATGGGAACATTCGCAAACGAGACCTGAAAGTAAACAGTCTCTATAATACCTATGTCAACCCTGGCTTACCCCCCACCCCCATCGCTTTGCCAGGATATGCCGCCTTACAATCAGCCTTACAACCGGAATCGGGAAATGCCCTGTATTTTGTCGCCACTGAAAACGGTCGCCACTACTTTTCAGCCACTTATGAGGAACATAACTGTGCTGTAAACAAATACCAGAGAAAGCGGCCGTTGACCAAAAACTGTCAACGTTACCCACAATTATTAGAAACAGACAAATCCCAACCACCACCTTCCTGAACGGTTAGGCATTGAATTGTTGTAAAAATCGCAGATCATTCTCAAAGAATAATCGCAGATCATGAATGTTATAAAGCAACATGGCCAACCGTTCGACCCCCATTCCAAAAGCAAATCCCGTGTACATTTCATTGTCAATTCCCACCTGTTTAAACACATTGGGATGAACCATACCACACCCTAAAACCTCCAACCACCCGGTCTGCTTACAAATTCGACACCCTTGACCCTGACAATTGACACACTGCACATCAACCTCGGCAGAAGGTTCAGTGAACGGAAAGTAAGAAGGTCGAAAACGCACTGCCAAATCCCGTTCAAAAAAACGCTTCAAAAAATCATCCAAGATTCCCTTCAAATCAGCAAAACTAACCTGATGGTCAATCATCAAACCTTCAACCTGATGAAATAATGGAGAATGAGTCACATCCGAATCACAACGGTACACCCGACCAGGCGCAATAATTCTTAACGGGGGACTGGTTTTCTCCAACACCCGAATTTGCACCGGAGAAGTGTGAGTGCGAAGCAACAAATGCTCACTAAAATAAAAAGTATCATGCATGGCTCGAGCTGGATGATGAGGAGGAATATTCAAAGCCTCAAAATTATGATAATCGTCCTCAATTTCCGGACCCTCTTCAACTCGAAAACCAAGGGCGGTAAACAAATTTTGAATACGTTCTAGAGTACGTGTAATAGGATGAAGTCCCCCTTTACCAAATTGACGAGCTGGCAAAGTGACATCGATTTGTTGAGAACGCAATTGCTCAGCCAATTGAGCTGCTTGCAATTGAGCCCGCCGGATCTCGATAGCCGTTTGCACGACTTTTTTAGCCTCGTTAACTGCCTGCCCGGCTGCTGGCCGATCTGCTGGGGCAAATTGGCCAATCTGCTTAAGTTGTTCAGTTAGAAGACCTTTTTTACCCAGAAATTGAACTCGTAACTGTTCCAAACCTGCCAAATCAACACTGTTTTGAATAGATTGCTCTGCTTGAGTTACTAGATTAGTAAGAGTGTGCATAAAAATTGAAATTCCAAAATAAAGACTTGAAAAAAACGAACCCATCCAACCCCTTGATTATCTGTCATGGGCTTACAATAGTCAAGTCCTTTTAAAAAATTGAAACATAAAACTAAAAACAATTCTATTGTCCAGTATCCACCAAAGGCAAAGTAAAATAAAATAAACTGCCTTGTTTAGGAACACTTTCTATTCCCACCTCCCCCTTTAACTTCTCAATCATCTGTTGCACAATGGACAGTCCCAAGCCATGTCCTTCTTCTCGACCGGTATGCAAACGTCTAAACGGGATAAACACCTGACTTTGCGCCTCTTCACTCAAACCTTCCCCATTGTCTCGCACCCAAAAACAGGCCTGTCCATTGGGCAATGCAATCACACCCAATTCTATGACCGGGGGACTGCCCCCATATTTCAAAGCATTGCTGAGATAATTCACCCAAATTTCTTCCACCCAAATGGCTTCTCCCCACACCAAAGGCCATTGATTGGCCAGGATAATTTTTGCCCGATAACTGTCGATCATTGTAACCAGCCGTTGCTGAATCACTTGTTTAACAATGTGGCCCATATTTAACTGTTGAATCTCAACTTTTTGCTGACAAGACACTCCCGCTAACATAAGTAATGCATTGATAATATTGAACATTTTCCTGCTAGAATAAGCCATCATCTGCAATCTTTCCAAAGCCTTGGCATTGCCGGCACATTCACCCATCAACACCTCACTTAAACTGACCAATGTGCTGAGTGGATTCTTCAAATCATGAGCCACGGTACGAGCAAAAGCATCCAATTCCTGATTGCGCTTTTCCAATTGAGCCACTGATTCCTGCAAAAAATGATTTTGTTGTTCAATGTGTTGCTGCTGCCAACGCAATTGCAAGTGCATGTTTACCCTGGCCAACACTTCTTCATGTTGAATAGGTTTGGTAATATAATCTGCTGCCCCCAATGCAAATCCTTTAACTTTATCCAAGGTTTCTGATAAGGCAGTCATAAAGATAATGGGAATAGATTGAGTGGCCGTTTGAGACTTAAGACGTTGACACACCTCAAATCCATCCAAATCAGGCATCATAATGTCCAATAAAATCAGGTCTGGATGAGCAGAATCCACCCGTTTTAATGCTTGTTGACCATTGCGGGCTATCCACACTTCAAAACCATATTCCCGCAAAATATTTAAAAGAACTTTCACATTGTCTGGCGTGTCATCCACAATGAGAATTTTAGGCTTACTGGTTGTTGTTTCCATAAAATTCAATAAGTAAGAGGTATAAATTGTTTAACAATATTGGCAATTTGTTCATCTTTCAAATCATAAGCCAATTGCTGAATCTTTCTGGTAAACGGTTGCAAGTGTTGATCACCGTATTCCAATTGTTCCAGATAATCTAAAATACCAGTGATATTGCCTCTCATCGCCAATTCAAACAATACACTGGCCTGTTGGGGAGAAGGCATTTTCCCAGTGAAATTTTCAAGCATACCTTGTGAAATCAATGATTTACTTGTTGATAAAGAATGACTTGCAAACTGCCATTGTAAATGCAAATGCTGTTGTAAACAATCTAACAATTTTTCGGTATGGATAGGCTTGGCGATAAAATCATCACAGCCAGCCGCCATACTTTGGGCCTGATGAAAATCGAAAGCACTGGCTGATATCGCAATCACAATGACTTGGGGGAAATTCTTTTTAATCTGCCGAGTTGCTTCAAAACCATCCATAATGGGCATGACCAAATCCATCAGCACCACTTCTGGCAAAACTTCAGACATCTTGTCCAAACATTCCTGACCATGACTGGCCTCAATGATCTTAAAATGTAAATCACTGAGTAAATTGACCAACACGGAACGATTTTCCCATTGGTCATCAACTACCAAAATAGTGATCGGTTTTTTCAAGTGAGGGGTGGGCATTTCATAACCGATGATCAAGGAGTCTTGAGGCTCAAAAATCATGGGGGGTTCCTGAGACACTTCGGGCAATTTCAACTCCATCCAAAATAAGGTGCCTCGATTCACTATACTTTCCACATAAAGATGACTGCCCATCAATTCTACCAACTTTTTACTGATGGCTAAACCTAATCCGGTGCCTTGGGAATGATAATCTCTTTCAGCAACTTGGGAAAAGGGTAAAAAGATTTTGAGTAAATCGTTGGCTGCAATGCCGATACCGGTGTCTTCCACTTGAAAACGAAGGATTTCTTGGTGACGACTGATTTTAAAAGTTACCCCTCCCTGTTGGGTAAATTTAATTGCATTGCTCAAGAGATTGATAAGAATTTGTCGCAATCTAATCTCATCCGCGCGGATAACTTTGGGCAAATTGGTCAATATTTGATAATGGAAAGAAATGTTTTTCTGTTCCGCCCGCATTTGGAATAATTCATTGATATTTTTCAAAAAACTTTCAAGGTAAAAATCTGTAGGAATCAATTCTAAACGATCAGCTTCAATTTTTGACAAATCCAATACATCGTTGATCAAAGTCAGTAAATATTCTCCACTGCGATGAATCACCGATAAACCATCTTGTTGGGCTGTGGTGAGTGAACTGTCGCGTTTGAGAATTTGGGTATAACCTAGAATGGCATTTAAGGGTGTGCGCAATTCATGACTCATGTTGGCCAAAAAAGCACTTTTGGCCCGATTAGCCACTTCAGCTGCTTCTTTGGCTTCGCGCAAATCAGTTTCGGTTTGTTTATGTTGGGTAATGTTGATCACGATGATAATGTAAGCTTGCACCTTGCCAGTTTGAGAATAGATAGCTGTGACTGATAGATCGCCCCAAAACACAGTGCTGTCCTTGCGAACAAAGCGTTTTTCTTCGCGCAAATACAGAATTTCCCCTTGAGCC
This sequence comes from Thiomargarita sp., assembly GCA_020721005.1. Lineage (GTDB taxonomy): Bacteria > Pseudomonadota > Gammaproteobacteria > Beggiatoales > Beggiatoaceae > DYNP01. Next base: position 67,657 of record DYNP01000007.1, read on the forward strand.
AACTGTTCGTAATCTGTGGCATTTAAATGTACATCTTCTGGATGCACCAATTTTGAAAAATATGTGTTGATCAAATTTTCTTCTGAATAATCAGTCATTTGTATCCATTTATTGTTGACTTGAATTTGTCGCGTTTGATGATCTGTGAGAATAATGCCTACAGCGGCATTGTCAAAAATGGCTTTGAGACGGATTTCACTGCTTCTTAGAGAATCGACCATTTTTTTACGCTTAGTAATGTCTTGAGCCGTTCCCACCAAACGTAAAGGTTTGTTACCGGGACCTCGAATAAATTCCCCAAAGGCATGGACATAACGAACACTGTGATCTTGGCGCACGATACGAAAATCAATTTGATAAGGTTGTCGCCGGGTAATTGCTTGCTCTAAAGCGCAAAGTACCATTTCTCGATCTTCCGGGTGCAATCTCTGCTCAAAGGTCTCATAAGTAAAATAGATTTCTTGAGGAGACAGTCCACAAATCCGGATGATTTCATCTGACCATTGTTGTTCTCCAGTAACAAGGTCCCATTCCCAATTGCCTAAGTGAGCAATTCTCTGGGCTTCAGACAGGCGCAATTGACTTTTTTGCAAAGCTTGCTCTGCTTGTTTTCGATTGGTAATATCTTGCATGATCCCAAGGATTTGTTGTGGACAGCCGTTGGGTTGATGATTGAAAATAACTTCTCTGGCCCAAAACCATTGCCATTGACCTTGGATATGTTGTAGCCGATATTCGATTTCAATAACTTTGTTTTCTCTCAAGGTGAGAAATTGTTGGTAGTGTTCCCTAAGTTTCGGTTGATCTTCTGGATGCAGCAGTTGGGTCAGTAAATGATAACCCGTGTTTTGAAAATCGGTTATGGAATGACCCAAAATATTTTTAATTTGAGGGCTCAGATAGGTGTATTTGTTCTCAAGTAAGTCGTAGATGTAGGTGATACAAGGTAACAAGTGATTGATTTTTTTGACTAAATATAGATTACTTTGACAGTCAATATGATTTTTGCAGCATTGGTTTACTGAGGAATTTTGCAAGAGAGAGTTGATGGGAATTGATTTAGAGGGAGGAGAATTGATGATTGAGTTAAGAGAAAGGGTTTGGAAGTGTTTTTGTTGGGATTTTTTTTGTTTGGCCAATTTTTGACGTTGGATGCTCAAGCTCAGCAAATTACTGAAAGTATTGAGAAAATGGAGTTCAGAGGTTGACCATGAGAATGAGGAATCACTGTTTTCAAGACCGAGTATTCCCCAGGGGATTTTTTTTATTTTGATGGGGAGAATGGCAATAGAGAGAATGTTGAGTTGGGTGAATTCTTCAAGCAATTCCGGAAAATGGTGTCGGTCTCCATAGTAGATGGCTTGTTCTCGGGCATGAATATCGAGCCAAAAACGAGTGAGCATCCAAAATCGATTGGATTCTTTGGAAAGGTAGGTGCCTTGGGGAAAGTGAGGGAGGTGGGTGCCAACAATTTTCCATCCTTGTTCATGTTTTTCAATGAGATAGGTCTGAGTTGCTCCGATGAGATGGTGTAATTCGGTGAGGATTTCTGGAATAGAATCACGCCAATGTAGGTTTTCGAGTAATTTTTGGGAAAACAGGTGCAGTGTTTCTAACAGGAGGTCGGGGTGGGGTGGATTGGTTAAGTGAATATCCTTGTTTAACGTGTCTTGAGTTTTCATTAGTCCCCCTCATGAGAATGTTTAGGATAAAAAGGGCTAATGTAAGGTTAAAGTACAGTTGTGACAGGATTATTACATCTGTTGCGGATATTTGGATGTGTTTCTTTTTTTGTGTCTACAGGGGGGGGTAATAATTTGAGAAACATAGAAGTTACGCAGTTCAAATCTAATTTTCAATTTATTCAAAAAGTTAGTATTTTGAGCGATTTTTCGATATTTCAATAAAATCAATTGAATAACGATTCAACTGCGTAACTCCTAAAACAATTGGATAATGATGAGGTGAGTTTATTTGCAGCACATTTAATTTTTTCCTTGCAGGAAATTCTATAAATTCTGATTCCGAAAATTAGTATGGTAGGATGGGCGGAAGCACGTCGTGAAGTTTGAGTTGGTATGAATTTTGTCACACCGAAGCCTGTCAATGGAGGCTTAGTACTCAGAAATGATGGGGTTTGGTAGCGGGGGAAGACCGTGGCTAAAATGAAGGTCATGGGCGTGGGTCTACTCATCCTACTGTGCTTAAAAAAAGGAGGGGTTAGGAGTATCTTCGCTTAATTGAATGGTATTTATCCTATCTATATAAGGTTATGCGTGCCAATTATTTTGAGAGTTTCTCAATATGGGTCAGGAAATTATTTTCGTTGACCATAGTGACATCAAAGGTATTGGTCAATCCAGCTACTTTTTCGTCAGGCATTCCCAAAACCAATAGTAATGAATTGATTTTCTCTAATTTCAATTGTTTACGCAATGTGGAATATTTGTTGATGAATTGCCGAAATTCGCCTGATTTACATTCAATCCATAAAGGAATGGTACCGTTGATGAGAAAAAATAGATCAATTTCGTGCTGATCTCCATTGGAAAAATAGACTTGAAAACCGCGCAGACATGAAAATTTGACTTTTTTATCAACCAGTAATGTCGCCACCTTCATCAATACATACCATTCTAACCAATCGCCATCAAAAAAACGAGTGATTTTAGGCGCTGTTTGCAGCGAAACATGCACTCGTTTATTTGTTTTGTCGTGTGTATACCGAGTGATGAATGCACAGTCATATAACTCTTTGATAAAATGAGTGATGATCTGAGTGTTTTGTTGGGAATGAGCAGCAAGGTTTAAGGTGAATTTTCCATATTTGTGTTGGGCATGCTTAATTTTGGCACAGACTTCCCCCAAAATAGCATAATTATCGCCCAGCTCCACTGCGATTTCATCAAAAAAACCACTGATGTCCATTGCCTCATTATTGGGTTCAGCTTTGATTTGTTTTGCTTTAAACCATTGAATCACAGCATTATAATTTTCAAAAATTGGTGAAGAGGATAAATTGGCAAACGCATAACCACTTTTAGTTTTAGTCGCTTCATCACAGGTTAAGCGTACATTTTGCTTTAATTGTGAAACCTCTTCACGCAATTGCGATATTTCTTCAGACAAATCAGTCACGAAAGCGACTGTATCTTGTACATAAAGCAGGGTTTGACATGCAGGACACTTGGTTCGTTTCCCTTCATGTTGGTTGCCAATTTCACGAATAAATTCACAATGTGTACATTTTACGATTGCCATGTCGGGTACCAGTTGATGTTGTTTGAATACTTGAATCATAGTGTATTCAAACAGGATTGAGGTCAAAGAAGGAATGGTTGCTTAAAGAGTCCTGACCTTAATGTTTAAGGTTTGAATGCGATAAGCAATTTGGCGCGGGGTCATGTCTAATAATCGGGCTGCTTTGGCTTGGACCCAGCCGGCTTGTTCCAAAGCTGCAATTACTCGTTCTCGTTCATCCAAACTGGGATCTTTCAGGTCCACTTTGGGTTGATTGGTGGAAGAGGTCAGGGGCAATTCATCTTCCAAACCGGTTAAGTTGATCACGGTGCGATCGATAACGCTTTGTTCGCAGAGAATGGCGGCTCTTTCTAAGCGATTTTCCAATTCCCGAACATTGCCTGGCCAGTTATGCCGCATGAGTAATCGAATGGCGCTTTCAGTCAGTTCCAAATGGCGTCCTTGTTTCTTGGCGATTTTGTCGACCAGAAAGTGAGCCAGGAGTGGAATGTCTTCGGGCCGTTCCCGTAAAGGCGGTAAAGTGATAGGCATGACATTGAGCCGGTAATAAAGGTCTTCTCGAAAGCGTCCTTGTTCCACTGCCGTTTCCAAGTCTGTGTTGGTGGCGGCAATGATGCGAACATCGATTTTTAGGGTACGATTGCCGCCCACTCGTTCAAATTCTCCTTCTTGTAGCACTCGCAACAGTTTGGCTTGGAAAGAGGGAGAAATTTCGCCAATTTCGTCCAGGAATAAGGTGCCTCCATCTGCACGTTCAAAGCGTCCTTTGTGTTGATTGAGGGCACCGCTAAAGGCACCTTTTTCATGGCCAAACAGTTCGGATTCCAGTAAATTTTCGGGTAGAGAGGCACAATTGACTTTGATGAACTGGTTATGATTGCGAGGGGAATTGTAATGAATGGCGTTGGCAATCAGTTCCTTGCCGGTACCGGTTTCTCCACGAATGAGCACGGTGGTGTCCCATTTGGCAACTTGTCGAATCAGTTCAAAAATCTTTTTCATGGGTGGAGATTGCCCAATCATGTTTTCAAATCCATAGTTTCCACGAACTGCGCGCCGCAATCGGTCTCGCTCATCAGTCAGGTCTTGGCGTTCCTTTTCAATTTCTCGAGCTTCGCGAATGCTTTGGGCAATGAGTTGGGCGACCATTTCGAGGAAACGGGCTCGTTCAGGCAGAAGTCCATCGTTACCGGTAATGGGTTGGGCAGTTAATACTCCTATAGGAGCTTCTTCAATATGAATGGGAACGCCTATAAAAGGGAGTTGTGGGTCATAAAGTCCCAGTCTGCCTAGGAAACGGGGCTCTTCGGATATTTTTTCGATAATCAGGGTTTGCCCACTTTCTAGGACGGTACCAATGATACCTTCTCCTGGTCGATAACGCAGCATAGTATTGGGAAGTTGTCGTTCTCCACAGTAGATTGCACTGACGGTAAGTTCGCCATTATCGCCTTTTAAACTGACCATGCCATAGTGCATGCCGGTGCCATCATGCAAGACTTTGAGCACGGTTTCTAAGGTTTCTTGTAATTTGAGTGATCGATTGAGGACTTTACCCACCCTAAACAGGGATTCTAATTCTGCCTCAATTAAAGCCGCTCGATTAGATAACATAAAGCCGATACCTTAAGTTTTGCGCGGATGAATGGTAGGGAATTGTAAAATAATTCGACAGCCTTGTAGGTAATGGGGGTCGATGTGAATGGTGCCTGCATGGAGATTGACAACTTCCTGAGCGGTACTCAGTCCCATGCCAGTGTGTTTGCTGGCTTTTTTGGTGGTGAAAAAGGGTTCAAAGGCTTTGAAGCGCAGGTGTTCGGGAATACCAGGTCCGGTGTCTTCAATGGTCACGGTGACAGTGTCTGGAGCACCTTGGGTGAGAATTCGCAATTCTCGCAGGCCACGGTGGGCAGCCATGGCTTCAATGGCATTCGACAGCAGTTGTTTGAACAGTCCCCGTAATGGAGTGGGACTGCCCAAAATGCTGGGCAAAGCCCAGTCGGGTTTCCAGTCGACCACAATGCCTTCAGCCAGTAGTTGTTGGGTTAAGATGCCCAAAATGTCGCGAAGTAATTCATTGAGATTGATCGGATGCTTGGTTTCTTTATTGTTTTCTGGTAAAGGTATGCATTGGCGCAAGTTGTCCAGGGCCTGATTGCTTTTTTCCAGAGTTTCTTGTAGAGTACTGCACAATGGATCTTGCTGCCCCTTAGCGCGTCGTTTTAAAATGTTGACTGCCGCGGTGATCAGGTTCATCGGACCCTGCAGTTGATGCACTGCACTGGTTAGGGTTTCTCGCATGCCTTCGCTCAACGCTTCTTCGGCCAATAGGGCTCGCAGGGCATTCATACGCACCTCTTCCTGTTGTTTTTTAAGGGCAGTAATTTCATGGGCAACCAGTAGGAAATAGGGGTGTTGAGTGTGTTCAAATAGGTTATTTTGTTGCGTACTCTGTTCAAAAAACCAAGAGCCCGAGCAGACAAACCAACGTGGATATTCTCGATCGGGGAGGTCAAATCGCACTTCTTGATCGGTGAAATGAGGAATGGGCCATTTTAAATCGTTCTCAGGAACTTGCCCGGGAACAGTTTCAATGTCCGCAGAACGCCAAGGATAGCCCAATTGTTCCTCAAATAGTTTGAGAAAGAGAGAGATAGGGGCTTCCGATTTGAGTTCCAGCGCCAATTTCTTGTATTTTTGGTTGGCGGAAATGATGTGTCCCATTTTATCCAATAGGACGATGATCACAGGAGCACAGTCCACCATGGATTCGATCAAAGTTTTTTGATTGCGGACTTGTTGGGTTAAACGTTGAACTTCGGTAATATCCCGTTGCATCATCAGGTAATAAGCAATTTCCTGTTGCGGAGTAAGTAACGGAATAACGGTAATTTCAGCCAAGTAAGAGGTCCCGTTGTGACGATGATTGACCAAAACTCCTGACCAAGTTTTTTGTTGCCTTAAGGATTCCCATAAGGATTGATGGACCGATGGGGAACTGCTGGTATCGGATAAAATAGTTTCAGTTTGACCAATGAGGGTAGATAGACATCCGCCCGTAATTTTTGCAAATTCTTGATTAGCGTATAAAATAATAGCCTTGGAGTTTGTAATAGAGATAGCAATACTGGCCTGTTCAACTACGGTATAAAATAAACTTGGCGGTAAAAGAGTATTTACTTCCGCGATTGCCTGACTAAATACGTTGATAATACTCTGAGGAGTACCAGAAGGAGGGGAGGCCAAAAAATTTTGTAAGGCCTCAGTAAAATTATCTAAAGTATACGGAGTTATCTGATTGTTCATGAAAGTGATTATAAATAATGATTTTGAAATTTCAATAGATTAAAATTGTCCTAAGGGTATTGCAATGAACAAATAGCTTCCTTCTAAACCACCTCTTGCTCTTGGTTATGGTCAATTAATCACTGATTAACGGATTTAAATTATTACATTCAACCATGTTGTGGGAGTAAAAACTGCCTTTGAGGAATAGGCTACATGAAAAAAGACACCTTACTGATCATTGATGATATGCCTGACAATGTCATTGTGCTTGTTGAATTTCTTCGCCATGCAGGTTTCGACGTGCTCTTTGCCTATGAAGGGCCTGAAGGCATTGAAATTGCGAAAATATCATTGCCGGATTTGATCTTACTGGACATCATGATGCCGGATATGGATGGTTTTCAAGTCTGTAAAGCCTTGAAAGCTCAAGAGCCCACCCAACATATTCCAATCATCTTCATGACTGCTCTCACCGATACCATCAACAAAATCAAAGGATTTACCCTAGGCGCCGCCGATTATATCACAAAACCCATTCAATATGAGGAAGTCTTAGCCAGAATCAACACTCATCTAAAAATTCGCAAACAACAACATCACATCCAACAACAAAATCAACAATTACAAGCTACCAATGCAGAATTGGATGCGTTTGCTCACATGGTGGCCCATGACCTGAAAAATCCACTCAATGGGATCATCGCTCTCAGTGAACTGCTGATGCATGAGGAACACCAAATTCCCATTCAAACTCGTCAACAACATTTACACATGATCCACAGGGCTGGCCAACAAATGAGTAGCATTATCAGCTCCTTATTGACCTTAGCTGGAGTTTCCCAACAACTCAAAATCACCTATCAACCCTTGGATATGCAAAGCATTCTCCAACAAATTATCCAACATCGCTTAGCCTACATGATTCAAGAATACCAAGCCACCATTTGTTTGCCAACCCGCTGGCCCCCAGTCATTGGATATTCCCCTTGGGTAGAGGAAATTTGGGCAAATTACCTGATCAATGGCCTAAAATACGGGGGCTGTCCCCCCCATTTGGAACTCGGAGCTGAAATGGGAATTCGTGATAATCAAGTGCGTTTTTGGGTAAAAGACAATGGGCGTGGACTCAATGAACAAGACAAATCCCGGCTGTTCAAAGCCTTTAGTCGTCTCAATACTCAAAAAGTTGAGGGACACGGTTTGGGACTTTCCATAGTACGCCGTATTACCGAAAAACTTGGGGGAGAAGTGGGCGTTGAAAGTGCCCCAAATCAGGGCAGTTTATTCTATTTCACCCTACCCATTGCCCCTTCCAAGCCATAATCATGCCCAATTAAGGATATTCCTCACTGTCCAAATCACCCCTTTTGACCCCTGCTTGATCCCTTTTCGTGGAGAAATAATCATGTCAAATGCACCTAAAATTCTGATTATTGACGACTCTATAGCCAACCTCACCTTGCTAGAAGGTGTTTTAGCAACCAAATTTACTGTAATTAAAGCCCAAACCGGTCGACAAGGTTTGGCACTCGCACACAACTGTCACCCAGAACTCATCTTGTTAGACGTGACCATGCCCGATTGGGATGGTTATCACACCTGTCAACAAATTAAACAACACCCCGAATTGGCCAAAATTCCCGTCCTATTCATTTCTGCAGTACATCGTCCAGAACACAAAGTGCGAGCATTTGAAGCTGGAGGAGTCGATTATGTGGAAAAACCCTTTCAACAGAAAGAGTTGTTGGCAAGAATTAACACCCATATTGAACTCTATCGATTGCGAGAAAGTCTAGAAAAGGCCAAAGAATCAGCGGAAGCGGCCAATCGGGCCAAAAGTCAATTTTTAGCCAACATGAGCCATGAATTGCGCACTCCCATGAATGCAATCATTGGTTACAGTGAAATGTTACAAGAAGAAACTGAAGAGCTGAATATGCCTGAATGTGGCGATGATTTGGAAAAAATCATTTTGGCGGGAAAACATTTACTCAATCTTATCAATGACATATTGGATCTGTCTAAAATTGAATCTGGCAAAATGGAATTACACATAGAAACCTTTGATGTGACCCAATTGCTCACGGAAATTCAAGGAACTATCCGACCCTTACTGGACAATAAATCCAACACTTTCCACTTACGCATTATTAACACTTTGGGTACCATTCATGCTGATCTCACAAAAACTCGACAAATCTTAGTCAACTTACTTAGCAACGCCGCCAAATTCACGGAACAAGGAACTGTTCGTTTGGAAGCACTTCGTAAAAAATCATCTGAAGGAGAATGGCTTTACTTTCGCATCACTGATGAAGGTATTGGCATGACTCCCGAGCAACAAAAAAAGCTATTTCAACCCTTTACCCAAGTAGATGCCTCAACCACACGCCGATTTGGAGGCACTGGTTTGGGACTGACTATCGTCAAAAAATTTTTAGACATGATGGGAGGCAACATCAGTGTCAGCAGCATTTTTGGAAAAGGCAGCACTTTCACTGTACACTTGCCCGTAATAGTCTCTGCACTGCCCCAAACCGAAGCGCTTCCTCCCTTGTTCGAGGAACCCATGAATGGCTTTATCTTGGTTATTGATGACGACCTTATTGTTAGAGAATTGCTACACAGCTATCTCAGTGAACTTGGCTATTCAGTAGCCTGTGCTGCCAGTGGCCAAGAAGGCCTGGAATTGGCCAAAAAATTGCGCCCCGATGCCATTATTTTAGATGTGATGATGCCAGAGATGGACGGTTGGGCAGTGTTATCAGCCTTGAAAAATAACCCATTGTTAACTGACACCCCGGTGATCATGACCTCGTTTGAAGAAAATTTGAGCACTGGTCATGCCACTTTGGAAGCCACCGATTGTTTAGCCAAGCCGGTGGATCCACGACGTTTGGCTTATCTGCTTAATAAATACAAGATTGGGGAAATTGCCTCCAAAAATTCAGTGATGGTAGTAGACGACAATGAAATTTTGCGAGATATGATGGCAGAAATGTTAGAAGAAGAAGGTTGGCGAGTTTCTCAAGCGGAAAATGGACGCGTGGCCTTAGAACAATTAGTCACTTTTCAACAAATTCCAGCCTTGATTTTACTAGACTTAAACATGCCAGAAATGGATGGTTTTGAATTTATCACCCACTTACGAAAAAATCCCATTTGGGAAAAAATTCCAGTAATTGTCATCACGGCTGCGATTTTAAGTGCCCAAGAGCAAGCCCGTTTACATGGCTATGTGGAAAGCATTTTCCAAAAAGAAACTTATGAGCGAGATGATTTGTTTAAGAGAATTCGCCAACTGCTCAGCCAAGTGCCACCCATCCAACTCGAAGATCCCCAACAGCAAACGGTATTTACCAAACAATTGTTGGAAAATTTGAAAAATCGTTCTTTTAAGAAGCCAACCAGTTGATTGGGAGGGAATGTTGATTGGGGGAGAATAGGGAGGGAGAAAGAAAAGACTGTGGGAATTTTCAAGTGGGAAGAGCAAACTTGCCTGGTTTAAAAACTGGGCAGTTTTTTTTAAGCATGATCTAAATTCGACGCAAAAAATACTGTATCTTGTTAAATACAAGGTTTTTACTCACAAACTTATCAAGTTTTAAAAACCTGATGTGAGTGGTGCCAATTTGTTTGCAGGTTTGGATTCCTGTGTTTTTAAAATATATCAAAACACTGGGTATCCATCACCCACAGCCCCTGACTCAACGTCTCAAACACATCTCCCCCTTCTGGTGACAAAATCCCAAATAAGCAATATTGCCCAGTGGGTAAGGTGTCCGGCAAAGTCATGTCTATCCACGTCACCGGTTGCGTTTGAACACGTCGTGCCCGCCACGGTTTGGGTTCATTCAACGGGGCAAATTCGTTGAGAGTTTTCAAGGTGACAAAGGTTTGACCATCGGGTAAGAGGACCGCAGTATATAAATCATACCCCCAGCCTAACTCCTCGGTCAAGGTGGCTTTGAACATTTCACCACGTTGGTAACGGTCTTTCTCCAAGTGAATTTGGACTTGGGCTGTCGTTGGTGGGTCAATGCCATCCATAACAGTAATCACCACGGGCAAGTCGCTACTGGCAATATTGCCTTGATTGTCTTCGGCATAGAAGGTCACTTGATAGTCACCGTTATAAATCGCTTCTTGCCAAGTCGTTTCCCAAACATCCTTCTCACTCTTGGAGATACCCAAAACTAACCTCGGTAAGACTAGAATTGGGGTGCCGTTGCTATCCATGACCAGATTCATTTTGGGAGGACGAATGACCGCCCACACTCGTTCAATCAGCCCTGCGGCGAGGACGGCTTTGGCTTTCAGTGGCAATGGGGTGCCGGCGGCTACTGTGGTGGAAGAGGTTAAACTCTCCACCGCCAAGGTCAAATCACCCGCCGCAAAACTGCCGTTGAGATAAATTTGCTTTAACCATTGGCCCTCGTCACTGCCATCATCAAATCGTGGCACTTGACCAATTTCAATGCTGCTGCCTGTACTGGCCGTGATCAGTTTCGACATATCACCTAACAACTTGGTTTGTTCACTACCCGCATAACCAAAGGCTTCCCAGAAATTCATCCCTTTGAGTAATCCCGCGGCAAAGAAGCGATTGAAGCCGCGTTTATCAGTGCGGTCAAAGTAAGCCAAACCGTCGCTGGTGCTACTAATAATGGCACGGTTAGGGGCTTTGAGTTGTTCTAACAGTTGTCCTGAATGACACGCATCAATGACCATCATCACTTGATTGCCCGTGACCGTTTGATAATCGTCTAACCAGGTTTTCAAGGCGGTGACTTCCATGTATTCTAATTTGCTTAACTGGAACTTCTCCGTACCCCCGTGATCCACGAAAAACAGATACAGTGGTTGGTCCAGTTTGCCCAGTCCCTTGGCCCATTCCAAAGCCAGTCGAACATCTTCTGGGGTAAGAGGACGTTCTGGGTTGGGGGCATCGACAATACTGTCATCTAAGCCATCCCCGTTGAAATCGGCCCAGGATTTGGGGGAAAGGTAATAAATCTCATCATTGTCAAAGCCGCGTTTGTTAAAGACTTTGTAAAGGTAACTGGTGATAGCTTCAGTCGTGTCCCAGAGGGTGTTGGAACTGTCGGCACCTCCACCAGCAATAAGGATAGCGGCACGTTTGTTCGCCCCAGAATTCTCTGTGTTGTAAACGGTCCACTTGTCCTGTCCACTGTGGTGCGCTAAACCACCATTGGTGCCAATCCACACCCCACCTTGATCGTCACCAAGCAAGGAAAAAATATAGTTACCTGGCAAGTTGTTAGTGTTGATAAAAATCTGCTGAATTTCTCCCGTTTGGGCATCACGCTGTTCCAAGCCTCCACCCGTCCCTACCCACAAGGTCTTGCCATCTTCCGAAAGGGCTAACGCAGTTACCACGTTTCTGTTGGTAAATATCTCCCACTGAGCTTTCTCCGGTGAGAAATCATTGGGCGGAGTGATGACGATTTTAAGCGTAGCCACATTCCCTCCTCCATCCATTACCGTCACCACATCCAATCCCACTTGCACCGGTGCCACATAAGTCACCTGTGTCGCCGTCCCCTGAATTTGCCCTTTGGCGACCGTCCAAGTCACTTCTCCACTGGTGTTTGAGACTGACAACGTTATCGATTTTCCCTGTTCGACAATGGGCGTGGTGGGCGTAAAGGTGAGGTCGGAGGCTTGACTGATAGCTGACAGGAGGAGAAGGAAGAGTCCCAGTAGTGGGGAATGGTGACAGTGATAAAAGGAGAATTGAAAAAAATGTTTTGGTATGTTCATAAAGTCAAGACTTTTTTCGCTTAAAGTTTTGATTTGGCATCACAGGACTTTACTCTTAAGTGTGGTAAAGTTAAGGACAATGAATTTGGGAAGAAAATAGATAAACCATAACTGATGATCATTTATTCACTTTCCCAATTCATTAGTTTTTGATACAAACTGTGCCATAACTTTACAGATCACAAATTGATAAGGTTAGCGGACGAAACCATTCCATAGTACTTGCAGTTTATTTACGTCGATTCCTTGATCCCTAACCTATAATTCAGGGCACATCAAGGTGTTTTGTTCACCACTTCTGCACACCACTTTACTTCTACTTGTGACGCTTGTGTTTCTGGTGCCGAAAAATCCTCTTTAGCAGGTGATAAAATTCCATAGATACAATATGATCCTACCAAATCTACCAATTCCATGTCTATCAAGGTAAGTGGGGTATTGGGACTCTTTTTCCCTGTCCATTTTTTGGCTTGGTTAAAGGGTTGGAACTGATTGGTATCTGTCAAAGTAGCAAATGATCCGTCTGGAAAAGTTACCATCACATACAGATCATATCCCCAATTTAATTGTTCCGCCAATTGGACAGTTAGGCGTTCTTGCACTTCATAAGTATCTTTTTGGGGAATTAACGTTACTTCCATGTTCGTCTCAGAAGGCAAGTCTATACCTCCTGTTACGGTCACAATCACAGGAGAACTGCTGGCACGATTTTTTTGATTGTCCTCCGCATAAAAAATTAATTCATAATCCCCATTATAAGTTGCTTCTCGCCAAGTTGTTTCCCAAATACCAGCATCCACTGTGGGTAAGAGAGTTAGAAAAGGTAGATCTAAAATAGGGGTCCCATGCTTATCTAACACCAAGTTGATATGCGGTGGTTTTAAGATTGCCCAAACATGTTGCAAATATCCTTGAGTTACGTTCACCTGAGCCTTAAGAAGATGTTTTTGACCGGCAGCTAAATTGGTGCTGCCAGAGGAAACCAATTCTTTTATCGACACTGGGTTGGCACGAGGAAAATTCCCGTTGACAAATAGGGTCTGCAACCAGTCGTTATTGCCGCTACCGTCACTGAACTTGGGTTCTTGACCCAGTTGTTCGATTGGCTGTTTAGAGGATTCCGCTATTCTGGGCAGAATTTTTGTTTGTTGCATACTGGCAAATTCAAATGCTTCCTTAAAACTCTTGCCTTCCGACAAGCTATCGGCGAGGAAACGACTGAAGCCTTGTCGCGCAGGCGGGTAAAAATATGCTTTTCCGGAACCAGTAGTACTGCTGATAATGGCACGATTGGCACTGGGAGAAAGCTCTTCCATTAAGGAACCAGACCAACAGGCATCTATTACTACTACCATGGATGAAGAGGTAGCAGCGGTATACTCGTCTAAAAAACCTCTAAGTTGGGTAGCTTCCAATGTTGTCGTATTACTCAACTTAAAGTACAGTTTCTGATTTGAGTCTTCCGCACCATGGTCCACTAAAAAGAAATACAGAGGTTGGTCCAGTTTACCTCGTCCTTTAGCCCATTCCAAGGCTTGTTGCACGTCGCTGACTTGTAAATTGCCTTCTGGTTGAGGGGCATCCACTGCCCGATCATTGATCCCATCACCATTGAAGTCTGCTGAGAGTTTGGGGGAAAGATAATAAATTTCGTCATTCTCAAATCCTCTTTCATACAACATGTGGTAAATGCTATTGATAATGCTTTCGGTCGTCTCCCAGAGGGTATTGCTATTGTCATTACCACCACCAGCGATGATGATGGCAGCCCGGTTGCCTTTGAGGAGGGCATCACAGGCAGCGTCATCTAGGTTGGCGTTGTTGCACAGGAAAGCATTTTTACTCAAGGTGAGATAAGCAAGACCAAAGGCAGTTCCTACCCAGATACCTCCTCTACCATCACTTTTCAGTGCAATCACCTGGTTATCCGGCAGTCCGGAATTTTGGGTATTGAAGATTTCCGTGGTGCCATCTGGATTCAAGTAAACCAAACCACCTTGGTCAAAAGACAAACTGTTCACGGCCTCCGTGGAACTGCTGTCTGCCGTTATTTGGGACATGTCGATACCTAAAATTCCTGCCCACACGCCATTCCTGTCATCGGCGAGTAAAGTTTTGATGATACCATTACTGGGTAGTTCCGAATTGCCTTGATTAAATACCTGCCAGGTTCTATCGACTTTCAAATGAGCAATGCCGCTCATCATTGTGCCCACCCATACACCTCCTTGGTTATCAGATGCCAGGGACATCACAGAATTTTCTGGCAATTGTGAATTACCGATGTTAAAGATCTCCCAAGTTTTATCTGCCCGTAAATATGCTAATCCCTTGAGGGTGCCTATCCATAAGCCTCCTTGGTTATCGGTTGCCAGAGTAGTAACCCTATTGTCTGGCAATTCCGAACTCTCCGCATCGAAGAGTTCCCACGTCTGGTGGTCTGCCAACAAATGCGCAATACCGCCACCTTGTTGAGCAGTCTGATCATTTCCAGCTATCCAGACTCCTCCTGCACCGTCATGAACCACCGTTTGCACTATTGCCAGATTACCCGGCAATTTGGAAGTGTGGGGATTATCAAAGATGCTAAAACCAAAATCGGCTTTGCCGCTGGGAGGAAAGTGAAGGAGTGCGCCAAAAGTTCCTATCCACATCCCATTTTGACCATCGTTACTGACGGACAAAGCTAATTCGTCATATCGAGTACTCCAAACACCTTCCGCACTTAAGTGGGCGACGCCACCTTCCCCCAACCTTGCAACGTCTCCTCCAGCTACCCAAAGTCCGCCGTTTTTATCACTGTCGATAGCCATGACAATGTTAGACGGGGCATCCTCTTTGACGGACGTTAAAGTATCCCAAGTGCCATCGTTATGTAGATACACTAACCCATTCACAGTACCTATCCAGATACCTTCACGATTATCCGCTAAAATGGCCGGGACAGCTGGGTGAGGTAAGGTCGTTTCGGAAGGTGTAAACACTTCCCAAGTGCCATCGGGATGACGATGCACCAGACCACCGGCTTGGGTGGTGAAATCGTTATTAGTCAACCCGGCCCAAACACCTCCTTGTTTATCTGCAGTGAGTGACCAAACAACATTTCCTGGAAAAGAGGGAACGTTGCTGGTATTAAACACTTCCCAATTTCCCTGAGCATCGCGATGCACAAGACCTCCGCCACTGTCAACAGGTAAGTTTAGGTTATTCTCACCAGTCCCTATCCACAGTCCCCCTTGACCATCCGAAACGAGGCGAACGACACGGTTATCGGGTAACTTGGAATTGGTGGTGTTGAACACTTCCCACTGTTGATCCGCAAAGAGATGTGCCAGTCCTTGACGAGTGCCTACCCACACTCCTCCTTGACCATCTGGAACGGGGAAATAGGTCCAGGTATCGGGCAATTTGGAATTGTCGGGAGTCAACAATTCTGCAGGTTTATCAGCATGAAAATGTACTAAACCACTTTCTTGCACTGTTATCCATAAGCCACCTTGACCATCAGCAGCAAGAGAGTTGATACTTTTACCGGCTGTAAGAGACTGGAGAATTTTATCTTCTTCAATCCATTTTTTGATTTGTCCATCTTGTTGCAAGTACGCTAATCCGCTTTGAGTACCCAGCCATAGACCACCTTGAGCATCTTCCAGTAAGGTTTGGATAAAGTTGTGGGGCAATCCTTGTTGAGTGGTGTAGACACGGAGGAGTCGCTGAGTTTTTGCCTCCCGTTGTTCTAGTCCGCCCGACGTGGCTATCCATAGAGTTTCTTTATCCTCCGACAAAAGAAGTCCAGCAATCGTGCGACGGTTAGTAAACACTTTCCAATTGGCATTTTCAGGCACGAAAGTACCTGCGCGGACCACTATAATTTTGCAGGTGCTACTGTTGCCACTGTCATCGGTGACCAGGACATAATTTACCCCTGCTTCTGAAGGGGCAGTATAAGTGGCTTGATAGCCCACGGCACTTTGTATTTGACCTTTTGTAGCGCTCCAATTCACGGGACGGTCAGTACCAGTCATGAAGAGGGTTAGTGGTTTATTCGTCTCGACCACTGCCACAGCAGGAGTGATTTGAAGACCGGTTGCGAATAGATACGGCGTCAAGAGAAGCAGGCACCATAAACTGTGATGTGTATGATACTTCATATTGATTTCTCAGTTTAGCTAACAATTCAAAAATTTGGGTCGAACAGTGATCGGGTTTGTATAGGGTAGGTTTATCGTCACCAAGTCCATGGAATTCACAAGAAGGGGTAATGATTTGCCCACCCTATACCAGTTATTGGGTTACTCTGTTTGCCAGAATACTTCTTTTGTACCATCTGCCTTTATATATAACACTTGTACTGCAGGTTTTCCTGCCCCAAATTCCCCATAACTGTCACAAAACAGAGTTCTAACATCCGCAATTTGGTTTGAAGATTTTGTGGAAAAGGCACTATAACCTCCGCCTTCATGGTCAATCCAACCGCCTGTCACTGCGCCATATAATGTGTTACCCTTAATAAACGTTCCTAATTGACCACGTGGAGAGAGAAGTTCTCCAGTTATCACAACCGCATAAAAACCAGGCTGTAACAACGGAGTAACATAGTTTTTTTCTGGAACTGCTGAAGGTTGTTTGAAAATGGTTAACCAGTTGTTTCCAACCTGTCGTATTACCTTTAGATCAAGAGAAGGGTGGTTTTTTAAAAAATCGGATACAGTTACTTCTACGGCTTCAGTTTCACCAACGGAAAAGCCAATCCAACTGGGAGACAATCCATTTTCGCGCAGTGCCACTCCTGCATAGAATCCACCTGGATAGGGAATAGCTGTGCCGCGGCTACGGAAGGGTGAGATGGACATGGTATCTACTAACAGACTCCAGACTCCTGGTGGTTGATTGGTTGGCAAAGCAGCTTCGACAATGTAGAAGCCTGTGTGCTCTAATGGAATGGTATAATGTTCTTCTTTAGTTTCCCCACATTCGACCCTATCTGCCACATACGTTCCACCGGTTTCCATCATGATTTTGCGTTTGATAGCCGTCGCATACTGGTCAAAATTCTGGATGAGGGAGACAAAGCCGCAATTGGTTTGACCGGTGGTGGTGCAAATGGGTTGGGGTCTGACCATCGCGGTCAATTGGGCCTGGTCCACACCGGTACCCACACCTAACGCATTGATGGCATCGACTCCTTTTGCTATCGCATTAGATGCCGCTGTTGAAGCATTACTCTGTCCGTCTGTAGAAACATCAATAATTTGTTTTTCGGAAGTGAATTTAAATTGGTCAGTGCAGAAAGTAATGGCGCCACCAATATCTGTTCCTGTGCTAATAGGAAACTGTTGGATCCCACGAACTTGAGCTGCCACTGCATCAGCAGTAGCTTGACTGTCTATCAGGGTAGGAGGCACTTCCAGTTGTGGGGTACCTGAAAATTGCACCACCGAAATCGTGACAGTACCATCTTTGGGGAAGACTGCCGGGTCTTGAATAGCATTGGCTAAACCATCCAACTGTTTTTGGAAGTTAAGCGGATCACCTCCAGAAAGAGGATCAGTGATGCTACTGGAACCGTCTATAGCGGTGCAAAGTTCGATGGTTTTGGCAGTGATTACGGGTTGGGCTGGGGGAATTTCTCCAGTTCCTATGCCAGTTACTGAAATTTCCTCCAAAATGGGACTTATTCCGTCTTGTGCGGGTCTCAAAATCACTTCTAACTGCAAAAAACGCCCTGACAAAGGGGGATTAATTTCTATACCATTAGATGTTTCCACAAAAGGTTGTTTCCCAAGTCCTGCTTGAGTATCCTCTGATCTGGAACGAACGGTTATTTTCCCACCATTATCCTGGCTTATCCAACTTATCGTCTTCCAGGCTGTTCCCAGTTGATTGCTGTCATACACAACCATCCAACGACCTTGTGGATCGGTATTGCCTAAAGCGATGGTGCCAGTCATATCGCTGTAGTTGTAGGGACCCGCACCCGCACCCAAGTCCACTACCAAATCCACGGTGTTGGTGGCGGGGTCAATTCGCATGGCGTTGTCGGAATCCAAGTTAGTTATCCAGACTTTACCACGGGCATCTATCGCAACACCAGTGGGTTGCCACCCCTTATCCTTGTTCGGTCCCCATCCCTCATCTTGATTCAAATTGATTACTGCCAATTCGTTGCCATCATTATCAAGTCGGGTGATCTGGTTATAACCAGAGTTGGCTATCCAAACGTGATTATCTGCCGGGTTGACAGCCAGTCCTCTACACGTAAGTTGTTTGCCCTGAAGGAGTTCCTTACCATCATTGGCCACTTTGACAACTACGTTTGGACTGTACCGACAATTCCAAATGTTACCCTGTGTGTCTATAGCCAGACCGTAAGAGTCAGGGGATGGAAGACATTGCGCCTGCTTGGTAGCCGGGTCATAACGTAACAGTTGGCCGGTACTACGGCCAGAAGACCAGAGGACACCGTTTTTATCTACCAATCCACCATAGCCACCACAAGACATGGGAATGGTCTCAACAACCGTACCGGTGTCGCCCGCTATCAAAGCAAATTGAGGTGTACCATTAATCCCCGCTACCCACACATTATTGTCTGGAGTGATAGATACCGACCGTGTGCCACCATTCCCGGCGCGAACATAATGCAAGATGCACTCGTCTTCCGCAGTCGTTATACCACCTTGATTATCCACTCCATCCTTATTGGTCCATGGCTTCACATCTCCCAAACCAGTGGAAGTGTCAATTTGACCATTACCGTTACGGTCAACACATTGGAAATTTTCCGCCAGACCAATATGAGTCACGGAACCAGTATTGTTTTCCGCTTCGTTACGATTACCCACCCATACGTTCCCATTCTGGTCAACCGTGGTCCGGGAAGGATTACGACCACGCCAATCGGGAGCTGTATAATATTCGCCCAAAATTTTGCCAGTCTCCGTATCCACTTTGACCACCGTTCCCTTGTTAGATAGGGCAATCCAAATGTAAGGAAACGTGGTCAAATTGGCATTTAGTTGCAGTTGGTTAGCAACTACACTGTAATTGAGATTGACGGCTGTACCTTCGTTAAAATCAGCATCAAAAGTATAGACCTTGCTGATGACATTCGTGGTTTGTGCCGCCACGCTGGTAATCGCACAGGATAAAACTGCGGCAATTATAGATTTCAGTCCTATGTTCATAGCATAGTATCTCCTAATAAAGTTAATTGAGAACAGTTAATGAAAAGTTTGCAAAACTACATTGGGAATCTAAAACAAGTTCTAGACTCCGGTTGAGTTTATTTGATCACTACCACAGTTACGGGTTGTTCGCTGTGCACTAACATGCCATCTTCTTGCAGCCGATAACCAAAAGTAATTTTGAAAATCCCTGAAAAAAATACACCTTGGTATAAGACCACTGGTTGAGTAAATGACAGCTCCACGCCATTTTCTAAAGGGACTAAAGTGGCTGGTGTCTGATCCCAAGGCAAAAGATTTCTTTTCGAGTCAAACATTAAATACGTTGGTTGATCATCCTCTGAATCCTGATAAGTGGCATAAACTACAATATCCGCTAATTTTCCAACTTGGAGCGGATCTACAGTGATCCGACCATGAATGTCTATGGAATCAGTTAATTGTTTAACAGTTGCTTCGGTTTGAAATTCTCCTTTATCAATAGATATACCTCCTGATAAAGAGGTTGCAGTAACTGCCATCTCTCCCGTAGCAGAGATTGCCACTGCACCTAGTGCAGGCAGTTCGGTCGGCATTTGTCCTGACGAATCGACAGTCACCCCTTCTTCTAATTTAACTTTGTCGCCTAAAATCACACAAGACAAATGACTGCCTTGCTTAACTGTCAAACTTTCTAGACGTGCTGGTGCCTTACAGTCACCTTGAATATTTCCTGCCAAAAGACCGCCATAAATACTGGTGTTAGCCGCCAACTGCACATCCTGAAAATAGCCACCAACCCTGCTGATGTTAACAATTGTGCCTCCTAAAATTCCTCCCTTAATAGAACGGCCACGAAACACAAAATCCGCCATATAACCCTCATTGCCGATATAACCTGTGACAGTGCCCCCGGTAACTTGAGCCCCCGGCTTGATGGTTAAATTAGACACCCAGCCCTCGTTTTGAAGAATACCCTCCACTACTGCATTAGAAAGATTACCTACATTAATCCATTTGTCAGTCGTATTGGCTTGTACATTGAGATTAATCACAGTGGCACCGCCAGCGTTACAAACCCAATCCATCCAATCTCCGCTAGGTGGACAATCAAAACTCATCATTGGGGTTGTTCCCGTAATTTCCGCAATCATTTTAGCTTTGATGGCTTGTTGATAATTTTTAAAATTGTTTACCAATAAGAGGAAGCCACATTCGGTGCAAGGAAGTTGCGGTCTAATAATTTCTTCCAAATTGGTTTTATCGATCCCACTTCCTACCCCAATAGCGTGAATGGCATCCACCCCATTGGCCATGAGGGTTTCTAAAAATTCCTCTGACACTGCAGCTTGCCCATCTGTAGAGATATCAATAACTTGTTTATCAGCCTTGAAAGTAAATTGTTTGGCACACAATTCAATGCCTGCCTGAATACTGGTACCACCCTCAAACTTTTTGAAAGCCCGAATCTGATTGGCTACCGTCTGAGCCGTGGTTTGGCTATCGATGACAACAGGAGAAATTCCATATCCTTCATCAATGGTTGCATTAGAGGAAAATTGCACTACAGACAAGGTTATACTTCTATTTGGAGGAATTACGCCAAGATCCTCAATGGCATTTGCCAAACCATTGAGTTGGAGTTGAAAATCAGTCGTACTAATGCTACCGGAAGCATCGATGGCAGTACAAAGCTCCACAGTTTTGGATTCCGAATATACTTCAAAAGTAGAAGGGAGGGGAGGAGTAATTGGCATTGAAGAAGTGATCGGATTAAAACTTTCTCGATATTCCCAACTTAAAATGTCATGATTGCTAAAGGCACCTCCTGTTCCAGAGGTAAAGCCTACGAAAGCTTGAGTGACTCCACCCAAAATGGCAGGAATGTCCAATTTTTGGCTAAGAGTTGCTTCTGAAGGTCGCACTCCAGTTTGATTGGCACGAACCTCCAAAGTAGCACCATCATAATCTATCCAAGAAAACCAAATGTTGCCATCATCCAGTTTAGGTATCGTATTTACAACTCCACCTTCATGATTAACATGTCCATTTAGATTGATGGCAATATGGCTGGCGCTGATTTCACCATTATCCCAAGTGTCAAACTCTACACCAACACTACTTTCTATCCCTCCATAACCAATTTGACCCCCAGCACTGCCGAGGTCGGAACTGATAGGTTGTATCACGAATACAATACCATCTGCTCCCCCATCTCCCATACCCCCTGATTCTGTGATGCGAAATTTCAAGAAAGAGCTGAAATTAGCTGCATTCAAAGGCACTTGACTAAAAACACTGCCTGCCTGGCTACCGTTGGCAGGAGTCAATCGTAAAACGACACCGTCAGTAGTCGTTACAGTGGCAGCTGACCCGTTTAACTTTAGGGAAGAAGTATCAGTAAAATTGTTAAAATCCATCAAGGCTAGACAAGGGTTAGCCAATGAACAACTCAAAAATATAGCATTTGCGATAAATATCAGTTTTGTATTCATGGTATACTATTCTCTAACAGTCGCTAACAAAAAAAACAGTCTGCCCAAAGACAAACTGATCTAATAAACTTCTACACCTGACTAACAAACAGATAATCTGAAGACAATCTAAAATCTTGGACCTTTAGTTGATTCGTCGTTTAATTACTCAAATAAACTCCCGATTTGACATTGAGTTTCCGGCATCCTTCATCTCCGCCAGGCGCCGGGTCAAAGTCTTTTTCTTGGCAGAAACAATTTGACAACCCTTTGTTGTTACACAGTGTATCAAATTGGCGCTGTCCGTTAAGTCCATAATAAGCCACTGCTACCGCGGATTGAGCATCATCGCAATGACGCTTAAGAATGACAGTATCGGTATTGACAACAACCAAAGGGTTACCTTGACGGACTTCTAATTGTTGGTCTTGTAAATGTAAAGTGTTGGGAATTACAGTATCTTCTGGATAAAGAGTATCATCGCGCCCCCAAATCTCATCTGTTTGTGGTGTCATTTGGCAAACTGCCCATTGCCTATCAGTTTCCCAACTCGCCTCATCACCACAGAAGGAAAGAACGGCAGGAGATTGATTAACTTGAACTTCGGCTAACAATTGGTAACGTTGCGCAGCCATGGGTTGTTTTTTCACAGTAAGATTTTCACACTGTGACTCATTGATACAAAGTTGATATTGACAAGCTTCTTTGCCTTCGGCACCAATATTATGGTCCTCTGGATAGTGAGGATATTGAAGTAATGTTTTTACCAAATACAGACTCATTTCGGCACTGTCTTTAGCTTGTTGACCATAGTAACCTTCCAGTCCGATAAGTTCGCTGGCAGTAAGGTTAAGCCAATGGGCATCACCACAAATAATACCATTCATACAAGTATCCCCATGATCGGACGGTTTAAAATCATCACTTTTGCGTTTTTGACTATAATAGTCTAAAGCCCCTTTAAGTGTCGTATAGGCCTGAGGGAGAACTGCAAGATAGGATTTATCTTTGCCAATATCTAAACTAATTCGTCCTGCTTGAGCGTCAATACCCTTCACATTGTCATTGGTCTCATAGTCAACCACCAATGTTTGAAGTTGTGTGAGGAGACTGTCGGCATGCGTTTTTAATTCAGGAAAATCAGGCAACACCGTTTGCAAAATGTTGTAGAGATCGACACGTACATTGCGTTTTTGATCCAGGGAACGCAAGAATCGACCTGTGTCTTTAAATGGGTAGCCAGGGGCACGAATAATGCCATGACTTAGCATTTCATAACTGAGAAAGGGACTGTTGGTGAAGATTTGGTTAAGTGCCGTGGCAAATTCAGTCAGAGTGTCGGTAACTGTTGGGAGTTTAGTAAGGTCAAGAACACTATAGGTAATTTGAGAATTTGCAAACGTTCCCAAGTCTTTAGAGTGTTGAATGTAACCCGTTTTGACAATTTGGCCAAAGGCAACGCCGCTGTCAGGAGGAGTTTGTTGCAAGGTTTGGAGGAGGTGAGCATAATCAATTCCATGGCCAGGCTCTAATTCAGCGGATGCACTCATAGCATTAGCCAGGGTAGCAGTCACTTCGGCCACTTCGATGCTGGCCATCAGACAAGCATCGTATACTACGATATCTAAAGGTTGTGCCAATTGTGAGCGAATGGTTTGATAGGCTTGTTGAAGATCGGTAAGATGGAGGAGACTGTTTTGGCCTGCTGTCGAGGTGTCAAGACCATAACCGTTGACACCGTCGCCATGATTCCAAAGAATCAAAGCATAGTGTTGAGCAGGAAAGTGAGTCGTAGCCCAGAGCACAAAATCGCTGAGCATGTGCGGCGCAGCTAGACTTTGACTGCCCAAATCTTGGAGGACATGAAATTGACCAGTTTGAACCATAGATCGTTTAACAGTGTTCCAACCTTCACGTCTCGAACCACCGGTGGTGAGAACAAGGTTGACCGCGTCATTGGCCACTGACTGAGTGCCATTTAACATTTCCATCAGATCTTGACTGGCCCAGTGTTGGGGAACAGATTCCAGATTGGAACCGACAATATAAACCATGACAGTCCAAAGACGTGGAGGTTGTGGTAACGTTGGAAAACTGCCGTCAAAGACACGAGTGTATCTGGTATTGGTGGCAATATCGACGAAATCACTCCCGATGCCCACATAAACGGGTATGTTCTGTAGGAGAGTTTTAGAGAGAGGTGGAAAACAGGTAGTTTTCAGTCCCAGTTGTTTTTTGATAAAAAAGGAAGGCTCCTGGATGCCATCCCAAGGAGCAGGTTGATTTTCTGCGTTGATGAAATAAAGTTGATTGCCAATTAGGGCCGCCAGATAGACCTGCCAATCGAGGTTGGAATAGTCTGGGGTAAAGCAAAATTCAAGTTCATTCTCTGTTGGACGAAGATCTATAGCCAGTTGGTCGTAAAGAGAGTAGCCATTGATCGGAAGTAAGAAACTGAGTAAAACCGAATAAATTGAGAATTTTATGTTCATGAGTGATTTCTTATTTAAGGGACCAGGAGTCTAAAGTGTCTTTTTGTCTGAATAAAGCTGCACTTTGGACTCCTAGGTTATAGTTACATAAACTACCGGATATAGGGATAAACACTCACATAAGTTCTATTCCAACCACAAGACCAAACTGAAGAGGAAGTTTTGCCCCATTTCCCGTTGTTGACCGCCTCTATATAAACATCTCCACATACGCCGTTAATATTAACATCAAAGTTACCATAAGCATCCGCTGTTGCTGCTCCTACATAAGCCCAGTAACCGTCCCAAACCCAGAAATGGACAGCGGCATAGCTGGAATTTCTCCAGCAGTTCCACGAACATCCATAAAGATATTCTTGGACGTTGCCATAAACACGCAGATAGCCAAACGCACGATCATCGCTGGCACTGGCTTCAGCGGTCAGTTTTTCTGAATCCAAAGTGGCAGACAATTCGTTATTGCCATAAAGGAGTCCGAATTTATGTTGGCCTGGGAGTTGGTCGTTGGGAATTTTGACGGTGAGATTGAAACCATCGTCTCTGGATACGATTTCGATCGTGCCATCGGTTTCAAATTGCTTCATGGCGTCGCTGATATCAGTGCCATCAAAAGTGAATCCTTTGACCTCTTCGAGTTTGAGACCATCAACCTTGATGATGATGAAGTTCTCATCAGAGAGGTAATAGCTAATCTTGGGGGGGCCACTGTATTTGGCATCCGTTTGGTCTGTGGGAACTCCCTCTATTGGAGTACTGGCATTCGGATCCAAGTCCGAAGGGACATCCTGTGCCCAAAGAGTCGAATGGAATTGAGTTAACAAAAGGCCTAATGTTGCCGTTGCTAGAAATTTAGATAAGCGCATAACTTTAGAGTCCTCTAAGTTTGTGATGAGTGGAAGAGAATTGAGTTAATAAAAGGCTTAGGTGTTGCCAGAAGCCCAGATAGGCACATAATTTAAAATCCTCATAGGTTTGTTATGAATGAAGTAGCTAAAGTCGAGTAAGATAGTCCTACCAGAATGAGTTGTGTTGCAAAAACAATTGAAATTAATAAGTTGCGAGTTCTATGAAAATGACATTTATCCTCAGTTATTGTACCACTTTGAAACATTTTTCATGGGTCACCCATCGTTTTTGATTCGTCAATACATTTTCTTGAGTTGGTGACAAGATTCCCAATAGACAATATTGACCTGGTGTCAATCCCACTGGCAGTATCAAATCTAATACCGTCATCGAGTCACCTAATCGCCTATCCACCTCCCATTTGGAAGGTTGGTTTAGAGGAGCAAATTGATTTAATTGGGTCAATGCAACAAATTGAGGTGAAGGGTCGTCGGAGGGCAAAATAATGGCCACATACAAATCCATTTCCCAACTTAACTGTTCTAACACCTCGGCTTTAAATAACTCACCGATTTGATAAACATCCTTCTCCGAAGCTACTTGAATATTCGCCTGGAAAGGAACCTCACTTCCTATCACTTGTAGTTTCAGGGGATGATTACTGCCAGTTTGTCCCTGCTGATCTATCGCATATAAAGTAACTTCATACTCACTGGGATAAACGATCTCACCCCAAAGTCCCTCCCACAAATTGGCTTCTGATGTTAATGACAAATTTATCCTTTGCGAAAGACGTGAAGGCCCTGTCTTGTCCAACAACATCTTTAACTCCGCCCACACTTGTTGCATTTCCCCACTCTAAGCGATGACTTTAGCACGTAAAGACAGTGATGTTCCCAAAATTATTCTGGGTGTTAAGAACACTTTGGATAACCACTGACCATCTTGGTTGCTAGAAACACCGTCTCCATTGTCGTCCAACTGCGGCTGTTGTGACTGATAGTTTTTAGAATTGAGTTGAAAAGCTTCCCCAAATGAACTGCTTTGTAAACCTTTACTACCTGACACCAGAAACTCACTGAAACCTTTAAGTATGGCACCATTTTTATCATCACGACTGAACTGTGCCTCTAATTCTGCCGCAGTACTACTGATAATCCCCCGTTGCGCCGCCGCCAGAGATTTCAACAAGGAGCCACTGTAGGAGGCATCCATCACCAATACCACCGAATTACCCGTCATATTTTGATAATCATCCAGCCACAGTTTCAAGGTACTGGCATCCAACTTCTGGTTGGAATTTAACACCCACTTGTCCTTTTCTCCATGTCCTGCGATGAAGAAAATATATAATGGTTGTTCCAATTTCCCCAACGTGTTCGCCCAAGCCAGAGCCTCCTGAATATCTGTCGTGACCAAAGGACGCTCTGGGTCAGGTGCATCAACGATCACATCTCTTTGCCCATCCTCATTGAAATCCATCCAAACGGTGGGTGACAGATAATAAATTTCAGCATCGCTAAAACCTTTGGCATATAGACCTCCATAAACATGTTGCGCAATTACTAGAGTTGTCGCCCAATTTGAATTGGCCTCCTCATTTCCACCCCCCAAAATGAGAATAGCAGCGCGAGAAAAAGTTAAATTAGTTAGAGTAATAGCTGGTACTACCTGAATGTTCAATATACCCAGATTTCCTTCAGCATCCGATACCATAACCACATCAGTACCTTCTTGAGCAGGTGCAAAATAAATCACTTGTGAACCACTGTCTTGAATTTGGCCATGCGTTGGCGTCCAAACAACCTCACCATAAGTTCCAGAAACTGTTAAGGTAAGTTGCTCATCTACAGCAACAACAGGTGTGGCAGGTGTAAACATAATCTCCGTGGCCTGAACCATTGATAAGTAACCAATAAACCACAAATTAAATAAGTGAAATCGCATTATTATTACCCCTTAATCAACTCATTGGTGAGTGAGCAAATTCCAGCTTTCCTGAAGTCTACGTAGGTCGAAATGTGGTATATTTCCATGAATACTGACAAATTAAACTTGAGAAACTGCAACCTGGCAAGAGTAACAATAAAAAAATTATGTTAAAAAAATTCTTAACCCACACACTTTTTCTTAACTGGTTTTACGATCAATCATTTACTGCCACTTCCTATCTCACCTCATTTAAGATAAAATACCAGACTGAATGCCAGTTCATTGACCCTTTACCCAATAAATTACCGTAAATTATGTAGGATTATTTTATATAACCACCCTCTTTACTCACCTAAAAAAGTAGATCTCATCGCCATGTTGACCTTAAAAACCTTTGGGGTTGCTCAACTTTTCATTTCCAACCAAAAACACCCATTTAAAACTGCTTGGCCCTTCACCATAGCAGCATATACCCTTATTGAGCATAATGGACATGCCACTTATCAACAACTCAAAGACCGCTTTTATCCCAATCAACCTCTCTGTCCGGAAAATTTTAGTCCACTTGCGTGCAGTTTTTATCGAACGCTGTGGAAGGAAATTCTCACCGGACCTGAATCTCCAGATTCGCCGCATCCACACTGTCCACCCGTTTCTAATACTCTAAATGCTGATTATTCCCAAAATTCATGGAAAGAAGCACTTCAGCAACTGCAACGCTATCAGCTGATCGATTCCTTTGAAATCACAACCACTGCTTATTCCTATATTCCCTCCAAAGAATTCTGTGCCTATTTACAAAAACTGGGGCTGGGACATGGCACTCAAAAAACCTTAAATGTTAACCTCAGTAATATCAAGAAGAAAGTTGGACAAGAGCATTGTCTGATCGAACAAAGTAGTGTTAAATTCACCCAATTTGAGATCGACATCGTCGCTTTAGAACAAGCCTTACAAAACTGCAATTTCAACGAAATCAAACGCATTTATACAGGTCCCTTCCTATCTGATCTTGAAAAAGAAATACGCAAAGGAGTGTGGATGCCGCCCCTGTTGCTCGACTGGATTTGGAATAAACGGCAATATTTTGCTCAGCAAATATCAGACAGTCTCGATATTTTATTGAAGGATTTCCCAGAGCAAAGCACTGAATTAACTCAAGAAATTCAAATGTTTCGTGAACAACATAAACTGTTCTCAAATCAACATGTGCAACAACGCTCAACCCCCAACCCTCCAACCCCAACCCCTTCCCAACCAGTGTCCACATTACCCCCGTATTCAGCAACGTTCCCTCATTCAATTCCCTCAGACAACACCTCAGATTGCCCACAATTACGCATTCATTTATTTCGTAAAATGACTGAAGAATGTGAAATTCGTTTAGACAATATTAGGCAGCACTGGATTAACCTGCGTGTTTCGGCCAAAAAAACGCGTCTGGACAAACAAACCTCGTTTCTCTTTCAAACTGATCAACTGCTGGATTTTTTAGAAGACTGTGGCGGATTTGCCGTATTATTGGGGGAGGGGGGAATAGGAAAAAGCATTGCTTTATATGACCTTGCACAACGATTACTTGAACGTGCTAAAACCTCCTGTACTTTTCCAATTCCACTCATATTCAATTTAGCCAACTGGACAAAAAACCAGTCCCTGCCTGTTTTTTTACAAGAAGAATTGTTGTTAAGATTTGGTTTGTCTGAAGAAGGGATTGAACAAGAATTTGCCTTATTACTCAAAAACAAAGCCTATATTTTCTTATTGGACGGTTTTGACAATATACCTATTGAATATCGTCTCGAGGCCTTTTCTAAAATTCAACAATTTATTCAAAAAAAAGGAGAAGTCAATTTGGGAGGCATTTTACTCGCCAGTCGACCGGTTGAGTACTGTCATACCAGAGACCTATTTTTGGCTGAAGACACTCAAACTTTCCGATTTTATGGTGAAGTTGCTTTAACAGAATTGGATCAAGAGCATGTGGAAAACTATCTCAAAAAATATCCAAATTTATCAGTTCAAAAACTGGAACTTCTTTTCCATTCAACGTCCAGCCATCGACTGTTGAACACACCCTTGAGACTGACACTGTTTCTTGAAAATTTTGACCCCTCTTCCCTTACCGAACATATTGATCACAAAGTAATAGAACAACAACTGATATCCAGCCATGTTAACAAATTACTTGACCGAGCTGAACAAGATCATCAGGCACAAAAATCCCCTTACACTCGTGCTCAAGTCAAAACATGGTTACAACAAATTGCTTGCTCAGTTAAAATAGGGGAAACATTTCGCACCGAAGCCTTATCCCCTACTATTTTGAACACTCACCTACAACGCCTTTATACAAGATGGTTTGCCTTATTCTTCGGCATGATTTTTGGGTCGATTCATGGAGCTGCCGGGGGACTTATTTTTGGTAAGCGCATGTCCCAAGAATTTCACCAGGGCTTACCTGCACAATATTACAACAATTCCACACTCAATTTTCTAAATGAGACCTTACGCCAATGGATGCAAAGTGATATGGGACTGGAAAAATTATATTTGGTCATCACCTATTCTGCATTTGGTCTACTGTGTGGCACCCTGGCCAGTATTCTAACGCTTATCCTGTTCAAAAAAATTTTCATCTCTTCTTTCTTATTCATACACTTAACACTGTTTCTCGGTTTGACTGGATTAATTGCAGAAGGCATGAGTTGGGGTCTGTATATGACATTACTCTATGGTTCTCTTGGTGCATTTTTGGGACAATTTACACAACGTTATGGACACCCTGATCCATTGCAAATTGACCTAAGCCAAAACGTTTCCTTGAACTATTCCCTACTTTACAAAAAAATGAAAACATCCTTACCTATTTTCTTAATCATGGCAATTATTGGCGTCCTAATTTCACTGCCCTTTACTTTTTCCTCAAAACTCACTGTTTTCGAATTGACAACTCACGGATTATTCATTGGACTCTGCATCACACTGACCCACCTTTTTGCCACCATCAAAAGGGAAGGAGATTGGTCAAACCGGCTCTTTTTAACACGCCAAAAAATAGGAGCATTGCTCATAACCAATCTTTTAAATTTCCTCATCATATCTTTACTAATAACAACAATCGTTACTTTTTTCGCACACCTTATATTCCGGTTAGACTGGACAGGCAGTTTCAGTCTGGGAATACGTATTGGTGTACCAATCGGGCTGATCATCGGTTTTATCGTATGCAAGGGCACGGAAATTCTCAAACACCTGACCCTACGCTGGATAATGTACCAACAAAATCTAGCCCCTTGGCGTTACTCTACCTTTTTAAGATACATGACCCAAGTAAACCTCCTGCGATTGGAAGTAGGGGGGGGGGTATGCGTTTCATCATGACACCTTTCAGGAACATATTCGAAAATTTGAATTAAAATCAACCAATTCAAATAAACCTCTTGCAAAAGTAAATGATGCAATAAAGATGAGATAGGAAAAAATAAAAGGAAAATCCCCGTTAGAGTGGAGGCTCTAGAAGATAGGTTGGAGTGGAGGCTTTAGCCGGTCAGCCGTAGGCATCACTCCACATACACAAATGGCAAGGGCCGACTGCTGACCGGCTAAAGCCTCCACTCCAACCTATCTTAACTGAGGTGCAACTCACAAACAACGCTCACACAATCTACACCGTCTACCAAAACTCTTTATCTATATCTCAATACCGCCTAACTGTAATCTGAGGATCATACCAACTTCCCGTAATCTCATATTCATATCGAAGCAAATGCTCCTTATTTGCCCGCATGATTTGCTGCATCACTAAAGCCAATGCCGCTCCTCCACCGCCTCCCAACAAAGCCCCAGCCAATGGCAAAGGATTGGACAAATGGGGAATGACTGTCACCCTCTGCTCATAACTCTGATTCATAAAATCAGTCGACCCAACCATCTCAACATACACCAGAGAACTGTTCAACACAAAGCGATCAACCTCAGCCCGACCTTCTTTAATCGTAAAATAACCCACCACATCCGAAAATCCCAACCCCTTACCCACCACATCCTTAAAATCCAAAGCCAAACGACGCGGCAACGCCTGAATATCAAACAGTCCCAAAACTCGACCCAACCCAGGCTCCACCACTTTCATCTGCCCTTCCAGCAATAACAAACTGATTCTGCCCTGTAAATTCCGTAAATCCATAGTGTCTGGCGACCATTCCAAAGCCACAATCACCTGTCCCAAACGCCCCTCAATTGGTGATTTTTCAAATCCCAAATGCCTAAACATTTCCTCCAAATTTGCACTGTTGAAACCCAAATTCACCTGCATCTTCTGCCCATTTTGCCCAATGACCCAATCTATCTGCATGCCCATCTCCAACCCTTTAGTCTGAGAATGCAACATAATCTTTGATCCATTCTCCAGTCTGTCACTCGACAAACTGACTTTCCCAAATCGCATAGCCCCCAATCGCAAATCCTGACATTCCAGCGTAAAAATTGGCAACTGTTGGGGACTGAATGAAAGGGCAGGGACTGTGGACTTTTTGGACAAAGTGGCATTGAATGCTGGCATGGTCAAAGCCAAACGTTTCAACTGCACCTCCAACTGCCATTGATCAGTGGAAGGGGAACGATGAGCCAACACTTGTCCTTCTAAATGATCGGCAGTCAAAGCCAATTGCCAAGATTGAGCCATCCATTTGCCTTGCAACTGTAACCCGGTAAACACTTGAGAAGCCAGCTCAAAACGATGCACTTCAACCTCGATCAGCACAAATTCCTCAGTTCCCAAAAAGCTGCCAACTTCATCGTTCCCAGTTTGGCCCACCACTTTCTTAGATTGGAATGATTGCCAAGAATCCAACCAAGTGACCAATTTAGGGGTTTGCAACACACTGGACCACTCACTGCCTGAAAACCCAGCCAAGCGTCCTTTCAAGTCCAAAATTTCTGGTCCCTCGGGCAATGTTGCCAACTCTTGACTGCCCAATAAAATTCCCCCGCGCTTAATTTTTTGCTTCTCAAATAAAAATATCCCCTTGAATATGCTGCCATATTCCGCTCGCAAATAAAATTGCTCAACCAATCCAGCGTCCAAAGTCAACTTCAATGGTAAACGCTCCTCAGCCACCTTGCCCAAAGGCACTGGCAAGTTGATTCCCATTCCCAATAAATCAGTGCTAAATTCCCAATGATGAAATTCCGCTGGGGAATGTTGATGATAAATCACCATTTGCAACTGCCAATCAGTTTGACCGAACAAAAAATCATCCACCGGCAAACTGGCTTTGGGACCCAACATATTTGCCACAGTCATCAGGGAATGAGCATCCATTTTTCCATTCACAGTTAACGTGGTGCGTTTTTCCAACAATTGGGCTAATAATGACAAAGATACCGGCTGTTTAAGTGCCTGCCCCTTTAACGTATTAGTTTCTATATGATATTGATCAAAAGACACTTCTCCTGACAACTCAGTAATTGCAATGGGCCAATTTTTAGCTTGCAAAACAGCATGTTGCAGCCCCAATTTACCCGAAAATTGACTGTTCCCATGCTTGGACAATGGCAGTTTCAAAAGCAATTCCAAACTCATGTCACCGGTAAAATGGTCAATGGTTTCTGACAGATGAATACTTTTTTGCAATGGACTGTGTTGAACAAAATTCAAGCCCTCAGTCACTGTTCCTCGAACCATTCCTTCAATCTCCAACCACAACAAATCAGCTTTTAAATCAGAGATATGGGCGGTTAAACGTTCGATCTTGGCTCCGGAAATGGTTCCCCGTTGCGCAGTGATCAACAATCCACCTTCGGACATGGCCACGGTGGCAGTTAATTGTTGTATGCTTGGCCAGCCTTCTGCATAGTGAAGATCAGTATTCTCAACTTTGGCAGTCAATTGAATTTGCCCTTCTTTCCACAATTGGGTCAGCGGTCCTTGGACCTTGAGTTGCAATTGGGATAACCATCCTCCTTGAAACGCTTGTTTAAACCAAGCAATTAATTTATTTGAAGAATTGTCGGGCAAGTAAGCCAAGATCGGTGCCAATTCCCCAGCGTGTAATTGCAAATTGGCTGTTATCTTGGGAATAGCATTGTCTATGGAATTATCCAGTGGCCACTGCAGATGACCGGTGAGGCTTAACTGTCTTTTCAATACTTTAAGTTGTAGAGTTTGAGCAGTCAATTGCCAATGATCTGCTTGCCGCTGCCAATTGAGTTGAATTTGTAGATCGGTAAGCGGCAAGGTTGTTTGTTTTAATTGAGGTAAGGTTAAGTTGGCAACTCCTTGTTTAATATGTATATTTCCCTGGTCGGAACTCACCTGAAAATGTCCCTGCAAATGTTCAACACGTCCCTGATCATATTGTAAATAACCTTGTTCCAAACTTCCCTGAGCACTCCATTGCCTGCCGATGATTTTCAATTGTCCTTGACGCAATATTCCTCCCCAGTCTTGAATTTCTGATAAGGTCAGATAGGGGTGTAAAATTGCCAATTCTCCCCGTTGTATGGAAATTGATAACTGGGGTTCGATCTCAGCTTTATTTTTGGAAATTAGGAGGTTACCGACAATTTTGGCTTGTAAACGTGGATCGTTAAGTTGCAGATTTTGCAATGAGATCTGCCAATGTTTGGGTTGAGACTGCCACTGAATTTGACCGGTCAATTTGGCCAATTGTAAGGGTTGAGCAGGTAAGTTGATTTGCAAGGGAATATTTTTAAAACTCAATTGTCCAGAGCGGGAATCAAGTTTAATGTGTCCAGACAATCCAGCGAAACCGGGAATATCAGGGCTGTTACTTTGATAAGCCAAATTGAGCACATCAGTTTGTAATTGCCAGTGCCCAGGTTGATAGGACCCACGTAGATTTTGTAAGGTCCCTTGTACATCAGTCAAAAATTCTGGAAAACTGGCGGCTAAAAAGGGAGAAAGTTTGGCCAGCGATCCCTGGGGAATGTGTCCAGTTAGACCTTTGGGACCACTTTGTATTTCGAGTGAGGGCAGCAAAGTCGTCAGCGTTTGTGTGGAGTCTCCAATAGCAATGTGTTGAAGATGCAACTGCCAATCGGTCAAGGAGGAAATTTGCAGTTGGGTGTCCAGTTTTAATTTGGGAAGGGTGAAGGTGGTGGTGGGCAGTTTCCAGTGTATTTGGTCAATTAGAAATTGTCCTTGCAAGTTCAGGCGATCAAGATTCAATTCCCCGGTAAATTCAATAGCTTTGATTTTCAATGAGTTGGAGAGGGGGGAAGTGGCAATTTGAAATTGTGTTTGCAGGTGATGAGTGTAGGCTTGTTTTGACCAGTTGAGTTGATAGGCTTGCAGAGTCAAGGCGGGATAATGTTGAAATTGCCAGTGCAGGTGCTGAATATTTAAAATAAGGGTGTGTTGTTGAAATAACCAATCGGTGAATTGGTTTGGATTGGCAGAGTTGGGTTGGGGAGTGGGGAGTGGGAACAGTTGCCATTGGCCGGATGTTTGTTCGATCAGGTGTATTTCTGGACTGCGGATGAGAATTTGCCGAGCGATCAATGTTTTTTGTCGAATGGAGGCTAAACTGTCGACTGTGATTTCTAAGTAGTTGAAAGTTAAGGCTGATTTTGGAGAGCGGGGCGTTTGAATTTGTAGGTGTTGTAAGGCAAGAGTGGGTAATCCTCCATCCCAATAGGTGGATAGGGTGCCTATGGTCACTGGCAATTGCAGTTGTTGGGTTAACCAGTTCTCAATTTCGGTTTGATAGTTGGGCAGTTGAGCAAAGCCTATGATGCCAATCAGGAGAATCAGGATTGGCAGCAAACTTAGCCAAAGCACAATTAACCAGAGCAGGCGTAAAGCATTAAGGAAGTGTTGAAATAACAGTAACATAGCTTGATTGGGTTGGGTACAATTTCTGGGGTTTTCTGTTTTCAGATTGAGGTAATCCGAGATTTGTAAAGTGCTGTTGTGTCCGAGAGAATTGGGAGTCCAACCGAAAGAGTTGCCAAGTTTTAAAAACTTGGCAGGTCTGCGACTCGAAACTTTTTGTTCAACAGGATTGGCAGTTGTCAGTGTTTATTTTTTACAATAGAACCTGTTCGATTCCACCGTGTTGAATTTGTTGTATAAATTCTCGTTCCCAATTTTTTCCCAAGCGTTGCATGGCCAGTTCCACGACCAGATAGTCGGTGTCAATGGGCACATCTTCTCGATAGCGGGCTAAGCCTTGTAAACAGGCTGGGCAGGTAGTGAGTAGTTTTACGCGAGGGAATTGGGCAGTGGTTGTGGAGTGCAGTTGTTGTATATTGTTGCGCAATTCTTCTTGTTTGCGAAATCGCACTTGGGTGGCAATGTCTGGTCTGGCCACGGCAAAGGTGCCAGCTTCGGCACAGCAGCGTTCGGATAGGGGTACTTTTTGGTTTAGGAGGGTGCTGACCAGGTGGGTAGGTGTATGATGTTTGATGGGACTGTGACAGGGATCGTGATAAAGATAGGCAACATTTTGGTCCCGAGGGGGGGCTGTGATGCCTTTTTCTAGTAGGTATTCATGGATGTCGAGCAGACGACAGCCGTTGAAAATGTGTTGCCATTGGTAGTTGAGCAGTTGGTCTAAACAGGTGCCACAGGAGACTAGGACGGTTTTGATGTCGAGGTAGTTTAGGGTATTGGCAACTCGGTGAAATAGGACTTGGTTGTGGATTGAGATGCGTTGGCCTTGGGATAGGTCTCCACTGGAAATTTGGGGGTATCCGCAGCATAGGTAACCGGGAGCAATGACTGTTTCCATGCCCAAGTCGTAGAGTAGGGCTAGGGTGGCGAGTCCCACTTGGGAAAAGAGGCGTTCTGATCCGCATCCAGGGAAATAGAAGACGGCTTCGCTGTGTTCAGCAGTTTTCTGGGAATCACGGAATATGGCTACCATTCTTGGATCTTCTATGTTCAATAGGGAACGCAATGGTTGTTTAGGCAGTTGATTGGGAAGGGGTTTTTTGACAAAGTGCAGCATTTGAGCGGGTAAACTGGTTTTGCCAGTGGTCGCATGCGGAGGATGTTTGTCGTTGACAATGGGCAGACGGAGCGTTTTGGCAATGTGATGACCAAGACGTTGCCCGGCAAAGCCACCTTTTAACATGATGGTGCGTAACAGTTTGATGGCTGTGGGGTGTTGGAGGTTTAAAAAGGCGAGGGAACCGGATTTGCTGAGGTTCCACCAACGTTGCCCTTGTTTTTGGAGAATGGTGCGCATTTTTACGGTGACTTCTCCAAAGTCAATGTTGACTGGGCAGGGGGTTAAACATTGGTGGCAGATGGTGCAATGGTCGGCCAGGTCATTGAGTTCGGCAAAGTGGCTGGAAGAGATGCCGCGGCGGGTTTGCTCTTCGTATAAAAAGGCTTCTATAATCAGTCCCAATGTGAGAATTTTATTGCGTGGGGAATAGAATAAGTTGGCTTTGGGAACGTGCGTGCTGCAGATGGGTTTGCATTTGCCACAACGCAGGCAGTTTTTGGTGGCAGCATTTAATTCTCCAAGTTCACTGGCTTCTAATAACAGGGCTTCTTGTTCTAAGAGGCGTAAAGAGGGGGTGTAAGCATTGTGGAGGTCTGCACCCGGTAACAGTTTGCCTTGGTTGAAATGACCTTGGGGATCGACTTGTTGTTTGTAGGCGACAAAGGCTTCTGTCAACTCGGGGTCTAGGAATTGTAGTTTGGTCAGTCCGATACCATGTTCTCCAGAGATAACTCCACCTATGGTTTTGACAAAGGCCATGATTCTAGCTACGGTGCGTTCTGCTTCTTGTAACATGTTGTAATCGTTGGAGTTAACTGGAATATTGGTGTGGACATTCCCATCTCCAGCATGCATGTGGGTGGCGACGAATAAACGGCTGCTTAATACGGTGGTGTGTAATTTTTTTAGGGTTTGGCGTACAGTGGTGAAATTGCCGCCGAGAAAGAGTTCGGTTAGGGGTTTTTCTATGGCATGGCGATAGGAAATGCGGATGCCTCGTTTTTGAATGATTTCGAGAAGGGTGTTGCCGGTGGTTTGCCAATGGGGGGCAAGTTGCAGACAGTCTGGGGTGATCAGGTGTTGAAATTGGGTGCTGGGTTTGTCCAAATTGTCCAATAGAGTTTGCCAAATGATGTGCACTTGTTCCAGGCGTTGTAAGGCAGCTTGTTGTTTATTTTTGACAATGGCACGATTGCCTTCGGATTGGCTATCTGTTTGAAAACTAGGACTATTTAAGTAGTCAAGTTGCGCTTTGATCAGGCGTAACTTGTTGGTCATCGAGTGTTCGATATTGATTTTTTCAATCTCACTGCTATAATCGGCTAAGCGTTCCAGGGGAATGACTACGTCTTCGTTGATTTTAAAGGCGTTGGTGTGGGCAGCGATGGCTGCAGTTCGTGCCCGGTCTTTCCAAAATAGGTGTTGGGCTTCTGGAGTGACTGCAATAAAGCCTTCGGCTTGACGAGATTGGGCGAGTTGGACCAGTTCCGTGGCGGCTTTCCCAACGATGGCTTCTTCTTCGCCGGCAATGTCAATCAGCAATAGCATTTTGGGTAATTCGGTGCGATTGGCTTTGGTGCTGTATTTGACGGCTCGTAAATATCTTTCGTCCAAGTGTTCCATGCCTGTTAAAAGCAGTTTGGGACAGTTGTCAATGTGGCGTTTGATTTCTACCAGGGTGGACACGGCTTGATGTAGATCGGGACCAAAAAATTCTAGGCAGATCGTACGTATATGAGCGGGTTTGGGGTGTAAGATAAAGACGGCTGAGGTGATGAGACCGTCACAGCCTTCTTTTTGCACTCCGGGCAAACCACCCAGGGCTTTGTTGGTGACGTCTTTGCCCAGTCCAGGTTTGCGAAAAGTGGTGCTGGGAATGCGCAGATATTCAGGTTCCCCAATTTTGGTTTTGCCGTCTTTTTGGTAACGGGTGAGTTTGAATTCGGCGGTGTCGATCAGGTGAATTTTTCCCAGGTTGGGATTGATTCTTTCTACTTCTAGCCATGTGGCATCAGGGGTGACCATTTTCCATGAGAATAGGTTATCTAGGGCAGTGCCCCAAAGTACGGCTTTTTTGCCACCGGCATTCATGGCAATGTTGCCGCCAATGGTGGAGGAGTTGAGTGAGGTGGGATCTACGGCAAAAATGAGGTTGTGGGCAATAGCGTGATCAGCGACTTGTTTGGTTACGGTGCCCGCTTCTACTCGCACTGTGGAGACTGGTTGTGTAATGCCAGGCAGGGAACGGGTTACAATGGGATCGATTTTGTTCAGTTTTTCGGTGTTAATGATTGCACTGTAGGGAGTTAAAGGCACGGCACTGCCTGTATAACCCGTGCCGCCTCCTCTGGGAATTAGGGTGAGTTTGAGTTCAATGCAGGCGGCAACCAGGTCAATAATTTCTGCTTCGTGGTCTGGGAATATCACGACTAAAGGGTATTCAACTCGCCAGTCAGTGGCGTCAGTGGCGTGAGAGACCCGAGATAGACCGTCAAAACAAATGTTGTCACGCGCGGTGATTTTGAGAAGACGTTGGGTGACTGTGGCCCGCAAGGTTTGGTGTTGGATAAGGTCTTGTTTAAAACGGTCTACAGCGTGTTTGGCTTCGGTAACCAGTTGTAATACCAGGGGATTTTGGTTGGATCGCAGTTCAATTTGTTGTAAACGATGATAGAGGGCAGC
The DNA here is from genome assembly GCA_020721005.1 of Thiomargarita sp. GTDB lineage: Bacteria > Pseudomonadota > Gammaproteobacteria > Beggiatoales > Beggiatoaceae > DYNP01. The sequence goes on from DYNP01000007.1 coordinate 106,563, forward strand.
AATGAGGGCAGTTTGGCGTTGTTGGTTGTTGAGTAAATCGTCTTGAATAAAGGGGTTGCGTTGGATGACCCAGATGTCACCTAAAACTTCAAATAGCATGCGAGCCGAACGCCCTGTACGTCTTTGTGAACGCAAATCATTGAGTATTTGCCAGAGGGCTTCTCCCAAGTAACGGATCACAATTTCCCGATCGGAGAAGGAGGTGTAGTTATAGGGAATTTCTCGAAGTCGAGTGGGAATGGACATAGTGGATTCCAGGTGAATTCAGAGGGTGAAAGAGATAGCGTGAGATGTATTTTTTATTGGGGAGAGAATGAGTTGACGATAGGAAACCCATCCTACATGTGCTACTGGCTTGATGATACGCCTTAGGCAAAGGAGGATAAATTTCTTGTGATCAAGTGCGGCTTAGCAGTGGGGCAATAGTTGTCATTTAAGTTCAGCAGGCTTTTTTGGCAAAAGTTGGCTTGCATTTGTTCAGATCCTTCACTTCGGCAAAGTTAAAATTGCATAAATTTTGCACAACTCTGAGGGTCTATTGTTATTACCTATCTTTTTGATATACTTTACAGGTGTTTACCATGGAATTAATTTACCGTTTAATTGGGGACGTACAAATCATCAGTTTGGTCGGAAGTTTATCCGGAGCGGATATCACTGCCATTCGCCAAAAAGTGTTGGAGAGGATCCAAGATTATTCACCTTATGTTATTATTGATCTCCATTCCTTACATTTTGTGGATGCACGAGGACTGTCTTTACTGATTTCTGCACTTAAGGTCGCACAACAGCGAGAAGGAGATGTCTTGTTATTGAATCCGACTCCCGAAGTACGAGCTTTGATCGAATTGACTCGTTTACAACACACTTTCAGTATTTATGCTGATGAAGAAGCTGCGCTTGCCTATTATACACAAACTCTATATCAAGCTACTTAATTCTTGGGCGGGATTGGGATCAGTTTTACAAAGTATTGCTATATTCAGTATACTTAGTAGCTGTACTACTGCACGTATTCCTCAAGAATTAATCCCCCCCAGTCCTCGTGAAGAAGTGCAAATGACTGCGCCAGAACCGTTATTTGCTTTTCAAAATGCGCTGCCAAATACCTCATCAGATTATCAATTGGGCACTGGGGATGAAATTACAGTGGAAGTTTGGGGATATCCTGAATTGTCTGGCAAACATATCATAGGTCCAGATGGCAAAATATCCCTACCCCTGGTTGGTGGATTTTCCGTAATGGACCTGACTCGGGAACGCTCTGCCCAACTGATCAAAACGGCTCTGGAAAATTATTATGAACGTATTTCCGTAGTCATTCGGGTTGATCGCTATGCAGCCAATCGCATACTTGTTTTGGGTAGAGTTAAGCGTCCAGGAGAAGTTCAATTTAACATGACAGCCCCCACTCTTTTAGAAGCAATTTCTTTAGCCGGTGGATTTGCAGAGTCTGCAGGATCTGAAGGTGCCAATACCTTACCCCTAACCCGTTGTGCAATATTTAGGGGACGAGAACAAATCATTTGGATCGAACTTGAACCCCTATTTTTAGGTAAAGATTTATCCTTAAATCTCAAACTACAACGCAATGATATTGTCTATATTCCAGAACTTGCCGAACGCCTAGTCTATGTGCTGGGAGAAGTCCATCGGCCAGGCGCTTATCGCCTTAACCCCAACGTTTCTTTCCTAGAAATCTTAGCCAAAGCCGGGGGACCCACTATCGATGCCGCCCCCAATCGAATCCAAATGATTCGGCCCAGCCAAAATCTCAACTATTCACTGAACTTAGACAAACTGATGGCACCTCGGGAACAATTCAACTTTGCTTTAAAAGAAGGTGATGTCATCTATGTGCCCACCAATACCATTGCCAAAGTCAACTATGCCCTCCGCTTTCTAACCCCTTTCAGTAGTCTATTGGGAATTTATGCAGACATTGAATCCATTCGAGCGGATAAGCAACGTCGTCAACTGGATCAAACTGAAGAAGAATTGCGCGCAGAGCAAGCAGCCGTTGAAGCAGAAAAAGCAGCCAATGCTGGTTTAGAATAACTATGCAAACCACCTTCCCTTCCAATCAGGAACAAAGCATTCCCACTGGTCGCTTTAAACCCCTAGTCAGTTTCAAAAATCACAAACTACTTGCTTTCTTCACCTTCCTCCTGGTCATTGGTATTGCCCTACCCGTCTCCTATCAACAAGGACAACCGGTATTCAACACCCTGTCGGTCGTTTTAGTCTCCCCTCGCTTTGTGCCCAACTTAGACGTTGAAAAAGGCATGGATTACCTCAATCGTACCGATTATCAACTGTACATTCAACAACAAACTCGCACTGCCACTCGTGTTGACGTTCTAAAAGCAGCCTTACAACGTCCTGAAGTGCGTCGATTCTGGTTGCGTCCCACCGAAACTGAAGACATGGCGTTGACCCGCCTTGCCTTATCAATCAAAGCCGAAAATAAACGCGGCAGTCCCTTTATCACCATCAGCTTAAAAAGTTCAGAAGGAAAAGGCCTAGATACCATTCTCAACACCATTGTTGAAATCTATCTTAAACAGTCTCAAGAAGAAAATCTTTATGATCGCGATGTTAGAATTGATATTCTCCAGCAACGTCGAGATGAACTACTGGATATGATCAACCAACGCCGCAAATTGAGATCTGGGATTGCTGAAGAATTGGGCGTCACCACATTTAAAGAGGATTCCCTCAATCCCTACGATGACTTGCTGATAGAAAGTACCAAAGCCTACAATTTGGCTCGGCGTGCTCGAGTTGAAATTGAAACCCGTTTTAACACTTTAAAAGAGAGCATTCCCGGTCAACAAGCTTTCAATGCCCAAATTCAAGAGTTGGTTGCCAATGACAGCACTTTGAACAGACTCAAAAGTACTTTGGGTGACCGGCGTTCGGAACTGATCAGCCAAATGTCCGGTCTAACTCCGCAACATATTACCCGACAACGCATTGAAAAAGAAATTCTCCAACTGGACCAAGAATTACAACAAGCCACCCAACGCCTGTTTGCCGAAATCCAGCAACGTTTATTGGAACAACGCCAAGGAGAAGTGTTTCAAGCCCAACAAATTGAACAAGCCTTGTTCAATGAAATGAGCGATCAACGCAAAAAAGCCAATCATTATGCGGGCCGCTACAATCAAGCCTTGGTTTTAAATAAAGAAATTGAACGCGCCTATCAACAACTGGACAAAATCGACCAACGAGTTGACTTTTTAACCATCGAAGCCTCAGCCCCTGGTTTTGTCCGTTTGGACAGTCCCGCACTGATCCCAATAATAACTGGCAGTCGCAAAAAAATCTTCCTTATTTTCAGTCTGTTAGGTCTAGGATTGGCCTTTTTATTACCCACCTTGGTTGATCTGTTGGACAAACGCTTACAAACCCCAGGAGAAGTGCACAAAATCCTCGGCTTTCCCGCCTTAGCCTGGATTTTAAATCGCCGCGATCAACCTACCCGACAATTGGCCTTCGATCACTTACGCCGTCTGGCTCTGACCCTAATTCGAGACTATCGACACAACAAAACTCGCCATTTTGTCCTCACTTCAGTCAAATCTGGAGGAGGGTCCACCACTTTAACCTTGGAAATTGCACAAATTCTGATCAGTTTGGGCGTGCGAACTTTAGCCGTTGAATTAAATGCCTTCAAGCCGGATGCCCGTTATCAAAATGATTCTCCATTGGGACTGGTAACCCTATTAGATCCTCGCACTGCCAACAGTCTTTCCTTGGATACCGTCATTGTTCCCGCCACCGATCTTCTGCCCCCTCGTCTGCCTTTGGGAACTTGTGCAGAGCGCCATTTATCCACTCATGGACGGTTGACCGATCTCCTGAGCACTTTAGACAAACGCTATGATCTAATCTTATTGGATGCTCCTCCCCTATTGCTGTCAGCAGATGCGGAATTGCTGGGAGAAATTGCCGGTGGTGTATTACTGATCATTGAAGCTGGACACATCACCCCAGGGGAACTTAAACGAGCTGCCCATCTGTTGGAACGTCTCAATCCTCCCGTAGTCGGTACCATTCTCAATCGGGTTAAAGTTTACAAAGGAGGAGGCTATTTTGCAGAATTGCTCAAGGAACATACCACTGGGAATAAACCCCGTAAAGGTTGGTTGAGCCGCTTATTTTGGAATTGACAAACAGCGTTTTATTCACTAACAATAATACAGGAACAATTAAAATATGGCGTTACAATTGTCAATCATTATCATTGGACGAAATGAAGGGGAACGATTGTTACACTGTATTCGTTCAGTGCAAGCGATGGATTTTCCTCGGGAAGCCATGGAAATTATTTATGTCGATTCTGCCTCCACCGATGGCAGCCCGGAACGCGCTAAGTCTTTGGGCGTGGACAAAGTGTTGGAAGTGCGCCCGGAACGACCGGCAGCTGCCATTGGTCGCAATGCCGGCTGGAAGGTGGCACAGGCGCCTTATCTGCTATTTTTAGATGGAGATACCCTATTACACCCGGAATTTGTTAAAGTGGGACTGCGTTGTTTTGAAGACCCTCAAGTGGCTGTGGTCTGTGGTCATCGTCGTGAAATCACTCCCCCTCGTTCCCTCTATCAACGAGTCTTGGATTTGGACTGGGTTTATCCCACTGGGACCACTGCTTTTTGTGGCGGTGATGCGTTGATTCGACACGATGTATTGGACAGCGTGCAAGGTTACGATCCCACTTTAATCGCTGGCGAAGATCCAGAATTATGTCATAGAATTCGCAGTCAAGGTTATCAAATAGTGCACTTGGATCAAATGATGACTCAACATGATTTGGGCATTCACACCTGGTCCCAATACTGGCGACGTGGCTTGCGCGACGGCCATGCTTATGCCGAAGTTTCCCATCGCTTGCGTCATTCCCCACTGCCCCTGTGGAAGAGAGAATCTCGTAAAAATTGGCTGCATGCGGGAGGTTTGGTGACGTTAACTATACTTAGTTTAGTAGGTGCAATTGGGCTCAACACAGTGTGGCCGATAGGGCTACTCCTGATATTTTTAGCCCTGTTGGCCCTGCGCACTGCGTGGCGAGCCCGTTGGAAATCTACAGACAAATGGACTTTATTACTTTATGGGATACATGCTCATATTCATCCCATTCCCATCGCCATGGGACAGCTTTCTTATCATTATTACCGTTGGCGAGGGCAACGTAAACAGTTGATTGAATATAAATAACGTTGATATTCTCATTGGAATATGGGAACTTGGAAACTTTATTTCGCAAACTTTTTCAGGGATACAACAGATATTTTTGGCGCAGCATTTGAAATTGTTGCAATGAGGATTGCCAAGAGCGTTCAATTTCGGCCACGGTTTGTCCTTGTTGCAAAGCATGGGTAATTTTGTCGGTGCCCATTACCTTATTGAACATGGCCAAGCGGCTGCCCTGACCCCATAAGTTTTGGGAAGGGTATAAAGTCACTAGGGTTTTCATAAGGTGCAGTCCGGTAACAAAGGGTTTAAATTGATGTATATCAGTCAGATGCAATTGCACTCCTTCAGAATGGGTATTTTGATATTTGCCGTAAAATGGTTTGTAATGGGTGGGGCGAAAAAACACGCCTGGCAATTGCAAGCGGTTTAATTGATTGGCTAATTGTTCCCCATTGATCCAAGGGGCACCGATCAAGCCAAAGGGCAATGTATATCCTATGCCGGTGGATACAGTGCCCAATTCTCCTAAAGTTCCGGTGGCGCCCATCACGGGAATGGTTTCCCAGGTGGGTACATGAGGAGAGGTGGGAATCCAAGCTAAGCCGGTGTCTTTCCAGGTCATTGATCGTTGCCAATTTAATAGGGGAATGACGGTCAGTTGGCTGCGAATGCCAAATTCTTCATTGAATAAACGGGCCAATTCCCCAATGGTCATACCATGTCGGTAGGGAATGGGGTAGAGTCCGACAAAGGAGAAAAATCCTGCTTCCACCAAATTTCCTTCCACGCCAATGCCACCGATGGGGTTGGGTCTGTCCAGTACAATGACTGGCTTGCCTTGTTCCGCTGCTGCCTCCATGAGTTTGGCCATGGTGTAAATATAAGTATAACTGCGCAGGCCAATGTCTTGTATGTCCACCATGAGCACATCCACGGTGCTCAACATGGCCGGTGTGGGTTTCAAAGTGCCTCCATATAAACTGTGCACCGGCAAACGAGTTTTGGGATCGATCTCGTTGGCCACTTTTTCTCCTGCCATCACAGCACCCCGAATACCATGCTCGGGGGCAAATAGGGCAGTCAATTGTACGGCTGGACGTTGGGCATAGAGCAGGTCCACTGTGCTTTGTAGCTGTCGATTGACGCCGCTGGGATTGGTCAACAGTCCCACCCGTTTGCCCTGCACCAAAGTTAGATAGTTGTGTAAAAAATTGTCTATTCCTAACAAGGTAGATTGGGAAACTGGAGGTTTCGAGGGCAGTCTTTCTTCTCCAACTGGAGGGGTTACAACGGTTGGGGGATTTGAGGAGGGGGGAAGTTGGTTTGGAGCAGTTGTGCATCCCCCTAAAATCAGGAGGATGGTCCCGCAGATTATCTTGGTGGACCTTACAGTTATTTTCATGAACATGATATTGATTCCTATTGGTAATTGATTAAACAACCTGGGTTTTGGCATTCTGCTATATGAACTGGGAATCTCCTCTTTTAAGGTGACCATTTCTTTAAAGGGGAATTGTTATTTGTCACCCGATTGCGACAATGAAATTCTTCCTTTTAAAGTAGATAAAGTAAACCTTAAGTTGGATAACGCCTATTTAATTCAATCTTTACTTACGCTTTCCAATGAATGTAATCCCTTTTACAGTCAATTAAAAGTTAATTCTTTGTTATGGCAGTTTACTCCTCAATTGATCTCCGTATTTTTACCTTAAATAACTTTCTTCTGCAAATTTTTCTTCAGAAAACTTGACTTGGGCCTTGTATTATCAATTCAAATTTCATATTATATTGAATGTTACCTTGGCAAAGAGGCTGAGGTATTCCACTCATGATCCTTCTAAACTTCAAAGTTTGTTCGATTAGAGTATTAGGGATCGTTTTGTCAACTTAAAAGAGGAGATTTAACATGGCAGGTGAAACTACCGTAGCCACCACTGCTGCTGCTCCAGCTATGGGTGCAATGAAAACTTTTGTCATGGCACATCCTATTGGTGTGGCAATGGTTGGGGGTATTGGAGTTGGTATATTAGCCTATTACTTGGTTAAAGCATTTTCTGGTAAAAAAGCAGAAAAGGCCGCAGCTTAGTCTATTAACCAAGAGGGGGGAGGTTTTCACTTCCCCCACTCTTTTGGGTAGTTAAATCGGTTGGCTGCCTGTTGAAAAACGATAAGTTCCCTTACCCTCTCGTTTTGCTTGATACATGGCCTGATCGGCCTGCGTGATCAAAGTGTTGGTATCATAATTATGTCCATCGAAAAATACAATTCCCATACTAATGCCCACGGTGGCTGATTGACCCCGATAGATTACCGGTGCCTTGAGCGTAGTCAGAATTTTTTTAGCAATACTGCTTGCATCTTGTTGACGACTGACATTCTCCGCAATCAAAGTAAATTCATCCCCTCCCAATCGACATAAAGTGTCGCTGCTTCGGGTACATTGTTTAAGACGTTGTGCCATCACCTTCAACAATTCATCCCCAAATTCGTGGCCCAATTGATCATTGACTTGTTTAAAACCATCCAGATCAAAGTAGGCCAAAATTCCCCAACTGCCCTGTTCCCTGGCATGTGCCATGGCTTGTTTTAATTTCAACAGGAATAGGCGACGATTGGCCAAACCGGTCAACGGATCATAATGTGCCAACTTCACCCACTGTTGCTCTGCCTCCTTACGCCCGGTAATATCGACCATCGTGCCTTCATAATACAACAATAAGCCCCGATCATCTCGGACAGCCCGGCTGTTTTCTGCAATTGACATCGTATCTCCCTCCTTACGTAATACCACCGCTTCAAACTCATGAACCGTATTTTGACGGTTCAATTGCTCTTCAAGAGTGGATCTGGCGGTTGGATCGACAAACAAATCTCGGATATTTTTCACTTCTGCCAACATGTGCTGCGGATTCTCATACCCATACATCCTAGCCAATGCCGGATTGGCATTCAATAATTGTCCGGAAGGATTCACCCGATAAATTCCCTCAATGGCATTCTCAAAGATACTTTGATATTGCTCACTGCTTTTGCGCAATTCCTCATTCAGCAACCGCAATTTTTCCGTGCGTTCAATCACCCGTCTTTCCAGTTCAGCATTGGCCAGTTGCAACGCCTGTTGACTGTGTCTTAAAGAATGTTCTAAATCCCAGCGCTCATTTAACAAAGCGATCAGAAAAAGGGTAGTAATGCTGAGCACGGCCAAAAAACTTTGCAATAAAAATAAAGATTCATACAGTCTCAATCGTACAAAGGGACCCATATTGTACAAAGTAGCCACAATGGCTACGATCGAAATTAATACGATAACTAACATGGATTCCCGTTGACTGAAGCGAAATGCTCCCCAAATTGGGAATAACATTAACAAATAAGTCAAGGGATACACTTGTTGTTCAAGCAGCAACCACTGTCCAAAAATTGTCCAATTGGCTATTCCCAAACAAATCAGCAATAAAATTGCTTCCACCCACTTGCCAGTCGACCAGGCAATTTGTTTTTGACTCTGCCAAACGATTAAACTGGGTGCCACTCCCAAAATGCCTACAAAATCTGCAAAACTCCAGGTCCACCACACTTGAAAAAAGTTTGCAGATTCAAGTTCTTGGTAAAGATATAACAGGCCAACGCCCAACGTTGATCCGATTAAAGTGCTGACTGTTCCTCCCACTAGAAATAGGATGAGGCGTTGGCTGGAATTAAACAACTCATTGTCTTGCACCCAGGAACGAATGAGTCCCACTCCTGCTACCAGAGCCAGGGTATTCTGAGTGGCAGAAGCCAATTCCCGGCGCCACATTATTTCCCCGATCGGTAACGAGCCAAAGAAGAAAACATCCAGCAATTCTCCTAACCAGATGCTGGGCCATAGGGCAATTCCCCCTAGGAACAAGGAGGCAAAACCAAACCCAGCCGCCGGCCACACGGTGGCCACATTGCCCTGCACCGCATTGATCATCATGCCCAATTCACTGATCAAGGCATAAATAATTGCCAGTCCCAAAAATTTGAACATTCGTAAACCCAATTGGGCATTGGAATGTGTGTTCATACAATAATACCTACCTTTGATACCGCCCGGTCATTGTACTGAATATAAGTCAGTGGCGGTCTACCATGCTGACTTGTATAGGGAAGGTCGTTGTGAATTTTTCCCTAAATTGGTACTCGGACAGTTTTACACTTTAGAGTGAGCGACTACAAAAATTTAAAATTGCATTCCAGGTGGCAATTTTCCTTTTAAGTTGCGCATTAAGTTAGAAATTCCTCCCTTGCGCGAAATCTGTTTAACGACTTTTTGCATCTGTCCAAATTGTTTGAGTAAACGATTGACATCTTGGATTTGAGTGCCGGAACCGTTGGCAATCCGACGTTTGCGCGAGCCCTTGATGATGTGTGGAGACTGACGTTCTAAAGCGGTCATGGAATTGATGATGGCTTCTAAACGGCGCATTTCTTTGTCATTGATTTGCGACTTGGCTTTTTCGGGAATTTGTTCCATCCCCGGCATTTTATCTATCAAATTGGCAACCCCGCCCATTTTACGCATTTGAATCAATTGGTTGCGAAAGTCCTCTAAATTAAAACCCTGCCCTGTTTTTAATTTGATCACCAGTTTGTCAGCTTGTTCCCGATCCAAGGTGCGTTCTGCTTCTTCAATGAGACTTAAAACATCGCCTTGACCAATGATGCGGGAGGCAATGCGATCGGGATGAAAAGGTTCCAAGGCGGCAGTTTTTTCACCGGTCCCAATGAATTTGATGGGTTTACCTGTGATATGACGCACGGATAAAGCGGCTCCTCCTCGAGCATCGCCATCGGTTTTGGTGAGAATCACTCCAGTCAAAGGTAGAGCATCATTGAAGGCTTTAGCTGTATTGGCTGCGTCCTGTCCAGTCATGCTGTCTACGATAAATAGGGTTTCTGTGGGTTGGAGAACGGTATGTAAGTTCTTGATTTCATGCATCATTTGCTCGTCAACATGCAAACGCCCGGCGGTGTCCACCAGGAGAACGTCAACAAATTGTTTGCGGGCTTGGATCATGGCAGTTTGCGCAATATCAATTGGTTTTTGGCTGGAGTCACTGGGGAAAAAGTGGGCGCCAACTTCAGTGGACAGGGTTTCTAATTGTTTGATGGCAGCCGGCCGATAAATGTCGCAACTGACTAACATGACTGTTTTTTTCTTGCGTTCAATTAACCAACGGGCTAATTTGGCAATGGTGGTGGTTTTGCCAGAGCCTTGGAGACCAGCCATGAGTATGATGATGGGACTTGGCGCTTGTAAATTCAATTCATCGCAATATTCTCCCATCAATTGGGTGAGTTCATCTCGCACTACTTTGATCAGGGCTTGTCCGGGGGTAAGGCTGGTCATGACTTCTTGACCTATGGCTTTTTGGCGCACTTGTTCAACAAAGTCTTTGACAACCGGCAAGGCGACATCGGATTCTAATAAAGCTATACGCACTTCACGCAAGGCTTCTTTGATGTTTTTTTCGGTGAGACGTCCGGTACCGCGTAGATTTTTAAACGTTTTGCCCAAACGTTCAGTTAGGCTTTCAAACATAGTTGTGGTCTCTATAAATTAGGGTTGGAGGGTGTGAGGAGTGTTGGGCACACCAATTGACAATGTGCTTAAGGAGCGGAAATAAATTCTGTAGTATAACGTTGTATGGAAAGGGTGGCGGACCAATAATGGGGTGGCAGTCCCGCTTTTTGTTTAAGATGGCGCAGAAATTCTCGAGGTTCCGGGAGCGATTCCCAAACTGAAGGGAGAAAGGTGCTGTGATTTTTACCTTCTCTAAGAATAATACCATCGACTTTGGGACGCAGTTGTTGGATCAGTTCTTCTTCGGTTTGAAAGTGTAGAGATTCAGGAAAACTGAGGATAGATAAAGTGATGTCTAAGTGGTCGAGTTCGGTGGTTTTTAGGGGAGGAAAGCGCGGATCGGCAAAGGCAGCGGTGTAAGCGTGGAGAGCAACATCGTCGATCAGTGGGCGCAGGGGAGTGACTGTTCCCATGCAACCTCTTAGATTATGATGGCGTTTGAGGGTAACGAAGCTGGCTTGGAAAACTTGCAATTCTGGAGGGTAATTGTGGGAGTCAACTGACAGGGGTTGAGAGTGCAATAGTCCGTGTTGGATAGATGCGTAAGCGGTCTCATAGAGTATTTGGGAATGTTGTTTAGTGAAAGACATAAGCGCCATATCCTACTACTTGATGTTTGGGACCGGCAGTATCACCGGAGTTGCGTAAATCTAAAGTGGTTGCTTTGAGCCGATGAGACCGGGCAAAATACAGTAGACCTTTGATGGGAATATGGCCACAGGCATGTTCGGCTTGGAGGTTTTGAGAGTCGCCCTGTTCGATATGTTTAGAGGTTAATCGATCAAGGCGTTGGGCTGTTGAGTAATCGAGGTAATGGCTAAGGTCGGAACTGATGAGAATGAGGGTATTGGATTGTGTCCCTAGTTGTTGTAGTACTTCGGCAATTTGAGGGGGAGTTGCGGTGCCGACTACTAAGGGAATGATTTGAAATTGGTCTAGGACGGTTTGTAGGAAGGGTAGTTGTACTTCCAAACTGTGTTCCAAGGTGTGAGCTTGTTCTTGGATGGACACTTGGGGGAGTTCAAGTAGGGTGCGTAAACCAGTTTGATCAACAGGAACTTTACCTAAAGGGGTTAGAAAGTAATCCATTTGGGTGGCGGCAAGGCCAGTCACCGCGACCCGATGAGAGGGTCCTAAAAGGAGAACGGTGTGAATTTTATGGCGGACTTTGTTGAGTTGTGCATATACGGTGGCGGCAATAGGACCTGAGTATATGTAGCCCGCATGAGGTGCTATCATCGCTATTGGAGTGGGAATGGTCAGGTCGGTCACTGTTTGTAAGAGTGAATTGAGCGTGTTTTGCAACTCTAAAGGATGGTCGGGATAAAAGGTACCCGCAAAAGCTGGTGGTCTGATCAAGGGAGTCATCGATTCTCTGCCTTTGAAGTGAACTGTTAAGGATAACAGTATATCACAGTCGAGAAGGGTTGAGAAAGGGAGTTTGGTTGCTTCCTATCTGTACTTATCGGCTCATCTTACGCAAGAACCCAAGTTGTGGTGGTCAATGGGTAGGTACTCCGATAATCAGAGCACAGCACGAACTTTTTCCTTCCTTATGAAAGATGGTTAGGGGGGATTGCCAGGCTATGAACCACCCCCTACCCCTCCTTGGCAAGGAGGGGAGTAAAAAAGGTATCATAGGGTGGATTGACCAACGGGAAGTTCTTTCTACTTATGTTCCCCTCCTTACTAAGGAGGGGTAGGGGGTGGTTCTAAGTGATTGATGGGCTTCCCGTTGGTCAGCGCATTCTACATGTGCCTATTAATCTATCTATGAAATAGATGTACTATGGGTTAAGTGGGTGCCATGAGCTGGTCAAGTAATTCCCAAGTGGTTTGGGCTTCTTGAGAGGTCATTTTTTGTAGAGCATAGCCAACGTGGACCAAGACAAAGTCTCCTACGATTATGGCTTCATCTTGTAGGAGAAATAAGTTGACTTCTCGCCGAATGCCTTTGGCTTCACATTGAGCATTATAGCCTTGAATATTAATAATTTGCATGGGAATGCCTAGACACATGATGTAGAGTCCTGTCGAGTTAATCTTGGGGGGCAAAGTTAAGTTGTGGGTAGCGCGCAGTTTGCATCAAGCGTTTCATATCTTGTACTGCTTGAATGAGTCCGGTGAACAGGGCTCGGGAGATGATGGCATGTCCAATGTTCAGTTCTTGGATGTCAGGAATGTTGGCAATGCTGCTGACATTTTGGTAGTTGAGACCATGCCCAGCGTGGACTTGCAGTCCTTGAGCACTGGCATAGTTGACGGCTTGAATTAGACGTTGTAATTCTGCCTGACGTTCACCAGAGGTTGAGGCATCGGCAAAATGCCCCGTGTGTAGCTCAATGACTGGAGCTCCGACTTGTACTGCTTGATCAATTTGGGCTGGGTCGGCATTGATGAATAGGGAAACTTGAATGCCGACAGCAGCCAATCTTTGACAGGCTTGTTGAACTTGGGTAGATTGAGCCAGGACATCCAATCCCCCTTCAGTGGTTAATTCGGCTCGTTTTTCTGGGACGAGGCAGACTGCAGTGGGCCGCAGTTTTTCGGCAAAAGTGAGCATATCTTCCGTGATGGCCATTTCTAAGTTAATGGGGGTCAGAGCCAATTCCTTGAGCAGCAATACGTCTCGTTCCTGAATGTGTCGACGATCTTCTCGCAAATGTAAGGTGATTAAATCAGCGCCGGCTTGTTCCGCTTCAATAGCCGCTTGCAGTGGATCAGGATAACGGGTGCCACGGGCTTGTCGAAGGGTGGCAATGTGGTCAATGTTAACGCCTAACCTAATAGGATACATATTGTGGTCCAAAGATGGGATAAGTCAGTCATTAGGGGAAACGAAATTACCCCAAAATAATTTAATGCTATCTTGGGGTGATTATTTGTTACAATTTAGACAATGAGAGCTGGGAAGAAAAAAAGGCATGCAATCTGCATTATTCAGTCATTAAAAATCGGAGAATTAAGATGATAGCCTGAATTGAAGAGTCCATGACAGTCCCCCATCAAATATTAACTTCATTGCCCAATTCTCTCAAAAGGGATAATTTTTTTGGGGAAAGAGTTGTTTTTTTATTCAGGAAACGATATTAAGGTGGCAGATTGATAACAGGAACTTGTCCATCCCTAAATTAAGGATTTATACTATGCTTGAAACTAAACCTCTGTCTATTACCGCCATTGGTCTCAGTAATACCGATTTTTCAGTACTTAAAGTAGCTACCAGTTTACTTGAACGCCATGAAAATATGACTGTTCAACTTTTAGAAAAGGAAGATTATCAAGGGGATATCATTTGCATTGATTTGGATAATGAGGGTGGACGAAAATTTTATCAAGAGTATACTTATCCGCGTCATCAAGCCTTATTATTGTTGACCAATGACTCTTTGAGTGATCAACGCAATATGGTATTGAGAAAACCTATACGAGTCCAAACTCTGCGAAACAGTTTATCCGACCTTTACAGTGGCTTATTTTCCAAACCCACCGACAAAGCCAATCATTTAGAAATTGCAGTATCTGCGGAAAAGGTAGAGATCACAAAGAGCCTTTTCTATGCTTTATTGACAGCCAAACAACAGCAACAGGCTTATCAAATCTACTGTCCCCCATATTCTCCATTGTTTGTGGAAGGAAAAGTAGGTATGGTGGCCACTTCCGCCAATCGGGAAATGCTCCGGAAAATCACTCGTGGTCACAATCCTCAGCTACGAAATACGCAACTTTCAAATACCGATTTTGATGTATTAGCCAAAGGGCAAATGATCATTCCCCTCAATCACTTATTATGGAGTACTGGGTTATACGGTTCATACGGACAAATTATTCCCAATCATTCTATTGAAGAGCCCGTTCGTTTAAAAGCCTGGCCCAACTTGTCCCGTTTAGAATTTGAAAGTGATCATATGAAATTAGCCTCAGTCATGACCGCAAGAGCAGTGAGTCTCAAGCAAATTCATGAAAAAATCAAGGTGCCTTGGTCAACAATCATTGGTTTTTATAACGCCGCTTGGGCCACTGATTTGCTAATCACCCATCCTGGCCAATTGCCTACCTACACTGCAACTCACAAATTACCAGCTAAAGAAGGATTGTTTGCCAAAATTGCCAATCGACTCAAAATTGCTTCTTCTTGATCGAATTTATCACAAAATAAATGATGAAGATATTCCCAACTAATCCGGATAGTTATGAGCATCTCCAGTCCTCAAAATTCCATAAAACATCCCTTCTGGGACTTGAGGCTCCCCATCATAATGATATAACAAACATTTTCTCTGAATCTCTGGTGACAAATTATTAATTAAATCAGAAATATGGGGATGAACTCTAGAAGGGAATGGTGAAGTTTCACAATCCATATAAATGCGATGAGCCTTACGGTAATGAGATTGCAGCTGGGTAGGCATTATATGTTGAGTATCCGTGGGCAACAACACATTATAACCTTCAGAATGTTGTAAACTGATCCCATAGCTAGCCATTTCCTCGGAACTGGAAATCACATGCATCGCAAAAATTGGTACCATCGTCCAATACCCATTACCATCCTTGAGAATTTGCTTAACGGTTTCCCCTCCTTCCTGTTTGCCAATCAAGTGAATATCAAAATAAGTTTCTATACTGACATCAGGCACGCCCTGTAAAGTATCTAATCCGGGACCAATCGCCCGTTTCAAAGGCTCTAATACCTTGCGATGAATAAACAAATCAGGTTTAACATGATGAGGCGGCCTTGACCACCATTCCGGCTCCAAAAACAATTTATCCGCGATAAATTGGTTATCCAACCATTCCCTTTTAGACTTGGTATACACTGGGTTAAACAAAGTGGTCAATCCCAAGTATTCCATGCCCCCAATATGATCATTGTGGGGATGAGAAATATAAATGCCATCGATATCTGCGGAACTTAAGCCAATACTTTTCAACGCATGTCGAATATCCCCGCCAGCATCCAATAACAAACGATAAGGACCGGGTTTACTCCGTTTGTTAGGCATATCAAATTCAATCAAAAAATTAGAATGCCATTTGGGAAGATAATAACGTCGACTCCTACTGTTCACCTCAGCCTGCACTTCCTCTTCAGAGATATTTGGAGACTGGATGATTTGAGACACCAAACTCAACACTTCCTTGGTTAAAACCACCTCCTCATAAGCCCCGGTCGCAAATGCAGAATGAACCCCAATTGCAGTAATTCTCATAACTCATTGTCCTTGCATGTTTTCAATAAACAACCCCTACTACTTAAAAACAGACCCCATCACTATCCATTCCTATAAAGGAAGGATAGTTTCAATTCCCCTACTACCCAGTTACAGAAAATGCTTAAATCCTTTAAGAATCCTTATGAATAGTTTGCACAATTAGTATGACATTTTTTCAAACAAAGTCAAGTAATCCCCCACATTAATCCCCATTTCAAACTCAATCCAACGCACAATCCATTTCCCCCCTGACCTTGTGAAACTGCTCCTTTAGGTTATTGGTAACCTCCCTTAACTCCAATCTCTATTAATGACGCAATTTAAATTGTTCCAAAGCCGTCTGCAAATAATTTGCCTGCTTACTTAATTCACGGATAGAAGTTGTCACCTTTTCCACCAACAAATTATTCTGCTGGGTCATTCCGTCAATACGACCCATAGCAACATTCACCTGCTTAATACCTTCCGACTGTTCAACTGATGCCGCAGAAATTTCAGCCACAATATCGGTAACCTTTTGAATAGAAAGCAAAATATGATCCATAGTCTCCCCAGCGCCATTCACCAACTGACTTCCCGCCTGCACATCCTTGACTGAAGTTTGAATCAACTGATTGATCTCCTTAGCAGCAGAAGCTGAACGCTGCGCCAAATTTCTCACTTCAGTAGCTACTACTGCAAATCCTCGACCCTGTTCCCCAGCTCGAGCAGCTTCCACCGACGCATTCAAGGCCAACAAATTGGTCTGAAATGCAATCTCATTGATCACATCACTGATGGCAGAAATTTTCTGAGAAGAATGATTAATTTGCTCCATCTTATCGATCACACCGTTGATCACCTGACTCCCCTGTTTTGCAATCTGAGTTGCAGAAGTCGCCAACTGATCAGCAATTTGAGCATTGTGCGCATTCTGTTGAACCGTCGCCGTCATCTGCTCCATAGACGCTGCAGTCTCCTCCAAAAAAGCCGCTTGCTCCTCAGTGCGATTAGACAACGCTGCATTCCCCTCCTCAATTCCTTCCACCTGACTTCGGATCACCCTTACAGTCTCCTTAATCCCCAACAACACTGCCACCAAATTCTCCAAAGCCAAATTGGCATTCAATTTTACCTGCTCAAAACATCCCACATACTCAGTCCTAATAGGTTCAGAAAGATCACCATTTTTTAAATTCTCCAACAATATTGAAACATCTCGGGTAAAACGCTGCTGAATATCCAATAAAGCATTCACCCGACTGCTCAAAGTCTCACTGAACCCACACTTATTCCCCAAATCTATACGGCCATCCAAACTACCGCGGCCAGCATTCTCCACAATCAACTCAATCTCCAACAAAATCTTCTGCAAATTACCCATTGTCATTCGAGTGAATTGAGACACCTCAGCATACACTCCTCGATAATTTTCCTTCATTTGTTGATTCAAGCGCCCCTCTGCCAAGGCTGACATCACCTGCCGAATCTCTTTCATCACCTCATCCATAGTT
Source organism: Thiomargarita sp. (assembly GCA_020721005.1). Lineage (GTDB taxonomy): Bacteria > Pseudomonadota > Gammaproteobacteria > Beggiatoales > Beggiatoaceae > DYNP01. Next base: position 124,082 of record DYNP01000007.1, read on the forward strand.
CCGATCAAAGCATTAATATTCTCCCCCAAAGCGTGCATAAAACCCTCTAAAGAATCTGCAGCAATCCGTTGACTTAGATCCCCATTCTTGGCAGCTTCCACCGTTTTTTGCGCATTGGTGACAATATTCTGCAAAATATAAGATAATTGATAAACTGACTGTTGCATAATCATCACTTCATCTTGACTCTTAGTAACAGGAAAATCCACAGTCTCTGGCAAACGCCCTTTAGATAAACCATTGACAACAGAGACTATTTTTCTAATAGGACCGATGAGTCCACTGGTTAACCACAAAGCCAGCGTCCCAATCATCAACATACCCAAACCAGCCACCGCAGCAATAATCCACTGTAAAGTTTGAATCTTAGCAAAAGCTTCCGTTTTACTCATTTCAGTCACCAAAGCCCAAGTCGTTTGACCCACTTTAACCGGTGCATAAGTGGACAACACCGGAATACCTTGATAATTTAAAATCAAATGCTTACCAGAATTTCCCTGCAAAGCCAATTCCACACTTAGGGTTTTCACCCGACCTTGCTCAGGATTGCTAAAAGAAGCTGACATAGAATGATGAATTTGATCCAAAAAAGTATCTGAACGTAACAAGTGATCTGGACCTACCAAATAACTCTCACCCGTCTTTCCCATCCCCGATCGTTCCAACATGATTTTATTGGTGATATTTTTATTCAACTCCAATACAATGATCACCTCAACTTCTTCCTTCTCATTTAGCAAAGGATGAGCAATAAACGCGGTAGGTTCATGATGATTGGGAGGATAGGGAACATAATCACTAAAAACAATTTCCTTATTTTCCAAAACATTATGCACAGATTTGGCCAATTCTGAATTGGACCATTTCCCTGCTAAAATATTGGTGCCATAATCTGCTTTATGCCTGACTGTATAAAAAATTTTGCCTGTGGGATGAATTAATAACAAATCTTCATAATTATAATATCGGATATATTTTTCAAGCAGACTCTCTTGTCCCTGCAATTTATTTTCAACTGCAAATAATTCCTCTAAATTGACAACCGTCAAAATCATCCATCGTAAATTGGGAATGCTCAAGGGACTGTAAATCTTGAATTTTAACTGCTCATTCTCATCCTCGACCAATAATATTCCGGAATTGCCCGCCAGTCCCAAGCTGGCTTCCGTTCCCAAATATTTTTCACCAATTACCCCTTGTTTATCAAAATTTGAATCACTTCGATATAAAATCTTATCTCCCAACTGACCCACCAAAAAATTGTCCCCACTTTTGCCCATGCCTTGACGTTTTTGAGTAATATGATTAATGGCAGTAGGAGAAAATCGCAGCATCAATACCCCAATGATCTCACCCAATTGAGATAAGGGCGCTGCTATAAAAGCCTGGTAAGTATCTTTGGTTAGCGCATAAGGTGCAAAATCCTGAATCGCCACTGTTCCAGTAACTGCCTGAGCAAAAGCCAATTTTAACTGAGAATTTTCCAAAACCCCGGTCAACACATTATTCCCCAACTCTGCACCTTTAAGTATACTGTAAACCACATCCCCCTCTTTATTAATGAGCAACAAATCCTCATAACTATGTTGTTCTGCAGTATATTGAATTAATTTCTGGCCAATCTGGGTTTCCACAGACGACCATGCCAATCCCCCAATTTGCAGCCCCTCCAACTTAAAGGCCCCATCAAATTGACTGACTGCCTCCACCATAAACTCATCTTGTGACCAAGCCTTAAGATCTCGGTGCCGCTCTTTAAAGTATTCCTCTACTTGGGCTTTTTTATGTTCCTGAACTGCCTGAATTTTTTGTAAAGCTTGGTGACGGAATGCCTTCAACATATCAGTTAAAGATTGTATATCTCCATCACGTTCAGCTAGGAAATTTTCAAGTTGGGACTTCTTAATTTCCCTCACACTTTCCAAATGATTAAAAGCTTGCTCTGAAAGAGCAATATTTGCTTTATGAGTGGCAAAGTAGCCAATGATAATAAATGGAATCAGTCCCATCATTAACAATGACAGGAGTAGCTTAGTCTTTAAAGTCAGCTGAAGCAGCATAGTTATTTTTCCGAGATAAAAAACAGTTTGTGAAATGACCTGTGGGCAATTGCCATTTCAAACAATACTGATTTTTGTTGTCTCTGTCAAATATTAAGCACAATAACATGCGGGAGAAAACTGGCCCCAACCTATAATTTAGCGCATACCGTCAATTATCACCTCCCTCTTTAAACAAAGAAATACTTTTAAAATCAAGTAGTCAACTAAAATTAAGCGCAAAAAAAATGCGCCAACCCACTTCTGGAGAAATCGGTTAGCGCTTATGAAAGTCCTCTATGGGAGTTATGATTTACCCCACCTCCGGCTCATCATCAGTTTAACTTGTGGCCCCGTTGGATTCCTAAAATATTCCCCCAACGGCTCATTCTGCTTAACTCTGAATTGCAATCTTACGAGGTTGGGCCTTCTCCTTTTTAGGAATAGTAATCCGCAAAACCCCATTTTTGCCTGTGGCCGTGATATTCTCAGAATCCGCAGTATCGGGCAAACTGAAGCGGCGATAGAAAGTTCCATGCAAACGTTCCACTCGCTTATAGTCTTTCCCTTCAACCTGGTTTTCCAACTTGCGTTCCCCTTTGATGGTCAGAATACCCGCTTCCATAGAAACTTCAATCTCGTTGAGATCAACGCCGGGAATGTCCGCTTCAATTAAGAATTGGTGAATCTCCTCCTTAATATCCACTGCGGGCACCCAAGCACTGGTAGCCACAGAAGAATAATCACTGCCCGGTCGACTTTCCAACTGTCCAAACACTTGATTGAGGTCACGGTAAAATTGATTCAAAATGCCCCAAGGTTCAGAATAACGAGTCATATTCACAGTTTTCCTCCTTAACATAATAAATCTACATTAAACACAAAATTAAACCAAACATCTCAACTTACCCTCAAACCTCAGTATACATTCACTTTAATGCGGCGAGGTTGGGCTACTGCCTTTTTGGGAATATTGATCTGCAATACCCCTTGCTTGCCAACTGCCGAAATCTGCTCAGAATCTGCAGTGTCAGGCAAACTGAATTGCCGATGAAAAGTACCATAAAACCGCTCTACTCGTTGGTAATTTTCCCCGTCCACCTGTTTCTCCTGCTTTCGTTCCCCTTGAACCGTCAAGATTCCGGCCTTCATAGAAATTTCAATTTCGCCAGGCTCAACACCCGGAATATCAACCTCAATCACAAACTGATGAGGCTCCTCACGAATATCAGCTGCCGGTATCCAATTGTACATAGAAGCTGAACGTTCCTCTTCAACGTTATGAAACGATTGTCCTTTGTTTTTAAGCACTTGATTCAACAATCCCCAAGGTTCATAAAGATTCATGTAACTCATAATGTTAGTCCTCAAACGGTTGTTATTCTATCTTTGGCTAAGTCAATGAATAAGGTTGGCAATCCATTTTTTCAAGAGAGGTCACTGTCCTTTTTTTCAACCCAATTGATCATTTTAAGACCCTTGACCATTAAATAAGGAATACTGTCCATATTTTCAAGAATCCTTTTTTAAGGTATAATTCAGTGTTCCCCTGCCGATTATTGACGTGAGAATACCACGATCACTCAAACAAGTTGAGCAATTATTATCTTGTTTTAATGAGTTATGCGACCAATCAAAGTGTTTCATTAAAAAGCGGAACCATTTGCAAACTGCAATTAGGAATACAATGCAAAATGCAATTGCTGATCCCTTTAACTCAATCAGGGGATTTAAATAATTTCTTTAAAAACAAGGCATTAGTTTTATGCTAATTTAGGGGAGTGTTGAAAATCAACAGATCTGTTGAAAATCAACAGTCCGTTAATAAGGTAAATAATTAAAATTCTCGAAATAATCTTTATAATTCAAATAGATAATAACCCATTCAAATCCTTAGTTATTTTTAGGTTCATTCTAAAAATTCAATTATTTCAATCAATTATAAGAAGTATGGATAGTTTTGGTGTGTTTATTGCTGTTTTTCTATTAACCCTGAAACTGGTTGTTCTTAAATAGTGTCAAACATTTAAAGAACAGCAACCAACAGTGTATTTGTGATTTAAAATCCTGTATAATAGATGGGGTGAAAATTTCGTATAACCGAGTTAAAATCAAAACAAGTGTGAGGTAATTACAATGAACGTATTACATAGATCGATTTTAGTGGTATTGGCAACCACTGCTTTAAGCGCCTCTGCGTGGGCAGCTAAGCCTTCTACCGAAACCACCGCTCCTGTTGGCGCATGCTCTTCAGTGGCTGGCTATAATACCAATGATTGTGGGACAATGGGCAATTCAGCTGGCAATGAAGTGACCATTGAATTTACTGCTGCCCAAGATGACAAAGCATCTGCTTACAAAATCGAGTTGGCCAGTGTAAACGGTGCCACTTGGACCTATAAAGTTACTGGAGTTCGTGGGCGTGCGCTGAGTCATTGGAGCATTGGTATCGGAAATTGCGCGGGTCACTTAGTTAGTGCCCCTGGTGCTGATGGAGGAATTAAAGTAGATGGTAGTACCCCATTTGTTGGCTTGAAGTGGAACACAGAAGGTGGTACGTTCTCCTTCACATTGGATGGTGAATATTCTTCCACCTCTTTACTCGCCATGGCCAAGACCGCTACTATTTATAAGACTGGCGCAATCATGGGTCCGGACTGCTCTAAGCCTGTGGTCACTGCCCAACCTGATCCTGATCCAGAAGTCACTCCTGATCCAGAAGTCACTCCTGATCCAGAAGTTACTCCTGAACCAGAAGTCACTCCTGATCCAGAAGTTACTCCTGAACCAGAAGTCACTCCTGAACCAGAAGTAGTTCCACCAACTGAAGAAGAGGAACCCTTATTTGTGGGCAATGCCACTCAAAACTACAATATCTGGCAATGTATGACTTGTAGCTCTCCTTGGTATGCCAAGGTCCCCACGGATGCACCTCTGTTTGAAGGCGTGGAAATCAGCCAATCTGTCAATGAGCTGTTGGAAGAATAAACCAATCGCCGCAGAATTCAGCTGACCACTGTCAGTCAGCTGATTTGGTAAACTGAACCAAGAGGGAAGTGAGTGATCACTTCCCTTTTTTTTATTTCCACCTTACAATACACAACTCCTCATCACCCCCATTTAACCGGAAAAATGTATGCAAAAAAAATGGATACTTGTCACCCTCACCCTGTTCAATCTATACTCTTTAGTGTACGCAGCAGATCAAGCTCACTCTATTGGAGGTCATTGGTCCTACCAAGGCCAAACCGGTCCCGCTATTTGGGGTGAACTTTCCAAAGAATACACCACTTGCAAATTAGGTAAACACCAATCCCCCATTCACATTGAAACTGCCACCCCCAGCTCCCTGCCCAAACTTGTATTTGACTACCACCCTATTCCCTTGACCATTGAAAACAATGGACATACCATCAAACTCGACGCTGAAAAAGTAGGTAGCCTCACTTTGGGGGAAGACACTTACCAATTGAAACAAATTCATTTTCACATGCCAGCCGAAGAAGTCATCCAAAAACAACAGTTTGACATGGTTGCTCACCTGGTACACCAAAATGCAGAGGGTAAATTGGCAGTAGTTGCTGCACTCTTCAACAAGGGCAACACCTCTCATCCTCTCATTGCCACTCTTTGGGACACTTTACCAGCAAAAGAGGGTGATGCTCAAACCCATGCCCAACTTAAAATCGACCTCACCAAACTTCTACCTGAGGACAAAAATTACTACACCTACGAAGGTTCGCTGACCACACCGCCTTGTTCAGAGGGGGTAAAATGGCTCATTCTCAAACAAACCCAAACCATTTCTTCCGAACAACTGGCAGCCTACCAAGCGCTCTACCCTCAATCAGCTCGTCCCACTCAACCCCTCAATGACAGAACTGTTTTCTCCTCAAACTAAACTCAATTCCCAGAGTGCAAATCCCCGTTTGCACTCTTTAATCCGCATTTACTTCCCCCTATCCCCCCTCACTATGTCTGAACCTACTCTCTTAGAACTGCAAAAAAAACTGGCCCACTTTGCTGCTGAACGGGATTGGGAACAATTCCATTCTCCCAAAAACTTAGCCATGGCTCTCATCGGAGAAGCGGCTGAAATCATTGAACATTTTCAATGGCTGACCGAAGAACAAAGTCAACAATTAACCTCCGAACAACAACAAGCGGTGGCCCAAGAATTGGCCGACGTTTTCATTTACCTGCTGCGCTTATCCGACCGATTACACATCGACCTTATCGCTGCCACCCTCGCCAAAATTCAACTCAACGAACAACGTTACCCAGTGCAATTGGTCAAAGGGAATGCTCGGCGTGCCAGTGAATATTCCCAACGAGATCCATGAAAAAAGGGTTACAGATCATTGGGTTACTCTGTACCCTTACCCTTCTCACTGTCCTAACCTGGTTAGCCAAACTCGATCTAAACTACTATCAAACTGAAATACAAAACTGGGTTCAACAAACCACTGGCCGCCCCCTACATCTTAAAGGCAACTTAGAACTCCATCTGTTCCCATGGCTGGGACTGAATACCGGTCCCTTTACATTGGGCAATCCCCCTCACCTAGCCCCCTCTCCGCCTCTACTTCAAGTTGCCAATGCCCAAATTCGGATATCACTGTGGCCATTCCTCCTCAAACAGATCAAAATAGAGCACTTTCAACTGACCGGAGTCATTCTCCACTTGGTCAGACAAACTGATGGAAGCAACAATTGGGACCCTCTATTCCCCAGTCCCACTTCCGCTTCTCCCTCCTATTTTTCCTTGGAAGACTTGACGCTCAACCACTTGATTATTCAAGACAGCCAAGTGACATGGACTGATCAGCTGCTCGATCAACAATTTAACCTCCATCATTTTTCCCTAAACACCGGTCCCCTAAGATTAGGACAGTCCACTCAAATCGTTCTCAACACTCAACTGACTTGGCAACAATGGCAAGTTCAACTCAATTTCAATACTCTGCTCCACAACTTTCCCCAACACACTCTCTATCACCTCAGCGATTTTACTCTAACCACTGAGTTGCTCAACACGCCTTTTCCTCTGCCTCACCCTTGGAAATTGCAAGGGGATCTCAAACTTAATTTTGCTCAATCCACTTTCCAACTCACGGAGTTTAATTTACAGTTTCCAACGGCTCAAATAGCTGGTCATTTGCACTGGCAATCTCGTTCCCAATTACCTTCGATATCTGGACATTTGCAGGTACAAACCCAAGCTTTATCCAGTCTATTTCCGTTTCCGACTTTTTCAAAATCACTGAACTTGATCACTGATTTACAAAGCAATTTTAAAATTCTCACCCTCAACAATTTCTCACTCCAATTGGATGAACATCACTTAACTGTACCTCGAATAGAATGGCACTTGACTCAAGATTTCCTCACTGTTCCCAATTTCAACCTCCACAGTTTAGGCAATCAACTCTTAGGACAATTCACCCTTCAGCACCCATTCACAATTCCTCATTTCACTGCTCAACTACAATGGCTGAGTTCCCCACAAGCTTTATTATCCTTAGCCGCAACACTTCCATTCTCTCAGCAGTTACCTAAACAATTTTCGATAAAAACTGGATTGGGAATGGCTAATTTGCCAGGACTGTCCAATCCAGAAACGGCTCTATTGAGAATGGAGACTCAAGTAGATTTTGCTAAAAACATTCTTCAATTCAAAGAGTTCAATTTAAATGTGGAAGGACAAACTTTGACTATTCCCAATCTGACTATCAATTTCGATCGTTCCAACTTGAAAATTGACAGTTATACCCTCAATTGGTTGGGTATACATTTGAATGGGCAATTGACTGGGCAGCAGTTCTCAACTAACCCCCAATTGACTGGGCAGTGGCGATTGGCGCCGGTAAATCTTTCCATTTTGGAACGCATAACCGGGCTCACTTTGCCCCAACAATTACCAGCCTTTTTGGTGATTAACCCTTTGAGTTTACAGGGTAAATTTCATTTTCAAAATGGACAATTGAGTTTGTTGCATCCTCAAATTCAACTGGGCAATTGGCAATTATCAGTTTCTCAAGGAGAATTTAATTTTCAACAGGACAAACTGAACTTATCAGGGTTTAAATTGGCAGGTCCTGGTTTAACATTGTTGGGACAGGGGAAGGTGCAGGGAATGTTTGAACGGCCGAGTTGGCAGGGACTTTTAGAGTTGCAACCTTGTGATTTACAAGCGGTATTTCGGGAAATTGGTTATCCCATTTCTTGGCAATTGCCTCTGAGTTTGAACTTTAAAACGGAGATCCGAGGTCAAGGTTTGGAGTGGAAATTCGATAATTTGGTGATGCACTTGAATGATTCTACTGTAAAAGGTGAAATCCATGGAGATTTAGCCCAGCCTCTGGATTTGAATTTTCAATTGGCAATGGACAAATGGCAGATGGCGAGCAATTCCTTGGACAAGTCCGATCGGAGTTTAGGCCTGACTTCAAGTGGAATAAGTTTGCCAATCAAAGAGTTACAGGCTTTGAGAATCAATGGTGAAGTTAAAATTGGAGAATTGAAATTGAGTATTTTGACGATGAAGGAGGTGCGATTACAATTGTTGACTGAGCATGGACGCCTAAAAATATCTCCGAAATTGAGATAAAGTCCTGAATTTAGAGTGTGTTCTCATAGGGGAAATTTTTGAAAGGTTGGTCTGTTGTGCAATTCTGAAATTGGATATTTTTTCTTCAAAAAAATTGGAGATGTGGATTGGGAATTATTTGTCGATATGCCGAAGTGATAGCAATTTCAAAATTGAGTAGGAGACTGCTGAGCGATTGGTCCGATTTTACAAGGGCGGGGTAATTTGCCTTTTTTATTAGACCTTTTGCAAAAGTATGCGATCATGGAAAAATGAGAGTTGCTCCTCAGTTAAGATACGTTGGAGTGGAGGCTCTAGAAGATACGTTGGAGTGGAGGCTTTAGCCGGTCAGCCGTAGGCAAATTGCAAGGGCCGACCGCTGGCCGGCTAAAGCCTCCACTCCGGCTAAAGTCTCTATTCCAACGGGGATTCCCCTTTTCTTTTTTCATATCTCATTTTTATCGCGTCATTTACTTTTGCAAGAGGTCTATTGTAATAAACTAAGATATAGTGATTGAGAAAACGGTTTCCCAAGTGCTGTAATTTCCTAAATTAACCTAAAAAGTGAAGTCAATGAAAATGTTAGTATTGTTCGTCTTAATTACGCTCAGCTTAAGTGTAAATACGGTGCTGTCTAAAGAAAGACCCGAAGTTGATTTGTTGAATATGACTTTAGAGCAATTGATGGAGGTTAAAATTACTATCGCCTCCAAAACTGAAGGCACTGTTACTCAAGCACCGTCCTCAGTGACTGTGTTTACCCGTAGCCAAATTGAGGCGATGGGGATAACTGAGTTGGGTGAACTTCTCAATTATATGGCCGGCACTCAAGTTTTATTTGATGTTGCTTCTATCGGATCAACCAATAACGCGTCTGTGCGTGGTTCAGTGGGATTTGGCAATGATGTGCTGTATCTATTTAATGGGCAACGCTTAAATAACTATCATAGTAACTCAGCTAACATGATCTACCGACGACTTTCTTTGCATAATGTCGAAAAAATAGAAGTCATTCGTGGGCCGGGATCGGCATTGTATGGTTCCACCGCGTTTTCAGGAGTTGTCAATATCATCACGACCGATGCAAGTCACCAGCGCAATGATGTGACTTTGGAAACCGGGGAAAATCACAGTTACCGCGCCGCTGCCAATTTCAGTTACAATGTTGGAAAATGGGGAATTGCAACATCTGCTCAGGTGATGAGCGATGAGGGCCAGGCTTATTCTGGATTGTACGATCGTTTTAATCGCACTGAGGGGAATGCCCGTGATCCGCGCCATGGGCATGATCTGATGCTGACCGCTCATTATGGTAATTTGCAATTCAGTGTTCTAAGTACATTGTATAAAACGGAGGATTATTATTTATTCCGCGGCGGTCTCAGTCCACGTAATGATTTGGAAACCGAATCAACTTTATTGGCTCTAAACTATCAGCATGAGATCAGTGCGTCCTTGACTGGACATTATCGTTTGGGAATGCAACAAGGTACAGTGGAAGGCGTGGTATTAAATGGATTGGGGCGTTCGATTCCATTCCCACAAGAGGATGCGTTTATCGGTCCAAATTTTGAGCAGCAAATGCGCAATGGTGAAGCCTATTGGATTTGGCAGGTGCATCCAGCACACACCTTGACCTTCGGTTTTAATCGCGAAAAAGCAGACACTCCTCGTGCTTACACTCAGGCTAATTATGACATCTTTGCCGGGCGGCCGCCTTTCCCCTATTTAACGACGGTCACCCCACTGCTTTCCAGACGTTTGGTCACAGACGAGAAAGTGGTTATCAACGGTCTGTTCGCGCAAGACGAATGGCGGATCAATGACGCTTGGTATTTGACTGCTGGCTTACGTTATGACGATTATAATTTGGTAGGTAGCGTATTCAGTCCGAAAACCGCGTTAATGTACCATGCCAATGAGCAGAATACTGTTAAGTTGTTGTATGGTCAGGCATTTAATTCACCATCGCTCAGTGTATTATATAATACGACAAACGGCAATCCCACTATTCAGCCGACAAAACTCCGCACTTGGGAATTGATTTGGTGGTATGAGCAAAATCATTTTCGCAATGGCATTACTTTGTTTTATAACGAAATTAATGATGCGATTGCCTGGGTGTCAATGAAAGATAAGGCGTCTTTGATAGCAATGAATGCCGATGAGCAAACAACTTCAGGATTGGAATTAGAGACCACTTGGCAACCGACTTCAGCGTGGCAGATCAATGCTAACTATACTCAGTTTTTTAAAAATGACACGTCTTTTCCGGTAGCAAACGGAACACCGCGTCCAGAAGATTGGTTGTCCAACCGCTTTGGTTCATTCAGTGTAAATTACCAATACGATGATCAATGGAATTTTAACTTCAATGGAATCATCCACACTGCTGCCAAAGCTTTGTCACAAGACCCTATTAGTGTGTTCAATCTCATGTCAAGCTACCATTACACGCCAAAATTGGAGTTATTCGTTAATGTCAAGAATGTGCTTAACGAGAACTACAACTCGATTGCAAGCGGTAGCTTGGGAACTGTCAATGGGAACGCTGTATATGAATTGCCGCGCCGTGGACGTTGGTTTTATCTGGGGTTGAAATATTCGTTTTAAGGGAATCTTGAGCAAATATAAGGAACTTGTCTTCTGTAGATTTGTAGATAAATAAAGGATAAACGATGACTTATGAACAAGTTTTAGAATTAATCGGTAAACTTTCACAGGAAGTGAGAGAACTTCGAGAATCTCAACGGGAAACGAGTCGGCTTTTTGAGGAAACTGATAAGCAGATTCAAAAAACGGGTCAGCAACTTCGAGAATCTGGTCAGCAAATCAAAGAAGTTTCAGCCCAAATTGGCGGTTTGGGTAATAAATTTGGACGATTTGCTGAGGGCATGGCTTTTCCGACGATGGAAAAGATTTTACGTCACCGTTTTGGTTTAGAAACCATTGCGTTACGGGTTAAACGCAAGAGAAAACAAGGGGATGAATTGGAATTGGATGTACTTGCTTATAGTAATAGCGATAAAAAAGAGGTTGTTGTGGTTGAAATCAAGAGTCATTTACAGCAACGAGAGTTAACGCAAGTATTGAAAACTTTGGCTCAATTTCCTGAGTTTTTTCCTGAACACAGTGATAAGAAACTTTATGGAATGGTGGTTACCATAAATGCGAGTAAGGAAATGCAACAAAAGGTGATTGAGGAAGGGTTGTATTTGGCATTAACGCATGATGAGCAGTTTGATTTGCAAATACCTAAGCATTTTCAACCGCGTTGTTTTCATCAGCCGATGAATATGGGATAACTCTGTGAAAAGTTATGTAAGATAAAACATTGAATCAAAAAACCGGTCAAGTTTCAATAACTTGACCGGTCGTTTTATTTAGAAAACAAATATTCCTGGCAACTATTCACTGGCCGTTGTTTCTTCCCCTTCATCCGCTTGAACTGCTTCATTTGCACTGTCTTCTGATTCGGGTTTTACCGGAGAATCGGCATTTGCAGCAGGTTTAGCCTCAGTCTGGTCTGCCGTTTTGGATTCGGGAACAATGGCCACCAAACGATGCTGATTGGCCTCAAGGATTTTCTCTCCGATCCCATACACCAGTAACAAATCATGAATGTTGTTAAATGGACCGTACTGGTTGCGGTAATCAATGATAGCTTGTGCCTTTTTTTCCCCAATACCGTTGAGTGTTTGCAAAATGTGAACATCAGCACTGTTAATATCGATCTTATCTGAATCTTCCGCGGCAAAAATCAAGCCCTGATAACCTGTTATCAAACTCATCAGCAACAAAATACGCAGCAACTTCATTGAAGTTCTCCTAAAAAGTAGATTTTAATACCAATAGTTGGTTAAATGAATTCTAATGAAATTGGAAGCGGCTAGCAACATCCTAATTCCATAAAATAATCGATCATTATTTCTTCCCTATAGTACGTAGATGAACTGACAATAAAAAATCCGCCCTTACCCCCCCCTTGAAAAAAAGGGGGGGCTGTTCTTGACCCTTCCTTGGAAAAGGAGGAACTGTTTAGTTTTCCCTCCTTACAAAGGAGGGGTTAGGGGTGGTTATTCAGTCTGAATCAACACGATTGATGGGCTCTTTGGGATAACATCTTATGGTGATATTGTCTATGTTGGAAACAATTGAATTCCGCTAGAAAGCCTTCTAAGGATATTATTTTATGAGGAAGCTTCGATTTCTGCAGGAAGGGGTCGATCAACCAGTTCAACCAAGGCGACAGGCGCATTATCTCCTTTGCGATAGCCGTATTTCAGAATGCGCATATATCCCCCTGGTCGCTCCTTGTAGCGAGGACCTAGCACGTTGAACAGTTTGGTGACTATCTCCCGGTCTCGTAACCTTGCGAAAGCCAATCTGCGTTTAGCCACATTATCTTCTTTAGCTAAGGTGATCAAGGGCTCAACTACTCTCCTCAATTCTTTGGCCTTAGGTAAAGTGGTCTTGATGACTTCGTAGCGCATCAGGGAGACTGCCATGTTTTTAAATAGAGCACTTCGGTGGCTGCTGGTTCGATTGAGATGTTTTCCTGCATGACGGTGACGCATGGCATGGGTCCTTTTGCTTAATTCGTTAAAACAGGGTGAATTGGATAATAGTGAAAACTCAAGTCTATTTCCTGTGAACTAACTCTTTGGGCGTTCAATTGAGGAGAAGTGGGCAGCGGGGCGTTTTACCAGCCCACCTATTCTCAACTGGTGCTGTCTCCCCAATGAGCAGCGATCAGGGCACTTCTACCCAAAATTGGGTGTTCAATTTAGGGACAGAATGGTGATGGTCGGATTAGAAGCTAATCCTTTTTCGGAGCAGGAACTTGTTCTGCATGGTCGTGTGTTCCGGGAGGGCGGGGCCAGTTTTCCAAACGCGTACCTAAAGACAATCCCCTTGAGCCCAATACATCTTTAATTTCAGTCAAGGATTTTTTCCCCAAATTGGGCGTCTTCAGCAGTTCAGCTTCTGTTTTTTGAATAAGGTCTCCAATATAATAGATGCTTTCTGCTTTCAGGCAGTTGGCAGAACGAACGGTCAATTCCAGTTCATCTACCGGTCTCAGGAGAATAGGATCGATATCCTCTATTCCTTCAGGAGCTGAAGGTACTTCTATTTTTCCTTCCAAGTGGACAATGACTGAGAGTTGTTCTTGTAAAATGGTCGCAGCTTGACGAATAGCCATTTCGGGGTCAATGGTGCCATTGGTCTGTAACTCAATAATCAGGCGATCTAAATTGGTGCGTTGTTCAACCCGGGCACTTTCAACCCAGTAAGCAACTCGCAAAACCGGACTGAATGAGCAGTCCAGCCTCAAAGTACCAATCGAACTTTCCCCCTCTTGGGGACGAAGGTTGGCAGGTTGATACCCTCGGCCCAACGCCACCTTTAAACTTATATTGAGTTCCCCAGAGTGGGTCAAATTGGCAATGATGTGTTCTGGATTAAGTATCTCTACATCATGCTCAAGAGTAATATCCTGGGCACGAACGGGGCCGGGTCCCTTCTTATTTAAGTGTAATAATACTTCCTGACGGCTATGTAAGTGAATAGCCAATCCCTTTAAATTCAATAATATGTCCAGTACATCCTCTTGCACGCCTTCAATGGTGGTGTATTCATGAAGCACGCCCTCAATTTCCACTTCCACCACTGCAGCACCTTGCAAGGAGGACAATAGAACCCGTCTTAGTGCATTCCCCAACGTATGGCCAAAACCCCGGTCTAAAGGTTCTAATGTCAGTCTAGACGTAGTGGCATTTAACTGTTTGACATCAACAATACGTGGTTTTAAAAATTCCATCACTTTGGACTGCATCGCACTATTTCCTCAGGAAGGAGCAGTTATTCATTCATAACTGCACACGTAATGGTTACTTAGAGTATAATTCAACAACCAACTGCTCATTAATATCACTGGGCAATTCCATGCGTTCCGGAGGCATTTTAAACGTGCCCTGCATTTTGCTGGTGTCAACCTCTAACCATTCTGGAATACCGTATTCAACTGCACTTTTCAAGGCACTTTGAATACGTTCTTGTTGGCGACTCTTATCCCGTATCACAATGAGATCGTTGGCTTTGAGCAGATAGGAGGGAATATTAACCGATTTGTTGTTGACCATAACTGCCTTATGACTGACTAACTGCCGGGCTTCAGCTCGAGTCACGGCAAAGCCCATCCGATATACTACGTTATCTAAGCGACTTTCCAGTAATTTGAGAAGGTTTTCACCCGTTGATCCCTTCAAGCGACTGGCCTTCACGTAATAACTGTGGAATTGTCTTTCCAAAATGCCATAGAGTCGGCGTAATTTCTGCTTCTCCCGCAACTGTTGCGCATAATCAGATGCTCTCTGCCGTTTATCCCCATGTTGACCAGGAACTTTTTCCAGTTTACATTTGGCGTCTAAGCCGCGGGCTCGACTTTTCAAGAACAGATCAACGCCTTCACGACGGCTGAGTTTACACTTGGGACCTAGATATCTTGCCATATCGTTATTCTCCTAGACGCGACGTCTTTTGGGGGGCCTACAGCCGTTGTGGGGAATAGGGGTAACGTCAGTAATGCTCATGATTTTAAAACCATTGGCATTCAATGAACGAACCGCAGATTCTCGACCCGGTCCTGGTCCCTTAATGCGAACTTCCAAGTTTTTCAACCCAAACTCCTTAACCGCAGCACTGACTTTATCAGCTGCAACTTGGGCTGCGAAAGGGGTACTTTTCCGTGAACCCCGAAACCCACTTCCGCCAGACGTGGCCCAAGCCAGAGCATTACCTTGGCGGTCAGTAATGGCAATAATAGTGTTGTTAAAAGAGGCATGGACATGGGCAATGCCATCAGTAACTGTTTTTTTAACTTTTTTGCGAGTGCGTGGTGCTGGTTTTGCCATATTTCGATACTTTTTTATCCCCAGAGCCCCTCAACAGGCATGTCCATCCCCATTAAAAGGAGGAGTCAGGCGTTGAACGAATGGCCCTTGTGTTAAATTAAAGGTGTCAGTATTCTCAAATTCGGAGGTGCCAAGTGGAAACTCAGTACCCTCGTTATTTTAGATTATTTACGTATGACTTTACGTGGGCCCTTGCGAGTACGGGCATTGGTACGGGTTCTCTGTCCATGGAGTGGCAATCCGCGTCTATGTCGTATTCCTCGATAGCAACCCAAATCCATGAGGCGCTTAATATTCATAGCCACTTCACGACGCAAATCGCCTTCTACATTGTATTTGGCAACCTCCAAACGTAAAGCCTCAAGTTGTTCTTCACTAAGTTCCCTGATTTTAGTGCTGGGACTGATTCCAGCGGCTTCACAAATCTTCCTTGCAGTCGTATTACCAATGCCATAAATAGCTGTCAAAGCAATGGCAGCGTGTTTTTTTTCAGGTATGTTAATACCAGCAATCCGAGCCATCTGTTTATCCTTGTCGTTGTTTATGCCGTTTTTCTATACAGATCACACAAATTCTACCTTTACGACGAACTATTTTACAATTTCGGCAAATTTTTTTCACGGAAGCCCTGACTTTCATAATATCCTCAATAGATTCCTTCCCACCAGCGGGAATGATGATATGGGAATGAGTAATTTTTCAACGAGATAGGTCGGGTTAGATACATCTTTTGCGTCGTAACCCGACATGAACTATAAAATGTTGAGTTACGCCAACCCAAGTTACACTTGCTACTACGATTTACAAATTTGCCTGGTTTTTAAAACTGGGCAAATTTTCCCCATAAGCCGGACAATATTAGGGTAGGTAAAACATCTTCTTGTGTACCCATCCTTCGATATTGGCGGGCAACAGACCGAAAGTCGCCTACCCTACCTACTTGGGCTAACTCTAAATCTGACAGGTCTCAAAAGCTTGTCAAGTTTGACAAGGTGGCCCAAGCAAGCTACGCTATTTTAGCGTAATAAAGGACTCCGTCCATGTCCCTTCAAGTTAGCCTTTCTCATCAGTCCTTCATACTGATGAGACATCAAATGGGCCTGTACTTGGGACATAAAGTCCATAGTGACCACTACAATGATGAGGAGTGAAGTGCCTCCAAAATAGAAAGGTACATTCCATTGTAGGGTCAAAAATTCGGGCAATAAACATACCGCAGTGACATAAACCGCCCCCGCTAAGGTCAATTTTGACATGACACTGTCAATATACTCAGCGGTTTGTTTCCCAGGTCGCACACCCGGGATGAATGCCCCGGACTTCTTCAAATTCTCAGCAGTTTCCTTGGGGTTAAATACCAAAGCGGTGTAGAAGAAGCAAAAGAAAATGATGGCAAAAGCGTAAAACAAAACATACAATGGTTGTCCTGGGGAAAGCATTTGAGATATATCCTTTAACCATCCCATGCCTTCAGTGCGACTGAACCAGTTGCCCAAGGTAGCCGGAAACAAAATAATACTGGAAGCAAAGATGGGGGGAATTACCCCTGCCATGTTTAACTTCAAAGGCAAATGAGTACTTTGTCCGGCAAACAATTTGTTGCCGATTTGTCGTTTGGCGTAATTGACTGTAATCCGTCTCTGTCCACGTTCTACAAATACGACAAAAGCCGTCACTCCCAAGACGATGGCAAACAATAACAATACTGTCAACACGTGCAGTTGACCGGTCCGCGCCATTTCCAAGGTACCTCCAACTGCAGCAGGTAAACCGGCGACAATCCCTGAAAAGATAATGATAGATATACCATTCCCAATACCACGCTCGGTGACCTGTTCCCCCAACCACATGAGGAATAAGGTACCCGTGACCAAAGTTACTGCCGCTGTCAAACGAAAAGCCAACCCGGGGTCTATGACTACATTTTGACTTTCTAACGCAATGGCTACCCCAATTGCCTGAAAGGTGGCCAACACCAAGGTAAAATAACGGGTATACTGGGTAATTTTTCGCTGGCCACTGGGACCTTCCTTCTTCAATTGCTCCAATTTAGGTGACACGACTGTAAGCAATTGCATGATAATCGAGGCCGAAATGTAGGGCATGATCCCAATAGCAAATACTGAAAACCGTCCTAAAGCTCCTCCTGAAAACATATTAAACATGTCCAAGATGGTCCCAGACTGCTCCTCAAACATATTGGCTAAAGCGGCAGCATCAACCCCGGGTACTGGTATAAAAGTGCCTACCCGAAACACGATGATAGCACCCAACACAAAAAGTAGGCGTTGTCTCAGCTCGGCCAATCCACCTAATTTTCCAAACTTTTCTGCAACAGAGAGAGTGTTAATAGCCACCTCTTCCCCTTATTTTAAGGTAAATAAACGCCTGTATCTCAAACCATTCCCCAGCGGGATCAGTTACTATTGATACGTCCACCCACTGACTCGATAGCAGTGCGTGCGCCCTTGCTCACAGCCAATCCTTGAATGTGGACTGCTTTTGTCAACTGACCCGAAGCAATCACTTTCACCCACTTACAGTAAGCAGGTACAAACTGATTGGCCTTCAAACTGTCTACTGTGATCACGCTATCCGCACATCTTTCCAAATGATGCAGACAAATTTCCGCGTGAAATTTAGCCTTAGCTGAGGTAAAACCCACTTTAGGCAAACGTCTTTGCAAAGGCATTTGTCCGCCTTCAAAGCCAATTTTGTGATAGCCTCCCGAGCGAGCATGCTGTCCCTTATGTCCACGTCCCCCAGTCTTACCCAAGCCTGAACCTATGCCACGTCCTAAACGTTTGCGAACAGTGGTAGAACCGGGCGCCGGTTTCAAAGTATTCAATCGCATCACGTCACTTCCTCTACTTTTAAAAGGTAAGCTATCCTGTTGATCATACCCCTATTTGGGGGAGTATCTTCCACCACTACCGAATGATGTAAACGGCGTAACCCTAACCCAATTAAACAAGCCTTGTGTTTGGGTAAACGACCATAACGACTCCGGATTTGTGTGAGTTTTAATTGTTGACTCATCGGGCACCTATCCTGTAATTTCCACGACGTTCTTACCCCGCTTGGCAGCGATTTGCTCTGGCGAGGCAATCGCACCCAATCCTTTAAATAAGGCTCGTACCACATTCATGGCATTGGAAGAGCCAATGGACTTCGCTAACACATCTCGAATGCCCAACACTTCAAATACAGCCCGCATGGCACCGCCCGCAATAACACCAGTTCCTTCTGAGGCGGGTTGCATATAAATCTTGGCAGCCCCGTGAATTGCAGTGACCGGATAATATAGAGTAGTTCCATTCAAAGATACGGTAATCATATTTTTGCGTGCACTGTCCATAGCCTTTTGGATGGCTAAAGGCACTTCTCGGGCCTTACCATACCCAAAACCGACTCGGCCTTTGCCATCTCCAACTACCGTAAGCGCAGTAAAGCTAAAAATGCGTCCACCCTTAACCACTTTGGCCACCCGATTCACCGTCACTAACCGTTCCAGCAAATCATCATTTCGAGTTGTACTTATTTCAAAGTTATTCATGCCCACTATTTCCTAAAAGGTCAATCCATTTTCACGAGCCGCTTCTGCCAATGCTTTTACTCGACCATGGTATTTAAAACCCGAACGATCAAAAGCAACTCTTGTCACTCCCACAGACCGGGCCCGCTCGGCTATCGCCTTTCCCACTAAAGAGGCTGCCTTGACATTGCCTCCATACCCCAATTCGGTTTTAAAAGTTTTATCCAAAGTAGAGGCACTGGCCAACACCTTAGAGTCTACGGGGGTAATTAATTGTGCATAAATATGACGAGGCGTTTTATGTACCGTCAAACGAACAACCCCGGCATTCTTAATCCTGGCACGAGTCAGACGGGCTCGCCGTAACCGCGCTTCCTTCTTTTCCATACACTCACCTTTCATTGCAAAATCACGGAGTAATCTACTCTGTACTGAAGAGACAATCAGATTTAATCTCACCCTAACCCAAAACTCCTCCCCACAGATTCAAATGAAGTGAGGGCAAAGTTGAGGACTGATGTTATTACTTCTTCTTCTTGGTTTCCTTTAAAATGATCACTTCATCAGAGTATTTAACCCCCTTGCCTTTGTAGGGCTCAGGGGGCCGAAACTGACGAATATTGGCCGCCACTTGGCCAACCTGTTGCCTATCAATTCCTTTGATGACAATTTCCGTTTGACTGGGAGTTTCAATAGTGATCCCCTCCGGAATCGCAAAAGTCACCGGATGAGAAAAACCCAAAGTTAAATTTAAAGTCCTGCCTTGCAGCTGGGCCCGATATCCAACCCCCACCAGTATCAATTTGCGCTCAAAACCCTTTACCAGTCCTTGAACTAAGTTATTAATCAACGCCCTTAACGTGCCTGCTAAAGCATCTGCATTGGAAAACTGTTCCTTAGGGGTAAAAGACAACACGCCTCCGTCTATGCTAACTACAACCTCCTCCCGGACAAACTGGCGCAAACTGCCCTTCGCTGTTTTCAAAGTGAGAAACTGATCTTCTAACAACACCTCCATACCTTTGGGAATGGAAATGGGATTTTTAGCCACTCTTGACATAATCTTGATCGCTCAATTAAAAGTAAACAGACTGGTTTCCCATTGCTGGGGTTAACTTACGGTACACAACACCTCGCCGCCATAGCCAGATGACCGCGCTTGACGATCAGTCATCAAACCCTTAGAAGTGGAAATAATTGCAATTCCCAACCCTCCCATCACCTTGGTCAACTGATCCCGAGACTGATAAATGCGCAATCCTGGACGACTGACCCGACTGACTTGCGAAATCACCGGCCTTCCCTCGTAATATTTTAACACAATAGAAAGAGTAGGCTTAACCCCCTCCACAAGCTTATAATCAGCAATATACCCCTCTGCCAACAAAATTTGGGCCACTGCCACCTTAATCTTGGCTGACGGCATTGCCACCTGCTGCTTCTTAGCCGCCTGCCCATTGCGAATACGAGTCAACATATCCGC
The DNA here is from genome assembly GCA_020721005.1 of Thiomargarita sp. Classification (GTDB taxonomy): domain Bacteria; phylum Pseudomonadota; class Gammaproteobacteria; order Beggiatoales; family Beggiatoaceae; genus DYNP01. Next base: position 144,642 of record DYNP01000007.1, read on the forward strand.
AATTGTATCCGACATACTCATGTTCTCAATTCTCCGAATTTTCTAACCTTTCCTATAACCCAACTCCTGCATCACCGCCATTTCCCTCGTTTCCAAGGAAAAAATTACCAACTGGCCTTAACCAACCCAGGAATTAACCCTTGCATTGCCACTTCCCGTAACTTATTACGTCCCAAACCAAACTTGCGATAATAACCATGGGGACGACCGGTCAACTGACAACGGTTACGCAAACGACAAGGATTCGCATTGCGCGGCAACTTTTGCAATTGCTGCTGAGCTTGCATTTTCTGCTCAGGATCCAATTTAACACTCAACACCGCAGTCTTCAAAGCAGCTCGCTTTTCGGCATACTTCTTAACTACAGAACGCCGCTTAACCTCTCGATTGATCATCGACAACTTAGCCATCTTGGTATTAACTCCGCAAAGGAAAATTAAAGGAAGTCAACAAAGCTCGCCCTTCAGCATCACTTTTTGCCGTGGTAGTGATCACAATATCCATACCTCTAATTGTATCAATTTTATCATAATCAATCTCGGGAAAAATAATCTGTTCCCGTACTCCTAAACTGTAATTACCCCGCCCATCAAAAGCTTTGGAACTTAAACCCCGAAAATCTCGAATACGAGGAATAGCCACATTGATCAATCGATCCAAAAACTCATACATTTGGCTACTTCTCAAAGTGACCTTACAGCCCACCGGCCATCCGGCGCGAATCTTAAAATTAGAAATGGACTTACGACTCAAAGTCACCACCGGCTTCTGTCCAGCAATCGCCGTCATATCAGCCACTGCCCGCTCAATCACCTTCTTATCCGCAACCGCTTCCCCTACCCCCATGTTCAGGGTAATCTTCTCAATCTTAGGGACCTGCATGATGCTCTTATAAGCAAACTCTTGTTGCAACCGTTGCACTACAACATCTTTATAATAAGTATACAGCCTTGCCGTCATACCTTCATCTCTTTAGTTATCAATGATTTCGCCATTCGACTTAAAAAACCGCACTTTCTTGCCGTCAGCCAAGAATCGAAATCCCACTTTATCTGCTTTCTGCGTCACAGGATTAAACAACGCCACATTGGACACATGGACAAAAGCCTCCCGATCCAAAATTCCGCCCGGTTTTCCCTGCAAAGGATTGCCACGCATGTGGCGCTTCACCATATTCACACTCTCCACCAAAACCCGTTGATCACCTTCCAAACGAAGCACTTTGCCTCGTTTACCTCGATCTTTACCTGTAACCACAATAACTTCATCACCCTTTCTAATTCTCTTCATCTCATTCCCCTCACAAAACCTCTGGCGCCAAAGAAATGATTTTCATATGCTCGCCGCGTAATTCCCGAGTCACGGGTCCAAAAATACGAGTCCCAATTGGCTGCTTCTGATTGTTCAACAAAACCGCCGCATTTCGATCAAAACGAATCACCGAACCATCGGACCTCCGAATTCCCTTACGGGTCCGCACAATCACCGCATTATAAACCTCTCCCTTTTTCACCTTACCGCGGGGAATGGCCTCTTTAATACTCACCTTAATGATATCGCCTATCCCGGCATAACGACGATGTGACCCTCCCAAAACCTTAATACACATTAAACGCCGGGCCCCACTATTGTCCGCAGACTCCAAAGTCGACTGCATTTGTATCATAACTACTCTCCCAACCAAACTCTGTTGCACAACAAAAACACACCCCACTCTCTCCTATCAAGGAAGGAGTGGAACCCCAAAACTCGGCACCTCTCAATCTTGGTTTATTAATTATACCTCAAAAACTCGGGAACTAACTTAACTCCTCCGAACGAGATACTATTTTGTGGAGCCGCCAAGCCTTAGTCTTAGAAAGAGGACGACACTCTTCGATCATGACCCAGTCATTAGCCCGGCATTGATTACTTTCATCGTGGGCATGTAACTTAGTGGAACGCCGGATATATTTCCCATATTTGGGATGTTTAACTTTACGTTCAATGAGTACGGTAATTGTCTTATCCATTTTGGCGCTTAAGACCCGCCCCGTAAGAGTGCGTACGACCTTAGAGGTATCTTGAGGTTGCTCAGTCATGAAGTCTGCCTCTTCCTTTCATTAAGTATAGTCTTGATCCGGGCAACGGATCGTTTAATAACCTTAAGACGATTGGGCTGTCTCAATTGCTGATTTGCCCGTTCGATGCGCAGATCAAAATGCTCTCGCATCAACGTCAGTATTTCCTGCTGCAACTCCACCTCTGTCTTGGTGCGCAAATCCTTAGTTTTCATCATAATACCACTCGACTCACAAAGGCAGTGGGCACTGAAAGTTTAGCACCCGCCAAATGTAGGGCTTCCCGAGCAATGTCCTCAGAAACGCCGGCAATTTCATATAATACCTTACCTGGTTGCACCAATGCAACCCAATATTCGACATTCCCTTTCCCCTTGCCCATTCTAACTTCCAAAGGCTTTTTAGTAATAGGTTTGTCAGGAAAAACCCGAATCCAAACTTTGCCGCCTCGTTTAACATAACGAGTGATGGTACGTCTCGCCGATTCAATTTGTCGGGAAGTGATGCGGCCCCTATCCATAGCCTTGAGTCCATACTCCCCGAAACTGACTTTATTACCCCGTCCCGCAACACCGCGATTACGTCCCTTCATCTGTTTCTTGAAACGAGTACGGTTTGGTTGTAACATGTTCAACTCCTCAAAAAAATAGTGACTTCATCCCAAGTCAATTGGGCCACCGAACTACTTGGAAGCTTCCACTGACTCCGGAAGGGGCTGCTTACCCAAAATCTCACCCTTGAATATCCAAACTTTGACCCCAATGACGCCATAAGTGGTGAAAGCTTCTGCAAAACCGTAATCAATATTGGCACGCAGAGTGTGTAAAGGCACGCGCCCTTCTCGATACCACTCCATACGAGCAATTTCAGCCCCATTTAAACGTCCACTGACGTTGATCCGAATACCCTGAGCACCCAATCGCATCGCATTGCCCACCGCACGCTTCATAGCGCGCCGAAACATAATCCGCTTTTCCAATTGCTGAGCAATACTGACCGCGACCAAATAGCCATCGATCTCAGGTTTCCGAATTTCCTCGACACTGATATGCACGGGCACTCCCATCATCTGGGACACCTCTTTCCGCAACGCATCGATATCCTCTCCCTTCTTGCCAATGACAATACCCGGTCGAGCAGTATGAATGGTGATGCGGGCATTGCGAGCCGGTCTTTCGATCCGCACTTCACTCACGGAAGCTTGCGCCAATTTCTTCTGTATGAAACGACGCACTTTCAAATCATTGTTCAAATAGTTCGCAAAATCCTTCGTACCTGCATACCACTTAGACGACCACTCTTTGACTATGCCTAAGCGTATGCCGATGGGATGTACCTTTTGACCCATACCAACTCCTAACGGTCCGCAACCGTGACTACAATATGACTGGTTCGTTTAAGAACTCGATTCCCACGACCCTTCGCTCGGGCCCGCATTCTCTTCATAGTCGGACCTTCACCAACATAGATCTCCGACACTCGCAATTCATCGACATCCGCCCCTTCATTATGCTCTGCATTGGATAGAGCGGAATCTAAAGCCTTTTTGACCAAGCCGGCAGCCTTCTTATTGCTGTATTTAAGCACATTCAACGCTTGCTCCACCGGCAATCCTCGAATTAAATCGGCGACTAACCGGCACTTCTGCGCCGAAACAGGCGCATAACGATACTCACTGTATGCTTCCATTTACTTCTTAACCTTCTTGTCTGCAGCGTGGCCCCGGAAAGTTCGCGTCAACGCAAATTCACCCAACTTGTGGCCCACCATATTTTCTGTCACATAAATTGGCACGTGCTGTTTTCCATTGTGCACCGCAATCGTCAATCCCACCATCTCCGGAATCACCATGGACCGGCGAGACCAAGTCTTAATAGGACGCTTGCTGTGGGTAGCCACCGCCTCATCGACCTTTTTCAAAAGGTGTAAATCAATAAATGGTCCCTTCTTAACTGAACGTGGCATGTCTATTACCTCGCACGACGATTAACTATCATCTGGTTAGTCCGCTTATTATGACGGGTCTTAGCCCCTTTAGTAGGAAATCCCCAAGGACTCACAGGGTGACGACCTCCAGAAGTCCGTCCTTCTCCACCACCATGAGGATGATCCACTGGGTTCATAGCTACTCCTCTCACTGTAGGACGAATTCCTCGCCAACGACTGGCACCGGCTTTACCCAAAGACACCAAATTGTGCTCCAAATTACCCACTTCCCCTATGGTAGCTCTACAGTCGGCAAATACCTTACGAACTTCACTAGAACGCAAACGCAGGGTTACATACTGTCCTTCTCGTGCCACCAACTGAGCTGCAGCCCCTGCACTTCTGGCGATTTGTCCCCCTTTTCCAGGTTTCAACTCCACACAGTGAACTACACTGCCGACTGGCACATGTCGCAGAGGCATACAATTACCGACCTTGATCGGAGGTTGGTTACCCGATAACACCAGATCACCGACCTTCAATTGGTTGGGGGCTAAGATATACCGCCTTTCTCCATCTGCGTATAAAATTAGAGCCAAATGGGCACTGCGATTTGGATCGTACTCCAACCTTTCCACCTTACCAGGGATATTATCCTTATCTCGTTTAAAATCAACCACTCGATAATGCTGCTTATGACCACCGCCTTGATGCCGAACGGTCACTCGACCTTCATTATTGCGCCCTCCTCGTCTGGACTTTTTCTCCAACAAAGGGGCATAAGGTCTGCCTTTATACAACTCAGGCGTCTTTACACTCACGACAAAACGCCTACCTGCTGAGGTAGGCTTTGCTTTCACTAATGCCATAATCCCATTCCCATTAAGACTAGCCACCCCTAATAACCTTACTTATCTGTCAAGGGCAACCCGTCCCTAATCACTAAAACAAACGAGCAATTCTATCTATTGACGATTAAAATGAATATCTTGCCCAGCAGCCAAACTTACATACGCCTTTTTCCAATCAGAACGTCTTCCACGAACCCGACCAAAATTCTTGCGTTTACCCTTAACCCAACTCACTTGCACACCAGTGACTGTTACTTTAAACAAGTACTCAATCGCCTGTTTAATCTCCGATTTAGAAGAATCTGCTGCCACTTCAAAGGCAAACTGACGATATTTCTCAGCCACTCGAGTTGATTTTTCAGACACCAATGGCGCTACAATGACCTTAAACAAACGTTCTGGGTTCATGCCAATCGTTCCTCTAACTTACGTAAAGCTGCTACCGTTATAATCACCCTCTCAAACCGCACCAAACTGACTGGATCCAAAGACTTCTCTTCCAGCACCTCCACCTTGTAGACATTACGAGCAGACAAAGCCAATTCCTTGGACAAAGTCTCCACCACAATCAACAATGAAGGGGCTTCAAAAGGCTGTAACTGGGCCAACAAATCTTTGGTTTTTGGAGTAGTAACAACAAAATCCTCGACGACCACCAACCGCTCCTGTCGAGTAAGTTCCGAAAGTAGGGAACGCAAGGCCTCCCTATACATCTTCTTATTGACCTTTTGAGAAAAATCGGCGGTCTGGGCTGGAAAAATAACCCCGCCTCCTCGCCACAGCGGACTGCGAATACTGCCTGCCCGAGCTCGGCCTGTACCTTTCTGTCGCCAGGGCTTAATACCGCCTCCACTGACCTGAGCTCGATTCTTTTGAGCCCGAGTGCCGGAGCGACCACCAGCCAAGTAGGCAGTGATAACCTGATGAATCAAGGGTTCCTTAAAAGGTTTTGCGAATACTTCATCTAAGACTTCAATGAGGGCAGAAGATTGAGCAGCCATAGATTGTAATTTTAATTGCATGGTTAATTTTCCAAATATCAACATCCCTCCCCCTAACAGCGGGAAGAATTAAGGAAAGTGGAGGTTCACTGTTCCTGGTTGAGAGAATACCTCATCCTTAAATTATGATTGAGACGGAGGAGTGAAAGGGGCTTTAACGGCTGGATGGAGTACCACAATCCCTCCAGTAGCGCCTGGAACGGCTCCTTTAATGAGCAATAAACCGCGTTGAGTATCCACTGCGGCGACTTCGAGATTCTGGATGGTTCGACGCACATCCCCTAAATGCCCAGCCATACGTTTGCCCTTAAATACTCGACCTGGAGTTTGATTCTGTCCAATAGACCCTGGCGCCCGATGAGACAGTGAGTTGCCATGGGTGGCATCCTGAGTACTGAAATGATAACGTTTAATAACTCCAGCAAAACCTTTGCCCTTTGTATCCCCAGTGACGTCAACCTGTTGTCCGGTGGCAAAAATTTCGTCGGCCTTAAGCTCCTGCCCAACCTGCCATTGAGACTCTTCTTCAACAGAGTCCAAACGAAATTCACAGAATCCGCGAGCAGGTTCGATACCGGCTTTAGATAAATGTCCTGCTACGGGTTTATTGACCCTAGAGGCGGGACGTTGTCCATAGGCAACTTGAATGGCCGAATACCCGTCTCGCTGACAAGTCTTGAGTTGAGAAACGCGATTGGCGAGAACCTCTAAAACAGTGACGGGCACCGACAGCCCTTCTGGTGTAAACAGCCGGGTCATGCCCCGTTTTTGAGCGACTATGCCAATGGCCATGATATTTTCCTCATTGAGGTGCTCCTGCTGATGCTTAGTTGAGTTTGATCTGCACGTCGACTCCGGCAGCCAAATCCAGCTTCATGAGGGAGTCAACGGTTTTGTCAGTGGGATCGATAATGTCAAGCAAGCGTTTGTGAGTACGTATTTCATACTGATCACGAGCGTCTTTATCGACATGAGGGGAAACCAACACAGTAAACCGCTCCTTCTTGGTCGGCAAAGGAATAGGTCCCCGTAACTGAGCTCCGGTGCGCCGAGCAGTCTCAACAATTTCTCGAGCGGATTGGTCTATAAGACGGTGATCAAAGGCTTTTAGTCGGATACGTATCCTTTGGTTAGCCATATTGTGGGTTCACTTGTATAGTAGTTGTATAAAATAATATGAGTTTTTAAGGGGGAAGTTATTAGATCTTTATGTATAACCAACTCTGATCTGAAGAGTCACTCCGCGTAAACTGGCGCATGCCCCTAAGTAACAAACGTAGGGTGCATAAACCAAGTGTCATGCACCTTTTGGCGTCAAATACCTTTTAGGGTTAGGTGGATGATGGCACGAAAAAAGTCACCTTATCCACCCTACGCAATACACACCGGCTTATTCAAGTATCTTAGCGACCACACCGGCGCCAACTGTACGTCCACCTTCACGAATCGCAAATCGCAATCCTTCTGCCATGGCGATGGGGTTGATCAATTTGACGACAATTTTAACATTATCGCCAGGCATCACCATTTCCATACCTTCAGGCAGTTCACATGCACCCGTAACATCGGTGGTCCGGAAGTAAAACTGGGGACGGTAGTTATTGAAGAAGGGAGTGTGCCGACCGCCTTCTTCCTTACTTAGGACATACACTTCAGCCTCAAAATGGGTGTGAGGAGTGATGGAGCCCGGCTTGGCTAATACTTGACCACGTTCGACATCGTCGCGCTTGGTGCCTCTCAAGAGAACGCCAATATTGTCACCTGCGACTCCTTCATCTAAGAGTTTGCGGAACATTTCAACGCCCGTACATATGGTTCTGGATGTGGGACGAATGCCTACAATCTCAACTTCTTCTCCAACCTTGACTTTGCCACGTTCAACCCGTCCGGTAACCACAGTCCCCCGACCTGAGATTGAGAACACGTCCTCAATAGGCATAAGGAAAGCTTGGTCAATATCCCGCTTGGGTTGGGGAATATAACTGTCCATAGCCTCAATCAATCGGTCAATAGAGGCGGTCCCAATTTCACTGGTATCGCCTTCTAAAGCCTTAAGTGCAGAGCCAATAATGACTGGCGTGTCATCCCCAGGAAATTGGTAGGAGTCGAGCAATTCCCGCACTTCCATTTCGACAAGTTCCAACAATTCCTTATCGTCGACCATGTCTGCTTTATTCATATAAACGACAATATAAGGTACCCCAACTTGCCGAGCCAACAAGATATGTTCACGGGTCTGGGGCATAGGACCGTCTGCAGCGGAAACAACCAAAACCGCGCCGTCCATTTGCGCAGCTCCAGTGATCATGTTCTTGACATAGTCGGCATGACCTGGACAGTCGACATGGGCATAGTGACGTTCTTTAGATTGGTACTCTACATGGGCGGTAGCTATGGTAATACCCCGCGCCTTTTCTTCTGGGGCGTTGTCAATCTGATCGTAAGCCCGAAATTCACCCCCATGCTTGGCTGCCATACATTTGGTAATGGCTGCAGTGAGGGTGGTCTTTCCATGATCAACGTGCCCGATTGTGCCCACGTTAACGTGGGGCTTATTGCGTTCAAATTTAACTTTAGACACTTTTATTATCCTCGGTTCAGTGGTTCCCACTGGGAAATAATAACTGGGGAAAAAGTCCTTGGGAGACAGCTCCACAAAAATTTAGTTGTTAATTCAACCCATAGGGTTGATATCATTCGGTAAAGTAATTTATGAGGTAAAAATACAGCAAACGTAGAGGGCATCCCATGCAGTTTGTTTAAGTTTGGCAGCTACGAGGTAACTGCACCAGTATAGAATTTGCAGGTCCCCCAGTAGGATGGACCGACAAGCCTATCAATTGCGCCATTGTTTTGAGTTCAAAGTTGATGAGTAATGTTCCCAATCTTAGGGATATAAGCCCAGTGCCGCCAAACTTAATACCGCCAGTCCGCAATGTTTTATGGTTTCATCCGCGATCGCGAACGATGGATTTGGCAGCCCATCCTACATGTGTCATTCGCGGTTGATGCGCTTTGTCAGCTCATTTTATAGTCACAATCTTTTGTTTACTACTGAAAAAGCAGAGGATCACTGATTCTTTTTAATCACCGCTTCAGCAATGCTATTAGGGGCCTCATTGTATTTGGCAAACTGCATGGTATAACTTGCCCGTCCTTGAGTTAATGATCTTAAGTCGGTTGCGTATCCGAACATTTCTCCCAAAGGCACTTCAGCTTGAATCGTCTTGCCGGTGGGGATAGTATCCATGCCTTGCAATACTCCACGTCGGCGATTCAGGTCACCCATGACATCTCCCATGTAATCTTCTGGGGTAACTACTTCCACGGACATGATGGGTTCCAGAAGTACCGGTTTTGCTTTTTTCACACCTTCTTTGAAGCCAATCGATCCGGCAATTTTAAAAGCCATTTCGTTAGAGTCCACTTCGTGGTAGGACCCGTCAAATACCGTGACTCGTACATCGACGACTGGGAAGCCAGCTAATACCCCATTTTGCATTTGTTCTTGAACGCCTTTGTCAATAGCAGGCACGTATTCTTTAGGAATAACGCCGCCGACAATCGCGTTGATAAATTCATATCCTTTCCCTGGGGGTAGAGGTTCGAGTCGGAGCCAAACATGTCCGTACTGCCCCCGCCCACCAGATTGGCGAACAAATTTGCCTTCTTGCTCCAAAGTAGCACGGATGGTTTCCCGATAAGCCACTTGAGGGGCGCCAACATTGGCTTCAACGTTGAATTCACGACGCATCCGATCGACAATGATGTCCAGATGGAGTTCACCCATGCCAGAAATGATGGTTTGTCCCGATTCTTCATCGGTTCTGACCCTAAAGGAAGGATCTTCATGGGCTAACTTGGACAGGGCAACCCCCATTTTCTCCTGGTCTGCTTTGGTTTTGGGTTCTACTGCCACGGATATAACGGGTTCAGGGAAATCCATTTTTTCTAAGGTGATGATATGCAATTTGTCGCACAGTGTATCGCCAGTAGTGACTTCTTTGAGTCCCACCGCTGCGGCAATATCTCCAGCACACACTTCTTTAATCTCTTCTCGAGTGTTGGCATGCATTTGCAGGAGACGCCCAATACGTTCTCGCTTACTCTTAAGCGGATTGTATACGGTATCACCTGCTCCCAACACGCCAGAATATACCCTAAAAAACGTTAAATTCCCGACGAAGGGGTCAGTGGCTACTTTGAAGGCTAGGGCAGCAAAGGGTTCTTCATCGCTGGCAACTCGGGTCGCTTCCGTTTGATGCTGATCATTTAAAATGCCCTTAATAGGGGGGACATCCACGGGAGAGGGCATATACTGAACAATCGCATCCAACATGGCTTGGACGCCTTTGTTCTTGAAGGCTGAGCCACATAACACAAGGACGATCTCATTGGCAAGGGTGCGGGCTCTTAATCCTTGTTGAATTTCAGTGATATCCAGTTCTTTACCTTCTAGGTACTTTTCCATCAGCTCTTCATTGGCCTCGGCAGCGGATTCAACCACCTTTTCACGAGTTTCTTTACAGAGATCCAAAAGGTGAGCAGGAATTTCTCGTTCCTCAAAGCGCATGCCTTGGGACTCCTCATCCCAGTAGATCGCCTTCATCTTAATCAGGTCAACAACTCCTTCAAAATGTTCTTCAGCTCCAATGGGGATTTGTAAAGGAATAGGTTGAGTGGCTAAACGAGTTTTGATTTGTCCAACTACGCGCAAAAAATCCGCACCAGCACGGTCCATTTTGTTGATGAAGGCCAAACGAGGGACTTTGTACTTGTTGGCTTGCCGCCATACGGTTTCTGATTGAGGCTCTACGCCTCCAACCGCACAAAATACGGCTACTGCGCCATCCAATACTCTTAAAGAACGTTCGACTTCAATGGTAAAATCCACGTGCCCAGGTGTGTCAATAATGTTAATTCGGTGTTCAGGAAATTGTTGAGCCATCCCCTTCCAAAAACAGGTGGTGGCAGCCGAAGTGATGGTGATACCTCGTTCCTTTTCTTGCTCCATCCAGTCCATGGTTGCGGCGCCATCGTGAACTTCGCCAATTTTATGAGATACGCCTGTATAAAAAAGAACTCGTTCAGTGGTGGTGGTTTTGCCCGCGTCAATGTGGGCCATGATTCCGATATTTCGGTATCTCTCAATAGGTGTTTTACGTGCCATACTAATTTCAGTATTCTTTCTCTGGGTCCAGTTATCCTAGGTTCCTTATGATAACTGAACGGAGATAACTGAACACTGTTGTCTAATATTTACCAGCGAAAATGGGAAAATGCCTTATTCGCTTCTGCCATTCTATGAACGTCTTCTCGCTTCTTAATGGCAGTACCTTTGTTCTCTATGGCATCTAAGATCTCACCTGCCAAACGCAGTCCCATAGACTTCTCATTGCGTTTCCTGGCGGCGTCGGCTAGCCAACGCATGGCTAAAGCGGTTTTTCGGATTGGACGCACTTCCACCGGCACTTGATAGTTGGAGCCACCCACTCGCCGAGATTTAACTTCTACAGTTGGGCCCACGTTTTCTAATGCTTTTTTGAAAGAAACCTCTGGGGCAGTTTTAGTTTTTTCGGCTACTTTTTCCAAAGCGCCGTAGACAATTTTTTCTGCCACCGACTTTTTGCCACTTTTCATAATGATGTTAATAAACTTGGCGACGGTCTCATCCCCGAATTTAGGATCGGGTAAGATGACTCTTTTGGGTACAATTCCCCTTCTTGGCATCTTATGTTCCCTAAGGTTATAATGTGAGTATTCTTTAAGGGGGGTCACTGCCTCATGACTGAACCAGGACTGGTAATCGCTAGAGGATTGCCGGTTCTTAGACCCTGTTAGGTTAGAGTGCTCATTTCTGAGGTGACTTTTGGGCTACCAAAAGTCGTTGATCACCCTACGTTATCGTTCGATAACCCTTAAAATGGTAGAGGAAAACACTGCAACCTAACGGGTGCTTGTTTAGATCAGGCAACGATTGAATCACGGTCACAAGGGTCAAGATTTGGGTCGTTTTGCCCCATACTTTGAACGTCCCTGACGCCTATTGTTGACTCCAGAAGCGTCTAAACTGCCTCTAATGGTGTGATAGCGAACCCCAGGCAGATCCTTGACCCGCCCACCCCTAATAAGTACAACGGAGTGTTCTTGTAAGTTATGTCCTTCTCCCCCAATGTAACTGGTGACTTCCATGCCATTGGTTAAGCGCACCCGAGCCACCTTACGCATGGCTGAGTTTGGTTTTTTGGGGGTAGTGGTATACACACGAGTACAGACTCCCCGTTTTTGAGGACAACCATTGAGTGCAGGTACACTACTTTTTGAGACTTGTCTCTTTCGTGGAAGGCGCACTAACTGGTTAACAGTTGCCATTTATAGCTCCCTAGTATATCACACTGAAAAATAGCGGAATTTACGTTAATGTTGGGTTAATCCACAACTTTTAATGGGTTTGCAAGAGGTTATGTTGTTTACCTTAGGTTATTATCCCCAAGCCCTTTTGAAAAGCGTAGGATTTTAACTGGTAAAAATGATTTTGTCAAGAGAGATTAATAAAATATCAATGCCAAAACGAGTAGGTCCAGTGGGGTTAAGGTTGGAGTTTACTTATTTTGAGTAAGTCATAAGGAATCATCTGACCGTCAATTGGGGAATAGCAATATCCTAAGGAGAGACATTAGTTTGCTTTATTCGTCCTCCAAGAAGGTTTGAAATTTTGTTGCAATTTTATTCTTCTCCTTCAGATGCTTGTTCCCCTTTTGGTGACTCGCTTGGAGTTGCAGTATCCTTTTTATCTTTTTTGCGATCCTTGGTCATCTTTTTGAGCAATTTCTTGTGCTTGGCTTTAATGCTTCGAAAGGTGCCATCTAGATAAATAGTCCGCAATCCTTGATTGAAATCGATCAGCTTCAAATCCGCATCGACTGCTTTTTTGGAAATAGCCACATACATTTTGTTCATTGCCAACACGGGCTTAATAAACTCAATTTGTTCACTGATGCCGGTTTCTTCTTGCTCCAAAACATGTTCTGCCAGATAAAGTACCGCAGCTTCAGTGTCAGTCATGAGATCCAAACTCCCATGATAGAGCATTTTGATGCCCACGTCGCTACTGGTTACCATAACCTTATTAAGGTAATCAGCAGCGTCAAAGGCTTTGCTGGTAGCGTAATCTTTTACCACTCCCAATCGGTATTCCTTTAAATCAGTGAGTTCTTTGAAGTTAACGGTCTTATCCTTACGTTTAAAGAAGCCGGTGCGGGCTTGGGAAATGGGAGCAGAGAAGTAGTAAGACTCTGCTCTCTCCTCAGTATAATAAGCTCCCAATAAAGCATCGTAATATCCTTCCTTAGTGTATTTGATAGCCCTACTCCAAGGAACGAATTTGATTTCGACTTCATACCCTTGTCCTTCTAATGCCGCTCTGACAACTTCTGCCACCCAACCATTCTCAGGTAAGTCTTTACCGTAGTAGGGTGGGAAGTCGACGGTGACAAAACTGAATTTTTTACCAGAGGAGGAGTCCTTTCCTTGAAGCTCTGCTTCAGTGGCAAAACTTTGGGTTACCAGTATGAAAGCAATGGTTAGTATTTGTATGATTTTTGTCATAATGTACGCTTAGCCTACCAAGTTTACGGTGTATATGCTCAGCAGTTGTCATTGAGTCTACTGTAAACTAATGATATGTTAATACAATGGTTTTTTAGTGCCCAGTTCCCCTTATAAGGAGAAATTGTAGGTAAAAATAAGTGTATAGCTTAAGTTAATTCCTGTTAATGTCATTTTACTTTACCATTAAGCCCACTGACAAGCAACTTTTGTAAAAGCCATACCTGTTTAATAATCCAGCAAAACCTGACAACTTGTTCAGGTTTACTCAGTCAATGAGTTTGCCCAATAGAACTTAACCCACAATTCGCTGCCCGGAAAAGGTTTTTTAGGTGTTCAAGCTGTGACTGTTTGAAGCAGCAAGGGTCTCTCAGCAGAAACAGGATCCCTCGATCAATTTGTTTAAGATCAGCCCATAAAATGGCATTTCTCCGGTGGCTGTGTAAACCCAACCCAAGTGGTTAAAGCAGCCGCCACATTTGGCAAAACGCCACGCAAATCCGTTAAACCAGGTATTCTCTAGTCTGGAAATCCCCTCCTCGATCACCCCTGCAGCCTTTGAAAAACAACCCAATTGAAATTCTATCCCACTGGGATTGGTGACAATATGCTGATGTCGACCTTGCACGATAATCCGATGTTCCGAAGTGGTGATCCAGTGTTGACAACGACGGCATAATATAGCTTTTTGAGTATGGTCCGCGGATTTCTGCTGCACAAACTCCTCAGAATCAGTGCCTGTTTCGCATTGGAAATATGAGTTTTGATACGCTATCATAGAATAATTTCCCTTAACTGAGCCCTTTTTTGTTGATCTCAGCTGCCCATTAGATTTGCAAATAGATTTGCAAATTCAGAATTTAAAATCTCATAATTACAGTTATACTATAACTTATCTCAACAACAACTTCTATTTCAAGGAGATTCTATGATGAAGTGCGTCATAAAACGAATACTGCGCTCATTGTATCGTATTTTTCCTATTCCAATCTTAGGAATTTCAGTCCTCCTGTTCAACCTACCCTTCAGTTATGCACAATCTCAAACCACTCCTATTGGTGAAAATGATGCTTCTACTCAGGATACCAATTCCAGCCAGGATCTTCCAGAAACTTCAAACGTCAATTTAACAATAACTCTAGAAGGCACAGGTCAGGGCAGTGTCACCGGTTCTATGGGTCAAAATAATACTCGGTTGGACTGTGGTACCCAATGTACTGCAGATTATACCACTGGTCAAAGTGTTACTCTGACTGCACTCCCTGCAGAGACTGCTGAATTCGCTCAATGGAGTGGCGATTGTGCAGGTACTGAAAGCAGCCTCACCCTGCTCATGGATCAAGATAAACACTGTACTGCCACATTCACTTTGCTTATCTTCCCCTCCTCTCTCACCAATATCACTGCTTACCAGGACGGTCTCAATGGTATTGATGGGCTGCAAGGTGCCAGTTCAGTAACTCTCAGTCCAGATGGTCAATTTGTTTACGCCACTGGCTTTACTGACAATGCGGTGGCTGTGTTTTCTCGAGTACCCAGTACTGGACTTTTGAGTTTCCAAAGTCAGATCAAAGAGGGAGTCAACAACGTAAAAAATCTGCAAGGTGCCAATGCCATTGTCGTCAGTCCTGATAACAAAAATGTTTATGTCACCGCCTCCAACTCCAACGCCCTGGTAGTTTTCAATCGCGATCTCACCTTACTCCAATTTCAAGAAGATGGCGTCAATAGCGTTGATCATCTGGCTGGAGCCAGTGCTCTGGCAATCAGTCCCGATGGGTTACGCGTCTATGTCGTTGCCACTCGAGACCATGCTCTAACTGCTTTCAGTCGAGAACCTGCCACGGGACTGCTGACTTTCTTGACCAGCCAACAAAATGGGCTTAACGGAGTGGTCGGTTTAGGAGGCGCGACTTCCGTAGCCACCACCCATAATATCCAGGGTCCTACCGACATTTACGTGGCCAGTGGCACTGACAACCAACTCACCGCTTTCCGACGCGATTCGGCACTGGGAGAACTGATATTTCTGGGTAACTATCCCGTTACGACCACTGAACGCGCCTATGGTATTGTCGTCAGTCCTGACGATCAACACGTCTATCTGGCCACTCGTAATACCCTTATCGCCTACACTCGAGACCCCACCACGGGTAACCTCAACTCACAAGGCAAATACACCGGACCCCTCAGCGGTCTCATGGGTTTTACTGGCAGTCCCTTAGCCATCCATCCCAATGGACAAGAGCTCTATGCCACAAGTCTGGATGATGACAGTCTCACTGTCTTCCAACGAGACCCTCAAACTGGCAGCCTGGTCCTCAAAACCACTTTACACAACAACACGGGCACCCTCAACACTTTGGACGGTCCCATGGGCGTGGCTATCAGTCCCGATGGCAATCACCTTTACACCACTGCCCTGCAAAGTCATGCCCTGACTCTATTCTCTAACACCCTAGTCGATTTGCAACTGACTGCCACTGCTTCAACCAATACCGTTGCCCTTACTCAACCCTTGACTTATACCTTGACTCTGACCAATCAGGGCAACGACACTGCGACTAATATCAACTTAACCCACCTATTACCCAACGGGACCACTTTAAACATCACTCCTGTTCCCAGTCAAGGCAGCTGCAGTCCCCCAATTGAGCAAGAACTCAACTGCTCCCTGGGCAACCTCGCACCCAATTCCACTCTCACCCTCAATCTCACTCTCACTGCCCCAACTCAACTCGAAAGTCCTGCCCAACTGATCTACACCGCTTCTGTCACCAGTGCTCAACCTGATCGCAACCCAGTTGACAATCAAATCACCCTAACCACTGCCCTGGTCGAGACCCTACCCGACGCTGACCTTAAACTCAGCCTGACCACCCAACTTGCTCAAGACATCACCGGGCTTAACATTCCCTACCAATATTTACTGACTGCAAAAAATAACGGTCCCAATCCTGTCACTGGCGCCGTGCTCACCGGCACTTTACCTGCCGCTCTGGACACTGCCAACACCGATCAACGCTGCCAATCCACAGCCTCCCAAACTTTCACTTGTAACTTGGGCAACCTCAGTCTCGATGCTGAAACTCAACTGACCTTGGCCATAATCACCCCTGCCAGTCCAGATTTACTCAACTTCACAGCCCACATCTCGAGCAACGAAACAGATCCCACTCCAACCGACAATCAAGTCACTCACCAACTCACTGTCATTGAAAGTGTTGATGTGGATCTGGAAATCGTGGATGTATTCGCCACCCCCGACACCTTGCCTATCAAGTCCCAACAGCCCATTGTTTACACAGTTACTGTTCGCAACAACCATCCGGAATTACCAGCTACTGGAGTAGTGCTCAGCACCACTCAACCCTGGCCAGCCAAGCAACTCAAGTATATAGAAAGCAATGCCAACTGCAGTCTCAACACCACTGGCCACCTCAATTGCCCCCTGGGCACTGTGGCCGCCCTGGTCAGCCAAGTTGTTGAAATACAAGCCAAACCTTTGGAATCAGCAAATGACATACCCATTGAATTCACAGTCTCTGGAAGTGGCACTGACTCCATCTCCAATAACAATACCAAAACTGCTCATCTTGGAGTCAGCGGCCAAGTGGCCAATCTCTCCGTTACCATCGCTGCGGATGAAGAAGAAATCAGTCTCAACCAACTGATCACCTACACTGTCACTGTCACCAACACCGGACCCAATATTGCCCTGGTGGGACTGGATCTGCAAGGCATGCTCAGCCAAGGCGATTTATTGCTAGAAACTCCCATTCTCAACACTGGAGGCACTTGTCAGGCTGGGAGTAGCAGTACCAGTTTCACCTGCCAACTTTTGACCCTGCCCATCAATGGCAGTGCCCAACTGCTGATCAAAGCCGTGCCAAAAAGTACTGGGACCCTGACTCTGAGCGCTCAGGCCAACGTTCTCGAAGATGCCTTTGACCCTTATCCCGACAATAATACCGTTCAACAACAAACCACTGTACTTGATAAATCGGCTGACCTTGCCATCAATCTACTCGTTGCCTCTGCCCTACCCGTTCTCAAAAACAACGACCTGATCTTAGAAGCCCTGATCAGCAATCTGGGACCTAATGAAGCCACGGGTATTCAGGTTACCTTCAACCTGCCATTAAGCTTTACCTTTCAATCAGCTGCCAGCGACCGCTTGGCTGGAGAATGCACGGAAACAGTGACTGACACTGAACGTCAAATCATCTGCCCAGTCTCCCCCATCAGTGCCCTATTCAAAGACGAAACCTTCACCATTCGCCTCACCGTTACCCCCAAAGAAGGCGGAGAATTGACTGCCACGGCTGACATCGCCAGCCAGTTGTACGATCCCAGTCTCACCAATAACCACTCAACCCTATTTCAGCGAGACGAGGAAGGTAATCTCACTCCCTTGGACAGCATTACGATCAGCCAATTTATGGCTGACTTGAAACTGACTCTGGAACCAGTCCCAGATCCAGTCGTTGGCAATCCCTTACCCTATACCCTTAAAATAACCAATCAGGGACCAGACCCAGCCAATGCAGTACAATTGACTCATCAATTGCCCAGCCCAGAACAAGCCATTTACCGAACCGCCACCTTCAGTCCCGACACGGGTAACCTGTGCTACGATCTCAGTCCCAATGGAGAACTGGTCTGCACCCTGGCTCAAATGCCCAGAGGCAGCACGGTGACCCTCAATTTGGAACTGCAGCCGATGGTCGCCGGCACTCAAGACTTCACCGCTACAGTGACTCCCACAGCCGAATTTGACCCCGACCTTGCCAATAACACCGTGTCCACTACCGATTATGTCAATCGTCCGGAAATTTTATTCTTTGCCGGGGCCGAAAGAGAAGGCGTTAAAAATGTAACTGGGCTGCAGGGCGTAATTGCTCTGGCCCTCAGTCCCGATGGCAATCATCTCTATGCCGCTGGCTTTAATTCCAATGCCATCACTGTGTTTAAACGTGACCCTGGTACTGGACAACTGACCTTTGTACAAGCCCTATTCGACGACACTGAAGCCGCCCAGGGCCTTGCTTCCCCCACAGATATTATTGTCAGTCCCGAAGGCAATTTTATCTATGTGACCAGTCTCAATGACAGTGCACTCACTGTTTTCAAGCGAGATTCCCTGACCGGACAACTCACTTTTGTAGAAATACATCAAGATGGGGTACTCGGAGTGGACGGTTTAACTGGTGCCTTTAACATTGCCATGACTTCCACCCATCTTTATGTCGCCGGCTCTGGAGACGATGCCATCGCCTTATTTAACCGTAACGCTTTGACTGGACAACTGAATTTCATAGGACTGCAACAAGATGCCAGCCTCGATGGTGTCAATGCTCTCCATCTCTCACCTGATGGCAATTATTGGGTCTCTGCCAATGCCAATACTGACAGTCTCACTCTATTTCAACGTGATGCAGGCACTGGAGAATTGACCTTCTTACAAAACTTGGTCAATCAACAATCTGGAATATTAGGATTGGATGCTGCCACTGACGTCATATTCAGTCCCGATGGACTTTACCTGTACAGTTTGGGCGCTGGGATTGACAATGCAGTCACTGCATTTGTGCGATCTCCGGAAAGCGATGCCTTTACATTTGTAGAATCCCATGCCAAGGGAAATGAAGGTGTGGAAGGTTTAGACGGTCCCACCAGTTTGACTTTGACCCAAGACGGTGCTTATTTATATATCACTTCTGCCAATGACAGCACTCTTGCCATTTGGAAACGTCAAGCTGAAACAGGCCATCTCATCTTTCTGGACAGTGTGCGCAACGGGGAAAAAGATCTTTCTGGCTTAGGGGGCGCCCAAGATGTGGTTGTCAGTCCCAATGGTACTCACATCTATGTGGCTGGTTTCAGTGACAATGCCATCAGTCTATTGAGAATGGCCAGCAGCGACCTGCGTTTGCAAATCAGTGATTCCAAAGACGTGGTTAATGTGGGAGAAAATTATGCTTACACTTTAACTCTGAGCAATGACGGTCCCAATCCAGCCACTCAGGTTTTTTTGGAAGCCACGTTACCTGCTTCTATGCAACTGGTCAATATTCCCAATAACAGTGAAAATTGCAATGAGACCGCAGAACACACCGTACTTTGCAAATGGAAAATTTTAGAAGTGGGCGCCACAATCAATTTACACCTAGAAGTTTTGGTCAATGACTTTGGAGAGGTCACGCTGCAAGCTATAGCTGCCGCTGATCAGGTCGATCCCACCCCGGCAATTGCCTCCCAAACCACTCGTATCACTGCCACTGCCGACCTGAATTTATCTGCGGTAGCCAATCCCTCGGGCTTGAGCATTGGTGAAAAATTGACCTATCATATCACCGTTACCAATAACGGTCCCCATGATGCCAATGACCTTCTGGTGACCACCAAAGCAACAGGTCCCAGCACCCTCTTAATTTCCAATGAAATCAATGGAGTTGCTGACCGTTGTTATCCGAATCTCAGTTCAACAGAGATGGGCTTAACCTGCCCTATTGCTGCCATCAAAACGGGTAACAATGCCCTCATCACTCTGATTATCGAGCCACAAACCGAAGGGGAATTGACCCAAACCATTTCGGTCAGCAGTTTAGCCTTTGATCCTGTTTTGCCCAATAATCAAACCACAATCACCACTTTGGTCACTTTAAATACCATCGATTCCCTCTATGATAACACCAATAAAACTTTGCGAAATTATATTATCACTGCCACTGGGGAAGTGCGTGGTGGTCGCATAGCCGGGCACACAGTGAACCAAGGTATTTTACGCAATGTGCACATTCTCCCCGATACACTGGTTACTGGGGGTGGACGTTTGGGCGGTCAAATTACCAGTGAAGGTATTATTGAGGACGCCCAATTGTTGGCTGGGACTGTCATCACGGGCGGCACAGTGCGCGGTGAAATCATCGGTGATCCGGAACAACCAGCCACGCTTAATGCGCGCATTGAAGCAGGAACTCGGTTGTCTCATGTCATCATCGCCGTGGGCAGCACTCTGGATCCCAAGGCGATATTGGGTGAGGGAGTGCGTTTTATGGGCAATGTTACCATTCCTGCTGGACTTGATCTGACTGGCGCTTTGTCTGGCATTTTTGAACCCATTGGAGCTCGAAAAGCAGTCAACTTGCAACAAGATGTGCTGATTGGAGAATTGGATTTACTTTCAGCAATCAATGCGTTACCGGATTTGAAAAACAACGCTCTGGTCTTTACCCAAGACCCCTTAACCGGCAATTTGCAACTGTTATTGGGGGAAGATCTATTTGTTTTGGTACCCACTTACATTCACCAAACTCATGCTTCTGATATGCCCGGCATTACTATTTATCCACATGGACAAGTCATCTTCATTACCGCGACCGGGCGAATGGTAACCACGCAGCCCAGTATTCAAGTGCCCACGGCATTTCAAGCGGCTTTAGAAACTTTGGGACTTGCCAAATTCCGTTCCCTGCTGGATGGAAATTTACAAATTGCAGCCACGGAACAATTGTATTTTCAAGCCCGTCCAGATTGGCAAACCCATCCTTCCGATCCGCTGAAATTATTGGGACTGGAAGCTCAACCTTCCTCATTGGTCAAGGGAATTGACTTTTTTGTATTGCGTTTTGCCCAAGCGGATGGACAACGTCGAGAACAATGGTTTTATCCCGCACCTGCTCAGCAAATGGAATTGGAGACCACTTTGAAAGGCATTCCCGGAGCCACAGAAGTGAAGTTTTATAACAATGGCATGGTCACCGTGAAAATAGATGGCTATCTTTATCGAGGTGTATTTGACTACGTAATAGAGCGAGGACCCGCTCAACAAGTCACCCAGTTATTACTGATTGCCGATCAGAATGAGGATGGTCAAGTCGATTTACGAATCACCTATGCCAATGGTGACAAACAACGTTTATTTTTGCTACCCTCTCCCCCTTTGGCTGGTGAAATTCAAGCCATTCCCACGGTACAAGAGCAACGATACACAGTCACTCAAGATGGAGAAAATCAAGTGCGTTTGGAACAGCTACTGACTCGTTGGTTTCTAAAAATTACGCAATTGGAGCAATTGAGCACAGAGTTTTCTCCAACTATGACTGTTTATCCAGATGGCAGCGTGTTATTCATCACTCCCAATGGACAACAAGTTCGCACTCAGCCTTTAGTTCAAGATTTCAATGGGTTGCAAAACACATTGCGGAGTTTAGGCTTACCCAATGCCACTGTGCAAGGCAATGGTAACTTAATGGTACCATTCAATGCCCAATGGTATTATGTAGCCAGACCTGGACTTTCTTCTCAATTGGCGTGGTTGACTTTAGCGCCCGGACTCTATAATATTCCCACTTCATTACCTGCGGTAATCTCGCTGTTGTTCGTGTTCCGGGATGAATTTGGCAACAAACGTCAACAATTCATTTATCCAGTGGCAAAGGAGCCTGAGAATATCTACCGATTCTTCATGAATGCTCCCGGTGTCTATTCAGTTGTAATGAGCAACGAGGGTATGCTGACAGTTGAAGGAACTGGTGACATTCGATTCCGGGGCATTCTCGACTATACAGTGGAACGGGGAGGTTTAGCCACTGGAGGAATTCAATTTAGCCAAACCACTGATATCAATGCCGATAGTTTGGAAGATTTTGTTTTAATCTATGGGAATGGGGATAAACAAATCATTTACCAATTGCCATTTTAAGCCTTCATTTCCCCTCCTTAAATCAGAGGGGAAATTACTTCCATTTCCCTTACTTAATTCTCTCGTTTCTCTTGTTTTCTCTCGTTCCCAAGTGTCACTTGGGAATGCAGTCTTGACCGCGTCGCGGTCAATTATTCATCAATCCACCCTTTTATCGTGTAAATAAAGGCAGCCAGTTAATGACGGTGTAAGTTGAAAAATGGGGGGCTTGATTTTCATAGAGTTGGTAACAATTATGTCCCTTTGTGCCTGTTTTTATTCGCAACAGACCGCGGCGCGGTCAAGACTGCATTCCCAAGTGACACTTGGGAACGAGAAAACGAGAAAATCATTTACCAATTGCCATTTTAAGCCTTCATTTCCCCTTTTTAAAAAAAGGGGAAATAAGTTCTTTCTCCCTTGCTTAACTGAGGAGATTGTTCTATCCTCCAGATTAAGGAGAATTCTCTCTAAGATAACTCAATACTATGTCACATTCCTATCCACTTTTATTCTGTGCCCTTGATCAACAAGGTTATTTTACTTATGTCAACATGGGTTGGCAACAATTGGGTTATGAAACTGCGCAATTGTTCCAACACTCCTATTTGCAACTGTTATCCGATTCTCAAGCTGCTGATTTTAAAGCCAGTATCTTGAATTTGGGACCAGAAGAAAAAATTTTTAACACCACACATATCTTACGTAATCTTGAGGGTCATGAAGTTACTGTCCATTGGCAATGGCGCTGTTTATCCCAAAGTTATGAAGGGATGGGTTGGTTGGACACCCAAGATTCTCCTTTGCACATCAAGCAACAACTGAATGATTTGCAAACTGTTTTGGAAGGATTGCAAGAAGCAGTGGTTATTAATTATCCTAACTTGTCCAGCACTGCTGAAAATGATCCATGGTCAATGGGACAGTTGCAAACCTTAAATCAGCAAGCTGAAACCATTTTGGAAACCACCATAGAGCCCGCTGACTTTGTGGCCCTGTGGAAAAAATGGGAATCCAATCAAAAAAATCCAGTCAGCTATACCACTTCCCGTGGAAAATTGTGTTATTTACAGCTGCAAGGGCAAGTATTATATCGGACTGGACAACCATTTGCTCAAGTATTAAGTTTTTGGGAAGTTACCGCTCATCAACAGTTGCTGGCCTCGTTTAAAATTCTACAGCACCGCCTGGACTTTTTGTGGCAAAATCAGGGGAATATGTGGCTAGAATGGAATTTACGCACTTCTCAGGTCATTTATTCAGAAGGTTGGCAATCCTTATTAGGTTATGGCAGTGCAGATTTGGGCCAGCAAATTGCGGCTTGGTACCATCGGGTACATCCGGCTGATCATCCTGGTTTAGTTAAAGAAATTAAAAATTGTTTAGAAGGTAATTCCTCTTATTTTGAAAAAGTCCATCGGGTTCAACATAAAGAAGGCAGTTACCGTTGGTTACGTGGTTATGGGCAACGATCATCTAATAATAGTTATTTTTTAGTCAGTTTCCAAGATGTTTCAGAACAAAAACGTTTGGAACAATTGTTGGAACAATCTTTATTATTTGAACACTGGTTTAAATCGTTACCTGTGGCAGTGCTGGTTTTAGACAATCATGAACATATTGTAGAAGCCAATGCCATGGCGGCTCAATTGTATGATTATCCCGTGCATGAATTGCGACAACTTAATGGTAAACAACTGTTAAATGAGCCATTTAAACAATTCCCACGCATCAGCCAATACCAACGATCCAAGGGAGGAATGCTTAATATTGAATTATATGGCCAAAACTGGCAAACCGCCAATCAACGAGGCACAGTGATTGTGGCTCGAGATGTCACAGCATTCAGAAAAACAAATATTGAGTTGGCTGACCGTGAAGCCCGTTATCGCTTGCTGTTTGAAGCCTTGTCAGATACCATTTTGGTATTTGAGGCCAGTACTCATGAAATTGTGGAAGTGAATCGAGTAGCCAGTGAATTATATGGTTATTCTCAAGAAAAGTTATTACAAAGTCATTTGGAAGATATATTGTTTGACCCTGCTAAAAGCGTGACTTTATTGCGAGCGGCTTCTCGCAAAAAATTGCGTGCTGTTCAAGATTGGCACCGACATGCAGATGGACATCAATTTCCTGTCGAAATTTCAACTGGTTACTATTCGTTTAAAGAAAAAATTTGGATTTGTGCCATTGTTCGGGAAATCAGTGAGCGTTTGCAAAAAGAGGCCAGTTTGCGTCAGGCTTCTGTATTTGCCAATGCACTGATTCAAACTTCACCTGCCTTTTTCATCACCATCACTCCCACTGGTCAGATCACCATGCTGAATGACACTTTGCTTAAAGCGTTAAATTATAAAGCAGAAGAAGTGATTGGGCACAATTATTTGGAGTTGTTGATCCCAACTTCCGATCAAGCAATTGTCAGTGAAAATTTGAATGCCCTGTTAAGTCGACGTCAGGAAAAAATGTTATCCGAAATGACCATTTTAAGCAAAGAAGGGCGGCCTTTGTTGATCGAATGTCATTGCTGTGTTTTACCCGATCCTCAAGGCGAAATTGAATATGTATTGGCTGTGGGCATTGATCAAGGGGAACGACGGGAAACTTTGCAGGCTTTACAGATTTTTAAAACTGTGGTTGAAAATTCCCATGAAGCTATTGCGGTCCTTGGTCCCGAGCGGGAATTGTTATATATCAATCCAGCCCATGAAAAATTGTTTAAATACAGTTTTGAACATGCCAAACATTTGCGTTATCGGGACTATTTTCCTCCGCAAAGTTGGAAACGAATGGTTCAGGAAATTCGGACTCACTTGGAAAAGGAAGGCAAAACTTGGGAGGGCATTCTGGAAATGCGAGACCGGGCAGGTCGAATTTTGCCAGTGTGGGCACGCTTCGATGTGGTCACTGATGAAGCAGGCAAAATGTTGTTTGCATTTTCCTTGATGCACGATATTACGGAACAACAGCGGTTAGAAAAAACCTTGCAAGAGGAGAGGGAACAATATGAGACCATTTTTCAAGCCGCTCCTTTGGCAATTGTGTACAAGAATAGGAATGGACAGGTGGTGCGAGCCAATCGTTATGCAATTGCCTTAAGAAAGGCTCATCAAGCCGAGGAACAATTGAAGGAAGACGAGAAGGAACGGGCTGAGGATTGGGCAATCATGCATTCTGGACAGGCCAGATTGGGTTATGTAGAGCGTTGGGCTAAGGGTTATTTGCGCGTGGATAAGTTGCCTTATCAAAATAAGCAAGGGGAAATTTTGGGAATATTGTCGTTTTCTCAAGATGTTACAGAACAAATGAGGGCAGAGCAAGCATTACGTTATGAGCATGAGCAATATGAGATTATTTTCCATTCTGCACCCTTATCAATTATTTATAAAGATAAGGAGAATCGGATTATTCGAGCCAATCGTTATGCTGCCAAATGGATGGGGGTGCCACTGCGCGATTTAGAGGGAATGTCATTATATGATTTAAATCCGGAACATGCCAAGGAATATCATGTCAGCGATTTAGAAGTGATTACCTCTGGTAAACCCAAGTTGGGTTTGATTGAGAAACAGGCACGAGGATTTTCTCAGGTGGATAAAATTCCCTATCGAGATAATGAAGGGGAAATTCAAGGAGTTATTGTATTCTCAGTAAACATTACTAAGCGCGTGAAAGTTGAACAGGCGTTGCGCCAGCGGCAACAAGTTTTGCAAGCCAATGAATTGCATTTGCGTTTGGCCATTGAGACCTTGCCAACTTTATTGTATGTATTGGACAAAGATTTTAATTTCATATTGTGGAACCGGGAATGTGAGCAAGTTACAGGGTATTCAGCAGAAGAAGTGGTGAATAATCCTCAAGCATGGGAATTCCTTTATCCTGATGGTGATTATCGACAAGAATTGTTGAACACCACCCGAGAAATGGTGGAGAATTATGCAGGTTTTAGAGATTGGGAATGGACTTTAACCTGTAAAGATGGGAGTCAGAAAACCATTTTATGGTCAGGTTCCAGTCAACCAAGTACGGATGATTTTTCTTTATGTGCGGTGGGTCATGATATTACTGAACACGATCAAGTTTTACAGTTATTGTGTGATAACGAGGAACGATTGCGGATTGTGATTGAGAATATGCCAATCATGTTTGTGGCCTATAATCAATCTGGGGAATTTGTGATGTGGAATCGGCACTGTGAAATGGTAACTGGTTATAAAGCTTATGAAATGTTGCGCAATCCCTTTGGTTTAGATTTATTATATCCTCAACCTACTTACCGGGAAAAGGTGAAGGCTCATTTGCAAGCCAAACAGTTTTTGCGCTGGCAAACCGAGGTATTTTGTAAAGATGGAGGAATTAAAACTGTGGCTTGGTCGAATGTGTCGCATCAACATGCTATTCCCGGCTGGTTTGGTTGGATGGTGGGGGAAGATTTAAGTGAATTTATGAATGTGCAGCAATTTTTTGAACAACAAGATGGTTTGTTAAGAGGGATTTTGAATGCCACGGATGTGGCTATTGGGGTGACTGATGGTCGGGGGCGATTTCTTTATGTAAATACCAGTTATGCTGATTTATATGGTTATCAGGTTCAAGATTTGATGAATAAGCGATTCTCAATCTTAGTGCCTCACGATGAAAGTCATCCAGAATTGCGACATTACTTTAGGTTTATTACAAATCCTCATCAACCTTATTTTATAGACACTTGGACAGCTTTGCATCAAGATGGGCATACTTTTTCCATTCACTTGTTGGCAAAGCGTTTGGAAATCAGTCAACCTTTAGTGGTTTGGACAGTGCGCAATTGTTTAGAGACAGATAAAATGTTGCCTCCACCATAATTGGTTGATTAGAAAGCCAATTTATTGAAAATAATTTCACGGTGGCAAACAATTTCCTAATTTTAACCCTGATTATCAACTTTTCTGTGAAAAATATGGACTTTAGTGTCGAATTTGAAGATCCTTTATTACAATGCTTGGTTATCTTGACTCAATTGCATCATCAACCCAAATCTGCAGAGGCTTTAAAGGCTGGATTACCACTTGTAAATCATCGTTTTACTCCAGAATTATTTATTCGAGCTGCGGAACGGATTCATTTTTCAGCCCGTCTTGTAAAGCGGCAATTGACCAAGTTTACCTCATTGATGTTGCCTGCAGTGCTGTTACTGAAAGATGGGCACGCTTGTGTTTTGCTGGCAATGGGATCAAGTAAGCAAGTTAAAACAGCTCGGTTGCTTTTACCAGAGACTGGTCAGGGGGAAATGGAAATTTCTTGGGTTGATTTGCAGACAAATTATACTGGATATGCGTTATTTGCTCGACCTCATTACCATTTTGAGACCCATATTGAAGAAACTTTAGAAGCCGTTCCTCGCAGTTGGTTTTGGGGCACTTTGTTTAAGTCATGGGTGCTCTATGGGGAAGTTCTCATTGCCTCTTTCCTGATTAATTTATTCGCATTGGCTTCCCCATTGTTCATCATGAATGTTTATGATCGGGTTGTGCCCAATCATGCGGTTGAAACATTATGGGCTTTGGCAGTGGGGGCGGCCCTGGTATTTTGTTTTGATTTTTTGATGAGAAACTTGCGCGGTTATTTCATTGATATGGCTGGCAAAAAGTCAGATATTGTGGTTGCAAGTTTGATTTTTGAACAAGTATTGGGTACTCGTATGATAAATCATCCGCGTTCAATAGGTGCCTTTGCCAACCATGTGCATGAATTTGAGACTTTGAGGGAATTTTTAACGTCGGCCAGTTTGACCACCTTGATTGATTTGCCATTTGCCTTGTTGTTTATTCTGGTAATTTGGAGTTTACACCCCCAGTTGGCTATAGTTCCCTTGTCAGCTATGCCCATGGTGATTGTGTTGAGCGGTTTGATGCAATTCCCGTTACGAAAAGTGGTAAAACATAGTTTTCGGGCTGCCAGTCAAAAGCAAGCGTTGTTGGTGGAAGTGTTGAGTGGTTTAGAAGATATTAAGGCGTGCCGGGCAGAAGGCGCTATGCAAAGACGTTGGGAACAAATGGTGGGAGAGATTGCCAAAGCGGGTCTCAAATCTCGCTTTTTATCTGCTTTGACGGTTAATTTTGCTTTGTTTGTGCAGCAAATGACTGCAATTTTTATGGTGGTGGTTGGAGTTTATTTGATCATGGAGAATGAGTTGACAATGGGAGGTCTTATTGCCAGCACTATTTTGGCAGGTCGAGCGATGTCACCGCTGGCACAGATGGCCAGTTTGTTTACTCGTTATCATCAGGCAATGACTGCTTATCATTCGCTTAACAGGGTTATGCAGCAGGTTACGGAGCGTCCACGAGAACGGGACCGGGTGCATTGTTCGCAATTGCAGGGGAAATTGCAGTTTAAACAGGTCACTTTCTACTATCCTCAAGCAACGCTGCCAACTTTAAATGAGGTTGATTTTTCCTTGGACACAGGGCAAAAAGTGGGTATTATTGGACGGGTGGGCTGTGGAAAAAGTACCTTGTTTAAGTTAATTTTGGGGTTTTATGAGCCCGATAAAGGACATGTTTTATTGGAGGGATTGGACAGTCGACAGTTTGATCCAGTTGATATAAGACGTAATATTGGTTATGTGCCTCAGGAAGGGCAATTGTTTTATGGGACTGTGCGGGACAATATTGTGCTCAAAGCGCCTTATGTGGAAGATGAGCAGGTGTTGCGAGCGGTGCGGTTGGCCGGGTTAGATGAGTTGATTGATCAGCATCCCTTGGGGTTGAATCGGTTGATTGGAGAAAGGGGGCAAGGTTTGTCCGGAGGGCAACGACAGGCTATTGTTTTGGCTCGGGCATTGTTATTGGATCCTCCGATCTTGTTGTTGGATGAGCCCACCAGTGCCATGGACAGTCGTTTGGAAATGTTATTAAAGAGTCGTTGGCAGACTTATTGGGTTGATAAGACGGTGTTGTTGATTACTCATCGTATGTCTTTGTTATCATTGGTTGATCAGTTGATGGTTATGGAGGAAGGACGCGTTGTTATGATGGGGAACCGGGATTTTGTACTGGAGAGTTTGGGGCGGAGAACTGGGAATGCAAGCAGTCCCTCTTAAGCTTAAGAGGGAGTGTAATGAAGAAACTTGCCAGGTTTTTAAAAACTTTAGCAGGTTTGTTGTTCGACAGGATTGAGGCAGGTTATAATTTGTGTTTAAGCAATACAGCAGTCCCGGGTATTTGTACATATTCTAACAGGTGCCGGGTGACTGTATTCAGGGAGGAGGATTGAGAGGGGAATATTTTGTCATTGAGCAGTTGGGACAGGTTAATGGACAGGCCATAGTAGAGGTTTCGGGATTTTTCTTGGGAGTCGGTGCCATCGGTGGGTTGATAGCCTCTGGTCCCATAGCCCATGGCGAATTCTAGGTAACGTAATATGGGGTAACGATTTAAGGTGGGAATTCCACTGGCTTTGGTGATGAGAAGGTAGGTTTGCCCTGAATAGTCAGCGACAGGATCATAGTCATTTAAGCGTCTGGCATCTTTGGAGACCCAATATTGGAGTCGGAGGTCCAGTAGGTTGTCTAGAGTTGGATGGGATTCTAAAAGTATGCCCAGGGAGATCCCGGTGAGGTTCATGAGGGCGTCTTCGGTGCTGAATCCATATTCGGCAGTGAAACCGTCCATGATTTCGACGCCGGTCAGTAGAGCTCCGGAGGTTAAGCCGGCTAGCCAAGCAGATTGGGATTGGTCGTGGCCAGCCCATTGAAATCCTTTGGTAAGGAGGCGGGTAGCGGTGTAGGCTGAGAAACCGTGCCCCAGTTTATCGGCACCTCCATTGGGACTGTCTTGTCCAAACCAGTGTTCTTGTCGGACTTCAAATTGGGAACTGCTGTTATCCCACCAAGAGGTAAAGCCATAGAGACCGGTGGCTAGGGTTAGTCCCGAAATCAATAGGGCAGTTCTGAATTTGGTGTCTTGAGGGGTGAGTAGAATTTGTTGTGCAGAGGGGTCTGGAGAATGGGGGGGAGGTGATGATGGGTATGAGTTGAGGGCCCATGTTGGATTGGAAAGTATTCCCATATTCAAAATTAGCATGGGGAGCCAATGGGTTAGGTGTTTCATTTGGGATTTAATTTTTGGGGTTTTGTTCTTAGCTACTTTAGGGGTCTGGGTCAGAATTTTCAGTAACGAATAGGGGCATTTTTACCCCTTGCCCTATGCTGAGGATTTTATAAATTTTGTAAATTCTGATTCAGACAGTTAGGAAATCTTGAGAATTCTGTAAATTCAGAGTCAGGTTAAGGTATGAAGTTGTTGGGTGACTTTTTCCATTTCTTTGTTTAAGATGAGAGGGAATAGATCGAGTAGAATCGGGAGTTTTTGGAGAATGGCAGTTTCTTCTTCCTTGATTGGAGGGTTTAGAACGTAGGCTGCCACGTCTTGTCCCGTTCCTGGGTGACCGATGCCAATGCGCAGTCTCCAGAATTGAGTGGTACCTAAATGGGAGATAATATCCTTGAGCCCGTTGTGTTTGCCGTCTCCTCCGCCTTTTTTGATTCGAAGTCGCCCGGGGGGGAAATCTAGGTCGTCATGCAGGATCAGAATGTGGTCAGTGGGAATTTTATAGTAGTGACTGAAAGCCAATACAGATTGACCGCTGCGATTCATGTAAGTTTGGGGTTTGAGCAGCCAGCACAGGGTGGTTTTGGAGGGGGAAGAGGGTTCTAGCCGGGCGAGGTCGGCTTGGAATTTGGATTCGTGTCGAAAGGAGAGGTTGTGGTGGTGGGCGAGGTGGTCGAGTAGCCAGAAGCCGGCATTGTGTCTGGTATTGGCATAATAGGTCCCGGGGTTGCCGAGACCTACTATCAGGAGTGTAGTAAAATCAGACATTTAAGGGAGGTAATCAGCTACCGGCAGGAGGTGTTATTTCACCTTCTTCAGCAGCAGTACCTCTGGGCAGATGTACGGAGACAACCGGTAAGTCGTGGTCTGGAGCAGTACTTGAAAGAAGGGCAGCAATTTCAACTCCAGCGGGAAGGGTCAGGTTGGAGAGGTGAATGGTGTGATTAAGCTGTACTTCAGATAGGTCAACTTCGATGAATTCAGGAAGGTTTTTGGCCAAACAACGCACTTCAACCTCAGAAAGGTGATGAGAAATAACGCCTCCGCCTTGTTTTACTCCAGGGGATTTGTCTTCGTTAATGAAGTGAACCGGTATCCGCATGTACAGATATTCGGTTTCAGTGACTCGTTGTAGGTCAAGGTGGAGTAAAATAGGAAGGTAGGGATGACGTTGTAGGTCTTTAAGTACGGCTTTTTCGCTGGCTTGACCTTCAATGTGTAAGGTTAAAACGTGGGAGTAGAAGGACTCGTGTTGGCAATTTTTAAAGATATCATTGTGCGTAAGAGTCAAGGGTATGGGATCTTTACCTGCTCCGTATAGGATAGCGGGCATTTTGCCAGTTCGGCGTAAGCGGCGGCTCGCACCTTTTCCTTTGTCTTGCCGAATGTGTCCTTTGAGTTCGAATTGGTCCATGTAATGGGTCTCCATTTGAAATAAAAAATCCCCAATCGGGGCTTGAGGGTTCTTCCTCCGCGACCAGAGGTAGATGAGGGGGGGTATTTTTGAGGGGGTTAGTCCATGAATAGGGAGCTGACTGATTCTTCTTCGCTGATACGACGCATACTTTCTGCCAACATTTCTGCAATGCTGAGTTGTCTGATCTTTGAGCAGTGTAAGGCGTTGTCTTTTAGGGGAATGGTGTCCGTGACGACCAGTTCATCAAGTACTGATTTTTGTAGATTGTTTACGGCAGGTCCGGATAACACTGGATGGGTGCAGTAAGCAACTACTTTGGCAGCTCCTTGTCGTTTCAAAGCGGCTGCGGCCTCACAAAGGGTGCCAGCGGTGTCGACCATGTCGTCGATGATGACGCAGGTGCGATCTTCCACGTCGCCAATGATGTTCATGACTTTGGCTTCATTGGGTCCCGGTCGACGTTTGTCGATGATGGCAAGATCGGCTTCGTCGAGTTGTTTGGCCAGGGCTCGAGCTCGCACGACACCACCGACGTCTGGAGAGACGACCATAAGGTCGGGGTATTCATGGCGCCAGATGTCACTGACTAAAATAGGGGAGCTGTAGATATTGTCGACGGGGAGGTCGAAGAAGCCTTGAATTTGATCGGCGTGCAAGTCTACGGTGAGTACCCGATTGGTGCCTACACTGGAAATCATGTCAGCAACTACGCGGGCTGTGATCGGCACTCTGGCGGAACGTGGACGTCGATCTTGACGGGAATAACCAAAATAGGGGATAACTGTAGTGATGCGTCCTGCTGAGGAACGCCTTACAGCGTCAACCAGGACCAACAGTTCCATGAGATTATCATTGGTAGGAGTACAGGTGGACTGGATGATGAAGACGTCCTTACCCCGCACATTTTCTTGAATTTCTACCATGATTTCATCGTCACTGAATCGTCCGACGATGGCTTTACCCAGTGGCAAATTGAGGTGTTTTGTGACTGCTTGTGCTAGGGCAGGATTGGCATTTCCTGCAAATACCTTCATGCGGTTAGACACACCGACAACTCCCGCTTAGTATTTTTGAGGGTGATTTTGAGTGTGGATGGCTGGGGTGCTAGGATTCGAACCTAGGGATGCTGGGATCAAAACCCAGTGCCTTACCGCTTGGCTACACCCCAATAATGAGTGTTGAGAGTTTATAATAGCAGATTGTTTATGAGTTGGCAACCTTTCTGTTTATGGGAAAATCAACTGCGTAGCGGGCGGGAGATTGATTCCGACCGCGGGCGATAAATCCTTTCCATTGTTTGGGCAGTTGTTGTAGAACAGAGGAGGCGCTTGTGGAGTCTGGAAAGCAGGCAAATATGCAGGAACCAGTGCCAGTCAAACGAGCTACCGCATGTTGATGGAGCCAGTCCAAAGCTTCTCCTACTTGAGGGTATATGGAGCGCACGACAGGTTCACACACGTTGCGGGTTTGACCGGCTTGAAAGTCGCGCAGTGTAACGGGTAACAGGTCTCGTGTCAAGTGAGGCGCGGCAAAAATTTCTGCCGTAGAAATTTGACAGCCGGGATAAATGACCAAGTACCAGGGCTCCTGTAATGGAATCGGTGTTAAAATATCGCCTACTCCTTCAGCCCAAGCGGCTTCTCCATGTAAAAAAATGGGAACATCAGCGCCCAGTTGGCGGCCGAGTTGTTGAAGGGTGGAGAGCGGGAGGTGCAGTTGCCACAGTTGGTTCAACGCAAGTAAGGTGGTGGCAGCATTGGAACTGCCTCCCCCTAATCCGGATCCCATGGGAATACGTTTATCAATGGTAATTATGGCCCCTTGCTGAGTGTTTGTAGCTTGTTGTAATTGGTAGGCGGCGCGTACAATGAGATTGTGTTCCGGGGCGATACCTTCCAATTGACAGTCAATACAGGGTAAATTGTGTAAGGTGAAAGAGAGTTCATCGCTGTAATCGAGAAATTGAAAAACCGTTTGGAGTTGATGATAACCATCGGTGCGGCGGCCAGTGATGTGTAAAAATAAGTTGAGTTTAGCCGGTGCTAACCAAGTCAGTTGAGTCATAATGGTGCCATTTGGCGTTTGGTGATGTCGCCAGTGTTGTTGAGTTACTTAATATTTTCAAGGAGTTATTAATGGAGCTAACTACCTCTGCTGGAGAAGTATTTTATAGCTATGCGGTGGGTGACGAGCAGGCAAGTAGAGCCATCTTAATTATTCACGATTGGTGGGGTATATTGGATTATAATCATCAATGGGCAGATGAGTTTGCTAAGGCGGGTTATCAAGCTTTGGTGATTGATCTATATGACGGATTTCATCCGGCAGATGCCAAGAAAGCCGGTGAGTATATGCGCAGTTTAAATCAAGAGGTGACTCATCGCAAATTACAAACGGCTCTCTTGTCCTTAAAAAAATCCCAACGCAAGTTGGCTGTCTTGGGTTGGTCGTTTGGAGGACTGCAGGCGCAACAGGCCACTCTACAAAATCCTGATTTGGTGGATGCCACGATTTTTTTCTACTGCCGGAATTTGCTGAACAAATCCAATGCCAAATTGTTAAAGGGTCCAGTATTGGCGATTTTTGCGGAAACGGAACGCACTTGGCCGGACAAACAGGCAGAATTGGAGTATGTTATGGCGGAATCCAATCAGATTTTGGAATTACGTAGCTATGATGCTGATCACGGTTTTGTGAATCCAGAAAGTCCCCGCTTTGACCATGACGCTTCAGAAGACGCCCTGAAACTGAGTATTATGTTCTTAGACAAATACTTGGCTTGATTTTGGCAGCGTGCCCAATCCCAAAACCGGTTTTGGAGGCCATGAGAACCCTAGAAAATGGGGACTTTATCCTGAATTCCAAAACCTGTTTTGTTCTCCCCTTTAATATCTATGGGAATCTAACAGATGAAATTCTCCCCTATTTGGCTACTTATCCCCCTGTCCTTTTTTCTCACCCACTGCACTGTGATCACGTCTTCCCCACCGGTCAAACCGAGAGCAATTGGCAGCATTTCATCCGCCCAATCTGCAGTTAAAACCATCACTACTTCCTCTTTATCATCCCCAATCATTTCTCAACTGCCTCCTCCTGCCCCCGATATTCCTCCTCTTTTGAATAATACTGCATCACTTATCGAATCCCCTATTTTACCTGCTTTACCAGAACAACTCCGTAAATTCTCCACCAAATCTGCCGTACCCGGAGGAATCATCAGTTTAGCCATACCCTCACAAGCCACTGAACCTCCCAGGCTCCTATATCAACAACGCCCCGTACTGATACTTCCAGATCGAAATCAATGGATTGCCATTTTGGGTATACCGTTAGATGCCAAACCAGGATCACACACTTTACTCAATCCCGCCACCCAACAAACTTATCCTTTTAAAGTGATCTCAAAGTCCTACCCTACACAACGCCTTAAAGTGGGGGCTCGACACGTCAATCCTTCCAAAGCCGATCTGGAACGCATCCAACGAGAAACGCCCCAAATTCAAGCCGCCCTGGCCAGTCCGTGGCGATTCACCGCCCACTCTCCTCTGCCTTTACTACAGCCTGTTCAGGGACGCGTTAGCAGTCCCTTTGGATTGCGTCGCTACTTCAATGGACAGCCCAGAAGTCCCCATAAAGGTTTAGATATCGCAGCCCCTCAAGGCACACCTGTGCTGTCTGCAGCCGATGGTCAAGTGGTAAATACAGGAGATTACTTCTTTTCAGGACTTACAATTTTTATCGATCATGGACAAGGAGTCGTCACTATGTACGGACATCTGCATGATATTCACGTTCAACCTGGAGAATCTGTACAACGTGGACAACCGATTGGCAGCGTAGGTAAAACGGGAAGAGCCACCGGACCTCACCTTCATTGGGGAGTCAGTCTCAACAATACTCTCATCGATCCCCAAGCCACCCTATAAACCCCTCAATCATCACTGCCCAAAAACAACTTGAACATCATTAACCAATTCTGATATTCTTTCCCCTTTACATGAGAAGTTACCCCCTAACTTCCTATACTTAGGGCCTGTGACACTAGACTACATTGACAAAATCATTTTTCGGAGGGTAGTTGGTTACAAGCCTATTGCGTGATCTAATTTTACATCTAACAGCAAGGAATTTCTGTGTCGTTTGAAAACTTACAGCTAAAAGGTCTTTTACTCAAAGCCATCCAACAACGCGGCTATACTACACCAACTCCCGTCCAATCTGCAGTCATTCCCATCATCTTAGACGGAGGAGATGTCATTGCCTCCGCCAATACTGGAACAGGTAAAACCGCCGGTTTTGTTCTACCTGCGTTACAATTTATTCTAAATAATCGGACTAAAAAACTACCCGGTTGCCCTTCGGTACTTATTTTAACTCCCACTCGCGAACTGGCCAACCAAGTCAGCCAATCCATTCGGCACTATGGCAAATACATCCGCTTCCAATCTATTACTCTATTCGGGGGTATGCCCTATGGTCCTCAACTTAAAAACCTGGCTCGTCCAGTAGACATTGTTGTAGCCACCCCAGGCCGTCTCATCGACCACCTGGAACGGAAAAGTATCGACCTCAGCCAAGTCCAAATACTGGTACTTGATGAAGCTGACCGTATGCTCGATATGGGCTTCATAGACGAAGTTAATAAAATTGCCCAACTTACCCCTGCCGAACGACAAACCTTACTGTTTAGCGCCACTTGGGACGGAAAATTAGCCGAGTTGGCCAAACGTCTACTCCGTTCTCCACAACGCGTAGAGGTTGACTCCCAACCCACGCAAATTAATATTGAACAACGACTGCACGTTGCCGACAATATGGAACACAAAAATCGCCTTTTGCAGCATTTATTGGGAGATACCACTCTAACCCAAGCCATCATCTTCTCCGCCACTAAGCAAGGCGCTGACGTTTTGGCTCAGGAACTGATTGCCCAAGGTTATTCTGCAGCTGCTTTACACGGCGACATGAAGCAAGCCATCCGCAACCGAACACTCATGAATCTCCGTCAAGGAAAACTACAAGTCCTGGTTGCCACAGACGTTGCAGCCCGTGGTATCAACGTCACCAGTGTTAGCCACGTCATCAACTACGATCTTCCACGTTTTGCCGAAGACTATGTACACCGCATTGGACGCACAGGACGAGCCGGTGCCGCCGGCACAGCCATTTCCTTTGCATTGCCAGAAGATAAGTTGCACTTAGAACGCATAGAACGATACACAGGCAAATCCCTGCCCCAACACATCATTCCTGGACTCGAGCCCAAATTTTCCCTTACCCGTCCCTCGACCAAGAAACGCCGTTTCCGTTCAGCCACCCAACAAAATCAACCCGGCGGCTATTCTGTAACCTCTAAGTCCCGTAAAAATAACAACTATCCCCCTCAGCCTCATCATTCTCGACGCTCTTCCACTCAAGCTCATCATAAGAGAATGACAGCCAATTAGGGACACCTCACCATGAAAAGTACCATTGCAAGTACCCAATACTACCGACTAGGCAAAATGACTGTACTTTGTTTACTCACCCTCAAAGATGGATATGAAGTCGTTGGCACTGCCACCAAGCCAATTGAAAATCCAAACCAAGAAGAGGAAGCGATGGGAGTTGCCTACCAAAGAGCCCTGTACAAACTGGTAGAAATGGAACATTTTCCATCCTTACCTTCTATTAAAGTGGGAATAACAACTCCATAAACTCACTCCTTTAATTAACCCACTTTCTCAGCTGTAAGAGCACCTATTGGACGGCAAATTTCAATTTGCCCACCCAAAACTACAGGGCATTCTCTTACGGCTGTTTTTTTGAAACCGACAGTGGAGGCTTTAGCCGGAATAGAGGCTTTAGCCGGAGTAGAGGCTTTAGCCGGAGTAGAGGCTTTAGCCGGAGTGGAGGCTTTAGCCGGAGTAGAAGCTTTAGTCGGAGTAGAGGTTTTAGCCGGCCAGCGGTAGGCATCACCCCACACATACAAATTGTAAGGCACCTACCGCTGGCCGGCTAAAGCCTCCACTCCAATTAATGCGGGGTGATGCCTACCGCTGGCCGGCTAAAGCCTCCACTCCAATTAATGCGGGGTGATGCCTACCGCTGGCCGGCTAAAGCCTCCACTCCAATTAATGTGGGGTGATGCCTACCGCTGGCCGGCTAAAGCCTCCACTCCAATTAATGCGGAGTGATGCCTACCGCTGGCCGGCTAAAGCCTCCACTCCAATTAATGCGGAGTGATGCCTACCGCTGGCCGGCTAAAGCCTCCACTCCAATCAATGCGGGGTGATGCCTACCACTGGCCGGCTAAAGCCTCCACTCCAGTTAATGTGCTTTTGCAAGAACTCCAATTGAAAAATAAACTTATCATCAATCTACATTCCCCTCTCCTTAAATTCAACTCAAAAGGACATCTCTTCCCAAATGAATACCCTCATCATTGGCGGCGGCGGTCGAGAACACGCATTGGCTTGGAAATTGGCTCAATCTCCCAAAGTGCATACTGTCTACGTTGCGCCCGGTAATGCCGGCACCCAACAAGAACCCAAAGTCATCAACGTTCCCATTGAAGCCCACGACCTCCCTGCCCTATTGGATTTTGCCCAACAACAGTCCATTGCCCTCACCCTGGTCGGACCTGAAGCACCGTTAGTCGCTGGAATTGTTGACCAATTTCAAGCCGCTGGCTTACCCTGCTTTGGTCCTACCCAATTTGCAGCTCAATTGGAAGGCTCCAAAGCCTTTGCCAAACACTTCCTAAAACGTCATCAAATTCCCACTGCAAACTATGCCACTTTCACTGACCCACAAGCTGCCCTAGACTACCTTCAAACACAAGGCACCCCCATTGTCATCAAAGCTGACGGTCTTGCTGCAGGTAAGGGAGTTGTTGTAGCCCAAACTCCACATGAAGCACAACAAGCCATTCAACACATGCTCGTTGACCGCCTCTTTGGTCAAGCTGGACAACAGATTATAATTGAAGACTATTTAACCGGAGAAGAAGCCAGCTTCATCTGCATGGTTGATGGAGAACACATCTTACCCCTCGCCACCTCTCAAGATCACAAAGCCCGTGACGAAGGCGATCAGGGACCCAATACCGGAGGCATGGGCGCTTATTCTCCAGCTCCCGTTATCACACCCGACGTTCATGCCCGCATCATGGCCAACATCATTCTCCCCACAGTTCAGGGACTGGCTAAAGAGGGACACAGTTACACTGGCTTCCTTTATGCAGGACTCATGATTGACGCTGCTGGCAATCCTAAAGTCCTAGAATACAATTGTCGTCTGGGAGACCCAGAAACTCAACCCATCCTCTTGCGTTTAAAAACCGACCTGGTGGAACTCTGTCTGGCTGCTTTGAATAAAAATTTACATCAAATAGCTGCCGAATGGGATCACCGAGACTGTCTTGGTGTAGTCCTGGCCGCTCAAGGCTATCCTGGACCCTACCAAACCGGACAAACTATTCCCCCTTTGCCCAAACTCACAACTCCCAATGCCAAAATCTTTCACGCCGGCACCCTAGAAAAACAAGGTTATATACTGCTAAATGGGGGGCGTGTGTTTTGC
This sequence comes from Thiomargarita sp., assembly GCA_020721005.1. Taxonomy (GTDB): domain Bacteria; phylum Pseudomonadota; class Gammaproteobacteria; order Beggiatoales; family Beggiatoaceae; genus DYNP01. The sequence goes on from DYNP01000007.1 coordinate 183,847, forward strand.
GTATGCGGTTTAGGAACTGGCATTCAAAATGCCCAACGTACGGCTTATGAACTCATAAACCACATGAACCTTCAAGGTCTCTACTACAGAAAAGACATTGGATATCGAGCCATTGCCAGAGAAAAATTTAAGGGACATAACTAAAGAAACTGCGTATTTAACGTTGGTGCGATGCAATCGCACCCTACATTTTGGGGTAAATCAGAATTTGACGGATTGTTGAATTTCAACACCCTGTTTTAATTGCCATTTAATCCAATCAATTCAAAAAGTTAGCATTAAAAAAATACTTCTATAAAGTGGGGAGTACCTGCTGATTTTCAATAGTCCGTCATATATCGGGCTAATTTAATTGGAATGTTACGAATACGCCGTGTAGTTGGACGGGCGTGGTTTGTAGTGGTAGTACTGTGACTGAAATAAATCGGGGTAGCGCAGGTTTAGCCGGGCCTTTAGCCAATTTAAGTGCTTTGACGGGACTTCAAGCTTTGTGGTTACATGCCAACAAGTTATTAACTGGAGACATCGTTATTCTGAAAGGGCTAACCAATTTAAAAGTGCTTTATCTGGGCTATACCGGACTCAGAGGATTTCTGGGTGATTTGAGTACACTCACTCAATTGGAGGAGTTGAATGTCGATGTCGTTCCTCTCGGAACACCTATGCCCGATTTGGCCAATTTTAAAAAGCTACGGATTCTCAGTATTTGGCAGAGTGGCGTGGTTGGTTTGATTCCTGCTTCCTTGAGTAGCTTAACCAACTTAGAGCGTCTAAATTTAGGGTACAACGGATCATTAACTGGAAATATACCTAATCTTAGTGCGCTCACTAAATTAAGTTACCTTGATTTAAGTAGTAACAAACTTACTGGTAACATTCCAGACATGAGTAGCTTGATCAGATTGGGACATGCTTACTACTCCACTGAAGATTACACGCTCACCGTGCCAGCCCTCGAAGTACCGCTACTCTCTTTCCTAGGAGACGCGCTCGGCGAAAGTCTGTACTACGAAACGGAGTTAAAACAGGTCAACGGCACCAACGACCGCTTCGTGCTACAAAAAATCACTGAATTGGTTAAGGTTGAAACCGACGCAACTTGCGCCAAATTCGATTTAGACCAAGGGCTTGCAACAATACCCATGGTTGATGTCAAATTGCCGATTCCGGGCCCCATCGGTGACAAAAACTTCGGGTTTAACACTGAGCAATACGCTGTAACGCTAAAATGGATGCCTATTCTAGGCGCAGAAGTGTTTGTCATCGAATCTATCAACAAGATAGTTAAATAACGTCTGATATAACCTGCTAAGTCTGTGTAGGGTCTGCAAAACATCCTATTGTTTTGCATATCCTACATTTGACTAAAAAGTATTACCCAATAGAGATAAAGATGCAAATCACCGCCGAACTCGATCCTCAACACATCGAAAAATTACAAAAATTAGAAAAGATACTCAAAAAAAACACTTCTGAGTTAATTTCCTCCGCTATTGACGAAATGTTTACTAAAAACTCAGGTTTGATGAGCAGTGTAGAAGTAGAAATTGCTATACCGAATGACCAAACTAAAGCCGTAATGCTTGAGGTTCGTGCCAGAAAAAATCTGGAAAATCTTACGCTTGAACAACTGCAACGGGAAGTTGAAGCGCAGTGAAAACGCTATCGCGCCATAAAACTTTTATCAAAGATATGCGTACAATTCGCCTAACCGATACTCAGGCCACAAAACTTTTTTTATACGTTGCGAACCTGTTAAAAAATGAACCCTTACCCTCTGAAGCAAAAAATCATGCTTTACAAGGTGAATGGAATGATTTTCAAGAATTACACTTAGGCGGCGATTTATTACTGATTTATCAAACTGATGAGCAAATAGTCTATTTGACTCGCCTGGGTAGCCATGCCCAACTTTTCAAAAATATGTAATCTCTCACCTTATGCACCCAAAGAAAATTTGTGATAAATTCTGCCTATAGAAGCAGGAATGACACGGGAAATCTGGCTGGAAGGCGTTGATTTCCCACTCGTTTTAGCCAAACAAGTCTTCACAAACGCAGACGGCTCAACGGGTATTCTCTATCTTGTCAGCAGTGATTCCGAACTATCGTATGACCGCATGTCCACCCTCTATCAAATACGTTGGAACGTGGAATGCTATCACAAGTCATTGAAACAAAATGCTTCTTTAGGAAAGTCACCCACTAAAACCTGTACCACACAGACCAATCACTTTTTTGCCTCTTTATATGCCTACATCAAACTTGAGGAGCTTAAAGTTAAGACTAAGCTCAATCATTTTGCACTGAAAAATAAGCTCTACATTAAAGCGGCTCAGCTGGCTTTTCAGGCTTTAAGGGATCTGCTAATTCCTTTTGAGTGCGTAAGGTGAGTTACCTTAATTGAATTGATGATCGTTGTCGGTATTTTGGCAACCGTGGCTATTCCTGCCTACACAGACTACATGAAACGCGGTAAGGTATCTGAAGCCGTACAATTGACCGCCGGTATCAATATGCCTATTGAAGAATACCTTTCCTCCAAGAATGAATGTCCACCCGACATCAGTGTACTGACTCAAAAGACAGGTGGTAAGTACACCACAGGTATGGTCTTGGTGACTTGTGAGCCATCCGAAATATCTGCCGGCTACTTGTAAGTAACAGTTAAAACCTACGCAAGCAAAAACCCGTTTCCTGATAAACGCTTATTTTTGTGGCATTATGATAGCGTATTACGCCCTACATTTTGAGGTAAATAGAAAATTGACGGGGTGTTGAATTTCAGCAGATCTGTTGAATTTCAACACCCCCTTTTAATCTCCATTTAATTCAATTAATTCAAAAAGTTAGCATTAAAAAAATACTTCTATAAAGTGGAGCGTACCTGCTGATTTTCAATAGTCCGTCATATATCAGGATAATTTAAAATTATTTAAAATCAATAAGTTATGATTTTGTATTTATTGGTATGAAACTTGCGACTGTTCAAGCCAAGTTCCTAAACACCAATAATGGTTTGGAACTGCAAAACGTTTAGTATACTGTACCTTTTCAAGTGGTTTGTAATATCTGCATCAGTTGTGCTATACAAATTTTGGCAACATTATGCTAACATTATAATCGGTATCACAACCACCTTAGTCAACCTGATGTATCAACCCTCAAAGTTCTATTTTGCTACGTCTAACAAGCGAGCGAGGAAATGTTTATGAAAAAGCAATTAGGTTTTACCTTGATTGAATTGATGATCGTTGTCGCGATTATCGGTATTTTGGCTGCAGTGGCTATCCCTGCCTACACAGACTACATGAAGCGTGGTAAAGTATCTGAAGCCGTACAATTGACCGCCGGTGTCAAGATGCCTATTGAAGAATATCTTTCTTCCAAAAATGAATGCCCAGCTGCCGTTACTGCGCTGACTAACAAGACGGGTGGCAAGTACACTACCAATCTGCTTCTGGCAACTTGTGAGCCAGGGGCTGACGGAAAAGGACCTAAAGTTGTGTTGACCATCAACTTCTATGGTGACGCCGCGTTAGAACCCGCCATGTATGCTCTCTGCTTAAATCCGGATGATAAGAAATGGTATTGCGACGCTGCCAACTGCGCTGAAAACACTGTCGATACCAAATATCTGCCAGCCACTTGTAAGTAATAGATTGTAAGTTATTAAGAGTTATCTGTTAGATGAACACTTTACCTTAACCAAGAGTGAACAAAAGTTACAGTTAAGCTGAACATTACAACGATAACTCAAGCAAAAGCCCGCCTCCTTCCACAGGAGGCGGGTTTTTTTTTCTATTCCCACACTCAACCTCATTATCCCATCATGAAAAAAATCCACCTCATACACGGCCTTGCAATTTGGATCCTCTTAGCCATAGGTCTATCAATTTACTGGCCAGGTCTCTCCGGCCACTTATTACTGGACGATGAAGCCAATCTCAGTCCGTTGGCTGATATCGAAAATTGGGCCGACATTGGCCAATTCATCACCGAAAGCGTCACCACCAACTTGGGTCGTCCCCTTTCCCTAGCCAGCTTTGTATTACAAGCCCACCAATGGCCCTTTGGTATTTGGGAATTCAAATATACCAATGTACTCATTCACTTACTCAATGCCAGTTTAGTAGCCTGGCTGATCTGGCTACTCACTCACTGGACTCCTCTTTCCCAACCTCGTCGCCTGCTGCTCACCACCCTCACCTTTACCCTCTGGTGCCTACATCCTTTGCAAGTCTCCACAGTCCTGTATGTGGTACAAAGAATGACCGAATTCGCCACCCTATTTACCTTATTGGGATTGATCACCTATCTCAAAGGTCGCCAACTCAACTTGGACACCCCTCATTCCTACCGTGGCTGGCTGCTCATGTCCTTGGGAATAGGACTGGGCGGAATTCTGGCCACCCTCAGCAAAGAAAATGGCATTCTGTTAATTCTCTACGTATTGGTCATCGAATTAACCCTACTGCCCAGCCGCTCCCGAGCCTGGCATCGCTGGGCCACAGTGTTCCTCTATGCTCCCTTGACAATTCTGATCACCTATTTCGCCCTCCACATGCCCCAATTTCTAGCCAGCTATGCAATCCGAGACTTTACCCTGGTGGAACGACTGCTGACTGAAACTCGCATTCTCTTTGACTACCTGGGCAAACTCATCCTATTAAAACAAGACTTTGGACTCTTTTTTGACGACTATCCCATTTCCCACAGTCTCCTTAATCCCCCCACCACCTTACTCACCACCTTACTCATTCTCGCAGCCCCCCCACTGGCCTTGAAATTCAGAAAACGCTGGCCACTTCTATCCTTTGCAATCCTGTGGTTTCTAGCCGGTCACCTCTTAGAATCCACATTCATCGCCCTAGTTCCCTACTTTGAACACCGCAACTATCTGCCCATACTTGGTCCCCTATTGGCACTGAGCTGTGGACTGCTCGCCTTACCTGGCTATTTTAGCAGTTCCCTATTAAGAAAAATCACCATAAGCCTGATTGCAATGGGAATTCTTTCAGTCCCAGTTCTAACCTGGCTGCAAACCTCTCTGTGGGGACAACCACTGGTACAAGCCATTTGGTGGGCCGATCAAAAGCCACTCTCTCGATTTGCCCAATCACATGCTGCGCAATTCTTTGATAAAATTGAAGATCCCAAAACAGTAGAAGACTACTATCAGCACATGGTGGTCAATTTTCCTCAAGACATCGGTCCTTATCTGCTACTGACTAACCTGGCCTGCCGTTATCCTAAAAAGGTAGAATTTCCCAACTGGCCAACAGTTACAGAACGCATTCGCACTGGGAATTTGGACACGGCAGCCATTTCTGCCCTCAGAGGAATTATTTACAGCGTCACTTATCACCGCTGTCAACTGACCATTCCAGAATTGGAAGCAGTATTCCAATTACTCCTAAACAAAAAACCAGCTCATCCCAATTATTATCTGGACTATGTCTATTTTCTATACGCTACTTTCTGGGCTCAACAACGAGAATACGAGAAAGCGGTACAATGGCTTGAACAGTCCCTGCAACTGAAACCCAATCAGCCTCGTTTGCGCCTGCGACAAATCGATTGGTCTTTAGAATATGGTCAACTGCAACAAGCACAATTTTACTTGGACAAAGCACAAGCCACTTTTACTCCCCTACAAAAGAAATTGTATGCACAACGCCTAACTGAACTGTCTTCTGCCATTCAACAAGCCGCCTCTGCCAGTCCCTAATCCTGTAACTGTTCGGTCCCACAGCTCTCACCTCTACCTCTGTCAGAGGGAGAGGGGAAAATTTTCCCGTGTCCCAAAAAGATAGACTGATCCACAAAAAGCCCATCAATCGAATCATCTTTTCCTCCTATTTACAGTATATAACTGTGTCAAATGCGTTCCCACGCAAAACCTGGGAACGAGAAAACCACCCCTAACCCCTCCTTTCTAAGGAGGGGAAAATAAATAGCCCCCCCTTTTTTCCAAGTAGGAAATAAATAGCCCCCCCTTTTCAAGGGGGGGAGAGGGGGGGGTACAGACAGCATGCACAGTAGAAATCATTAGAGCATTTGGTTGGCAAAATCAGCCAACCGGGAACGTTCCCCTCGTTGCAAAATAAGATGGCCACTGTGTGGCCAAGTTTTAAAACGATCCACAATATAAGTGAGCCCAGAAGTAGTTTCAGTCAAATAAGGAGTGTCAATCTGAGCCAAATTGCCCAAACAAATAATTTTGGTCCCAACTCCAGCCCGTGTGATCAGCGCCTTAAGCTGCTTGGAGGTGAGATTTTGAGCCTCATCCACAATCAAATAACGATTCAAAAATGTGCGTCCGCGCATAAAGTTAAGCGAACGGATTTTGATCCGAGTGTGCAGTAAATCCGCAGTAGCTGCCCGTCCCCATTCACCTCCCCCTTGAGTCGGATTTAAAACCTCCAGATTGTCCATCAATGCCCCCATCCAAGGAGTCATTTTCTCTTCCTCAGTGCCGGGCAAAAATCCAATGTCTTCACCAAGAGGTACGGTAACCCGAGTGACAATAATCTCTCGATAACGTTGTAATTCCAGAGTTTGGGCCAATCCTGCCGCCAAAGTAAGTAAAGTTTTCCCAGTTCCAGCACCTCCAACTAAGGTTACAAAATCGATTTGCGGATCCATCAGTAAATTAAGGGCGTAATTTTGGCCCCGATTGCGCGCAGTAATTCCCCAAACATTGTTGCGGTGTCCATAAAAATCTTGAATGGGTTCTACAATCAGTTGATCTGATTGACAATCCCGTACAATTGTGCTTAAATCACCGGATTCATCGTACAAAAATTGATTGGGATAACAAGCAACCCCTTCGGGACTGGTCAAAGCGTATAACGTGTGATTGGATTGAGCCGGCATCTCCCTATGATGGGTAGCCCAATGATGATTTGGCAATATCAATTCCCCCGGATACAATAAATCCATATCATCGATAACCCGATCATTAATATAATCCTCAGCATGAATGCCCAACGCATGGGCTTTAATTCTGAGATTAATATCCTTGGAGACCAAGACAACTTGTCGATTGGGATCGGCATGTTGAATAGCAATGGCAGCACTCAACAAACTGTTATCAGGTTTATGACCGGGCAAAGTGTCTGGCAAAAAATATTCTGCAAAACCCTCGGTTTGGAAAAATAGGCGGCCATGGGATTGCCCATCATTGGCTGTGGGTAAAAGAAAGCCATTTTTGAGATGCAGTTGGGTGGTGATCAACTCGTCTAAAAATCGACTAACTTGACGCACATTTTGTGCCACTTCTGACATTCCCTTCTTAGCCGCATCCAATTCCTCCAATACGACCATAGGTAGATAAACATCGTGCTCTTGAAAACGAAAAATCGCAGTTGGATCGTGCATCAACACATTGGTGTCAAGGATAAAGAGTCGTTGCGACATAATTAGGGACCTTAAATATTTCAAGAAATTACAACATTAACGGTTAAAAAAAGTTACTCAATTCTACGTAAGTGATTGTACAGCGGCCAAAACTTCAAGCACATGATCTGGCACCTTGACATTTCGCCATTCCCGATATAATAGACCTTGGGAATCGAATAAAAAAGTACTTCTTTGTATGCCAATGACAGGTTTTCCAAAAACCATTTTGGGCTTAATCACGTCAAATGCGTTACATAAATTGCCTTCTGGGTCTGAAAGTAAATCAAAAGGGAATTGATATCTGGCTTTAAATCGTTCATGATCAGCCAAGTTGTCTTGAGACACTCCCAAAATAACTGCTTGTTGTTTCTGGAATTTACTAAAATGGTTTCGAAAATCTTCCCCTTCTTGACGACATCCTGGGGTATCGTCGCGAGGATAAAAATATAAAACTAAAGGATGCCCTACTTGTGCGGATAAGAGGACAGTTTGTTGTCCGGTGGCGGCCAGCGTGATGGCAGGTAAACGGTCACCTAATTTCATAAATAATCCTTAAAAAGTTAATAGTAACGGGCATTGTAAACGATTGACTGAAGTTATACAAGTTTTTACAGTTCACAAGTTTATTAGAGGGAGATTGGAAAATATTGCAAGTTCCCAATCCTCAAAAAACGAGAATTCATGCGTAAATTGACAACCCATTGATAGGTATATTATGTCAAATGAAATCAAGTTGGTTTTTACTGGCAGTGCCGGGGCTGGAAAAACCAGTGCCATCGCGGCAATCAGTGAAATTCCGGTCATCAACACCGACGTGCGAGCCACCGATCTAACGACCTTGCAACATAAGAGCAAAACCACAGTGGCCATGGATTATGGGGAATTGACTTTGGATGATGGACAAAAATTGCGCCTTTATGGAACTCCCGGTCAACAACGTTTTGATTATATGTGGCGAATTTTGATCAAAGGGGCTTTGGGATTGATCATATTGGTCGATAATTCGGGAACTGATCCCATTGGAGACTTGGCCCGTTATTTGGATAATTTCCGGGGATTTATCAATGAGACCAGTGCTGTCATAGGAGTCACCCGCATGGATATTTCCGCGGAACCGAATTTACAATGTTATTACGACTATCTTGGGGAACGAAGCATTCAGTTGCCCGTTTTCCCAGTCGATGCGCGCAGTCGAGAAAGCATTGTGATGCTGATTCAAGCTTTGATCGCCATGCTGGAGTATGGCAATTGACGAACCAGTTGCACACAATTTAAATCCACCCTTTTTTTAAGTATTGGAGACCATTATGCTATCTTCCGCACAAATTGCTCAATTGGAATTGCAACTGAATAAATTATTTGATCAATGTCAAGTGGTCACTGCCGCTGTGGTAGCCACCATTGATGGTCATTTTTGTGCCCAAAAACAACGGGCCAATACTTATTCCCTAGAAAGATTGGCCACCATGGGAAGTACTCTTATGTCGTTAGGAGACACCATCACTGCAGAATTGAAAATGGGGGGATGTGACAATGTGATTTCTGAGAATCGAGAGGGCATTGTAGTCTTCATGCACGTGGGACGAGACTTGGTATTGGTTACCTTAACCACCCAAAAAAATGCGTTGGGCATGTTGTTAAGTCACACTCGACGGTGTGTGGAAGAATTAACAAAGACTTTGTAAATTGATCTTCATTAAATTAGGTAGGAAATTTCTGCGTTCAACTGAGTTCCCGGGCAGCTGCCAGCAAGGCTAACCGAGCAATGACCCCATAACTGTAGAAACGATTGGGCTCGGCATCCGGGGCTTGATGAGTTTCTGGACAACAGGCAGTTACAAAAGCTAAGGGTTCAAAGTACATGCCTGGAGCATTAAGATTTTCATTGATACCTCGTGCCTTGTGTACCCGATAAAATCCACCCACTACAAAACGGTCGATCATATAGACCACTGGCTCTGCCACAGCTTGCTGGGGTCCCCAAGTCTCAAAGGTATAAACACCTTCTTGAATAATCACTTTTTTCACTTTTTGCCCTTCCTTGGTAGAATTCATTTTGGTGCGCTGTTTCCGATTCAGAGAACGGATTTCTTCGGCATTGTGTACAGTCATCACGCCCATTCCATAACTTCCCGCATCTGCTTTGACAATGACAAAGGGTGGATAATCCACCTGATAGCGTCGATATTGACGACGAATGGCAGCCAATAAACTGTCCACATTATCCATTAAACATTCGATCCCCTCCTTCTTCATAAAATCCACTTCCCCACAATTTTTAAACAAGGGATCAATTAACCAAGGATCAATCTCAATTTGTTGTCCAAATTCTTGAGCAACCTCCCGATAGCAACTGAAATGATTGGATTTTAAACGAGTATTCCAACCCAATTTTAAGTCGGGAATGATCAATTGTTGCAAACCTTCTAAAATCTCTGGATGTCCCCCACTTAAATCATTATTAAGTAAGATTAAACAGGGTTGAAAATCCTTAAGTCCCAATTTATTTCCTTCCCGCAACACGGGTTCCACAGTAATAACTTGTTCTCCTTTAACAGGAATATCCAATGGACGGACAATATTCTTATCCAGGGAACCAATGCGGGCTTCATAACCGGCAATTTGGAAAATTGTTTTCAGTTGCGCAACACTTTCCCAATAATATTGATTGCGATTGTGATTTTCGGGAATAATGAGGATGCGCAAAGCATTGGGTGCAATGCGTTCCATAGCAGTTTGTGCAGCTTGTACACACAGAGACAGGAAAGCGGGATTCAGGTTATTAAACCCGGCTGGGAATAAATTGGTGTCAACCGGTGCCAATTTAAAACCGGCATTCCGTAAATCCACTGAGGCATAAAAAGGGACTTGACAGTGTTGCCATTGTTGCCGAAACCATTGTTCAATTTGAGTTTGTTGAGCCAGCAAATGGGTCTCTAATTCCTGCAGAGGTCCCTGCAAAGCGGTAGTTAAATGGGGAACGATGGAAGTATTTAGGTTCATAAGATCGATTTGTGTTAAAAAATCAGTTGACTAGGGATAAAAAGTAGCGGGCATTCTCAGCCAGGTTATTGGAGTGAGCATACAAGTCTCCCCCAATCAGAAATATGACTTCATTTCCATACACTTCCCGCAGGTCTGGCAATTTTTCCAAGGTCATTCCCCCGCCTGGCATTGGAAAAATAGGTGCTAAATTCTCCAAATCTTGCTGACAATGTTTGGCAATACCTTCACATTCTCCTCGCGTAAATCCAAATCGTCCTCCATAGTTGGGATAAATCACCGCATCTGCCCCAATCAGACGTTGCAATTGTCCAAATAGCAGGCCATGAGCGAATCCTTGATTGGGACTGCCTAAAAATCCCCCTAACAAAGCGGGATGGGAAAATAGCGGCAATTGAGTAGTTTTGGCACAATCACGCACAGTCTCAAATCCCAATAAGCCTGGGGCCAGCAATAATCCTCCCGCCCCTTGATCTTGAGCATAATGAATACGTTGGGACAGAAGAGATAAAGGGGCAGTCACATTGGGCACATAGAGACAGCCTCGTCCGGTATGTTGATTGGCACGGTGGACAGCTGCACAGCAGGCAGCGACTCTGGCTTCATATCGACAGAAGGATTGATCGGTTAGCCCATGGTCATCTTTGATGATATCTAATCCGCCCAAAGCAAATTGATAAGCATATTCAGCCAATTCTTCGGCAGTTTTTCCCATGGGTTTCAAGGCAGTGCTTAACAAAGGGCGGTTTTCCACGCCCAGTAATTTTCGCAGCCCGGCTTTGCCAAATTGTGGACCTGAGAATGTTTGTAATAAAGCTTTTGGGAGTTGCAAATCGTGTACTTTAATATTGGGGTGTAGACTGGTGTTGCCAAATATAACATTGAGCAGTTGAGTAAATTCCCAAGCAGTCGATTCAATCGCATAACTGATTGTGGCTGCAAATAATTCAGGAAGCAGTTGGGTAAACTGGGTCAATTGCCCTACTATCTGTTCCCGAATAAAACCATTGGGCACTAAGTGATCATTGACTTCCACAGTTTGTTCCAAGCAGATGGCTTGAGCCTTGGTCAGGGCTACAGATTCTTGTTCAGAAATATGATAGATGACAGTAAAACGAGTCATAAGGCCTCTGCCTTGGCAATGGTGTGTACTGGTTCCAAACGTACAGCCTTACAATCTTCTTCCTCAATTCCAGTTTCAATCCCCATGAGTTTTTCCACTCCTCTTACTAAAGCCAGGGCATCTAAACCAAATTCTCGCATGAGATAGGGACGACTGGCACCATGTGCAAAACAATCTAATAATCCTAAGCGAAGCAGTGGCTTACCCAAACCGACTTCAGCCAGTGATTCTGCCAAGAGACTGCCGAGTCCCCCTATAATGGTATGATTCTCAATGCTAATCACGCCATAACGAACAGCTGCAGCATGTTCTAAAAAAGTTTGATGGGCAAAAGGTTTTAACGTGGACACGTGAAGGTGAGTGAGACTGATTCCAACTTTTTGTAAAGACTGAGTGGCCCGCAACACTTCTTCAGTGGTGATGCCGGCAGAAACAATCAGGATATCGGTACCTTCAGTTAAAACTCGCAATTGATTGAATTGGAAAGGCGTTTTGAACAGGCGGGGCACTAAGCCACGCAATATTCTCACATAAACTGGTCCTTCAATACTGTCAGCCACATTTAAAACAGTTTCCACTTCAGTGGCATCTCCGGTTTCTAAAATGGTCATGTTGGGCACGCTGCGTAATACAGCGATGTCTTCTATGGCTTGATGAGTTACGCCACCAGGAGTAGTGATGCCGGGTAAAAATCCCATCAATCGCACTTTGCGACAGGGGTAGGCAATAGAGTTGATCAATTGATCTAGGGGGCGCCGGTATAAGAAGACGCTGAAGGTGTGAAAAAATGGTCGAAATCCTTCCATAGCCAGGCCGCCACAGAAACTGAGGGTGTGTTGTTCAGTCATGCCCATGGATAGGAAGCGATCGGGGAATTGAGTGCGGAATGCATCAATTTCACAGGAACTGGTGAGGTCGGCGCTGAGACATAATACTTCTGGTTGAAAACGAGCGAATTGGATGAAAGCATTGGAATAAGGTTTGGAAACAAGTTCCATCAAGAATGCTCCTTGGGAATTAAGATTTGAGGCAGGGCGCTGATCCCTTTTTACTCCTCCTTAAAAGAAGGGGAGGTTATTCAACTCTCGTGTTCCCGCGCAGAACGTGGGAACAGGAAAGTGTGGAACGTGGGAATGGGAAAATTTTTAGGGTTAAGACGATGACAGTGCAAAAGAAGCGCCTTATCCAGCCTATGCTGTTCTCTTCCCTTCTTACCAAGGAAGGGCAGGGGGATGATTTTAAGCGATTGATGGGCTTACCGTCGGTGAGCCCATCCCACTGTGTAGTTTTGCAAGCGTTCTATTATCCTGATTTGAATTAAATAGATACAATACCTTAAAAGATTGTCGGTCCTCAATGACAAGGGAGAAGACCTGTCAGATTTTTAAAAGTTGACAGGTTTTTATTGGAAGAAAAAAAGAGGGGGTATTTAGTTATTCCTCTTTGAGAATAAAGAGGAGTTAGGAGTGGGGGGGTCTCGTTTCTTGCCACTTCCCTTTTTTATTTGATAGCCAAGACTATTTTTACATCTCCTTGCCAATTGATTTCTACAGAGGGAATTAAAACTTCAGTCATGAGCTTAGGGCCGGTAGTAATATTTACAGGTTGGGGCTCATCTTCAGCCAGTTTTAGGTGTCCAATCACTTGATATTCATGTTGATTTTGTTGAGAAAGTTGCGGTAATTTATCGCAGGCACCATCGACTCGAAATCCTTGTGCAAAAGGACGATGAATTTGAGCTGCAATTGTGCCATTGAGATCACAGATAAGATTTTTATCCAGATATATTCGCAAAGCCACAGCAGTTCCCTTAGGCGCCACCAGGTCCAAGCGGGGAATTTTTTGCCAACCCAATTGTGCAATGGGTTGATCGGACCAAGTAATCGAGGAAAGAAGGGGGGGAGAAAGGACAATTTCTTGAGATTGAGTCGTCGTGGGATGGGCAATTTCGAGGGGTTGAGGGGTGGTTTCTGGGGTTTGGGCTGGAGGGGGATGATGAGGGACTTTAAAAATTTCTGTGGATATTAGTAATATTGAGCCGGCTAGAATCACTGCGATCAGTAGGAGTTGGTTTAGGTATTTATCTAGGAATTGAGTCATTGGGGGATCCTCAAAGGTTAAGATCGGCCAGGTCACCTACATTTTGAGGGTTGCTTTGTAAATCCCTAATTATCGCTTAGGAAATTCAGCATTTGAGTCAAAATGAAGGTTACCTGGGTGAACTTATTGGTAATGAGAACAGGCTATTAATTACCTTCACGATACAGTTGTTGCAGCCTTTCCTCAGCCAGTTGAGCCGTGGCAGTATTTGGATAAGTATCTTGCAGTTGTTTTAAGACTGTTCGAGCGTCTTCATACTGCTTTTGCTCCTGATAAATTTCACTTATTCTGAGTAAGATCTGGGGAGATTTGGCCCCATTGGGATCACGTTCCAACAAGTTTTTTAGAGTCGTCAACGCCTCAGCATGCTTTTGCAAACTGAATTGTAACTCCCCTAACCAGTAATAAGCTTTATTGGTCTGATTCCCATTCGGATATTGCTTTATGAAGGCTTGGAAACCCATAATGGCTTGGGAATAGGCACCATTACTGATCAGATGAGCGATTTTTTCATAGTCAGCGTCCTCTTGTCCGGAAAAAGTGAATTGAGCACCCCCCTCTAAACTTTTCGCAGGTTTGTCCGCCAATTGCTTCTCAGTTGTTGATAAATCACTTTGGGGACGGTCAGGGGAAGATGGGGGCAGTGTTTTTTCCAGTTCAGTAGTTTTGGAAATTGGGGACGGAGATTTTTCTTCAGAGGAGATATTTTTGGAGGCAGTGCTTGTATCTGTTGGGGGATCTAAAGAGGCCTCTTTTTGCCCAGTTTCTGCGTCATCAATTTCAATAACCACTTCATCAGGGTTAATGTTCTGATCTCCAATTTGTACTTCGTTACTTTCTGAAGAGGTTTCAGGGACTCGATTTGGAGAGGTGGTTTTTCCTTGTAGAGCCTGCAAACGGTCATCCAGATCTAAAAAAATAGCTTGCTGTTGCTTTTGAGCTTGTTCAAATTGGTGTAATAATATCTCCTTATCGCCACGCAAGCTTTGGATTTCGCGTTGTTGTTGACCGATTCTTAATTCATGATCCAATAAAGTTTGCGTCAGGTTTGTGATCTGCTTTTCCAACTGGGAGACTCTAATTTCCCAGTGTAAAGGTTCAGCAGCTTGGAGGGTCGATGCGATCAAGCCAAGGCTGAGGAATCCAATCAGGCGTTGCATGGGATTAGATGGGGGAGTTGACAAGGCATTCACCTGTGATTTTAGGGATAGATAAGTTCCACTCGACGATTCAGTTGCCAAGCAGTTTCATTTTGTCCGCGGTCAACCGGACGTTCTTCTCCATAACTGAGCGTGGTGATTAGGGAATCTGGGACCCCCATGATGATGAGCACTTGTTTAACAGCTTCTGCACGACGTTCTCCCAGAGCCAAATTGTATTCCCGAGATCCTCTTTCATCGGCATGACCTTCTAAACGGAGTGGCACCCGATTGGCTGATAAATAGCCAGCATGTTGTTCCAAAATGCCTTGGGTAGTTGGACGAATTTCACTGCGGTCAAAGTCAAAGTAAATTACGCGTTCACTGGGTATTCCTCCTGCATATCCACCACGTCCTCCGGCATCAAGTCCACCTGCGCCCGGCATACCACTGCCTCCTATTCCGGATTCTCCAGAAAGTGGAGGAGTTCCGGCAGCACCAGCTTCTCCGTCCTTTATTTTGCCTTTACTACTACAACCCGTGGTAGCTAGAATTCCAGCAAGAGTGCATAGGATAAAAAGGCGGGCTAGTTTCTTCATTGATTAAGGCTCCTTAAATGTGTTGATGTGTGATTGTGAATTGACAAAATTATTTTTATTAGGGATTGGGCGAATGGTTACTCTGAAAAAGGAGACCATGAGGGTTCTCGGACTTCGCCCATTTCGACTCCTAAGCGTTGCTGCATACGTCCATCACTAGAAATGGCGGATAATTCAGTGCCAGTCCCATAGATGATCATATCCCCATTGGGGGCAAAACTGGGAGAATCATCAAAGCTGCTGCGGCTTAATACTCTCATATCGTTATTGTTCAGTTCATAGGTGGCAATTTTATAGCCTCCTTCTTCTCCATTATGCAGGAGGGCTAATTTTTGTCCATCCGGAGAGAAGCGGGCTCTGGCGTTGTAATTGCCTTTAAAAGTTATGCGTTGTGGAGTACCTCCATTGACAGAAACTCGGTAAATTTGTGGTGTACCACTGCGATCTGAAGTGAATGCGATGCTTTGTCCGTCTGGCGACCAAGTGGGCTCTGTGTCAATGGCTGGATCATAAGTCAAACGAGTCAGGGCTCGACTGCTCAGATTCATGATGTAAACTTCTGCATTGCCATCCTTGGATAGAGTTAAAGCCATTCGAGAACCGTCAGGAGACCAGGCCGGAGCAGCATTAAGTCCCCGTCCTATAGAAACGCGTTCCCGATAGCCAGTTTGCACGTCTTGAGTATAAATGGCCATTTGTTTGTCACGATAACCTTGAGGAGCAATCACAACATCGTAAGTGACATAAGCAATACGTTTTCCATTGGGTGACCAACTGGGGGATAAAATGGGTTCGACTGAGCGCAGCATGGTCCGTGGATTAGCACCATCGGCATCTGCTACGTTGAGCACGTAAATTTTATCTCGTCCCCTTTTTTCTATGGTAACATAAACAATCTGAGTACTGAAAGCACCCCGCTGTCCGGTGAGAGCTCGATAAATTTCATCGCTGATTCTATGGGCAACTTGACGTAAAGTCTGCAGAGTGGCTTGATAACTCAGTCCCAAAATTTGTCCGCCTTGGTAAGTATCCAGCAATTTAAAGGAAATTTGATAACCCCCGGCGCTACTGCCTTCGACTTGTCCGACAACCAAGTGAGGAATGCCGGCACTTTGCCAGCTGGCAAAATTGACTGCACTGCTTTGAGTTGGACGTTCTGGAAGTAAATAAGAGGGAGTGGGAGAGAAGCGGCCTGTACGCGCTAAATTGTTAGAAATGATACCGGCGAGGTCTTGGGGAGGATGAGCCATGCCGCCAAAGGGAGCAATAGCAATGGGTTGTCCTCCTTCTTCTTCTCTCCCCCCTACAATTTCAATGGTTAATTCTCCTTTGGCTTCGGGAAGAATTTCCGGAGGAGTGGATTGGGCATAAGCCAGTGGGATGAATGATAACAGTAGGATCAAGTGTATTAAGTGCATGATTTTCACCGTGTTGTGAGTTGGAGTTTGTCCGGTCCTTGTTCTCAAGCTTCAGAGTTAAAGACATTACCCCTCCAAAGAAGCATTATTTGCGTTGAACTGGCTTGAGGATAATATCCCCCAAAAGGGATATTATCTTTTTTAAAAAAATAGGTGTTAAGGTCTAAACCTAAAGTTGAATGATCGAAAGTGTTCAAACATATCTTTGGGAACAGGTAAGGGTGAGGCTCTGCGTACTGCTGCAATTGCCGATTGATCAAAGGCGGCATTGCCACTGCCTTTGACAATTTGCGCACTGCCCACAGCACCACCGGGCACAAGGCGTACCCTAATAACACAAGACAGGCCGGCACTCATGCCACTGGGGCGCACCCATTGAGCTCGTACTTTACTGGCAATTTGGCCCATGATTTGGCCCATGCGTTTTTTATCGTTTCCCTTTTTGCCGCTATCTTGACTTTTCTCTGTCCCTTTTTTTTGTTCAGTCCCTTTTGCGTTGCCTTTTTTACCACTTCCCTCCCGTTGAGCTTTGTCCTTGGCAGCTCGATCAGCAGCGGCTTGTCGTCGTTCCTGTTCAGCAGCTTCCGCTTTTCTCCGGGCAGTTTCTGCTGCCTGTTTTTCCTTCTGCTTTTGCTCAGATTGACGTTGCTTTTCGGTTTGACGTTGTTGGTCCCGTTTAGATTCCTTCTGTTTTAGCTCAGCGATGCGTTTCCTCTCTTGGTCAACTTGACGTTGTTTCTCAAACTCCCGTTCCTTAGCTTGACGATTGGCTTGGGCGATCTTTTGCCGTTCCAAACGTTTCTGTTCTTGAATACGCTGATATTTCTCTTCCTCTTGCTTGGAGGGCTTTTCCGGTTTGGGCTGCTCTTTAGGACGAGGGGGAGGTATTTTTTTAGGTAGCTGTTGCTTGGGTTTTGGAGAAGGAGATGTTTTGTGTTCAGGTGTTTTTAATGGAGTAGGTTCACCCACGGATTTGCTTTCCGCGGCAGTTTGCTGTTCCTGTTCTGCTCCAGGATACTCCCCCAATCGAGCAGATTTCAGGGCATACTGAATTTGCTGCTGATCCAGGGCTACGGCTTGTATAATGGGTTCAGGAGGCTTGTTTTGGGGGCGATCTTTCAGAACCCAGTCGAGACTGACCATCAGTAGTATGATAATCACCAGGTGAAAGAGCAGTGAATCAATAAAGGCAATGATTTGCGGGTAACTCATGGGAATGATCAGATTACTCTTCGGTGTTGGGTGGTTGGGTGAGCAGTCCCACCTTTTCAATGCCATTTTCTCGCAATTGGCCCATGAGTCCCACTACTGTTCCATAAGGGAGTTGGGCATGTCCCCTTAATAAGACTTCCAATTGGGGATCGGTTTTTGAGCGTTGGCCAACTTGCGCCAATAAAGCAGCCTGTTCGACAGGTTGGGACTGGTCATCTAGGAACAGTTGGCCATTGGCATTGAGGGTGATGACGAGTAGATGGCTTTTTTGTGGCTGTAAACTTTTGGCCTGTTGAACCGTGGGCAGTTGGACGTCAACTCCTTGTGTCAGTAGGGGAGAGGTGATCATGAAGATGATCAGCAATACTAACATGACGTCAATATAGGGAACGACATTGATTTCGGCAAGACGGTGTTTGCGATGGTGGGGAGTCATGAAACTCCTCCCTCTAAATGGTCGGGATTAAGTTGCAACATGGTTTGACTTTGGCGTTGGAGAATGCTGGTAAATTCTTCTAAAAATATATCATAACGAGTGCTCAAACGGTTGACCTCTTCTGCGTAGTAGTTATAAGCCATGACGGCTGGTATGGCTGCAAATAGGCCCATGGCTGTGGCGATCAAAGCTTCTGAGATTCCAGGGGCTACCATGGCGAGGGTTACAGTTTGCAGGCTGCCCAAGGCGTGAAATGAGTTCATAATTCCCCATACGGTACCAAATAGCCCGATATAAGGACTGACTGAACCGATGGTGGCTAAGGCAGTGAGGGAGTCTTCTAAGGTGGATAATTCCCTTTGTAGAGCAACTCGCATGGCCCGTTGACTGCCTTCCAATAGGGCAGAAGGAGACATTTTGGGCTGTTTGCGCAAGCGGATAAATTCGAGGTAGCCAGAGACAAAGATGCCTTCCATGCCGGTAGGCTCTTGGCCCAAGCTGCTGATACGATTGTACAATACATTCAGGTCTCGACCTTTCCAGAAACGATCCTCAAAATCGGTGGCAGCCAATTTTGAAGTGTGGAGGTGACGACTTTTGCGTAAAATGAGAGTCCAAGAGTAGAGGGAAATGCACAGTAGCAAGCCCATCACTATTTGGACGAGTAGGCTGGCTTTGCTGATCAGTTCGATAAAAGAGGATGTGGTTAAAAAGTCAAACATGAGGGTCTTTGGTAAATGGTGAGAGGGGAGTGGACAGATCAGGGGATGTGAGGTCAGTAAGAACGGTAGGTTCACCCTTGAAAATAGGGGGTATAGATTGTGGACGTAGATTCGACGCCTGCACACAAGCCAGTTTGACAGTGGCGGTGCACAGGGGTATGGTTTGGCGAACTACGGTTTGTTGGAGGGTCATGGTGACCTTTCCAAGGTGGACTAATTGGGTGTGAATCTGCAAATAGTCTCCCAGAATCGCCGGTTTCAAGTAGTCAATGGTGATTTTACGGACGACCAATAGGGAGTGATATTTGCCCCGTAATAAGTGATGGTCGACACCCAAGGCAGTTAACCATTCTGTGCGGGCTCGTTCCATGAAGTTGAGGTAGCGACTGTGATAGACCAAGCCACCGGCATCGGTGTCTTCGTAGTAGACCCGCAGTGTCCACTCAAAGGGGTGAATCATAGGACTGTTTTTCCTTTTATCCTTGAGAGTGAGTAATTTGATTAAAGAAGTCTAGGGCGCAATGGCATTAGTGTATTTCGACGTACTAAAACTGTAGTGAAGCCAACCCCTCCACTCCTTAGTTTTTATGTATGTGGGGTGATGCCTACGGCTGACCGGCTAAAGCCTCTATTCCATGGCTGACCGGCTAAAGCCTCTATTCCATGGCTGTCCGGCTAAAGCCTCTATTTCATGGCTGTCCTTTTGAGAGGTCTGTTGACAATGTTCCCAAGTTAAAGGTGTTGCCATTCTACCTCTTGCAGTACGAATAAGAAAGCCTTGTTGGAGTAAAAAGGGTTCCACCACATCTTCCAATGTTCCCCGTTCTTCCCCAATTGCCGCCGCAAGACTGTCAATTCCCACGGGACCGCCGTTAAATACTTGGAGTAATGTGGTCAAAAAACGGTGATCGAGAGGGTCTAACCCCCGCTGATCAATGCTGAGTAGTTTCAGGGCTTGTTGCGCCACTTGTTGTTCAATAGTATGGCTACCCCACATTTGAGCATAATCTCTCACCCTTTTGAGCAGGCGATTGGCGATGCGTGGAGTTCCCCTTGATCGTCGGGCAATTTCCAAGGCACCCGCGGAATCAATAGGGACGCCAAGAATAGTGGCGGTTCGATGTATTATTTTAGCTAACTCTTCTTCAGTGTAAAATTCGAGGCGTTGGGTGATGCCAAATCGATCGCGCAATGGAGAGGTCAGCAAGCCTGCCCGAGTTGTAGCCCCAACCAAGGTGAAGGGGGGCAATGAGAGTTTTAAGGAACGAGCAGCGGGACCTTCTCCCACCATGATATCCAATTGGTAATCTTCCATGGCCGGGTATAAAATTTCGGCTACTCCAGGACTGAGGCGGTGAATTTCATCGATAAACAATATATCTTTGGGTTCCAAATTGGTCAATAAGGCGGCCAAGTCTCCGGCTTTTTCCAGTACAGGTCCGGAGGTTGAGCGCAAATTGACGCCCATTTCATGAGCAGTCACTTGAGCTAAGGTCGTATTGTGATTGTAGAATCCATTGGCAAGGAAGGCATGGCTGCCCGGGACGCAGAAGTCATAGACCTGAGATCGAGAAAAGGTAATGGCAGTGATGCGGTCATTAAATAGTTCCGGGGCGGGTGAGTTCAAGGGAGACTGTGTTAAAATAAGATTAAATTGAGCCTGACATTTGTCCCATTCAGAGGGGTGAAATTGGAGTTGATAGTTTTGTCGGTGCAGATAACGTCGAGATACGATCCCCAAATTCAGGAGTAACAGTTGAACTTGTCGACTGAGAAGTTCTGCCCCCAATTGGTAAGTCACGGACCAACTGTCACTCTGACGTGGACAATGGGCCAGTAAACCGGACAGACAGGTAAGGATTACCTTCCCAGAACTGCGTAATATCCAGTTGGGTAGCCGGGTATGCGGGTGCCGATATTGTGCTATTAATCCTCCTAATAAGTAGGATAATTGCAGTGTATAATCGACAAAGGGACTTGGCAAGGATGCATTGGAAAGGGTGAAATTCCGCAGGTGGGCAGTATTTTTAACCAGGGCAGAAAATTGTTGGTATTTATTTTGAGCCTGAATTTGTACAATAGCGGATAATTCAAGGGTATGGGGGCGCCATAGTTGCATGTTTTTGACCAATGAGACGGAATCTTGTAAGGAAAATTCGGGCAAGGTTCGCCATTGATACTGGGGTGATTGTTGAGAGGTTTCCTGTTTTAATCCTTTTTGTAAGTAACAAAAGGAGGGATATTCTTGGAGAGGTGCCAGCAGTCGATGATTGAAGGTACCCTCAATGCCGAATCCGGAAGCTGTCCAGATCCTAATTGTTGGACGAGAGCCGCCATTATAGAGATGAGACGCTTTTTCTAACCCTTGTAAACCATACACCTCATGACGACAAGCGCAGTATTGGTCGGGAGCCCAAGAATCAGGTAATAGAGTATGAAATTCCTGCCAACCTTCCCCAGTCAGTAGAAGAGCATCCGCGGTAATACATTTGCCTAAGCCCGGGGGACCAAAAATCAGGATATGATCCAAGGCTTCTTGACGGGCTTGCGCGGCCCCAATAAAAATCTTAAGTTGATCACAGACTCGTGTTTGCCCAATATACTCACTGAGATGATAAGGACGAATGATTTTTTCTAAAGTCCGTTCCTCAGGCTCAAAAAGAGTATTGGTCAATGGGTCAGCTTTAATAGTCATAATGGGGTCAATAAAAGAGAGTGTAAGATGATAAACGTAGCCGTCTTCTACAGAACAATGTTGGGAAATTCATGAAAATCTTTTTTTCCTATACTCGCATTTCTATACCCACTTTCTGGCTAAAGCCTCTACTCCAAATACCCTGGAATGGAGGCTTTAGCCGGTCCCTGGAGTGGAGGCTTTAGCCGGTCTCTGGAGTGGAGGCTTTAGCCGGTCTCTGGAGTGGATTCCTATACCCACTTTCCGGCTAAAGCCTCTACTCCAAATACCTTGGAATGGAGGCTTTAGCCGGTCCCTGGAGTGGAGGGCTGAGGTGAGGGCGCGGTTTAATTACGTAAACTCAGTTAATCAGTGACAAATGGATAAGACTGGCCTACAATTCTCCTAAAATGATACCTAATATCGTGGCACTTAACAATAGGAAGATGATTAACCTTGGAAGAGATAGTACATCGAAATGTGTTGCCAAAGGGCTGCAAATTACAGGAATACCAAATTGAGTCAGTATTGGGCAAGCCTGGCGGATTTGGGATCACCTATTTGGCAACTGATACCCATTTATGCCAGAACGTCGCTATTAAGGAGTATCTGCCTACCGATTTTGCCGTACGTGAAGGACAAAAAACCGTTTGTGTCCGTTCATCCTCAGATGATGAATCCTTTAAATGGGGTCTAAATTGTTTCCGAGATGAAGCTAAATTTTTGGCCCGTTTCAATCATCCCAATATAGTGAGAGTACTTCGCTATTTTGAGGAAAATGGCACAGCCTACATGGTCATGTCCTATCAAGAAGGAGAGTCGTTCACAGAGTATTTGAAACGAGGTGCCCTTGAAGAAATTGATCTGCTTAAAATCGTAGTTCCTCTGCTCAGTGGTTTGGAAAAAATACACGTCGAAGGTTTATTTCATCGGGATATTAAACCCAATAACCTCTATATTTGCAAGGACGGTACACCTATTTTACTCGATTTTGGATCTGCCCGCTCTTCTTTAAATATTCGCAGTATCAGCGTTACCAGTATCATTACTCCAGGTTATGCTCCTTTAGAGCAATATGACAACGAAAGTAAATCCCAGGGACCTTGGACAGATATCTATGGCATGGGGGCAGTTATGTACCGAGCCATCAGCGGAGAACCTCCTCTTGCAGCAACGAGACGCGTTCTCAAAGATCCCATGTTATCAGCCAGTGAGTTGGGCAAAGGAAGGTATACAGACAGTTTGCTGAAAGCCATCGATTGGGCTCTCCAAGTAAATCGCGAAGATCGACCCAAAACCATCTCCGAATGGAGACGCGCTTTTCCCTTGGAACACCCAGGGTTGACCTCGGCGTCCTCTCTCCAACCCCAAACTTTGATCGAGAAGTTATTTGCTTCCCCTCAAATGCAATCATTATGTATCAGTTTAACTGCCGGTCTGGCTATCTTACTGTTAGGGGCTCTGCTGGGCATTATATTCTTATACCAAGACACTCTCGATAAAAGTGCCGTAGAACTTATGGCATTGGAAGAAAAGAATACTCGGATTGAGACCGAAAAACAATTGGCTCTCCTACATCAAAGGTTAGAAGAACAAAAACAATTGCGCAAAGAAGTTGAAACTCTTTTGGATGATTTGCGACGCTTTGAAAATAAAGGAGAAACTGAGGGATATTCTCATAAATACTATGACGTGGTCAATGTACATCCTAAAGATGTCCTGAACATTCGTTCAATACCAGGTCATCTTAGCCCTCAGATCAGTACAATTCCCCCCAATGGCAAATGTGTTCTCTATCTTGGAAAATTCAGCGTTGTCAAAAACAACGTTTGGGTTTACGTGCAATACAAAAACAGCGCAGGCTGGGTCAACTCTAAATATCTATTGTTCACTCAAGACTGCCCCCTGATAACCAGTCAGCCCCTTCCCTTACCTGCACCCAAGTTACCTGAACCTGAAAAAGCAATAGGCAAAGAAGTTCCCGACTCTCAGATAGAGAATGAATGAATTAAATCCAAAAATGCAACCATTGCACATTTGTTTAACCCCAGGTCTAGCCATTACAGAATCGGTAGCCCTGCCCAATATTATATTTCCCAATCAAAAAGTTATACTGTATTTTGAACATGAAGCCCAATTTGAGAACAATCTCGTAAACATCAATCATATAACCCATAAGCATTCTCAAGAAATCCTAAACATTCGTCCCTTGCCAAATCGTCTCGGTCCCATGATAACCACCATCATGCTCCTTAACGATAACTGTTTGCTCCACTTGAGAAAATTCAATCCAGTTAAAAAAAACAGCGTTTGGGTTCACATGCAACACCAAGATCCAGAAAGCAGGATAAAATCCAAAAACCCAGTGCTGACTAAAAACCACTTGCCAGTTGCTTCCCCTTTTCACTTCACCCAAAATTGCCTGACGACACAACGAAAAAGGTTATTGATTCTTCGGTAACTAATGATTAAACTAATTCTGATTTTACTGGGTATATGCCTGCTAACTCCCAATTACAGTTGGGCAGGAGAACTACAAAATATTACCTATCAACCTCCTATACTCACTGTTCGCCATCAAGAATGTCAACTCAAGGCGCCCATAACTGACCCCCCCAAACTCATTTTACCATTGAAAAATTGCAGTGGTGACAAGGGGCAAATTATACCTTCAGACTCAAACCCTGTAAAATCAATCCATTGGGGACAACATGATCCCAAAACAATATGGTTAGTGATCACCTTTAAAGAACAAATAGCTTATCAACTGCATTCCGGAACAACTGAACATCAACTCTGTTTTCCCAATTGTCCGGACACAGAAAAACTGCCATTACAACAAGAAGAATTTTCTGCAGACAATTCTCAACTGGGACTGTTTAAAATCAATGGCATTCTCTTTCAAGTTCCCTTGGCAGAATTCACAATTGAACAGTTTTTAGAACATTCCATAGGGTTTGTTCCCGAAGATATCGTCAGAGATGGACTGCCCCATTTTGGCGCTTGGCGAGATGATTGGCTCGGCGAGCCCAGAAAACATGAAGGTTATGACATCTATGCGGATAATATTGATGTGCTCGCTGCTGCAGATGGAATAGTTACGGCAGTAAAAAATACAGAAAGGGCTGGTTTATACATTAAGTTACACCACAGTTACAATGTTTATACAGTATATGTCCATTTAAACAACAGCTATGTCAAACCTGGTGACAAAGTATATTCTGGGAAAAAAATCGGCAGAATTCAAGGACCTTCCGGAAATGCAGTGGCTGCCCAATTGCATTTGGAAGTTAAAATTGGCAACAACAGTATAGATCCTCTACCTCTGATTGAAGAACACTATAAAAATGACGCGCCCATCCTGGAACTTATCCACCGTTACAAAAATCAATTGCCCGATCTTATTGAACTTAGAAATCACAAATTACAAGAATTTTTAAAAACTCCTCATAACAAACCCCCTTCTACTTCCCCCTATTAAAGAAGAGATTCAGCCCATCCTAAATGTGTTTTGAAAGCCGCGTAAGTTGGAATATGGCGCGTTTCTTTGCCCCCTAAGTAACAAACGTAAAGTACATAAACGAGGCGTCATATACCTGTTGAGGTTAGTTGGATGACGGTGCGAAAACAGGTGCCTTATCCACCCTATGCAGATTTCAAAATGGACAAAATTGGCTTATATTAGTATTTTTACCGCCATATTCACCGGATTTAAATCCGATAGAGAAATGTTGGGCGGTGCTCAAGAGAAAGTTAAAGAATCTCTTGATGCAATGTGATAGTATTTATTCTGGTATTGAGTCAATTTTTCAAACTAACTAAATATACTATATAATAGAATGAACTGATCAATGGACAGCCCATCAACCATATTCATGCTATTTTATCAGTCCCAATAATCTTACCACCAGCCCAACAATTGATGAAATAAACTGTTTTGGCGAGAAAATGGTTTCAATTGTTTCAATAGGGACTGAGATAACACATCAGGCACAATGGGATAGGCAAAGGCTTCTTTGACTGCCCTGTAATACCAGCCCAATTCTCGAGCTTGTAGGGCTCGAATCAGTCCCATGCAGAGTCGGGAAGTGATCAAATAAGCTGATAACGGAAAAGGAAAATATTTGCGTATTATCCAAATGGTGTTACGAGTGGGATAGTAGACGCGTCGCCAATTCATGTGAAGGTGGGAAGATTGACGGTGCACCACTCGACAATCGGGATCGTAAAAAATAGTGTAGTGTTGACACAAAGTCCGAATGGCCACTTCCACCTCGTTTTGATAAAGGAAAAATTCTGCCGGGTACCAGCCGATTTTTTCAAAAAGGTCGCGACGAATGGCAAAGCCACAGCCCACAAAAGCCATAGATGTTCCGGGTTTGTCTCGTTTGGGAAGGTGCCAACTGGGAGTCAGTTGCCCTTCTAAGGTTTCAATGCGACAGGCGACAATGCCAAGGTGTTGTTGGGTGTTGAAATGATTGATAATTCTGTCTAAAGTCACATTGTCCACGGGATGAGAATCATCATCCAGTACCAATACATATTTCCCCTTGGCTTGTTTAAAACCGGCATTGTATCCGGCAATTCCTGTATTTTCTTCAAGGGTGATCAAGGTCAGCCAATCCACCTGTTTTTGCAAAAATTCCCTAGTCCCATCTTTTGAGGCGTTGTCGACCGCAATGACTTCAATGTCTTGGCGTTCCCCAAGTAACTTTCGCAAATGTTCCACTGTATAACGAGTTTCTGATAAGCGATTGTAGTTGAGAAATACAATGCTCAAAGCCATTGTATCAACTTTGTGTATTGCCTTGTCCATATCCAAAGTTTACCTATTTTGTGCTTTATTAGGTGTGTAGGGACCAATTAGCATGCCAGCTATCAAATACCCTAATAAAGCAGGTAATTTTAGGCGAACTGCAATCAGTCCCATTAGGAATGCGACACCTAAGCTGACGGCGATTGTAGTGATAAGGGAGATATTGTGGATCATGGTTTAAGGGTCTCATGTTTTTATTGGGAACTGAAATGAAACAGAGAGTGGGCTTGAGTTATTCCCCAATAATTTTGACTAATACTCGCTTTCGTCTTCTACCATCAAATTCTCCGTAAAAAATTTGTTCCCAAGGTCCAAAATCCAATTTTCCTTGGGTGATGGCTATTACCACTTCTCTGCCCATGATTTGACGTTTGAGATGAGCATCTCCATTGTCTTCTCCAGTTAAGTTGTGTCGATATTGGGAGATGGGTTCATGAGGGGCTAATTTTTCCAGCCATTGTTCATAGTCGTGGTGCAATCCAGATTCATTGTCGTTGATAAATACGGAAGCCGTAATGTGCATGGCATTGACCAGGACCAGTCCTTCTTGAATGCCACTTTCTCGAAGACAATCAGTAACTTGAGATGTAATATTGATAAATTCTCTGCGTTTTGAGGTGGAAAACCAGAGTTCTTTACGGTAACTTTTCATGGTCAGAGGAATTCCTGTAAAATAGGGGCAAAATTATGATTTTTGCAGGGCAGGGGTGACTTTTCAATTTAAAGGAACAATTAAGCGCTGATTTCTGGGCAAAGGAAGTTGGAGGAAAGTCAACATCCTTGGGCTTTGAGAAATTGGATAATTTGGGCATTTGGAATGTTGCGAGCAGATGAGTCCCGTCGTCCCTTGTATTCTACATATCCCTCGTCAAGTCCACGTTCTCCTATGACCAGGCGATGGGGAATGCCTATCAATTCCATGTCTGCAAACATGACGCCGGGACGTTCTCTGCGGTCATCTAACAAGACTTCGATACCGGCATTCTTGAGTTCTTGGTATAGGGTTTCCACGGCTTCTTGCAGACGTTGAGACTTGTGCATGTTCATGGGGAGCAGAGCTAGGGTGAAAGGGGCGATTTGGACTGGCCAGATGATGCCTTTTTCGTCATGATTTTGTTCAATGGCAGCAGCGACAATTCTGGAGACTCCGATTCCATAGCAACCCATGGTGAGCACGATTGATTTGCCTTCTTCGTCTAATACAGTAGCTTGCAGGGCCTTGCTGTATTTATCACCGAGCTGGAAAATGTGGCCCACTTCTATTCCCCGGGCAATATTGAGGGTGCCTTGTCCGTCTGGGCTGGGGTCACCAATTTCGATGTTGCGTAAGTCGGCAACTTTGGGGTGAGGCAGGTCTCGTCCCCAATTAACCCCTACCAGGTGTTGACCGTCTTTATTGGCACCGCAGGTGAAATCGATTAAATGGACGGCACTGTGATCAGCAATGATGGGTAAATTGAGTCCCAAAGGTCCGATAGAGCCAATGTCACAGCCAATGGCTTGGCGAATTTCTTCGGGATTGGCAAAGATCAGGGGGGATTTCAGTTCAGGCAGTTTGCTGGCTTTGACTACGTTTAAAGTGTGGTCTCCTCGCAATACGAGGGCGACCAATCCTTGGTTGCCTTGGACGATGAGGGTTTTGATACAGTGGGCTGGGGTTATTTTGAGGAATTGGCTGACTTGTTCAATGGTGTGTTGGTTTGGAGTGTTGATGGTGGCAAAATTAGTGGTTTTGGGGATGGGCAGTTCCGTGGTAGGCGGCAGGGCTGGGGCCAGTTCGATGTTGGCTGCATAGTCACCGGCAGTGCTGTAGGCAATGGCATCCTCTCCAGAGTCAGCTAGAACGTGAAATTCATGGGAAGCATAGCCTCCAATATTGCCGGTGTCAGCTTGGACAGCGCGGAAAGTAAGTCCCAACCGTTTGAAAATAGTGCTATAAGTGTCATACATGAGTTGGTAGGTTGCTTGAAGGGAAGTTTTGGTCAGGTGAAAGGAATAGGCGTCTTTCATGAGAAATTCTCGAGCGCGCATGATGCCAAAGCGGGGGCGAATTTCGTCGCGAAATTTCGTTTGAATTTGATAGAAATTGGCCGGCAGTTGTTTGTAGCTGCGAATTTCGCGTCGAATGAGATCGGTGATGATTTCTTCATGCGTGGGACCAAAGCAGAATTCTCGTTGATGCCGGTCTGTTAAGCGCAATAATTCTGGTCCATATTGGTCCCAACGTCCAGATTCTTGCCAAAGTTCCGCGGGTTGGACTGCAGGCATTAGGACTTCTTGGGCACCGGCTTTGTCCATTTCTTCGCGGATGATGGTTTCAACTTTGCGTAAAGTTCGGAGTCCCAAGGGTAGCCAGGTGTAGAGACCGGCGGCTAGACGGCGAATCATGCCTGCTCTGAGCATCAGTTGATGGCTGATAATTTCTGCGTCAGCTGGGATTTCTTTTTGGGTGGGCAGTAGTAATTGAGTGGTACGCATAGAAAAATTCCTTATATGAAGTGTATTTAGTTGAAGGAGTAAAGGTGGGTTGTTGGGAGAGTCAGTTTCCTTTCATTGTGACACATGGCTTTAATTGTCTCATATTTGTCAATAGATACAATTGCCCACGTGCACTTGTTCCGAGGCGGATTATAAAAGGGAGAGGTTTTTGAGTCGGGGGAGTTTCCCCTTCTCCTTAAGAAGGAGTTAGGGAAGTGAGGAGGTAACTTGAAGGGGGGAGAGAAATCAGGTTTTAGAAGGAGTGCAGTACACCCACGCCATAGGCTTGTTGGTCACGGTAGTCATTGTCACTGTCCGTTTGTAAATAGCCACCGTAGAACATGGTCCGTTTACTGAAGAAATATTTGAAGCCCACAGCCCAGTTGAGGGCGTCTTCGTCAACGGCTTCAGCATCAATAATCCATCGACTGGCGTCATCTATGTCAGAAAGGTATTGGGCAACCCAGCCACCAACGGCTACGTTGTTAAGTTTATAGTCCACGGATCCTAAGATATAACGTCCTCCATCTGGATTGGGGTCGAAGGCACCCAATTCTGCATCTTCGTATTGCAGACCCAACGTCACCCCTGCCATTTGGAATTGTCCACCCACTTTCCAGTTGCTGCCCTTGTTGTCTTCATCATCATCCCCAGAAAGGGTGTTCGTAACTGTAGAGGTGGCGTCCCCAAAATCCATGTAAGAACCTGCGGCGAAAACGGTAAAATTCGGTCCAGCATACTTTAATTCGATGATTCCACCGCCTTCTAGGTTATCAGTTTCGTCAAAGACACCTTGAAAACTGGCAGAAAAGCCATCGAATTTAGTGCCCAGTTCCAAGGCGTTTTGTACTTCCCCGCTATGGGCCAGTCCTTGATGGTTAGTTTTGGCGGATACTGTTTTTACATCAGCCCGATAGGTTTCGCCAGTGTTTCGATCTGTCATGACAAATTTGCCATTTTCATTAGGAGTTACGCTGACATCCAAACGTCCAGAGCCGCTCATACCACCGGCAGTACCGCGGGCTTGAATGGTGGTCCCAGCAAAGGGATCAACTAGCCCCTTTGAGGATTTATAGGCGCCTTCTAAACTGCCGAAACGCACAAAGAAACTTTCTGTTTTTAACCCCACCCAAGCTTCTTGGCCTGTGAGGCTACTTCCACTGTTGGTTGCCGTGTTGAAAGTGAATTGATAACGTCCATAAGCAGTTAACCCTTCACCCAATTTTTCGTCAACGTCTATCCGAACTTTGTTAGCTCCTCCATTCAGGAGAGCACCCGAACCGTCTTTAGAGACTCGAATGGTATCCGCTTCTTCTCCATTGACTTGACCAATTGTTGCGGCGCCCATTTCTGCTTGAACGGCGCCTGATAATTTGACGTCCGCATAAACCGATGATATTGGCGCCACCAAGGCGGCGGCAATGGCCAGTGTAACTGCCTTTTTATTCATAAAAAATTTCTCCACTTGAAAATTACTTTAAGGTAACCCCACGTCACCCTAAAAGGAGGAGTGGTGGTTTGTATTCAGTTAGTTTAAGTCAGGATAATAAGACTTAGGGAGTTGACCAGTTCTACCTCAAATTCCCCTTTCACCTGAAAATAGAAAGTGGCTACCTGTATTACGTAAAGAGGGCTGCGTCAAACCGACAGTAAATCACTCAACGTCAAAATTTCAACTAAAATAAGTGAGGATGTTGAGTCACAATTTCCACCCTATAGAGGGCTTATGGGGCATTATTTCCCCGAAAGCAGGAGTTCAGTAGCTCAGTTTATCTCAAGCAATGTCCTCATTTTACTAACCTTAAAGCAGTTTGCTAAAAAATGCAACAGTCTTTCCACAAAAAAGCCACACTTGAAAAATATGTGGCTTAAATGATACAGACTAAATGCAGGATATGCCTCCTGTTTTTAAGGAGAAATAGCAGGAGTATTACTCTTTTTAAGCAGAGAATAATTTTCATGCTTTGACCGGGGAAAGAGGCAGTTCTCTTCCCCAATTAAAGGGAGGAAGGTGCCTTTGTTAAATGGGTCATCCAGCGCCACTTAACCACTGATTCAAGTAGTGATGCACTTCCTCAATTCCCTGGCGTTTCAAGGCAGAAAATATCTGTACACTGACAATCCGTTGAGTATGCTCTCCTTGTAAACGTTGCCTGACCTGTTCAAGAATACTTAAACCGGCGCCTCGACTGAGTTTATCGGCCTTGGTCAACACAATATGCAGCGGCAAATGAGGAGGAACATGCCGCATTAACCAAGTTTGATCTACCTCAGTCAAAGGATGACGAATATCCATGACCCAGATCAGTCCCTTGAGACTGCGTCGATTTCCCAAATAACGGATGAATAAAGTTTGCCAATGCTGTTGTATGGCGGGGGGAACCTTAGCAAAACCATACCCCGGCAAATCTGTCAATCGTTGTTGATCAGTCAATTGGAAGAAATTAATCTGCTGAGTACGTCCTGGAGTTTTACTGGTCCGGGCCAAATTTTTTTGATCCGTAATGGCATTGAGGGCACTGGATTTTCCAGCATTAGAACGCCCCACAAATGCCACTTCTCCTC
Organism: Thiomargarita sp.; assembly: GCA_020721005.1. Taxonomy (GTDB): domain Bacteria; phylum Pseudomonadota; class Gammaproteobacteria; order Beggiatoales; family Beggiatoaceae; genus DYNP01. Next base: position 215,535 of record DYNP01000007.1, read on the forward strand.
CCTGATCGGGAGGAAATTGTTTCACTGTGTGAGCACTTAACATGTAACAGGCTTGGCGATAGGGATAGGAAATGGTCACCAACAGAATTCCTTCAACTTATTGAATCTATGGAAAAATCAGCATTGTATCGCCTTGTCCAAAAAAAGTGATTTAAGCTCACTTTACGATCTCTGATCCTACCAATTGGTCATAAAATTCCACGTAATTATCCTTTTTGGGACCGGCTCGCCACTGAATAGCCGAACGAGGATGCTCATTCAAGCTACCAGTGAGCATCATGGGAATAATATAACCCCATTCAATTTCCTTTTGCAAGGCAATAAAATGATCCTCAATCAATTTGAGAACGGGACGCAAATTGTATTTGGGGTTTTTCAAAAATCCCAATAACAATTCCAAAGTGCAATTACCAGCCCCCCGACCGATACCATACACCGAAGCATCCAATAAGTTACAGCCTTCAATAATGGCCTGAATAGTGTTGGAAAATGCCAATTGTCGATTGTTATGACAATGAATACCAACGGTTTTTCCGGGCAAGGCCTGCAAATACTTTTTGCTCAAAAATGTGATGTCCTCACTGTAAAATGAGCCATAGGAATCGACCAAATAAACACAGGGAATCTGAGTTTGGTTAATCTGCTCCAAAGCCTCATCAATGTCCTTTTCTAAGTTGGTAGAAACGGCCATGAGATTCAAAGTCACCTCATAACCCTTATCCATGATCTCATTAGCCAAGGCAATTCCCTTGTCCACATCTTTGACATAACAGGCCACTCGGATCATGTCAAAAATAGAATCTTCCACTCTTAAAATATCATTCTCTCTTACACGGCCAATATCCACCATGCAAGCCAGTTTACTCTTCAACTCCAAACCATCCAACACCCTTTTGACATCATCTTCCACACAGAAACGCCACTTTCCATACTCCTTAGGGTCAAATAAATCCGTGGACGCTTTGTAACCAATTTCCATATAATCAACCCCAGCCTCACACACCGCCTGATAAGTGGCGCGAACCAAAGCATCACTGAATTGCCACTTGTTGATCAACCCACCGTCTCGGATGGTACAATCTAATATTTTGATTTCTGGTCTATACATGAATTCTCCTTGTTGCCTAAATGAAAGTTAAGAGGTGCTCATTCAATTCCCCGCTGGAATTGAAATTTGAAGTCAAGTGCAAAATAATTGTCTTTCAGAATAGAGATAAGTTATCATAAAAGCCTTATACAGTCAAATTTTTGAAAAAACCATCGTTTTATCAAATAAACCCTATTTGGAAATACAGTTATGATGCGTGCTATGATACTGGCAGCCGGTCGCGGTGAACGGATGCGTCCATTGACCGATACTATACCCAAGCCCTTGTTGAAAGTGGCCGGATACTCTTTAATCGAATACCAAATTCAACGTTTGGTCGCCGCGGGAATTACCCAAATTGTTATCAATCATGCTTATCTGGGACAACAGATTGAGCAGGCACTGGGAGATGGACAACGATATGGCGCCCACCTGCATTATTCTCCAGAAAATGCCACTATCTTAGGCACTGGCGGTGGCATTTACCGAGCACTTCCTTTATTGGGAACGGAACCTTTTATCGTGGTCAATGGCGACGTCTATTGTGATTACCCTTTACAACAATTGCCTCAACAGTTGTCGGGACTGGCTCATCTGGTATTGGTAGACAATCCAAATCATCATGCTGAAGGTGATTTTCATCTCCAAGCAAATTGGGTCTTGGACCAGGGAGAGCCCCGCCTCACTTTCAGTGGTATTGGCGTTTATCATCCTGCTCTATTTGCAGTTTGTCAACCGGGTCCCTTTCCCTTAGGTCCCTTGTTAAAATCAGTCATGCCCATGGGTCAAGTGACTGGAGAATATTATGCAGGTTATTGGCTGGATGTGGGTACACCCGAGCGTTTACAATTGTTGGAACGTTATTTATTGAGGTGATCGAGCACATTTTGTAAACGGTGTTCAAAATTTAATATTTGCCTGTCCAACTTGAAAGTGGAACAGCAGTGTAAGCGCTCATCTTGACACAGTCCTTGGATCAAGAAATTCAAATGTTCCAAATAACTTTGATTTAAGGCTGCTTTACCTGATTCATAAACTAAGGGAATGCCAGGTTGAACGATGATCAGGTGGGTAAATAGACGATCTGTGGCTTGAAAACAACGGGTTAAGTAATCTTCCAATTCTGCAAAATTGACTTGAGTATGTCCTTGTATATCAGCCAAAGTGTAAGCCATAAAGTCGATCGGAGTCCGATCAGTCACAAATCCAGTGGACATGATTTCCCATTTGGGCAGTGTGGCAGCCAACAGATGATTTTGGATGGCTAACCGAGTTGCAAAGGTAAATGGTTGATCGGGCTTTACATGTTGCTGAGTGAATAGGTCTGTAATGCGAGTGGCGACCAAGGGCAGGTTGAGGTGGTGAGCCACCATGGCAGCCAAAGTGGTTTTTCCAGTGCGATGGGCACCAGCAAAGCCAATGTTCAACATGGGATTAAGGGGTCCAGTGACAGAAACTCATTGATTATACAATGATAATTGAGTTAAACCGTTGTGGAAGAGGTTGAAGCCAATATTCATATTCAAATTGCTCAATTTTCCATTCCCCATTTATTTTGAATACTGTTATTTGCACTGCAAATAGGCCATTTTGGAAACTGGCATACACGTGGTAACGACCTATGACCTGCCACCAGAAACGGTGTGATCTGAACAGTTTACCTTGAGATCCGTGATAATTAGCCAATTCTCCCAGTTTGGATAAAATCTGTTGCAACGTTTGCATCTGTTTTGCAGTGGTATTTTTATACAATTCTGGACTGAGCTGAGATAGAAATAAGTCGTTATTCCAGTCCGCCAATAAGGTTAACATTAGTGTATTGATAAATCGTTGAGATTCACGATAAACCTGTCTTTGATTGTAGAGACCATAGCCAAGACCAATACTGATAAATAGGAGTAAAATAAAAACATAGGTCACAAAACTTTTGATGAATCGATAAAGAAAAGTATTCCCATACATATCGAATGATCCTTGGCAGGGGATAGTCAATAAGGTGTGCGGTCTGAATTTTGAAAATAACTAATTGCTTCCTCCTTCTAAATTCAGTCCAATAACTCCCATGATAATCAAAATGATGGAGATGATTTTAAGCACTGTAATTGGTTCCTTAAACCACAGCATTCCAACAATTGCAATCAGCGCAGTGCCTAACCCAGACCAGATGGCATAAGCAACGCTGATATCTATTTTTTTGAGTACCAAGGCCAATAGGCTCAGTCCTAACATGTAAAATACAAACATGGCAGTTAGAGGAACTATTTTGGTGAACCCATCCGACAGTTTCATGGCTATGGTGCCTGAAACTTCCAGCATGATTGCAACAACCAAGAAAATCCAGATCAATTTGCCCGTCACTGTTCCTCTTCCTCAGTTCCCAAGTCAACTATTCGTTCCAGACCAACGAGTTGTTCTCCTTCTCCCAAACGAATTAAGTTAACCCCCTGAGTATTTCGACTGACGACAGAAATACCCTTTACCGAGGTACGAACTAGAGTTCCCCGGTTGCTGATCAACATGACATCATCTTCATCTGCCACTTGTAACGCTCCAACGACTTCTCCATTGCGTTCCGAAGTCTTAATTGCAATCACCCCCTTTCCACCGCGCCCCTTGATCGGATAATCATCCACCGGTGTGCGTTTGCCAAAACCGTTGACAGTTGCCGTCAATATCGTGCCTGTAGAATGCGTGACGATCAGTGAGATCACTTTGTCATTCTCAGACAATTTAATGCCTTTAACTCCATGAGCCGTTCTCCCCATAGCCCGCACTTTTTCTTCCTTAAAATACACTGCTTTACCTCCTGCCGTAAACAACATCACATTTTGCTGTCCATCTGTGATGTCAACTCCAATCAATTGATCATTCTCTTCCAAACTCACGGCAATGATACCATTGGTCCTGGGTCGAGAAAAATCCAACAAGGAAGTTTTCTTAACAGTCCCTTGAGCAGTGGCCATGAATACAAATTGATTTTCAGTGAATTCCTGAATAGGTAACACGGCCGTAATGCGTTCATTTTCCTCCAGAGGAAGCAGATTGATGATGGGTTTGCCACGGGCAGTACGACTGGCCTGAGGCAATTCATAGACCTTTAACCAATAAACTTTGCCCGCACTGCTAAAACACAAAATGGTGTTATGGGTATTGGCAACAAACAGTTTGTCTATGAAATCTTCTTCTTTCATTTGGGTGGCTGCTTTACCTTTACCCCCCCGTTTTTGAGTGGCATAACCACTGACTGGTTGGGACTTGATATAACCCTCATGCGACAAGGTAACCACCATATCTTCTTGAGTAATCAAGTCTTCCATGCGAAAATCAGTGCTGTCTAACACAATTTGAGTACGCCGTTCATCGGCATATTCTTCTCGCAAGGTCAACAATTCGGCACGAATGACTTGCATCAATTCACTGGTATTATTGAGAATATTGAGCAAATTTTGAATATGTTCCAACAAACTGTAATATTCAGCCAAAATTTTGGTCTGCTCCAAACCAGTCAGGCGCTGTAAACGCAAATCCAAAATCGCTTGCACTTGAGTCTCTGTGAGTCGATAACCTGCGGAAGTTAAACCAAATTCTGCAGACAACAGAGCCGGTCGCGACAAACCAGCTGATTCATTACTGAGCAATTGACTCACAGTCTTTGTGGACCATAGGGGAATTAACAAAGCTTGTTTGGCATCTTGTGCGGTTTGAGTGCCTTTAATAAGTGCAATCATAGTCTCAATATTATCCAAAGCCACTGCCAACCCTTCCAACACATGAGCGCGGTCCCTGGCTTTCCGTAACTCAAACAAAGTTCGTCGGGTCACCACTTCTCGACGATGCCGCAAGAAATATTGCAAAAATTGCTTTAGATTCAATAACTGAGGTTGCCCATCCACCAGAGCCACCATGTTGATACCAAAAGCCACTTGCAATTGGGACTGTTGATACAAGTTGTTCAAAATGACTTCCGCATTCTCCCCACGTCGAACTTCGATCACAACTCGTACCCCATCCTTATCGGATTCATCTCGCAGTTCAGTAATGCCTTCAATCTTCTTCTCTTTGACCAAATCTGCAATTTTTTCAATCAAACGCGCTTTATTCACTTGATAAGGCAATTGGGTGGCGACAATGCGTTGTTTACCGCCCTCCATTTCCTCAATTTCAGTGCTGGCTCGCAAATGAATGCGGCCGCGTCCAGTTCGATAACCCTCTAAAATACCTTGAGTGCCTTGAATAATCGCAGCGGTGGGAAAATCCGGTCCCGGCACATATTTCATCAAGGATTCTATAGACAGATCCGGCTCCTCAATCAACGCAAGACAAGCATTGACCACCTCCTTCAAATTGTGGGGAGGAATATTAGTGGCCATTCCCACGGCAATTCCACTGGAACCATTGACTAGCAAATTGGGAACACGGGTAGGAAAAACGGTAGGCTCTATTTCAGACTCATCATAATTGGGCGCAAAATTGACGGTTTCCTTGTCAATATCCATCAACAATTCATGGGCAATTTTGGACATTCTTACCTCAGTATATCTCATTGAGGCAGCATTATCTCCGTCTAATGAACCAAAATTACCTTGACCATCAACTAACGGATAACGCAAAGAGAAGGGCTGAGCCATTCGTACGATCGTATCGTAAACTGAAGCATCTCCATGAGGATGAAAGCGTCCTAATACTTCCCCCACAATGCGAGCTGATTTTTTATAAGGTTTATTCCAAACATTGCCCAATTCGTGCATAGCATACAAAGCCCGTCGGTGAACCGGTTTTAATCCATCTCGTACGTCAGGCAATGCTCTGCCCACAATTACGCTCATCGCATAGTCCAAATAGGACTGCTTCATTTCGTCTTCAAGATTGATGGGAAAAATTTCTTTAGCAAATTGAACCATTTAGATTTGAATACCCTTAGATTGACAGGAAAACTTACAAAACATTTGAAAATGGGTATAATTATACTTGGTTTCTTGATTTTTGCACCTTTTTTAAGGCAAGCATTCTAAAAATTCCCGGTAAAACTGGCTTGGGATAACATAATTATGCAAAACCATGACTCAAAAGCGCCATTTGATCCGCGATTTTGTCGAAATGAGCGTGAAGTTGAAAGTAAACTGATAGTCAGTTGTCTTTTACCTGCACTTGGTTATGAAATCAACATGTGGCATCAGGAAAAAAATTGGCGCCATTTTCGTTTGGATTTTCTTACCACAGCCAACGGGCAAACCAATAGCCAAGTGATCATTGAAGCCAAACACCCCGATGAAGAACTCGATAACCATGTTCCTCAACTTGAAAACTACATGTTAAAAATGCAGGTTGATTATGGATTACTGACCAATGGTCGAGAAGTGAGAATTTATCAGCGGCAAACTGGACAAATTCACTTGAAGTTTGAATGCTTTGGATATGGAATTGAAGGCAAAATTGCTGAAATTAAGGCTCTGATTGGCAAAGATAAACTTTTTGCCGCTCAATCTCAACACATTATTCAGGATAATACCACCATGAAAATCATCGCGGTCTACCACAACAAAGGTGGGGTTGGCAAAACCACCACGACAGTCAATTTGGCGGCCGCCTTTGCCAACCGTGGCAAGCGGGTACTGATCATCGATTTAGACAGTCAAGCCAATACGACTTTTGCCACTGGCCTGATCAATTTTGGTGATGAAGAAAAAGATGACCTCAAAGATCATTACATTTACCATTTATTGCGTCACAGTGAACGATTTTCCATTCCCGAGGTGGTTAGAAAATCTCGCTTCAGCACCCATGACATTGACGTTATTCCCTCACACATTCTCCTTATGCAACATGAAAATGAACTGAATCAACTCGATTACAGCCGGATGATTCTCGTTCAAAAACTGCAAGCCGTTAAAGACAAATATGACATTGTGCTCATTGACACTCCCCCATCCCTCAACCTCTACGCTAGAATTGCACTGATTACCACCGACTATTTGCTCATTCCCTCCGATCTGAAACCATTTGCCAATGAAGGTCTGGAAAATGTCAAAGCATTTGTCTCTGAAATCAATGGGTTTAGAAAAATGGTTCAACGTCAACCCATTGAAATTCTAGGCATTTTGCCCACCAAAATCAGCAGTAACAATAAATTCAAAGAGGGCACACTGGTCAATCGCATGAAGAATGTGGAAGAGCGATATCAGATTGAAGTCCTTAAGGATTGCATTATTTTTGAACGAGAAGATCTGGCCAAATGTATTGAACAAACCCTACAAGTGGGAGAATTGGAAATGAACGATCCCCGCTCCATTTTTGACTACAAATCTTCCTCTAAAGCAGTAGAAGAATTTGAACAACTGGCCGCTGTCATTCACCAAAAAATAGGATTTGCCTAAATGAGAACACTATCTCCCTCCATTGTCCTGGTTAAAAATATCCATTCCACAATTCCTCAAGACCAATTTCCAGCCGATAAAATTGAGCAAGGTGCCCAATTGATCCTAGCAATTGAAGGCGTGATCAACCCCTTGATTTTACGTCGAGAGGGAATGCTCGATTACCAAATCATTGCCGGGCACTTTGAATATTACGCAGCCAAAAGGGCAAGAGAACTTGATCTTGAACGTGGAGAAAGTATTAACGCCTACATTGTAGAAACCGAAAAAGACATGAATACATTTATCAACCAATTGCAACTGTTTAGAAAGGAAAGTAATATGCCCGCTCCACAATCTTCCCAACCCAATCCGCCTCACATCGATCAAGTTTTGCAACAAATTGGAGAAGCGGTTCATAATTTTGCCACTCAATTACTCAGTATTTCCTCCCAAATCAAAGATTTATCAATCAACACCTTACCCGTTCCCCCCTCTTCACCTTCTGAATCTTTCCCCACCATTGAAGCGCCCCCAACAATGCCAGTGGACACTGTTCCCATGTCCTCTTCATTGTCAACTGAATTGCCGGTTGAAACCTCGTTACCACCAATCCCTGTTGCACCCGAGCTTAACAAAACTGTCCCTGTTCCCCAAACTCCCTTGGAAAAAATAAATACTTTACCGGATACGGAAGTGATCACGAAACTGTCTCATGCCAAACCCAGAATAAAAACGGAGATCATCGATGCCATTCTCAAATCCAGACCTTTCTCTTCTTTAGAGGACTTAACATCGGTAAAGGGAATTGGAGAAAAAACCTTAGAAAACATCAAGAAGGCTTTTGGGTAATGAAGGTCCCTCCTTAAAAATAATTCTACAACCTCGATTAATGCGCTTTGCAAACAACGCTCAGCGCATCCTACACAGAATAGCTTTTCAATCAGAAAACGTAGGGTATGTTAGGCGCGTCTTTTGCGCCGTAACGCACCTTTTTTGACCATTTGGTCGAATCCGTCATTCAATAAAGGATATTTCTATGACAACATTCCGTGCTCTTTTTATTTTCATACTCAGCTTACTCTATGTGCCTATTAGCCAAGCCGATGATCACGCCAATCTCAAGTTTTCACCTGGTGCCAAATCAGTGCAAACCCTGCCAAAAACTTCGCAAACTGAAACAGTTAACCAATCATCAACTGTTGACCTTGAAATTGAAGCGCTTTGGAAAAATTTAGATAAAAAATGGGTTAATACCAACGATGAAGACTGCCAACAATGGTCCACTTGGTTACCTGAGCAAGGTTTACGAGGCTTCCTATGCCAATTGAAAATCCCTCTCTCCAAGTTAGAAAAATGGAGTAAACAAGCTATTTTTCTCACAGGTCCTCACTTTAATGGCCATTTGGATTTTACCTCTAAAGTTCAATTTGGTCATTACAATCCAGAATTTGTCAATTGGTTACATAAACACCTTATTCCCGCTGCCCGCAGTCCTGCTTTTCGTGCACTGACTCAACCTTGGTATGATCGTTACATGCAACGTTTGGCTCGTACTTTTTATGTAACTCATGAGCAATTATTTGCTGATTTAAACTATTTAGAGCAGGAAAAAAATACTTATTTAGAATTACTAAACTCCAAACAACTGCCTGATTTTTATGCTGAAAGTGCCTATTGGAATTTTGGTAATTTGGAAGCCAAAGGTTTTTCAAATTATGAAATTGCCATGACCACTTTGTTTTGGATTCGTCGAATTATCGATGGCACTGAAGATGAATTTTTTGCCGGTTTGAAAACTTTGATGGAAACCTATGATATGGGATTTACTGTTGAGCATCAACGTGTCACAATACAAATTTCTCAAACTCAACAAGTTCATCTTTACCCCCCGGTGTTTACTTTTGAGGTGTTAGGCAATCCAGTCACCATAGCACAGTCGGAAGTGATTCGCGTTCAGCAATTGAAAATCTACCAAAATCAGAGCGCAATTCCTTTTCAAACTATTGATAATATTGAAGTTAAATCGTCAGCAACTCAAGGCTTGATTTTGGAAGATGTGAATTTTGATGGTTATTTGGATATAAGATTATTGAAGGATACGGACGGTAAACAGAAACGGTATTTGTATTGGTTTTTTGATCCGGTATGGAAACAGTTTTTTTCTAATCAAGTGTTTGAGGAGATGAATGCACCTTGGTTTGATCCGATCACCAAAACGGTAAATTCCCATTGGGAACTCAATTCAAATTTGCGAGGTATTGATGAATATCGTTATCAAGATGATCAGTTACAATTGATTAAACAGGAAATTTATCATTTGGTATCCTTGCCTGACCAAGAAGTCCCTTTGACGATATCAAGTGTTTTAAGGGAAAGGACGGAGGGGAAAGGTTTGGTTTTGAGTGAGCAAACAGTCCACCGTGGTTCCGCGAAATGGGAGGAATTTCAAACTCATTTTTGTGCAGTGGCGGTTTGTTCCAATCAGTAAGTCTTAAATAGTGGGTCTCAAAGAACCTGGCTGAGAACTTTTAGTTAGGAATTATGGAGTCAGTCAGGTTTTATTCTATTGATTTTGCTTAGTATTTTTGCGATCAGAATAGTCATCGATCAGGCAGGGCCAAGAAAGATGTTGGGGGGTGTAAGTTTGGGAGTTTATTTTTGAATTTGCAGTAAATATAAAACGATCGTGCATGAATTGGGGCAATGTTTGCCAACTGTGGTAAAAGTGCCCATCGGGACCGATCAAGAATAGCAGTAGGGATTCTTGAATTTGATCAAATCCCAAATCTGCATAATGAATTCCCAACCAAATCCCCTGAGTTTCAGGAATGAGCATGATTTTGAAGGCTTTAATTTCGTCTTCACTGGCCAAAGATCGCAAGTGGCGACGATAGTGTTGAGTGAGTTGTTCGTCAATTTTGATTTCTGGAGAATCGGAAACTGGAGGCAGTTTTTTGAGGTGATAGTTGAGGAACATTTCTGTGGTTTGCGTGAGGTCGTGACGAAATAGTTCTTTGTCCATTTTTTTGGTGATGACTTCATTGGCCAACAGGGGCATCATTTCCACTTTGTTAAATTCTATCCAGATGAGCCCGGAGAATAGTAGGGTGAGGGTAGTGAGGATTGAAAGGGTGGTGCGTTTTCCTGAGAATCGCAGTTTAAAGCAGGTGCTGATGGTGGGCATGAGGGCCGTGATCAAGGTGGTAAGACCAAAGAAAATGAGCAGTAAGGTGCTGAAAATAGCGTCTGTGATGTCCAGGTAAGGAGGGTAAGTTGCAGAATAGGAAAGGATCGCGTCAAAAATAAGGGTGATAATGACCAGAATGAGAATGTTTTTGTAGAGTTTAAATTCTTGTTGGGCAGATTGGGAAAGGAGGCTGATTAAGCCGGTGATGGGGAATAGAATGTAGTAGAGAACGTTGGCTGGCCGGTGTTGAAAATAGTAATTGTAAAATCCTTGTAGGGTTTCAATGATTTCCAGCAGCAAGGGCACTTTGGTCAATGAGGGAGAGTTTTGGAAGGCAGTTTGAATGGCATTGAGCACTTGGTGCATGGGACCGATATAGCCGGCAAAGATCAGAATGACGATCATGAGAATCAGGGTTTCTGGAGAGCCAGAGATGTAAAGTGAATACATCATGACGATCAGGGGACCGATAAAGAATAGGATGATTCTGAGTAAGTTGTCCAGGGAATTGAGTAGCCAGCGAAAAGGATTAAGAGGGGTTTGAGCCCAGGGGGCGAGGATTTTGGGACTGCCTATTTGGTTGGAGAATAATAGGGGAAGCAGAAGGGTTAAGGGGTCTTCAGATCGGGAGGTTCGACGGGCTTTTTTGACTAGAAATAAGAGTAGGAAGAAGTCGATCAGCATGAGCAAGATGACTGCAGCGCCCCAGAGACTGAAGATGAGTAGGTAAATGAGACCGGTGGTCCAGCGACCGATGTAGAAGCGGTGGGCACCCAGCCAGCCTAGGGTGAAAAAGAGTAAATAGGCGATGAGATAGGATTTTTGGGGGTGATGTTGAGGGTGCATGGTAAATGGGTTAAGTTATGGTGTCTTGAATTTCAAGGTGTAAATCCTGAGTGTTTGATGTAAGTATTATACGTGTATAGTTTTTGTTGAAGCAAACGTGGCAGTCAAGAATTTTTCCATTTAGGGCATGTCATCAAAAGTCGACAAGGGTTGCCATCCTACTTGGCTACTTTAATTTTCGCAATGATATAATAAAAGTATGTGATTACGAAAAAATGAGAGTTGCCCTTCAGTTAAGATACGTTGGAGTGGAGGCTTTAGCCAGCCAACGGTAAGTCCTTGGAGTAGAGGCTTTAGCCGGTCAGCGGTAAGTCTTTGGAGTGGAGGCTTTAGCCGGTCAGCGGTAAGTTTTTGGAGTGGAGGCTTTAGCTGGCCAGCGGTAGGTCCTTGGAGTGGAGGCTTTAGCCGGTCAGCGGTAAGTCCTTGGAGTAGAGGCTTTAGCCGGTCAGCGGTAAGCTCTTGGAGTGGAAGCTTTAGCCGGTCAGCGGTAAGTCCTTGGAGTGGAGGCTTTAGCCGGTCAGCGGTAAGTCTTTGGAGTGGAGGCTTTAGCCGGTCAGCGGTAAGTCTTTGGAGTGGAGGCTTTAGCCGGTCAGCGGTAAGTCTTTGGAGTGGAGGCTTTAGCCGGTCAGCGGTAAGTCTTTGGAGTGGAGGCTTTAGC
>DYNP01000071.1 GCA_020721005.1 Thiomargarita sp.
GTATCTGTTCAGGCATAACAGAGTTCAGATAAGCGGTTATTGCAAATCATACAAACGCCAATGATAATGTGAACCATGCGACAGACAATGTTACCCAGCCGAGAAGAAATGCGAGTCATCTATGCCCAAGGAGAAGATGCGGTCTATGACTTTATGACCAGCATCATCCAAAAGCTTGAGGCTCGCATCCAAGCATTGGAAGATCGGCTGGATAAAGATAGTCACAACAGCAGCAAGCCGCCCTCCAGTGATGGATTGAAAAAGACAGTAAAGCAGCGCAAACGGCACGGGAGTAACAAAAAAGCAGGTGGTCAGGTAGGGCATGTTGGGTCCCGCTTGGAACCGGTTGAGAATCCTGAGCATTTAGTTGTGCATTCCGTGAAACATTGCCAGGGTTGTGCCAGATCATTGGAAGAGATTATGCCCGCACAGGTTGTCAAGCGGCAGGTTTTCGACTTGCCCGCCGAGATTAAGCTGGAAGTGACCGAGCATCAGACAGAGGTAAAGTTTTGCCCTGAGTGCGGAGTTGAGAATGTGGCAGAGTTTCCGCCAGATGTCAGCCAGCCTACCCAATATGGCCCGCGTATTGGGGCGCAGATGGTGTATTTCAACCAGTATCATTTTGTTCCGATGGAGCGAACCGCCGAGATTATGCAAGATTTATACGGGCAGAGTGTCTCCAATGGTACCATCCCGGCGGTCAATGAAAGAATGGCAGAACAGGTTAAGCCAGTAACTGAGGACATTCGCACCTATCTGATCAAAACCGAAGACCCGGTGCATTTCGATGAAACCGGCATGAAAATCTCCGGGAAGTTGCACTGGCTGCATTCTGCTGGCACAAAAGTGGCGACCTTCTGCCAGATCCATGCGAAGCGCGGCGCAGAAGCGATGGATGAGATCGGCATATTGCCCAAGCGCACTGGCTGGAGCATTCATGATTTCTGGAAACCCTACTTGAAATATCAACAAGCCCGGCATGCTCTCTGCAACGCTCACTTGATCCGCGAATTGGTCTTTCTCGTTGAGCAGCACCAACAAGTTTGGGCGGGCGAACTGCTTGACTTGTTGTTGAGGATCAAACAGGCAGTCGAAACCGCACAGCAAGAACAGAGGGGCGCTCTACAGCCTGAGCAAATCGCAGACTTTGAAGTGCAATACCAACAGTGGGTGGCACAAGGCGAACAAACGAACCCACCGGCTGCGAGAGTGGCCGGGCAACGGGGGAAGGTGAAGCAATCCGTTGCCAGAAATCTGCTTGACCGTTTACGAGATCATCGGGAGAAAATCTTGGCGTTTATGTATGATTTTAAGGTTCCGTTTGATAACAATTTGGCGGAGCGCGATATCCGCATGGCGAAGATCCATCAAAAAGTATCGGGGGGCTTTCGCAGCGAAAACGGCGCAGAAGCTTTTGGCCACATCCGTAGTTACATCGCTACTGCTCGAAAAAATGGGCAACCTGTGCTGGCTGCGCTTGTTCAGGCACTTTCCGGTTCGCCTTTTCACCCAGATTTCTTAGCCGCTATCCCGGCTGAATAGATAC
>DYNP01000072.1 GCA_020721005.1 Thiomargarita sp.
TAGGTAGCGCCTCGTGTCTCACTCTCGGGGGTAGAGCACTGTTACGGCTAGGGGGCCATCTCGGCTTACCAAACCGTTGCAAACTCCGAATACCGAGAAGTGTAATCACGGGAGACACACGGCGGGTGCTAAGATCCGTCGTGGAAAGGGAAACAGCCCAGACCACCAGCTAAGGTCCCTAAATTGTAGCTTAGTGGGAAACGATGTGGGAAGGCATAGACAGCCAGGAGGTTGGCTTAGAAGCAGCCATCCTTTAAAGAAAGCGTAATAGCTCACTGGTCGAGTCGGCCTGCGCGGAAGATATAACGGGGCTCAAGCTACATACCGAAGCTGTGGATGTTTAGTAATAAACATGGTAGAGGAGCGTTCTGTAAGCCTGTGAAGGTGTATCGTAAGGTATGCTGGAGGTATCAGAAGTGCGAATGCTGACATGAGTAGCGATAATGCGAGAAAGAACTCGCACGCCGAAAGTCCAAGGGTTCCTGCGCAACGCTAAACGACGCAGGGTGAGTCGGCCCCTAAGGCGAGGCAGAGATGCGTAGTCGATGGGAAACAGGTTAATATTCCTGTACTTCATATTATTGCGATGGGGGGACGGAGGAAGCTAGGTTAGCCAGTTATTGGCATGCTGGTTTAAGGTTGTAGGTAGAGGGTTTAGGCAAATCCGGATCCTCAATACTGAGAACTGATGACGGGGTTCCTTCGGGGACCGAAGTAACTAATGCTCAACTCCCAAGAAAAGCCTCTAAGCTTCAGATAATGTGAAACCGTACTCCAAACCGACACAGGTGGACAGGGTGAGAATCCCAAGGCGCTTGAGAGAACTCGGGTAAAGGAACTAGGCAAAATAGCACCGTAACTTCGGGAGAAGGTGTGCCCTTTGTATGTGAAGGACTTCGCGTCTGGAGCAGAAGAGGGTTGCAATAACCAGGTGGCTGCGACTGTTTATTAAAAACACAGCACTCTGCAAACACGAAAGTGGACGTATAGGGTGTGACGCCTGCCCGGTGCCGGAAGGTTAATTGATGGGGTCAGCCGCAAGGCGAAGCTCTTGATCGAAGCCCCGGTAAACGGCGGCCGTAACTATAACGGTCCTAAGGTAGCGAAATTCCTTGTCGGGTAAGTTCCGACCTGCACGAATGGCGTAACGATGGCCACACTGTCTCTACCCGAGACTCAGCGAAATTGAATTTGCTGTGAAGATGCAGTATACCCGCGGCAAGACGGAAAGACCCCGTGAACCTTTACTATAGCTTTACACTGGATTTTGAACCTGCTTGTGTAGCATAGGTGGGAGGCTTTGAAACTGGGACGCTAGTTCCGGTGGAGCCGTCGTTGAAATACCACCCTGGCATGTTCGGGATTCTAACTTAGACCCGTGATCCGGGTTGAGGACAGTGTATGGTGGGTAGTTTGACTGGGGCGGTCTCCTCCAAAAGCGTAACGGAGGAGTTCGAAGGTACGCTAGTTACGGTCGGACATCGTGATGATAGTGCAATGGCATAAGCGTGCTTAACTGCGAGACTGACAAGTCGAGCAGAT
>DYNP01000073.1 GCA_020721005.1 Thiomargarita sp.
CCCTACAACGGGATTTGGTCTTGAAAACATATGAATCAATACTTATAATCTGTCTCGGGCTAATCGAAAGCAAGGAGGCAGATCATGTTACCGAAGATCAGACAGGAAGAAGGGCTTTATCCGGTTCCGCAGTTCGGGATCGAAAAAACGGATATCTCCGGCTTCATGGAGGAACTGAGAGGATTTCACGGAGCATTCGCCGATTGCTTTTCGCGAAGCGAGCCTCGTGAGAATTTCGGTCGATATATGACGGGACTTTTTTCTCAGCTGGAAAGAAAATCCATAGAACCGATAGCCTTTCATATGGAAGGCGGCGAGCCGAGAAACATGCAGTATATGATAAGCGATGCGCTATGGAACGAAGGAAAGATGTTGAGGAAATACCATGAGTTGGTGAACGAGGACATGGGGGAGCCGGACGGAGTCATGATTTTCGACGAGTCGGGAACTCCGAAGAAAGGCGAAGACTCTGCCGGAGTAGGGAGACAATACTGCGGAAACTTGGGAAAAGTGGAGAACTGCCAAGTAGGGGTTTTCGCGGCATACGCATCTTCGAAAGGGTATGCGCTCATTGACAAAAGATTGTTCGTTCCCGAGGCTTGGTTCGATGACGGACATTCGTGGAAAAGAGAGAAAACGAAGTTTCCCGAAGACGTCGTTTTCAAGACCAAGCCGCAATTGGCAGCGGAAATGTTCGTGGAAATCATGAAAGAAGGCATCGTTCCTGCCGGATTCGTGACTACGGATACCATTTATGGCCGAAGCGAGGATTTCTTGCAAGTAGTCGAAAAATATGTCGGGATCACGTATTTCGTGCAAATCGCTTCGGATACGCCGTGTCGGCTCAGGCAGCCGGTTATCGGGACGAAGACCTATCGTCACAAAAACGGGCATCGTTCTGAAACGGTTGTCGCGCAAGGAGAAAAAGCTCCTATGAAAGTGAGCGAATTGGCAAAAGGTCTTCATGATGTTTTTTGGTATCGACGGACAGTATCGGAGGGAAGCAAAGGACCTATCGGATACGAATTCGCCAAAAGACAGGTGGTTCTGAGCAAATCCGGCCTTCCGGACAGAAGGGTATGGCTTGTGATGAAAAGAACTCCCGATAAAAAGCAGTATCGGTATCACATCAGCAACGCGCCTGTGAGTACGAGGCTTCCGACATTCGTCTGGCTAAGCGGAATCAGGTGGGCTGTCGAACAATGTTTCGGAGAGACAAAGACCGAATTGGGAATGGATCATTACGAGGTGAGAAAATATCCGGGATGGAATCATCATATGCTGACGTGCATGCTCGCACATTTTTTTCTGTGGCATCTTCGGATCCGGTTGGGAAAAAAAAGCTCCGTTCATTACTTTGTCGCAGCTTAGGATATTACTCGAAGTTGTTTTGCCTATCAGAAGCTATGATGTCGAGGCGATCATTCTTTTTGTCAAGGAGATGGAAATAAGGAATCATCGGGCTTATCTGTCGCACCGAAAAAAGAAAATGAGAATTGATTCCGGATAATTCTCGTTGTAGGG
>DYNP01000074.1 GCA_020721005.1 Thiomargarita sp.
GTGGTTCTTTCCCGGGAAATTGGGTGAACCGATCAACATTGCCACGGTGCAGGGCGCTTTCAAGGCAGCCCTGCGCGAGAGCGGTATCACCAAAAGAGCATCCGTCCATACCTTGCGTCATTCCTTTGCTACCCATCTCCTTGAATGTGGTGTTGATATCCGTATCATACAAAAAATCCTGGGACATGGAAGCATCACAACCACCTGTATCTATACCCACCTGACCGACAAGATTACCGATCATCTGACCAAAACCCTAAACGATCTGATGGCGGATTTGTCGCCATGATCGAGCTTGCCGATATTGTGGCCAAACATGGTGATGAGTACCTGCAGGCCTTTGGGGATCGGATGCTGCCAAGCCACAAACGGGCGCTTGCCGACATACTTGCCTGCCGCACCGAAAGTATGGGCGGGCATCTTGCGGAATGTGAGGTATGCGGTCATCAGCAGTACTCGTATCATTCCTGTAAAAACAGAAGCTGCCCCAAGTGCCACACCAGTGACACAAAACGCTGGCTTGAAAAACGGGAAGCAGAGCTGCTTCCCGTCCGCTACTTCCACGTTGTCTTCACCCTTCCCCAGGAGTTGAGAGATATCGTGCGAAGTAATCAAGGGAAACTCTACGCAATTCTGATGCAATCTGCTTCGGATATGCTGATGAAGCTTGGTATGGATCCAAAGTATGTCGGCGGCAAACTGTCCATACTTGCTGTGCTGCATACCTGGACGCGCGCCATGGAGTTTCATCCTCATGTCCATATGCTGGTTCCCGCTGGCGGTCTGGACAAGGAAGGCAATTGGCGCACTACGAGAAAGAAATGGCTCGTACCGGTGAAAGCCCTGTCCAGAATGTTTCGTGCACGATTCATGAAGCTTGCACAAAAGGCATTGCCCAACGTGAGCTTTCCGCAGGAGGTCTGGAAAAAGGATTGGGTGGTGTACTGCAAACCACCGCTGACCAATTCAAAGAAGGTTCTCCGGTATCTTGGGCGCTACGTCCACCGTATTGCTATTGCAAACAGCCGGATCGAGTCAATGGATAACGGTAATGTGACCTTTCGCTATCAGGAAAGTGCTACCGGTTCACTGAAGAGGATGACTCTGGCTGCCAAGGAGTTCCTGCGACGATATCTCCAGCATGTACTGCCGCAGGGTTTCCATAAGGTGCGGTACTACGGCCTCTTGAGTCCGGCACATCGATCTACGCTAAAAAGGGTGCAACTGCTGCTGGCGCAGAGAAGAAAGATCACGTCAGATGACAGCGAAGATAAACCGGCAAAGCCACTGGCACAACATATCTGCCCCTGTTGCTCGGAAGGACTCATGGTGGTGATCTCCTGGCTGCCGAGAAGATCACGAAGTCCGCCACAAGCGATTGAGGTTGCACAAGGAATATAAAGCTGCGCATTGAAGATACCAGTGCTGCGCTATCGGTGCGCCCACTGTCTCGGTAAATGGGAATTTACCAGACAATTTCCTGAGCAAATAACAGAAAAACGTATGTGAAAGAGCA
>DYNP01000075.1 GCA_020721005.1 Thiomargarita sp.
GGTGATGCAAATTGCACAGGTTTTAGCTGGTTACACGTTGGGCGGGGCGGATATTCTCAGACGTTGTTTAAGTGGTTCAACGCAAGTGATTGATAGTCAAACAGGAAATTTGGTCACATTGCGAGAAATTGCAGCAGATCGGGCAAATTGGTTGGGGCGGCAAGTATTTTCACTTGATTTGACCACGCAGCAGATCGTAACATCTTCAATTTCAGAGGTTTATCCCAACGGTGTGCGCGAAGTTTGGGAAGTGACCACAAGAACTCATCGTAAAATTCGGGCGACAGCAGATCATCTATTCTACACTTTGTTGGGCTGGAAATCATTACAAGATTTTAAAGTGGGGGATCGAATTGGTTTAGCAAAAACTTTACCGATTTTTCATTCCAGTTCAATTTCAGATGCGCAAATTAAATTAATTGCCTATTTAATCGGTGATGGGCATTTATCGACTAAAAAGATAACTTCTTGTTATTTTTGCAACAGTGATCTGAGATTAATCACGGATTTTAACGACTGTGCTCATCGTTTATTTGGACGCACTGCCCAAGTTGATCAGCAGGAACACCCAGGACATAAGACCGTTTTTTATGTTCGAGTCGGTTGTATTTCTGCTTTTAATCAATGGATTGATGCACATGTATTGCGAGCCCATTCTCATGATAAAGAAATTCCAGCTTGGGTATTTTCACTGTCCACTTCACAGTTGCAATTATTTTTAGGCACTTTATGGTCAACAGACGGTAGTTTTGATCTTTCTATCGGTCACACTGATTATAATTCGACTTCGCCAAAATTAATTCAACAAGTTCAACATCTTCTGTTACGTTTAGGGATTGTTGGATTATTCAATGTCAAAAAGATTTCTTATCTAGGTAAGCCTCATATTTCTTATCGAGTGCAAGTGACCGGACGGGAAGATTTTGTAAAATTTTATGAGCAGATTCAACCATTTCTGAGTGCTGAAAAAGCAGAAAAGGCTCACGCGTGCTATCTCAAAATTCAGTCTAAAATCAAGAATTATTCCAAACACACGATACCGACTGAAGTGATTGGAATGATTGCGATATTTAAACAGCAAAGCAGCATGAGTTGGGCGCAAATTGATCAGGCAGTGGGAGGAAAACCCGGCTATATGTCCAGCGGACTTAATTTTCAACAGAGTCAACGCAGCCTTTCACGACACCGAGTGTTAAATTTTGCAATTGCTTTTAAAAATCAACAACTCATGGCGATTGCGAACTCTGATGTTTTTTGGGACGAAATTGTTGCAATAAAACCGGTTGGACAGGAGGAGGTTTTTGATCTCAGCATTCCACAAACGCATAATTTCATTGCGAATGATTTTATTGTTCACAATTGCATGGGGAAAAAGAATCCTGAAGAAATGGCAATGCAGCGACAAGTGTTTGTGGGCGGAGCAGAAAATCATGGTGTTAAGGAACAAGAAGCAAGTTATATTTTCGACCTGATGGAAAAGTTTGCCGCTTATGGG
>DYNP01000026.1 GCA_020721005.1 Thiomargarita sp.
GCCTCCACTCCAAGGGACTGCCGCTGACCGGCTAAAGCCTCCACTCCAAGGGACTACCGCTGACCGGCTAAAGCCTCCACTCCAAGGGCCTACCACTGACCAGCTAAAGCTTCCACTCCAAGGGACTGCCGCTGACCAGCTAAAGTTTCCACTCCAAGGAACTGCCGCTGACCGGCTAAAGCCTCCACTCCAAGAGGATACCGCTGACCGGCTAAAGCTTCCACTCCAACTACCTTAACTGAGGGGCAACTTTCATTTTTTCATGATCGCATACTCAGGTTATTAAGCGGTTTATTTTTCCGGCCTTTTTGATAGAATTCAGGTTATTTAAAAGGACGGTTGCTTTGTTGAGACCGGGAAGTTATTGTTTTTGGGGAATGAGTTGGTCTAACTGGGTTTCCAGTTCGTAAATTCGGGTGATGGCAAGTTCCACTTGATTCCAAGTGGGAATAGATTGGATGATTGAGCTGGCATAGCCAATCATGAATAAAATGAGAATGGTCATTTGTATGATGTCTTGTTCATTTCCGGCAAATAAAGAGGGCATGAAGAATAGGACCATGGCTAAGTGGGTGTAAAAAAACATGTCTGAGAATATTCTCAGATTGATGGTCTCAAATCCAATATTGATTTTATGATGTTGAGTTTGTTGAGATAAAATTTGTAAGCGTTTGTAAGTTGCTTCATCAGTTGTTGGATTCCGCAATCCTTGTAAGTGTTGCGTGAATAGGGTGGAGAAAATTTGTTCCTTTTGCATTTGGTGTTGCGTTTCTTGGAAAATTATCCGTCTTTTACTGGAAAGTAAGGCGAAAATGAGCAGCATGGATAAGAGGGTGGTGGAAAAGGCTAATATGGAGAGCCAAGCTATGTATAAGAAAATAAACAGGAGTACAAGCATAGCCAGCACGGCATTGCTCAAGTTCAAAGTGGAACGAGAAATAAGGTAAAAGTCTTGTAATACAGTGTATTGCAGGTCAAGAAGTTTGGTATTGGGTAATTGGGTGTTGGGCAGTTGGTGAATTTTGGTGATCAGGCGCAATTGCAGTTTGTGCAGGGCATTTTCCATAAGGGTAATGGTGTGAGCTAAGGTGTATTTTTTGGAGAGGATCAGAAGGGTTAGAGTGGCTAAATAGAGTAAAAAATCTTCTGTTTCTATGCGTTTGAGAACGGCGGCTTGACTGGCTGAGTTGATGAGGTTGAGTAAGAGGGTGTTGCTGAGGGCAGCGATAAAGGCAATTGTCCAGGTGTCTTTTTGTTGTAAAAAGGAGGTTTCTTGGGTGAGAAATTGTATAAGTTTCATGGTCTTTAAGTTTTAGGATGAGAGTGGATTTTGATTTCCAGAGAAGCAAGGGGTTGGTCGTTGTGAGATTAGCCAGAGTCCCAAAAAGGTGAGGGCTCCGTTGAGAATGAGTATTTCAAAACCGAAACGGTAACCGTTTAACCAGGTGATTGAGTTTTCATGGAGAATGAAAGATAGGGTGGGAGCGAGTAGGCAGATGAAAGGGACTAATTTGTCTTGCACAGGTCGGGCAGTGAAGAGGCCAAAGGTGTAGAGTCCCAATAGGGGACCGTAGGTAAATCCTACGGCTTTGAGTAGATAGTTTAGGGTATTTCCTTGTTCTAGGGTGCTGAAGCTGAGAATGAGTAGGGCAAGGAGCAAGGCAATGCCAAAGTGGGTGATGTGAATGAGGTGTTGTTTTTGTAGTTCTGGTTTTTGGGTGATGTTTAAAAAATCCACGCAAAATGAGGTGGTTAGCGCGGTGAGGGCAGAGTCTACGCTGGAATAAGTGGCTGCAATGAGACCGATGATGAAGATGAGGGCGACAGTCGGTCCAAGGTGTTGAAAGGCTAGTAGGGGATAGAGTTGGTCGGTTTTGGGGGGCAGGGGCAGTTGTTGTGCTTCAGCGTATAAGTAAAGTAGGCTGCCTAGGGATAGGAAGAGGAGGTTGACGAGTACGAGAATGATGCAGAATAGTAGGATGTTTTTTTGAGCTTCCGGTAGGGTTCGACAGCTGAGATTTTTTTGCATCATGTTTTGATCTAGGCCAGTCATGGCGATGGCAATGAAGGCGCCTGCAAGGAAGTCTTTGAAAAAGTAGTGAGGGTGGTTGGGGTCCCAGGAGAATAGTTGGGAGTGTGGACTTTGGGTAATGGTGGTGAATAGGTTGGTGATGTGGAGTTGTTGCATGATGATCCAGAGGGTGAGTCCGGCGGCAAGTAGCATGAAGGTGGTTTGTAGAACGTCGCTCCAGATGAGGGTCTTGGTGCCTCCTTTTCTGGTATAGGTCCAGATGAGGAGAATGCTGACAAGGGTGGTTGTCCAGAGGGGAATTCCCCAGTGGTCGAAGAGTCCCAGTTGTAAGACGTTGATGGCTAGGAAGAGTTGAAAGGCTGCATTGGTGAGGCGGGCAATGATGAAGGAGAGGGCGCCGGTTTTGTAGCTCCATGTTCCAAATCGTTGTTCCAGGTAGGTGTAGATGGAGATGAGGTTGAGGCGATAGTAGAGGGGTAAGAGGAGGGTGGCGATGATAAAGTAGCCGAGCAGATAGCCAAGGACGAGTTGAAAGTAGGTGAATTGGGTGGTGAGCACAGCTCCGGGAATGGAGATGAAGGTGATTCCAGAGAGGGAGGCGCCGATCATGCCAAAGGCGACTAGGTACCAAGGGGCTTGGCGGTTGGCTAGGAAGAAGTTTTGGCTGTGGGGTTGACGGCTGGTGAGGGCTGCGATGAGCAGGAGAATTAGGAAGTAGCCGAATATGAGGGCGAGGATGAGGGGGGGGCTGAACATGGGGGAGTTATTCCGTGAATGGAGGGTTAGGAAGTTGGGTGGAGAGGTGTTGGGTGTAAAAGTAGTCCCAGTCGTTATGGGTGTGTTGTTTGAGGTGGGTCATGAGGGAGTCGTTGGGCACAGCTTCTCCTTCGTAAAGGTTGTGAATGAGGAGGATGAGACGGGTGAAGGCGGCTTGGTGACGCCAGTTGAGTTGTTGAGGAGGCAAGGTGGTTTGGCAGTGGGGACAGGTGTAGTGGAAGTGTAATTTGTCTTGTTCCCAGGCTTGTAGCAGGCTTGACCAGTGTTGGGAGGAGTGTCGGCAGTGGGGGCAGCGAAAGTGTTTAAGGTGGGGGGATTTGAGGAATAAGGGGGTTTGGAAGGGGGGATAGAGGGTAAGGTAGCAAAGGGTGGCTGGGTCAGAGTGAGTTGGGTCTGTGTGGATCACGGGTGAGCATCCAAGAAAGGTGATGAGGTTGAGGAATTGTTCACCGACTTGGTAGTTCAGTTGTTGCGATGAGGAATAGGGTTGGGCAATGAATTGGAGGGTTTGTAGGGTGTTAATGAGTTGGGGAATGGTGGGAAGTGGGGCGTTTAGGGTGGTTGAGTAGAGAATGAGTTGGTTGTTGAGCATGTTAGGTTGGGGTTGTTAGGTTGTAGAGGGAATGGGTTGTTAGGGGTGGATTAGGAGAGGGCAGTCAGTGGGGAGAATGGTTCTGGAGGTTCCTCTTTGTAAGTGGTGGGGTCAGGTATGCCGAGGGCTTGAAATCCTTGGGCTCGAAAGCGGCAGGCGTCACAGAGTCCGCAGGCGTTGCCTTGGGAATTGGGTTGGTAGCAGGAGACGGTGAGTCGATAGTCTACTCCTAATTCAAGTCCCCATTGTATGATTTGGGCTTTGGTGAGTTGAATGAGGGGGGTGTGTATTTTGAATGGGGGACCTTGCAGTCCAGATCGAGTGGCTAGATTGGCCATGTTTTCAAAGGCGGTGATGAATTCTGGACGACAGTCTGGGTAACCAGAGTAGTCTATGGCATTGACTCCAATGAATATGTGAGGGGTGATGAGGACTTCGGCCCAGGCGAGGGCAAGGGTTAGAAAGAGGGTGTTGCGGGCGGGTACGTAGGTGGTGGGAATGGTGTTGCCAGGACCGGAGATGGGTATGTCTATGGTTGGGTCGGTGAGGGCAGAGCCGCCCAGGGTGGTGAGGTCAAATTGGATGACTTTGTGTTCTATGGCGCCGAGACTGCCAGCGATTTTTTGAGCTGCTTGGAGTTCGATACGGTGTCGTTGTCCATAGTCTATGCTGAGGGCATAGCAGTCATAGCCTTGGGATTGGGCAACGGCTAGGGTGGTGGCAGAGTCGAGTCCACCGGAGAGTAATATAATGGCTTTTGGGGTCATAGTTGTTTGGGTTTTATGGGGCAGGTTCAATGGGGTTGGGGAGTGTTGTTGATGAAATGAGGAAGGGGTTGGTTAGGAAAGTTTGAGATGATTGAGGACGTCGACGAGAATTTCTAGTCGTTGTAAGGTGTCTTCTAATTCCAGAAGGTGTTGCCTTTTGGTGAATGAGATGGGTAATATTTCTGCGAGTCGGTAGCTGAGCCAAGTGATATTTTGTTGGTTTATAGGGTAGAGTTGTTGAGGATAGCCGATATGTTCAATGATTTGTTGTAACAGTTGACTGAGGGAATGGTAGGCGCGAGGAATTTTTGGTTCCGGGGCTTCGGCAAGGAGCATGACTTCGGCTTGGATAAAGCGGTGGGCATGCAGGGTTTTAGAGAGGATTTTGAAGCGTTGGGCGCCTTGTACTGAGATGTTGAGTAGACCCTCTTTGTCTTGATTCCAGTCTGTAATTTTGGCTAGGGTGCCAATGGGATAGGTGGGTAAGGGGGAATTGGGTAGGGATTTTTGTTGGATGAGGGAAATGCCAAATGGTTGATTGTGTCGCAGACAGTGACTGACCATGTCCAAATAGTGGGCTTCAAAGATGCGCAGGGACAGATTCCCTCCTGGGAATAATACCATGTTGAGTGGGAACAAGGGGATGGTCAGTGATTCATTCATGGTTTTTTCCCCAACGGTTGAGTAGGTTGTGTTGAATGGCCAATTGGTCAAGAATGCGGGCGACTATGAAATCAATGACTTCATTAACGGTTTGGGGACGGTGATAAAAGCCAGGATTGGCAGGCAGTACAATGGCGCCGGCTTGAGCAGCTGTCAAAAGGTTGGTGAGGTGAATGAGAGAAAGAGGGGTTTCCCGGTGGACAAGAATAAGGGGTCGACGTTCTTTCAGTGTGACTTCTGCGGCTCGTTCAATAAGGTTACGGCTACTTCCATTGGCGATTGCACTGAGTGTATTACTGCTGCAAGGACAGATTACCATGCCTTTAATGAGAGAGCTTCCGCTAGCGATAGGGGATGTCCATTGTTCGAGTCCAAATACTTGTAATTGTTGGGGTTGGGCGGCATATTGAAGGGATAAATAGGTTTGTATCTCCGCAGGGGAAGAGGGTAATTTGAGATCAGTTTCTAGGGCAATGACTTGGCGAGCTGCTTTGGAGCACAGTAGATAGAGGGTTTGTTGAGCTTTGAGGAGTTGTTCAAGTAGACGTAATCCATAGTGCATGCCTGAGGCGCCAGTGAGGGCGAGAATGATAGGGGGTTGGGTTGTCATAGGACTTGAGTGTTAAAATGGGAAGCTGTTCCAGTTGCAGAATGAGGTGCTAGGGGTGTGCTGCAATTTCTTAGGTTATACATCAAACTAAGTGATATAATGGGGTGAGTTGAAAAGGTTGGAGTCAATTTATGCAGTGGCTTGCGTAATTTCGTCTGGATCAGTTAGGATCATTTTATCTTAAAAACCATTTATAATTATTTATGCAATTTATCATTGTCAGTGGATTGTCTGGGGCTGGTAAAACTATCACTTTACATACTCTTGAAGATATGGGATTTTACTGTGTCGACAATTTGCCGGTTACCTTATTGCCAGCTTTTGCGGAACAGATTCAGCAGTTAAGTACTTTGTACAAAGGGGTAGCCGTTGGTGTGGACGCACGTACGACTTCTTTCAGCGATTTGCCCAGTTTGTTGCATAATTTGAGCAGTCTTCAGGTCACTTATCAAGTGCTCTTTTTGGAGGCCGAAGATGAAATACTGATAAGACGTTTTAGTGAGAGTCGTCGCAAACATCCTTTAACTCTGGGTCAGGTTTCTTTACAGGAAGCTTTGCAGTATGAGCGGCAATTGTTGGCGCCTTTGGCAAATCAGGCGTATATTATTGACACCAGTCATATCCATATTCATCAGTTACGAGATCTTATTCGGCTGCAAGTGCATGCTCAAGCCTCGCCCAGTTTGCTGATTCAGTCCTTTGGCTTTAAATTTGGACTGCCTCGGGAAGCTGATTTTGTATTTGATGTCCGTTGTTTACCCAATCCTCATTGGCAGGCTGAGTTGAGAAGTTTAACCGGACAAGATCGGGCAGTCATTGATTTTTTACAAAGTCAACCTAAAGTCCAACAAATGCAAGATTCTATTCGTCATTTTTTGACCGATTGGTTGCCAGAATCTTTTAATGAGGACCGTAATTATCTGACTGTTGCCATTGGTTGTACTGGGGGACGCCATCGTTCTGTGTACTTGGTTGAACAGTTAGCGAGTCATTTTAAAACCAATTATGCAATTGTATTGGTGCGGCACCGGGAATTGCCATGAGCGTTGGCATTTTGATCATCACTCATGATGATATTGGTAAAAGTTTGATGTTCAGTTTACAACAAATGTTAGGTCCCTTGCCTCTTCCGGTTAAAAATTTGCCGATTCGTCATGGGGATGAGCCTTCCGAATTTTGTTATCATGCAGAAAGGCTTTATCAAAGTTTAAATGAAGGGCAAGGGGTGCTGGTGCTCACTGATTTATTTGGGGCTACCCCGTGTAACATTGCCTGTAGCTTGATTGCAAATTGTCGAGTTCGGGTGGTTTGTGGAGTTAATTTCCCCATGTTAGTGAAATTGATGAATTATCCCAGCACCGATTTGGACAGTCTGGTTAATATTGCGATTTCTGGAGGGTCTCAAGGTATTTTACCACAAGAAATTCATCCCCATTGAGTTTAAGCAAGTGAATTTCTATCAAAATTGAATGTTCTGCGTTATCCTTAATTAATTTATACTTCATATTGGAGCATAAAGCGTGACTTTAACTGTACACGGTATTGGTGTATCTAAGGGTATTGCCATTGGCAAAATACATATTTTTAATCCCAAAGAAATTGAAATTCATCAATACTGTATTCCCCAGCAGCATTTAGAAGATGAAATTGATCGTTTCCAACGTGCGTTGGTCACGGCTCATGACCAGTTGCGACAGGCTCGGGCTAAAGTACCTAAACACAGTTCAGTGGATATTGTGGCATTTATTGATGCCCACCTGATTATGTTGGAAGACAGTTTTTTAACCCGGGGACCCGTGGAATTAATCCAGTCTCATCAATGCAATGCTGAATGGGCTTTGAAATTGCAGCATGAAAGTATTCTTAAAATTTTTGAACAGGCTGAGGATCCTTATCTAAAAGCTCGAAAAATGGATATGGAACAGGTGATCAATCGTATCCAACGCATTTTATTGGGCCAACCCGCACTGTCAGTGACTTTGGAAGAGACTGCATTTTCCAAAAATATTGTATTGGCTAATGATTTGAATCCAGCAGAAATTATTCTCATGCACCATTATGGAGTCGTTGCTCTGGTCACCGAAAGTGGAGGAGAAACTTCTCATACGGCCATTTTAGCTCGCAGTTTGGGAATTCCTGCGATCGTGGGACTGAGGCATGCTCCCCGTTATTTACAAAACAATGAAACTGTGATCGTAGATGGTTCACGGGGAGTTTTGTTGCTGGGGGGTGATGAGACTATTTTACATTATTATCAACAGCGTCGCCAAGCCCAGAAAGATCGACGGATTGCCTTATCGGCTTTAAAATCGGCTCCTATAGTTACCAAGGATGGTGTCCCTATTATTTTGCAAAGTAATATTGAATTCCCGGAAGATATGAGAACGGTAAAGGAAGTTTCTTCGGAGGGAGTTGGTTTATATCGTACTGAGTTTTTATTTATGAACCGGAGTAGTCCTCCTGATGAGGAGGAACATTTGGAGGCTTATTTGCAGGTGATCCGGGCGTTAGACGGTCAACCGGTGACCATTCGCACATTGGATATTGGTTTGGATAAGTTGGAAGGAAAAAAGGTAGAAAGACCATTGGCGTCTAATCCAGCCTTAGGGTTGCGAGCTATCCGTTTGTGTTTGAAGGATCAAAAGTTATTTAAACCTCAATTACGGGCAATTTTGCGGGCTTCCGCTGCAGGTCAAGTGCGTATGATGATCCCACTGGTTTCCAGTTTTCAGGAGATTACTCAATTACGCCATATTCTAGTTGAAATACGAAAAGAACTAAAGCAAAAATCTCAACCTTTTGATCCTGATTTACCGATTGGCATTATGGTTGAAGTACCTGCAATGGCAATTTGTACGGACTTATTTGCACCATGTGTCGATTTTTTATCTATAGGAACCAATGATTTAATCCAATATACTTTGGCTTTGGATAGGGGGGATGATGCCGTCAATTACTTGTATGATCCAGCTCATCCGGCAGTGTTAAGATTGATTAAAATGACGATTGATGCGGCTGATCAGTGTAACAAACCGATCAGTATGTGCGGAGAAATGGCGGGAGATGGTCGGTATGTGCGACTGTTACTGGGTTTGGGCTTACGATCATTCAGTGTGAATCCCGAATCTTTTTTAGAGGTCAAACAGATTATTATCAACAGTCAATTGGCCGGGTTAACTCATTTGGCCACGCAAATCCTAGAAACGGGAGCCCATGCGGATATCATGGCTTTATTGGAACGCTTGAATCGTCATTAGACCTCTTGTATAAGCCACTTTGAAGCCCGCACAGGTTTGGAGTGTGGCGCGTTTTTTTGCCCCCCCTAAGTGACAAACGTAGGGTACCTAAGCGAAGCATTATGCACCTGTTGGGGTTAGAGTGATGACGGTGCGAAAAGAGGCGGTTATTCTCCTTACGAGGATTCAAAGGACTGGCAGTCCTGAAAGTGCCATCAATTGGTGACAGGACCCCAACTTCCCCTTGGAAAAAAAGGGGAGGCTACTTACTTCTCTCTTGGAAAAAATAGAGGGGGACGTCTACTCCCCTTCCTTTTCAAGGAGGGGTTACTCAGTTTGAATCAACGCTACCAGCCTGGCAGCTTGCAGTTGATTTTCAAAACTGAGATGACTATTTCGTAAAATTGCATTATACTTAAGTTAATAAGAAGTGAGTTTTATACAAATCCACAATTTAACCCCCAAAACTACTTTTTATGACATCACCCTTTCAATTACCTGTAAGAGGAAAATATCATGGTCACTCAATTTTCTGACTATGTGCTGGGGAATTTGTTAATGATAGTCATTGGATTAGGTTCGTCAGCGATGGCTCAACCCACGGATGTTCTTAACCCTATTGATAGCCAAGTAGAAATTATTGACAATTCCTTAATGGAACTGAATATAAAACAGTTGGGCGAGGTTTTAAAAGTGCAGTATTCCCTAAAAACACCTGCCTCCTCTCCCCGTTCATACTATGATGTGTACATTGCTTATTCCAGTGCCAGTGTTGACAACCAGTTATGGTTCGTACAAGCCAATGGTGAATTTACACAAACACCTGTTCCCTATTACACAAAAATTACAAATACTGAAGATGTTGTGTTGGATTTTTCTATACCGGTTGACCTCAACTTGATTGGCGAACACTTTTTCTATGCAGCATTGCTCAAGGCTGGACAAGATGTCAGTACTCTTAAACCCGCTGATTGGGAATGGGAACGGCTGTCCAGCACCAGTGTATTTTTAACCAGATGACGAGGGTAAATGCCATGTATCAGCTACTTAAAATTTTAGTTATTATCAGTCCCGTCCTATTGAATGCAACCAGTTTTGCACTTTCCATGACCAGCTTAACCCAAGGATTGACCCCAAATAGTTTGGTGGCAGAATTGATTGATACCTCTGCCAGTAACTTAACTTACAGCAACATACAATACCGAGGGGCTAACAATGCTGCCGGTCTCTTTACTGGAGGACTTGCTGATGGTTTGGGTATGGATCGGGGAATTATTTTAAGCACCGGTTATATTGCCAATGCAGTTGGTCCCAATAAGTGTTATAAAACCACCGCGGTCAACTTCAAGTATGGAGATGGTGATCTTGATAAATTGGGAGGCGGTACTTTTGATGCTGCGATTTTGGAATTTGACCTCGTGCCCACTGGCGATAAACTGGTATTCAATTATGTGTTTGCTTCTGAGGAATATATTGAGTGGACCGGTTCCCCATTTAATGATGTTTTTGGCTTCTTCTTGGATGGTAAAAATATTGCCTTAATTCCCGGAACAAGTACCCCAGTGTCTATCAATGCTGTCAATCCTTGGAGCAACAGTCAATATTATAACAATAACAATTACCCATTCCCCACTTCGTTAACCGCTTACAATAGTGAGGCCTGCCGACCCGGAACCAAAACTCCATTTGGCACGGAAATGGATGGGTTTACCGTCGTGTTAACCGCCACAGCCCCAGTGACCCCTGGCAAAAAACATCATATCAAACTGGCCATTGCCGACCGGGGAGACTACAGTCTGGACTCTGTCGTCCTGATTCAAGGCAAAAGTTTTATGTCTCCGCCTCCAGTGAAACCAACAATAGTTCCCCCACCTCCCATCCCTGTGCCAGTTCCCATTCCAGTGCCAGGAAAAGTGGTATTGGCTGATTTTAGCCAATTTGCAGAAACCCGCAGTCCCACTTATACTTGGAAAGCCTTGGAAATTGCCAGCAAATATTTGTTGAAGATTTTGACCGAAGAACAAAAAGTCATTCTCGAAAAATGGTATTCCCCAGGAGAAGCCAAGTGTAGCACAACTTGTACAATCACTCCAGAGCTTGTGTTACCAGATGGGAATTATCAATGGTTGGTTCAAGCCGCCAATCAGACTGGGGTTGGGTCTTGGAGTGATGTTAACAAATTTACTGTGGCACTAAATCCTCCACCTAAGGTATTGGTCACAGTCTGTCAACTGTATGCAATTGATGATCAGGAAGAAAACAATTCTCAGTTGTTGATATTTGAGCAAAATATGGTGGAGCAAAAAGTTCTCGGTCCCGTACATCTTGGCTATGATATTGAAGCTTTAGATGCTCACCCACTGACCAAACAATTGTATGGCGCATCGGGTAATCGGGCAGATAAAGATAAAGGTGCCCTATACGAAATAGACAGTGGAGGAGGTCAACCTCGATTGATAGGTTCCCTCCAGTTTGCTGAGGGTGCCCTGATAGAAGATATCAGTGGTCTGTCATTCAATCCCAATACCAATAACCTTTGGGGTTGGGCTCAAGGCAAAGGCTTGTTCCGTCTCGATCCCACCCAATTGCCCAATGCTCCTGCAGAATTGAAATGGGTCAGTACGGAAAGAGTGGAAGATTTAACTTGGGATGAGACTGGCGAAGTTCTCTACTTAGCCAAAGAGTCCCAATTGTTACGTTATGATGGGGAACAGACCCACTTACTTTGCAATCTTCCGAAAAACACGAGTATTGAAGCTTTGGAAATGGGCAGCGGTGGCCTATTGCTCATCGGGCTCCATGACAACACTGCCCTTTATCAAGTGGACACTCAGCAGTTGTCCACAGCCAATAATAAGGCTTGTCCACTGCAAACCTTCCCCTTGACTCAAGCAGCCGATATAGAAGGTATGGCTTGGGTATGTACCATGCAATAGGGTTCACAAAAGCCCTTTGAGGATGAGCTGACCCACAGGAAGCCCATCAATCGCATTGATTCAGATTGAATAACCCCTCCTTGTAAAAAGAGGAGGGGAAGTTTTTCTCTTGATCAAAGTAAAGGGTGACTTCATTCACCGTTCCACATTCAACCCATTATTAGGATTCAAGATTATGAAAGTATTTCTATCTAGTTTCATGACGATGTTACTGATCATAAGCAGCCATTTGATAACTTCCCTCGCCTATGCGGAGGAATATAAAAGTGAGGATGGCTACATCATCCATTACAATGCAGTCAATACCCAGTTTATTCCCAAAGAAGTTGCTCAAGGCTACGGCATTCTGCGCAGCAAAAAT
The DNA here is from genome assembly GCA_020721005.1 of Thiomargarita sp. GTDB lineage: Bacteria > Pseudomonadota > Gammaproteobacteria > Beggiatoales > Beggiatoaceae > DYNP01. Next base: position 11,975 of record DYNP01000026.1, read on the forward strand.
CAAGCTTTTTTAAGTGTGGTGGTCATGCAAGTTCAAGAAGATGCCCAACCCAAACATGTCACAGCCCAAATCACAGCTCAAGTTGTGAATCTTAACCAACAATTAAGACAGGTGGACATGCGAGAAATTCGTGAGAATACCGCTATCTATTACGTTGGGGTGTTCAAAATCAATGACGCTGACACTTTGAACTTTACCCTCAAAGTCATTCCAGAAGGACAAACTCAAGCCAAGGAAATCACTTTCCAAAAAGCATTTTTCATAGATTAATCCCCCTCATTTCCTCACTGATTTGGAATAAGTTCTCCTACCAAACCTGGGCAGCTCCCATAGTATTGAGAACTTAAACCATGCTCACTCACCCTCCGACTTAAAATCAACTGTCACGCCCTACCATAACCCCATAAAACTGAAGTGACCACTATTTTTTTAAGGACTCTCGATCATGTCATCCTCTTTAATGTCCAACTATGCTCGGCTGCCAGTGACTTTTGTCAAAGGAGAAGGCGCCTGGTTATGGGATGAGCAAGGTACTCGCTATCTGGACGCTATTTCTGGAATTGCCGTATGTAGCTTAGGCCATGCTCATCCCAAAGTCACGGCCGCCATTTGTGAACAAGCTCACCAACTACTTCATACTTCCAACTTATATGGGATCAAACACCAACACACTTTGGCTGACACTTTGACTCATCTTGCGGGAATGGAAACTGCATTTTTCTGTAATTCCGGAGCCGAAGCCAATGAAGCTGCCCTTAAAATAGCGCGTCTTTATGGACATGAACAGGGCTATTCCAGTCCCAAGATTATTGTCACTGAACACTCCTTTCATGGCCGCACTTTGGCCACCCTCACTGCCAGCGGCAACTTGAAAATTCAACACGGCTTTGCCCCTCTCATGCCTGGTTTTCTAAGAGTTCCCTACAATAATATACAAGACATTCAACAACTGGCTGCAGACAATCCAGACATCGTAGCCATTTTAGTGGAACCAGTGACTGGAGAAGGAGGAGTCATTGTCCCAGACTCCACTTATCTACAAGAATTACGAGCCCTCTGTGACCAGCACCGCTGGCTTCTCATGTTAGACGAAGTGCAAACTGGAATCGGCAGGACCGGTCAATGGTTTGCCTTTCAACACTCGGGAATTTTGCCCGATGTCATGACGCTGGCCAAAGGACTGGGGAATGGCTTTCCCATTGGCGCCTGTTTGGCAAATGGCACAGCAGCTTACCTTTTTAAACCCGGTCAACATGGCTCCACATTTGGAGGCAACCCCCTAGCCTGTCGAGCTGCTTTGGCAGTCATTGAAACCATTACTCAAGATAACCTATTACAACGCGTTCGTGACTTGGAAACACAATTTACCCTTGGATTTCAAGAGCAACTGGTAGGAATTGAGGGCGTTTTAGACTGTAGAATTAAAGGGCTGATGATGGGAATTGAACTGGCTTGGCCCTGTGGTCAACTCACCTCTACTGCTTTGACCAAACAAATTCTCATTAACGTCACTGCAGAGCGAGTGATTCGCTTATTACCCCCCCTAATTATCAACGATGCTCAAGCCAATGACATCATTACCTTAGTCAGTCATCTAATTCGAGACTATTTCAATTCTGCTGCCGCTGGACAAAGAGGATAACGTATGGCACTTCGGCATTTTTTAACCCTGTTGGATGTATCCAAGGAAGAATTACACGCCTTAATCACCCGCGCCATTGAACTGAAACAACAACATAAAATGGGCATCGTTCAAACCCCCTTGAAAAACAAGGTGTTGGGACTGGTATTTGAAAAATCCTCCACCCGCACCAAAGTTTCCTTTGAAGTGGCAATGTATCAACTGGGAGGAAGCAGCGTTTTTCTATCTCCATTCGAGTCTCAACTGGGCCGCGGAGAGCCCGTTGAAGACACCGCTCGAGTCCTGTCTGGCATGGTAGATTGCGTAACCATGCGCACCTTTGAACATGAAAAATTGGAACGATTTGCCCGTTACTCCAAAGTCCCCGTGATCAATGCCTTAACTGACCAATGTCATCCTTGTCAATTATTGGCCGATATGCAAACCTTTATTGAACTAAAAGGCAGTATTGCTGGCAAAAAGGTGGCCTGGATAGGCGACGGCAACAACATGTGTCATTCCTATCTAATGGCGGCCCATCAACTGGAATTTGAATTGCACATTGCCACTCCAAAAGGATATGAGCCTGATCCCACTATTGTGCATTTAGCCCGACAGAGCCAACACCCAATAATCTTATCCAATGAACCTAAACAAGCGGTGATGGGGGCAAATTTGGTATGTACCGATGTTTGGGCCAGCATGGGGCAAGAGCAAGAGCAACTCAAACGGGAACAAGCGTTTCAAGCGTTTCAAGTCAACTCGGAACTGATGTCTTTAGCTGCTCCAGGAGCGCTGTTTATGCACTGTTTGCCTGCTCACAGAGGAGAAGAAGTCAGTGTTGAAGTCATTGAAGGTGAACAAAGCGTAGTGTGGCAACAAGCAGAAAATCGTTTACATTCCCAAAAAGCGCTGCTTGAATTTTTACTGTCTCAACCTAAGGCAACTGCATCCAAATAATTTTCTTACTGTCATTGAGCATCGCACCTCCTCTTACTCTTCCTTTTAAAGGAAGGGAATTGTCAGAATTCACAGAATTGACAAAATTTTCAGAATGAATTTTGAGGGTATTTTGTTAATCCTGTCAATTCTGATTCAGACAATCAATTGGGAAAAGTCATATTCGAGTTTCTATTATCTTATGATGCAGGATGTTTATTCACAAATCGAGGATATTAACGCGACAGATGCGCTTCGCAAACAATGCTCAGTACATCCTACAAATAGGTAGCTTCTTATTATCAGGGCCAAAAAAAAGCACCTTCTAAAAAGGTGCTCTGTAAACTTTACTGAACAAGTTTTAATTGCTCAAGTTTTTTGGACAAATTCAATTGCTTTATCTTCTACCAATTCCGCGATAGGGGCACAAGTGACTCCCACAGGTTTACTCAAAAGCCGCATGCGTTTCTCAATTTCTTCTTCGGAAGGACGAGCAGTTTGTAAAATGGCTTCCAATAAGGTTCTCAACTCTTCCAAGTAGTGCATCGTCAACAGCACAAGTCCAGCATAAAAAGGCGTGGAACAACGAGTGGATACCCGCATTGAAAATTCCCTTATCCAACGCAAAGGATGTTCATCTAAAAACTGAGCAACCTTAATTAAGGTTTCTTCTTCATCGTCTCGTTCGAGCAAATGAGCCACAAATTCCACTTCCAAGGCAATATAATCATCTGCCTGTTTCTGCCAATCTTTAGCCAATAAATCGTGCCGTTTATACCACTCTCGTACTTGAACCATAGGTGCTTGTCGCACCAAGCCCTCATCAGTCAACCACACAGACTCATAAGGCGAAATGTGATAGCCATTGCTCAGATAAATTGCAGTAAAATCCGCAGCCAAATCATCAAGGACTGCCTCATCGGCTTCTTTAGGCAAGTCCCCAATAGCCTTACGTACCAACTGACAGGCTTCCTTGCCTTCTGGAGTTTGCAAACGCAATCCCAAATTATCAGGAAATTGAACTGATTTAAGTTCAGTGAGGACTTCTGCAGTCACTTCATTGTTCTGCAACCAAGCCAATTCCCTTAAGTCTGCAGCCACCGATTTACGAAAGTGAACAAGCAGTTGAGCCTGTTCACTTTCTTCATGAGAACAAGAGGCTTGCGCCTCTTGCTGAAGATTAACTGGGGTCATCATGTCCCCAATTTACCTTTCTGATGTGGAATAAAAGCGATAGAAGGATTGGTCAAGTCAGGATTGGCCATGTTCTTAATTGCACGCACGGTGGATTCCCCAGGACCGATAGCCTTGGTCTCATGAGTGCCAGCGCGAATTTTGTCAATAGGTCCAATGTCCAAAACCCGCATCATACAAGCCATGACACAATAAGGTTTCCGACCGGCTTCCAGTTCGTCAATGCACATATTGCATTTCTTAACCAGTCCATCGTTAACGTCAAACTGGGGCGCTCCAAATGGGCAAGCAGCCTCGCAACGACGGCAACCAATACACAGTGTGGAGTCAATGTCCACGACCCCATTGTCCTTGCGTTTCCAAATAGCTCCGGTTGGACATGTGGGCAAGCAAGCAGGTTCTGCGCAATGATTGCAGGACATGTTGACTTTGTAAGCAAACACTTCAGGATAAGTCCCGCCCTCTATGTACTGAACCCGTCTGAAACGAGGTCCAGGGGGTAAGCCATTCTTATCCTTACACGCAATTTCGCAGGCCCGACAACCAATGCAATCGACGTTGTTGTGTACAAAGCCAAATTGAACATCGGGCACAACCGGCTTATACGTTTCTTTCTTACGGCGTTTGACCGCCTCTTTAATTTTCTTCAGGTCTTTTTCTTCAGCCATGATGGGTTCTCCTCATTCTCTCTTATACACCGCGACGATATACGTGACTACGTGCAGTCGCCAATTTATCCCATCCCGGCCGGTGCTCAAGGGTAGACTTTTGGAAGTCCACTAAGATGGTGTTATAAGCAAACGCGCCTGATGGTGCAGGATTGTCTAAGGTCAAAAAGTCGGGATTGCCTGCCCGATCGACTCCGTTTTCATCCAAGTCCATCCACACGCCTTCATGAACAACCACAACCCCGGGCATGCAGCGTTCGGTGACATAGGCTGGCAGTACAATTTTGCCGCGGTCATTCCAAACTTCCATGGTGTCACCGGTCTTAATACCCTTCTTAGCTGCATCCGCTGCGTTGATGGTGATTTCCTGATCATACGTCTCACGCAACCAAGGAATATTGTTGAAGATGGTATGGGTGCGCCAACGTGGATGAGGTGTGATCATGTGGAAAGGATATTTCTGAGACAATGGATGTCCTAACCATTCAAAAGGTTCAATCCACTTGGGAATAGGAGGTACGTAATAGCCAAATTGAGTCTTTTTGAAATCAGGTGTAGTAGCCAAAGTGGTAGACAGAATCTCGATCTTACCAGAAGGCGTGGGCCAAGGCACTCCCTTCTCGACATTGTCTTGATAAGCCACATGAGGACGGTCCAACTTGAATTTGTAGACACCGCGTTCTTTGAACTCTTCCCAGCTCATGTCAATGTGATGGTGATGCATGACTTTGGTATGCCACCATTCTGACAAGTAAGCTTCATCAACCGCATCATTGTAGAAGAAGTAATCACGATTGGCCTTTGGATTGTAAACGGGACCAAAGCCCAAACGATAAGCCAATTCCGTGAAGATCTGCCAGTCAGTTTTACTTTCTCCCATCGGCTCAATAACCTTTGGACGGTGAATGTAATAGTGACCTTTATACCAAGGCAGAGCCACATCATGCCGTTCAAAGTGAGTGGCACTGGGCAACAAGACATCGGCAAATAGACCGGAAGGAGTAATGGTAGCGTCCATACAAACGACCAGATCTAACTTCTTAATCGCTTGAATTTCTTGGTTAATATTGGTCAACTGGTTGAACCAGTTAGATCCTTGCCAGAACAGACCGCGAATATTGGGAATGGTGCCATCGGTGCCATCAAATTTTGGCCATAAACCAATTTCTTCCCGTTTGACATTGGGATAGTTGAGAACTAAGTAGGCCCAACGATCAGACTTGATCGCCGCAGCATATTCTCCCATTGACCATCTGTCGGAGGGAACAGCAGAGCCTTCTACGTGCCAACCTTTACCAATACCTTCAGAGCAGCCTCCCAATTTACCGATGTTACCGGTAATGGTTTGCAGGGCAGCAGCCATCCGATTGTACTGGTCACCCCAAGCATTCCGTCCAGGTGCCCAAGAAGCCTTTAACGCAGCAGGCTTGGTCAGTGCGTACATCTTGGCCAATTTTTCAATGTCTGCAGCAGGCACACCGCAAATTTCAGAGGCCCATTGTGGAGTTTTAGGAATACCGTCCGAGAAGCCCATAATGTAGTCTTTGAAACTTTCACCACCCCGTGCCCACAATGGCATGGTCCCTTGGTCCACACCTTGAGCAAACCGGTTGATAAAGTATTGATCTTGCCAGTTATTGACAAAGACATGGTAAGCCATACCGGCTAGCATAGCCGCATCTGTATTGGGACGAATGGGAATCCACCAGGCGTCGTAAGTGGCAGCAGCATCCGTATATTGAGGATCAACGACCACAAATTTACAGCCTCGTTGTTTCGCCAAACGCATGTAGTAGAAAGTGTTGCCTCCATGGAAGGTATAGGCTGGATTCCAACCCCACATGATCATCAACTTGGCATAGGCAAAGGCGTCATCTTCACAGCCATCCATGGTATCCCCAAAGGTCATGGTGGAGCTGAAGACTGTTCCCTGATATGAAGGCACAGACCAAGAGGTGGTACGACAACCAAATATGCCCAGGAAACGAGCGACTAAACCAGATATTTGGTCAGATTTGTGGAAAGCACCCCAAGAGGCACCAGCGTAACTTTGGTCCAATAAAGCCGTAGGTCCAAAGTTGTACTTGATGTACATCATTTTCTCGGCGACCAATCCCAATGCTTCATCCCAAGAGGCTCGCTTAAATTTACCCTCTCCACGGGCACCTACCCGGATCATAGGATATAATAGGCGTTCTTGAGAGTAAAGACGGGCCCGATAAGAACGTCCCCGTAAGCAAGCCCTTACTTGGGGTTCTTCCTCAGTATCCTTGCCAAAGTAACCGTCTTTTTGATAACGACCATCGTCAGTAGAAAGCCGTACGATCACATCACCTTGTTTGTGAGCGACCAACATGTGCCGTGATCCGCAGTTATGAGCACAGCTGGTGACCACAGTCGTCAACTCATCATCTCGGGGATAGGGCTCATAAGCAAAGGCTTTGGCATCTTTGGTGCTGATCAATCCGGTAACAGCAGCACCCGCAGCGGTAGTCTTCAAGAAGTTCCGGCGGGTCATGTTTAAACTGGATTGGAGGAATTTTAAAGTTTCAGTTTTGTTCATTGCGTTTTTTCTCCAGTCTTAACGACTTCACCCTTTGCTTCAGCAACAGGAGAATTGAGGCTATAACGGGGATCAGACTCAGTTGGACGATCTTTAGCCCAGTCTGGTACCTTTTTATCCATACCTGGCCAAGGATGGCGTGGATAAGGATAGTTGATTCGATACCATTGGCGGCCACCGTGACAGCCATAACAAGTGTCAGAATTTTCCTGTCCGGCCTTCTCTATTTCTTCTGCCTTCAAGTAATTCACTTTATGGCGTTCAGTCCGGATGGCTACGTGACAAGCAGTAATACAACTGCCTCCCATCATTTCGCTGCTTTCTTCCCAAGAACCAGGCAGACCCATAATTTGGTAATTGTGGCGGCCATGACACTTCAAACAGGTTTGTTCCGGGTCAACCATTTTGCGAAGAGTGAATCCAACAGATTCGTTGGTGGGGGGATTGGAAGCTTCTTCCCGAGGATTATTTCCTTGGTGGCAGAAGTTGCATTGGAGATTCATCACTTTTTGAGCCAATGGGCTGGCCAAGTGACGGCGATGAAAGGTATCTTGTTCGCCAGTATAGACATCTAAAGTTTGGTACCAAGCCAGAGATTCTGCAGATTTTACTCCAGCAGGAGACTGTGATTTAACTTTATCGTCTAAAATTTCTTGGTGACAGGACAAACATTGTTCATTGGTTGCAGTGTCAATTGCAGGTTTAAAGTGGAGGGGATGCCAGCGAGCGCGCTCATAATCGAGTCCATCACTTAGGGATTTTGTTTCTTCCGCAGCCGATACGGCAAACGGTAGCCAAGCGAGAGCAACCACGCAAATTCTGGCAAATAATTTACCAGCCTTTTTCATAATTCAACGACTCCTCATATTGTTTTTTGGTAGGGCCAAAAATAAAAAGGGTGCATCCGTGCACCCAATTTAACAACAACAATGGCTACTTGATCCTTATATTATATGCCCTTGTTTGATTTGCAGGTTTCTTAGTAACCCCACATGCCATACATTGGGTACATGCCGCTCATGCCCATGCCGCCCATGCCGCCCATGCCGCCCATGCCCATGCCGTACATGCCACCCATGCCGCCCATGCCCATGCCGTACATTGGGTACATA
>DYNP01000008.1:0-183420 GCA_020721005.1 Thiomargarita sp.
CCGGCTAAAGCCTCCACTCCAATCTTCCGGCTAAAGCCTCCACTCCAATCTTCCGGCTTAAAGCCTCCACTCCAACTTACCGGCTAAAGCCTCCACTCCAATCTTCCGGCTAAAGCCTCCACTCCAATCTACCGGCTAAAGCCTCCACTCCAATCTTCCGGCTAAAGCCTCCACTCCAATCTTCCGGCTAAAGCCTCCACTCCAATCTTCCGGCTAAAACCTCCACTCCAATCTACCGGCTAAAGCCTCCACTCCAATCTTCCGGCTTAAAGCCTCCACTCCAACTTACCGGCTAAAGCCTCCACTCCAATCTTCCGGCTAAAACCTCCACTCCAATCTACCGGCTAAAGCCTCCACTCCAATCTACCGGCTAAAGCCTCCACTCCAATCTTCCGGCTAAAGCCTCCACTCCAATCTTCCGGCTAAAGCCTCCACTCCAACGTATCTTAACTGAGGCGCAACTCTCTTTTTTTCATGATTGCATACTTTTGCAAGAGGTCTATTTGAGTTGAGATGGGCAATTCTCATTGCCCATCTGTCACTGTAGCTCTATAAAGATCGCACCGCCAATACTCCCCCTATGGATCCAATTTCAATCATCACGCTGTCAGGAATGGGCTTGTCCACATCCACTAAGGTACACGCAATTTCTCCTTTAGAACGATTCAACATGTCCATAATATTTAAATCGGCCTTGGCAATTACTGCTGAAATTTGCTCAATCATGCGCGGCACATTGGCATTGACCACCAACAAACGATAGTCAGTATTGCGTGACATCTCAATTTCCGGAAAGTTCACAGAATTACGAACAGTCCCATTCTCCAAATAGTCCCGCACTTGCTCTGCCACCATGATCGCACAATTCTCTTCAGCTTCTTGAGTGGAGGCACCTAAGTGAGGTAACACGACCACATTGGCTTGTCCAATCAGTAAGTTGCTTGGAAAATCACTGACATATCCTTTAATTTTGCCAGCCTGCAAGGCTTCACAAACTGCCACATCGTCGATAATGCCTTGACGAGAAAAATTCAGCAGGATCAGACCTTTGCGGGCATTTTGCAGGCGTTCTGCATTGATAAGAGAACGAGTGGCATCTACCAGGGGAATATGAAAAGTCACAAATTCCGATTGTGCCAACACATCTTCCACACTGATCGCCTGTTTCACTTCTGAGGAAAGTTGCCAAGCATTTCTTACTGTGATATGCGGATCATATCCAACCACTTGCATACCCAATGCTCGGGCAGCATTGGCCACTTTGACTCCAATTGCCCCCAACCCGATCACGCCCAACGTGCGATTCACCAGCTCAAAACCCACAAATTGTTTTTTACCTGCCTCAACTTGTTTGGAAATTTCTGCGTCACTGCCTCGTAAATTTTTGGCATATTCCCAAGCTGAGAATAAATTGCGGGCTGAAGCCAACATGCTGGCAAATACCAATTCCTTAACGGCATTGGCATTGGCACCAGGGGCATTGAAGACCGCAATGCCTCGGGCACTCATTTTATCCACGGGAATATTGTTAACCCCTGCCCCAGCTCTGCCTACCGCTCTTAACGTACTTGGGATTGCCCAATCATGCAATTGATAGGAACGCAACAGGACTGCATCTGGATGTTGAATTTCCGAGGCTATTTCATACTTGTCCCGAGGCAATTTATCCAGTCCCAAAACAGAAATATTATTTAAAGTCAATATCTTATACATTTAACCATTCCGATTTGCAAAGTCATTCATAAAATTCACCAAGGTTTGTACTCCTGCTTCTGGCATAGCATTGTAGATGCTGGCCCGAAAGCCGCCCACCGATCGATGACCGGCCAAAGTGACCAGTCCTGCGGCTTTGGCTTCTTGCAAAAACACCTTTTCCAACTCCGGCTTGGCGATGGTAAAGGGCACATTCATCCAAGAGCGATAATTGGGATCAACTGGATTGCCGTAAAATTCCGAGTTATCAATGGTAGAATACAACAATTCGGCCTTGCGTCGATTACGTTCTCCCATCACTGCCAATCCTCCTTGATTTTTCAGCCACTTGAAAACCAGACCGGCCAAATACCAAGCATAAGTGGGAGGAGTGTTGTACATAGATTGTTGTTCAACATGGGTTTTATAAACCAGCATGGTGGGCGTGCCGGGAATGCTAATGTCCAACAAATCATCCCGAATAATCACCAAAGTCAGTCCGGCAGGACCGATATTTTTCTGCGCACCCGCATAAATGGCCGCAAATTTAGACACTTCCAACGGGCGAGACAATAGAGTCGATGACATGTCAGCAACAATGGGAATATCTACTTCGGGAACAGTTTGGAACTCCAACCCATTGATAGTCTCATTGGGGGTATAATGCAAATAAGCTGCCTCCCCATTACATCTCCAAGACTTTCTGGGAGGGACAGTGGTATACTTATTGGGTTTGGCATCTGCAGCGACATTGACTTGACAATACTTTTTAGCCTCTGCAACTGCTTTTTCCGACCATAAGCCTGTATTTAGGTAATCTGCTTGAGTTCGACCTCGCAATAAATTCAGCGGCACCATTGCAAACTGCATACTGGCGCCCCCTTGTAAAAACAACACTTTGTAATTCTCTGGAATGCTCAGCAATTCTCGCAAATCCGCTTCGGCCTGCTCAGCGATACTCATGAATTCCTTACCTCGGTGACTCATTTCCATCACCGACATACCCGTACCTTGCCAATCCAACATCTCCAGTTGAGCTTGGACCAGTACTTCTTCGGGTAACATCGCAGGGCCAGCACTGAAATTAAATACGCGTGCCATAAATCTCCTTTTTTGATTTGATATTTGACATAATGCCGATTCAGTATAACATAAACCCAATAAAAATTATAACCCCATTTTAACGCCGCACTTATGTACTTAGCCTTACTTATTACTGCACTGCTGGCCGCCACCGTGCTCCCCCTATCCTCAGAAGCCTTACTGATTGCCGCCTTAACCACTGGAAACTATCATCCTCTCGGTTTATGGAGCGCGGCAACGCTGGGTAACGTTGCTGGTGCCACGATCAACTGGACTCTGGGACGCTACTTATTGCATTTTAAAACCCACCCCTACTTTCCCATCTCCTTATCCCGCATTCATCAAGCCCAACACCAATTTAATCGCTATGGTCACTGGTCCCTGCTGTTCAGCTGGCTACCCATTATTGGAGATCCCTTAACCCTGGTTGCCGGGCTCATGAAAATGCCCCTGCCCTCATTTCTCCTCTGGGTTACTCTTGGCAAAGGCGGACGATATGCTTTACTCATCCTTATTTCCTCACTCACCCTTTAACACACTATGAACACAACACCCACTATTGCCTTTGCTTCTCTAGGCTGTCCCAAAGCCACCGTCGATTCTGAACAACTGCTCACTCATCTGCGCTCTGAAGGCTATGATTTAACTGACGATTTTGCTCAAGCCGATCTGGTCGTGATCAACACTTGTGGCTTCATCGAAGCTGCCATCGACGAATCTCAAAGCACCATCGAAGAAGCCCTCGAACACAACGGACAAGTCATTGTCACCGGCTGTTTGGGAAATCGTCAAACCTGGCTGAAAGAACAATTTCCAGACCTGTTAGCCATCACCGGTCCTGCCACTCTCCTGGCAACTCTCACTGCCATTCACACCCATCTCCCTCCTCCCACCCATTCCCTCCAACTGCCCAAAACAAGGGTTAAACTTACCCCAAATCACTATGCCTACCTCAAAATTGCCGAAGGCTGTCATCAACGCTGCAGTTTCTGCGTTATTCCCAATTTGCGCGGACCACTGACCAGTCGTCCCATTGACGCGATTTTAGACGAAGCCCAAGCCCTGGTTGAGACCGGAGTTAAAGAACTGCTGATCATCGCCCAGGACAGCTTGGCTTACGGTCTCGATCGACACTATCAAACTAACTTTTGGCAGGGGCGTCCCCTCAAAACCAATTTATTGACTCTCGCTGAGCAATTGGGACAACTGGGCATTTGGATACGTTTACATTACATTTATCCCTACCCTCAAGTTGACAGACTGATTGAACTGATGGCTGCCGGACATATTCTTCCCTACTTAGATATTCCTCTACAACACAGCAGTCCTCCCATTCTAAAAGCCATGGGGCGCCCCGCCAATACTGAACATATGCTACAGCGTATTCAACAATGGCGCACTGTCTGTTCAGATCTAACTATAAGAAGTACTTTTATTGTTGGATTCCCGGGAGAAACAGAAGCAGATTTTCAACACCTGTTGGACTTTTTAGAAACTGCTCAACTGGATCGAGTCGGTGCCTTCACCTATTCAGCGATTGAAGGGGCTGCTGCCAATCAGTTACCCAATGCGGTTGCAGAAGAATTGAAAGAGGAACGTTTGGAAGCATTAATGCAATTACAAATGGAAATCAGCACCAATAAACTACAAAAAAGAATTGGAGAACAAGTCACCGTTTTGGTCGACGAAGTGACAGAAGAAGCGATTTACAGTCGCAGTAAAGCCGAAGCTCCGGAAATTGACGGCGAAATTATTCTTGTCCCCACGGAGATGAATATTGATGTCGGAGACTTGATCACAGTCAACATTATCAATGCTGACGAACATGATTTATATGCGGAATTAGCCTGAAAAAACAATCGGTCTCTTAGGGACCATCATCTTTAATGGTGAATTATGTATGGTGAATGATTAGCACAAGGATGATAGAGACGCGATTAATCGCGTCTCTACTGTTTCTCTCGTTCCCAAGTGTCACTTGGGAATGCAGTCTTGACCGCGCTGCGATCTGTATAAGTAAGGTAATGGAATGCTATTACAGAAACTGGAATATCTCCATCAAAGCCTGGTGAAATGAGGAGTTATGTGGGGTTGAGTGAACATTGGCACTATTCCAGTGGGCGTGATCATGTGGGACAACTGGGGCGGATCCTGTTTATACGAGAGGGTAGATTGATGAGTGATTGACCGCGACGCGGTCAAGACTGCATTCCCAAGTGGCACTTGGGAACGAGGCAAGCACCTGGAGTCGAGGCTTTAGCCGGAAACGTAGCAGACCGCTGTGCGGTCAATTTATGTGAAGTAATGCCTACGGCTGACTGGCTAAAGCCTCGACTCCACCTAACCGGCTGAATCACAAAGTAGTTTATCTCTGGCTTGTTGAACTGCACTCACCAGTTCTTCACATTTCAGTTGGCGGAAACCGTGAATAGAACTGGGATAGATTTCCAGTATCAATTCACCTGTGTCCTGAGAAATTTCTCCCCATAATTCCTGCTCATACCAAAGTTCTGCAACCAGTTTTTCACGATCAGGAACGCTGGCAATCGTGACAGTCATCATGATTAATTTCCTTTTTCAATAAACCCAATGAAGTTATTTTGTGAATCGTAGCGTATCCCACGTCCATCTGGAGCGTAAATATCGATGATCTTACCAAAACGGGCATGATGCCGTTGAATGAAAGTGCTGTGCGGATTTTCTAATATTTCCACAACAACAATGGCAGCTTGTTGGTTAATGGCTTGGGGATTTCCTTGAGGTTTGGGAAATAGGCTACCCAATCTCTCACCATGTTTTTGCAAGGCGCGGCCGGCTTTGGTAAGCTCACCTTTGTCAAGGATGTTAGCTGCATTAAAGTAGGAAAAATATATTGTGCATATCATAAGAGATTAATTAAGTTTTGGGAATCTTGTTATTTTCACTGTCGTAATATCTTTATGAATAATATTTCATCCCAATTCAAACAGATCGAACACTATTGCCTCGTTTCTCTCGTTGCCTCGTTCCCAAGTGTCACTTGGGAATGCAGTCTTGACCGCGCTGCGGTCTGTACAAGTAAGGTAATGGAATGCTATTACAGAAACTGGAATATCTCCATCAAAGCCTGGTGAAATGAGGAGTTATGTGGGGTTGAGTGAACATTGGCACTATTCCAGTGGGCGTGATCATGTGGGACAACTGGGGCGGATCCTGTTTATACGAGAGGGTAGATTGATGAGTGATTGACCGCGACGCGGTCAAGACTGCATTCCCAAGTGGCACTTGGGAACGAGGCAAGCACCTGGAGTCGAGGCTTTAGCCGGAAACGTAGCAGACCGCTGTGCGGTCAATTTATGTGGGGTGATGCCTACGGCTGACCGGCTAAAGCCTCCACTCCAACAGCTGACTTGGGAACGAGAGAACGGTAGAGACGCGATTAATCGCGTCTCTACTTATTTAAGGTAGTATAAAAATCCGCGCCGGCCAGACCCCAACTTCCTACTAGATTTTAAGTCTGTAAAGGCAAAGATTCAAAAAAACAAAAGATATAAAAGGTTAAAAGCACACAGTGCCGAGATTTACATCCTGGAAAGACGCAAACCCCTGTCGAAGTCCCTGAAAGTTGTACTGCTCCAATTACGGTAGGCACAACGCAACCCATTGTCATAGAGGCTCCAAGAACCCCCACGAAGGGGATGCGCATCAGAAGTACCTCCACTCATCCACGCACTTCCATCGGTGGGCGCTCCTTGATAATTCGAATGCCACAGGTCCTCACACCATTCCCAAACATTTCCATGCATGTCATACAAACCCCACGCATTGGGCTTCTTTTCTCCTACCGGGTGAGTTTCTCCCCCAGAATTTTCTGTGTACCACGCATAGTTTCCCAATTGGCTTGCCTCATCCCCAAATGAGTAAGCCGTCGTTGTTCCGGCCCGACATGCATATTCCCATTGCGCTTCACTCGGCAGCTTAAATTCCACTCCCAAACGCTTCGACAAGCGCTTGCGAAATTCATTGCAGTCGTCCCAACTTACATTCTCAACTGGACGCTGGGCACCCTTAAAATGAGAAGGATTCTTTCCCATAATCGCCTCATATTGTGCCTGAGTGATGGGATATTTGCCCATCCAAAAAGGGCTGGCTATCTTCACCTTGTGTTGTGGTCCTTCATCATCGTAATGCCCCTTCTCAGTTTCTGGAGACCCCATCATAAATTCCCCGGCTGGAATGTACATTAACTCCAGTTGAACTCCTTTACCCAGTTCAAAACTCAACTGCCGATTGGTTCGACGTTCGCTGATTGTTCGACCTCGCTGATCCACCGTCACCACTTCAAATTCAATGATTTCTGCCTGTGCAATGCAGTCAATAGACTTGGCCCAATCGGGATAAATTCCTCCAAAATACCGCAATGTTTCTCCAGCCAGTTTGGCAAAGGCCCCTTGTTTATCGTCCGGAGCTGCCAGCCAGGCCTTAAAATCCCAGGGCTGTCCGAAACGTTGGGAAACAAAGTCAGACACTCGCTTTTCCACCTCTTCTGCCCCAAGCTTAACGTCCAATCGCTGAGCCAACTTTTCCTTAAATTCATATTCCCTAAATTCAGGATAGAAATCATATTCTCCTGCTTTCCCCACCGGTTGTAACACGCCTCCCAAAAACACCTCAGCCAGATGCACTTGCTCAGACTCGGGCGCCATCACTTCTTGAATCAAACGCATCACTTCCAAAGTCACCGGTTGTGGCGCCACTTCAACCAAATACAGCGCCAATTGTTGGGCCTTAGGAGAAGCCAGGGACAGGAAACGAGCCACCCGTCCACCAGTAACTTCCGTAGATTCTGAGGGGTGTGCAACCGTGCTTTTCTGGAAATTCGGCTGGAATAACACCCCCGGAATCCACCATTGACCTTGTCCGGCCATCAATTTGGCCCAATACCCCAACATACGCGGCTCTAAGGTGGCAACTGGCAATTTCAAACCCTTGGGAATATCTTCCTCCAACCAAAATTCGGCGGCGTCATCTTCCAACTGTGCATTTAGTTGATAAGGCAGTTTGGAACGTAAATTCACTCGCAATCCCTGACGCAAACCGGTTCCCGACCACATGGTTTGGGGCAACAGGTGCAGCAAAGCCACTGGATGATAACGACTCCAATGATGCAAATTTTTCAATACACTGCCAGAATACCAACCGTCTGAAACTGCATCGCTGATCACCAGAATCAATCGTGGCCGCGTCAGATCAATCACTGCATTTAAGGGCTGAGGATTGCCCACACTGGCATAAGTACGCATGCTCAATTGTCCGCCCACTTCCTGGAACTTCCAAACCTGCAAACGCCGAAAAGCACCGTGATGTTCCAACAGATGTCGCAATTCCTCCAAAACTGGCTGCCATACCCGCATGGACTCACTGTCTTCGATCAACAATAGGCCATCAAATAGCCGCTCTGGAACACCTCGCAACACTGGCAACCACACCTGCGTTTCGGCCACCTGCTTTACTGTGGCGATCTCATCCAATTGCCAAACCGTGCGGGAAGGAATTTTTTTCAACAGCGGACGCAAGGATTTGGCCAGTTGACGAGCATGCGGCAACAAACGAGCGCTTGAAATGCGAATGGGCAGCCTATTTTTGTGTCTATCCGACCGTGAAAAAACAGGATATTCCCTAATGGGTATTTTTTCAGAGACCGGACTTGTTGAAGAAATTGGACTTGTTAAAGAGTCTGATGAACTGTTGAGTGGGGAAGACTCAGGCTGCATTGACTTTGACTTTTGGGAACTTGACTTTTGGGAAACGAGGGAAGAAACTTGCAAGGCCAACCACAAAGCATCCTTAATTTCCTCCACAGTGACTTCAGGACAACAGTCATGCAGGGCAGTGATAAATTTTTCAAATGACATCTCTTAAGCAACCTGGATTGTTCAGTGAACAGTGAATAGTTCCAAAATGTGAAGGAAAATTAAATCAGTCTCTTTTTAAATTGGCCCACACGGCTGTCTTTAAGTTTTTCAAATCGGCCGCTTTGAGGTTAAGGGCCAAATGTATCATGTTGAGCAGTTGATCGTTGGCCAATTCTGTTTCCTTTCGTTTGTTTAAAAAGTCATCCACCCACTGTTCCACTTCTTTAGACAATTGATGTTGCTTAAAATGAGCCTTGAGAATCTCAATCAATTGGGTTTTATCGGGAGGCTCTATTTCCAACTGCAGGCATCGACGCAAAAATGGGGGAGGAAAGTCTTTTTCCCCGTTGCTGGTCATGATCACCACCGGAAAGATCTGACAACGCACCTTTCCGTTTTCAATGTCCACGTGTCCCCCATCATGTAAGGGAACTTCAATTTGCGCTTGCTTATCCGAACGCAGTAATTCTGGAATCTCAAACTCACCTTCCTCAAAGATATGGAGCAGATCATTGGGCAAATCAATGTCACTTTTGTCAATTTCATCGATCAGCAATAACCGAGGTCGGTCCCGGGCAGCAAAAGCGGTTCCCAAAGGACCCAATTTTAAATAATTGCCAATACTTGGTGCCGTGTGATTTTCCTTATGAAGAGCGGCATCTTGCAAACGAGCCACCGCATCGTAATGATACAAACCCTCCTGTAAAGTAGAGCGAG
Source organism: Thiomargarita sp. (assembly GCA_020721005.1). Taxonomy (GTDB): domain Bacteria; phylum Pseudomonadota; class Gammaproteobacteria; order Beggiatoales; family Beggiatoaceae; genus DYNP01. The sequence continues at coordinate 9,387 of DYNP01000008.1, forward strand.
TGGTGATTGACCACCGCAACACCTTACCCAACCCCAATTCATAGGCCACAGCATAGGCCAAGGTGGTCTTGCCCGTACCTGGCTTACCGGTCACCAATAAGGGACGACGCAGGTACAAAGCCGCGTTGACTCGTTCTATTTCATTGAAATTAGTGCGATTTGGCCGAAACTCAGCCCCTCGGTTCCTGCAAGAATCATCATTTGGAATACTATTCTTAGGAAGATCTTTGTACTCAGCAGGGTTCTCAATAAAGTTACGCCAGGGAGGAGGTTTGGGCAATCTTTTAATGGCATCTGGATTGGGGTGAGCCGTGCCTTGATAAATCCACCAATCCGGTGGCGAAGTTGGTTTTGACATAAAACAATCCTTAGAGAATGATTATTTGGGAGCAGTATAAGGGGAAAATTTTGAAAAGGGAGGCTGCCTGTCCGGATTGTCCCATAACAGAGACAGTCCCTGCAGTCCTTGTGCACGCAATTGCTTGAGTTGCTTGGGCAACTGGGCAAAGGTGAGCGACTGGACAGCAGCCAATTGCTCATAAACTGGTTGGCAGTTTTGAGTGTCATCCGTTGGCCACAACAGGAATGGAGGACCCCATTGAACACATTTGAAAATGACGGCAGGCATTTCAGATGGAAAATCAAGCACAAACAAAGCAATGGGCTCATCGCTCAAGTTCGGCCCAAAAACAGATTTACATTCTTCCCCGTTGGAACAACACCGATGTTGATAGCCGGTCTTTAATGGGTCATCTAAACGCTTCTTATATTTACTCCAACAATTTGAAAGACGACGAAACATATCGTCATTCTCAAATCTTTCTGTAGACCGTATGACTAACTGATAAGCTGCACCCAATTTTTCTTCCAACTCAACATCAATAATCCAATCCCCAATTGGCTCTTTCAACAATTCTTTGGGTAAAAAGACTTCAATCACAAAATCCTCGTCACAATGACATTTTTTATCAGCAAGTATTTTATTTATCGACTTATTGATTTCAATGGGTAACTCTGACTTCTTATGGCGTTGAGGTCCGTGAACTTGATAGAGTGACGTTTTATGATCAGTTAACCAGACTTGAAGGTCATATGAATCCTGATTGCGATCCTCCTGCGACAACTTGACAATCAAGGATGAAACCAGCTTCTGTTCCCCTGAGTCTGCGCCAGGTTGTTCCTCCTTATCATGGGCAATGCTAGATAGAGGCTCCAACTCATCCAACATATCCAACATGGCAAAAGCAAAAGCCGCTGCATTTTGGGCAGCGATGGGTTGCCATGTTTTGTCATGACTGGCAGTTTTAGACAACAGGTCAGAAATGCCTCGAATAACAATACCATCAACCGCTTTATTGACATCAACCGCGTTTAGAAAGCCCAATCCCTCCATTTCCACTGCCAACACATCATTCATATGCTTCCGCAAGAAGTCATGAAGTTGGGTGCGTTCAGTAACCACTTGCTCACCACCCGCAATTGGGGCTATAAAACTTTGTAGATTATCAATTGGCCGCTCCGATGCTCGTTTGATTTTGGACACCCAATTCTCCTTTTTCACACGAGGAGCACATTGCACCAATTCATGGCTGGAACGATAAACATCTCCTCGAGGATAAAAAACCTCTTTGGAAAATAATTTGGGAAAGTATTCAGAAAGTACCCCCTGATTTACGGACTTTCCTTTTTCATAGCCTCTCACAAAGCTGGCAGCCACTACATCTCCCAATGACACGTCTTTTACTCCACCGGCAATCCCCACAAAAAAGGCATAGTTGGGTTTAAAATGCTCAAAAGCCCGCTCTGCTTCAATACCAGATTTGTTATTGCCATCACCTGTTTGCGTCACTATAATGCGCCATTTCTGCTTGCTCGATGAATAATTACCCACATCATAAACAGTTCCTTTATACTTTTTATGGGTAACCTCTGCCAAATGCTCAACCACAGCCTCACGCTCAAGTGGAAGCGCCGTCAAAAACACCACTGTAGGAAGTGATTTTTCCGTCATTAAACCCTCCTGAAAAAAAACCATGATACTCGTCTACTTAATTACCAGAAAAATAATCCTCTGTCAACTTACAACTTCTCAGTCTCTCTGCCTTTTAACCTATTGATGGATGACCTAAGCTTTGCTATAATTATAATGCACTGCAACATAATAGGTGATTATCATGACAATCTCTCCTCTTGAACGTTATCAACATGATTTACAACGCTCTGATTTTATTCCAGACACTGCTCAACTGAATGTGGTCGAACGCACTCAACACTTGTATCAAGCCCTGCTGGAAAGCACTCAATCCCATCATGGACGACTGGCTGCCCTGCGCAATAGGTTTATGTCATTCAAAAAAACTCCTGTGCGAGGACTCTATCTTTGGGGCGGGGTGGGACGCGGCAAAACTTACCTGGTGGACAATTTTTACCACAGCCTGCCGTTTAAACACAAAATGCGCCTGCACTTTCACCATTTTATGCAACAAGTCCACGGCGATCTCAAACACTTACCCAATCAAATCAATCCCTTAATCATCGTCGCCACCCACCTGGCAGAACAAGCGGGCGTCATCTGCCTGGACGAATTTTTCGTCGCCGACATCGCCGATGCCATGATTCTCAGCGGCCTGCTCAAAGCCCTATTTGAACTGCAAGTCACCTTGGTCGCCACTTCCAACACTGCCCCCGATGACCTCTATAAAACCGGTCTCCAACGAGAACGATTCCTCCCAGCCATCGCCTTAATCAAGCAACATATGGACATCATCAATGTTGAAACTGGCACCGACTATCGTCTGCGCAGCCTGGAACGGGCCGAAACTTACTATTATCCTCTGGGACCGAACTCCGCTGCCCAACTGGAAAAACAGTTCCAAACCCTAGCCCCCGATCGAGGCAAACCTCATATTCTCGAAATCAATGGCCGCAAACTCCCTACCTTGCGCCTATCTGATGGCATTGTCTGGTTCGATTTCCAAACCTTATGCAACATTCCCCGCGCTGTGGCCGATTACATTGAATTGGCGCGCTGCTTTAACACCGTCCTGATCAGCAATATTCCCCAAATGGATGACAGTGCCGAAGACCATGTATTGCGCCTGATCAACTTGGTTGATGAATTTTATGATCGCAATGTCAAACTGATTCTCTCTGCCCAAACCGCGCCGGAATATCTCTATCAAGGTGAACGTCAACTATTACCCTTTCAACGCACATTGAGTCGTCTGCGAGAAATGGGCTCTCAGCGTTACTTGGAACGCGGCCATTTACCTTAAACTCAAATTATTTTATACTCGAATGATCTTAAACTGTAATCATTTGAGCAACTCATACTTTGACAACTCATCCTTTCATCTTACTGGCCGATCTCACGGTCCTATTTCACGCCAGCTTTGTACTGTTTATCGTGGTTGGACAACTCCTAATTACCTTGGGCTGGTGGCAAAGTTGGCGATGGTCCCAAAACCTCCTATTTCGCATCTTACACCTATCGGCCATCAGCTATGTGGTTATAGAAACCTGGCTGGGCATTCCCTGCCCCCTGACTCTGTTGGAATCCAAACTGCGTATTTTGGGCGGACAAACTGCCACTGACCTTGGTTTTATTGCCTATTGGATGCACCGCATACTCTTTTACACCGCCCCAGATTGGGTATTTACACTGCTCTATTCCCTATTTGGTGGCTGGGTCGTCTTAACCTTTTGGTATTACCCTCCCCAAAGAAAATCGCCCTTATGAACTTTGCGTTGACCTTTGTCTGCCAAGCTGGGGAATTGGAAATCAAATCGCTGTTACTGGCACTGTCCCTAAAACGTCACTTGGTTGGCGATTATGAATGCATAGCAGCCATTCCCCAGCCCCCCAGCCAATGGGGAACAGTCTCTCCAACCACGCTCCAACTGTTCCAAACACTGGGAATCCGGACAGTTCCCATCACCAACCCCATTCACAACAACTATCCCATTGGCCACAAAATTGCCTGTTTGGGCATCACCACCACCGCCAAAAAACTTATCTTTTTAGACAGCGACCTGCTCTGCTTACGATCATTCCCTTTGTCTTTCCCCGCTCCATTCAGTGCCAAACCGGCCGATCTCGCCACGTTTACCTATGATTTGATTGCCTGGCAACGCATGTACCAATTGTTTAAGCTGGAATTTCCCCGTTGGCGAACCTTAAGCAGTGTCACTGGGGAATTGATGATTCCCTATTTCAATGCTGGCATGATTGTAATCGATAACCACTTGAATTTTGCTGAAATTTGGGCAGATTCCTGTCGCCAAATTGACGCTGATCCCAACATTCCCAACAAGCGTCCCTGGTTGGATCAATTTGGATTGTCCATGACCTTACTGAGACTGAATATAAATCATTTTGCCTTGGATGAACGCTTCAACTTTCCAGCCCATTTAAAACCCCTGCCTTCCCAACTGCCATTTTTGGTGCACTATCACTGTCCCACAGTCATCAGAAGAGAATTCCCGTTGCTGCAATTGGTCAGGGAACTGATCCAAAATTATCCACAATTGACAGAATTATTGGCTTCTGAGGCTCGTTATGCTCCCCTGCTGCAACCTTGGCAATTAAAACCCCGCAAATCTTGGCGGTCCCGATGGATGCCTAGACATTCTCGCCCCACTGTAACTGCCAAATTGCCCCTGCCCGAAGTGCTGATCACGGGCATTCCCCGCAGTGGCACCAGTTACCTCTGTCGCTTATTGCACAGTCTCCAAGACTGTGTGGTGATCAACGAGCCCGTGCCTGTCCATGCTCCCTTGATCAAGGACTATTATCCTTGGGAAGTGGCAATTTATTATCGGAATATGCGACGAGATATTTTGGAAGGTTTGCCAATTGAGAATAAGATCGAGGCAGGACAAGTGATTGAAGATACGAAGATAATTGATCAACGTTCCCATTATCATCCCCAAGTCACTTGTCCCGATTTTTTATTGGCGACTAAAAACACTTTGGCTTATTTGGCGAGAATTCCCCATTTACGTAGGGTGATGCCGACAGCGCTGCAGGTGGCTTGTGTGCGCCATCCTCTGGACACTGTGGCATCTTGGAAAAGCAGTTTTCCACATTTACAACGGGCTCAAGTGCAGCAATTCCCAGTGGGTCACCCCACCGATCCCTTATTGTCTCGTTGGCAGCAGCAACGCTTGGCAGAAATTGAGACCAATACTTGTGAGGCTGTGAAACGGGCGCTGTTGTGGCGTTATTTGGCAGAATATGTGTTGATGAATGAATCTGGGATGCTGCTGATTCGATATGAGGATTTGGTGACAGAGCCGGCTCAATTACTTAAACGGATTTTGGCTAAATTGCCTCATGCACCGGCTTATTGTCCTCTGTTACCCATATTGCCTTCAACGGTCAGGCAACAACGAATGGTATTGAATATCGAGGATTATCAAGCAGTTACTGATATTTGTGGGGAAAGTGCTTTGGCTTTGGGTTATGATTTGACCCAATTTGTTTGAGGAGACCGGCTGAATGGTGGGCAACATTTTGATTCAGACAAAACAGTTAGTCCGGGTTAAAAACGTTCTAAATGAGGAAAGGGCAGTTGGCCTTGGTGCACGTGCATGGCGCCGAATTCAGCGCAACGATGTAAAGTGGGAATGGCTTTGCCGGGGTTAAGCAGTCCAGTGGGATCAAAAGCGTGTTTGAGGGCATGAAATTGGGCCAATTCTGCAGCATTGAATTGTATGCACATGGGATCCAGTTTTTCTACTCCGACTCCATGTTCTCCGGTGACTGTGCCGCCAACTTCGACACACAGTTTTAAAATTTGACTGCCCAGAGCTTCGGCTTTTTCCAATTCCCCAAGTTGGTTGGCATCGAAGAGAATGAGTGGGTGTAAGTTCCCATCGCCGGCATGAAAAACGTTGGCGACTCGTAATCCGTAGTGTTGAGCCAGGGTTTGAATTTGGGTTAATACAGGGGCTAATTGGTGACGAGGAATGGTCCCATCCATGCAGTAATAGTCGGGAGAAATGCGCCCAATCGCGGGAAAAGCGGCTTTGCGACCGGCCCAAAATCGTTGGCGTTGGGCTGAGTCAGTGGCCAGTTGCAGGTGGGTGGCACCGGCAGCAGTAAAAATGGCAGTGACTTGTTCGACTTGATAGGCCACAGCTTCGGCATGCCCATCGAGTTCACAGAGTAATAAAGCTGCAGCATGAGTTGGGTAACCGGCTTGAATAAATTGTTCCACGGCTTGCAAAATGGCTTGATCCATCATTTCAAGACCAGCGGGAATGATGCCGACGGCGATGAGATTGGCCACTGCAGTGCTGGCATGACTGATTTCATCAAAGGCAGCCAGGAGCACTTGCACAGTTTCAGGTTGTGGCAGCAGTTTAACTGTGATGTCGAGAATGATGCCCAACAATCCTTCAGAACCGGTCATCAAGGCCAATAGGTCATAGCCAGGAATGTCGAGAGTCTCATTGCCCAAAGTGAGCAATTCTCCTTCCATGGTCAGGACTTGTAGGGCGAGAATGTTGTGTATGGTAAGCCCATATTTTAAACAGTGCACGCCTCCAGAATTCTCTGCCACGTTGCCGCCAATGGTGCAGGCGATTTGGGAAGAGGGGTCGGGAGCATAGTATAAACCGTAGGGGGCAGCGGCTTGAGAGATGGCGAGATTGCGCACTCCGGGTTCGACTCGGGCCAGACGACGTTTGGGATCGAGGTGTAGAATGCGGTTGAAACGGGCCATGCTGAGCAGAATGCCGTTTTCATGGGGCAAAGCGCCTCCAGAGAGACCGGTGCCGGCGCCACGAACGACGAGGGGAATGTGATGCTGGCGGCAGAATGTGAGCAGGGTTTGGATTTCGTCTATGGATGAGGGAATAACTACTGCTTTAGGTTGTGCAGTGTGGGCTGAAAGTCCATCGCATTCGTAGGGTCGCAGTTCTTCCGGAGAGGTGAGGACGGTCCCTGGAGGGAACAGGGATTTGAGGTGCTGAAACATGGTTTTTTCTCGGCGTGAAAATAGGGGAATGGTGAGTTCCCCATAGGTTAGGTTAGCAGCATTGACCGCCGGCACAACAGTTGGAGGTTTGGAACCAAGATAGGATGGTTTTTTTGTCTGGGACTCCACCGGCATGGGCAATTTTGCCGTCAACAATGACTGCCGGAGTGGACATGACGCCAAAGGACATGATTTGGGCTATGTCTTCAATTTTTTCTAAATTGATAGCAATATCATGTTGTTGAGTGACTTCCTCAATGAGTTTTTGAGTGGTTTTGCAGTTATTGCAGCCGGAGCCTAAGACTTTAACGTCGATCATGGGATGTTCCTTTATAGGATGAGGTTGAAAAACCAGCCAACGAGAATGATGGCAATGGTTAGGATGGCAACGAATAGGGCAAGTCCTTGCCAACGCATGACTTTCCTTAAAATCAGCAGTTCAGGTAGGGAGATGGCGGCCACGCTCATCATAAAGGCGAGGGTGGTGCCGATGGCGACGCCTTTTAGGAGCATGGCTTCGGCCAAGGGAATGACGCCAACAGCATTGGAATAGAGGGGAACGCCAATGATTACTGCCATGGGAACTGCTAAGAAGTTTTGGTGGTCAGAGAGACCTTGGATCAGTTCGGTGGGAAAATAGCCGTGAAAGGTGGCGCCAACCCCAATTCCCAATAGGACCCATTTCCAAATGCGGCCCACGATGGTTTTGACTTCGAAAAGGGCGTAGCGATGGCGGGCTGGGAATGAATTATCCCGTTTAAGAGTTTGAGTTTGGCCAAGTTGGATTTTCCAAACGTAGTCTTCAACCCATTGTTCGGGTTTGAATTTTTCCATGATGATGCCTCCAAAATAGGCAACGGTCAGTCCAGCCAATACATATAGGAGGGTGATTTTCCAGCCGACAATGCCAACTAACAGTAGGACTGCAATTTCGTTGATCATGGGGCTTGCGATCAGGAAGGAGAAGGTAATTCCCAAGGGAATGCCGGCTTCGACAAAGCCGATGAATAGGGGCACTGAGGAGCAAGAGCAAAAGGGGGTGATGGCGCCCAAGGTGATGGCCAGGAGTCGGGCGATGAATTGGGAACGACCTCGGATATAGTTTTTGACTTGTTCCGGGGAGATGAATGAGCGAAATAGTCCCATGAGGTAGATGATGATGACCAGCATGAGGAAAATTTTGGCGGTGTCGAGGATGAAAAAGTGGAGACTGGCGGCCAATGGGGTGTTGGCTTCGAGTTCTAGGATTTGGTAGACTAGGAAGTCAGTGAGGGAGGTTAGCATGGGTTATAGTTGGCACAGGGGGCGATGAGGCATGGTGTGTAGGCGTTGTTGGTCGCGTTGGAGTTGGGAGTTGGCTTGGGAAAGGCAGAGTTGGAGAATGTTGTGTTGCCAGTGGGTTAGATGGGGGTTGAGGCGATAGAAGGTCCATTGATCAATGCGTTTTTGGGAGACGAGTTTGTGGAGTTTTAGGATGGCCAGGTGGCGTGAGATTTTGGATTGGGGGAGTTGTAGGGCATAGCAGAGTTCACAGACGCACAGTTCAGGGTGGCTGGCAAGGAGCATGAGGCATCTGAGCCGGGTGGGGTCAGTGAGTATTTTGAAGAATTCGGTGAGGGCGGTCATGTGGGTAGGTGAATATGTGGATATCCACATATGTTAATAGGTCCATATGGGGTTGTCAAGGGGGAATGGGTGTTGTTTGGGGTTTTATTTTTCGGGTTTAGGGGTGTTGAGAAAGGTGTGGATGAGTTCTCGCAGTTGAATTAGGTGGCCGTGGAAAAAGTGTCCTACTCCAGGAAGAGGGTAAAATTGGGCAGGGTGGGGTTGTTGGGCCAGCCAATCAATGACTGCATTTGGGGAAACAACATCATCCGCCAGTCCTTGAATAATGAGGGTGGGAAGGTTGGGGAGTTGGAGGGTTTGAAAGTTGAAGCGGTCCACTGGGGGGGCAATGAGTATGAGACGAGTGAGTTTGGGTGAGGAGTTTTGTAGGAGGTTAGGAGGAAGTGGGGTGTGGTGAGTTTTTAGGGCGATGTAGCTGCCAAAGGAGAATCCTCCCAGCCACAGTTCGGTGGGGTGTTGTTCGGTAATCGCCCATTGCATGACCGCCAAAAGGTCTTGGACTTCGCCAATGCCGTGGTCAAAGTGGCCAAGGCTGTGACCGACACCGCGAAAGTTGAAGCGGATGACGGTGGCTTGGTGATGGGCAATGGCAGTGGCTAGGGTGTGTACTACTTTGTTGTGGAGGCTGCCGCCATATAAGGGGTGTGGATGGCAGAGAATGGCTGTGGGCCGCCGGTCATCAGTGCTCGGGGAACTGGGGGATGTGATCAGGATTTCTAAGGGTCCCACAGGTCCAGGGATCAGGAGGGGGGGGGTGGACATTACAGGATTTGTAGGCGGGTGACGATTTGTTGTCCCAGCAGATGGGTGTTTAGGATTTCGTCAATGTCTGCTTTGGTTTTCCAGGTGTACCAGATGGCTTCCGGGTAAATAACTAAGACGGGGCCTTGTTTGCAGCGGTCCATACAGCCGGCAATGTTGACGCGCACTTTGCCGGGACCGATGATGTCGAGTTGTTTGGTACGTTTTTTTAAATAGTCCCGCATTTCTTCGGCTTGGTATTGTTGGCAGCAAGATCCACCGCCACTGCGTTTGTTGGTGCAGAAGAAGATATGGTAGCGATAGTAACTGGGGTGCATGGAGGGCTTTTCCTGAGTTAAGGGGTAAAATGAGAAGGGGTTGTGTCTACGCGGTATTAATTCTTAAGAAAATTTGTTTTATTGGGCCAGTCCGTTTAAAATGGGGATATGTACTTTGACCAACTGGGGAAGTTGGCAACCAATCTTTCTTAAGGATTTAAGTGTGGGAATGGTTGCCCATGGTTACGGTGGTTTTTTAGAACCTAAGGTTGTTGTTTATTTTACCGATCAATTTTTTTAAAGTAAATGGTTCATTATTATGTTGACAAGTAATCCATCATGTGCGGATGATTATGATCCCAATTCGTTGACTTTGGGGCAGGCTTTAGAGCGTATCGCTCAACAATTATATCCAATTGACGGAATAGAACAGGTGCCAATTCGCAGTGCTTTGCAGCGAGTCACGGCAGTTCCCTTATTATCTCCGCGGAATGTCCCACCTCATGATTACTCAATGATGGATGGTTATGCGTTAAATGGGGATGATCTTCCCAGAACGGCGCCTGCTGTACTTAAGATCGTAGGCACTTCTTTGGCCGGACGCCCTTGTTTGACTGTGTTAGGTAAGGGCGAGTGTGTTCGTATTTTTACCGGAGCTGTATTACCGACGGGTACCGATACAGTGGTCATGCAGGAGCATGTGGAGGTGCAGGGGGAAAACATTCGCATCGCTCCTGGTCATCAAGTTGGGCAGCATGTGTGTTTGGTGGGCACGGATTTCCAAACTGGTCAACTGGTATTGCCAGCTGGCAAGTATTTACAAGCAGCTGATTTGGGACTGTTGGCTTCCTTGGGAATTGCCGAGGTGCAGGTAAAGCCAAAATTGCAGGTCAGTTTTTTAACCACGGGGGATGAGTTGTGCTCCTTGGGGCAGTTGCCTAAGCCGGGTCAAATTTATGACAGCAATCGTTATATTTTATATGGTTTGTTAAGTCAGCCCAGTCTCAATTTACAAGATAGAGGTGTGGTGGCAGATGATCCTCAGGCGATTGAAAATGCTTTGTTGCAAGCGGCGGCTCACAGTGATGTGATCATCAGTTCTGGAGGAGTTTCAGTGGGAGATGCCGATTATGTGATTGAGGTGCTTCAACGGTTGGGAAAGGTGAATTTTTGGAAGATTGCGATTAAGCCAGGGCGTCCTTTGACATTTGGGACTTTGGGTAAGGCGGTGTTTTTTGGGTTGCCCGGCAATCCTGTGGCGATTATCAATACTTTTTATCAATTGGTGCAACCGGCTCTGTCTTGTTTATTGGGAGTGCCTTTGACTGAGCCAGTGCGATTTAAAGTGACTTGTGTGTCTGATTTGCGAAAACGACCGGGGCGTTTGGAGTTTCAGCGAGGCATTTTGCGACAGGAACAGGGTCAGTGGGTTGTCAGTTCTGCGGGACTGCAAAGTTCGGGTGTGCTCAGTTCTATGAGTCGCGCCAATTGTTTTATTGTGTTGGATCAAGACTGGGGCAATGTGCCAGCTGGCAGTGAAGTGTGGGTGCAATTGTTGTGAAGGTAACAGGTGGGCAGCATAAAAAACGTTTTGCCCACTCTACCATTATCTGCCATTCGGTTAAGATACTTTGGAGTGGAGGCTTTAGCCGGCCGGCGGTAGGCGCTTTGCAATTCGGTTAAGGTAAGTTGGAGTGGAGGCTTTAGCCGGCCGGCAGTAGGCGCTTTGCAATTCGGTTAAGGTAGGTTGGAGTGGAGGCTTTAGCCGGCTGGCAGTAGGCATTACCCCACACACACAAATTACAAGGCGCCTACCGCCGGCCGGCTAAAGCCTCCACTCCAACGGGAATTTCCCTCACCAAATGGCATGGCAGGAATTGTACCATTAGATTTTTAGCAATTTTATTTTTTCGTATCTCATCTTTATCGTACTATTTACTTTTGCAAGAGGCTAATGGCTGAAGCAGTAGACTTAACTGAGAACTTTAATTGTATGCTTGATTTGCTGAATATGGGACCGCAAGAATTGGGTGAATTTTTTGAGCAATGGGGGGAAAAACCTTACCGGGCGCTGCAGGTTTTAAAATGGGTCCATCAACGTGGTTTGACTGAATTTGGGGAAATGACCAATTTGAGTAAGTCATTGCGACAACGTTTACAGGAAACTTGTTATTTGGGATTCCCCAAAGTGTTAACACATCGTTTTGCTCAAGACGGTTGTCAAAAATGGTTATTACAAGTTGCCCCATTTGATGAGCCCCTCACTACTGATTTGGGAATTGCTCCAACTTCCCTCAATGCCATTGAAATGGTATTTATTCCAGAAGATGATCGCAATACTTTATGTATTTCTTCCCAAGTGGGTTGTCCGCTGAACTGCGCCTTCTGTGCCACGGCAAAACAGGGTTTTAGTCGCAATTTGACGGTAGCAGAATTGATTTCCCAAGTGTGGTTGGCGGAACACCAGTTGAGAATGCAACGGGGTAATTTGTCGGAACGGGTCATCAGCAATGTGGTCTTTATGGGGATGGGAGAACCCCTCCTTAATTTGAAACGTGTGATTCCTGTCATTCAAATGGTTATGGATGATAATTTATATGGTTTATCTAAGAGACGTGTTACCGTCAGTACAGCAGGTGTAGTTCCGGCGATTTCCCAACTCAAACGCCAAGTTTCAGTCAACTTAGCTGTCTCTTTACACGCAGCGACTGATAAATTGCGGAGTGAACTGGTCCCTATCAATCGCAAATATCCTTTATCAGAGTTAATCAGTGCCTGTCGTGATTATGCCGGACCAGACAAACAGCATTCTAAAATCACCTTTGAATATGTTATGCTAAAAGACATTAATGACCGACCGGAACAAGCCGTCGCTTTGTCCAAATTATTAGCCCACTGCCCAGCCAAGGTCAATTTAATTCCGTTTAACTCTCACCCTAACAGTGCTTTTCAATGCGCCTCTTCGGCAACTATTGAACAATTTCGAGATATTTTGATCGCATCAGGAATATTGACGGTTATCCGTAAAACCCGAGGCAGTGATATTGAGGCAGCTTGCGGACAGTTGGCAGGTCAAGTACAAAAACGACGTCACTCCCCGACTTTGTCCCTAAAAGAGCCTATCGCATCGTCGTAATTTACTTGAGTTAAGGAAGTTGCTGAAAAGAGTGACGCTTCACTGACCCCTCGGTGGCTATTTAGGCTAAAATAGATCCTTCACTTTCCTAATCATCATGATGAACACTAGGTTTTTATTCAAATGCGCCACTTTATCCTTTTAATTCTACTGATAAGCAGCACCAGTCATTGTGGAACCCTCAAACCTTCTGGAGATGACTACGTACCTAACAACAAAATGGTAGAAAATAATATGTTGCGTGGTATTGAGTATATGAAGCTAGAAAAGTATGATATTGCCCTAGAAAGGTTAAAGGAAGCCTTACGGACAGATCCTAATTACGGAGAAGCTCACAATGCGATAGCTGTATTGTATGAACAAATTGGACGGACCGAACTGGCCCAAGAGCATTATGAAAATGCCCTTCAACTCAAACCCAAAAATTCAGATATCCACAACAACTATGGTCAATTCCTATGCAAACTGGGTCGTTGGCAAGCCGCGGATGAACACTTCCTCAAAGCCATTGAAAATCCTTTATACCGTACACCGCATATTCCGTATGCCAATGCTGCACTTTGCGCCCTCCGTAATCAGGACAAAAATAAGGCAGAAGTGTATTTACGCAAATCTCTCCAATTGGAGCCCCGTTTTGAAAGCGCCTTATATTGGATAAGCCAACTCAGTTATGAACAGCAGCGTTATCAAGAAAGTCGAGACTACCTGAAACGCTACACTCAAGTTGCTGAACACACTGCTGCCAGCCTATGGCTAGGCTACCAAATCGAAACTGCCCTCAATAATCCAGAGGAAGCAGCCAAATACGCCGAACAACTGCGTAGTCTTTACCCAGATTCTGAACAAAATCGACAGCTCATCATGAGATCAAGAGAAAAACCATGAATACTCCCGTTTTTAACCGTGATTCTCAACCATTAGAATCCACTTCAGACACTCGAGAATTTACCCCTATTCAAGACACATTCAGTCCTTCTCAATCCCCACTGCCAGAAAAAAAATCGCTTCTGATTGATGAGGAAATTAATGAAGAAACACCCTCCTATGCTTCCGGAACTCTGAAAACTGAATTCCCAAATGATCCAAGCTCTCCTTTTTACGTTCCCAATCATCAACCTATGAGCACAGATGAAGGAGAAACCCCCTCTGGCTTTACAATGGAACCCTCTGAAAATACCTTCAAACTTGAAGAATCTGATCCTATTCCCAAGTTTGAAGAAGTGCCTCAAGCAACCTTCAAAATAACCAAAAACACACCCAATTTTACCCTGTCTGGAGGAGATTCTCCCCCCATTTCCCAAAACTTAGCCCCCACCGTGGTCGCCACTCCCATTATCGTCCAACCCACCGAAGATTCTCCCAGTGACAACAACATGCGGCCAGGGGCCTATTTGCGCCATGCTCGGGAACAAAAAAGACTTTCCATACAACATGTGGCAGACCGACTTTACCTAGACACAGGGGTCATTCAAGCCCTAGAAAATGACGACTATGACAAATTACCCTCCGCGATATTTGTACGTGGTTACTTACGCAACTATGCAAAACTATTGGATATTCCCAAAGATTCCATCATAGAAGCCTATGAACTGCTTACAGGTCAGCACACCCTGCCCAGCATCACTCCCCAAAACAAACCCAAAGCGCAAGCTTCTGGCAGCGATTCTTGGGTGAGAATGATGACCTATGCCATCATCATCACTGCCATTGTTTTCCTCACTCTGTGGTATTACACCACTCGCACCACCCTTTCCCTCAATCCCAATGAGGACCCCAATTTTGATCATGAGACCACTAAACCTCTGGCCCTCTTGCCCTTGCCTGAAACCGACGATGATCCACTATTGCAAGGAGAAAATACCGATTACCCAGCTTCCCTCATCGGGTTACCGACCAACACCCCTCCTCCAGCCATTGACCTGCCCACCACCCCTAACTTAACTGGTAACACTCCAGAAGTCACCCCGGGCAATACTGCTGCAACTCCGCCTAACCCTTCAGGAACCCCCACCGTTCCCAATGCCACTGACACTTCACCAGCAGCCACGCCTACCCAAGGAGACACTCGCAACGTGAAGATCAACTTGAAAAATCGCACTTGGCTGAAGGTTACTGACAACACCGGTAAAACCCTCTACAATGGCATCAGTCAAGGCAGTGAGACTCTCAACCTTTCTGGCGAACCTCCGTTCAAAATTAATTCCGGACACACCGAAGGCATCAGTGTTGATTACCTAGGAAAAACATTAGAAATGAAGGACTTAGCCAATCGAAAAGGCAACAATGCCCCCATAGACCCTGCTCAATTCACCCAACTATAAGCCCATGCAAGTCCCTTCGATTCAACGGCGATCCACCCACCCCATACAGGTCGGCAAAGTTACTGTAGGAGGTGATGCTCCTATCACTGTCCAAAGCATGACCAATACCAATACCTGTGAAGTTGCCGCTACCCTGGCCCAAATTCACTCCCTACAACAAGCTGGGGCTGATATCGTGCGGGTCTCAGTTCCCAATTTGGAAGCGGCAGAAGCCTTTGGACAACTCAAACAAAGCATCGACCTGCCCCTGATCGCTGACATTCATTTTGACCACCGAATTGCTCTCCGAGTTGCGGAATTGGGCGCAGACTGTCTACGCATTAACCCCGGTAACATTGGGCACCCGGACCGTATCAAAGCAGTGGTTGACAGTGCTCGAGATAAAGGCATTTCCATCCGAATCGGAGTTAATGCAGGATCGCTGGAAAAAGACTTACAACACAAATACAAAGAGCCCACTGCAGCAGCCCTGGTCGAATCGGCCCTGCGACACATTGACATTCTCGACAAACTCAATTTCGACCAATTTAAAATCAGTCTCAAAGCCTCGGATGTCCTCATGACCGTAGCTGCCTATCGCCAACTGGCCGCCACAGGCATCACTCAACCCTTTCATTTGGGAATTACTGAAGCTGGCAGCTTACGATCTGGTACAGTTAAATCTGCGATCGGTTTGGGCATGCTGTTGGCAGAAGGCATTGGCGACACCTTGCGCGTCTCCTTAGCTGCTGATCCAGTACAAGAAATCAAAGTCGGATTTGACATTCTCAAAAGCCTACATTTGCGTCACCGTGGCATTAATCTGATCGCCTGCCCCACCTGTTCTCGACAAAATTTTGACGTCATCAGAGTTGTCAATGAACTGGAAAATCGGTTAGAAGACTATTTACACCCTTTAACCGTAGCCATTATTGGCTGTGTAGTCAACGGTCCCGGAGAAGCCAAAGAAGCTGACATTGGGCTGACCGGAGGTGACCCCCAACACCTGTTATATCTCAATGGCAAACCCCAGCACAAACTCAAATCTGAACACTTGGTCGACGAATTGGAACGCTTGATCCGTTCCCATCAATCCACGATCTCCTCCTTGAATCAAGAACATGGCTAGGGAATTGGCAATCCCAAGGGAACTCTGAATCCCAACCGATCCCAATATGACCATCTAACACCAGTCAGCACCCTTTTTAAGAGAAACCAAGAGAAACGATTCACCTTGTCAAAGTACAAATTACAATCTGTCCGGGGCATGAATGATCTCCTTCCCCCTCATACCCACCACTGGCAATATTTAGAAACCAAACTCCAAACCATTTTGGAAAGCTATGCTTACCAAGAAATTCGGACTCCTCTGTTAGAAGCCACAGAACTGTTCAGTCGCTCTATTGGGGAAGTCACTGATATTGTTGAAAAAGAAATGTTCACCTTTATCGATCGCAATGGAGACAACTTAACCTTGCGCCCGGAAGGTACGGCCAGCTGTGTCCGAGCGGCCATTGAACAGGGACTGTTGCACACCCCTGGACAACGTCTTTGGTACAAAGGTCCCATGTTCCGACACGAACGACCACAACAAGGACGCTATCGCCAATTTCACCAATTGGGTGCAGAAGTTTATGGACTCAAGGGACCCGATATTGATGCAGAAATCATTGCTCTCACCGCTCGTTTTTGGAAAACCTTGGGACTTGACAACCTCACTCTACAACTCAATTCCTTGGGCAGCAAAGTTACCAGAGACCATTATCGGCAACAACTGATCACCTATTTTACCCAACACCTTTCCCAACTGGATGAAGACAGTCAACGTCGTTTAAAGCACAATCCTTTGCGCATTTTAGACAGCAAAAATCCCCACTTGCAAACCCTAATTGCCCAAGCCCCCCAATTCTCCGATTACTTGGACGATTCCTCCCACACCCATTTTACTGAACTTACCCAACTGCTCACCCATCTTAACATTCCCTACCAAGTCAATCCGCGTCTAGTGCGTGGTCTGGATTACTACAATAATACCGTTTTTGAGTGGATCACCCCCGATCTGGGCGCTCAAAGTACAGTATGTGCCGGGGGACGTTATGATGGTCTCATTGAACAACTGGGTGGAAAACCGGTCCCGGCAATTGGCTTTGCTTTGGGCATGGAACGTTTATTGTTGCTGCTCACTCAACAAAATAAATTGCCAGAATTCAACAAATTACCTCATATTTACCTCATTCTCACTGAACTCACTTTGTCTTCGGGAATGCACTTGGCAGAAACCCTGCGAGAAATTTTACCTACTTTGCGAATCTTGACCCACTGTGGAGGTGGAAATTTCAAAACCCAATTTAAAAAGGCAGATAAAAGTGGGGCCCGTTTTGCTCTGATTTTAGGAGAAGATGAAATTGCTCAACAACAAGTGACTTTGAAAGATTTACGTTCCTCGCAACCTCAAATCACCCTGAACCAAACTGAACTGGTTGCTTATCTTAATCCCATTCTTAACCAATTGACAACCTAGAAAGGAAGTACTGTGGCCGCTTACGAATCTGATCAAGAGCAAATTGAAACCCTTAAAAAGTGGTGGAAAGAAAATGGTGTTCCCATATTGACTGGAGCTGCTTTGGGACTGGCTTTATTATTTGGTTGGCGCACTTGGGACAATTATACCACGGTTCAAGCCGAAAATGCGTCGACTTTTTACCAACAAATTCTGATGAATTTAGAGAAGGGGGAAATTGGCAAGGCTCGTGAAGTTGCCAATTCTCTACTCTCCCAACACAGTAACAGCAGTTATGCCTCTTTGGGCCAACTGAATCTCGCTATGCAGGATCTAAAAGAAGGTCATCAAGATGCTGCACATGCTCGTTTACAGTGGGTTATTGACAAAAATCAATTCCCAGAAATTGTACACATTGCCCGACTACGCAAAGCCAAACTTTATTTGTCCGAGAAAAAATTTCCAGAAGCTAAGTCCTTGTTAAATGTGCCCACTCAAGGCAATTTTAGTCCCAACTATGCAGAATTGAAAGGGGATACTGCTGTGGCTGAAGGGCAATTGGAGACTGCTCGTTCAGCCTACCAATTGGCTTTGGAAACTGGGAAAGACAGTTTTTCTCCTGATCAAAAAGGGTGGGTACAAATGAAACTGGACAATTTAGGTCCTGTCCAAACTCAACGGGTAGAGGGGCAAGCCCCGGTGGCTTTGGAAGCGTCCACTTCCAAAGTCCCAGTTTCTGAAAGCACAACCAGTTCCCCGACCACTCCACCTTCCACAACTGCAGCTCCTCCAACCGCTGCAGCCACTTCCGAGCCTCCTATTTCTGAAACTTCAGTAGACAATTCTCCGGTGGAAACGCTGCCAGTTTCTCCCGGTGCAAGCAATGCTTCTGAATCGGTTAATTCTTCTGCTAATAAGCCTGTTGACTCTGCTAAACCTCTTGATTCTACAACGATTCAAGTTCCAATTCCCAGTGAGATTTCTGATTCCACAGCAATAGTTCCAGTCGAAACTGCTCCCACGGGAACAGTCAGTCCCAATCCAGAACCCAATGCTGCTTCTGCGGAAACAGCCGCCAATTCCGAACCATCTCAGGTTACTTCACCACCAACAATACCTGAACAACAATCTGTTACTCCAAGTTATCCAGAAAATCAAACAGTTGGTCCCAATCAAGTTGCTAGTCCCAATAACCAACCTGTTCCCATGGGAGCTCAAACTATTCCCGTAGAGACTCAACCCCCTGTATCATCTGTACCGGAAAGTTATCCCACTCAAGCAATTCCCATGGAAGCTCAACCTATGCCGCAGGGTTATCCCACTCAACCAGTTCCCATGGAAGCTCAACCTATGCCACAGGGTTATCCCACTCAACCAGTTCCCATGGAAGCTCAACCTATGCCACAGGGTTATCCCACTCAACCAGTTCCCATGGAAGCTCAACCTATGCCGCAGGGTTATCCCACTCAACCAATTCCCATGGAAGCTCAACCTATGCCGCAGGGTTATCCCACTCAACCAGTGCCCATGGAAGCTCAACCTATGCCGCAGGGTTATCCCACTCAACCAGTTCCCATGGAAGCTCAACCTATGCCACAGGGTTATCCCACTCAACCAGTTCCCATGGAAGCTCAACCTATGCCGCAGGGTTATCCCACTCAACCAATTCCCATGGATTACCAATCCGTGCCACAAGGCTATCTGAATCAGCAGCCAGTCCCATCCACTGCTTCTCAGCCTGATCCAAATTATTCCAATGGACAACCTTATCCACAAGAGCCAGTTTATCCCAATGCTCAACCTCAAAGTTATCCTCCTGATCAGGGGAATCAAGGAACTTGGCCTGCCAATTCCCCACCTCCTTCTGGCTATCAGCAATAGAGAATATTCAATGAGTGAAGCAATTTATGAACAGGGAACTGGCTTGAAACAATCAGGTAACTTATTGAATTTCTGGTACTTTGCCCTGTTTTGCTCATTATTGGTCTTGGGGGGATGCACTCGCAGCAAAGACAATACCATGCCCCCGTCCCCATTGATGGACTTTGCGCCTCAACAAACTGTTAAGTCCGTATGGAACACTTATCTGAAAAGGGGAAATAAGCAGGCTATGTTTAAGCTCGTTCCCCTGTTACATGAGGAGCGTGTCTATGTTGCTTCTTCAGCCGGAGAAGTGGCTGCTTTGCAAATGCAGGATGGACAAATTATTTGGAAAAAGTTCTTGGAGGTGGTGTTATCAAGCGGTCCCAGTCAAGGAGAGGGAATTATTTTCCTCGGGGGGAATAAAGGGGAAGTGATTGCTTTATCAGCAGAAAATGGCACTGTCAAATGGCAGGTTACTTTGTCCAGCGAAGTGCTTGCTGCTCCTCAAGTTCAAGCGGGAAAATTGATTGTTCGCACCGGAGATGGCAAATTATTCGCCTTGAACAGCCAAACTGGGGAACGGGTATGGGTACATGAACGCAGTGTACCAGTATTAAGTTTACGAGGTACCAGCAGTCCAGTATTGACTGGTGATTTGGTGATTGCTGGTCTCGACAATGGCCAATTAATTTGTCTGAATGTGCATACCGGCAATTTGCTATGGGAATTGAATGTGGCTCAAGCCAAGGGCCGCACGGAATTGGAACGGATGGTGGATATTGATGCCGACCCGGTCTTATTAAACAATGAGTTGTATGTGACCAGCTATCAGGGACGCACGGTGGCTTTGGACATTCAGAAAGGAAAACTGATCTGGGAACAAGAAGTCAGTTCCCATATTGGATTGGCGGTCGATGAACAAGCGGTGTACATCAGTGACAGTCAAAGTCAGTTGTGGGCCTTGAGTCGAAATTCTGGCAGTTCGTTGTGGAAGCAGTCTCAGTTGCAAGGACGTCAGCTCACTGCCCCAACCTTAGTTGACAATTATTTGGTAGTTGGAGACTATGCCGGTTATTTGCATTGGTTGAGCCGAGAGACTGGCCAATTTGCAGGTCGTTTTTTTGTAGGGAACGGTGCTATTCAAATTGTGGCAGCGGGTTCAGGAAGACAACTGCTGGTGTATGATGAGTCTGGCGAGATCTCCTTGTTGCAACCTTCCCAAGTTGGAATAGAAGAATAATGGGGGAATCCCAACGCAACACGGGCTATGAAATGTTGATCAATGCTCATTGGGAACGGTTAAAGCAATTGGGATTGATGGTTATACGTACTGAATTGCAGGCTATATCGGCTTTGATGCAACGAGTGGATGATAATTTTGCTCAAGCCTGCCAATTTCTGCTCAATTGTGAGGGTCGCATTGTGGTAATTGGCATGGGTAAATCCGGGCATATTGGCAGCAAAATAGCAGCAACTTTAGCCAGTACCGGCAGTCCAGCCTTTTTTGTACATCCCGGGGAAGCCAGTCATGGAGACATGGGCATGATTACTGGCAAGGATGTGGTATTGGCCCTGTCCAATTCCGGAGAAACTGATGAGATTCTAATCATTTTGCCCCTGATCAAACGCTTGGGAATTCCCTTGATCAGCTTGACTGGGAATACTAATTCCACCTTGGCTCAAGCAGCCACTATCAATTTGGATGTCAGTGTGGAAAAGGAGGCTTGTCCCTTGGGACTGGCACCCACTTCGAGCACCACAGCCGCCTTAGTCATGGGGGATGCTTTGGCGATTGCCTTGTTGGAAGTAAGAGGATTTGATGCCAATGATTTTGCTCGTTCCCATCCAGGAGGTCGTTTGGGACGTCGGCTATTGCTTAGGGTCAGTGATGTGATGCACACGGGGGATGCCATTCCCAAAGTGACTGTGGGCACGGTGTTGTCCGAAGCTTTGATGGAGATCACTTTAAAAAAGTTGGGTATGACCGCGGTGGTTGATCAGAAGCAGCATATTGTGGGCATTTTCACCGATGGGGATCTAAGGCGAGCTCTTGACAAACAGATTAATTTGCACCAGACCATAATTGAGGAAGTGATGACAACCGCTTGTAAAACGATTAAAAATAATTGTTTGGCAGTAGAGGCCCTTGAAAAAATGCAGCATCATAAGATCACCGCTTTACTGGTAATTGATGAGAATTCAGCCTTGATTGGCGCTCTACACTTACATGATTTGTTACGAGCCGGGGTGGTGTGATGGCAACCCAACTAGAAGTGCAAAATTGGTTGGATTGGCTTATCCGGGAACCGTGGCTGGATTGTCCAAATGATCGGGTGCAGCAGAAGGCTCAAGACATTCGGTTGGCAATTTTTGATGTCGATGGGGTGTTGACTCAGGGCCACTTGTATTTGGGAGATGATGGGCAAGAATATAAGGCTTTTTATGCCCGAGATGGTTTGGGAATCAATTTGTTACAGACTTGGGGAATTCCTGTGGGTATTATTACGGGACGCTCTTCTCCCACTGTGACTTTGCGCATGCGATCATTGGGTATTACTCATGTATTTCAGGGGCAACTTGATAAATATCAGGCGTTTAAACAATTGTGTCAACAATTCCCAATTATTCCCCAACAGGTGGCTTACATGGGAGACGATTTGAATGATTTGTCGGTGATGGCTGAAGTGGGACTGTCGGCAGCCGTGGGAGATGCTCATCCTTTGGTCATATCTAGGGCAGATTGGCAAAGTCGTTTTCCCGGAGGATGTGGTGCAGTTAGGGAATTTTGTGAATTGTTGATTCGGACGCAACATCAGTTGAGATTGGGAAAAATATGATTTTTTCAAATTGGGACTTAAGGTTACCTTCATTTTTGGTGGCCATCAGTTTATTCACCACTGGATTGGTCTATTACCTGGAAGAGACCGATCTGGTCCCGATGGATATTTCGTTAAAAGTGCCTGATTATACTTTGCAAAAATTTACAACTTGGCATTGGAATGCTCAGGGACAATTGTATTCGATGATTGCAGCTCCCATGATGCAACATTATCTTGGACAGGCTACAGAATTGACCAGTCCCGTCATGACTTTTTATCAGCAAGGGTTGGCCACTTGGGAAGTGAAAGCAGAGCGGGCTCAAGTATCGGCTACAGGTGAGGAAATTCATCTACAGGGGGAAACGATTTTTCAGCAACAAGTGGCGCCCAACTTTAAAATAGTTTCTCAAGAAGTCTTGGTCTATATGCCTAAAGTCTCGACGGGACAAGTGTCCGAGAATTATGCGGAGACAGCGGCTTTGGCAACTGTCACAGGTCCTCAGGGATTGATGCAGAGTGTCGGCATGCGAGTTTTAATGGATACCCAACGCATCTACCTACTTTCTCAAGTAGTTGGATGTTATGAAGTACCCTAAGCTTCGATGGATTGTCAACAACATTTCTCCATTTTTAAGACTAGCCTTTTATTTCATAAGAGTGTATTATGCAGAATCTATTCGCTCATTTTATCCGATTTTGTTATTTAATCATAATCATTAACTTAGGGCATTTTTCAACCGCTATTGCATTGTCCACGGATCGGGAGCAGCCTATTCAGATTACTGCTGATCAGGGAATGATCGATGATGCTAAGGGCCTGGCAGTCTATGAAGGCAATGTGGTGATTAAGCAGGGGACAATCGAAATTTTGGCAGCCAAAGTCACTCTGTCGTATACGCAAACTCAATCCATCGATCGAGTGGTGGCCGAAGGTCAACCGGCTCATTTTAAACAGACTCCAGATGGGAATAAACCGGATATTAAAGCCAAATCTACCAAAATGGAATATAATTCTTCTGAGAGTACTTTGGTCCTCACTGGCGAGGCAGAATTGAGTCAAGGACAGGATATTTCCACTGCGCCTCGAATTTCTTACAATACCCGAGAAGGGGTGATCCGAGCGGACCGCGGTCAAGATCAAAAGGGGGAACGGATTACTGTAACCATTCAACCCACTGATCGAGAGAGTAAAAATCCGCCTCGCAATTGAAGGAGTAATTGTCATGGGAATTCTTGCAGCTCACCATTTGGCTAAACATTACCATGCTCGTTCCGTGGTCAAAGAAGTCAGTTTGCAACTGACCAGTGGAGAAGTGGTCGGTCTGTTGGGACCGAATGGAGCTGGCAAGACCACCAGTTTTTATATGATCGTTGGTCTCATTCCCTGCGACCAAGGCACGATTACTTTAAATGGCCAAGATATTACCCGTTATCCTATGCACCGTCGTGCCCAACTGGGACTGGGTTATTTGCCCCAAGAGCCTTCTATTTTCCGCCGATTGAGTGTGGCTGACAACGTCATGGCTATCATTGAGGTGCAAAAACAATTTACCACAGCTCAACAACGGGAATGTCGTTTACAGGAATTGTTAGAAAATTTGCAGTTGCAACATTTACGAAACAGTCAAGGCATGAGTTTATCCGGTGGGGAAAGAAGGCGAGTGGAAATTGCACGAGCTTTGGCTTCGGAGCCTCAATTTATGTTGTTGGATGAACCTTTTGCTGGCATTGATCCCTTGTCAATTTTAGACATTCAACGCATCATTGCGCAGTTGGTTAAAATGGATATTGGAGTATTGGTTACCGACCATCGAGTGCGAGAAACCTTGGGCATTTGTGATCGAGCTTATGTTGTAAATGAAGGAGTTTTAATTGCTGAGGGAACTCCAGAATGTATTTTACGCAATGAACAAGTGAGAGAGGTCTATTTAGGTTGGGACTTTAAACTGTAGTTTAGGATAAAAAAACCATTGGATATTCCCAAAGTCTAATTACTGCACATTCTTAAAAATTATTTTTCCAGATTACCATTATGAAACAAACTCTCCAATTGCGTCTGGGTCAACAGATCACAATGACGCCACAGTTGCAACAGGCCATTCGTTTGTTACAATTGTCAACCCTTGAATTACAAGTGGAAGTTCAACAAGCGCTAGAAACTAACATCATGTTAGAAGCGATTGATCATGAATTTGAAGAGGAGGAAACTCCTTCTGAAAATAAAGAAAATTCGCCAGAAATAACTCCCTCGGATGAGGAAGAAAATTTCAATTATAATGAGGAGGAGCCTGCTTTAGAACCTTTAGCAAATATTCCCGATGAGTTGGCGGTAGACAGTAACTGGGAAGAGGTATATGAGACTGCTCCTGGACAATCCAATTATAATGAGGAATTTGAAGGTAAAGAATTGATGGGGCAAAACGATCTAGCCCCTTCTTTGCAGGAGCATTTAAGATGGCAGTTAGAACTCACTCCTTTTTCTGAAGTGGATAAAATCATTGCTTTGACCATTATAGATTCGTTAGATGAGAATGGTTATTTGTACGCTTCCTTAGAGGATATTTTGGAAAGTTTGGGAGAAGGGCATACCATTGAACTTGATGAAGTGGAAATGGTTTTACATCGCCTACAAAATTTTGATCCCATTGGGGTGGCGGCACGTAATTTAAGTGAATGTTTATTAATACAATTGAAACAGTTAGATCCCGAAACACCTTATCTAAGAGAAACTAGACGTTTGGTCAGTCAATATTTAGATTTGTTAGGAGATCATGATTATGCTCAACTTAGCAAACGTTTAAAACTGGATAAGGACCAGTTGCGAGAAGTGATCAAGTTAGTTCAATCTTTAAATCCACGGCCGGCTGCTCATTTGGACAATGCTCAAGTTCCTTATGTGACTCCAGATGTATTTGTGAGGAAGGAAAAAGGACAATGGCGAGTGGATTTGAATCCAGATAATTTGCCCAAATTGCGCATCAATTCCAACTATGCCAACTTAGTCCCGTTGGCTAAAACGGAACAAGATAACAGTATGCTCAAGCACCATTTGCAAGAAGCCCGCTGGTTCCTAAAAAGTTTAAAAAGTCGTCATGATACTCTTTTAAAGGTAGCTCGATGTATTGTCAAGCGCCAAATTGCCTTTCTTGAATATGGGGAAGAGGCAATGAGACCTTTGGTATTACATGATATTGCGGAAGAACTTGAAATGCATGAATCCACCATTTCCAGAGTCACCACTCAAAAATATATTCATACGCCCAGAGGTATTTTTGAACTGAAATTTTTCTTCTCCAGCTGTGTGGGCACTCAATCTGGTGGAGAATGCTCAGCCATTGCCATTCGAGCCTTGATTAGAAAATTAATTGCTGCAGAAAATGTATCCAAACCGTTAAGTGACAGTAAAATTGCCAAAATTTTATCGGAAAGAGGAATTAATGTCGCCAGAAGGACCGTAGCCAAATATCGAGAAGCCATGGTCATTCCTCCTTCTAATGAACGAAAGCGACTGGGATAAATTAAAGTGAGATAACTATATTGGGAAATTATGATGTTCCCATCATTTGTATCATGGGTAATTTAACACCGAAAATATTCACCCTCTGATTTTTCAAAACAGCCTAAATTAACACAACAAGGAGTTCACAATGCAACTTAATCTAAGTGGCCATCACATTGAAATTACCCCAGCTTTGCGCAGCTATGTTGCCAGCAAGATGGAACGTTTGGAGCGTCACTTTGATCAAGTGACTAATATGCACGTGGTGCTAAGTGTCGAAAAACTTCGCCAAAAAGCCGAAGCTTCTCTACATGTCAGTGGTGCCAATTTATTCGCAGATGCAGAAAATGAGGATATGTATGCGGCCATTGATGCCTTGGTGGACAAATTGGACCGCCAAATCAAAAAGCATAAAGAGAAACTCAAGGACCACCATCAATCGGAAGGGGGAATTAAATCCCAGTTAGGAGAATAGTGATTTTATTCCAGATAAACTGGTTTCATGAACTCACCCATCAATTATGCAAATCACAGATATCTTATCGCCGGAACGGATGTTATGTCATGTACAAGCTTCCAGTAAAAAGCGAGTATTGGAATACTTTAGTAAACTGTTAGCCACCGAAGCTGGGCTTTCCAGTCACGAAATCTTTAACAGTTTATTGAGCAGAGAACGTTTAGGAAGCACGGCTATGGGCAGGGGAGTTGCCATTCCCCATGCCCGAGTGGCGGACTGTCAGTTGACCTTAGGGGCCTTTGTACAACTGGAAAAAGGGATCGATTTTGACGCCATGGACAAACAACCCGTAGACATGTTGTTTGCTTTAATGGTCCCAGAGCAATCCACGGAAGTGCATTTGCAGATTTTAGCCCAATTGGCGGAAATGCTCAGTGATGACCTGTTTCGGGAACGTCTTCGGCAAACTGAAGACTGTCAAGAAAAATTCAACCTGCTTGCTCAATGGAGAAGCAGTCAAGTAGGATAGTTTCTAATGCACCTGCCGGTGAATGACTTATTCACGTCCCATTCGGAAAGTTTATCTTTAAACTGGACGGGAGGAAAATGTGGGAGCGACCGAATAATTGCCTTAGAGCCCCATCAAAAACTGGGCAATGTGGGTTACTTTAATCTCATTCATCCTCATCAAATTCAGATCATTGGCACCTATGAATTGGCCTATTTCCAAAATTTAACTCGAGAAGCCTATCAGGACACTTTGCAGCAACTTTTTAACAGTGGCAACTTGGGCTGTATTATCATGGTGGACAATGCTCAAGTCCCAAGTGAATTACAAGAATTTGCTGACAATTGTTGTATTCCCTTATTTGTCTCTCAACTGTCCGGGGAACAAGTCATTAACTTCTTACACACCACCTTTGCCCGCTTGTTAACCCAGAAAATCACCCTGCATGGAGTATTTATGGATGTGTTGGGGATGGGAGTACTGATTATGGGAGACAGTGGGACTGGTAAAAGTGAACTGGCCCTAGAATTAGTCAGTCGGGGGCACCGGTTGGTTGCAGATGATGCTCCGGAATTTTATCGAATCAATCCTAATACCATCAATGGCAACTGTCCATTGGGAATGTCAGCCTTTTTAGAAGTCCGGGGTTTGGGAATTTTAAATGTACAAGCCCTATTTGGGGACAGTGCAGTCAAAAAAGACAAACATCTGCGTTTGATTGTCCGTCTGGAACAAATGGGACCAGACCGTATTCAAAGTATTGACCGTTTACAAGGTGAAAATGGAATGCGTCGAATTTTAGGCGTTTCGGTGCCAGAAATTTTCCTGCCAGTAGCTCCTGGACGCAATTTAGCAGTATTATTAGAGTGTGCAGTACGTAATCACAGTCTGAAAATGCAAGGCTACAATGCTGCCGACGACTTTTGTGAGCGACAACAACAAGCCATGCGTTGCACTGCAGAATCCATTTTGAATCAGATCGAACTGGAAGAAGATTAATTCAATCAATCCCCGCCTAGGAAAGGGAGAACGATTCCCTTTCCCCTTCTCACCAGAAAGAAAGCAACTTTCCTCTCTTTTCCTCATCAACAGAAAAATCAACCCCTTTTCCTCCTCCTATGAACAGGAAAATCACTTTCCCCCTTCTTTCTTAATGAATGGAGAGAACTTTGCCGGTTGACTGATGGGATTTTACGAGGGGAGGTTGAAATGCCTATTTAAACTAAAAAATATGAATCCAAAGAAGCAATTACGATTGGCCAAAGAAAAATTTCAAGCAGGAATGATACTATGAATGGTATTGACGCTCCACTCCGCGAATTACGTTTGTTTCAATAATTCACTTCTTTCTCTTTTTGCTCAAGGAGTTTGTCTTTTTGTTCAAGTAATAAGTGGGCTTTTTCTAATTCATGTTCAAGATCGGAGGGAGAGGTACAGGAGGAGTTTACTAACTGTTGATTATAATTGGATGTATAGGAATGGTGAAAGGAAAGTTTAAAAATACTTGCTCTATCAAAGTCAAATAATTTTGCTATATCTACTTCTAATGCTTTAGCAATTTGTTCTAATCGTGATAATTGAATATCGGTTTTGCCTTGTTCAAGTCTCGCATAATTTACAAGAATCCCAATTAATTGAAGTGCTTGAATAATTACTTTGATTGCCTTGAATATGCTTTAATAACGGAAAGTGCTCGACAATCTCAGTTCGTCGACGAGTAGGGTGAGGATTTATTCCACGGATTGGAGAATGAGTTTGAAATTCAGACAGTAAAACAATGGATGTGCTCTGTGTGTTGGCACATCCTACGCATTTTACTAAATTATTGAGGGAGGTAAGGGCTGGTTTTCCCTCTTTGCCTTTTATTTGGGGCGCGAGGGGAACGAAGGTGAAGAGGGTTATTTGACGATTTTGGCCTGATTGGCAACGTTTTCCATGGCTTTCTGGACACGTTCTTCATCACCCAAATAATAATGAGTGATTGGTTTAAGTTGGGCATCGAGTTCGTAAATCAGAGGCATGCCTGTGGGGATGTTCAAACCAATAACCTCTTCATCAGTGAGTTTGTCTAGGTATTTGACCAGAGCTCGTAAGCTGTTGCCATGAGCCACTATAATAACTTGTTTGCCTTGTAAAACAGTGGGAGCAATGACGTCATTCCAGGCGGGTAAAAAACGGTCCACCGTGTCTTTTAAACTTTCAGTGGTGGGTGTTTCGTCTGGCGCCAGGTCTTGGTAACGGGGATCATTACCGGGGTAGCGGGGATCAGTTTTATCTAAAGCAGGAGGAGGTATATCATAACTGCGTCTCCACAATTTGACTTGTTGTTCGCCATGTTTTTGCGCAGTTTCTGCTTTATTAAGTCCTTGTAATGCTCCATAATGGCGTTCATTCAGTCGCCACAGACGGTGAGTGGGTATCCATACGAGATCCATTTCATCAAGGACGATCCATAGGGTACGGATGGCTCTTTTAAGTACCGATGTGAAGGCTATGTTAAAGGTATAGCCTTGTCGTTTGAGGGTTTGACCGGCATAAATAGCTTCTTGCCGCCCTTTTTCTGTAATGTCGATGTCAGTCCAACCGGTAAATCGATTTTCTTGGTTCCACAGACTTTCACCGTGTCTGAGTAGTACTATTTTATACATTCAATTCCTTGTTTGCTGAATAAAATGACTGATCAAGTTTCTGAGTGGGAACGAGAGAACCACCCTCCAACCCCTCCTTAGTAAGGAGGGGAACCCTAGACAAATTCCTTTTCTTAGTAAGGAGGGGAACCCTAGACAAATTCCTTTTCTTAGTAAGGAGGGGAACCCTAGATAAATTCCTTTCCTTAGTAAGGAGGGGAACTATAGACGAATTCCCTTTCTTAGCAAGGAGGAAACTTATTGAAACTTGACCGATTTTTTATTTAACGTTTTATTTTACGTAATTTTTCAATGGCTCTTAATTGGGCAATGGCTTCGGCCAATTCGGCTTGGGCTTTTGCGTAATCGAAGGCCGCTTGTCGATTTTGTAAAAGTTGCTCTGCGCGTTGTTTGGCTTCTAAGGCGGCTTCTTCATCTAAATCATGGGCTCGTAACGCAGTGTCTGACAGGACTGTGACTTTGTGGGGTTGCACTTCGAGCATGCCGCCAGATACATAGAAAATTTCTTCCTCTTGAGCATTGATTTTGACGCGGATATCTCCCGCTCTTAACGTGGTCAACAGAGGAGCGTGACGAGGTAATATACCCACTTCTCCTTTTTCCGCAGGCGCAATGACCATTTCGGCAAGTCCCGAAAAAATCTGTGCTTCTGCGCTGACTATATCAACATGGATGGTCATGGCCATCAGTGTTCCCTCCTATTTTAGGCGTTTGGCTTTTTCCACCACTTCTTCAATGGATCCGACCATATAAAAGGCTTGTTCCGGCAAGTGATCATATTCTCCATTGACAATAGCCTTGAATCCCTTAATGGTTTCTTTGAGTGGGACATATTTGCCAGATGAGCCCGTAAATACTTCAGCGACAAAGAAAGGTTGGGAGAGGAAGCGTTGAATTTTCCGGGCTCTGGATACGGTGAGCTTATCTTCTTCTGAGAGTTCATCCATACCCAAGATGGCAATGATGTCTTTTAGTTCTTTGTACCTTTGAAGTGTGCCTTGCACTCGTCTCGCGGCATCATAATGTTCTTGTCCAACGACCAGCGGGTCTAGTTGTCGACTGGTGGAGTCGAGAGGGTCAACTGCGGGGTAAATGCCGAGTTCAGCGACTTGTCGAGAGAGGACGACCGTGGCATCTAAGTGCGCAAATGTAGTGGCAGGAGAGGGGTCAGTGAGGTCATCTGCGGGAACATATACGGCTTGAATGGAGGTAATAGAGCCGGTTTTGGTGGAAGTGATGCGTTCTTGTAATGCGCCCATTTCTTCCGCCAAAGTAGGTTGATACCCGACTGCGGATGGCATGCGTCCCAGCAAGGCAGAAACTTCAGTCCCAGCCAAGGTGTAGCGGTAGATGTTGTCGATAAACAGCAACACATCGCGTCCTTCATCTCGGAAAAATTCGGCCATGGTGAGTCCGGAGAGTCCCACGCGCAACCGATTCCCAGGGGGTTCATTCATTTGTCCATATACCAAGGCAACTTTGTCCAAAACGCCGCCTTCGGTCATTTCATGGTAGAAGTCATTGCCTTCGCGGGTTCGTTCTCCAACTCCGGCAAATACTGAGAAGCCACTGTGTTCCATTGCAATGTTGCGTATCAATTCCATCATGTTGACGGTTTTGCCGACTCCGGCACCGCCAAAGAGTCCGACTTTTCCGCCTTTGGCAAAGGGACAGATGAGGTCAATGACTTTAATTCCTGTTTCCAATAGGTCATTGTTGGCGGATAATTCTTCAAAAATGGGGGCTTTGCGATGAATGGACCAGCGGTGTTTTTCTCCAATGGGACCTTTCTCATCAATGGGATTGCCCAACACGTCCATGATACGTCCCAGAGTTTCTTTGCCAACCGGCATACTAATGGGGCTGCCGGTATTGAACACGGTCAGTTCTCGTCGCATGCCATCGGTACTGCCCATGGCAATGGTACGTACAACCCCATCTCCGAGTTGTTGTTGAACTTCTAGGGTTAAACCGCTTTCTTCTATTTTGAGGGCATCATAAACTTTGGGTATGGATTCACGAGGGAATTCTACGTCAACGACTGCACCAATAATTTGTACAATTTTGCCTGAACTCATTGTTTTTCAATTCCTTAATAAGGTCGAGGGGGGGCTGATCGGGGGACTAAACTGCGGCGGCGCCGCCAACTATTTCGGAAAGCTCTTGGGTAATTGCGGCCTGTCTGGCCTTGTTGTATGCCAATTGTAGTTCCTGAATTAGGTCGCCGGCATTTTCCGAGGCGTTTTTCATGGCGACCATGCGCGAGGCTTGTTCACAGGCTAGATTTTCTACTACAGATTGGTAGACGAGTGATTCAATGTAGCGCATCAGTAAGGCATCAAGGACTTCTTGGGAGTTGGGTTCATAAAGGTAGTCCCAATGATGTGCCAATCTTTCATCAGGTTGATCTGCCACGATGGGTAAGAGTTGTTGAATGATAGGTTGTTGAGTCATGGTATTGACGAATCGATTGAATACTACATAGAGTTGATCGATCTTTTTTTCGTCATAGTTGTCGAGCATTACGCGCACAATGCCAATAAGATTTTCTAAGGAGGGACTGTCTCCCAAATGGGATTTTTGGGCAACAATATTTCCCCCAAAGCGTCGAAAAAACAGGCTGGCTTTGTTGCCAATGGTGCATAAGTCCATGTCTATATTGGATTGTTGCCATTTTCGCATGCTTTGAAGGGCGACTTTAAAGAGATTAGTATTGAGTCCTCCACACAGTCCCCGGTCAGTGGAAACGATAATAACTCCAACACGACTGACTTCGCGGCCCATCATATAAGGGTGTTTATATTCGGGGTGCGCATGGGCCAAGTGTCCGATGACTGCGCGAATTTTGTCTGCATAGGGTCGGGATTTCGCCATGCGTTCCTGAGCTTTGCGCATTTTACTGGCTGCAACCATTTCCATGGCTTTGGTGATTTTCTGGGTACTTTTTATACTGGTGATTTTGGTACGGATTTCTTTGCCGGTGGCCATTTTTTTATAAGTAGGGGGTAGATGGTTTAATAAAAGTACGTGCTGAGTTTAAAGTCTTGAATGTGGGGAGGTTTTTAGAGTTTACCGGGGTTCCCCTCCTTACAATGGAAAGGAGGGTGAACCGTGAAGTTACCAAGTATAGTTGGCTTTAAAATCACTCAAAGCAGCTTTAAAAGCAGTGGCAATGTCATCATTGTAGTCACCAGTTTCATTGATTTTGGCCATCAGCGATTGTTGATGGGAGCGCATATAGCTGTGTAAAGCATGTTCAAAATCAACGACTTTTTTAACTTCAACATTATCCAAGTAGCCTTCATTCACTGCAAATAAGGATATTGCCATTTCGGCTACACTGAGCGGAGTGTATTGTTTTTGCTTCATCAACTCGGTGACGCGTTGTCCACGTTCCAATTGTTTACGGGTACTTTCGTCCAAATCCGAAGCAAATTGTGCAAAGGCAGCCAATTCCCGATATTGGGCAAGGTCTAAACGTACCCCACCTCCCAATTTTTTGATGATCTTGGTTTGGGCTGCGCCCCCGACCCGAGATACGGAAATACCAGCGTTGATGGCGGGCCGAATACCGGCATTAAATAAATCGGTCTCCAAGAAAATTTGACCGTCGGTAATGGAAATGACATTGGTGGGCACGAAGGCAGAGACGTCTCCAGCTTGAGTCTCAATGATAGGCAAAGCAGTCAATGATCCCGTTTTGCCTTTGACTGCCCCGTTAGTGGCTTTTTCTACGTAACTGGCATTGACCCGCGCGGCTCTTTCCAGCAGTCGAGAATGGAGATAAAACACATCGCCCGGATAGGCTTCCCGTCCAGGTGGTCTGCGCAACAGCAAGGAGACTTGTCGATAAGCCCAGGCTTGTTTGGTTAAATCATCGTAGACGATCAGGGCATCTTCTCCCTTGTCACGAAAATATTCTCCCATGGCACAGCCAGAATAAGGGGCAATGAATTGTAGAGAAGCGGATTCTGAAGCGGAAGCAGCCACGATGATGGTGTGTTCCATGGCGCCATATTCTTCCAGTTTCCGCACAACGTTGGCAATGGAGGAGGCTTTTTGTCCAATGGCTACGTAGATACATTTGATTCCGGTGCCTTTTTGATTGATGATGGCATCAATGGCTAAGGCGGTTTTACCAGTTTGGCGGTCACCAATGATCAATTCCCGTTGTCCACGACCGATGGGAACCATGGAGTCAATGGCTTTGAGACCGGTTTGTACTGGCTGACCTACGGATTGGCGTGTGATAACTCCTGGGGCAATGCGTTCCAGAGGTAAAGTTTGCGCAGTATTGATGGGACCTTTTCCGTCAATGGGTAGACCTAGAGGATTGATGACGCGTCCCAACAAGGCTTCCCCTACCGGGACTTCTAAGATTCTGCCGGTACATTTGACACTGTCGCCCTCAGTAATGTGTTCATAAGGGCCAAGCACAACTCCACCTACGGAATCACGTTCCAAGTTCATGACCATTCCAAATGTGGAACCTGGAAACTCTAACATTTCTCCCTGCACTGCATCGGCTAATCCATGGATTCGCACGATACCGTCAGTTACACTGACGACAGTTCCCTCACTACGTGATTCCGCAGCCAAGTCATATTGCTGAATTTTCTTTTTAATCAGTTCACTAATTTCAGAAGGATTAAGCTGCATTGATCTGTTCTCATTAAATTTAGTGGCGCATAGCCATAGCTAATTGGTGTAACCGCCCTTTGATAGAAAGGTCAATTACTTCATCACCCGCCCGAATTATCCATCCTCCCAATAAAGAAGAGTCCAAGGTATGGGTCAACTCGATGCGTTTGTGCAGACGTTTTTGCAAAGCTTCGAGAATGGCCTGTTGTTGGGCGGAAGTGATAGGATAGGGGGTGCTGATGTTAACCTTAACATAGCCTTGGTGTTGGGCTTTGAGTTGTTCATACTGTAAAACGATTTGGGGAACTGCACCCAGACGCCGATTTTCAACCAACAATTTAACAAAATTTTTGGCGGCTTGACTGGTTCGTTCATCACAACAGACTTCCCACATCAGTTTTACCAAGGTAGGTTTGTCCACTTTGGGATTGGCGATGACTTGTTGGATGGTGGGATCTTCGACAATAGCCAAGAGTAACGCTAAATTACCTGACCACGCTTCAAAGTTGTCCTGCTCTTTAGCCAAATTAAAGAGTGCGGTTGCATATGGACGCGCTAAAGTAGCCCATTCTGCCATGATTAAAGTTCCCTCACCATTTTCTCAAGAAATTCATGGTGGGTTTGGGCATCGATCTCTTTAGCCAAAATTTTCTCGGCACAGGCCAAGGCCAAACCGATGGTCTGTTCCCGCAAATGTTCCCGAGCCCGATTGGCCTCTTGAGTAATTTCGGCTTTGGCTGCTTCCAATTGCCTTTGACCTTCAAGGCGAGCCCGTTCCTTAGCTTCTTCCACAATCTCATCTGCCCGTTTATTGGCGGAAGAAATGATGTCAGCTGCATCTTGTTTGGCCTCTCGTAACCGATCCAAAGCCCGTTGTTCGGCCAAGTGCAACTCATGTTTACCCCGTTCCGCAGCCGCCAAGCCATCAGCAATCCGCTGAGTACGGTTGGCCATCATGGTCGTGACGGGGCCCCATAGGAACTTTTGGACAAAGAAAACCAAGACCATAAAGGTCAAAATCTGTCCGAATAAGGTTATTGTGATACTCACTGTTTACCCCTGTTGGCTGTAGTTGAGTTTAACCACCGGCTAAGGCTTTTACCGCGGATTGCGCAGCTCCGACGAATGGATTGGCAAAAATGAACCACATAGAAATACCCAATACGATCATGGGAAATGCTTCCATTAACCCGCCAGTGAACAGCATTTGAGTCATCAACTGGGGACGCATTTCGGGTTGTCGGGCAATACCTTCCAAATACTTGGAACATATGAGCGCCCATCCTAAGGCGGAAGCAAATCCTGCAGCTGCGAGAATGATGCCGACAATCAGCGCAGTTGAGGAATAAATTTCGGTGATCATTTCTGGGGTCATTGACTTTTCTCCTTGAGATTTTATAGACAGGGTTTTGAAAAAGACTATTTTAACCTATTTTGAGGGTATTGCAATGCACAATAAACAATTAGTTTTTGGCGGGTTTTACGCCCTTACTTACCTTTAATGTTCCTCATCTAAGGTCTGATGAGCAATACTGAGATATACGATGGTCAGTAACATGAAAATAAAGGCTTGTAAACTGATGACCAAGATATGGAAAACGGCCCACATGCCGCCGGGTACCCATTGAATCCACCAAGGTAATAAGGCAATCAGCAAAAATATCAGTTCTCCGGCAAACATGTTACCGAATAACCGCAATGCCATACTGATGGGCTTGGCCAATTCCTCAATCGTCGTCATCAGGATATTGACGGGAATTAACAACAGTTTGAGGAAAATATTATGTGCTGCAAAGGGGTGAAAGAGGAACATTTTAATAAATCCCCATAAACCCTTGATTTTAATATTAAAGTACACAATCAACGCAAACACACAGGCAGCTAAGCCAAAGGTAGTATCCAAATTGGTAGTAGGCACGACTTTCAAGTAATTAACTCCCACCCAACTGGCCATGAGCGGCAGTAAATCTACGGGAATTAAATCCATAGTATTCATCAGGAAAATCCAGACAAACAACGTCAAGGCCAGCGGTCCGATCAAAGGATTATAGCCTACAAAAGCTTCCTTCACCTGTTTTTCCACAAACTCCAAAATGACTTCTAATAGGTTTTGCAACCCGGTGGGTTTATCTGGGTTTAAGTGATTCCCCACTGCTTTGGCAGCCCAAATAATCAGGCCTGCCAACACAACTCCGAAAAAGAACGTATCAATATGGAAGGTCCAAAAACCTTCTCCTACTGAAAGGTTAGTTAAATGATGTTGAATATACTCAACAGCCGTTGGACCACTGCTGGCAGTGGCTTCATGAGGGGTGGACACGTTGACTACTCCATAAAAATTGAATAGAAATTATCCTGACAGGTAAATTGAGTATTTTAGCTGGATTTTATTAAAATAGTAACCCCGTTTGCCAAATTATTTACGATCCCATAACAAACTGAAAAAATAAGTTATTTGCGTGACTGCAAAGCCAATTAGCAACGGAATGGGCGGCAGTTTAAACACTCCCATCCCAAGTATAAACAGTCCTAACGTCAATATAAAACGTTGAGCTGCCGCCACATACAGGACCAATACTTCTTGATTAGAGGAAGTATTCTGGTTATCTAACACTCTTATCAAGCGTCGACTGCTCAACCACAAATTCAGTATCACTATCCCTCCTCCATAAAAAGCTGCTTGGGCAGCCAATTCTCCCTGATAAACGTAAAACAGCCCAGCCATGGCGCTTACCAGCACCGCCTGAAAACTGAAAATTTTTTGTACTGAAAATTGCAATATCATCGATAAAGTACACTTTAAATTGTTATAAATAGATATTAGAACTCTAGCAAAAGTAAATGATGCGATAAAGATGAGATAGGAAAAAACAAAAGGAAAATCCCCTTTAGAGTGGAGGCTCTAGAAGATATATTGGAGTGGAGGCTTCAGCCGGAAGATTGGAGTAGAGGCTTCAACCGGAAGATTGGAGTGGAAGCTTTAGCCGGAAGATTGGAGTAGAGGCTTTAGCCGGCAGCTTGGAGTAGAGGTTTTAGCCGGAAGATTGGAGTAGAGGCTTTACCGTAGCTTGGAGTGGAGGCTTTAGCCGGTAGGTTGGAGTGTGGAGGCTTTAGCCGGCAGCTTGGAGTGGAGGCTTTAGCCGGTAGATTGGAGTCAAGGCTTCAGCCGGAGTGGAGGCTCATGTTGGAGTCGAGACTTTAAGCCGGCTAGCAGTCGGCCCTTACCATTTGTGTATGTGGAGTGATGCCTACGGCTGGCCGGCTAAAGCCTCCACTCCAATCTACCGGCTAAAGCCTCCACTCCAAACTACGGTTAAAGCCTTCACTCCAATCTTCCGGCTAAAGCCTCCATTCCAACCTACCGGCTAAAGCCTCCACTCCAACATGAGCCTCCCCTCCAACATGAGCCTCCCCTCCAGCTAAAGCCTCGACTCCAACGTATCTTAACTGAAGCACACCTCTCACCTTTTCATGATCGCAAAAAATCCCTAATCCGTACGCACAAACTCTACCCGTCGATTTGCCTGCTGTTCCTCTTTCGTCTGATCAGTCAAAGTTCCACGCAGGGGCTGAATTTTCCCAAACCCGACACAGCGCAATCGGTTGCCTGTAACCCCCTGCTGCACCAAAAATTGCCTAACAGCTTTTGCTCGCTCTAGGGAAAGACGCTGATTGTATTCCTCATTTCCCTCATTGTCCGTGTGTCCGCTAATAAGCAAAACGGCATCCTGTAAATCCGTGTTTAGAGCTTTAACATATTCTCCCAATAAGGCGTGAGAATCTTGGGAAATTTGTGCAGAACCGGAAGCAAAATGAATGATCGCCCCCACTTTAGGAGCATCTTCCGCAATCTCAGCAATGCCTTTGCTCTCAAGTCCCTTGATTTCACAATCAGGCAACGCAGGGGGACAAGCCGGCAGCCAAGTTTGTGCCGGTTTGGGCAAAGCCTGCACAATTTCATCCGTTGTGGTTGGAAAATTCAGCTCAGCCCCTGCAAATGAAGCGTACAAAAAACTGAGCACTGACAAAACTATGAATTTCTGCACAATTCACCTCCTAGCGATGTTCAAATGTCAATATATTAAGGCAAGAATTACAAAACTTCGTAAGCTGTTGCTGAGAAGCCTGAACAGTTTCTTTACTTTCATTCTCACCTTCTTCCCAAACAAGAGGGGGATCGGGAAGGTCAGTTTGAATGCCCGCAATTCCTTTGATCTCCAACATCTGAGCCAACTTGGGTTTTGAAGAAGAATTTACTTTGTCGTAAAGTTTTTCCAAAATCGTATCTGGCTTACGCGAAACAGTAAAATATAACTTTTCTGTTCCAACTGTCTCGTCCAACACAAAAGATTTATTTTCCGCTGGCAAATAATACGATGTACCGGCAGTCACTGGATTGCGATGATTAATTCCTTCGAGTTTCTGATTGCGAAACATCTTGTTAAGTTGCTCAGGTGACAATGGAAACAACTGATAAAATTGATTGACCGAATCCAACTGGAACAAGTAAACATAACCACTTTTGCGGGGTCGAAAAATGATTTTATAATGATCACCTGATTTCAGTACAGCACCATCAGTCAATGGTTTAAATTTCCCTTTTCCCTGACTTCGATACACATAAGTTATTGCGAAATTGTCGAATGTAGGCGCATTTGGATCCTTGCTTGTCAACGCATCGGTTCGTTGCCAAATTTCGGCTATTATCTTCTCCTGTGCAGTGAAGCGTTCCTCAACTGGGATCTTATTTTTATCCACTCCATTCAAGGAGCGAAGCTGCGCCATCAATTCAGTCAATTCTCTCAATTCTTCCTTTAACTTGGGATCGTTATTCTGCTTTTGAACCTCAAGTTCAGTAGTCAGTCGCTTAACATCTTGTTCTAACTGGTCTATTTGCCGCTTCAACTTCTCAGTTTTGTCAGCAGAACTGTCTTCGCTAAAGTAATCCGCAATCACCCCAGTTGCCACCTCGGCCGCTACGGTCTTAACGGTTTCCCAGACGATGAGGGGCCACGCAGCCTCACTGGGCTGAGAAATACACACTACACTGACCAGTAACCACGCATGCAACAAAAAAACTCTTGTCCTCTTCACAATTTATGACTCCCAATGTTAAAGAAAAGGGGGTAACTCTCCCCTATTGCCTATGTTATTACGCCTTGGATTTCCAATAGACCTCTTGCAAAAGTATGCGATCATGAAAAAATGAGAGTTGCACCTCAGTTAAGATACTCCGAAGTCGAGGCTTACTTTGGAGTAGAGGCTTTAGCCGGAAGATTGGAGTAGAGGCTTTAGCCGGAAGATTGGAGTGGAGGCTTTAGCCGGCTAACAATAGGCCCTTGCCATTTGTGTATGTGGGGTGATGCCTACGGCTAACCGGCTAAAGCCTCTATTCCAACCCACCGGCTAAAGCCTCTATTCCAACCCACCGGCTAAAGCCTCCATTCCAACCCATCGGCTAAAGCCTCCATTCCAACCCATCGGCTAAAAAGCCTCCATTCCAACCCATCGGCTAAAGCCTCCATTCCAACCCACCGGCTATAAAGCCTCCATTCCAACCCACCGGCTAAAGCCTCCATTCCAACCTACCGGCTAAAGCCTCCACTCCAACTTACCGGCTAAAGCCTCCACTCCAAACTTCCGGCTAAAGCCTCTACTCCAATATGAACATCTACTCTAACGGGGACTTTCCTTTTATTTTTTCCTATCTCATCTTTATCGCATCATTATACTTTTGCAAGAGGCCTAATGATCCGTGGGCTTCCTATTTTACAAATGTTCCAAACCAATTATACTGTAAAACTCTTGATCACTGCAATATTTTAAAACCTGTATCGATCGATCACTCTACTTTAGAGGAAACATATCATGAGATTGATTTTAGCCTGCTGGCTGTTAGGATTAAGCATAGGGGTTATAGCCGAACCTCGTTTTGCCTTGGTAATTGGAAATAAAGACTATCCTAAAGGAGGTCTATTTTTACCTTTAACCAATCCACTACACGATGCGCAGGATATGGCAGAACTGCTGCGAACATACCAATTTAAAGTGCTTCCACCGGTGTTAGATGGGGATCAGCAAACCATGGAGGAGGCCATTCAGAACTTTGTAGACCAATTACCCCAAGAGGCAACCGCCTTACTGTACTATTCCGGACATGGAGTGCAAGTACAAGGGGTAAACTACTTGATTCCAGTAAAATATGTTTTTCGAGACGCTGCAGATGTGCAATATAAAGCCGTCAATGTTCATCAAACCTTAGAAAAACTGAAAAATTCAGATCCAAAAGATCGTCGTTCAAAACGGGTAAATATCCTGATTTTAGACGCCTGTTTAGAAAATCTTGAACAGCGTAAAGGCTTTGAACGCAAGGGTTTAGCAGATATGAGTGTCACCGGAGTAATTGTGGGTTATGCCACCAGTCCGGGAGACTTTTCTTATGGCAATCGAATGGGACGTAACAGCGTGTACACCAGCAAATTGTTGGAAGTATTGAGAACAGGAGGACACCTGCCTATTGAACGAGTATTCAAACAAGCCCGTATAAAAGTTGCTGAGATCACTGACCAGATTCAAATACCGGCAACTCAAGACGCACTGATGGGAGATTTTTGTTTTGACGGCTGCGTAGAAATTCCACAGCCACCGCTGACTCCACAAGCACCAGTAGTTCCACGAGAGAAAGTATTCCAAGACCCCTTGAAAGATGGAGGCTTGGGTCCTAAAATGGTGTGGATTCCCAAAGGCTCATTTAATATGGGCAGTGACAAGGGGGATGATGATGAAAAACCGGTGCACAAAGTGACTATAAATTACGACTATGCCATAGGTCAGTATGAGGTCACCCGTGGACAATTTAGACAATTTGTGAATGCGACTCAGTATCAAACTGAAGCTGAGCGCGGAGATGGGTGTTGGGGTTGGATAGGGACTGACTGGAAACAGCGTCCAGATTTTAATTGGAGAAATGCAGGATTTGTGCAAACTGATCAACATCCGGTATTGTGTGTCAGTTGGAACGATGCCAAAGCTTATGCTCAATGGTTGGCAGAGCAAACCGGCAAACCCTATCGATTGCCGAGTGAAGCAGAATGGGAATATGCATGTCGGGCCGGAACAACGACCGCTTATTCATTTGGGGATGATGCAAACCAATTGGGAAACTATGCGTGGTACGGAGAAAATTCGGGAAGTCAAACTCACCCGGTAGGAGAAAAGAAGTCGAATGCCTTTGGATTGTATGATATGCACGGAAATGTTTGGGAATGGTTGGAAGATGTGTGGCATGAGAACTATCAAGGAGCGCCAGTTGATGGAAGTGCGTGGATGAGTGGGAGAACTTCTGATGCGCATCCCCTTCGTGGGGGTTCTTGGTACAACGATGACAATTGGTTGCGTTGTGCCTACCGTGATTGGTACCTTACAACTGGCGGGGACATCAACGGGGGTTTGCGTCTTTCCAGGATGTAAATCTCAGCACTGTGTCCCTGTAACCCTTTATTCTTTTACTCTTTTTTCTCTTTTCCTTTTACTCTTTTCTTTTATATCCCCCGCTTGCGGGGGTCGCGACATTTTTTGAAAATTTACCCCTACATTTTATATGTAAATAATGCAACAAACCCCTCAAGCAGTACAACACTGTCATGAAATACTTCTGTGGATGATTCCACACCTGGACAAATTTCCACGTGTACGTCGATTTACCTTAGGTGAACGCCTAGAAACACGATTACTTGAAGTATTAGAAAATTTAGTCGAAGCCGCTTATACTAAAAACAAAAAGGCACAACTCACTGAAGCCAATCGTCAATTAGAAGTTATCAGACACCTGTGGCGATTGAGTTTTGAACTGCAAGTTATCTCTAACCAAACCTACGAACATGGAGCTAAATTGGTCAACGAACTGGGAAAACAAATTGGTGGCTGGTTAAAAATAATCGAACCATAAGGTAATATACAATGAATTTGATTGACAATGTGTGGTCTGACATCATCTCTTTTGACAACTTGCTACTGGCTTACCGAAAGGCGCGACGCGGCAAACAACACAAGATGAATGTCGCAACGTTTAGCCTGAACTTAGAATCTGAATTATTCACCCTACAACAAGAATTACAAACAGGAAACTATCAACCCTCTAATTATCACCTATTCACCATTTATGAGCGCAAACCACGGGTTATTGCAGCGGCCAAATTTCGAGACCGAGTAGTGCACCATGCCTTACTCAACATCATTGAGCCGCTGATAGATAAAGAATTTATTGCTGATTCCTATGCCAATCGCAAAGGTAAAGGCGTACACCGTGCAGTTGATCGCTATCAAAATTGGGCGAAACGTTACCGTTACGTGCTAAAAATGGACATATTGCAATATTTTCCATCCATCGACCATATTCTGCTCAAAGACAAGCTGAAAAACTATATTCAAGAAGTTAAGGTACTGAATTTATTTAATAAAATAATAGATACTTCCCCTGTGGTTGCTATCCAACCTCAGTGGTACGAAGGAGATGATTTACTGACTCCTGTAGAACGTCGTAAAGGTATTCCTATTGGCAACCTCACCAGCCAATTTCTCGCAAATTTATACCTAGATGACTTCGATGATTACGTTACTGAGATACTAAAAATCCCTGCTTATATTCGCTACGTTGATGATTTTGTAATACTCACTGATGATAAAAAACAACTTCATTGGATGCGAGAACAAATTCGCAACTGTCTTGCAATTCAACGTTTATGCTTACACCCCCGTAAGGCACATATCACACCGACCAGTCAAGGTTTAGATTTTCTTGGCTACCGAGTCTTCCCTACCTTTCGTCGACTACGTAATGACAATGGACACCGTTTTGCCCGCCGATTGCGTCATCTTTCTCAAGCTTATCAACAAAACAAAGTAACTTGGAAAACTGTGAATTCAAGTATTCAAAGTTGGATAGGTCACGCGAAACATGCAGATACTGAAGGTTTGCGTAAAAAAATCTTTTCTGATACTATTTTAAACGTGGAATTCACCTAAAAAGCGCATCCCCTTCGTGGGGGTTCTTGGAACAACAATGACAATAGGTTGCGTTGTGCCAACCGTAATAGGAACAATACAACTAACAGGAACAACAACAGGGGTTTGCGTCTTTCCAGTCTGGCTGTGTGTCTCAGAGTTGTAACGTTTAAGGACGTAACGAGTGTAGCATGCAGTTATCCATGAGTGAATTTCCGTGCCTTTTAAGGAATAAATAGCAAAATAGCTTGTCATGGATGACACCCTACAACTTCGATTTTTTTCCCTGATTTTTCCTCGTCCCCACCAACAGCGTTACCAATTTCATAATCATCATCGACCGTAACTATAGAAATTTCCACTCGGAGATGTAAATGATTTTTGTAAAGTTTTTATTCCTGCTTGGTTGAATTCGTTACTGTCTGAAGAAAAGCCAAAACGCAGTCGTCAATTCAGGATGTCACTTGCAGAAGTGATGAAGAAAAAAACCTTCCCCATTTAATCAGCCCCTTCTATCTTCCCCTCTCCTCCCTATTCAAATCATACAATTGATCAACCCTCCATTCCAACTCCCGACAGTCTGTGCCTTATCTAACCGGAACCTTACCCAACCCTGAATTTAACACGCCCAAAATGTATTTAAGAGAACTCGACTTT
Organism: Thiomargarita sp.; assembly: GCA_020721005.1. Classification (GTDB taxonomy): domain Bacteria; phylum Pseudomonadota; class Gammaproteobacteria; order Beggiatoales; family Beggiatoaceae; genus DYNP01. Next base: position 53,046 of record DYNP01000008.1, read on the forward strand.
TGGTACAATTCAACAATATTTACATTCAAAGTTGGCAATGACAGCTTACATAAAATATTTATCTGAACATGATGAAAGGGGACAATGTGCATACCATTGACCAGAATAATTTTTTCTAAAATATTCCCCGTTTTGTCGCATTTAGGTAACTGGCGATGAATTAGTAATAAAGTTAAGCGTTCCCCTTGTTTAAATAACAAAATGATTGGTATTGTAAATATCCTAAAGGTTTTTAGGGTAAATACTACAAATATTACAAGTTAATACATTTTATCTAATGCCAATAAGAGTCACTAACTTGCTGATTTATTCCCTTAACTCCGTCTGAACAGTGAGTATTTTTGGCTAAAACATTAACTTGTGATAATATTAGAATGTTTAAACACACTGTAGGTTAATCATCCCTTTTTTTACAGACCTATAACATGATCTTACAATGTAGCCCCAAATAAGATACTCTTTTTTCCCTATCGGATCAGCGAGTAAAGTATCCCTCTGCTCTTGAATAAGCCTATAAATGGTTTACTTTTCAACCTCCTGAATACCTATAACCGAGGAACTTCCATGTTAAAAACACCTACTATTGGAGAAAGTTTACGTAACGAAGGGATCAGTCGACGGGAATTCATCAAATTTTGCGCTACAGCCGCATCTTTGATGGCCCTACCTGCCACGATGATCCCTAAAATTGCGGAGGCCCTGTCCAATACTCCACGTCAATCAGTTATCTGGCTCTCCTTTCAAGAGTGCACTGGATGTACAGAAGCCCTCACTCGAGCCCATGCTCCCAGTTTAGAAAACTTGATTTTCAACACCATTTCCCTGGATTACCATCATACTTTACAGGCTGCTTCTGGTACTGCTGCAGAAGAAGCCAGAGAACAGGCGATGCACAAGCATCCGGGAGAATACCTACTGGTAGTTGACGGCTCTATACCCATAGGTAATCCAGGCTATTCCACCATTGCCGGTATCAGCAATCAGGACATGTTCCTAGAAGTTGCCAAACAAGCGAAGGCAGTTATCGCAGTGGGCACTTGTGCTGCCTTTGGAGGATTGCCTAAAGCAGCACCAAATCCTACAGGTGCGGTAGCTGTGCAAGATCTTTTACGGGATAAACCTCTGGTCAACGTACCTGGATGTCCTCCTATTCCAGTAGTCATCTCCAGCATTGTTGCACATTATATCACCTTTGGAGGTCTACCCGATTTAGACAATCTCAAACGTCCACTGCCCTTTTTTGGACAAAATATTCACGACCGTTGCTATCGGCGCCCCTTTTATGAGCGAGGCCAATTTGCCGAAACTTTTGACGACGAAGGCGCCAAACAAGGCTGGTGTCTCTACAAACTGGGCTGCAAGGGACCAGTCACTTACAACGCTTGTGCCCTCTTCAAATGGAATGATGCCGTCAGCTTTCCCATCGAAGCCGGACATGGCTGCCTAGGCTGCTCCGAACCCAACTTTTGGGATGCAGGCAGCTTCTATGATGCCCTGTCCATTCCCCTGCCTGGAGCTGCTAAAGCCGCTGCCTATGCGGGAATTGCTGGAACTGCCGTGGGAATTGCTGCCGGGGCCTTAAACATGTACAAAAAATCCACAGCCATTCAACAACGTGAAGTGGTCACTGTCGACGACTTGGAGAGAAAATAACCATGGACAACTATGCAGACTTTCTACTGTGGGTCAGAGGACCCGCCTTTCACATCGCCTTAGCCATCTTCCTATTTGGCATTCTCCTACGATTCTTCGAAATCTTCAGTCTGGGTCGCCGAACTGAATATGCCGAAGTTCGTGGCAATGCCTTTTTGGGAGGTATGCGCACCCTCTTCACCCGTTTTCTCCCTGAAAAAACCACCCTAAAACGCATCCTGTTCCTCGTCATTGCGGGCTACCTATTTCACCTGGGCTTCTTCATCACCTTCCTATTCTTTGACCCCCATATTGTTCTCTTCAAATCTGCCCTTGGTTTCTCCTGGCCTGGACTTCCTGCTCCCATCATCAACATTGTCACCCTGATCAGCCTATTGGTCATGATTGCACTGCTCATTTACCGCCTCAACCACCCGGTATTGCGCCTCCTCTCGGGCTTTCAAGACTATTTGGCCTGGACCATCACCTTTTTACCTCTGCTCACTGGCTATCTAGCCTTTCACCACATGATTCACCCCTATCCCTTAATTCTCGCCCTTCACATTCTCAGCGTCGAACTGCTCATGATCCTCTTCCCTTTCACCAAACTCATGCACACCTTCACCTTCATCATCGCTCGCTGGACCACCGGTGCCAGAGCCGCTCAAAAAGGAGTTAGCCTATGACTGCCGCCACTTTTGAACGCGGCTACAATGCCCTAAAACAACAAATCACAGCCTCCACCGCTGCCTTCTTTCAAAGTTGTGTCAGTTGTGGCATCTGCGCCGAAGCCTGCCTATTTTACACTGAAACTGGAGACCCTCATTACACTCCCATCTACAAACTAGAACCCATGCGTAAAGTTTGGGAACGGGAATACACCGTATTGGGCAAACTCAAAGCCCTCCTAGGTCTCAGCTCCAAACTCACCGATGAGGAACTGGCCAAATGGCAAGATTACATCTACAGCGGTTGCACCCTGTGTGGTCGCTGTTCCCTAGTATGTCCGGTAGGCAACGATCTGGTCAGTCTCATCCGTAACATCCGCGAAGGCATGGCTGCTGCCGGTCATGCTCCCAAGGGACTCATTGGCGCTTCCCAACGCGCAGTAAAAATAGGCAGTCCCATGGGCGTCAAACTCCCTGCCCTAAAAACCCAGATCAAACACATTGAAGAAGACACCGACCTTAAAATACCCCTCGATCAAGTCGGAGCAGAATACCTGGTCCTTCTCTCTTCCATGGAAATCGTCAACTTTCCTGAATACCTAGAAGCCATTGCCAAAATCATGAGACAAGCCGGCAAAACCTGGACCCTCTGCTCAGAAGCCTTTGAAGCCACCAATAGCGGCATTCAAATCGGATCCAGCGACATTGCCAAAGAATTAGTCAGCCGAATAGTCACTGCTGCCGAAAAATTACAAGTCAAAACCGTCATCAGTCCCGAATGCGGCCATGCTTACACCGCCATTCGTTGGGAAGGTCCCAATCTGATCGGACGTCCATTTACCTTCAAAGTCCAACACATCCTTGAAGTCCTAGACGAACTTCGTCAACAAGGCAAACTCAAAACCCAAGGCATGGAAGAAGCTCGTTTAACCTTCCATGACCCCTGCCAACTGGTCAGACGCGGCGGAGTCATTCAACAACCTCGTAACCTGCTCAACATGGTTGCCAAAAACTTCGTAGAAATGGAAGACCACGGTCAAGTCAACTGGTGTTGTGGAGGAGGCGGCGGACACAGTGCCATTGAAGAAGCCCATTCCCTACGAGTCAAAATTTTCCAACGCAAAAAATCCCAACTCGATGCCCTTAAAGTTGACACCCTAGTCACCGCCTGCGCCAACTGCCGAATTGTCATCGAAGAAAACCTCGAAGAATATGAAATGGAACTGCCGGTAGTGGGACTCACGGAAATGATTGCGGAACACCTCAGCGAAGAAAAATCATAATTTTTCTTCACATTGCCCCTTTTACATCTGCATCTAATCTAAATCCCTCTCAATACTTTGGGAACTCAGTGTAAACCTTGGATTTTACCCTCACTATGTCAAACTGTGCACGATTACCTGACAACTTCTCACTAGGGACTGTATTGCCAATTCTCCATGAAATTCGGCATGCCCTACATAACCTTTTGACAAAACGACAGGAAACCACCCTGGACTTGCGTAATTTACCCCTGTCCAAAACCGATCGAGAACAACTCCTTTTATTCCTTGGCAAAGGAGAAGTAACCGCTGAACTTAAAACCCTGGGACACAGTTTGATTTGGGAAACCTCTTTTTCAGGAATATGGGTTGTTGAACACTATGATGCAGATGAACACCTGTTAGGTCAATACCTGGAAATCACATGGATGCCCATGATTCTCAACTCCCAATCTCAGGACATTGAAACCAGTTTAGCAACATTGCAAACCCACTTAACTCAGTTTGGGAACGAATAACTTTGGGACCGCTACAAACCATCCCTAATTTCCAAAAAATTCCCCATTTAAAACCTCTTGAAATCAACAATTTATAACCAAAAGTTTAAAGTTTAACTTTCCTGAGTTTTCCCACTCACATCCGATTAACAGGAGAACCACTTATGACCCAACGCATTGTTGTCGATCCCATCACCAGGATCGAAGGCCACCTACGCATAGAAGCCCAAATGGCTGCCGACAACAAAACCATTGAAGCTGCCTACTCTGCTGGTACCATGGTTCGCGGCATCGAAATTATCCTGCGCAACCGAGACCCACGGGACGCCTGGGCCTTTGCCCAACGCATTTGTGGAGTATGTACCCTTGTACACGGCATGGCTTCCATTCGGGCTGTTGAGAACGCCCTCAACTACCCCATTCCACCCAATGCCCAACTCATTCGCAACCTCATGATCGGCGCCCAATACATACACGATCATGTCATGCACTTCTACCATTTACACGCTCTTGACTGGGTAGATGTAGTCTCAGCCCTCAGTGCTGACCCCAAAGCCACCACTGACCTTGCCCAATCCCTCAGCAACTATCCCAAATCCTCCCCCGGCTATTTTTCAGACGTCCAGAAAAAACTCAAAAACTTTGTCGACAGCGGCCAACTGGGCATTTTTGCCAATGGCTATTGGGGACACCCTGCTTACAAACTTCCTCCCGAAGCCAATCTCATGGCCGTTGCCCATTACCTAGACGCCTTAGTGTGGCAAAGAGACGTCGCCAAACTACATGCCATCTTTGGCGGCAAAAATCCCCATCCCAACTTTGTAGTGGGAGGCATGCCCTGCGCCATTGACCTCAACTCTGATTCTGCCCTCAACGCCAAAAAACTCTCGCAAGTTCAAGATATTATCAACAATATGCGGGAATTTGTGGAACAAGTTTATCTTCCAGACACCCTGGCCATTGCCAGTTTCTACAAAGACTGGGGCAGCCAAGGAGAAGGACTAGGGAACTTCCTCAGCTATGGCGACTTTCCAGAAAATGGCAGTGCTGACCCTGCCACCTTTCTCATTCCCTCTGGAGTCATTTTAAATCGCGACCTTAGCACCATCCACCCGGTTGACCTCCATGATCCCGAACAAATTCAAGAATTTATTGCCCACGCCTGGTATGATTACACTATTGGAAAAGACAAGGGACTTCATCCTTATCAAGGGGAAACCACCTTCAACTACACCGGTCCCCAACCTCCCTATCAACAATTGGATGTTGAAAAAGACTATTCTTGGCTCAAATCACCACGTTGGAAGGGACCAGATGGGCGTTTTCATGCCGTTGAAGTCGGCCCACTGGCTCGGGTCCTATTACTCTATGCCAAAGGTCATGCAGGCACCAAAGAATTAGTTGACCGGGCTCTGGCTCAACTCCAAATTCCCATCACCGCCCTCTATTCCACATTGGGACGCACTGCAGCCCGCACCCTAGAAACCAAAATCATCGGCGACGCCATGCAAGGCTGGTATGACCAACTCATCGCCAACATCAAATCAGGAGACACCCAAACTTTCAATGAAACCCTTTGGGATCCAAGCACTTGGCCCCAACAAGCCAAAGGTGTCGGTTATATGGAAGCCCCTCGCGGTGCACTGGCCCACTGGATTGTCATTGAAAATGGAAAAATTGCCAACTATCAAGCCGTAGTTCCCAGCACTTGGAATGCCGGTCCCCGGGACCCCGAAGGGCAGGCCGGCGCCTATGAAGCAGCTTTACAAGGCCATGTTTTGCACGATCCCCAACAACCCATTGAAATTTTACGCACTATTCACAGTTTCGATCCTTGTATCGCCTGCGCAGTTCATCTTAGCAATCACCAAGGAGAAGATCTGTTACAAGTCAAAGTGCGATAATCATTCCCTCCCCATTCGTAACTGCTGCAAACCATAGAGTCGACTGCAAACTCTCCCGAAAAATTGCCTAAACTCTTAATTTTATACAGAAAATTATTGAGACAACTGTCTATTATCTCGTTCCCAATTGGTGGAGAAAACTGAAAAATCCTATTCAGAGATGCATCCAGGGATGAGCAGTTTTTTCCACCCCAACTTTTGCTACTTATCACCCATATATGATTGCACTTCCCAATTATAAAATGCTCAATAAAATTTACGAAAGTACTCGTTCCCTAGTCTATCGTGCTCAACGAGTCGGAGATCAACCTTGCCCGGTTATTCTCAAAGTCTTAAAAGAAGACTATCCAAGCCCAGATAACATTACCAGATATTATCAAGAATATGAAATTGTTCGCAAACTGGATATTCCCGAAGTAGTTAAAGTGTATGCCTTAGAAAAATTCCAAAACACTTTAGTGATTGTTTTAGAAGATTTCAACGGAAAATCCTTGAAACAATACCTACAAAGAAAAAGGCTAACCTTGGAAGAATTTCTCACCTTGGCAATTGAAATTACCAAAGCTTTGGGAAAAATCCATGCTGCCAACATTATTCATAAAGACATTAATCCCACCAATATCCTCATCGATCCTGCCAATCGACACATCAAACTGAATGATTTTGGCATTGCTTCCCTATTGCCCAAAGAAAATCCCACTTTTAAGAATCCTGAGAAATTACAAGGCACTTTACCCTACATGTCTCCGGAACAAACTGGACGCATGAATCGATTCATCGATTACCGGACTGATTTTTATGCCCTTGGGATCACCTTTTATGAAATGCTCACTCAACATTTGCCATTTTCCACCACTGAGCCCATTGAGCTGGTCCACTGCCATTTGGCTAAACAACCCCTAGCTCCTCATTTGCTCAATCCTGCTATTCCAGAAATTATTTCCAATGTTATCATGAAATTAATGGAGAAAACGGCAGAATCTCGTTACCAAAGTGCTTGGGGAATCAAGACAGATTTAGAAAATATTCTCAATCAGATACGTTACCAAAATAGTTTTACCAATTTTCCGCTGGGTCTTCAAGATGCTTCCGACAAATTGCACCTGCCCCAAAAATTATATGGAAGGGAACAGGAAATCCAAACTTTACTGAGCAGTTTTGAATTGGCCAGTTTGGGAAATACCGAATTATTATTGATTGCAGGAAGAGGGGGAATAGGAAAATCTTCACTGGTCCATGAAATTTACAAGCCTATTACCCAAAAAAGAGGTTATTTTATTTCCGGGCAATTCGATCAATTGAAACGAGATATACCTTATTCTGCACTTATTCAGGCATTTAGAGACCTCGTTCAACAAATTCTAACGGAAAGTAACATTTCCCTCATCAACTGGCAAAGTAAATTATTGGAAGAATTGGGTGAGCAAGCACAATTGGTCGTGGAACTGATTCCAGAATTAACCCGAATTATTGGCAGTCAGCTCGCTCTGGTTCCTTTGGACAGTGCCAGCGAGAATGAAAATCGTTTTAACTCAGCATGGAAACATTTCATTCAATTATTTTGTCAACCTCAACATCCTTTAGTTATTTTTCTGGATGATTTACAATGGGCGGATACCGCCAGTCTCAAGTTAATCAGTGTGCTTATGAAAGACATGCCCTACCTATTTCTAATTGGGGCTTATCGAGAAAATCGAGTCAATGCCACGCATCCTTTGCAACTGACCATAGAGAATATGAAAAAAACAGGTATTGGGGTAAAAACTCTGTGTTTACGCCCGTTAACCCTGGCACATATCAGTGAATTTTTAGCCGACACCTTCAGCACTTCAATAGAAAAAACTTATGAGTTAGCAGAATTAGTCTTGGAAAAAACCCAAGGGAATCCTTTTTTCATCAATGAATTTCTAAAATCACTCTATGAAGAAAAATTAATCGAATTTGTTCCACCATTTTGTCAATTGCCCGGACAATGGTTAGATAAATCAGAAAACCCAAACCTTTGGCGATGGGACCTAGCCAAGATCAAAGCCTGTAACCTGGCTGACAATGTAGTTGAATTATTATCCAACAAATTACAAAAATTGAATCATCAAACCCAACAGGTATTGAAACTGGCCGCCTGTATTGGCAACAGTTTTGATCTGAAATTGTTGTCCACAGTTTACCAAAAATCCTGTGAAGAAACAATTCATGATCTGTGGGAATCTGTTGTAGAAGGCTTAATTTTACCCACCCAAGAAATGTATCATGCGGTGGCTTTCGATGAACAACATCCTGTTGCCTGTGTGGAATATAAATTTGCACATGATCGAATTAGAGAAGCTGTTTATTCTCTCATTCCCACTATACAGAAACAAATTGTCCATCGACGAATCGGACGAGCTTTGTTGGAAAAAATGCCTTCTGAGCAATCTGAGCAAAATATCTTTACCGTGGTTGAACAACTTAATTTTGCGATTCCTCTGATTAAGCACCCAGAAGAAGCAGATGAAGTGGCAGTGTTGAATCTCTTGGCCGGCAGAAAGGCTAAAGATTCAGCAGCTTATGGACCAGCTTTTAAACATTTAAAAATCGGTACTGAATTGTTGGGCCAAGACAGTTGGCAACGACAATATCAACTTTCCCTTGCCTTATTTGTAGAAACTGCCGAACTTGCCTATTTAAGCGCTCAATTTGCTGATTTGGAACGTTTAGTGACCACGGTATTGCAAAATACAGAAAGTTTATTGGATCAAGTCAAAGTGTATGAAGCCAAGATTCGAGCTTTAATTCTGCAAAATAAATTGCCAGAAGCTATTGAAACTGCACTGATGGTTTTAAAATTGTTCAATGTCCAGTTCCCAATTCTTCCCAATCCTTGGCATACAAAATGGGGGCTGTTAAAAATTAAATTTCAACTGTATCGTTTACGCTACCAATTTACAGTCACTCAAGCCAAAACTATTAAACTTATTTTGCAAGCTCTGCTCAATTTGCCCAAAATGACCAATCCTTATACCTTGGCTACCATGCGCATTTTATCCTTGTTGCATATTGCTGCTTACAAGGCCAAACCGGAATTGTTCCCACTGGTGGTATTCAAACAAGTTTCATTGTCCATTCGACAAGGGAATGCTAATGAATCTGCATTTGCTTATTCTGCATTGGGTATGATTTTAGGTGCTCTTGAAAATGATGTTGCCACAGCTTCCCAATTTGCAGAAATTGCCTTGGAATTGGTGGAAAAGTTAGAAGCCAAGGAAGTTAAAGCAAGGACCCTCGTGATAGTCAATTCTCATATCAAACATTGGCAAGCTCATCTTCAAGACAGTTTACCCATTTTACAAGAAGCTCATCATATTGGTTTAGAAACGGGTGAAATTGAATTTGCCGCTTTGTCCATAAATGCCTATTGTTATGCCAGTTATCTGGTTGGTAATTCATTGAATATATGTGAAAAAGAGGCAGAGGCTTATACCCAAACCTTGTTGCAATTAAAACATATCAGTGGCATTACTGTAAATGAAATGTTACAGCAAATGTTATTTAATTTGTCCAGTTTGACTGGAGATACTTCCGAGGTGACTCCCTGTTGTTTGGTGGGCAAATATTTTGATGAGGATTACAGTGTGCCCCTATTGAGGCAAGCCAATGATCAGAGCAGTTTATTTTTATTTCACAGCAGTAAATTAAATTTATGTTATTTGTTTCAATATTATGAGCAGGCTTTAGAGCATGCCAGACTGGCTGAATCCTGTCTGAATGGAGTGATGGGATTTTTTGGGGTGCCTTGGTTTTATTTTTATGATTCACTAACCTGTTTGGCGCTGTATGAGCGAGAACTAAATCAAGCATCTCCCTCTGATCCCTCCAACCATTCCCAAGTTAATATACGATCCCAGGATCAACCACGGTCTCAAGATCAACAATTACTGAAAAAAGTCCTTGTTAACCAAAAGAAAATGAAAGAATGGGCAGATTGGGCACCAATGAATTATTTGCACAAGTACTATTTAATCGAAGCAGAGCGGACCAGAATTTTAGGACAGCATTCTTTAGCCAGAGAATATTATCACAAAGCCATTGCTTTGGCCCAACGCAGCGAATATTTAAATGAGGAAGCTTTGGCTTATGAGTTAACTGCCCATTTTTATCAGTTGATTCAAGAGGAACAATTGGCTCATTACTATTATCGTAATGCCCATCATGCTTATCAGCGCTGGGGAGCCACTTCCAAAGTTATTGACTTGGAGCAACGGTGCGCAGGAATTTTCTTTCAGCCAGAAGGGCCATTGAATTTTAACCAAACTATTCAACCTACTTTGACTGCTTCAGTCAGTTATTCAACTGAACAGAATTTGGTGGATATTTTTGATCTAAAAGGAGTATTTAAAGCTTCGCAAGCCATCTCTGAAGAATTGGTGTTGGAAAAGTTATTGAGCAAACTGATGAAAATTGTGCTGGAGAATGCAGGTGCTCAGCATTGTACATTGCTACTGATGGAAAAGGGAGAATTGAGAATAGAAGCCCAAGGTTCCGTTGATCAAAAGCAAATCACAGTGTTGCAATCTTTACCCTTGTCTCGAGATTCTGCTTTGCCTGTCAGTTTGATCAACTATGTGGCTCGTTCTCAAGAATTGGTTATTTTATCAGAAGCAGCTCACAGCGGTAAATTTACCCGGGATCCTTATATTATTCAACATCAAATAAAATCCATATTATGCGTTCCCTTATTAAATCAGGGAGGGTTAATCGGCCTATTTTATTTGGAAAATAATCTGATGAAAGGGGCATTTACAGCAAACCGTTTGGAAATTGTGAATTTATTGTCTTCCCAAATTGCAGTGTCTATTAAAAACGCACGCTTGTATGCGGATACTAAGGCTTTGAATTATAAGCTGAAAGAGAGCGAGGAACGTTTTCGGATCATTGCGGAGACCACTCCTATTCCTTTGGTGATTACTCGGATTTCCGACCATATTATTTTATATGCCAATGCCCAGATGGTAAAAACATTTGGTTTATCCACTTTGGAACCGCTGGGACATCGAAGTATGACTGATTTCTTTTATAATCCTGATGAGCAAATGAAGTTGGAGCAAGTGTATCAGCAACGCAACTCGATTCAAAATTATGAGTTGCAGCTAAAAAGATTGGACAGTTCATTGCTGTGGATGGCAATGTTCAGTCATCCCATTATCTATTTGAATGAAAAGGTGTTATTAACTGCCTTGTATGATATTACCGCTCGTAAACGGGCTGAGGAAGAGCGATTGCTCTTCACTCAACAGTTGGCAGAAAGTGAGGAACGGTTTCGAGTTATTGCGGAGACCAGTCCTATTCCCTTAATCATTGCCAAAGTTTCTGATGGATTAATTTTATATGCCAATGCCCAAGTGAACAGTATTTTTGGATTAATGCCCACAGAATTGATGAAAGGGTATAAAACTACAGATTTTTATCATAATCCATCGGAAAGAGAACGGATGTTGGCAGTGTTTGAACAAGAGGGCATGGTTCACAATTATGAGGTGAGTTTTCAACGCAGGGACAACAGTGTTATCAGCGTGGCCCTGTTTGCCCAATCTATTGTTTTTCAAGGGGAACAGGCCATGGTTACTGCCATTTATGATATTACTGATCGGAAACGGGCAGAGGAGGAACGCATTCGGTTTATTCAGGAGCGGGAGGCTAAAAATGCAGCTTTGCAACTGAATGCAAAATTGCAACAGGAAATTGTAGAGCGGCAACGGGCTGAGGAGGCTTTGGCCAAAGCCAATGAGGAATTGAGTCGTTTGGCAAAATTGGATGGCTTAACCAAAGTGGCGAATCGTCGCTATTTAGATGAATATTTGAACACGGAATGGCGACGCATGTCTCGGGAACATTTGCCATTGTCGTTAATTTTATGTGATATTGATTATTTCAAATTGTATAATGATAAATATGGTCATCAGGCTGGAGATGATTGTTTGCGACAGGTGGCGCAAGCCATGGTGCGATCTGTGAAACGAGCCTCGGATTTGGTGGCCCGCTATGGGGGAGAGGAATTTGCGGTGATATTACCGAATACTTCTTTAGAAGGTGCGGTGCAAGTGGCAACAGTGATGCAACAGCAGGTGGAGGCTTTGCAAATCGAGCATGCGGATTCTAAAGTTCATGCTTATGTGAGCTTAAGTATCGGGGTGTCGAGCATGATTCCCAATTCCAATTTTTTGCCAGAAGTGTTGATTAATATGGCAGATAATGCTTTGTATGAAGCAAAAAGACAAGGTAGGAATCAAGTGGTGGCCTCTCGTCAAAATTTTTAGGAGAGCGATAGAGTTATTCCTAGGGAAGTCATTTTTTAACTTCCCCAATAGCTCAACGTTATTTTGGGAAAAAATGGGTTGATTCCTTTACCTTGATCAATCAGGGTTTGAGTAAACCCAACTTATGATTGAGAACCTATGATTCAGATGGGAGGACCAAGCTATGGATATCCCTCTAAATGAGGATTATGAAAACAACATTGTCCTCCCCCTCTTTGTTGGGCACGTTGTGCAGCCAGTTGGGCTAATTTGACCAGTTCGTCAATTTCTTGCCCATCTTCAGGAGAAACAACAATGCCAATGCTGGTAGGACATTGAATTTTCTGGTCTTTTATGAGAAAAGGTTGGGTCAATTTGAACAAAATCATTTGCGCCACCAATCCCGCATCTTGAGGCTTGCTGATTTCATCCAAGTTGACGGCGAAACAACTGCCGCTGAGTCGGGCCACACTGTCACTGTCTCTTACCGAAGAGCGGAGATTTTGTGCAATGCCCTGCAGTAATAAGTCAATATTTAAGCATCCATGTTGTTGATTGAGTTCGGGTAGTTTTTCGAGTTTAACCAATAGGATAGCAAATCGTTTGCTGTAACGTTGGGCCACGGCTTGAGTGCGAAGCAATTGTTGACGAAATAGATTGTCAGTGGGCAATTGGGTTAGAGGATCTAAGAGGGACGTGCGATTGGTTTGCCGATTGGAAAGGATGGCTAGGTAGCCAATTGGGGAATTTTTGTGAGTTTGATAAACTTGTATTTTAAGGTCACAACGGTAAAGGGATTGATTTTTATGGCGTTGCCACAATTGTCCCTCCCAATGGCCTTGTTCAATCAGGCTTTGGTTCAAAGCTTGATAAAATTTTTCATCCTGTTGCCCTGCATTTAACATGGGCACTTGGAGAGCACTTAGCTCTTCTGAAGTGTAGCCAGTGAATTCTAAACTGGCAGGATTGGCTTGCTTAATTCCCAGTTGTTTATCCAGCAAAAATAGAGCTTCTGGGCTGCTGTTCCACAGGGCAGTGTGTAAGTTAGGTCCCTTGTCCAATTCTAGAAGATCGGGATGTTCCTCTAACAACCAGGTGGATTTTCCGTGAGCGGTAAGGGGACGAAGGGTGAGTTTGAAGTGGATCAGGTTGCCTTCTTTACGAGATAGCCAAGGGAAATAGGAGAAGGTAGCTGGTCCCGAGTGGCAAGCCCATTGGGTTTGAAAAAGTTGATAGTCTTCTTCGGTTTGGAACAGTTTAGAAACAGGCAGTTGCAAGAGTTCCGCTTGGTTGTAGCCTAATAAAATGGTTGCTTGGGAATTGACGCGAGTGATTTTTTGCCCTTCTACATACAGTAAGCCGACATTGCTGTAGGGTGCTAACAATTCCAATTCTTGTAAGCTGCTTTTCAAACGTGCTTTCAGCATCTTGTTCTCGGTAACGTCATGAAATACAACTAGGGTCCCAATCCATTCTTCCTGTTTTAACCAGGGTATAAATTTGACGTCAAAATACAGTCCCTTGTAATGAACATGCCGGCTAAAGTGTTCTCCTCCCAAAGCGCGTTGCCAACTGGATTGTAAATCTCGTAATTCATGGGCAACTTCCCAAATTGGCAGTCCCAATATGTCTTCCTCTTGCCAATTTAGGGTTTCCAGTAAGGGACCTTTGGCAAACGCCACGTAACCTTCTCGATCTAAGCATAGGGTGGTGACTAGGGAATGGGTGAAGAGCAGTTGTAGCCATTCTTCATTGTGTAACAGGTCCACCGATTCGCTGAGATTTTTGGTACTTTTTTCTAAACTGGGAATGACAAATGTGATTCTAAACACTCGTTTGTCTGGCAGGGTTAATTTGTCTTCCCAATATTGTTTGTTAATCAGTTGTCCTTGTCGATGTTGCCTGGGCCATTGACCACTGCTTTCGGCTTTTCCAGCGAGGAAATCAGCATGGTAGGAAAGGGCTTCTTTGCGAATGGGAGCTGCCAGGAGAATGGTAAACAGTTGTCCGATCAATTCTTCAACTCGATACCCATAGAGTTGACAATAAGTGGAGTTTAAGCGGACAAAGCGCCCATCTTCGTTGATAATAGCCACTCCAATTTGTTGATTCTCAAATAGGGCAGATAAGAGGGTAATTTTTTCTTGTAATTCTTCTTCCCGATATTGGGAATCGGAAACATCCGTGAAACAAAGCACTGCGGCATCATGGTGAGTGGTGTCATAGAGGCGCAAGGGATAGGCATTGATATTAAACCAAGCCAAATTGCCTTCTGGTTTGTAAAAACCCAAGGTATTGTGGTGGGGAATTTTGGACTGCAGAGTCAATTGAGCCGGGTGAGCCGTGTCCGGTAAATGGCTGCCGTCTTCTTTGACTAAGGTATTGCCCCAGTCTGTTTTGCCCAACAATTCTGCAGCAGTTTTGCCCAGCAATTTTTCTGCTCCAGGATTGCACAGGGTGATGGTGCCGTCGGCGTCATAAAGCAAGATGCCTTCTTGTAACCCATTGATAATAGCTCGATAACGTTGTTCCAAATATTTTTGGGGACTGGCTTCTAAACCCACAGCCCGCAGAGTGTCTTCGGTAATTTTGGCGATGCCCCATAGGATCCAACGATATTCTCCGGAAATGTCGCGCCACCGGGTTTCAACTGTAACAGGGTCTTTGGGTTGTTGTTGCAAGTGAGCCAAGGAAATTTCCACCTGAGGCAAGTCATCAGGATGAATCCAATGGGTAAATGTGGTGGTCAATAAGGCATTTGCAGAAATGCCGAAACGTTGCCAGGCTCGATTGACTTCTTTAATTCCCATGGAGGGAGTTAGAATGATTAAAAGTGCTGGCCAAGGTAATTCAGTGTCTGTCATGATTTTTTACTGTACTTTTGCTATACTTAAAGCTTAGTGGAAGAAAGAATGCAGCAGATGATGAGCAATAGATTTTAATGCTGCGTGATCAGAATGTCAATGTGAAGACCGATTAATGACGCATTATTGAAAATTGACATCCGTAGTTTATCATGATTGAGCATTCAACACAGTTTTAGGTGGATGGATGAGCAATCTGTTATTTTTAGGAAAATTATTATGAAAATCAAGCATTTTACCCATCTCCTATTGGGATGGCTACTCTTTTTTCAATTACTCCCATTGTCAGCAACTACCCTGACTGTCGAAAATTTGGGCGGCAGTGAAGTGGTGAGCAGTTTACCCACGGGTATTCAATGTGGGAATAATTGTACGGCAGATTATCCACAAGATACGATTGTGCAACTGCAAGCTGTTTTCAATAGCACAACTCATTCCATTCGTTGGAGCGGGCACTGTTTGGGACAAAGTAATCCTACTTATGTCATTCTTGACCGCGATAAAGTTTGTCAGGTGCAATTTGAGACTCTGCCCTTGGACAGTTATGAATTAGCCATTATTAAAACCCAATATGGACAGGTGACCAGTGAAGATGGGGGCATTCAGTGTGGTCAACAATGTGTGAAAAATTACGATAAAGGCACTCAAATTAACTTACAAGCCAAGGCAGATGAATCGGCTCAATTTCTCGGTTGGGAAGGCGCTTGTGGTGGGAGCAATCCCCAAATCACCCTAACTATAGATGCCGCCAAAGCTTGTGTGGCCAGATTCAAATTAAAACCTCTGGAACTGAAAATTATTTCCGCAAATGGCGGTCAAATCATCAGTAAACCCACTGGCATCCAATGTGGGAACACCTGCAGCGCTCTATATGACGTGGGACAAACCATTGAATTAACTGCCACTCCCGATTCCAATTACCAATTCACAGGCTGGGGAATTGATTGCGAAGGACAAGAGAATCCCTTGACAGTGACGGTTGATCGGGCCAAAACCTGCACGGCCACTTTTGAACTGGGACTTGATATCAATATTATCGGTCAAGGTCAAGTCACCAGTGAGCCAGGAGGCATTGCCTGTCAAACCGAACAACAAGGAGACTGCCAAGCCCATTTTGGCGCTGCTCAACAAATCACTCTCACCGCCGAAGCCTTGGAAGATTATCAATTCAGTCAATGGCAAGGTGATTGTCAAGGTCAAGACCCTCAACTGAACTTAACCTTGGACACCAGCAAACAATGCACCGCTCTCTTTGAACGTTACTTGCAAATCAGCACAGTTGGCCAAGGCACAGTTACCAGCAGTCCCAGTGGCATTGACTGTGGGGAACGTTGTCAAATGCCCATCACCGATCAACAAAAAATCGAACTCACTGCTCAAGCGGCTACTGGCTACCAATTTACCCATTGGGAAGGTGACTGTGCCGGCAGCACCGATCCCAATGTCACTCTGACCTTAGAGAACAGCAAACACTGCACTGCTCACTTTGGGGTCTTACTCATTGTAGAAAAATTGGGACAAGGGACCGGAGAAATTCAAACTCAACCTGCTGGTCTGATTTGTCCAGAAGACGTGATGACTTGCCAAGTCGCTTTCAGTGGCGATGAACCCATTACCTTACAAGCCAATCCTCGCATAGACAGCGAATTTGCAGGTTGGGACGGCGATTGTGAAAGCACTGACCTCGAAACTCTAGTAACCCTGGACCAGGCTAAAACCTGTCAAGCTCATTTTATCCCCTTACCTCCCACTGACCAACAAAATCTCACCATTTTATCTTGGGGAGGAACTGGGACTGTCACCAGTGAACCGGCTGGCATCATTTGTGGGAACGAATGCAGTGCTCCATTTGATGAAAACTTAGGCGTGCTCCTAACCGTTAAAGAAGATCAAGAAGCCCGTTTTCTCGGCTGGGAAGGGAATTGCTCAGGCACTGACACTGCCACTTCGGTCACCATTGCCCAAGACTTACCCACCATTTGCATCGCCCGTTTTGAAAAATTACCCCCCAAATTTGACGTCACAGTTCAAATTCAAGGCGGGAATGGGACCATTGACAGCATACCAAAAGGCATCAGTTGCGGAAGTGACTGCCTAGCCTTCCCAGAAAACACCCAAGTTGCCTTCACTCTTATCCCAGATCCAGATTCCCTCTTTCTCGGTTGGAGTGGACATTGCAGCGGCACCGCGCCCACTGCCGCCCTTTTCATTGACAAAGCCGGCAAAAAATGCACGGCTCATCTGGAATTAAAACCCACGGTCAATTTAACTGTACAAACCACTGGCCATGGCAATGTCACCAGTCAGCCCACCGGTCTCGACTGTCAACAACCTGAATGCATTCAAGCCTTTTACCAAGGCGCCAATTTAACCCTCACTGCCACCCCACAACCTGATTCTACCCTTGTCAACTGGGCAGGAGATTGTGTTGGGAATGGCAATCAAGCCACAGTTACCTTAGACACTGCCAAAACCTGTCAAGCCAACTTTACCCTCAAACCCACCTATTCCTTCACTGTGGAAAAAACTGGGACTGGACAAGGCAATATTACCAGCGAGCCTGCCGGCCTTGACTGTGGAAATCGTTGCAACCTAACCACTTACCAAGATGCTACTTTTACTCTCACTGCCATTCCCGATCTAAGTTCCCAATTTATTGCCTGGACTGGAGACTGCCAAGCCAATACCAATGTGCCTGCCGATGCGCCTGCCCAAACCACAGTAACGCTGACTGCCAACACCACTTGCATTGCCCAATTTGATCTGTTGCCCCCTTTATCGCTTACCGTGCAGAAATTTGGGACTGGGACTGGTCGTCTCACTGCTCCCCCAGGTCGTGGACAAGGCATTGATTGTGGAGAAGTTTGTGTGGAGAATTACAATATTGGCAGTCAAGTTATCCTCACTGCCCAAGCCGAGTCTCAATCCCTGTTCATTGGGTGGCGTGGTGATTGCCAAGGCACTGATCCATCAATCACCTTATCAATGACAGAGACCGCCAAAACTTGTACCGCTCTCTTTCATCCAGTGCCCCCTGCCGGTCAACACCTGGTCAGTCTGGCTGAAGTTCAACAAGGCAAAGTCATCAGTCGTCCAGAGGGCATAAATTGTGAACCCCATTGCGTAGCTGCCTATCCCAATAATACAGTGCTCACTTTAGAAGCCACGCCCGAAACCGGCTATCTTTTTACCCATTGGAGTGGGGATTGTACTGGCACCGAACCATTGTTGGGAATTCCAATTAATCAACCACTTAACTGTGGTGCTCACTTCTTCAGCATCCCAACAGCAGGCTATCAACTGCTCACCGTGACCCAACAGGGCAAAGGACACCTTGCCAGTTTACCCGATCCCAATTCGCTGGCTACAACTGATGAGGCAACCACAAATAATTCGGATATAAATTTGGGAACAGAAACGCCCAGTTTAGACTGTGGAGACCGTTGTACTGCCCTCTATGCTCAAGGCAGTGTGGTCTCTATCCAAGCTGTTGCCGATCCAGACTTTGTTTTTACCGGTTGGCAATGTGTGGGCACAGTCACCCCGGCTTCAAACACCTTGATTTTGGACAATCCATTGACTGTGACCGTTGACGAACGCAGCATCTGCACTGCGCATTTTGATCCCACTCCAAGCACTTTACAATTTGCGATTCCCAGCTATTTTTTCAATGAATTTGCCGGCGAGGCGGTGCTCATCGTGACCCGAGCGGCTAGCAATGCGGGCCTGATCAGTGTAGATTATGCTACCCAAGATGGGACTGCCATTGCCGGTCAAGATTACCAAAGTCGTACCGGTACCTTGACTTGGTTGGATGGAGACACTGCACACAAAACCATTCACATTCCCTTGATCGCTGATGACTTGGCAGAAGAAGATAAAGTTTTCCGGGTATTATTGTCTAATCCCACAAATAAGGCCACTATTTCCAATGGGACTGCCCAAGTTACCTTGATAGATACTCCTCCAAGTGGTGCAGGATTATTGCAATTTACTGCCGGTCATTACACGGTGGATGAAAAAAGTCGCGAATTGAGAATTGGAGTGCAGCGCTTGGGAGGGCAAGTGGGTGCCACCAGTGTCCAATACAGTACTTTGGATCAAGTGGCCACTGCTGGGACTGACTACACAGCTCAACAGGGAACTTTAAATTGGAGAGAAGGCGAGGCGGGCCCTCAATTTTTTACCATTCCCATTTTACAGGATAATTTGTCAGAAAAAGCAGAAACTTTCTTGCTCAATTTGAGCAGTCCCACTGGAGATTCCAGATTGGGTGCCATTCGATCAGCCACGGTTACAGTGCTGGACAGTTTGGAACAGGCTGATTTTACAGCCGGTATTTTTCAATTCAGTCAAGGAACTTATCAGGGGCAAGAAGGGGAACTGGCCCGTTTGTCAGTGACACGTACTCAAGGAAATCAAGGACAAGTTACGGTCTCCTATGGCACTCAACCATTGACAGCTCAAGCGGGCTTAGATTACAGTCCCATTGACAATGCCACCTTAACTTGGTTGGCAGGAGACTCCAGTCCCAAAGAGATTACCATTTCTTTATTGGCTGACAATATCACTGAATCAGAGGAAAGTTTGAGCGTTTACTTGTCCAATCCAGTGGTTACCGGGCTGCAACAAGAAATGATGGCCAGTCTCGGCAGCCTTTCCACTGCGTCGGTGCGATTGTTGGACAGCTTGGGAACTCCCACTACCATAGGTCCCGATCCCAATGCTCCGGGAATTTTGGAGTTGGTAGCGGACAATTATCAGGTCTCAGAAAGTGCAGGCAGTATCACAATTACCGTGGCTCGAATTGGCGGCAGCCAGGGGGTGGTGGAAGTGGATTATATCACTGAGGATGGCACGGCCAAAACCAGTCGCGACTATTTGAGCACCCGCGGCACTTTGCGCTGGTTGGATGGGGACAGTCAAAATAAGCAGTTTGAAATTGGCTTATTAGACAATGGGTTAGTTGAAGAGGATCGGTATTTGACCATTCGTTTATTAAACCCAAAAAATACTCAGCTGGGAGGAAATTCGGAGGCAATTTTAACCTTGGTGGATGACGATGCCACCACCTTGCAATTCTCTTCGACTACTTATGCGGTCAATGAAAATCGTTCCCAAGTGATAATTTCAGTGACTCGAGAAGGGGGTAATATTGGACAGGTTTCTGCCTGGTATGAAATGGAAGATTTAACAGCCAAAGCGGGTCCCGATTATGTAGCCAGCACGGGTCTCTTAACTTGGGTAAGTGGAGACCGCACGCCCAAAACTTTTACCGTGACTATTTTAGATGATCAAGAGGTGGAAGGGAATGAGCAGTTTCTGGTGCGTTTGGCCAGTGTGGAAGGGAATGCCAGTTTTGGCGATCCAGAGAAGGCTACAGTGATGATTATTGAGAATGATTCTGGGGTTTGTGAGCCTCCGATAATCGATTGTTTTTATGTGAATGAAGGCATTCTCACTGATGTAAAAATCACTCCTTTGGGCACAGTTTCCGGTGGCCAATTGGGGGGAATTATTGTTAATGAAGGCGTGATTGAAGATGTTACTTTTTTGCCCAAAACTCAGGTAAACAGTGGCTTGGAACGTGGTGTGATCCGGGGAGTGATTGGCAGTGATCCTGTGGAAAGAGCGGTTTTAAATCAGATGGATATTGTGGCTGAAGCGCAGTTGACTCAGGTGATCATTGGCAGAGGGTCTCGATTGGACAGTCAGGTGGAATTGGGGGCTGGGGTGTGTTTTGAGGATAACAGTTCAGTGCCGTCTATTAAGGATTTAGAGAGTTTGTTGGGGCGCATGACCACACCGTATTTGCCTTGGAATGCAATGCGTTTAACCGGAGATGTGTTGTGTTATAATCCCGGAGGAATTGTGAAAACTATCAATGGGTTATATGAGTTGAGAAATTGGGACTTGAGTCAGAATGCCAAGACGGGTTATTTGGAGGTGGATATTGGCGATTATCATTATGCGGTGTTGCCATTGCGAGTGCGACAAATTTTGTGGCGCCAGGTGGATAAGGCAATTGCTATGGGCATGTTGGTAAGTCCCGAAGCGGAAATTACTTTTATCACCAAGGACAGTCGTGAGGTGGTGGCGGTGCCGGTGGTGCAGTCTCCTTTGTCTTTGCAGACGGCTTTGGATGGTTTGCAGTTGGGGAATTGGACGATGTTGGAGAATGGGAATTTGAGGGTTGGCGCTGCCAAGGGTCATTATTACAGCGCGCGTCCCAATTTGTTTACTTCTGTAGTTTCGACAGAGTTGCCTTTGGGGTTGGATGCAGAGGAGTCGTTGTGGTTGGATAAGGTGGGCACAGTATTTTTGATATTTGAGGCGGTTCAAAACTCGGGAGGAATGACGAATTTGTCAAATATTTCCAGTTTGCGACGCAAGCAATATTTTTATCCAACCGCGGCTGATCCAGAGTCTCTTTATAGTTTGTCGGAGGAAAGTCAAACGATTTTGGAGTTGGATGGACGGGCTTTTATTTATGTGGGCAATGGGACTAATAAGCAGCGTTATCAGGGAGTGTTGGATTATTTGGTGCGCCCTGGGACTGGGACTGGTCAGGTGAATTTTGTTGAAGCAGGAGATATGAACGAGGATGGAATAGCGGATTATGATATTGTGTTTCCCAATGGGGATCGGCAATGGTTGTATGGATTACCGTAATTTTATATAGTTTAGGAGTTACGCAGTTTAAATCTAATTTTCAATTTATTCAAAAAGTTAGTATTTTGAGCGATTTTTCGATATTTCAATAAAATCAATTGAATAACGATTCAACTGCGTAACTCCTATAGTTTTTAAGTTGTTGAAATTTTGAACAGTGGTTGAAGTTTTTGAGGGAAAAATTGTCCCTCCCAACGGAGAATTAAGGGAGGGAAAGGGTTTGGGATTGAGTTTATGGTAAGGTGTTTGCCAAGGCTTTCAAACAATAGCTGACATTTTTGAGGTTGCTGGCATAGCCCATGAGACCAATGCGCCAGATTTTGCCGGCCAGGCTGCCCAGACCGGCGCCAATTTCCAGGTTGTATTCGTTGAGTAAACGGGCTCTGATTTGGGCTTCATCTACCCCTTCTGGTACATTGATGGCATTGAGTTGGGGGAGACGGTCCGCTTCAGCAACGGTGAAACTGAGTCCCAAGTTTTCAATGCCGATGCGCAAGGCTTCATAATTTTGGGTGTGGCGCTGCCAGGAGTTTTCGAGACCTTCTTCTTTGAGAATGAGGAGGGCTTCGTGCAGTCCATACAGGGCATTGATCGGGGCAGTGTGGTGATAGCTGCGTTTGGCTGCAGTTCCCCAATAGCCCATGACGAGGTTGAGGTCTAAAAACCAGCTTTGTACTTTTTGCTGGCGTTGTTTGATTTTTTCTATGGCTTGTTCGCTGAAAGTCACCGGGGATAAACCGGGGGCACAGGAAAGGCATTTTTGGGTGCCGGAATAGACTGCATCCATTTGCCAGTCGTCTACTTTTACGGGAATACCTCCCAATGAGGTGACTGTATCGACAATGGTCAGGCAGTGGTGATTATGGGCGAGTTTGCAGAGTTGTTGGGCATCTGAGCGCACGCCTGTGGAAGTTTCCGCGTGCACAAAGGCGAGGATTTTGGCATCTGGATGAGTTTTCAGTGCCGTTTCTACTTTGTTAAGGTCAATTGCCGTTCCCCAAGGGTCTTCAATCAAGATGGGAATGCCACCGCTGCGTTCGACGTTTTCTTTCATGCGTCCTCCAAAAACTCCATTTTGGCAGACGATGATTTTGTCTCCGGGTTCTACGAGGTTGACGAAGCAGGCTTCCATGCCGGCAGAGCCAGGACCAGAGATGGGAATGGTGAGGGTGTTTTGGGTTTGAAAGGCATATTGCAGGAGCAGTTTGACTTCTTCCATCATGTCGATGAACAGAGGATCAAGGTGCCCTAAAGTCGGACGTGCCATGGCTTGTAGGACTCTGGGTGAGACATCGGAGGGCCCAGGTCCCATTAAGGTACGAACTGGTGGAGTAAATTGTTGCAGGTTATCAAGGGTTTTCATGAAAGTTGGGTCCTAAAGGGGTTGTCATGTGAAAGGATTTGATTTTATCATAAATTGAGATGGAATGAATTAAAAAGCTCTGCCAGTCTTTAAAGGATTGGCAGGTCTAGTGATCAATGATAGGTTGTAAATTTTAGTTAATTAAGGAATTTTAGGATGCAGTTAAGGGACAATCAAGGGTGCCGTGGATGGTTTTTGATCATGATGGTCAGTGGTTTAGGGTCAGTCAGTTTGCCTGGTCAGGCCGATGATTTGGATGAATTGAGGAAACAATTGCAGGAGCAGCACCGGGTGCTTGAGCGATTGGAGCGGAAAATTGAGGAGTTGGAGAAAAGTCGGGCGGTTGTTGGCAAACCCTCCGCATCATCAGGGTCAATTCCAGTGGAGACCGCCGCTCCAGCCGTGGTTGCCGGCCCGTTTAAAAATGCGATTCAGTTGCCCAATGGAACGGCTATGGCTTGGGGAGGATATGTTAAGCTGGATGCGATTTATAATGATTATGCAGCAATTATGCAGGTGGGAGATGATACTTTGGCAGGAGCATTGATATCATTGGAGGGCACAGCTGAGCACAGACGCCATAAGTTGAATATTCATGCTAAGGAAAGTCGTTTTGGGTTTGAGACTCGCACGCCCACTGCTTGGGGTGAATTGAGCACGCAGTTGCAACTGGATTTTTTTGTCAGTGATCAAGGTAATGAGCGCAATAGTAATTCTTATGCACCTCGTTTGCGTCATGCTTATGCAAAGATGGGGAATTGGCTATTGGGTCAAACTTGGTCAACATTTCAGATTTTGGAATCGGGCAATGAGACCAATGATTTTACCGGTGCCATTTCAGAAGTGTTTGCGCGTCAGGGGCAAATTCGTTATACCCATCCGTTTGAATGGGGAAATGTCCAAGTGGCTTTGGAGAATCCAGAAACCAGTTTAGAAAGTATTGAAGGACAACGGATTTATGTCAGTCACGATCGATGGCCGGACACTGTGATGCGCTTGAATTGGTTGGGTGCCCAACATATGACCAGTGTGGCAGTGATCTTACGAAATTTGAGAGCAGTGGGCAGTTTTGGCAATATCAGCGTGGATGATGAAGTGTGGGCACCTGGAATCAGTGTGGGTGGACAGGTGACAGTGGGCCCAAGGGACAGTGTGACTTGGCAGATCAATTATGGGATGATCGGTCGTTATGTTGGGATCAACCACACCGCAGATGGCAGTTTTGGTTGGCAGGGAGAATTGTCGCCTACTTTTTTATCTGCATTTAAAATGGGTTATCAGCATGGGTGGACGTCTAATTTACGGTCCACCCTTTTATTCGGTTATGTGGAAGCTGATTATGAGGAAGATAACGTATTGGAAAAAGTGAATCATCGATTTTGGAGCACCCATGCCAATTTGATGTGGTCATTGGCACCCACGGTTCGCTTGGGAATTGAGTATTTGCATGCTCATCGAGAATTGAGAAGCGGTCAGGAAGGTGCCTTAAATCGTTTGCAATTTTCTGGACAATATGTTTTTTGAGTTGGTCTATATTTCAATTTGATTGAACATAGTAAGCCAGGTAGGGTGCGTTAAGCGCGTTTGTTTGCGCCGTAACGCACCTTTTGGGATCCCGAATCGGCAAGGGGTTGACGACCTACAGACTATCTGGTAGTCTTAATTAATCCGCTTTTTGTCATCAGCGCACCCTACGCGGACTTGGTATCAGTGCGATAGTAAATTCTTTAAAATGAAAAGAGTACGCAATCGTACCGTTTTTGTGAGATGGATGTCAGTCCTTTTTGAATATATGAAAAATCAAATCAATCAATATATTACTGAAATTCAGAAAAATTTACACACCGGTGACGCTACAGAACACACGCATCGTCCTGCTTTAGTCAATTTGTTAAAAGCATTGAATCCTTCCATTGAGGTCATTAATGAGCCAAAACGGATTGAATGCGGTTCACCCGATTTGGTGATTTTGAATCCGCAAGCAGTACCGTTGGGTTATATCGAAGCCAAAGACATCGGTATATCGTTAGATAATACCTTGAAAACTGAGCAGTTAAAACGTTATTTGGATTCTTTACATAATTTGATTTTAACGGATTATCTGGAATTTCGTTGGTTTGTACAAGGCAATTCACCAGCAGAAATGACGGTACGTTTGGCAGAAATTGATAAAACCGGCGTGTTGAAGCCGTTACCAGACGCATTCCCAGCTTTTGAGCGGTTGTTGGATACATTTGTTCAGGCGCAAACGATCACGTTACGCAGTCCAGAAGATTTAGCCGAACGCATGGCAAAAATCGCAATTCTCATGCGTGAAGCTGTATTGACTGCCTATGATAAAGATGAATCCAGCCCATTACGTGCGCAGTTTGAGAGTTTTCGAGAAATTTTGGTAGACAGTTTAACTGTTGCACAATTTGCGGATATGTATGCTCAAACCGCGTGTTATGGTTTGTTTGCTGCCAAATGTAGTGCTTCATTGCAAGCCCCTTTTTCTCGAATTCACGCGAATCATTATGTGCCAAAAACGAATCCATTTTTACGCAATTTATTTAATCAAATTGTGGGAATAGATATTGATGAACGTTTAGTGTGGGCGATTGAGCATTTGGTGATGGTGTTAAATCATGCTGATATTGCAGCAATTTTGGCAGATTTTGGGAAACGGTCACGCCAAGAAGACCCGGTTGTTCATTTTTATGAAACGTTTTTAAAACATTATGATCCGACAATGCGGGAAGTGCGCGGGGTGTATTACACGCCAGAACCGGTCGTGTCGTACATTGTGCGTTCGGTAGATTGGTTGTTAAAAGAACGGTTTGCGTTGCGCGACGGCTTGGCGGATAGCAGTCGTTTGGAATCGGGCGTACATCAGGTGCAGATTTTAGACCCCGCCGTTGGTACGGGTACGTTTTTGTATGCGGTGTTTAAGCAGATTTTTGCTAAGTTTAAGAAGAATAAGGGGATGTGGTCAAATTATGTGAAAACGCACTTATTGCCGCGTGTGCATGGATTTGAGTTGTTGATGGCACCATATACGGTCGCGCACATGAAGTTGGGGTTGCAGTTGCAGGATATGGGCTATGCGTTTGATTCGGATGAACGCTTGCGAATTTTTTTGACGAATAGTTTAGAAAATGCGTTTGAAAAGGACGGTACGCCGTCTTTGCCGTTTGCGCAGTGGTTGTTGAATGAGGGGAAAGCCGCTAGTGAGGTGAAGCGAGATACGCCAGTGATGGTGATTGTAGGGAATCCGCCGTATTCTGGGCATTCTTTAAATACTGGTCAATGGATTAGTGAGTTAATTCGTGATTACTATCAAGTGGATGGCAAACCTTTGAAAGAGAGAAATCCAAAGTGGTTGCAAGATGATTATGTGAAATTTATCCGTTTTGCCCAATGGCGTATTCAACAAACGGGTTACGGGATTTTAGGATTTATTACCAATCATGGTTATTTGGACAATCCAACGTTTCGCGGAATGCGTCAGGCGTTGATGCAGGATTTTGATGAGATTTATATTCTGGATTTACATGGTAATTCTAAAAAGAAAGAAAAATCTCCAGACGGCAGTGTTGACAAAAATGTGTTTGATATTCAACAAGGAGTTGCGATAGGAATCTTTGTTAAATATCAATCGAAACAGTCGGCTAAAGTATTTCATGCGGAGTTGTGGGGAGAACGCGCGGGTAAATATACTTGGTTAGAAGAACAAGATGTTAAATCAACGGATTGGAAAGAATTAAAACCAACCTCGCCGTTTTATTTGTTTATTCCACAAAATATTGCTTTAAGAGCAGAGTATGAGCAATTTTGGAAAACTACAGAGATGATGCCTGTTAATAGCACAGGTATGGTTAGTAAACGTGATAGCCTCGCTTTTCAATTTGAAAAAGAAAACGTTAGAAAAGTTATTGAAGATATTTTTAATTTATCTGAACCAGAAATTGTAGAAAAATACCCTCTGTCAAGTTGGAGTAGTCGTGACGGAAAAGTTGAATATGTAAAAAAATCGGTTGTTCATTTTGGAATAGACGAATCAAGGTTTATCCAAGCACTTTACCGTCCATTTGACAAGCGATGGACATATTATACGCCCGAATCGAAAGGTTTTATTGCTTGGCCGGTTTATGATGTAATGCAACACATGTTAGCGGGAGAAAATTTGGGTTTAATTACTTGTCGTCAAAAATCACAACAAAGTCAAGATTGGGAATTAGTAGGAGTTTCAAACAATATAATAGAGTGTTGTTCTATATCGAATAAGACAAAGGAAATTAATTACCTTTTCCCACTCTACATTTATCCCATAGAAAAAAAAGGACTGTTCACGCCCAGTCGTGCCAACGACAAACGCCAACCCAATTTCGCCCCAAAATTCATTCAAGATTTAGAAACTCATCTAAAACTGCAATTTATTCCCGAAGGCAACGGCGATTTCCAAAACACCGTCAGCGCAACCGACGTATTTCATTACATTTACGCCATTTTTCACAGCCCCACTTATCGCCAACGCTACGCCGAATTTCTAAAAATAGACTTTCCACGTTTACCCCTCACCCGCGACAAAACTTTGTTTCAACAACTCGCAGGACTCGGCGCGCAACTGGTCAAAATTCACCTCATGGAAGCCGACATTGACAACGAAAGCAGTTATCCCATCGAAGGCAATAATCTTGTTGAAAAAGTTGCTTACCAAGATGAAAAAATCTACCTCAACAAAACCCAATATTTCGATAACGTCAAAGAAACCGTGTGGCAATTTCACATTGGCGGCTACCAAGTTTGCCAAAAATGGCTTAAAGACCGCAAAGGACGAGTTTTAAACTACGACGAGTTAAATCACTATTTATACATTTTAGCGGCACTAGAAAAAACCGCGAAACTAATGGAAAAGATTGATGAAATCTGCCCAGAATTTCCCTTGTCCTGAACAATTAGGTTTAAATTTCAACCCCATCGCGCCACAAACTGATCCCGTTATTTGGCAGTGGCATCAATTATCCCCTCAATTGAGAGCGGTGATTGTTGAATGGGCGGGATTTAATTCTAAAACTATCAAACGGTTGCCAAAAAAAGACGCGGCCGAACTTGAACCTTGGCTCAAATGTACGTTGAATTGGACGATGGGACTAATAAGTCGAGGATGGGTAGATTTACGTTTTGATTAATACCGGGCAAATCATCCAAATCCCACGCATTCAAAGTAGAATATCTACCTGACTAATGCTCTAGCTTTTTGAGTTTGTTGCGGTTGCTGAAGGTCATCCACTAAAATACGCACTAATACATTCGTATCAATTGCTATCATCAATAGCACCTCGTTGAATAGCTTGTTCTATTTGTTCTAAAGTAGCTGTTTCAGTCGTTTGCACTAAACCAAAAGCAGAAGTAATATCAAATTGATGATGGAGTGGTGTGTTTTCCAAGCCATAACGTAACCACCGTTCTGCAAATTGGTTAATATCAGGTATAGTGGTAAGTTCTTTACTTAATTTTTCTGGGAGATTAAGAGTGATTTGCATAAACGCTCCGTTGGATGTTAAGTCGAACTATTCAATGTTCTAAAAACAAGAGTTTAACGCAAACTAAAATCCCCTGCAACGTTTTGCCATTACAAGGGATCAGTGTGAAAGTCAATTTCTTCCTTTATCAAGAAGGGGTTAGAAACGTAAGTCGGGAATCCTTTCCCAACCTTTCAAAGTAATATCGTCATCAAAAGTCGGCAAGAGGTTGCCGACTTACCTGGCTAACGCATTCCACGCTCATTAATGTTTATTTAATAGCCTCTATTTCAGGATTAAATGTCTTAAAACCAGATTGTGCAAAACTCAATAGCCTTTTATCGCAAGCTACAAAATAATCAATAACCAATTCTTGATGAGACAAAAAAGCAGTTGCCAGTTGCATCGCATCTAAGGTAGCTAAGTTGTTTTGAGGTGCGAGTTGGTGTAATAACTGGATAGCAAGGTCTTTAGCAATTTTGTCCACTGTAACGACCCGAAACCGTTTTAACTGTTGTTCTAGTAAGGTCGCTGCTTCAGTCGCTTTGGTGAGAGACAATTTTCCAATTCTCACTCGCTTCATTAAAGCCGAATGAAATTCCACTCTGGAAAGATCGGTCAAAGTGATGACTAAGTTATCTGGGTAACGAGATAAACTTTGAATAAGGTTATCGGTACCCGGCTCATGGTGATACAGTTTGACCAATGCACTGGTATCCAGAAACCAATTCATGAAGGGTTTCTTTCTTGAAGGATGTCTTCAGACCAGTTACCGGAAGATTGGGTGAGGGCTTGAATTTGGATAAACCATTGTTTCTCAACTTCGATATTGAGGCTAGGAATCACCACAACTTTAACTTTTGTGTCATCTGGAAAAGGGAGATTATCAAGATGTAATTGGCCCTGCTTAATAGATGTTTCTATAGTCACTTGGCTCATAGTCGTTTTCCGTTGGGTTAATTAATAAAGTAAGGTGGTTATTTAATTGAATTTACCTATTCTAATAGGATAACACCCACAAAAATCCCCGGCAACGTTTTACCATTGCCAGGGATCAGTGTGAGAGTAAATTTACTCTTGCTATCTGATCGATGGTACCCCTAAATCCTTACAGATTTTATTAGCCAATATATCACTTAATTCAGTATGCCCTGGTACGGCTGATCTTTTATTCAAAAGCGGGTTGTGCTACCATGAGTGTTTAGCACCTTCCTTTAACAATTCACATCCGTAGTATTTTAAATGTTCAATCAATTCTCGGCGTTTCATAACCGGATAGGTTCTTCAAAAAAATGAGAACCTGCTGTGGAGATAGCCTCTAACCGATTGAATTCTAATGTTTCTTTCAAAGTGATGGTCAAACTTTTCAACAATTCCTCACGAGTGCTTTCTTGGCAGTTGACCCCCGGTATTTCTTCAATCCAACCAATCCACCAATCACCATCAGCCTTAATAACAGCAGTATAAGTATTTGACATAGATTTTGTTCTCTATTTTAGAAGAATGGAGAGTGATTCTAACACTTTTGGACAAAAAAATCTGAACCCCAAAACTTCAAGGTTCAGATTTGAGAGACAAATTCCCCTATATAAGTCTAGCACCCACAAAAATCCCCTGCAACTTTACCATTGCAAGGGATCAGTGTGAAAGTCAATTTCTTCCTTTATCAAGAAGGGGTTAGAAACGTAAGTCGGGAATCCTTTCTCGACATTCTAAGCTACGGTCGTTTCCCCTTTTGATAAGGTGATAGCACCCTAGTCAACATCGGAAAATGTTTGGTGTTCAACGTTACCAAAGTGCAACCTCGCAGTCTACACTTGCTTGCCCAACGTACTCCCTTGCATATAATCTCGCAATACGCTATTTAACAACGTTTGATAATCCATATGTTTTTCAATTGCACGTTTCTTTATAAACAACAAAATATCATTATCAAGTTCGATTGTCGTGGTCACTTTTTTTGACTGGTAAAAGCGTCCACGAATGCCATCACTGAAATCATAATTATCAGCAAGTTCAAACTCATCAAGTTCTGCTCGCTGTTCAATAGTTCTCATAATACTTTTTCTCTTTTACATTTGCTGGTCTGGCGGAAATGATTCTAATAATTTCTTCGCCCTCGTCTGAAAAAAACAAGTTGGCTACAACTAAAATGAGTCCTTTTTGTGTTGAACCAATGGTAATCCATCTTTCTTCAAAGTAGCTGAAGCGATGATCGAGCCTAGCGATGTGCAAGGCATCATCGAATACTTCTTTGGCATCTTCAAAGGATACGTCATGTTTGTTCTGGTTTAGTGTATTTTTCTTGGTATCCCATTCAAATTTCATATATGGTGATTTTGTAGAATATTACCGCTATCAATGGTCAGAATCAGGACTTACGAGATTTTAGGATAAACAGGATAAAACTGAAATCTCATCCTGAAAATCCTTTAATCTTGAGAATCCTGATTCAGACCCTAAGAAGCGAAGGTGGGGCGTGAGGGCGCAAACCGACACGCTTAACGTCCCTCACCTTGCTTTCAAGCCAGTGGGCAACAAAAGGACGTTTGCCCACCCTACCTGGCTACCATAGTATCTGTAGTCCACATTTTTGATAATCTTCAAACTGGCTATCTTTGGAGATAAGGGCAAGTCCCCTGGAAATAGCTTGCCAAATTAACATTCTATCGAATGGATCTTTATGTTGAATTAAAGGCAGTTGGTGAAAACTTGCCGCTTCTATGGGAGATAACGGCAACAATACGAATCTCATAGATTCTTCAGCAACTTTAAGTAATTCTATCGGCGTATAACTTTCTACAGAAAGTTTCTTCAAAGCGATTTTCAGAGAAATTTCCCAAAAAGTGATACTACTCACATAAATAACGTTCTGAGTATTTAGAATAGTCTCAATTGCAGAGTGACTCAACTTTTCAGGTTGTTCAATGCTCCAAAGAAAACTGTGGGTATCCAACAAGTAGCCATTCATGATTGTAGGAATTCCTCTTCGGTCATTTTAAAATCGTCAGCAAAATGAGCATTGAGTTGACCCTTTAACAGACCTAGGGGTCGGTTTAACTTATTTGGCATTGTATGGGCAGAGTTATCTAATAAAACAATGACTCGTACTGTTTGCGTTGTTTGTAGTTGAAATTGGGCCGGCAATTCGATAATGCCATTATGGATTTGAGTTTCAAATTCGATAGCTTGCATTTTCATTCTCCATTCTGATTTACTAAGGATTTTAACACAAACAAAAATCCCCTATCCAGTTTAGCTCGATAGGGGATGGAAACATGGTAAGAGTCAAGATTTACGAGATTTTAGGATAAACAGGATAAAACTGAAATCTCATCCTGAAAATCTTTTAATCTTGAGAATCCTGATTCAGACCCTAAGAAGCGAAGGTAGGGCGCGAGGGCGCAAACCGACATGCTTAACGTCCCTCACTTTGTTTTTAAAGTAGAAATGGTGGGCAAATTACCTGGCTTTCAAACCAGAAATGGTGGGCAAACAAAAGGATATTTGCCCACCCTACCTGGCTACTTGGCTAACAAAATTTTCATCAGGATAAGTAATCTTGCAAAGGCGTAGTGAAATCTTCAGCTATATAAGTAATGATTGTTTTTGCCGATCCTCGTTTAATGGAAACCGGTTGATAAGAATCAGGGTATTGTGTTGCCGATTGTTGATTGACCTGTTGAGAGTCTATGTAATACTTCAATTGGTCTTGCAACCCAGTCAATTGTTGTTGCATTTGTAAATATTCACTTTCAGGAATAGTAATCGTTTTCATAGAAACATCGTCATGTTGAGCAGTTTTGATTATTATATAAGTTTAGTACCAACAAAAGTCCCCCGCAACGTTTTACCCTTTCAGGGGATCATTGTGAGAGTCAATTTCTTCTTTTATCAAGAAGGGGTTAGAAACGTAGGTCGGGAATTCTTTCCCGACACTTTAGAGTATTACCGTCATCAAAAGTTGGTGAGGGATTGCTGACCTATTTGGCTATAGATGTCTCACTGATAAGAATAAATATTGTTCGATGACTTCAAAATCTCGGTCAGCATGTAACAATTCGTGTTGATTTTCTATACAAAAAGTGGCGATCATCATATCAATGGTTTTGCGCACAGTGATACCCTTAGTACGTAAATAACGATAATTTTGAGCCGTTTGTAGTGCTAATGCGACTCCAGTTAAATTTTGACAGGGAAAACTGAGCAATAATCGACGGGCATTTAGGAAATCCGATTCTGACCGAAATCCTTGTAAAACTTCGCACAAAATTAAATCTCCTAACAAGATTTCCTGTCGTTCAACTTCGTCACGCAAATAAAGTGTTTGTGGAGTGGGTTTTCCATTGAAGAAGTCGATCCACACAGAACTGTCTACTAATAACATTGATCAGTCCGCATTTTGTCTAAATTTCCTTCCCAACGATATTGACCAAAGGCTTGAGCGAGAGGGTCTGATCTTCTCCGAACGAGGAATTCACGCAATACCGTTTCTATCACGTCTTGCGGATTCTTTAATCCCGTTAATTCAACGGCTTGTTGGAAGAGTTGGTCATCTAAGGTAATTTGGGTGTTCATTGTAATTTCCATAAGTGAGAAGTTGATGATTGAAGTCTAGCACCAACAAAAATCCCCTGCAACGTTTTGCCATTGCAAGGGATCACTGTGAGAGTCAATTTCCTTCTTTATCAAGAAGGCGTTAGAAACGTAGGGCAACGGGTTTGTCGTTGCCCACTAAAGATTAGCAATTAATCAAAGATTTGGTGGGCAAAACCAAAGAATGTTTTGCCCACCCTACTGGACTAACGAGGCCATTCTTTACCAACATCTAAACACATATGTCCACCTGCCCAACAATGATCGTGATAGTAAACCCCACAGGGATTTTCACCATGCTCACAAAGCGCGGGGTGCCCAATATCGCTGATATTACAAGAACAGCTATTTTTGTAAATTCCCTTTACCCCATTGGATGCTTCACAAAACTCTGCAAATCCATGACAATACCCCTCCTCATACTGCGGCTGATCTTTTTCACAAATTTCCTGTGCCATTTCCTTTGAATTCTTCAAAGCCTGATTTATCACATGTGGAGCTAAACCTTGTAAACAATCAACCCATCTTTTTGTGATGCAATTAAAAGCAGTCGAAGCAACATCATTGATTTGATTTCCCTTTTTGAGAGGTGAGTTTCCTTTCGAGATTGCATCAGCCATTTTATCGATCCCATTCAGAATAACAGAACCACACGCCCAAATCGCTATAGGCGTTGCCATGCCGCCGGTTAAAAATGCTGTTGTTACACTTGCCGCACAAGAATAGGCTGATACAAGTTGAAAAGCACCCCAAACAAGATTATCTATTGCATCATAAAAAAGATTTACAACGTCAACACAAATAGAATTTTCCCATAAAATTGGGTCTGATGATGAAGATGGGATAGGATTATTTTGTGTAGGTAGTGGAGAATTAAAATATCCTTTTAACTTACCAATCGCATCATTTACCTCATCCATAGGTAAAGTCAATGTGGTTTGACCTGATTCGTTTCCATCTGGATCATAGTAGGTAACTGTTGCACCATCATTAGTGTATTCGTCCAAGTCAAGTCGGGAGTTGTCTGGAAATTTTAATGATCTAGGTAAGTAGTTCTCATCTAATACAATTTCCATACTTTTATTTGGTTCCTGAGAGCTAACTACGATTCGCTCGATGCTAGTTAAACGTCCTTCGCTATCTTTAATTCCAAATATACCAACAATTTCACCATTATCATGTGTAGCAATAACACCTAAATCAGTTTCAGGATCAACAACGGGAACTACACTAATACCTAGTGTTTGTTTATCTTCTTCTGTAGGTTGATCATCCGTAGGTGTATCTGTTGGAGTTGATTTTGGAGCAGACCACGTCAAATCCCGCGTTCCATCCGCTTTCTGATAATACACCTCCAAATGTGGTTGTTCAGAACCCAATTCCCCATAATTACTACCAAACAACAATTTAAAGGTTACCTTTCTGGGAATAGGTATGTCAAACGCGGCAAATCCCACTCCAGTGACCGAATCTAGCCATCCCCCACTGACTCCTCCAAATAAGTTGGGACTGAGTAAAGACAAACCAAAAAAGTCTTTTCCAGCCGTCGAATTGGCTAAGGCTATGTAAAATCCAGCGTCCAATAGTGGCGTGGTATAATTTTGACCTGGAGTTACCAAGGTGGGTCCCCAAATCGAGCGAGTCGCTTGATTGCCTTGATCTTTAAACAGTTCTAAATTAAAGGGAATGGGATCATTGGGGTAATTAAACGGGTAAATTTGTACGGTATCTGGCTGGGCAAGGGAGAAACCAACCCAACTGGAGAGCCCTGGAATATCCGCTAATACACCGCCTCCATGGAAATCTCCGCGGTGAACAATTGGAGGTTCGATGACTAAACTCCAAATACCTTCTTTTTGTCCAGTTGGCAGAGTGACTGCTGCCACGTAAAAACCGGCTTTTTCTAGATTAATGGAGTAGGAACAACTGTGATCGTCACAGGGGGGGGAGTCTTGAGCATTGGCGGTGGGAAGTATGAGCAGTCCACAGAGGAGAAGTAGAGTGCTCAAATAGGAGATTAGACAGGACGGCTTGGAAGGAACAGCCTGTTTTTTGAGGGGGGGATCAAGGGAACAGTTTAGACTCTTTCGAGTGACGGTGGGGGGTAATGAGCTATTACAAACATTGCGTAGTCTCCTGGTGGTTAAACATGAGTTTCGGTCGTGTCAATACTACAAGACCAAGGATAAACTACTTTTTTAGGATTGTCAAGAGTCTGGAGGTATCAGCCTGGTCAGGGCTAAAATGCAGCATAAGTAGGATGGGTTTAGCTACAGGAGGTTAGTCAATCTTCCCCCTTACCAAAGAGGGGCAGGGGGGCACAGTTGGGGAATTAATCACCTCTAACCCCTTTTTGAGGAGGAGGAGACTTGTTTTTAATTCTCTTTCTTGTCAAACACTTTGTAGGATGGGTTGAGCTGCCGGAAGCTTATCAATCGCGAGTTAAGATGGACTTCATAGCTGTATTTCAAGGAGAAGGCGAGATTTGGTGGGTGCTAACGATTATTTTTCAGCAATTATTAGCATTTCAAAGTCCTCGGCTGTCAATTTATCTTCTCTCGAAAAAGCACCGAGTTTTGCTCCGTAAATATCAATTTTGCTAAATCCCACGGTTTTTAACAGCCATGTTATTTCGGGAGGAATGTAAAATCGTTCGTTGCATGTCAATACTTTTGTGTTCCCCTGATCGTCTTCCAGAGTTGTTACATTGTGGTCTCGAAATGTCATCAGATCAAAGGTATTTTTTTGACAGGAGGAATTACCCTTTTCAGTGTTGGCGGAACAGAATGCTTCGACTGAATGAAATAATGGGAATAATCCGTTCAGCGTAGTGAAAATCAATTTGCCTTTTTCTGTCAAGGAACGCGCGATACCTTTCAATATTTCATAGTTCATCTCATCTGTTTCCATCAAAGAGAATCCCCCTTCACACAACATGATTGCCACGTTAAACTCTTGAGTAAATGGCAATTTTCTGGCGTCGCCTTGGCAAAAATTGATGGATAGCTTGAGCTTACCCGCTTTTTCTCTTGCTTTTGCGAGCATTGAATCAGACAAATCAAATCCTGTGACTTGATAGCCTCTTTGAGTCAATTCGATGGTATGTCTTCCCGTACCACAACCAACGTCAATGATCTTGAGTGATTTGTCAAAGTTTATTTCTCGTTCAATGAAATCACACTCACCATGAGTTCCTCGGACAAAACTCTCGCGATCGTACTTTTCTCCATAGTTTTCAAATAGTTGTTCGTACCATTGTTTCATTCTAACAGTCCTTTAGGATATTTACTGATTTGGCGGCTAAGTAATTTTTTGACATTGCTTTTATTCAGTGGGTCCTGAACAAGTTTTTCGATGTCATCCAGAATTCTGTCACAGTCTTTGCGTTCGACTTGGTAAGTCATTTCATTACCCATTGTTTTTATTGGATTGATTGCTGATTGTTCACAGGCTTACACCGCGCCATCTCATCCAAAAAATGCCGATGGCGTTCCGCACAAATCATTAGATAGTTTCTTATCCAACGATTTAACGTGCTTATCCCTATTTTGAATACTTCTACCAACTTTTCTTTCGGCATTCCTTCTTCGTAATTCTTTATTACACGTTCTCTTAGATCATTGCTGTATGCTTTGCTCATTTTTTCCTCCTTATTTTTAGGTAATATGTTTATTATAACAAATCAATATAAAAATAAAATACTATATTATAACTGGTGAACCATAAAAAGAGCCCGCGTGGGATGCGCTGAGCATCTTTTTGCAAAGTGTATCTGTCGCGTCACTTTCGGGTATGAATTTCAAATTTACTCTCATGTCCCCAATTTGCCGAATAAACACCCCGCGCCACAAAATTATGGAAATTTGAATATTACCTTCTCTCGATTGATGCACTTTGTAAAAAGACGCTCAGCATATCCCAAGCGGGCTATGAATTTCTGCTTGTGCGGGAATGATGCTCACTGAAAAAGGTCTTTTACTGATCATATTACTGTGATAGAATACAGTTTTTTCGTTCCTGTAAAAAGGAGGTTCATTCAATCATGCCTGGATCACACATGTTCATTCAATCTCATCCCGCAATAAGACCGTTATGGTTACTTGGCTTAGTCGTATGTTTTTTAATAGGACAACCGCCCTATAGTCATGCAAATAAGTCGCAAGGAATTCCTGAATATCAGGTGAAAGCGACTTTTTTGTTAAATTTTAGTAAATTTGTGACTTATCCTGAAGAATCATTTAGTGATTCTGCTTCAGAAATTAGGATATGTCTGCTCGGTGATGACCCCTTTCAAGGTTCTCTGGAGATTCTCGTTAAAGGCGAAAAAATCCAAGGACGATCTATCAAGGTTAATTATATCCGCGATGTCGAGAAAACCAGCGAATGTCATACTTTATTCATTAGCGCATCCGAACAAAAGCAGATAGTCAATATCATTGCTTACCTCAGAAATAAACCGATTCTTACCGTGAGTGATATAGCCGATTTTGTGATTCGTGGTGGTATGGTTCAATTCTACATTTTAAATAATAATGTCCGTTTTTTTATTGATCCTGTCACGATTAGCGAAGCAAAGCTAAAAGTCAGTTCTCGCTTGTTGCAAGTTGCCAATGTTGTGGGTAAAGAAGTGAAATAAAACATGATGAACATCAAATCACTTTCATTCCACCAATTCCTTACGCTTTGCGCTTTACTTTTTACGCAAATGTCTTGTTATGGAAATGATCTACAAGAACGTAATTATAATTATCTGAAAAACTTGGATATTGAACAGCTGATCAATGTTGAGATCACGCTTGATGAGGTCTTTGATGTGTTCGATGGTCTTATTAAGGCAAGGAAAGTCAGTGTAGCGACGGGTAATCAACAGGCGGCGGAACGGGCACCCGCAGTCACAACCGTGATTACTGCCCAGGATATTGAAGCGATGGGGGCCAGGGATTTGGATGAAGTGTTGGAAACGGTGCCAGGTCTCCATGTTTCAAGGTCTAACTATGCTTACAGACCCATTTATGTGATACGGGGAATGTATACTGACTATAATCCAGAAGTATTAGTGTTAATTAACGGGATACCCATTACTGTGCTTTATTCAGGAAATAGAGGTACTTGGGGAGGAATGTCTGTCAATGCTATTTCTCGGATTGAGGTGATTCGGGGGCCCGGCTCAGCCGTTTATGGTGCCGATGCACTTGCTGGGGTTATCAATATTTTTACGAAAACGACAGACGATATTAAAAGAAATGAAGTGGGAGTGAGACTCGGTCGTTTTAATACCTACGAAGGTTGGATACTCCATGGTACTGATTGGAATGGATTTAAAATTGCCTCCAGCATGGAATATAACACCACAGATGGATATGACAGCATCGTTGAAGCGGATGCTCAGACCTATCATGACCGAGTTTTCAACACTCATGCTTCGCTCGCACCCGGCCCAGTCAATATGGAAACTGATAATCTGGATGCAAGGCTCGATATTAAAAAAGGCTTATGGCAAGCCCGCGCCGGTTTTCAGGGACGACATCATGCCGGGCTCGCGGCTGGGCAAGCACAGGCTTTAGACCCTGAAGGATATACTGATACTCGTCGCACTAATGCCGATTTGACTTATCATAATCCAACATTCACGCCTTATTGGGATGTGACTGCCCAACTTAGTTATTTTGAAAATGTAAGAAAAGTACACTTTGTTATCTATCCACCCGGGGCTTTTGGAGGTGCTTACCCCGACGGATTTATTGGTCAACCTAACTTTGTAAATCGGGTATTGCGTTTGGATACGTTTGCCTTTTACTCAGGTTTTCCCAAACATCTCTTTCGCATCGGTGCGGGTTATCACGATATTGATCAACCTGAAGTCACCCATATTGTGAATTTTGGGATTAATCCTGCGACCGGACAACCGTTACCACGCGGTAGCCCACTGATAGATACCAGTGATACTCCTTATACTTTCAATAGAGAAGAAAAACGTAAGAATCAATATCTTTCTTTACAAGATAGCTGGACGCTGGCAAATGAATGGGAATTGACCGCCGGGGTTCGTTATGACGACTATTCAGATTTTGGGAGTACCACCAATCCACGTTTGGCTTTAGTATGGCAACCGCAACTTCATTTAACAAGTAAATTGTTGTATGGGCGGGCATTTCGTGCGCCTTCCTTTATGGAAATGTACACGATGAATAATCCCTCAATAAAAGGTAATCCGAATCTAAAAGCTGAAGTTATTGATACATGGGAAGTTGCCTTTGATTATCGGATTAAAGAGAATTTGCATTTGTCCACAAACTTATTCCATTATAAAGCGACTGACAAAATTCAGATGGTCGCGGCCTCTGGCACCGTCGCCGCCCTCTATCAAAATATTGGTGTTTTGGAAGGCAATGGCTTAGAACTAGAAGCGCGTTGGAAAATGAGTGCGCGGTCTAGCTTATTAGCTAACTATTCATATGCGAAAGTGGCTAATAAAGGCAATGGCCATGATTTAGGCAACTATCCTCGCCATTTGGCTTACATTCGCACCGATTGGTTACTCATGCCTGACTGGTATTTAGATGTCCAAGCGAATTGGGTTGCGAATAGACAACGAACTTTGGGCGATCCACGTTCTCCAATCGCTGATGATACAACTGTGGATTTAACCTTGCGTTACAAAGACATTCACGATGGACGAATGAATTTTGCGTTGAGTATTCGTAATCTCTTGAATGCTGATGCCCGTGAACCGAGTTTGGGTCCGGATGCTAAAGGTATGATTAGTATTCCCAATGATTTGCCGTTAGCCGGGCGGAGTTTTTTTGTGGAATTTCGGTATCAGTTTTAAATCGTCTGGTGAATGCTATTCAAGGGGTAGTTGGCTGAATCTAAACCTGTCAGGTTTCTGATTCTGATGAGTCGTTGACGAAAATGCTTCAGTCTAGGTTTTAATTTAATTTTCTCCCCATCTATAATCTCGAAATTTAAACCACTACATGACTTTTGCAAGAAGTCTATTGTCTCTATAAGTTCAGTCCTTTTTGGATGAATGAGGAAGCAGTTGGTGATGTTCTTCCTCACACTGCGTAACATTAATTAGCTGTTGGGAATTAAATTATTGTGGTCCAGCATTAATCATGTCAGTGCCAATTGCCTATCAATAAAAAGGGAGACCAGAAAGCAGGATGTTGATATTCCTTTCGTTTAAGTAAAAGTTGTTGGGCATTTTGCAATGATTTGACTTTTGATAGTTTTTCCATTTTTAGGGAACGATAAAAGTCATTCATCAATAAACTGGTGGACCGATCTTCGATAAACCAAAGGCTGGCTAAGGCACTTAAGGCTCCCGCTTTGATAGCCACTCCTGCCAGTCCCAACGCCGCTTGTTCATCTCCCACTGCGGTTTGACAGGCGCTGAGGGTAATCAAGTCAAGTGGTTCGTTGCGTAATTTCCCCAGGAGAATGGTTTTTCGAAAGTCGCCCATGGTCAGTTTGCCTTGTTGGGTGAGAATAAAAGTTTTTTGGGGATCGCTGTCAAATTGGCCATGGGAGGCTAAATGGATAATTGAGAAGGAGTTTTTTTCCAGTACTTGTTTAAAGTTGTGGACAGTAAATGCCTGATCCATGAGCAAGGTGGCATGGGGGCCGTAAAGTTGTTGAAGAGAATGCACTTCGTTGCTCACATTGAGCAATTCGGGATAGCCCTCAATAGCCATGGAAAGGGCGCCAATGAGAATGTCGTCTACTTTCTCTTCCACAGTCGAGGATTTTGTGGTCAGGGTTAAACCTGGGGTAATGGCAATGGCATAGCGTTCAATGAGAAATTGTTGTTCGTCGTGCAGGGCAGCTAGAGGAACCGTTCTCAAGACTCCATCGGGAACAAAAATGAGGGTATGAATGTGGTGTTTGGCTAGGGTGGTTTCTAGGGGAGCAATTAACCATCGGTAAAGTCGTTGGGCATAGTCTAAGTAGTCTTGGGTGTGATGAGTTTGCAGTTCAAAACGAAATTCGTTGATTTGATCTTTGAGTTGTTCAGCGGTGATGGGTAGATTGAATTGTTGAATGTCAGTGGCTAAGTTGAGTAACAATTCTAAACGGTCAGGAAGCAATACCGGGTAGAGAATGGCGGTGTGGGGTTGTATTTGAGTGTCTAGGGAGTTTTGGGTGGTTTGAAAGTCGGTGGTGATGCAGTCGTCTTTAAAATAGTCTTGTAATTCAGCTGTTTTGAGATTTTCAATGGTGTGTTGGGCTTCTTTTAGCCATTGGATTTTGTGTTTTTGGTCGGTAACTGCCTTTTGTAGTAGCAAATCGGCGAGTTCGTAATAGACAGGGCCAATGGCTTCGCGAAAAGATTGGGAGCTGTTACGGTAGCCAATGGCCAGTTCCGAACGTACTGGTTGGAGACTGTTGACTGCTTTTCGATAGGCGCTGATGGCTTCTTCTGGATGATTGGTGGTTTGAAGAAGACGCCCCAATTGCCATTCCCAGCGATATAAAATTTCTGAGGCTTGATTTTGTTGGGTGAAGAAGGTGCTCTTGTCTTGTTGGGCAAAAAATAGGGCTTGGCGAGTGGCCTGCAGACTGTCAGAATATTTTTTTTGCAGTTCATATAGGTGTCCCAAATAACCGTAAGAATAGGATAGTAAACGGGCATTGTTGAGGGTTTTGGCCAGATCAAGTGCTTGATTTAGGGCTTCCAAAGACAGGGCATGGAGGGTTGGGGTGGTTTTTGGACAAGTTTTGGGGTTTGGGCAGGGGGTTTCTGCAAATCGTTGTGCTAAGCTGCCAATGCTCAGCCAAGTTAGGGTTTGTCGATAGTTAGGAGAATCGAGATTGTTTTCGGAGGGGAAGTCAGAGGAAAGATTGGATTGGTTTTTTCTGAGTGCTTCTACGGCACTGAGTAAGCTTTCTATGGCTCTGGCGGTTTGTTTATTTTTAAAATAGGCTTGAGCCATGTTGATCAGGGCGGTGGCGATGAGGATGGGATCTTGTTCGGCCAATTCAATGGCTTGGGCATAGTGTTGGATGGCTTGGGGATAATAGGCTTCTACCGTGAGCACGTTGCCCAAATTGTTGAGCAGGCTTGCTCGAATGCGATTGGGAGCGGTGGTTGGTAAGTTGTGCATGCTCTTATCGGCATAATCACGGGCTTTGGTATCTTGACGGCTTGCCAAGAAAAGGTCAGTTAGGCTACCATAGATCAAGGCTTGCTGCAGGGGGGCGTTGTCCACCAGGGGAAGCGCTTGTTCCGTGAGCAGTTTAATCGCTTCTTGGGTAAATCCCAAGTATTGGTAGGTTTGGGCCAATTGTAGGTAGATGTCAATACGGCTACTTAAGTCCAAATGGGGATCGTTGAGAGTGGCTTGATAGTTGGCGATTGCTTGTTTAAAATGCCCACTGTTTTGCGGAGCATTCCCTTGATCAGGTGTGGGTAAGCTATAGGACGGATAAGCGATAAGGTTAAGTAAACCAATCATCAGGAGTGTGTGCAAGTATTTCATACATGAAACAACCTTATATTGTATTGATGGGACCCACGGCATCTGGGAAGACTGATTTAGCGTTGGAGATTGTGCAACATTGGCCTTGTGAGATTGTCAGTGTCGATTCGGCAATGGTTTATCGGGGGATGGATATTGGAACAGCCAAACCGTGTCCGACCATTTTACGACAATTCCCTCATCATTTGATTGATATTCGAGATCCGGCGGATCCTTTTTCTGCGGCTGAATTTTGTCAGGCAGCGACTCAGGCTATGCAAATTATCCATAGCAAAGGGCGTATTCCCTTGTTAGTTGGGGGAACTGGGTTG
Source organism: Thiomargarita sp. (assembly GCA_020721005.1). Taxonomy (GTDB): domain Bacteria; phylum Pseudomonadota; class Gammaproteobacteria; order Beggiatoales; family Beggiatoaceae; genus DYNP01. The sequence goes on from DYNP01000008.1 coordinate 96,073, forward strand.
TATTTTCGCAGTTTACAACAGGGGCTTTCGGAACTGCCACCGGCTGATCCGGAAGGACGTCAAAAATTGGTGCAACAGGCTGCGGAAGTGGGTTGGGAAGCTCTTCATCAAAGGTTAGCTGATTGTGATCCCATATCTGCAAAGAGGATTCATCCGCATGATTCTCAACGCATTCAACGGGCTTTAGAGGTTTATGAGTTGACTGGTTGTACTATGACTGAGTGGTTTGCTAAATCCACCCATCAAATGGGGATAAGGCCGACAATAAAAATCGTGCTGACTCCTACGCAACGACACGTTCTACATGATAGAATAGCACAAAGATTTAAAACGATGTTACGGCAAGGCTTCATTGAAGAGGTTTATCAGTTGTATCAACGGTCTGATTTGGATTTGAATAAACCTGCGTTAAAAGCGGTAGGTTATCGACAGGTTTGGCAATACTTAGCCGGAGATTATGATGAACAGCGCCTCATGGAAAAAGGGATTGCAGCCACCCGCCAATTAGCGAAACGGCAATTGACTTGGTTACGGGCAGAGCAGGAGGCTCATTGGATTGAGAGTCAACATCCTAATCTCCAACAACAAGTGCATGAACTACTGGATCCCTTATGTTCATCCCACCTTTAAGTAAGGATTAGGGGGGTGTCCCTAACTCAAACCATGAAGCCCTAAACCAGAAGACACAACAACAATAATGATCCCCCATTTACCAGGAGAAAACATCATGAGCAAAGGGCAGTCACTACAAGACCCTTTTCTAAATGCTTTACGTAAAGAGCGAGTATCTGTGTCCATTTACCTCGTCAATGGTATCAAGCTACAAGGACAAATAGAGTCTTTCGATCAATTCGTCGTGTTATTGAAAAATACCGTCAGTCAAATGGTTTATAAGCACGCTATCTCAACTATAGTTCCTTCACGTAATGTCAAAATTACCCCAGATGAAGGAGGAGACGAAGGCTCTACCGACATTTGAGTTTTTTATTTTTCACAGATTGACGCAATTTAAGTGCAACATAATTAAGTAGGGTGCGTTGCCAAAAGCGTAACGTACCCGATGCACCCGTTGTTTTTTAATCCGTTGCGTTAGGGTGTCATAAAACGCACCTAACATTCCCTAACCTTATAGCTAACGAACCCTAAAAAGAGACCGCACACTCCTTTGTAGAATATGCTGAAGGTTTTTTGCGAAGCGCAGCAATCGAATGAAAGCAATAAGTCTGCATAATTTTGTGGCGCGCAGTGTTTATTCAGCAGTTTTGTAGAAACGCGATTAATCGCGTTTGTACCATTGTTATTGGATATCGGAGGGTGACGCGACAGATACACTTCGCAAAAAACGCCCAGCGCATCCTACGAAATCTAGATAAACTCTTTTTCTGGTGCGTTAGTTATAGCATTGTAAATTAACTTGTTTTTTTCAACTTTGTATAATGGAGATCACTGGTATGGCCTGGAATGAACCGGGAAATAGAGATCCCTGGGGACATCGAAAAGATGACCAGGGGCCTCCTGATTTAGATGAAATTGTGAGGAGAATGCAGGAGAAATTTCGAGGTTTATGGGGAAATAATGGGGGCAACGGTGATGGTTTGGGGTGGGGCAGTTTTCTGTTCCTGGTACTCATCGCCCTCATCGTGTGGGGCAGTTTAGGTTTTTATGTGGTACAACCAGCCGAACAGGGCGTGGTTACCCGCTTCGGCGCCTATCGGATAACGACGTCTCAAGGATTAAATTGGCACATTCCATACCCTATTGAGCAAGTTGAAAAGGTGGATGTGGAACAAGTACGCGCCATCCAACACAAAGCCCTGATGTTGACTCAAGATGAAAATATTGTTGAGATTGAATTGGTTGTGCAGTATCGAGTTAGCAGCGTACAAAATTATTTATTCAAAGTCAATGAACCTGATAATACCTTGCAACATGCGACAGAAAGCGCCTTGAGGGAAATAGTTGGCACCAGCAGAATGGATGAAGTGCTGACCAGTGAGCGTACTAGAGTCGCCCTGGACACGAAAGCCCTCATTCAAGACATCGTTGATCGCTATGAACTTGGGCTCAATGTCATCAGCGTCAACATGCAGAATGCACAGCCGCCTGAGGCAGTGCAAGAAGCATTTGCCGACGTTATTAAAGCTCGGGAAGATGAGGAGCGGCTCAAAAACAAAGCGGAAGCCTATGCTAATGAAGTGGTACAGCGGGCAGGCGGTAATGCCGATCGACTTCGTCAAGAAGCCCAAGCCTACCAATCCCAAGTCATTGCCTATGCTGAGGGGGAAACCAAACGCTTTTTGAGTGTTTTGGAGGAGTATGAAAAGGCCCCAGAAGTGACTCGCAATCGTATTTATATCGATGCCATGGAAACGGTACTTGGCCAAACCACGCAAGTCCTCGTAGACACCTCCTCCAACAATAATCAACTTATGGTCCTGCCATTGGAGGGACTGCTCAAAAACATTGGAAAACCACAAGGAACGGTTTCCACTTCCTCTGGTGATGCTACTGGAGGGGGGGGTGCAGTTCTCCCCGGGACCGATGCACAACAACCTGGGCTGTCAGATAATCGCGGTAGAGGAGAACGCTAACATGAGTGCAGGAAAATTCAGTGTCTTAATAGTGATGGTTATTATCATCAGCGTTGGCTTAATGTCCGTATTTACCGTCAAACAGACTGAGCGTGCGATCAAGTTGTTGTTTGGAAAGGTAGTCAGTACTGATTACAGTGCCGGATTGCATTTTAAAGTGCCCTTTGCGCATCAGATACGTAAATTTGATGCCCGTATCCAGACTTTGAATGCCCAACCGGAACAATTTCTCACTGCGGAAAAAAAGAATGTAATTGTCGATTCTTATGTGAAGTGGAAAATCAAGGACTTACTTTCATACTATACTGCTGTTGGAGGAAATGTACAAAGGGCAGGTGACCGGTTAGCAGAAATCATTGCAGACGGCTTGAGAAGTGAATTTGGGAAACGAACCATTCAAGAAGTCGTCTCCGGCGATCGTTCAAAAATTATGGAGCTTATCACGACGGAAGCTAGAAATCGTGCAAACGAGTTTGGCATTGAAATAGTGGACGTGCGGATCAGACGCATTGAATTGCCCAAAGAAGTCAGCACCTCAGTGTATAGACGGATGGAAGCAGAACGTGAGCGGGTTGCCAAAGAACTGCGTTCTCGAGGAGAAGCAGCCGCTTTAAGGATTCAGGCAGAAGCGGATCGTTCCAGGATAGAAGTCATTGCTCAAGCGGAACGGGAAGCCGAAATCATTCGTGGTAAAGGAGATGCCCAATCTACGGCCATTTATGCCCAAGCTTTTAACAAAAATCCGGAATTCTTCCGATTCTATCGCAGCCTCAATGCCTACAAAAAAGTATTTAAGACAGGAAAGGATATCTTGGTACTGCAGCCCAATTCTGACTTTTTCCAATACTTTAAAGACTCTGAACACAACATGGGGATGAATAAACCCCACGTTCCCAAATCACCTCAGTCCTTGGCGCCTGATTTGGAAGCCTCGCAACCTGCGCTTCCCCAACCTGCTCTCAATCCTCCAATTCCCGGAGGAGAAACGCGGGAAAATACTTCCTCTGAACCCAGCCCTGTTGCAGAATAGGCTGGATTGAGACTGTACAAAATAGCAGTAGGTACCGGCTTAATTAGGCGGACTAACCCAGTTATCTAAAGTGCAGGCTTTGGTTTGCACTCTCTCAAAACTCAAACATGATGATGTGGAAAGATTTAGGAACAGCCTTGGCTTTATTACTGGTCATAGAAGGGATCTTGCCATTCTTGAATCCGAGTGGATTGCGTGAAACTCTGGTTAAGATAATAGAAATGAAGAATGGAGATTTGCGCATGCTAGGCGCATTTTTCATGGGTCTAGGCTTACTTCTATTGTATATGGTCCACTGAATTTTGGATGAACCACTTCTCCCTCAGTATAACCTTATACCCTCTTCTTCCGAAGAGGTAGATAAATCCTGTGTAACGCGTAAATTAACATAGAGAGACGCGATTAATCGCGTCTCTACCGTTATTAATCGTATCTACCATTTGTAGAGGCGCGATTAATCACGTTTCTACCGTTTCTTAATCTCGTTCACCCATCATAAAATCAAGGATTAGAGGGGTTGCCTGGTCTATCGTGTTTTCATGCGGCGCAATACGCTAAAGCTATTGTGCCCTATATTACCATTTAACGCATTGATTAACCTTCCTTTATTACACTAAACCCTTAAGGCCCAATATGGGAGAAGAACGCTGGATGTTGCCTGCTGGAGTCATTGAAATACTCCCTTCTGAAGCACAGCCCTTAGAAAACTTACGGCGTCGCCTCTTGGACACCTACAAGAGCTGGGGATACGAACTCCTCATAACTCCTTTGATTGAATATTTGGACACCCTACTTGTCAAGCCAGGAGATACTTTAGACCTCCAAACTTTCAAACTCATTGACCAATTGACGGGAAGAATGATGGGAGTCCGTGCAGATATGACACCCCAAGTCGCTCGAATTGAAGCCCGTCAACTTCAAAAGCCAGTGCCCACCCGATTGTGTTACTTAGATACCGTATTACATACCCGCCCAAGCAAATTCGCGGGGTTGCGAACACCTATCCAATTGGGCGCAGAATTGTATGGATATCAGGGTATTGCCGGAGATGTTGAAATCATTCAACTGATGATCGAAACCATGCAACAAGCCGGAATTCGCGACTACCAGATAGACATTGGACATCTGGGTGTTTATCAGGAATTCCTCAATCAATTCACTCCTGAAGTACAAAATTGCCTGCTCGATATCATCAAAAGGCGGGCGGCCGCTGAATTACCCGATTTGGTCAAAACACACCGAATTACGGCAACTCACCAAACTTGGTTAGAAAACCTCTTAAACCTCAGTGGCGATCAAAGTATCCTGATCGAGGCTCAAGATAACCTTATAGGTTATCAAAAAACCACTCAGGCGCTGAAAGAACTGACTCTTTTAGCCGAACAGTTGCAAAACATTCCCATTCACTTCGACTTGGCTGAATATCGGGGTTACCAATATCACACCGGCTTAACCTATGGAATCTACGTTCCCAATCACGGCCGCGCCCTTATTAAAGGGGGACGTTATGATTTGGGACTCCAACACATTGGCCGACCTCAACCGGCGACTGGATTCAGTACGAATTTAACCCTGCTTGCCGCCTTGGCGCCGCCAAGTCCGCTTAAGCAACGTAAAATTTTTGCTCCAGCAAATCCTGACCCCCAACTCAGTCAAGAAATTGCGCGCCTCCGCAGTGAACCTGACACAACTGTCATTTGTGAACTGCCAGAAATCTCAGATCTGCCTCCCCAATTGACAAAAACTGAACAGGCTCAGATCATGGGATGTCAATATGAGTTGCAATGGAAAGGTAAGTGTTGGGAAATAGTCGCCATCTCAACATAACCACCCCTAACCCCTCCTTTATAAGGAGGGGGAAATAAATAGCCTTCTCTTTTTTCAAGGATAGGAGTTACGCATTGACAAAAAGAGTATTTTTAAAATCAACAACTTACAAGAAAATTTACACCCCAAAATGTGTAGATTTTTTATCTGTAACTAATTGATTTTACGATTTTAAAATTTGTCAATGCGTAACTCCTAAAGGAGAGGAAAATAAATAGCCTCCTCTTTTTTCAAGGAGGGGAAAATAAATAGCCCCCCCTTTTTTCAAGGGGGGGTGGGGGGGGGTATGGTAGACCTCCTATCGTTAACCCATCCTTAAGGCTTATCCTTAAAGAAAAAGGCAAGTTGAGTCAGCGTGGAGCATAATCCAGTGACTGAACCCAGGCTACCGTCGAATTCAGACTGCTTAAACATTTTTCAGAAAAATCATCAATATACTTGCTCAACTTCATGTCAAGGAAATACAACATGGGAAAAAACGTGGTAGTCATCGGCACTCAATGGGGAGATGAAGGGAAAGGAAAGATAGTTGATCTCCTAACCGAAAAAGCGACGGCTGTAGTTCGCTTCCAAGGCGGACATAATGCCGGTCATACCCTAGTCGTGAATGGACAAAAAACTGTGCTACACCTTATCCCCTCCGGTATATTGCGGGAAGGTGTTACTTGCCTGATCGGTAACGGAGTTGTTCTTTCACCCTCTGCGCTAATCGAGGAAATTCTCGCCTTAGAAGCCAAACACATTTCGGTTCGGCATAATCTCAGGATCAGTGAAGCCTGTCCTCTCTTACTCCCCTATCACGTGACATTGGATCAAGCTCGTGAACAAGCCCGTGGAGCAGCCAAAATTGGTACGACTGGCAGAGGCATTGGACCGGCTTATGAGGATAAAGTGGCCAGACGTGGGCTTCGGGCAGGAGATTTACGAAACTCCCAACGTCTTACTGACAAAATCAAAGAAGTTCTTGACTATCATAACTTTGCCCTTCAATTTTATTACAAAGTCCCCCCTTTAGATTGGCGGCCCATTGTGGAACAAACTCTACAATGTGCAGAAATCTTGATCCCATTGCTGGCTGACACCGTCAATTTATTACAACAATCCCAATTCAGGGGTGAAAATGTGTTATTTGAAGGTGCTCAAGGAACTCTATTAGATATTGATCAAGGCACTTATCCTTTTGTCACTTCTTCAAATACCACGGCTGGAGGCGCTTCTACCGGCAGTGGCTGCGGGCCTCGCTACTTCGACCACATCATGGGTATCACCAAAGCCTACTGTACTAGAGTTGGAAGCGGACCGTTCCCCACTGAACTGTTTGACAGCATTGGCCAACACCTCACCACCAAAGGACTTGAATTTGGCGCCACCACCGGTCGCCAAAGACGCTGTGGCTGGTTTGACACTCTACCCATTCAACGCGCCAAATTCGTCAATAGCCTCACCAGTTTAGCCATGACCAAGTTGGATGTTTTAGACGAATTACCCACCCTCAACATTGGCATAGGCTACAACTGTCAAGGACAATTGCTCAACACCCTGCCCAGTCAAGTAGAAGTGCTTGCAGACTGTGAACCCAATTATCTTACTATGCCTGGCTGGCAAAGCAGCACTGTCGGGATTCGCCACTATTCCCAACTGCCGGCCCCGGCACGGGCCTACATAGAAAAAATTGAAGAATTACTGGACGTGCCCATTGATCTCATCTCCACTGGAGCAGAGCGAGATGAAACTATCATTCGTCGTCATCCTTTTGATTGATATCTGAATTAATCTGTTGGAGGGATAATCTTCCTTTAACCAGTGTTATCCCTTTAACAAGGCATAAGGGGAAAGTCTCCTTTTACCCTCTCCCCCCTTATACCTGTTAGAAACTGTAAACCCAACATCCTACTTGGAATTGGAAAACGACCTTGTTTGAACGCCTAAAAGAAGATATCCAATGTGTTTTTCAACGGGACCCAGCAGCACGCACCCGTTTTGAAGTGCTCACCAATTATCCAGGACTGCACGCTCTACAACTCTATCGCCTCAGCCATGCCCTCTGGAAAAATAACTGGAAATGGACTGCCCGCACCCTTTCCACAATTACCCGTTGGTTAACCGGCATAGAAATTCACCCCGGAGCCCAAATTGGCCGCCGATTTTTCATTGACCATGGCATGGGAGTAGTCATTGGAGAAACAGCTGAAATTGGGAATGATTGCACACTCTACCATGGAGTTACTTTAGGAGGAACCTCTTGGCAAAAAGGCAAACGCCATCCTACCCTAGGGAATGAAGTGATCGTAGGCGCTGGTGCCAAAATTTTGGGACCCATCACCATTGGTCATGGAGCACGGGTAGGCTCTAATGCCGTTGTCATGAAATCAGTGCCCCCCGGAGCCACGGTGGTTGGCATTCCCGCCCGTATTGTACGAGTCGATACCGACTATGAAAGACACCACCATCAAGCCTTGGAGAAAAAAATCTTTGATGCCTATGGTATTTCCCAAGATGCCCCTTACCTAGACCCCATTCAACATGCCATCAATCACATGCTAGATGACATCCACCGCCTCGACGAAAAAATGCAATTCCTTTGCGAAACTTTAAAGAAAATGGGCGTCAACCCTGCAATTTATCCAGAACTCAACTCCTGCCAACTGCGACCCAAACCCCCAGCAACTCCCCCCATTTCGGAATCTCAACAAGAACCCACCCAACCCAATTGAAAAATCAGCACGCTGTGTTAAATATCCATCTGTTCACATCGCGGAGCAGTATCACACAAATTCCCACGCATAGCATGGGAATGAAAAAATTACCAATTAATCAGTGAATTGGACTGTACAAACTTTTGTGTGCAGCAATCTGACAACCCTCACAAAATATTGGATAACGCTAACTTATCCTTATCAAGGGAAAAAATCGATGTAGGCAAGATCAGTTAACAGAAACTGATTCAACCCGTTTAGCCAGCCACTCCCTAGCCAATCGTTCCCCTTCAGCAATCTGGGAAGGAGTCAAACGAGAAGCAAAAAATTCCCGAGCTTTAAGAGCCTCTGGATGTTCTTTTAAGGCGGATAAAGATGCCCATTGGTAGGATAGAATATAATTTTGTTTGACCCCTTCACCCTTAAAATACATCAAAGCAAGATTATTCTGAGCCTCAGCTGAACCCTGCTCAGCGGATTTTTCAAACCATCTGAATGCTTCATAATAATCCTGGGGAACTCCCTGTCCCTGATAAAACAAGACGCCTAACCACTTTTGAGCCTCTGGCAAATTTTGCTGAGCAGCTTGAGAAAACCAATATTTAGCCATCACATACTCCCTTTCATCATAACTTACTTCTCCCAAACGCAATTGAGATAACCCATCCTTCTGCTCAGCCGCCCGTTTAAACCAGCGCTTAGCTTGCTCAACATCCAAAGCAATTCCCCTTCCACTGTAGTACATTTGCCCTAAATTATACTGTGCTTCAGACAAATCCTGTTCAGCGGCTTTGCGAAACCACTGCTCAGCAGACCCAAGATTCTGTTGAACACCAATTCCCTGATGATACATCATTCCCAAACTATTTTGAGCCTCGGCATAGCCCAACTCAGCCGCTTTTTGATAATATTCAAGTGCTAACGCGTAATTCTTTTTAACCTCCTGATATTCTTGAGCCAACTGAAATAGTTCCTCAGGAGTATTCTCTCGTCGATTTCCAAACTCTTGTAATACCTTGGCTTTTTGAATTTCTAAAGAATTCTCCTCCCGATCATCGATAGGGGAATCAGTAACCATAAATGGTTTTTCTACAACAGGCAATTTTCCACTGCTTCCTTGCTCCTTTTCAACTGGATTAACCTCAATCTTTTCTAAAGAGGAACTTGTTTTAACCTCCGTTTTAACCTTGACCTCGCTTGAATCAGTTGAAGCAACCTCGCTTTTCCCAGAAGAAGAACTACTTTCATTCTCGGTTTTAACCACAACCTCACTATCAACTGAAGTAACTTTAGTTTTCTCGGAAGAACTGTTGTCATCCTCGGTTTTAACCGTGGCCTCACCTGTATTGATCCCAGTAGACTTAACAACATCCTTACCTTCACCAGTCACTGCTGACTCCTTCACTTGTGATGGAGAATCTTCTTCTTGCACCGCCACTTGGCTACACCCTGTTAAACCTAAGTTAATCAGCAGCAAAGGAAAAATTAATACCCAGTAAATCAACCATTTACACATACTTTCACACCTCATCTAATGAAATTTCCGAATGTCACCACTTAATCTAGTTTTCGAAGTGCAAATTGTCTGCCATGCGCTAAGAATCCAGTGAGTTGAAAATCAATTGGGACTCTTGCCATGACAATCTGTTTAATGACACTGACACCCCTCATCTGGATCAGAATGATCATGGTCAGAATGAGAATGATCATGTGTTGCATGATGATGTTCCACTTCCTCAGCTGATAAAATCGGCAATTCTTGGCGTGAAAATAAGCGCACTGCCTGTATAGGATCAATCTCCGAAGTCAACACCACCTTAATGTTACGTTGAGCCAAACGCTGAATAAATCCCTGCCCACAACTGGCAGTGATCACCACCTCTGCAATATCCAGAGGGTGAGTCTGTTCCCCAACCGGATGCCAATCATGAAAAGCATACTCCTTAGGCAAATCCAAACGGGTGATTTCTTGAGGTTCCCCACTGGCATCTGTCTCATAAATTAAAAACCGCCGTCCCTTACCCGCATGACCTGTAATAGTGCGAAAATTCTGGGAAGTCACTGCAATTTTCATAAATTATTCCTTAAATTGGTAAAAACAAATACTGAAAAAAAATCAGCCTATTTTCCCACTGTTTAAGATAAACTCTATACAAATTGAGAAAAATAGGTCTATAATTGCAATCAAATAAATTGTCATTGACAGTTTACCATTTTCACTGCCAAAATACAAATTTTCGAGAATAAAGCAATCTTATGGATTTCTCATCCAAGCCAATCCTCCACCTCCAAAAAGGGATTGCCCTGATCATGGCTCTACTGGTCATGAGTTTGGTGGTTATCAGTACAGTTGCCCTCACCAGTCGTCAACACTTGGATATTCAACGCACCACTCACTTGCTTAACCAAGATCAAGCCTATGTATATGCATTGGGGGCAGAGCAATGGGCCTTGTGGATTTTACAACGAGACCAACAAAGTAATGCTGTAGATCATCTGCAGGAAACTTGGTCTCAACAATTGCCATTCCTTCCTATTCCTGGAGGTCATATACAAGGACAACTTATTGATTTACAAGGTTATTTTAACATTAACAACTTGATACAAAAAGATCAGCCACACAAAGAAAGTATTCAAATTTTCGAACAATTGCTGACTTTGCTGGACTTGGCGCCCACTCTTTCTGCCGCCTTTATAGATTGGCTAGATACTGATCAGTCTCCTTATTCTTCTGACGGAGCAGAAGACACTTTCTACCTACTCAAAACTCCAGCTTATCGTAGCGCCGGTCGACAATTTACCAGTCCTACCGAAATTCGGTTAATTGCTGGCATCACTGAAGACATTTATCAAACTTTATTCCCATTTATTTGCACTTTACCCGGTCCCACTTCAATCAATATCAATACTGCAAATCAATATATTCTCCGAGCAATTGCGGACCCTCTTTCTGAATCAGAAGCCTTAGACTTGATTGCTGATCGAGAAACTGCCCACTTTAACAATATACCGGATTTTTTGAATCACTCCAGTTTAGCCAATGCAGAAGTATTGTCAAAGCAACTTTCTGTATCCAGTCAATATTTTTTACTCATGACCCAAGTTGAAATCGATCGTCAAGTTGTCCATTTGAACAGTTTATTGTATCGTGCTCCAGAAAAAATCCAGGTCTTGTTGCGCAGCCAAGGAATTTTCTATTGATCTAAAAATAATCTGTAAACAAAATGAGTTAAATGTATTGGGAATCTATAGAATGAATGAGATCGTTTAAAGAGATGGTTAATCATGTTACGCTATTTTTCTATTAGTTTGGGGATAATTGGGTTATTTTTGATTACTCAGCCACTTTTTCCGCAATCAGCCAAAAATTCCTCAACCAAACCCTCAAATTCTCCTCACTTGGTTAAAGTGGAGACCTTAACTTTGCAGCCATTCTCAGTGGCAGCCAATTATTTGGGACAGTTGCGAGCAAAACGAATGTTGCGCGTTTACACTCAAGAAGCCGGGCGTCTTATTTTTTTCCCTTATGATTTGGGAGATCAAGTAAAACCAGGACAACAGTTGGCTGGTTTGGAAGACACCTTGTTACAAGCGGAACTGACCAAGGCTTTGGCAATACAGCAACAAGCTGAGATAAAACGGGAACGATTGGAAAAATTGTTTAAAAAACAATTGGTTGCAGAAGACAGTTTATTGGAAGCTCAGACCACCGAAATTATTGCTGGCGCTGAAGTAGAAATTCTCAAGACTCGAATAGGATATACCAAAATTTATGTTCCATTTGAGGGTATCATTGTCGAACGAAGGGTAGAGTTGGGGGATATAGTTTCCAACCAAACTCATATTTTAACTTTGATTGATCCCAATTCCCTGGTAATTGAATTGGCGGCTTCTGAATATTTTTTATCTCAATTGTACTTGAAACAGCCAGTTGAAGTTCACATTGAGGCTTTGGAAAATACTTCTTTCAAGGGTACAATTACTCGTCTACCTCCCACCATTCATGAAACTACTCGTTTAGGTCAATTAGAAATTACATTAACTCCCTTACCCAAAGGCGCCTTGGCAGGCCAAACTGTTCAGGTAACTTTTCAAACTCAGTCCCAATCTCGTTTGGCAGTCCCTTATCAAGCGTTGCGTCAAGATCAGAAAGGGGAATATGTTTGGGTATTGGAAGAGACCAAACAGGTTAGGAAACAAGTCGTACGCAGTGGTTTACAATTGGCGGATCGAGTGGAAATCGTGGAAGGGTTACAAGCCGGGCAATTGATCGTGACCAAAGGCTTTCTTGGCTTAGAGCCTGATAAAATCGTCAAAGTGACCGATTAAACACGCAGGCATCTGAGAGTTTGGAAATTACTGCAATTTTAAGTAAATACCATTTTTATTATAGAAGTATAAACTGACCAGTCAGGCAGAGAACTTTTTAACGTCCTCCCTTGTTTAAGGTAAATTATTTTTACAAAAAAACCTGTTTATTCATAGCGTTAGTGAGCAGATTTGGAAGAACTGAGCATTCCTTTCAACAAATTGTCTGACGATAAAATTTATCATGTGATAAGATGAATTATATGGTAAAATTAACCCGTACACAGTTTTATCACAGTCACTTGTTTTATGGACCACCGACCTAAAAATGTCCTTAAAGTGCACGCTAATATTAACCCCCCTTATCCTTCATTGTATCTTGTAAAAAGACTGTTTGACATCATTATGAGGTAACTAACATGCTTACAACCACTTATATAGAACACCCTTTTGCCCAGTATGTCCGAATATTGGGTAAAGGCAAGCAGGGTGCTCGTCCTTTAACCCAGGAAGAGGCTTATGCTGCCATGCGTATGATCATGTCTAACCAGATTGAGCCCGTTCAATTGGGCGCTTTTCTTATGTTGATGCGAGTTAAAGAAGAGACTCGAGAAGAATTGGCTGGATTTATACGTGGAGTACGTGATTCCTTTCAAACCGAGGTTCCACAAATTTCGATCGACTTAGATTGGTCTTCTTATGCGGGAAAACGCCGCCATCTTCCTTGGTTCATTCTATCCACCTTGCTGTTGGCAGAAAATGGCGTCAAAGTTTTTATGCATGGTGCCAGTGGGCACACAGCTGGCCGACTTTATACAGAAGAAGTTTTATCTTATTTGGGAATTGAAAATGCTTATTCCCTTACCCAAGCAGCTCAACAACTGAACGAACACAATTTTGCTTACCTGCCACTGCGCTGCTTTTCTCCAAAATTGCAAGAAATCATGGCGTTGCGTCCACTGTTTGGTTTACGTTCTCCGGTACATACTGTTGCTCGAATGCTCAATCCTCTCAACGCCCAATATGTTATGCAAGGTATTTTTCATCCCGGCTATCGTCCTGTACATCAAGAAGCTGCCTTATTGCTTGATCAACCGCATTTAGCGGTATTAAAAGGCGATGGGGGTGAAATTGAACGGGACCCAGATATTGAGTGTTTGGTACAAAGTGTTCACCGAGGAGAATTGAGCGATGAAATTTGGCCCTCCATGTTTAGCCAACGTCATGTTAAGGAAGAAACCATGGATCCCAAACGCTTGTCTGCCTTATGGTCTGGGGAATTGATTGACGAATATGCAGAAGCTGCAGTTGTAGGCACTGCAGCCATTGCTTGGCGATTGATGGAAAAAGCAAACAGTCCTGCCGAAGCTTTGAAAGCCACTTGGGACTTATGGCACCGTCGTCCCAAAGGTAAATATCACACGAAAACTGCCTAACCCTAAAAACAAACTGATCAGCCCCCAATTCCCCAAAACCCTAATGGTGAACTTTATGCCCAGCCTGCTTCATTTTTGGCCCCCCTTTTTCGGAATATTCTTATTTTGCCTGACCCATTTGGCAGTTGCTCAAATCAATTGCGAACAAGCCAAAGAAGGGATAGAGAAATTTATATGTACCCATGATGATCTAAGTTATGTCAATAAGCAACTGAATCGGGCTCACAGCTTACTGTCTAATTCTCTAGTGACTTCTCAATCCAAAAAATCTCTTGAAGAACAACGATCAGTTTGGATAAAGGAATTGGACTCCTGTGCCACCGATGTGGATTGCTTGTTGGAAATGAGTGATGAACGATTTGTGTGGCTCATCGATCGTTACAATTCCCGAGAATTATTTGATATTCTTAGTAACACTTGTTGGGTTGTACAACAAGAATTGCCTTTTTATCAAAGTTTGTCTTTGGAAAGCCCCCTATTACATCGTCTTAAAGAAGGTACTTTAATTACGGTAAAACGCATTCTCATTGAAATTGATCATCAATCGGTTGGTCATAAAAAAACTTGGTTGCATATCCAATCCACAGGAGAACTTCATAACAGCTATCAACAAACTCCAGCTCAACCCACAACAACTTTTCCGATAACCCAAGGTTGGATCACAGGAGTTGTTAATGAGATTATTCGTTGTCCCTGATGACTGCTCTCTAAAAACTTAAGTTCTTTCAACCCCTGTGTTACCACTTTCCATGAATTTAAGCTTATGAAAATATCCCCTTTTCGTTGGTTAATCATCACCTTATTGATCTTATCACAAACTGCTTGTGAGGCCCAAGAATCCAATTATCTTCATCAGGATCCCAAGGCATGTGCCAGTCTCCTCCTCAATTGTCAAGAAGATCAACACCCTTTTCATGATGCCCAAGGATGTGGCTGCCAAAAACGCACAGCCACCAATTCAAATCCTGATCGTTATTATGTTAATCAAAATCGTCAGACATGTGCTACTTTGCTATTTCGTTGTGAACCCCAGGACGCTCCCTTTTTTGATGAGCAAGGATGTGGATGTCAAAAAAGTGAATGCGTTGAGGATGAAAAAATATCGCCTGCCAATGTGAAATATCAAAGAATCGAAATGGAAAAGGCAGGAGTGTCTTTTGAAGTTCCGGATACTTGGGTGCAAGCCAAGACAGATTCAGAATGGTCCCCTTCTGCTCAAAACCCAGTAGTTTTAGGTTTTAAATGGGTAGAGGTGGGACAGAAATGGGAACCTCATGATATGCTCCCAGAAAAGGCTGATTACCTAGGTCCTTATAATATTGATTTAGGTTGGGAACGTGGATTGTTGTATTTGGTTCAACCCACTCAAAATAAAACCAATGGTTTTGAAATTCATGTGGTTATTCCTCGTATGGAAGTTGAAATGGCCTATGACTTTTATGCCAAGGCTCCCGGTTTGATTCAATTGAAGGCTATCGAAGTCATTCAACAAAACTTTATTTCTTCTGGACAGCTGAATTCTGTAAAATATTATGTGATTCATGATGTTGAAGAATGTGAAAAAGTAGAAATTGAGTGTCAAGTGGGCGAAGAAACTTTTTCTGATGAGACAGGTTGTGGATGCGTAACTTCTCCCCAAGAGGAGGCTATTTATGATAATTAGGGGAATAGCGTTCAGTTCCCTGTCGTTTCGATAATTAAGGAGAACAGCATGCAAATTGATCTGCCCTCTGGGCAGTTTTTAAGTCACTTACTTATGGGGATGCTTCTCCTATTGGCATTCCCCAGTTGGTCGGATACAGTGATCGAGCGACAAGATACCCAAGGGGATCGGCAAACTATTCTCATGGGAGAACATCGGGCGCGCTTCCAAGGTCAGACTCCCGAACATTATATGTTGATCGATTTGGAAACTAAGCAAGTTTACATCGTGGACAGTTTGGAAAAGCAAATTCTTGAAATGCCAATTACAGGTCGCCCTCACGGTGATTCTCCACAAAATCTTCCTCCGGCAATTGAAGTTGAGTCCAAATTGGTGAACCAAGGAGAAGGTCCGAAAATGGCGGGATATCCAACTCTCAAGTATGAGGTGACTGCCAATGGCAAGTTTTGTTCTGAAAATTATTTGTCTGAGAAGGCAGCCAAAATTCCTCATGTATTATCATTTCTAAATGCTTTGTATGAGGTGTCTGATTCGAGAAAAATCAAAGGAATCCCCGCTCATCCTTGCCAGTTGGCCCATGATGAGTTGGAAATTGAAATGATGAAGTTGGGAGTTCCTATGAAGAGCGTAAGAAGGACGACCAATGGGAATAAAGTGCGTCACGAAATCATGGAGATTAAGATCGGGGTAACGATTAAACCGGAGCAGTTGAGTTTACCCAAAGATTATCGAATCGTTTCTGAAGAGACCATGATAAAGCAGGAACAATCTGAGATCCAAAAACGGCGGGAACAATCACAGTCTCAAGAAGAATTTCCCGATGAGCGTCAACGTTAATCTCAAATAGGTTATCATTCCATTTGAGATTGCATTTCCTGATTGACTGTTGAGAAAATTCCCAATTGACCCAATTTGGACTGGCAATCTTTTTAGACTGCCAGTTTTTTTCAAATGGGAAGCTCAGTCTATTTGGGAGTTTATAAATAACTTCCTGTTATTTTAAGAAAATGATCTGCACTTGCTGTTTCTAACATCCTATCCCACCACAGTTATACTTCCCTTGCAAGTTGCCACGTCCACCCGTTCTCCTAACTGTAGAGGCGTTAAATGGGGGTAATAGACAACTTGATGTGATGTAGAATGTTCAAGCAAATTAAATGGTTTCAGTTGTAATCGGTGCAATAGTCCATGAATTTCTCCAATAAAACTGACGGTTTGAGCCCGTATTTCTTCACCGATGTGTTCATAGTTACTCAAAGTGCCATGTAAATCGCAAATCGGATATCGCTGCGAACCTGTTAAATATTGATAGGATAACATATTATCCTCCTTAAGAAAAATTGAACGAAATTAGGCAATTTCTTGCAATAAACATACCTTAAAAATAGAGAATTAACCATGAATGACGGATTATCTCAACAAGAACGTTACTTATCCATACGTAATGTAACTTTAGTGGGCGTTGTTGTTAATATAGGACTGACCATTGCCCAAATTTTATTTGGCATTATTGATCAATCACAGGCGCTACTTGCGGATGGATTACATACTTTGTCCGATTTGGTTAGCGATGTAGTAGTACTTATTGCAGCCAAGTACAGTGCTGAAGAAGCTGATACGACTCACCCCTATGGACATGCCCGGTTTGAGACCTTAGCCACGGTTATCGTGGGAGCAATTTTGTTATTTGTGGCCATGGAAATCCTATTGAATGCAGTACAAAAATTACTTTCTCCAGAATCGTTACCTCAGCCCGGTTTTCTCAGTTTAACAATAGTCATTATTGCTATTCTCAGCAAAGAGGCACTTTATCAATACACTATTTACGTGTCAAAGCGAACTCAATCCCTGATGTTAAAAGCCAATGCTTGGCATCACCGCTCTGATGCGATTTCATCAGTCATCGTGCTCATTGGTATCGGAGGAACCCTGTGGGGATTTTACTGGTTAGATGCAGTGGCGGCAATCGGAGTCAGTTTCATGATTGCTCACATTGGCTGGTCGTTGGGACGTTCCGGTTTACAGCAACTGGTCGACACTGGTTTGGCGGATGAACAATTACAACACATCAAAGGGATTATCAGCAGTGTAGATGGTGTACATACTTTACATGATTTACGTACTAGAAGCATGGGCTCAACTGTCCTTGTGGACGTGCATATCCTTGTGGATCCCCGCATCAGTGTTTCTGAAGGGCATCAAATTGGAGAAGTTGTGCGTCAAACCTTGATCAAAGAAGTTGCGGAAATTGGAGACGTGCTTGTCCATATTGATCCAGAGAACGATGAGCAACATTTGGCCAATTTAACATTGCCACTGCGGAAAGAAATTACCGGTCGTCTTCAAACAAAATGGCAGATATGGGGAATTAAAGCCTCCATTCAACAAATGACCTTGCATTACCTTGGGGGACGTTTAACCATTGACATTTACCTCTCATTGAGAACCTGTGAAAATTTGGAAGAAACTGCCCAGTTATCTCAACGTTTAACCAATATGATTCAAGAAGAAGAGCTTAATATTCATACAGTTAGAGTCTACTTTTCTCAAAACTGATTCATTCAAAATTAGGATATATCCTTATGTCAGCCATTCCAGACAGCCAATCTGTTGAACAACTCATTATTCAAAAGTTGCCCTCGTTGATACAACAAAATCCGGTGCTCAAGGAATCTATCCGGAAATTGTTGGAAAATGATTTCGCAGGACGTCAAGAAACAGAAGATAAGTTTTATTACCTGTTGAACGAGTTACAAAAAGAGAGAGAGGAGCGATCTCGTCAATGGACCAAGTATATGGAGGAACAGAGTCGTCAATGGACCAAGTATATGGAGGAACAGAGTCGTCAATGGAAAGAATACACAGGAGAGCAAAACCGCAAATGGGAGGAACAAAACCGCAAATGGGAGGAACAAAACCGTAAGTGGGAGAAACAAAACCGTAAGTGGGATGAGCAAAACCGTAAATTAAAGGAGTCCAATGAGGAACAAAACCGCAAATGGGATGAGCAAAACCGCAAATTAAAGGAGTCCAATGAGGAACAAAACCGCAAATGGGAGGAACAAAATCGTAAGTGGGATAAAAATCAACAAGTTATTGACCAAATTTTGGAGTCTATCCAAAGTTTAAATAGAAAATATGACCAGAGTTTGGGCGCTTTGGGAACTCGTTGGGGTTTGCATTCCGAAGAATCTTTTCGCAATGCGTTGGCAGGTATTTTGGAAGAAATTCCAGGGGGAATGAAAGTGATACATGTCAATGAGTTTGATGATGCAGGGGAAGTATTTGGGCGGCCAGACCAGGTTGAATTGGATCTGCTGGTTCACAATGGCTTATTATTGATTGCAGAGATCAAGTCTTCAATGAGCCGGGCTGATATGTATCTATTTGAACGGAAAGCTCGTTTTTATGAAAGGAAGCATCAACGAGTGGCTAATAAATTAATAGTGATTTCTCCCATGGTTGATAAGTGGGCTCAAAGAGTTGCAGATAAATTGGGAATTACAGTCTACTCTCACACTGATGAAGTGAAATTCATGTGAATCAACATATGAATCTTATTGTTTCTGACCTTATTGTCTTCAGTTAGTTTTTCATTCTTGAGCATTTTGGAATTTCCATGTCCCCTTTAAAAACACCTCATGCCACGGCTAGAAATCGAGAGCATAAAGCACATGCCATTTTACAAACAATAAAACATTTTATAAATAATGATTTGTGTCAAACGGATTGGTTGGATTTGGGATGTGGTCAGGGTGGAATTGCGGTGGTTATTGCTGCCCAAGTAAATTCTATAATTGGTATTGATCCTTTTGCTTGGCCCGATTGGCAGGAATTTCAAAAACAACAATTGAATCTTCATTTTCGTCAACAGACGGTTGAGCAATTGGAAATTGAGACTGGCAGTTTGGATATTGTGTTATGTAACCAAGTTTATGAACATGTTCAGAATCCCCGCCAGTTAATTGGCGAAATTGGGCGAGTTTTAAAACCTGGTGGCCATTGTTATTTTGCAGGTCCCAATTGGTTATTTCCGATTGAACCGCATGTTTTTTGGCCATTTGTGCATTGGTTACCTCGCCCTTTGGCTTTAAAATTGCTAAATTGGTGTGGAGTTACCAAGATTTTAGATGCCGATTCGGTAACTTATTGGACCTTAAAACGTTGGTTTAGAGAATTTGAGGTTCACAATGCGATTCCCTTTATTGTTAAACATCCTGAAATTTATGGACGCCACAGTTGGTTAAAACCATTTTGGTTGTGGAAAATGATATCTTATTTGCCAACTCAATTGATTGATGGATTGAGTTTTTTATCTCCAGGATTTGTCTTTGTCTTGAAAAAACCGAATTTTTCTGAGTATAGGAATGAATCATCTATTGGTCTTAAATAACCAGTGTATTCCCCATAACATTCCATCCCCAATCAGGGCACAAACTCGAAATCCAGCAATTAATACAGCCAATTCTGTTAAGGATAGGGGAATGGTCAGTAGATGGCCAGCCATAACTTCAAATATTCCTATTCCTTGGGGTGCAAAAATTACCAAAAATCCTGTTCCCCAAGAGAATAGATAGACTCCAATCACTTCTAGGAGAGCAACTTGATCCAATAAGTGGGGAAAGGCCATCAAATAGCTTATGAAGGCGGCGCTCAAGGCTATCCAAATTGGTAAGTAGAAAAAAATACTCAGACTGTACAATACCTTATCGATGGCAATTGTGGCATACCAGCGCTGCCAATTCAGTAAATAAGGCAGCAGAATAAGTCCTAAGAGACTGCCAATTCCAGCTGAGATTGCTGTAATAACCCAAAAATCTTGGAAGTCCCGGTAATGATAGATGAGGGGACAACTGAATAGGAAGGCGGTGCCCACGGCCAGTCCATTTTCCAGGATTACAAAATTGCTAAGTTGCTTAGATTGAGCGCCTTGATTGTGAAAGTCGACCATTCTGCCTACTGTGTGCCAGATTCCTCCTGGCAAATAACGAGCCGGTAAACGGTGAAGGTGTATGCTTAGGATGATTGGATAGGGAATGTGAAGGTGGCAGGTTTTGAGTAAGAGGTAGGTGGCGAAGGTGGTCAGTAAATGAGCGCTTATCCAAGCGATGATTGAGAGGCTTATCCAAATAAGTTGAGCCCGATTGAGTAAGTCAATTAATAGGTTACGAGTTTGCCAAGCAGCTATCAATAGGGCCAGTAGGGCCAATGGAGTGAAGAGGTGTTTGCTCCAGGTGAGCAGGATAGAGTTGGGCATGGCAGTTTGGAAATTCTTAAATTGGAAAACCTGCCAGGTTTTTAAAATTTGGCAGGTTTGGAGTTGGCTTGAAAGTGTTTGTTAAATCTGAGACTTAAGTGGACAGGGTTCAACAGTTGTGTAAAAAAGGAAGATGTTGGTCAGTTTACTTTTTGAAAGTCGATGATTTCAAACCATATTTCTTCTGCACTTGGAGCTGGAATAAGTTGTAAGGTGATGTCGGTAAAGGTGTGTGATTTTTGGGCAGTTTGGTAAATTACTTTGGCAATTTTGACTTGTCCATTTTCAGTCAGAAGTATGGATGTACATTCGTTGGGATCGTTGAAATTCAAGTCTCCGTATTCAGTAACTTTTAGGATGAGACGCCCATCTATTAAACTGTCTAAGGTGAGTTTTGCCCAGTAATGTCGGTCTTGATACTGTAATTGGGGAATGAACAGTTGTAATTGAGAATTGAGGGTTAGGGGTTGGCAGGTGGTTTCAGGTTTATCCTCTCCAGAAGGTTGAATCGTTTCATCTTGATCATCAGCGGGACTGATTTCAGAATCGAATTCTGTTGCTTCTTCATTTTCCTCTTTAGAGGATTCTCCAGCAGTTACCGCCTCTGTTTGCGGCGTGACAGGGGAGATGTCTGCAAAAGGAGCGTCAGCACTGACTTCTTCGATTGGGAATGGCTCTGGTAGAGGTCTAGGAGGGGGAATAGGAGCATTTTCGGTTTCGGTACCTTCTCCTCCAATTTGACTTTCATCTTCCGGAGAGCCGGAAAGGTTTTGAAGGGCAATACCGGCCAGGTCTCTTTCTATCCGCTCTACGCCATGTTCGGCATACAGTTCTTCAGTTTCCAGAGCCAAGAGGGAGGAATAGCGGGTGAGAATGCCATATTTGCGAGCCAATGCCACCGCTTCATTGATCAGGGTTGAGGTTTCTCCTTGCCGATCAATGTGTCTTTCTAATTCATCGGCCCAGGCTTTGGCAGCTAGAGGGGCAGCCAGTCTTGAGAATTCAGGCAGTAAGGGAGAATAGAGGGTTGGAGTGGTATTGAGTTGAATTTCTAAGAGTTGGGCAGTTTGTCCAGTCAGGTGCAGTTGAGGAGCGGTTGAGGTGGTGGCTAGGGTTAGGGAATTGCCTGGGAACAGTCGTGGCCAGTTGAACGTGTCTGACAAGGTAGATTGGCTGAGGAGTTCAACGGTAAGTTGTTGTAATCCGCCGCTTCTGACTCGGGAGAACAGTTGTAAAACTTGGGGGGCAATTTCATTGTCTTTGAGGGCAAAAGTGGATTCTCCTGCTGTTTGTTGAGCGAGTCCATTGAGTAGGGTTTGGTCCAAGTCGTTGCCAATGCCCACAGTGAAAATACGGATGGATCGATTGGCGGTGTCAGCTGCATTTTTGACATCGGTGAGGATTGCGGGTACTGTCGTGCTGCCTTCATTGGGCAAACCGTCGGTGATGAGGATGAGATCTAGGGGTTGGGTGGGGAGGGAATTGCCAATGTTGACGGCTTGGATCAGTCCCGCGGCCATGGCGGTGCCACTGCCAGCTTCCAGTCGGGAGACCCAACGGGTGGCGGCTTCTATTTGGGATGAGGTGAGCATTTCTTGACGGAATGTATAGACTTCACTGTCAAAGGCAACGAGTCCAAAATAGTCTTGGTCGGTGAGGGCTTGTAGGCAGCTGATGATGGCTTGTCGGGTTTGGGCCATTTTGGCGCCACTCATGGAACCAGAGACGTCAATAACAAAGATCACGTGACGGTTTTGGGCTTGAAGTTCAGGGTACTGATTGAGGTTGGGGGTCCAGTGGATGAAATGGTGAGGAGACAGGGTTTGAGCCGCGGGTTGATAGGTGAGTTGCAGGGCTTCTGGGATGGGTTGGGGGGCAGTCAGGGTCAGGTGAAAATTCCGATCTAGAGTGAAATTTTCAAGTTCTAGGAATTGGGAGGAGTTTGACTGGGTGGTGGAGTGTCCGAGTTCGTCTTGGACTTGCCAATTGCCCAGAGACCATTCTTCATTTTCAGTGTGTAGGTTGAGGGTCAAGGTTTGGGCAGCGGCTGAAGTGGAGTCGGGGTTGATGAGGGGAACTTTTAAAAGATGCTGAAGGTTATCAAGGGGTTCAAGGAGGTGGGCATAGTAGACGCGAATGCGCAGTCCCACTTGTTCATTGATGGGGAACACTCTGGCTCGATAAAGGTCAGGACCAATTCGTTGAATCAGTAAGGGGTCTATATTTTGTCGGACAATGTCGTTGTAGATGGTTTGGCCGTGTTGGCGACCCAAGGTTTCGGCAGTCATCCATTTTTCGGTTTGGGGAATGAAAATTTCGGCTTTGTAGAGTACGGATCCAGTGGGCAGGGGAAAGCGAAGGTGAGCAGAATGATTGAGACCTTGTTCTGCGCTGAATTGAACTTCCATCTTACCTCCCACATAGGGACCTGCAACTTTGAGGTCAAAGTCTAAGTTACGAATATAAACGGGAGTACTGTCATCAAGGTTTTCTAAACTTATGGCGTAAACTGAAATGGGAAGTAGATAAAAAAGTAGGAGGTAGTTAAAAATGCGCATGGGATTCCTCAAAAAAGGGGATTGGGAAAAGGATTTGGGCAAATTAAGGTGTGCCCTTGAGTTAGTATAGCTTATATTTGGAATTTGAGTGGATGGGTTTAGAAAATTCTGTGAAGGCTGTTTTTAGGTTATAATTGCGCTTGGAGTTTTAATGTATGCGTTCGTGTGCGTCAAAATTACCCCATTTGGAAAAGTGGCGCGAAATATGCCTTGGTACTCTGTTGCAAACATCATACTGAATTGTTGATGGTAAACCTTATGTATATGACCTTAATAATGAAAGGGAGTGAATCATGCCTAACTACTTGTCTTGGATATTGACTCAATTGGTGATTGTTGTCAGTGGGGTCCTCATTGGGTTGAGCCCTGTTCAAGCAAATCCCTTGTTAATTGGCGAAATTGATAATGCTTTAAAAACACGTTGTCTAAGTCCCACTAAAACTGCAGTGAGTATTGTGGAATTACCAACGGGGAATACAGTTTATGCCCGTAATGTCCATGAATCCTTGTTGCCGGCATCGATCATGAAAATTGTTACCACGGCAGCGGCTTTACATTATTTGGGACCAGAATATCGGTTCACGACACGTTTTTTAACCAATGGCTCACGAGTGGGTAATCAAATTCAAGGAGACTTGATTATCAAAGGAGGTGGTGATCCTTCCTTGTTGCCGGAGCATTTGTGGTTAATTGCCAATCGATTAAAAGCCAGTGGTATTCAAGAGATCACCGGTAATTTGCTGGTGGATGCTCACTTTTTCGATCAGCATGATCGAGCCCCCAGTTGGACTCAGGAGATGACCCAATACTCCTATGATGCAAAATTAGCCGCTTTCTCTTTGAATTTCAATACGTTATCAGTCCGAGTGTTGCCGGGAACTCAAGTGGGTTCAGAATTAACAGTGTGGTTGGAACCTGCTCCCGGTTATATGAAACTGAGCAATTATGGGAAGACGATTGCTCAGGGCAGAAATACCGTTTCGATTTCTCGCAAGGAAACCGAATGGGGAGACAGTGAAGTGGTGGTCAATGGTCGTTTACCTTTGGGAAGTGCGGAAAAGGTGGTGAATTTGACGATTGAGAATCCACTTCGTTATGCTGGGGAAGCATTTCGAGCTTTTTTGGCTCAAGCCGGTATTGGAGTGCGTGGAACTACCCAAATAGTGAATACCGATGCTTTTGGGACTGAGTTGTATCTACACAGTTCAGTACCTATCTCCCTGATTTTAAAGAATTTGAACACGTATTCAAATAACTTTACTGCTGAACAAATTGTCAAAACCATCGCTGCAGAACGTTATGGCACTCCAGGTTCTCATGCGGAAGGATTGCGTTTGGTGACTGATTTTTTACGGATCATTGGAGTGGACACGCAAAATCTAGTGTTGGCAGATGGATCGGGTTTGTCCCGTAAAAATCGCTTCACAGCTAAGGCAATGACCGACTTGTTGGCCGCCATGTATCCACGTTTTGATACCGGCCCCGATTTCTTGGCTTCCCTGCGAGTGATGGGGGCGTATGGGGTATTGTCCAATCGATTGGCTCAATCTCCTGCTCAGGGGCAAATTCGGGCTAAAACGGGAACTTTAAATGGAGTCAGCACCTTGGCTGGTTATGTGGCCAGTCCCGGCAATAAAGTGTTCGCTTACGCCTTGTTTTTGAATGATAATCGTTGTGGATATTATGGAGCGGATAAAGTGGAAGATCGTATTGTCAATGCCATTCACACCTATGGTAACAATATGTTGCTGACTACTGTGGGACCAGGTTCTACCATGGGACCAAGTCAATAAATTAAGCCAATTTCCCCCTTGGAATAGTGAATAGTAGGTACGCCCAATCTGAACTGATGACTGACCTTAGCTAACGAATCATAAAAAGAGTTCGCATGTCCTGTGTAGGATGTGCTGAGTGTTTTTTGCGAAGCGCATCAGTCTTTAATTGTGAATTATAAATTATGAATGGTTAGTGTGTAGGATGCGCTGAACATCAATCGAGGAAGGCAATAATCGAGTCTCCATAATTTTGTGGTGCGGGGTGTTCATTCGGCAGATTAACGCGACAGATGCGCTTCGCAAAAAACGCTCAGCACATCCTACACACCTCCTTAATCTTGATCAGACTGATATTCTGCTTGCAATTCTTGATAGCGGGCTTCTATGCGGGACAGTAGGGGAGGCGGTAAATTTTCTCGTTGCCGGGCAATTTCCAATTGCACAATAGCCAATTCAAGTTGTCCAGACCAATAAAAATGCTCAGCCAATGCCAAGTCACTTTCAGGCAATTCTCCCGTTTTTTGATAAGCAGTGGCCAGTAAATGATAGTATTGGGGATGCCCAGTCTTCTCCAATTTTAACAACAAAGATTTTGCCTCAAGTCCCAAATTTTGTTGTAACAATTTATCAGCATATTCCAAACTTAACAAAGCATCATTAGGATAAATTTGTAGCGCTTGTTCATACACTTGCAAGGCTGCTGAACGCTGTTCCTGCAACCAAGCCAGTTGAGCTTTTAGGGAATGATAAACCACTCGATCTACATCGTTTTCGACTAACCAATTGATTTGCTGCTCAGCCTCGAACAATTTCCTTTTTTGAAGTAAACTCAAAGCCAAAGCATAATGGACAGCTCGCTCATCTCGATAACGTCCTTCCTTTAACATAGACTGTAATTTTTTGAGCAATTGCCCCACTTCTTTTTCAGTTAATACCCACAATTTAGCCTTGGCTAAATGATAAGCTGGCGAATCCATTTGCCATTTTGTAACATATTCCTCTGCCCGATCTTGGGCTTCGGCAATCCGTTCCTCATTTACAGGATGAGTACGCAAAAAACTGGGAATATTGTTATTTTGAATCTGTTCTTGAGGTCGAAGTCGTTCAAAAAATGAGGACATACCTCGCGGATCGTAGCCTGCCTCCGCCAAAGTTTGCATCCCAATTCGATCAGCCTCCTTTTCATGTTCAAGTGTAAAATTCAATTGCATTTGAATGCTACCTGCAATGACAGAAGTCAAAGCAGCCTCAGCAAGAGCCGGATTTTGACCAGATACCGCTATCGCAGCAATCAAAATCGCCATTTTAACCAAGGAAAACGGTTGACTGCCTTCAGCAGTACGCGCAACATGACGTTGAGTTACATGTGCAATTTCGTGAGCGATAACCGAAGCCAATTCACTTTCATTGCGAGAATGGAGAATTAAACCACTGTGAATTGCAATCATCCCTCCCGGCACTGCAAAAGCATTAATACTCTTCTCTTCAATCACGAAAAATTGGAACGATTGAGTGGGTTGCTGGCTAAAAGAAGCAAGACGTTGTCCCAAAGAATTGATATAATTATTCACCTCTGGATCTTCAATGACATGAACTTTGTTACGTAATTGACGAAAAAACGTCCGTCCCATCTGACTTTCCTCGGACAATGAAAACACCGTATTGGCCGAAGTGCCCATATCTGGTAAATTTACGGCACTGCAATATGTACTGATGGCATAAAATATAAACCAAAAATAGCGCATCATTAATTCCTCCCAAGGTTTGGAACATTTCGGGGTTTAAAAAATACTTAAAATCACTCAACCAGCACTTTATTTTGAGGATTCCCTATTTTAGACTAAATAACCAAAGTTGGTCATTCACCTGTAAACACTTGATCCAACACAACCGCTAAATCTTCCTCTTTAAAGGGATAAATTTGACCAGTTCATACCCCTTTTTAAAGATAGATTACCCCTAATAAACAACAATTGAGCAGGTTATTCAATCGAGCTCCCTCTTTAAGGGAAGCCTCGTATTTCCTGCAATTACGGAAATAGACTCCCCCTTTTTGAGGAAAACTCAAGGGTATTCCTTGTTTCGACTCTAGGTATCACTTTATTTTAAGAGAAATAATCCATGTTGGTTAAAGAAATTGACCCACAAGAACTGGCCAAATGGTTAGCCGAAGACAAGCCGCCAGTATTGATTGACGTGCGAACCTTACAAGAAATGGCTCAAGCCTCCATACCCAATGGCAAAGCCCTGCCCTTAAGTCTACTTCCTTTAAGAACTGATGAAATTCCCCAAAATGAACAAGTCGTTTTTTACTGTCGGACGGGTGCCCGCTCCGCCCAAGCCTGTCTCTACATGGCCCAACGCGGCTACCAAAATGTGTATAATCTACATGGAGGCATCGTCAGTTGGATCCGCAACGGCTTACCTGTATCCCCAATGACCTTCAATTAACCATCAAAAGGAGACTATTTTCACTCAACTACCATTCCCAACCCTCATGTAACCCAAACTCTATAGAGTCATCCCATTCTTCCTTTTATTTAAAACTCAATTTAAACTATGAGGACAAGCTATCATGAACACTGAATTAATAGGACAAACCTGGGATAAATTGGCCGATCGACAAAAAGAACTCGGACGAACCTTCTTCACGCAACTGTTCGAACAATTTCCTCAATACAAACCCTTGTTCTCAGAAACCCTCGATCGGCAATTAGACAAGATTATTGAAACCATGGCCATGGTTGCCCGCATTGCCAACGACACTGAAGTCCTACATCCCAAAATGATTAAACTGGGGATGAAACACAGCCAATTCAAACTCAACAAAGAAGACTTGCAGAATTTCAAACAAGTCTTTCTAGACGTATTGACCTCATTCTGTTTGGAAACCTGGACCGAAGAAAGACGTCAAGCTTGGGAAGAAGTTTTTGACCAACGCATTATCCCCTACATGGTAGAGGGTCTAAAACAACCAGAGCCCAAGGCCCAAACCTTTACTGACATCAAGAAACGAACCAGTGTCCGCAACCAATTGCTGGGGACCGTTCTCCATATCAAACCCCGTATGTATCATGCTGAAGTAATGCTAAAATTAATGGGAGGCCAAGAACTCATGGCCATTCTCACTCTAGACAGCATCAATCGCTTGGGACTTACTGAAGGCAGTCAAGCTCATGTCCTCATCCGAGCTCCTCACCTGATTCTCGTCAGAGAAAACTGCCAACTGAAATTCAGCGCCACCAACTACCTATGTGGAAAAGTAGTTGAAATCCAACAAGCCCGTCTGAATACCGAAGTTACCCTGGAATTACAAGGTGGAGACCTGTTGAAAGCCATGGTTTTTACCGAATCAGTTGAAGATTTGGGTATCAAGTTCGGAGAACGATTCTGTGGTATTCTCAAAGCCAGTAATGTAGTACTTGCCGTCGAAGAATAATTAAATCACTACAACTAAACGGAGGATGGAGAATTTATGAACTCAGAATTACTGGGACAAACCTGGGACAGTCTGGCTGGCAAACAGGAGGAATTGATCCGAACCTTTTATCAACGCCTGTTCGAAAAGTATCCGGAATACAATCACTTGTTTTCCGAATCATTTGAACGACAAATGGGAAAAATGATTGAGACCATGGCTCTGCTAGCCAGAATCTCACACGAAACAGAAGTTACCCACCCCAAAATGGTTAAATTGGGAGAACGACATACCCAATTCAAACTGGAACCCGAAGACTTGCAACGCTTCAAAACCCTGTTTGTAGAAGTGCTCTCAGAATACTGTGCTGAAAGCTGGACCACCGACTGCCAACAAGCTTGGCAAGAAGTCTTTGACAAACGAGTCATTCCCTATATGACTGAAGGTTTCAAAACCTCTGAAACCCCTTCTCAAATCGATATGAAACCCATCAGCAATCGCACCAGTATTCGCAACCAACTGATTGGGACTGTCAAATCCATCAATCGCCGAATATACCATGGAGACGTTGTCCTCGAATTAAAGGGAGGAGAAACTGTCTCAGCCACCTTAACCCTGCACAGCATCAACAAAATGCAACTGACTGAGGGCAATCAAGCCCACATTCTTATCAGAGCACCCCACTTGATTTTAGCTCGTGCAGACAGTGGTCTCAAATTCAGCGCTGGCAACCGCTTATGCGGTCAAGTCATCCATATTGAACAAGCCCGTTTGAGTGCAGAAATTACTCTACAATTGAAGGGTGAACAACGCCTGAAAGCCATTGTTTCCCAAGAAGCCATCAGTGATCTGGGAATCAAAGAAGGAGAAAGCATCTGTGCCATATTCAAGGGTTCTAATGTTGTATTGGCGGTAGAGGAAAAATAATTCCCTATCCTCTAAATGGGAGAGAATTCATTGGCAATCCACGGAGTATTCACCTCTCTTGAGCAAATGAATTCTCTATCCTCATCATTTTTACACAACCCAAACTTTCCCCTCTCAAATAAACCACTCTATTTCCATGGAGACCTGATGAATGCAAGATGACACCATTCGTCTCATTGTTATTGAAGAATCTGCTAATGATGCGGAAGTCATTCTCAACAGCTTACGCAAAGCTCGTTATCCCATTCGGCCCCGCCATGTCGAAGATGAAGAAGACCTTCAAGAAGCGTTGACTGAACAAGAATGGGACCTTATCATTTCTGTACCCCAAATCGGAGAAGTTGGAATTGGACTCTCGGTTATCCAAGTCTTCCAAATGGTTAAGTCCTGTAAACAAGACATTCCCATCATTGTACTCCTCAACAAATTCGATGGCAAAAGTATTGCGGAATTACTCAGCGCTGGCATTCGACAAGTGGTTCATACCGGCCATGACAATCATCTCCAAGTTGTCGTGGGTAGGGAACTACAAGACCTTAGAATTCGTCGTTCTCGCCAACAACTTGAACAACTTTATAAGGAAAGCCAAAAACATAACAAGGTATTGCTGGAAACTTCCCAAGATGCCATTGCCTATGTTCACGATGGCATGCACATCTATGCCAATCCCAGCTATCTAAAAATTTTTGAATACAACAGCATGGAAGACCTTGAAGGCCTCCCTATCATGGACTTAATTGCTTTGGAAGATCAAATTAAATTCAAAGATTTTATGCGAGAATTCATGACCGATCTTAAGGAAGAAGAAAATGAATTTTACCTAGAAGGTCTTAAATCTAATAACCGCAAATTCAAACTCAAAATGGAAGTCAACCATGCCATTTATGACAATGAGCGCTGTATCCAAGTTGTCATGCGGGACCAATCACTGAGTGAAGAAAGTGAAAAGTACCTTAAACAGATCGAAGAATCCAAACGCATCGATCAACTCACCGGTCTACTGAATCGGCAACATTTTATCAAACTTCTGGAAAAATCTTTGGCTAAGGCTATTGAGACTCACAGTCGCAGCATATTATTATACATCACCCTAGATAACATAGACTCCATTAGAGATCTTGTTGGTATTGGCGGCACTGATCCGGTTGTTCAAAATATTGCCAACGTGCTCAAAACTCTTTGTAAAGGCGGCGCTTTGGCTCGATTTGATGAGTGCTCTTATACCCTGCTGATCAACGATAAAGACAAGGAATATGCCACTGAGCTGGCAGAAAAAGTTTGCAAGGCCATCGAAACTGTAGTCACTGAAATCGATCAACAATCCATTCTTGCTACCTGCAGCATTGGCATTACCGTAGTCCTGGCTTCTGCTGCCAGTCCCCAAAGTGTTTTGACTGATGCCCATCTTGCCTGCAAACAAGCTGCAGAAGCAGGAGGTAACCGTTTTGAAATTTATAAACCAGTGGTCTCTGCCAATGATCAAGGTAAGATAAAAACTTCAGACATCACTCGTCTTATTGAAACTGCCGTTGAAGAGAATCGTCTTTCTTTGCGCTTTCAACCCATTGTCAGCCTACATGGTGAAAACCAAGAAATGTATGAAATTTTTCTACGTATGACCGATACTCAAGGCAATCTAGTCCCATCCAATAACCTATTTGACGCAGCAGAAAAAGCCAACCTCAGCGTCTTTCTTGACAAATGGGTGCTCAAAGAAGCCATCAAAGTACTTTCAGAACAAAAGAAAAAGGGACATCACACTCACTTCTTTGTCAAACTTTCTGATCAAGCCATCAAAGATCCAGATGTCTTACTCAACCTACGAAAACTCTTGAAAGCTTCCCAACTGGCTGGAGAACAATTGGTCATTGAACTCAGTGAATCCACCGCCATCACCCAAATCAAATTGGCCAAAGCTTTTATCACCCAATTACAACACATGGAATGCAAATCTGCCCTGGAGCATTTTGGCACTGGACTGAACTATGCAACCACTTTGAAACATTTACCCGTGGATTATGTCAAGATTGATTCCTCTTTTATCAAAGGATTAGCAACCAACCCAGAAGGTCAACAAACCGTCCAAGAAATTGTTAAACTTACCCATGAGCTTAAAAAACTAGCCATTGCAGAGGCTGTGGAAGACGCTAACAGTCTCACTATCCTTTGGTCATCGGAAGTGGATTTTGCCCAAGGTCACTATATCCAAGAGCCTTTGGAAAGCCCTGATTTTGACTTTTCAGACGAAGAATAACTCACCAACCTTCATTTTCCTCCAAACTGGGACGGGATTGGGATCATTCTGAGCCCAATCCTGATTCAAGTTGTACCGCTATTCC
Organism: Thiomargarita sp.; assembly: GCA_020721005.1. Classification (GTDB taxonomy): domain Bacteria; phylum Pseudomonadota; class Gammaproteobacteria; order Beggiatoales; family Beggiatoaceae; genus DYNP01. The sequence goes on from DYNP01000008.1 coordinate 127,898, forward strand.
TTGCCAAAATGGGCGCACTGAATTTTCACTGGAAAAACTGCGCAATACAATTTCTCCAACTTCTCCCACGTTAAACTTGAATTCAAAAGATTCTCTTGATTTAGATAGAGTTAAGATCCGATCAAAGATCAAAAACTCTTGTCCCTGTTGATTCACAAAGGTTGCCTTAAATTGACCAATAGCAGTATAATTTAAGGTCGAATTCGTCCCCATGGTCCTCAAAATTCCCAGATCACCCTTTAGGGAATAACTGCCCGTGCCTATTTTAAATCGAAGTTCCCCCGGCGATTCCATAACCAGCAATGCCCTTTTAGCCTTTTGTCCTGGAATTTTGTTTTCTGGGAACAATTGGAAGGCAGTTAGGTAATCGGGCACGCTGTCCAATGCCTGCCGAAGCAAATCAGCCAGTAATTGGCGCTTATGCCCTTCTTCAATCGGATAAGGGGTTAATGAATTTTCCTTAATTGTTAATACTATTTTGGGATCAAATAAACTGGACATCCAAGCGGATTGGGTCACGATTTTCAACTGAGCAACTTGCAAGGGTGTTTTTCCCAAATACCAGTTTATCCAAGTCCCTTGATCCTTTAACAAAGGATTTAGTAAAAAAACAGTGTCACTCAAACTGGATAAGATACGATAACGTAAATGTTGCCCATTGGTGGTCACAATTTCCAAAAAAGTGGGGGGTAATTGCACCAATAAACTGGCCAACCGTCCCAACCAAGATGGTTTAAAATCAGGGGTTGCCCACAGCGACATCGAATTAAAATCTCGTAAATCAACTGATTCTCCAAACTTGATTTCTTTTGCAAATAAATTAACCAAATTAGTTTCCGCATCACTGGACTGTCGAGGTTGATGCTGCAACAACAACCATGTTTTTTCTATGAATAGCGGACGATAGTCCCATAATAATCGATTGATAATTCCAGCATCTTGTGACATTGGGAATCGAGTGTCCAGAGGCTCCAAATCAAACAACACGTAGTCTGGGGCGGTGGCAGGATTGGTATAAAAAGTTTCGTTCAATCTAGCCAGTGTAGAGCTATAAGCCAGATAATCTTGAAATAACGGGCGCGGCCGATAGGAAAGGTTGTTTAGGAACAGGACGCCTTGTTGAGCAGGTAATATATCCACAGTTGCTTGGTTAAGATGGGACTGTATTTTGGGCAAGGCATGTTGAGTTTTCAGTTCGATGGCAATCACTTGTTCATAATGATTTTTGTAATCTTCCCAAGCAGTTAACACTTTTATGTTGTCCAACAGTTTATCTGCGGTGATTTTCAAAAATGTGGTTGGCTGATAGCCATGAGAATAGGTGATGGAAAAAATTCCCATCAATGCCAAACCAATGGGTAACAAAAATATCAAATGCAGCAAAAATGGGCGCACAATCCGCAGACTGGAAAAGGGAATGAGGAAAGGGGTGAGCAGTGCAAAACAGAAAAACATAACTCCGTGGATAAATTCTTCATAGCGCACAAAACTGCTTTTCCAACTGATAAAAAGTCCTGCTAAAATTAATAAACTACTGATAAATTGAGCGATGCGGTTCGGTGTTCCTAGAAAAGCAATCCACATTAACAGTCCCAAGGAGAAAAGTGTGGCTAACCCTAAGATAAAACGGTCTGGATTGATGGGGTACGACATGGCTTCACTGTAATAATGAGCCAGTTCCCAAGATCGACTGAGGAATATGGGCAAGTTTTGCCAATTTTGACCAAGAATAATCCAAGTGACAATTAAGAGTATGATAAAATATATGGGAAATAACAGTGCTTTTTTAAACGAGCATCGCAATCCAAAGTTGAAAGTCAAAATTCCCACACAAATTACGATGAGCAGGAAATAGCTGAATTTCACTAAAGATAGCAAGGTAAAAATGAGCAGCAATCCTTGCAGTCCCAAAAGGTAGCGAATTGGAGAGTTGAAGCAACTGGAGGGGGAAATGAATAGCAAAGTGCTACAAACTATCAGCAGTGTGAAAAAAGGGTCAGCAAATCGGGAAACTTCCGAAACGATAATTCCCAGCAACAGAAGGAAGGCAATTTGTTTTAATCGAGTTGGTAATTGCTTGGCCCACATTAAAAATATCCAAGCTGCGATGAGACTGATGCCTAACCAAGTCCAGATGGCCAACTGAAAAATGGATCCGTAATAAGCAGGATTTTTCAAACCAAAATATCCTAAGGGACCATAGGTGAAGACATAATCCACTCCAGCTTGCCAATTGTGTAAATAGGCTTCAGCCAAAGTTTGTTGCCAGGAAGTGTCTAAATTAATTGCTTTGGGGGTGGGAAAGGTGAAAAATGACAGGGTTAAAAGAGCCAATACGAAGAATTCAATTGTCGTGGGAATTATCTTGGTTTGAAATTTTGAAAAGTAAGTTTGAGTAACCGCTATCAATTTTAACTCCATGTTTTTTTAAGGAAATTTAATGCAATTTTATCCACACAAAAAACTACTAGACCTCTCGCAAAAGGATGCGATCATGAAAAGATGAGAGTTGGCCACCCTATCATTATCTGCCATTCAATTAAGGTACGTTGGAGTGGAGGCTTTAGCCAACAATTAAAGCACGTTGGAGTAGAGGCTTTAGCCGGTCAGCCGTAGGCAATTTGGGTGTGGGGGGCAATGTCCACGGCTGACTTGACCGGCTAAAGCCTCTACTCCAACGTGCTTTAATTGTTGGCTAAAGCCTCCACTCCAAAGGGGATTTCTCTCTCTGAATAGCATGGCTGGAATTGGGTGGGCAACAATAAAGCAGTTGCCCATCCTACTATTAGACTTTTAGCAATTTTATTTTTTCGTATCGCATCATTTACTTTTGCAGGAGGTCTACTCTTAAATACCAACTGGACGTCAACTATCGGTTTGGAGCTTTTCTCGTTCCCACACAGAGGATGGGAACCAGAGACCGCGGAATGTGGGAACGAAAGAGAGAACAATTACAGATTTGGGAATTTCTGGAAAATGTCGATGGAGAATGGGTGGAGGGGCAATGTTGGTCGACACCAGCCCCTTTTCTTTAGGGAAAGATATTTTGAATTTTAATTGGCTGCAGGCAATGTGAAATAAAACAAACTTCCTTTTTCTAGCGTACTTTCTAACCCAACTTCACCCCCTAATTTTTCAATAATTTGTTGGACAATGGACAGACCTAAACCGTGACCATCCACTCGTCCACGATGCAGACGGGTAAAGGGGGTGAACAATTTGCTTTGAGCCTCGGGAGATAATCCTTGACCATTGTCCTGCACCCAGAAACGAATTTTTCCATTTTCCTGCACATCTGATCCCAATATCAAATGCAGAGGTTGCCCTCCATATTTAAATGCATTGCTTAAATAATTCATCCAAACTTCTTCTATCCAAGGGGCATAACCCAAAGCAACAGGCCAATGGTCCGGTTGTTGAATGTTAAGATCGGTTGTTTTTAAAGTTGGTAACAGTTGATCAAGTACTCTTTGCGTGATTTCTTTCATATTCAAGGGAGTTACTTCCCAATCGGTTTGTCGGGAGACTCCAGCCAATTTTAATAAAGCATTGATGGTGTTAATCGTTCTCTGTCCGGCCTGTTCCACAAACTCCAGACGTTTTCTCCACTTTTCTTCAAACGGCTTTTCCGGAGAATAATTCTCTAAAAACATTCCAGTCAGATTAATCATGGCACTGATGGGATTTTTTAAATCATGAGCAACAGTGTGAGCAAATGCATCCAACTCCATATTTTGTTTCTGCAATTGTTTATGCTGATGTTGCAACATGATGTGAGCATTCACTCTGGCCAACACTTCTTCCTGCTGAAATGGTTTGGTAATGTAATCGGCTGCTCCGACTTCAAAGCCCCGAATTTTATCTATCGTCTCTGACAGCGCAGTCATAAAAATAATTGGTATGGCTCGAGTTTTCTCTTGAGATTTTAAATATTGGCAAACTTCAAAACCGTTCATGCCCGGCATCATCACATCCAGCAAGATCAGGTCAGGCAAGGCATATTCGGCTACTTTAATTCCCTGTTTGCCATTGGTGGCCACCAAAATTTTAAATTCTCTATTCCTCAAAAAAGCTTGTAATACTGTTAAATTGTCTGGAATATCATCAATTAACAACAAGGTTTTTTGGAAATTCTTATTTTTATGTTCCATCTATCCAAAGCCCTCAATTTTTTATGTATATCAACTAGAAATTAAACTCCTTTGAGCAATCGACGGTCAAGCCAGATTGGCCAGCGGCAAAAGTTGGGTATTTAGCCCTGTGTTTAAAGCGTTATCTTTGCATTTGCAGGAGTGTTTTTCCAACCCATTTGCCAATTATATCAGATTGAAAACCATTTGTTATTATTTTTGCCTATCGATCAGGTTGATTTTGGTTTAACTCCGTTATATTGACCGATAGAATTCCCTAATCAATGCAGATCAATGTAAATTAGGGGAGAATAAACCGTCCTGACAATGAATTTGCCTATGTTCCGTAGAAACTGTTATACCATGAATTATCGGGTTAAATGGCAATTTACTGCCAAGAATTTTTTTACTCAAAATAGGGTCAATTTTCCATGAAATTGCGTTCCCGTAATCAAAAATACTTGCTCAGATTGTTGTTCCAAAATACCTTGATCAATCCAATATTTAATGGTTTCTGGAGATAACCACATTTGAAAAATGGCTCGTGGCATTTGTAAATCCATATTCCCAGATAAAATTTGCCAAAATAACTGGGGTTGTAATAACAAGGTAATTGGGTCAAATTCTGCCACCTTAACTTGCAGATTCCCTTGAATTTTGCCTGCAGAAGTTGTTAAATCCAATTGGGAAATTTGTAATTCAGGATGATGAGTGAATAATTGAGAAGTTATTTGCATCAATTGCCCCAACGCCATCCAGTTTAATGGAAAAGAGTTGTTTAACAGGAATTGGAGGATTTGCAATACACTGTCTTGATGCAAATGGCCTAATATCAGTTGTGCAGAGAGATTTTGATAGGTTTCTGTTCCCATTGTTAAATGGGCTAAATTCGGTTGTATGTGCAGAAACAGCATTTCTTCTTGTAATTCCCCTTTTCCTGCAATTTGCACAGTAGTGGCCTGCCAAATATTTTGAGGGGAATGCTGCCAGTTTAAGTCATTTAATTTAAGGGTTGTTTGCAATTGTTCATTATGGAAATCCAGTGTAAAATCAATGTGTTCCAAATTAAGTTCTTGAGATTTTTGAGATATTTTAATATTGGGAATATGAAAAATTCCAGTCAATGCTCGCTCAGTTGGTACTTTAGCCTGACCTTGTAAACCTTGCCAACTGGCACGCCAAGTGTCATGGGAATAAGTGAATTTAGGAATGGTCAAATGATGGATAAGTTGACCGGTGGCGGGAAAAATGGTGTGGATGGTCAATAAATCAGTGTTGTTGGGGAATTGTTCGAGTTGAAGTCGTAAATCTGGGGTGGTGGTGAGAATGGAGTCAATTTCTAAGGGTTTTAAAGGTAATAGGCCATGTCGAATGTGATGTTGCAGGGTGATTTGATAATTTTTGGCCAGCGGTTGTTGCAGTAACTGCTTGAGTATTAAGGAGGTTTTGGCTTGAGAATTTAACCAACCGGTTTGGGATTGATGTTGGATATCACTTAATTTTACAAATGGAATTTCCAGTTGTTCGAGTTGTTGTCGGGCAGTTTTTCCACTCCAATAGGGAATAATGGCAAGGGCCAGCAGCAGAATGAGACTAAGCAGGTAAAAAAGTATTTTCATGAGAATTGGTAGGGAAGTAACAGTGGGATCACCCCTGATAAGCCAATAGAGACAGGGGAAATCACTTGTCATGGGGAATAATTACTGATGATGTTCAGTATTCAGGTGAGGGTCAGTGTCAAGAAGTATTGCTAACGTATTGTTTCAATTGCTAAAATATCGTTTCATCTGCACAGCCAGATCCTTGGCTTTTTGATAATTGGGACCAGAAACAATAAACAGTGCAATTTCGGTCTCATTGGGGCAGGCAATCACACCTTTGTATTCTCCTTGAGCACCCACCACTTCTGAGCTGCCCGTGGAGTTGTCACTGCTTTTGAAACCTGCGGACTGTAAAGCGGGTTTGGCCATGTCCAAGCAGTCTGAATGGGCGCTGAAAGTCCATTGGTAATCAATGAAAGGAGGTGCAGCTTGTAAGGCAGGAGTCAGGGTGAGGGTAAACAGCAGAATTGCAACTTTTAAAGGGTTCATGGTGAATTTTCCTGTGATGGGGATAAAAATAGAATATTCACAGCAGGTTGTTTGATGAATTGAGAATAGGATTGTGATGGATGGAGGGGGGGAAGAGAGGGAGTTATTGTGGGTAGGGGGACCTGGTTTTGTGGTCACCCCACCCATGAAGAAAAATGTTGTTAAGTGGGAATTTAACAACTGTTTTGGATTAGGCCAACGCAGTTTTGGCTTGTTCCGCCAAAGTGGCAAAGGCTTCTGGGTTGTAAACTGCCAATTCTGCCAGCAGTTTTCGGTCAATTTCGATGCCTGCTTTGTGCAGACCGTTGATCAAACAACTGTAAGATAAACCACATTGCCGAGCAGCTGCGTTGATCCGGGTGATCCACAGGGCTCTGAATTGTCGTTTACGCTGTCTACGGTCACGATAGGCATACTGTCCGGCCTTGGTTACTGCTTGTTTGGCCATTCGAATGACATTGCGGCGAAAACCACGATATCCTTTCGAAGCGTCCAAAATTTTCTTGTGTCGGGCGTGAGCAGTCACACCACGTTTGACTCTAGGCATTTATTGTTCCTCAGGCGTAAGGTAATAGGCGTTTTATCATAGGGACATCTACGGCATCTACTAGGATAGGTGAACGTAATTGGCGTTTACGCTTATTACTTTTCTTTGTGAGGATATGGCGCCGACAGCTTTGATTGCGTTTAAAACTGCCGCTGGCTGTGGCTTTAAACCGCTTAGCCGCCGCCCGATTTGTCTTCAATTTAGGCATTGTTCAGTACTCGCATTGGTCAATGAATTAAATTTTTTTGGGTGCAATCACCATCACCATTTGTCGACCTTCCACCTTGGGATGTTGTTCCACAATTCCATGGTCAGCTAAGTCCGTCTCGAGGCGCTTCAAAAGTTCTTGTCCCAGTTCTTGGTGAGCCATTTCTCGTCCTCTAAAACGCAGGGTGATCTTAGTTTTATCCCCTTCTTCTAGGAAACGTATCAGGTTGCGCAGTTTGACCTGATAATCCCCTTCTTCAGTGCCTGGCCGAAACTTAATTTCTTTGATTTGTACTTGCTTCTGTTTCTTTTTGGCCGCATGGCGCTTCTTACTTTGTTCAAATTGGAATTTGCCGTAATCCATGATCCGGCATACCGGTGGCTTACTTTGAGGTGCAATTTCGACCAGGTCCAGTTCCGATTCTACGGCTTTTTGCAGTGCTTCCCGTATTGGAACAATGCCGACCTGCTCGCCCTCGGCATCGATTAAACGAACCTTAGGGACGGCAATTTCCTCATTTAGGCGAGTTGTACGCTTCTCCGCTGTGATGTAGTTTTCCTCCTCTGATGATGAATGGGTAAGGTAACCGTATCCTACTGACGATGATCGATTTCGGTTTGAAGTTGGGTAATGAAATCCGCTATTGTCATAGCACCCAGGTCTTCTCCACGTCGAGTTCGTACGGCTACTTGTTGCTTGTCAACTTCCCGTCCCCCTAAGACAAGTAGATAGGGTATGCGTTGTAATGTGTGTTCACGGATTTTAAGGCCAATTTTTTCATTTCTCAAGTCCTTAATTGCCCGAATTCCGACATCGCGTAGTTGCCGATCCACTTGGTGCGCATAGTCGTGTTGGTGATCGGTGATGGTTAATACTGCCACTTGCACAGGGGCCAGCCACGCCGGAAAAGCACCTGCATGTTCTTCAATCAGGATGCCAATGAAGCGTTCCAGTGATCCTAGAATGGCTCGATGCAGCATAACCGGCACTTGTTTGGTGCCATCAGCGGATACATATTCAGCCCCCAGTCGAGCGGGCATGGAGAAGTCCACTTGGATGGTGCCACATTGCCAGATTCTGCCCAAGCAATCCTTCAAGGAAAATTCTATCTTAGGTCCGTAGAAAGCCCCTTCTCCCGGTTGCAATTGCCAGGTTAATTGTTTGTGATTTAAGGCCAATTCCAAGGCTTGTTCGGCTTTGTCCCAAATTTCATCGCTGCCAATGCGTTGGGCAGGACGAGTGGAGAGTTTGATCAGGATGTCTTTAAATCCAAAGTCTGTGTATACTTTAAACAAGAGGTCGATGAAGCCAGATACTTCTTCTTGAATTTGTTGTTCTGTACAAAAGATGTGAGCGTCGTCCTGTACAAAATTACGGATACGCATCAATCCATGCAGTGTGCCTGAGGGTTCATTGCGGTGACAGGATCCAAATTCCGCCAAACGCAAAGGCAATTCCCGATAACTTTTCAGTCCCTGATTGTAAATTTGAATGTGACAGGGACAGTTCATTGGTTTTATAGCGTAATCCCGATTTTCAGAATGGGTGGTGAACATGTCTTTGCTGAATTTTTCCCAGTGTCCCGATCTTTCCCACAGGGAACGATCTACTACTTGAGGAGTGTGCACTTCTTGATAGCCATGTTCTCGCAGCAAATTACGAATATAATCTTGTACTTGTAGATAGAGACGCCAGCCTTTTTCATGCCAAAAAATCATGCCCGGTGCTTCTTCTTGCACATGAAATAGAGACAGTTGTTTGCCAATTTTCCGATGGTCTCGTTTTTCTGCTTCTGCCAGACGGTGCAGATAGGTTTCCAAATCCGCTTTAGATGCCCAAGCTGTACCATAAATGCGTTGCAACATTTGATTGTTGGGGTCACCTCGCCAATAGGCACCCGCCACTTTCATGAGTTTAAAGGCTTTAAGGCATTGGGTATTGGGAACGTGTGGACCCCGACACAGGTCAGTGAATTCTCCTTGTTGATAGAGGGACAAAGGCTCATTGGAGGGAATCGATTCAATGATTTCCGCTTTGTAATTTTCACCTTGTTGACGGAAAAAAGTGATCGCCTGATCGCGGGACAATACCGAACGTTGTAGGGGCAGGGCTTGTTTGGCCAACTCCTCCATCTTAGCCTGAATACGTTCTAAATCTTCTGGAGTGAAACCTTTCGGATAGGCAAAGTCGTAGTAGAAACCATTCTCAATCACAGGACCAATGGTCACTTGAACTTCAGGAAATAGAGACTTGACGGCTTGAGCCAGCAGGTGGGCAGTGGAATGACGAATAATTTCTACACCTTCCGGGTCTCGATCCGTGATCAGGGTGATTTGTCCATCTTCAGTGATCAGAGTTGACAAATCAACGAGATGCCCATTGACTTTAGCCGCCAATGCAGCTTTAGCTAAACCAGGTCCAATACTGGCGGCAACATCAGCCACCGTCATAGGATGAGGAAATTGGCGGGTTTTACCATCCGGTAGGGTAATATTAGGCATGAGTTGAGGGGGATAGGATAAGTATCCGTTATTAAAGGAATAAGCGAAGGAGGGTGGTAGGCGCGAGTGGGATCGAACCACCGACCACTACCATGTCAAGGTAATACTCTACCACTGAGCTACGCGCCTGCTTTAGGAAAGGGGAAACTGCTACTTAATTGGCAATTATTATAATCTATTTTGTCGAGAGTAGCAAGTTTTTTTATCGGGTTCTATTTTGGGGTGAGTAAGTATACTTAATTACTCTTTTTATGGAAGCACTCCTGTTGTTAATAACGGAGAAAGAGTTATCAAGATTTGGCTAACTGCAGGTTGAGCTTTTTACAGAATTGAGGGTGGTCTGAGTTGATACTGGAATTTGTGTGATGGGTTGTAATATTTCAGGCGCTACCTTTTGCAAAAAGGCCACAATCAGTCCCGTGATCAGTCCCTCAATCACTAAAAGTGGTACATGAATTACCATCATCAATTGAATCAGGGGCCAAAATTCTTGTCCCCCCATTCTTAAAGATCCTCCGATTAGAAGTAAACTTCCCAACATAGCCAATGTGGCGCTCCCCAATCCAATCAAAAATCCTCGTTGAGTGACAGTCATCAACCCGCGTCCTGCATAGAAAGCCAATAGGGCAGGCAGGGCTAAATTAACGGTATTGATGCCCAAAGTGCTGATTCCACCGAACCCAAACAGTACTGCTTGCAAGAGCAGGGCGATAAACAGGGCTGGAAAGGCTGCCCATCCCAATAATAAGCCGATCAGGCCATGCAATACCAGATGGATCTGAGTGGCACCCAAGGGAATGTGAATTAAGGAGGCGATAAAAAACACCGCGCTCAACAGAGCCACCTGGGGAATTTGTTCTTCTGGCAATTTTTTGAGACTGAAAGTTAAGCCAGCTATAGCCACAACGTAACCACTGGCCAATACAGGAATTGTTAAAATGCCCTCGGCAATGTGCATTATGGCAACTCCTTAGCCTGTACCCACAAAACTCCTCCCAATTCTCCTTCCACCATTTGCCCTTGTGGATTGCGCATGGGCTGCTCACTTTCCAATAACGCGGCAAATCCCCACCATCCAGTTTTGGGAATAGCATAACTGAAGAGACCTTGGCTATCGGCTTTGATAACTTGGGTGATTAAGGCGGCTGAAGCAGGAATAATCGATCGAGACTGATTGAAATATTCCACTTCAATCTTGGCAAAGGGCACCACCTTCCCATTTCTTCTGACCAAGCCTTGAAACAAATTCCCCACCCAAATCCCAAACGGTCTCACCAGAGGTTCAATTTCCACGGGCAATCCCACTAAAGTTTCCCAACCGGTGCCCGCTTCAAAGGCATCCACAATGACCTTGGTATAATGCACAATCATTTTACCTTCAGTTTCCTCCCAATAAGGAGCGGGCTCTAGGAAAAAAATATAATTACCAGGTTGTTTGAAAGTATAACTGGCCTGATAAAAAGTCACGCCAGACTGTTGTTTTGGCACTAAATTCTTTGATAAATCAATCTGTTGCTCACCCAATAACACCCCAAATTGCTGAGGTTTACCCATGTTCATCAAAGGCCCTTGTTCCATAGGATGCGTCCACTGCATTTCCAATTGTATCACCGATTGTTGAGTCTCAATAACTGTATCGGTAGTGGGTAAGAGCGTCTGAAAATGAGCCAGAGTCAAGGAAGGAAATAACATAAGAAGTAGAATAAACGGAGGCATAGTCAAATCCTGAAATTGGTCAGTTAGAAACATCGTAATATTTTTATTACAATCGTAATACTAACCCATTCCTTTCGACAATGCAAGGCTAAAATAGTGGGCAACGAACAAAAATTGCCTATTTTACCTTGATTGCTTGGAAACAGCCCACCTAGAGTGGATAATATGCCTCTTTTCGCGTTATCATCCACTGAACTTCAAAAGATGGATAATGCTTTGCTAAACATGCTGGCAACAAGAGACACATTGCCATGAACTGATCAACGAAGTTGCATTATCCAATGAGCCAGATGATGGGCGGCCTGTTGATAACTATGATCAGTCATATGCCCCTCATCGATGAAACTCCCCCCTCATAATGATAACTGTTGAGGTCAAGAAAGGGCACTTCCAAATCCAAACAAATTTGTTCCAACATGTTGGCAAATCGAGGCAACAAAGTTGAGAAGTAACTGCCCAAACCGTTAGATCACGGTTTTACAGATCTTTCCTCTACAATTATCCATTCTCCAGTTTGCCATTGTTGATAAAAACAGGTCTCGCGACCGGTATGACAGGCGCCCGCCCCGATTTGTTCTACTTTAAGCAGCAGTACATCGTGATCACAATCGATCCGTAGTTCTTTAACATATTGAATGTTACCTGATTCTTCTCCTTTGTACCAGAGTCGATTGCGAGAACGGGACCAGTAAATTGCACGTTTTTCTTCTAAAGTAAGGGTGAGGGCTTGGCGATTCATCCAAGCAAACATGAGGACCTTGTTGGTGTTTACATCTTGGGTGATGACCGGGACCAAGCCTTGGTCATTCCAAGTAATTTGATCGAGATAATTTGCCATATTTTAATTGTTACAATATAATGGGTTGAGTTTTAAAAGGTGGAGTTATACAACAACTGCACTGTTTATCATAAAGAAATTGACCAGATAATACAAGAAAATGGGTTAACATTTGCCAGTATACTAAGACGAGATCAATTATGAAACGAATGATTGAGGGTGCTGATAAGTCGGCATTAGAGGATATCAGGGCTGGTGGTGAGCGGGGAATGGCGGCATTGTATAAACGTTATTCTCCGGATTTGCAATGTCGGATTAGGAGTCGTTATGGAATCTTGGAACCGCAAGAGATACAAGAGTTGTGTGATGACACTTTTTATGCCTTTTACAGCAGCATTCATAATTTTCGGGAAGAATGCAGTGTATACACCTGGCTTTGTCACTTATTGGATTATAGGACCAAACAATATTTTGCCAAAACTCCAACTGTCACTTGTCGATTTGATCCTTATGCATTGGAGGAAGAGTTTGAGGAGTTACAAGCTATTTCCCGTATTGAAAGAGAAGTATGTTATGAACGTTGCTATCAATTGTTGTTGAAACGTATACAAAGTTTACCTCGTTTGACGGCTAATTTTTGGAGGATGAAAGTACTGGCTGCCTTGGGCAAAAGTACGGCAGAAATCAGCAATGACTTGGGAAAGACTCCTGGAAGTGTACGGGCATTCATGAGTCAACATACTCAATGTTGGCAAATTTTAACAAAATTAGCGCAAGGCGTTCCTATAGTGGAAATCGCTGCTGACCAGCAAAAAACGTCTGAAGAGGTCGAGCGACAATTGATAGACTGTCGAAGTCGTTTGCGGATTTACGATCAGATTCAAAATTGCCAACATGATTGTGAGGATTTATAACATGAAAAAGTCTACTCCCCCAAAAACACCCGTTGCCGAGATTAATGAACAAGTGCAACAAGATGATCAAAATTGGTTAGCTATCATGGCGGGCAAAACTTCCCCCGAATCTGCTGATCCCAAAACAGTGCAAGAAGCTTTGGCATTGCGCCATGCTTTATTGAAACAAGCCCAGGCTCAAGAGACCGTTTCTTTAGCCAATTTGGAAAAGATCAAGGAGCGTTTGCGAGCAAATGGGCACTTGCCAAAATTGCCTTCTAAACCACCGCGTTCCCGATTTTATGATGACTGGGAAGAATGGTTGAGTTGGAAAAAATTGACTTTGGTGACTGTATATACCAGTTTGGTAGCCGTGATTACCCTGCGCTATATTCCTACAGAAGAATCGACTGCCCCCACACTGTTCATTCCCAAGTCGCAATCGACGGTTACAAACCCAATTCCCACTCAATCCAAAGTCATTGAAATAACATGTTATCGATGGCAAAAATTACAGAAGCAATTGTTGCAAAAAGGATTGCCATTGACTTTCAATTCAAGTACTTGGGAACTGGTATGGCCAGAACACTCATTTACCGCAGAGGAGTGGAAAACCTTGGTTGACCTATTGTACAATTATCAAATAACGCCGGAAAAATACAAATTTCAAGAGTATGCTGGATTGAGAACGGCAGGCCTGCAGATTAAATTGCTGGATAATTGTCAAGGAGAAAAGTGATGAAATGGGAATGGTTTTTATTGTTTGGGATTGTGATGTTGGGTTGCACAAATTCCACAATTTCACCTCCGATCCAACCCACAGAAAATTCAAGGCTCAGTCCAGATCAAACTTGTCCTAAGACCTGCTTGTCCTCTCAGGATTCTTCTCAAACCTGCTGGCAGCTACCGGACCACTGCTTTGCCCAAGCTGCAGTGTGTTGCCAAAAATTTGTGGAGGAGGATATGCACAGTCAGCGCTATTCCCAAGCTCTGAAAAGGGTACGAGAAGCCATTTTCAAGGCGCAGGCTCATCAACAAGAAAATTGGTTATTCCGTTGGGAATGGGAATTGGGGCGTATTTTTAAGCAACTTCATCAACTGGATGATGCTATTAATGCTTATCAACGTGCCTTGGCCATTTTATTTCCTGCAACCTGCGCTTCTTCCGGAGACTTGAAGTCCTTAGGAATGGTGAAAGGATTCAATTGGAAACTGAATGGGCCCAACACTTATGAGCATATTCACCGCTTTTTGGAAGAAAATATTGATCTTCTGTTGCAAAAAGCCAGCTCCACTGCCAACGGTCAACACAAAGAAGATGCTTTGCTGCAGGTACAGAAGGGGATTGAGGTTTTAAAACGGGCCGATCTGGAAAATTATTTTGAGGGAGAATGTATTCAAAAACGGGACGATTCCAGCGCTAACGTTGAGTTAGGGGCAGAGACTGCTGTTATTTATCCCATCTTATTACCCGAACGTTTGGAATTATTGGTGTTGTTGCCTGGCGAAAAATTGTTTCTATTGCCCGCCCAGTTTTTACCTCGCGATCGGATAGAAACGGTGATAGAATCCATACGCCAAAACTGGCAAACTGATCCCAGTAATTTGGACCCAGAAATGCAACATTCTTATTTACGACATGCTCAACAGTTGTATCAATGGCTTATTGTTCCCTTGAAAACTGTGTTGCCTTCATCGGTTAAGATCTTGGTATTTGTATCCAGTGGAGAATTGTTAACTGTCAATCCATCTGCTTTTCACGATGGACAACGATTTTTGCTGCAACAATATGCGGTGGTCATTATTCCTGGTCTTAGCTTATTGAATGTTGCTCAATCTTCTCAATTCATTAGAAAGGAGAGAATTCTCATGGCCATGACCAAGCCTGTTGACGACTATCCAGAGTTGTACTTTGGTAAAAAGGAGTTTGAAGTGATTAAGCGTGAGTATAAACCAAGGATAAGATTGTTGGATCAAGAGTTTACAACGGCCAACTGGCAGCGTCTGCATAAAGATTTCATTGCTGAAGAAGTTGAAGTAATGCACATTATTTCTCATGCTCATTTTGCGAAAGAGATGAAAAACAAAGACAATTTTATCAAAACATTTGATGGACAGTTGTCATTTGAAGAATTTAAGGATTTATTTGGAAAACTGAAGTTTCCAATCAATTTGTTATTGCTAAGTGCCTGCAGCACAGCTGAAGGGGATGAAGCCCAATGGGCCAGTTTGGGACTGTCTGGGCTGGCGATCAAAACTGGAGTGCAAAGTTCCTTAGCGACTTTATGGAAAGCCCATGATGTTACTACTTATTTCCTGGTGACTGATTTTTATCAGCATTGGTTGGAGGCGGGAAAATCGAAAGCAATGGCGTTGCAAAGTGCTCAGCAGAAGTTAATAAATTCGACCTACAATCATCCCTTTTATTGGGCACATATGGTCCTGGTAGGAGATTGGCAATAAGTGGTTAGTGTATAAAGTAAAACTCTTTGCTCATAGGGCATTGCGGGCTTTGATCTCCAGGTAGGCATTGACGATCTTAATGGGCAGCAGTTCGGGCTCAGTGTCTACGCAGAGCACGCCTTGGTGAGTTAAGGTTTCATACAGGTGTTGACGATGTTGCAGATATTCATAAGTGGCTGCTTGTCGCAAGGCTTCTTCAAAATTGTGCACCGGATGCTCCAACACTTCAGTGATGATTTTTTCTTGCAAACTGGCGAGTAAAATCAGGTGTTTACGACGCAATAGTTGCAATGCAGGTAATAATTCTTCAGTGTCTTCATCTCGGAGATTGGTGATGAGCACCACCAGCGCCCGTTTGCGATGTTTTTCCATCAATTGTTGGGCTGCGGCTAAATAGTCAGAAGTGTGTGCTGAGGGTTGCAGGTCATAAACTGTGTTGAGAATAAGGTTGAGGGTATTTTTGCCTTTGCGCGGGGCTAACCAACGAGTTTCTCCACTGAGAGTCATGAGTCCCAAAGCATCACCTTGGCGCAAGGCCACATAGGATAACAGTAATACAGCATTGAGAGTGTCGTCAAAATGGGAAAAGGTGCCGTCTTGAGCGGTCATGCGACGTCCACAGTCGAGTAAAAAGATCAAGGTTTGGTCTCTTTCATCTTGATATTCTTTGGAAATGAGTTTTCGGTATCTGGAGGTGGTGTTCCAATCGATTTGGCGAAGGGCATCTCCAGATCGATATTCACGCAATTGGTGAAAATCCAGTCCTTCTCCACGGCGAGGTAATTTGTGAATTCCCAGTTGTCCCAGTCGATTTTCGGTGGCCAATAGGGCATATTTGGTGGTGGCTGCAAAATTGGGGTAAACTCGTACTGGAGCGGCCAGGGGTAAGTAGCGGGCTTGTTTCCAAAAGTGCCAAGGGGAATAGATGAGTAAGTAAATGCCTTTGAATGCCATGAGTCCACGTCGTTGAGGACAGAGTTTATAGGCAGTGGTCAGTTGGCTGTGGGGGGGTAAGGTGAGTTTTTGAGGTAAACCAAGGAGTTGGCTGTGAATAGGGTAATCATCAAAAATATCCAGAGTTAAAGAATGGGAACTGGCATTGTGGAATTTTAAATTGACTTCTGTCCACACTCCTAGGGGTAGGGATTTTAGCAGTTGGCGTTCGAAAATAGGGGAGGGTAGATGATAGACTTGCCAGGCTTCAATGCAACTGAGAAGGAGGAGAATGAGGCCGGTGATTTCCCAAAATAGGGTCATGGGAGGACGCCATACACTGGCTATGGCCAGTATTAACCAGAGTAGCCAGCCAAGGAATAAAAAGTTGTTTGGACGTATCATAGGGGCAAAATGGGATAGGAGTCAGCTTGATCAGGGTTAAAAGTAGGCCATTATACTGTAAATTCGGGGATATTTAGCGTGTTGATCATGATTTTTTCTGTTAAAATTGGTTTGAAAATTTCATGCCCCAGTAAGAATCATTGAGCATGTAGAGGATAAGACGGTCCTTACTTGGAAAATGAGTTTATATTTGTCAGGTGTATTTGGAACGAATTATTTTAATCTTCATTTGGAGTATCTATGTTTATTTTAAAAAATTGGCATTCACGAATCAAATATGGAGTGGCTGCAGTGTTGGTGTTGATAACTCTTACTCATTGTTATCAAAAAGTTTCTGTAACTCCCCCAAGTTCGACTTCAGTTTCTACTCAGGCGGCCCCTGCCAAAATTTCGCAACCTTTGCCAGTACCTATACTTGAACAACCGATCACTCCTTCATCTCCCAATACAAATTCTGAAATTGGGACCAATGAAAATCCAACTTCAGAAGCGACTCCTGGGACAGCTTCGCAGCAGTCTGGTAAAATTGTAGTGGATATTTCTACCCAAAAATTGTATCTCTATTCAAAAGAGAATAGTGTTATAAAGGAGTACGATATTTCCACATCTAAATATGGAATTGGCAGTCAGGCTGGGAGTAATAAAACTCCCTTGGGTTTACATCATATTGAGCAAAAGATTGGAGATGGCGCTCCTCTGAATACGATTTTCAAGGCTCGCGTCAGTACTAACCGTCAAGCAGAGATTGATCAGGAACAGGGCGATGTGGTTACAACTCGTATTTTGTGGTTGAAGGGCTTAGAGAAGGGGAAAAATGCTGGGCCCGGGATTGATTCTTATCAACGTTTTATTTACATTCATGGGACTGCAGCTGAAAGGGATATTGGAAAACCGGCTTCTCATGGATGTATTCGAATGTATAATCAAGACGTGATAAACTTATTTCAACAAGTGCCAGAAAGATTGAAAGTGGAAATTGTTTGTACGGTAAACGATGGGGCTGGAAACTGCGATTATGCTGAAGAAGTCAAAATCAAAATGGGATCGTCCAGCCACTAATTCCTCGTTGAGTTAAAGGTAGGAACAGGTAATTTTTGGAAAAATTAGGAATAAATTCAATTGTTCCCAATCAGTGAACATAGGTTATATAGAAGGATATGAATAAAAAAACCACCCCCGGTAACAGCACTATTGCTTTGAATAAGAAGGCAAAATTTGATTTCTTTTTGGAGGATCGTTTTGAGACCGGTATTGCTCTACAAGGCTGGGAAGTCAAAAGTCTACGGTCCGGTCGTTTACAATTGCGGGACACTTATGTGCTCTTGAAGGAGGGAGAAGCCTGGTTGCTGGGCGCAGTCATCACTCCCTTGGCCACTGCTTCCACCCATATCGATCCAGATCCACAACGTACACGTAAGCTGTTGTTACATAAAGCAGAATTAAATAAGTTGATAGGAGCAGTGGAACGAAAGGGCCAAGCTCTGATTGCGACTGCCTTTTATTGGAAAAAGAATCGAGTGAAAGTTGAAATCGCCTTGGCAAAGGGTAAAAAAGACTTTGACAAACGGTCCACAGAAAAGGATCGGGATTGGCAGCGAGAAAAGGAACGATTATTTAAAAATCATTAAATAAGACCTGGATTAAAGGAATTACTCAGTAAATAAGTAGGAGTTTAATGATATCTACCTCATTTTGAAGATCGAGAGGACAGGGGGTATCCCTTTTATTGGGATAAAAGAGCACATAAAAACCTTCTTTTCAATATTATATTTACTTCTATTAAGTGTAAATTGATAAAAAAAGCCTCTTTTATTCCTCTGACCACTTGATTTTCATAGTTTATTTTCCTACCATTGCTTGGCTATGAAAAATACAACTATACTACCGCTCATTATAATCAGTCTTTATGGCTGTAATACGTTAACTGTCAACCCTGAAGTGCTGACTGAATCGGCCGTATCGGCTGCCCAGTCACAAAGTCCAACCGTTCAGAGTGATCTGCCAGAAATTGTAGAAGCACTCAACCGTGATCCCGTCTTTGATAATACTCTGAAAGAGCAATCATTGGCGGACAACTATGCCACTTATGCTTACTTAAATCATGGATTTTACGACGATCCAACTGAAACTCACTTCCTCCACGCTGCTCCAGATGAAGCAGCCCAAGCTGTGTTTTCATCTGCCTCAACAGAGCAGATCCGCATTAACCCTCCCCCTCAACTTAACAACCCTCCCCCTCAACCCGTCCAAAGACATTTGACAACCCAGAATAATCCTCAGGTTAATCCGCCGATTATTCCCAAAGTTTTGGACACCTCTGAAAAATTTAAGCGTTACCAATCTACCAATACTTCCCAAAATCTTTGGGATAGAATCCGCAAAGGGTATAATTTTGCCGTCGTTGACAATGCTTATACGCAACGAGCCTTGGAAAAATACCTACAACATACCCGTTATTTTGACAATTTGGCGATCAAAGCTGCCCCTTATCTACACTACATTGTGGAGCAGGTCGAAAAGCGCAAATTACCCCTTGAAATCGCCCTCCTACCAGCCATTGAAAGTGGCTTTGAGCCCCTTGCACTTTCCCCAAAAAGTGCTGCAGGAATTTGGCAATTCATTCCCTCCACTGGCCGTGACTATGGTTTAACTCAGACGGAAGAATATGATGCCAGAAGGGACCTCATGGCATCCACCCAAGCGGCTCTTAATTATTTGGAACGCTTACACGATCTATTTAATAACGACTGGTTTCTAGCCTTGGCTGCCTACAACTATGGGGAAGGTAATGTTAGAAAAGCCATTCGGAAAAATGAGGCCGAAGGTAAGCCAACTGATTACTGGTCCCTTTCCTTACCCGGTGAGACTCGATGGTATGTTCCCAAACTGTTGGCAGTGACCAAAGTAATTGCCAATCCTGAACAATACCGTATTCAGTTGCGTTCAATTCCCAATCGTCCCTACCTGACCCAGATAGAAGTGAATCGGCAAATGAGTTTAGCCATTGCTGCCAAATTGGCTGACTTGACGCCTAATGACTTTAGAAATCTCAACGCAGGTTATCGTTTGGGAATTACCACTCCTCCTCACAAGTTAACGATACCCATTCATAAACTCAACCTGTTCAAGCAACAATTGGCCAAAGCCAATTTGCCGCCTCCCATACCACTCAACAGTTTATTGAACAATCCACAATTGTTGGAGGAACAAACGGTAGCCTTGTATGACCAACCTCCCACAACTCCTGGAGTTTTGGTAAAAGAGGAAACTCCCTTGGGACTTTTAGAAACTACTCGTTATCAGGTAAGGAAAGGAGATACTTTGGGTTTGCTGGCCCAGCGTTACCAAATTTCTAAAAGGGAATTACAACAACTCAATAACCTATCTGGTCACATTCTAAAGGTGGGACAATTTCTGACCGTGCCCATGCAATCTACAGTTTCAACAGAGGAATCTACTCCAGATTCAAAAGAGGCTACAGCCGTTACGGTGACTGCCTTATCAGTGCCTAATGAACCTAAAAAAGACATTCCCAAAACTGCGAAGCATCGCGTCCGGAGAGGAGACACTTTAGACAGCATTGCTCAACATTATCAAACCACAGTGGCTCAACTTCGCCAACTCAATCGGTTACAGAGACGTTACTTAATTGCAGGGCAAACTCTAAAAGTGCCTGAGTTACCAACCCCAACTGCCCAAGAAACAACACTGGCAATCGTAGATCCTCAAAGGATCGAAGATCCAGTGGCAAAACAAGCAGTTCAGGAACAAGCGGTGGCAATTAAACCTTTGGGACATCGGGTTAGGAAAGGAGAAGTTTTGAGTGAGATCGCGCGACAACACGCTACGAATGTGAGTACGCTTCGTTCCTTAAATCAACTGTCTGGGAATACCATCAAGGTGGGTCAAATCCTATTGATCCCAGACCCTCAACCCCAGAATCCAACTCCCGTTCCCACCGCTGTTCCCACAGTGGCTCAGGCAGGCAGTTCAGGTTCAGAGTCTTCCCCCGCTTCACCAACTCCGGACACTACCGAAGAACTTGCGGAAGATAAAAAGAAAGTGATTCACACCGTTAAATCGGGAGACAGTTTATGGGAAATTGCCCGAGATTATCAAGTCAGTGTGGAGAAACTTAATGAATGGAATCAATTGACTACCGGTTCATTACAACTGGGTCAAAAATTAACCATTTGGCAGGAGGGCGCCTAAAAAAACTCAGGGGAAGGTTTGTCACCTTCCCCCTATTCCCTCTTACCGAAATTGCATTCTCCTCACCATAATCCCCCTGTCTTTTCCTCCCGATAATTCTCCCCCAATTGCCCTTTCAAAAAATTAAAGAATGGCAAGTATGACGCACCTTACGTTCTCTGTTATAATTGGACAAGGGATAATTTGTAAAGTCTGATTCAGACCATTTATTGGTAATTAGAGAATGTAAGAAACAGTCAAGCAAGATCAATCCTTTTGACAGGCGGGCAATATGAGGTCTCTAACCAATTCCGACAAACTGAGTAATTCTGGATAATTGCCCGCAACTTCAACTATATAGTTCAACGTACGGGGAATATCCTTAAGATATCCGGATTTCCCATCCCTATGATATAGACGCGCAAAAATGCCACTGGCTTTTAAATGGCGTTGAATTCCCATCCAATCAAACCATCGCAAAAACTCATTTTCATCAATTCCCTTCATCAAATCTGCTGATTGAGCCAGTTGATAATAACTTAAAGCCCAACGATTCACTTGATCCAAGGGCCAGGCAATGTAACAGTCTCTCAACAAGGAAACCAAATCATACGTGATAGGTCCCTTAACTGCATCTTGAAAATCCAAAATTCCAGGATTGTGTTTGGGAACTACCATCAAATTTCGAGAATGATAGTCCCTGTGTACAAAAACACAAGGTTGAGACAGTGCACTTTGGCTCAATTTTTCAAAGCAATCAGCCAGTTCAATTGTCTGTTGGGAAGACAATTGATAATGCAAGTGTTGACTCACCAACCAGTCCCTAAACAAATTCATTTCCGCATGTAATAATCGGTGATCATAATTGGAAATATCTTTGGAAGAAGTATGAACTTGCATTACAATCAAGGCATTGATAGCTGCAGCATATAAATTCTCCACTTGTTGAGTTGAAGCCATGGACAATTGATCCAGGTACAATTGACTTCCCAAATCAGTCAACAGTAAGAATCCCTGCTCAAATTGTTTGGCAATCACCTCAGGCGCATTTAATCCACTGTCAATCAAACGCTGACTGAGGTTAACAAAGGGATGGCAATCCTCTTTATCAGGAGGAGCATCCATGGCAATAAGAATAGCGCCAGCCAAAGTCACCCGGTAATAACGCCGGAAACTGGCATCATTGGTGACGGGCAGCAAGCTGAATTCCTCTGTATTCAATTGAGTAATTAACCAATTTTTTAACTGAAAAATACGTTCAGACATCCTTAACACCTTAAAAATTGAAGTGTTTCGTAAAAAAATAGACTTGACAGTTTAATAGTTGACTATTAAACTCAGAATATAGCTTCACCCCTCCCCTTAGCTTCCTTTTACTACTGAATTGGAGATAGCAATGACTTCCCTCACGTTAGCCTTACCCACGACTCCCAAATCAAGCATCGAAGGCTATGCTAAGGCAATCAAGGGCATTCCCTTGTTATCCGTTGAAGACGAGCAAGCTTTAGCAATCCGCTATCAGGGGGAACAGGATTTAGAAGCTGCCCGCTTATTAGTGATGTCTCACTTACGGTTTGTCATGCATATTGCAAATACCTACAAGGGCTATGGATTGTCCCAAGCCGATTTGATTCAAGAAGGGAACATTGGTTTGATGAAAGCGGTCAAACGTTTCAATCCCAGCTTGGGAGTCCGTTTAGTTTCATTTGCAGTGCATTGGATTCGCGCAGAGATTCATGAATATATTTTGCGTAATTGGCGCATAGTTAAAGTGGCAACTACCAAGTCCCAACGCAAATTATTTTTCAATTTACGCAGTTCCAAAAAGCGTTGGGGTTGGCTGACCTCTTTGGAGGTAGAAAAAGTGGCTCGGGATTTGGGTGTCAGTACCAAAGATGTTTTGGAAATGGAAATGCGCCTAAGTACTCATGACCTGTCTTTTGAATCCCCGATGGATGGGGAAGAAGATGAGACTGACAGCATTTCCCCTTCCGTTTATTTAGAAGATCACCGGTATGATCCTTCCCTGCTTATTGAACAACATGAGTGGGAAACCCACAGTCAAACTCAATTGCATCAGGCTTTAAAACAGTTAGATCTTCGTAGCCAAGATATTCTACAAAAACGGTGGCTTAACCCGGAAAAAGTGACTTTACAGGTTTTGGCCGAGTATTACCAAGTTTCCGCAGAGCGCATTCGACAAATCGAGAACACTGCGATCAAAAAACTTAAGCAGAATTTGAATTTATTCAATCAGTAACTGTTCTCAAATTTGGGCAGGATAACCGATTTCCTTTAACAAGGTTGCGATATCCTCCCAATTTAACGGGGGCTCTTCCCACTCGATGATCGCGGTCTTTTGAGTATGATCGGCTTTGGCAGCAATCATTCCCTTCAGTTCCTTCAATTCTCCTTCCACGGTGTGAACACAATGACCACAATTTAAATTGGGAATGTTAATTGTTTTCTTAGGCATATTTGAAACTCCTTAAAATGGTAAAAAAAGGGGACTGTACCTTCTAACTTCTGTAAATGGCTAGGGAATTTGCCCCTGATCTAAGATAATCACTTCCACTCGACGACTTTGCTTAGTACCTTGAGCAAGATTCCCAATTCCTCCTTTCCCCAGTCCTTTGGCAATTATTCGATTTGAAGGCACTCCTTGGCGAACTAAGGCAAATCGGATTTCTTCTGCTACCCGTTGTGACAATCCCAGATTAAAATCATAATCGCCCTTGCCTTCACTGTACCCTTCTATCCTGACCAATTGTTGAGGATGATGTTTCAAAAAAGCGGCCAATCTTTGAATGTGGGAAGAATTCGACAAATCGGCTGAATTGCGACCATAAAAATCATTGTCAAATATCAAAGACCAGCCTTGGGGAGTTTTACGATGAGTCATAGATTCCCGCAATTTTTCCAAAGTAGGTGGTTGACTTTGTTCATCAAAGGCAGGTTTGACTTCAACTGGTTTTTTTTCAGGCTTAACTGGAGAATCTGCAACAACTTCTGTTGTTTGGGTAGATTTGTCTGATATCACTTCTTCTCCATCAATTTCTGGAGACCCCGTGCAGGCTACCAGACAATGGATCAGTAAGGTGCCGCCCAGTAATTGGGTAATACTTCTGCTTATCATGCTATTTCCTAAAGACTAGGTTAATTTTTAGAATCTTGCAAAAATTGTTGTCGCTGTTGTTCAAATTGTATCAATTGGTTGCCAAAAGCAGACCAAGAATTTGGGACTTCCTCAACTTGAGTGATAAAACTGGAAATTGCCGCTGGTTTTTCTGTTGGACTGGTGTTTGAATTATTCTCCGTGGAAGAAAAGTTAGTATTGACCAAGGACACTGGAGACTGTTGATCAGGGATCTTGGCTGGCAGTAAGTCAGACAATGCAGTAATTAGTTCCGTTTGTTCCCGTTCCAAATGTAGCAATTCTGAACTGAATTGAGACCAATAAACTGGTTGTGGGGAAGGTGGAGGTTTGGGAACAATGATTTCTGGTTTTGATTGGGAAATCGCGCCGGACTCAGTTGATTGAGACGATGCTTCTAGGGAAGCAGAAGTCGCTGATTCCAAAGGGGGAATGATGGGGGAAATTGAGGCCACTTGCCATGCGATAAAGCCAATTAAGAGGAGGATAATCAATAGCAAGATAGCAAAAGTTCTTTTTTTCCCAGTTCTCGAGTTGGGTGAATTTGGGGTTTGAAACAGGCGGCTACGCATTTTATTTACAATGGAGATCGATTCTTCTTTATCGTCAGTCGATATAAAATTGGCATGTTCAGTTTTCATTTTGTATAATCTGGGTGAATGGTTTTTAACAAATTGTGAATGGCTTGCTCATCTTGGGCAAGAGCGTTGACCATTTTTTCCAACTCATTGAGTTCAATCAGGTTATGTAGATCTGAAGAAGTCAACGTGTGCATCAGGGCTAAGCGCGTGGCTTGTTCATAAACTGTGGCGTTGACTGCCAAAAAATGAAAAAGTAACTCCACTTTTTTGGAATACCCTTTGAGGCTGTGTTCTAACAACTCTTGTTTTTCCGTGAATTGTTGCCAATCCAATTGTTGCTGGGTTATTTGCTCTATAATACGTTGATAGGCTTGAATAGAAACTGTGAGCCGATTTTGTTCAAAGGGGGACAATGTTGAATCTTGCTCTGCTGCCTGTGCTTCATGGAGTGCATTTTGATAACTCAGCAAATTTTTTTGTAACTCCTGTTGATAACCAACCGTTTCATCTTTTAAACTGGTGATCAGGGCGAATTGAGTTTGATGAAGATCCATGATTTTGGAACGTAAGTTAGCAGTGTCCTGATAGATTTTGGTCAGCATGGACAGTTGGGCAATGACCATTTCTCGCAACGGTTGTTCCTGAGCAGGAATATTTTTGGAAATATTTTTAAATTCAGTTAAATGGGCAGTTACTTTTTGATGAATTTGGGCAGTGCCTTGTTTTAAAATTTTGTCCGCTATGCGCAATAAACGACTTTTGAATTCTCCAAAGAGGCTGGCTGGTCGAACTTCCACTTTAACCCCCGTTTCCTCACTGCGATTGTCCGAGTAGAAGTGCAGATAAATCTTTGTCCCTTTGATGGTGAAAGCTGTGTTTATGGGACCGCTCAATTTATGAATTAAGATTTTTTGGGCATCATAAATGCTGAGAAAATCATAGCCTTGTTCAGTCATGCCTTCTATTCTTACTTCCAGTGCTTCCACACCGGGAATGGTCAATTCTCGATTTTCGTTGAGATTTTTGGCATAAGTGCTCTGAGTGTGATCGGCATATTTTCCTACTGTAAATATTGTTGCTGAGCTTGTAAAATACAGCCATAACAAGAGGTTCAGTGATAACATAGCGGCATCATTTGAGTCAATGAGAATGAAACTTTATTTAAAGGGATTGTAAGGCCTCAGTGAGGCGAGAAACTGCCAATATGTTGAGTTCAGGCACCGCTTCTCTGGGCAGGTTGAGTTTTGGAATAATGGCTCGATCAAAACCATGTTTGGCGGCTTCTTTTAAACGAACCAGTCCATTGGGAACTGGTCTAATTTCCCCAGTCAAGCCCACTTCTCCAAATACCACCAGTCCCTTTGGCAAAGGTTGATTACGTAGACTGGATAGGATGGCTAAGAGTACAGCCAAGTCGGCGCCAGTTTCACTGATACGAACTCCTCCTACGACATTGACAAAGACATCTTGGTCGTGGGTGACGATATTTCCTTGACGATAAAGTACGGCCAATAGCATGGAAAGACGATTGGATTCCAGTCCCAAAGTTACTCTTCTTGGGGTAGGAAGGTGAGAGCGATTGACTAAGGTTTGTACTTCGACTAATAAAGGACGACTGCCTTCATGAGAGACCAAAACCACGCTGCCAGCAGCTTCTTCGGCATGGTGAGATAGAAATATGGCGGAAGGATTAGCCACTTCTTTTAAACCTTGCCCGGTCATGCCAAAAATACCTAACTCATTGACTGCTCCAAAGCGATTTTTTATGGCACGTAACATGCGATAGGGACTGCTGCTGTCACCTTCAAAGTACAATACTGTGTCCACCATGTGCTCCAGTACTCTAGGTCCAGCTAAAGCGCCCTCCTTGGTCACATGTCCGATGAGAAACATGGTGACTTCGTATTGTTTGGCGTAGCGAACCAACAGTGCAGCACATTCTCTAACTTGGGTCACCGAACCTGGGGCGGAGTTTAAGTCCTCCGTATACACAGTTTGAATGGAATCAATCACCAATACTTGAGTTTGCTGTTGTTGTACGCTGGCTAAAATACGTTCAATTTGAATTTCAGTTAATAATTTCAAGGCACTGACTTCCAAACTGAGGCGTTGAGCGCGCATACTTACCTGTTGAGGGGATTCTTCACCCGTCACATACAACGTGTTTTGAACTTGACTCAAATGAGCCAACGCTTGCAAAAGTAAAGTGGATTTGCCGATGCCAGGATCACCTCCGATAAGGACTACAGAACCTTTGACCAAACCGCCCCCCAACACGCGATCAAGTTCAAGCAGTCCAGTAGGCGTACGAATTTCTGGAGTTGCAGGAACAGAAGTTAATGAGTAGACTGTTGACTGAGTGAGTCCCGCATAACCTGACGGATTATCAGTGACTCCCCATCCCTTTTTAAGAGAGGGATCTCCCGTCACTTCCTCTTTAACTACTTCTTCAAAGGTATTCCACTCACCACAATCTGGACATTGTCCCAACCATTTTGGAGAATAACTCCCACATTGTTGACAGCGATAGGTGGACTTTTTACGCAACATGGTTTTTTCACCGTTTTATCAATACATTTGAATGTACATTTGTTATCATTAGACCTCTTGCAAAAGTATGCGATCATGAAAAAATGAGAATTGCCCCTCAATTAAGATACGTTGGAGTGGAGGCTTTAGCCGGTCAGCGGTAGGTCCTTGCAATTTGTGTATGTGGGAAGATGCTTACGGCTGACCGGCTAAAGCCTCCACTCCAACGTACTTTCTGGAGCCTCCACTTTAACAGGGGGTTTCTCTTTTATTTTTTTGTATCTCATCTTTATCGCATCATTTACTTTTACAAGAGGTCTATTGTAAAAAAACAGTTCGACTCATCTGGTTTACTCCCGATCGAAAAATAGCCCCATGTTATCACCTTTCAGAAAAAATTCTATCCAACATAAATTATTATTGATTGTCCTATTGACCAATCTGGTTTCCCTGTCAATGGTCAGTGGCTTTTTTATATACCATGAAGTCACTTCACAACGTCAATCTGCGATTCAGGATCTGACCTCATTGACCAAAAATATCTCCCAGCGGCTAAAACCGAGTTTGCTCAGCCACAACCTGGCCGATGTTAAGACAATCTTCAGTATTTTACAAGACCACCCCTCAATAATTTATGCCCGTATAGATAGCAAAATCGGAAAACCGTTGGCGGAATACTCTAAATTTCCCGACAATCATCCACTTCAACTGCCCAGGAATCAAGAAAATTCTCTGCAATTTAAGAAAGGTTACTTGGAAATCAGCTCTCCAATCAGCGTTGATAATTCTCTCTTGGGCCAACTGTATCTACGCTATAAAGTAGAATCTCCCTACCTCTCTCTAGCTGACTATAAATGGTTACTTTTAACCCTCCTGACACTCCTAATTATCCTCATTTTCCTGATAACCCACTCACTCCAACCCACTCTCACTCATCCTATCAATTCCCTCGCAAAAACCTTGGACAACATTCTCCAAGAACAAAATTATCATATTCGAGCCCAACCCCAAGGTCAACTGGAACTGGATTCTCTAATTGACGGAATTAACCAACTGTTAACCCGCATACAAGACTATGAACTCGAACTTGAAAAAACCAAAAAATTGGTAGAAATTGCCAGTCAAGCCAAATCTCAATTCCTCGCCACCATCAGCCATGAAATCCGCACCCCCATGAATGGGATACTGTGCATGGCAGAATTGTTGCTAGAAACCGATCTCAAGGATCAACAACGACAACAAGCAGAAATCGTGAAAAACTCCGGAAAAGTTCTGCTTGACATCATCAATGACATCTTAGACTATTCCAAAATAGAAGCTGGGAAACTGGGACTTCGTTTCACCGAAATCAATCTGCCCGATCTGGTAGAAAAAGTTGTACAACTGTTCACAACCCCAGCAGTTAAAAAAGGTTTGGAACTGGTCTGTCAACTGCCTTCCCAACTGCCTTCCTACCTATATGCAGATGCCGGGCGACTCCGACAAATTCTCGCCAACTTACTCAGCAATGCCATCAAATTCACCGATCAAGGAGAAGTCATCTTAGAAGTCTTGATCATAGAAGACTTTCCAGAATGCCTTCTATTACGCTTTGAAGTCAGTGACACCGGAATCGGCATTGAACAAGAAGCGGTTAAAATGCTATTTCAACCCTTCACCCAAATTGACGGCAATTTCTCCCGAAAATATGAAGGAACTGGTTTGGGACTTGCTATCAGTAAACAACTCGTGGACATGATGGAAGGCTCTATTGGAGTCCACAGTCAAAAAGGCAAAGGTTCCACCTTCTGGTTTACTGCCCGTTTTAGGAAATTAACCCCCTCAGAATTCTCTCAAATTCCCCCCACAGAATTGCTAACCCCGCTCAAAAAAGAACACATTTTAATTGTTGACGATAATGCCCACAGCCGACAAGTACTGCAAAATTACCTTACCGAATTTGGGCTAGAACATAACAGCACTGAAAATGGCCCCCAAGCCTTACAAGAATTGACCTTAGCCCTAGACCAAGACCGACCCTATAACATTGCCCTCCTCGATTTAATCATGCCTGAAATGGACGGTTTAGCCTTAGTCCGCGCCATTAAAACAAACCCATTATTGATGAAAACGCGACTTATCTTACTGGCTCCTTCAGACCAAATTACAGAAGAAAAAGTCCGATATACTGGAATCCTATGCACCCTTAACAAACCCATTTATAAACGCCAACTTTATCAATGTCTTAAAAATGTCATCGATGAAAAAATAGAACCCAATGCTCTACTTTCCACCGTCAAAAAACTACCAGCCCCCCAACAAGCCGTAAGCTATGAACCCACATTCAATGCCCACATCTTGGTTGCTGAAGACAATCCGGTCAATCAACTGGTGGCCAAACTCATGTTAGGAAAATTAGGCTGTCAAGTGGAAATTGCTATGAATGGACAACAAGCCCTAAAAATGCTGGCCAACAAAGTTTATGATCTGGTCTTCATGGACTGCCAAATGCCAGAAATGGACGGATTTACCGCCACTCGAACCATTCGGGAACAAGAACAAAGTACTTCAAAGCACACCTTGGTAATTGCCCTCACTGCCCATGCTATGGAAGGAGATAAAGAACTCTGTCTGGCGGCTGGAATGGACGATTACCTTAGCAAACCAGTCAATAGGGAACAACTTTACAACATGTTAGAAAAATGGCTGCCTCATACCCAAAAACGCGTACAATGACCCCTCTGTGAACCCCCAAAACTATTCCCATGGCCCAAAAACTCTACATAAAAACCTTTGGTTGTCAAATGAATGAGTACGATTCCTCACAAATGGCTCACCTACTCATCAATTCCCATGGATTTGAACTGACCCAAGATCCCAGTGAAGCAGATGTGCTCTTACTCAACACCTGCTCAGTCCGAGAAAAACCCCAAGAAAAAGTCTTCTCCCAACTGGGACTTTGGCGAACTTTTAAACAACTTAATCCCAACATCATCATCGGAGTGGGTGGCTGTGTTGCCAGTCAAGAAGGAGAAGCCATTTTACACAGAGCCCCTTTTGTTGACCTGATCTTTGGTCCCCAAACCCTACATCGCCTCCCTCAACTGCTGACCACAGTTCAACAACAACGGGAACCTCAAATCGATCTCGAATTCTCTGCCCTCGAAAAGTTCGAATGCTTACCCAAACCCATTGCCCAAGGTCCCAGTGCCTTTATCTCCATCATGGAAGGTTGCAATCATTACTGCACTTTTTGCGTAGTTCCTTACACTCGAGGCACCGAAGTCAGTCGTCCAGTCCCTGAAGTATTGGCAGAAATTACTCAACTCAGCCAACAAGGCGTTAGGGAAGTTACTCTATTGGGACAAAATGTCAATGCTTATCAGGGGGTTACTGAAGAACCAACCACAATTAACCTGGCTCAACTCATCCGACTCATCTCGACCATTCCCAATATTGACCGCATCCGTTACACCACCTCGCACCCGGTTGCCTTATCCTCTGAACTCATAGCAATTTATCAAGAAATTCCCAAGCTAGTCAATCATTTACACCTACCAGTCCAAACCGGTTCCGACTCCATCCTCACTAAAATGAGACGAGGTCACACCATTGCAGACTATCGTGAAAAAGTTCGACAACTGCGAATCCTCCGACCCAATTTAAGCCTCTCCTCCGACTTTATCGTAGGCTTTCCAGGAGAAACTGAGACCGACTTTCAAGCCACTTTACAACTCGTTGAAGACCTGCAATTTGACCACTCATTCAGTTTTATTTACAGCCCGAGACCAGGCACCCCGGCAGCTGCTTTACCCGATACCGTGCCTTTCACAGTCAAAAAACAACGCTTGGCTGAGCTACAAACTCGTTTGACTCAACACGCCCAAGTCATCAGTCAGCGTATGATAGGAAGCACTCAATTAGTACTGGTGGAAGGATTTTCAAAAAAACATAATCAGCAACTTTCTGGGCGTACAGAGAACAATCGAGTGGTCAATTTCACCGCTCCAGCCTCACTCATTGGACAATTTGTATCTGTTCAAATCACGGAAGCCCTGCCCAATTCCTTGCGCGGAGAATTGCCAACTTAAATCCATGGAAGAAATTGAAGGGTATTGGAAAATACCCAAATTTCTCCTTTTTCGAGGAATTCAGGGAACTAAGGTAACTCCTCTTAAATAGGAAAGGGGGAAAACTTTTTTCCATGTTTGAAGAAAGGAAACTTCGCCCCTCCTCGTGAGGAAAAGAACAGAAAAATTCCTCATCCTAATCTTGCATCCTTTACTCATCATTGCCAACTGGAGAAAATCATGTGTCAAACTTGTGGTTGTAACGTAACTGCTGGTAACGCTCATCTTATCCAAGGAGATGGAGCACTGGCAAAAACTGCCGATGGTCATGCTACAATAACGGTTTTAAATCAACTGCTTAAAGAAAATGATCATCAAGCTTTGCACAACCGGGCTCACTTTGATGCCCATCAAGTCCTCGCCATCAACCTGATGTCATCCCCCGGGGCTGGTAAAACTCGTCTTTTGGAAGCCACCATTGAGGCTTTACGAGAAGAATTTGCCATTGGGGTCATTGAAGGTGATTTGGAGACTGAAAATGATGCTCAACGAATTCGTGATAAGGGAGTGCCTGCGCTGCAAATTGTAACTGGGACCGCTTGCCACTTGGACGCTCACTTGATTCATCAAGCCTTACATCACTTGGCTTTAGCACCCCTAGACATTGTATTTATTGAAAATGTGGGTAACTTGGTATGTCCAGCCAATTTTGACCTCGGTCAACATTACAACCTGATCCTTTTGTCGACCGCTGAAGGAGATGATAAACCAGCCAAATATCCGATTATTTTTCGAATTGCAGATTTGGTTTTGATCACAAAAACAGACTTATTGCCTGTTTTGGATGAATTTTCTTTAAATCGGGCAGAAAATTATTTGCGCCAATTGGCCAATCCCGCGCCTTGCCTGCCCTTATCAGCCAAAACTGGAGAAGGTATGGAAGTTTGGTTAAACTGGCTAAGAGAAGCCATTTCGCTCAACAAACAACGCACTTTGACTCAGATGGCCACTCATGAACATTTTGCAGATCACACTCATTAGAGTTTAAAAGGGAGTCACGGTGATCACCTTGCAAGTTTTATTGGATAGATTGAAACTCCCCTTATTTTTGCTGTCCCTATTCTTCATATTGGCCACATTTGCAGAACATTTGAGTCATGGGACTCAATGGGCAAGATGGGGTGGAATTAATTGGCATCGAGTTTTACAACTGTTGGATTTACGAGAAGAAAATACGTTAGCCACCTGGTTTTCTAGCCTGATATTTTTAACAACAGCCCTTTCCTTAGCCTTGTTGGGTTGGGGAAAATCGCCTTATTTTAAACTGATCCATTGGGAACAACGTTTATTTCAACTGGCCGCCTTAGGTGCTGTGATATTATCAGCTGATGAGGTAGCCAGTGTTCATGAAACCGTTGGAAAATGGTTTGGGCGTGTGATCTTTCAATTCATGACTCAATTCCCAGTTGAGGATAAAGGTTTTTTCTGGCTACCACTGCTAGCCCCAATTTTATTATTGGTGTTTTTGATGGTCATGCATATTTTACATCGAATTATGCACCATTTGCCCAATTCCACCTTATCCATTCGGCGTCCCATTTACCTAAGTTTGGGCATGGCTCTGTTTTTATTGCCAGCGGTATTTTTATTGGAAATATTGGAAGTAAAAATAGCTTATGCAGCGGAGCCTAACATTTTAACTTGTTTTGAGGAAACTTGTGAAATTTTAGGCATGTACAGTCTATTTTATGGCAGTTTGTTGATTGCCAAACAGTATCAATTATGAAATTTCGTTACCGCTTGTTACTATTGGGACTTATTATTTACAGTGTTATTTTATTGGTTGTCGAATGGCAGACTTCTCAATTATTTATACGAAATTTTTTCACTGACATTGAAGGACCTGTGCCCTTTTACGCTATTAATACCACCTTGAGCGTTTTTACTTTGTGGTCGACTGCTTTGTTATTTATGATCAGTGCCTTATGTGTGGATAAGGAGCAACGTCCCACTGATTACTGGTTTTACCTCTCTCAGACAATTTTGTTTAGTTTTTTGGGATTTGACGATCGGTTTTTGATCCATGAAATGTTGGGGAAATGGCTGCATCACAATGATGCTTACATTATGCTGGGATATGGATTCATTGAAATTGGTTTACTTTTAGCCTTAGGTCGTCTTCGTCATAAACCGTTGTCGGCTCTCTATTTTTTAGCCGCAGGGGCTGGTTTTTTTGCTATCATGGTGGTCATTGATGCTCTATTCCCAAGTGGGTTGCAACTTCGGCTATCCTTGGAGGAATTGAGTAAATTATGGGGAGGCATTTGTCTGTCCCTATTTGCTTGGGAACTGCTGTGGCAGGAAATCCAGTGGTTAAAATCCACTGCTGTTCAACCTTAAATTCTTTTGATGATATGAAAGCAATCTTATTTGCAGATCGACAGGGAGAAACGTTGTCCCCATTGACTGATCGTATTTGTATGGCGCTGTTACCAGTGTTAATTAAGCCTTTGATTTATCACAGTTTAGATACCTTGTCTATTGCCCAGATCAGGGAAGTCATCATTGTTATTTCTCAACAGGCTGATGAGGTGGAAATTCAGTTGGCAAGTGGGGATTATTGGGGAATGCAGTTGACTTATATGCTCAGCCGAGGTCAAGAGTCCCCGGCTAAAGTGTTGGCTCGTTTAGGCAGCGCTTTGTCTGATTCGGAGTATTTGATCATGCGAGCAGATATATTGCGCAGTTTTGATATTGAGGCTTTTTTGGAACAGGCCAGTCAGTTAGTTGGCTCTGTGTTGGCAACCATTGATGGACAAAATGCTGGAGTGGGTTTGTTTCGGAATGCAGACCATTGGGAAAGCAGCAATATGTTGGATTGGAGCACTTGGAAAAGTTCCTTGTCCGAAAAGGAGGGAATGACTATTTTGCCAATGGTTGGGGATTTGTGTTTGTTGAATTCTTTGTTGGCTTATCATCAAGTGCACTTTGAAGCGTTAAGTGGACGTTTTTTAAGTATTATTGTGCCAGGAGCACAGTTGACCCCATATCTTAAAGTAGGACATCGGGCCGTGGTCAATGAGCAAAATCATCAGGGATTGGTGGGGGCTTTTTGTCATGTGCATGCTCAGGCCAAATTGAATAATGTGGTTTTAAGTGAGCATGTGACTGTTGGTCAACAGGCTGCGTTGGAACATACTGTAGTTTTGCCTTGGAGTTATTTGGGAGAAGGTATTGAATTGCGAAATGCAATTGTTTGGGGGAATGTATTGATTCGAGTGGATACCGGGGCAGTGGTGCATGTGGTGGATCATTTTTTGTTAACTGATGTGCGCAATAGTGGTTTTCAAGAATGGCTTATTGATTGGGGAAATCGTGTGTTGGGCATGTTGGCATTGATAGGGTCTTTGCCCTTATGGCCGTTGGCCATTGGGTTGGCAATGTGGCAAAATGCTAATTTTCCATTGCGGGAGATAGAGTTGGTGGGGAATTTAAGGTGGCATGATGCCAATGGGGTGGCCCATCGTCAGAAATTTACTACTTGGGAATGGAATGTGAAGGTGCCAATTCTTCGGCATTTGCCAAAATTGTTGGCGGTATTGCAAGGAAACATGGCCATGGTGGGAGTGAGACCATTGTCTCCTCAACAACTTGAGTTTCGTCAAGTTCCTTGGCAAAGAGTTCGGGATCTGGCACCAGTGGGATTGTTGGGACCGAGTCAGTTGGGAGTGCCTAGAGATGCGCCTAGAGAAGAGCATTGGTTGGTGGAGGCGCATTATGCCAAAACTCGATCTTTGATATTTGATACTCGTTGGTTAGTACAAGGAGTATTGGGTATTTTGAGTAAACGGGCCTGGTCAACAGTTCATGAGGATAAACAACAAACTTCTTCCTTTTTGTAAGCGGATTATTTATGAAAACTGGATTGAGGCAAATTGATTGGGGAGCTTTAAAATACGCTATTGTAACTTTGGTAGTCAGTGGGTTATTGGGATTGGTGGCCGTGTTTGCCAGTCAGCACTATCTCGTTTACTTGCAGCAATGGGAACTTGAGCAACGTAACCAATTAGGACAGGCGCAAACAAAGTATTCTCAGGTGGCTGAAGCTTTGGAAATTGTGAATCATTTTTATTATGATAATTTTAATGATTTTATCAAACAAGGTTTTTTTCAGGAAGTGCCTATTTCCAGTTGGGAAGAGCAGCGTTTGAATATGGTTGGGGAGATTAAGAATTTGATTCCAAAGTTAAAATTGCCGGGGATTGCTGAGTATGAGTTATTGGCTCAGGAAATTTTTTCTCCCCCTTTTATTGTAGAAAATGAGTTTAAAGTGTATAAATCACAATTAATTTTGAAATTGGGGCTATTACATGAGGAAGATATGCTAAACTTAGTAAAAAGTATTCGTTTCCAAAAATTTGCCGGGCTGTTGAGCTGGCAAAAGTGCGAATTACAACGGACGGATAGAGCCTTGAATTTGAAAGAAGCTTCGGGTCCTTATTTGCAGGCAATTTGTGGATTAACTTGGTATGTGTCGACTTTGGAGAAGATTGAGTGAATGTCGCTGGGGATTGAACAAGTAACTACTTGTCAAGAATCTTTATGGGTTTTTAGGGAGTTTATTGGATTTTAGAGGATAATTTGGGGTTGAACAAGACAGTTAAAATTGTATTTTGGGGGTTGATCGGTTTGGGGTGGCTATATGCCCAACCGGGGTTGGCAGAGGGTTTGCAGCGTTTGTTTATGACTCCAGCGGAACGATATGCACTTAATGAGGCAAGGGTGGCCAAAGAGGTGAAACAGCGGTCTCCAGCAGAGCAGTCGCGTCCAAAGTTGCCGCCTTATATCACTCTGAATGGTTTTGTAATTCGCAGTAGTGGTGTGAATACGGTGTGGGTCAACGATTCTGAGGAGTTGTATCGTCCCAGTTTTAAGGTGGGAATGTCGGAACCTTTGGAATTGAAAGTGCCTATTGAGTTGGGAACTCAGTCAACTGTGGTTGATTTGAAGCCCGGGCAGACTGTCAATACCTTAAATGGAGATATTCTCGAGGTGTATGAGCCGCTGCAAACGTTTAAATCTGACAAGAATCCGTAGAGCCTTCTTCGATTTTCTTGTTTGGTAAAAGCCCAGGTAGGGTGGGCAAGTGCAATAGGAAGTCGCTTAAGTGAATGACTCATAATAAGAGTCCTAGTGTTTCGTTAATGCCGGTATACTCTAAAAGGATTTTCGAGTAATTGCAAGGTCTGAAGCCTAGAGGACAACGTTCCATTCCTTTAACCAGAGAGGCAGTTACCGGCTTGTAGTAGGAATTTTTTGGCGAACCCTCTATAAACAACAAGTCCTGAGACTGCAAAAATGGATCGCGAAAGCAAGTAAAAATATTTACTACTGGATGAGCGCTAAATCGTCTTATGCTGGACTAACGAAAGGAATTCAACAAAACATTAACGGTAAGTTGTTGGAGTTCAAAAGCTTACTCCAACCTAAATGGGCTTGACTATCTTAGGGATTAAGATAAAATTAAGTATACCAATGTAGTGTACTGCTGTTTTTATTTTTCATTTACATGCGTAAAGAGAGAGCAAAATGATTAACAAGAGTTATGTAATTTGGAATAACAAGGGTGGAGTTGGTAAGAGTACAATCACTTTTCATATTGCCTCTGTATATGCAGAACAAAACCCTAAACGTGATGTCGTTGTAGTTGACATGTGTCCTCAAGCCAATGTCTCAATGATGTTAATGGGAGGGGGAAGTAAAGCAGAAGAAAGATTAAAAAAGTTGATTACTAAAGGAACTCCTCAAACTGTAGTGGGTTATATTACAGATAACATTACGCGCTATGATACGTCAAATTTGGATAACTATATGATACAATTATCGTCATATAATGA
This sequence comes from Thiomargarita sp., assembly GCA_020721005.1. Lineage (GTDB taxonomy): Bacteria > Pseudomonadota > Gammaproteobacteria > Beggiatoales > Beggiatoaceae > DYNP01. Next base: position 164,963 of record DYNP01000008.1, read on the forward strand.
GAATCTGACTAAAAACATTTACCTACTGTCTGGTGATGGTAACTTAGAATTGATAGCACCCTTGCTTTCTGAGCGAGCTGATGCAACCCCTCTGTCTGAAAGAGACACCCCGTGGGTCAATGTTCATTCTATCATCAAGGTCCTTACTGAAAAAGGACCTAGTAAAAATAGGCCTTGTACCTATTTCATTGATACTAACCCAAGTTTTTCTATTTATACACAGATAGCGATTTTGTCGGGACAGTATTTGTTGGTACCAATCAATGCTGATGACTCCTCAATATTTGCAATAACGGGTTTATTCAACCTAATCTGGGGAAGCACAGAACCACATCCCGTTTATGGTAAATATACATTCTCGTCTAAAGTGGATCGTTTCAAGATGGATAGACCTAAAATAGCACTGTTGCTCGGAAATAGATTTACTCAAAAGGTAGGTGCCGCTCATGCCTTTAAAGCCTTATCTGATGAGGCGATTAAGAAAATGTATGAGGAGTATAAAAACAAACCTGACAGGTTTGTTGAACCTAAATCAGAAGTTGATAACCAAGAAAATTTTGAGAATCAGTTCAGTGCGGAGCTACGTGATTTTAATAGTGCTGGTGTCGTGGCTGCTAATCAAGGAATTCCTTTGAGCAAGATGGACAAAACTGTCTACAAAGTTTACAAAGAGAGCATACAGGTTTCTAAAGACCAAAGAGACAAGTGTAAGAAAGTTATTGAGGACATTGTAAAAAAATTGTGACTAATTTATATCTTTCTCTACCAAGCTGTGTGTGTTGAGTTGTGGCCTGTCTTTTGCGCCATAACCCAACATGAAGGGAAATCCTCACATACAGTTATTGGGAGAAGAGATTTTGGTAATGACATCTCTTTACCCGACTTTCTGTGCATTGCCTACCGACATCGAATGGCGTTTTTTTGGGCAAGAAGATAGAAAGAAAGTTCCTATTACCGGTTATGAGCACAAGAACAAAGTTGTTTTGTTTAACCAGGAGGGCAGGAATAAAGTTCCCTTTTCTGGTTAGAAAGACAAGCATAAAACTTCCCTTCTTTCTTTGTAGAGGAGGGATTCAGGGCGGTTACTGCGCAGTTGATTTTTCGAAAATGAATAAGCCAGCATTGATGATTTTAAGACAACGAGGGGGAGCATTAATTTTGTTCCTAATGGTTTTTGTGTTGGGGATAACTGCTTTATTTTTATCAGGTTTAAATCATTCTTGGCTTATCCATCATGATTTGTCTCGAACTCAGCAAAGTTTGGTCCGGGCTAAAGAGGCTTTGTTAGGTTATGCAGTGGGGTATTATGATCGATTCCCCGGGGAATATGGTTTTTTACCTTGTCCTGATTTGGGCAGTGGTGTTGAGGGAATTGCGGATTTGAATTGTCAAACTTTGGATAAAAGCAGTCTTGGTAAACTGCCTTGGCGAACTTTGGGAATTCCAGCTTTACGAGATGGCAGTGGGGAATGTTTATGGTATGCGGTTGCTGGACCTTATAAATCGGTCGTGGATTCTGAGAAGTCTCTATTGTTGAATGGGGATACATTGGGGTTGTTTTCGGTGCAGATGGCAAATGGGGAATCAGTGGTTGAGACTTTGATTGGGAATGGAGTTAGTGATCAGGCAGTGGCGGTGATCGTTGCTCCAGGCCGCATTTTATCAGGCCAAATCCGGGCTCAAAGTTCTCCCACTTGTCCTGGCAATTATCAGGTTAATCAATATTTGGAATCCGATGTGGTTGGATTTGCTCAGTTGCCCAATCAGATGGAGAATTTTTTAACGATTTTGGATTTGACGGCTTATTTGCCAGAAAAAACGATGCCCATCAATGATCGGGTGGCCTATATCAGTCAAGATGAATTGTGGAATGCTATTTATAGGCGGACAACTTTTTATCAAAGTATGCAGTGTTTGACCAAGTTGGCGGCCTATTGTGTCAGCAATTATGTGCGCACCAATCCTTTGGGGGCTGAGGATAAGCGTTTGCCGTGGGCTGCCCCAGTAGATTTGAATGATTATGCCTCGTCCAGTGAGTATACCGATAAGGCAGGGTTGTTGTTGGGAAGATTGCCCAATCAGGTGGATCAAAGCAATGCCAGTATTGGTAAAACTGCTCCTGAAGAGTTGTTGATGGACTGCGATTTTAGTGGGATAGTGATGGAAGAGTTTGGGGAGTGTGGAGGGTTGCCCAATGGTTTATCGGTGGCATTTTCAACCTTATGGCGTCATTGGAAAGATCATTTGTTTTATGCAGTGGCCAAAGCTCATACGCCTGATTCAAGTGTGCCTACGGAAGATTGTGAATCCAGTCATTGTCTGGAATTGGTCACAGAAGGCGGAGTTGAGTTGTGTGCTGCAGTCGTTATATTCGCAGGTCCCGTGTTGACTGGTTTCCAAAGTCCGCGTTATGGTCCTCCTTCTGCGGGAACAGATACCAAAGGGAATATACAAAATTATCTGGAATCCCCTAATTTTACAAATACCGCTGGCTACGGCCAGTTCCTGCAGTATGATCAAGATCAATCAATCAATGATATCATCTACTGTGTTAAAAACTAGGTAATTATACCTATAAGTTTAGAACGAATTATGCTAGAATTAAAATGATAATTATAGAAAACGAGGTCACAAACTATGAGGCGCCAAACTGGTTTAACCTTGATGGAGACTGCCGTAGTACTAACTATTGTCGGTTTAATCATCGGCAGTTTATTAGTTCCTTTTACAACGCAAATTGATGATACTAAGATTGAACGCACAAATACTTTAATGGAGAATGTTAAAACTGCTCTGATAGATTATACTATTGCCCATAACCGTTTGCCTTGTCCCGCTGCCAATTCCAATTCCGGAGAAGCCCTTGCGTTGGGTGATCCCTTGTGTAATCAACAGGGTTTTTTACCTTGGGCAAATTTGGGGGTAGAGAAGTCAGATGTGTGGGGTAATTCTCTTCGATATCGAGTTTATCCTGCCTTTACTGAAGTTAATGGTATCATTCATTTAACCACTGGATCCAGTAATCTTGCAATTGAGGTAAATGGATCAGAACAAAATCCCGCTACCCTGATTGACAATGTCATTGCAGTGGTCTTCTCTTATGGCAAAAATGGTCGTTATGCTTTCTTGGAAAATCCCTTATGGGGAATTGCCCAAGCCTATGCCGCTGATCCAGTCGACAATGCTTATCCTTGTGGAGAAGATAACACTAAACTGTGCTATGTCAGTAATCGTTATGTTCCCAATGGATTTGATGACAGTATTGTATGGCTCACCCAACCCATGTTGTTGGAACGTTTGGTAACTGCGGGTAAATTACAAGTGAGATTGGCCAGTTTACCGCCCGCTTTAGACTTGACTCAAGTAACAGTCAACCTGCCAAACGGAGGATTGGGAAGAGAAGGGGGTGGATTTCCGTTACTTCCTGGAATGGGACCTGAACTTGGGAATGAAGACAATCTTCCTGACACCGAGACTGAGCTTGGGAATGAAGAAAGTCCTCCTGAAGAAACTCAAGAAGCATTTCCGTTACCTGAAGAGACCGTTCCTGAACAAAGCGAAGTAACTGATGAAGGCACCTTAAATCGCTGCGGGAACAGTGAAAGCGCTCAAGGAGGATGTGCTGGTTTTTGGGAACATAACCCAAATCAGCCCTAAATTCTGGTCATCAACAGCCCTTGGACTTCAGTCGCCATTTAGAACAGTTCAGAAACCTATTGGGGAATGCAATTATGAGGAACTTACAAGCCTTTACCTTGATTGAAATGGCAGTTGTGTTAGTCATCATTGCCTTCCTGATCGGAGGATTGCTCGCGCCTTTGACTGAACAAAGTCGACAACAAAAAATTCAAACTACGCAATCCATGTTGCTAGAAGCTCAAGAAGCCTTGTTGGGATTTGCCTTGACCAAGGGTTATCTACCTTGTCCAGACAGTACTGGAGACGGTCGAGAAAATCGCACTGCTTCTGATCAGTGTGACTATGAACAAATTGACGGTTTTTTACCGTGGTTAGACTTAGGGGTTAAGCGCACTGACAGTTGGGGAAACCCATTGAGATATCGAGTTGACGGTTATTTCAGTGACAACACCGGTTTTCCCTATCCTCCTCAGAAAACCAATGCCAGCATCAAAGGCATTCAAATTTTTGATGGGCAAAATAATTTAATCAACCTGGTAGAAAGCCAAGAAAATTCCAATGTGATTGCGCTTATTTTTTCCTGTGGACAAAATGGCCGCCCTGACGGTGATAATGATGCCGATGGGCAACTGAATGCCTCGGCCAATTGCATCAATCCCAGTTCCCAATCTATCAAAAAGAATTATGTGCAAGCCAACTATGTGGCAGAAAGCTTTGACGATATTGTAGTCACCTTATCTATTCACACCCTAATTCATCGTCTCACCTTGGCCGGGAAATGGCCCAACTGCCCCACCATTCCCTGCCAATGGGTTGTACCCTAAATTCTCCCCTTTAGTTTTATTAGAAAATCCAAAGTATGGACTTTTTCTAACCTCCAACAACGAAAAAATCCCCGAAAAATTACCTCTCTACTAATTTCATACGCTGAGGCGTTTTATCATTTGAAATATAGCTAACGCACTATAAAACCGGGGAGTGGAGGCTTTAGCCGGCCAGCGGTCGGCCCTTGCAATTTGTGTATGTGGGGTGATGCCTACGGCTGACCGGCTAAAGCCTATACTCCAACGTGCATTCTAGAGCCCCATTCCGGCTAAAGCCTCTACTCCAACGTGCATTCTAGAGCCCCACTCCGGCTAAAGCCTCCACTCCACTCTACTTTTTCAACAGGGATTTTCCTTTTACTTTTTCGTATCTCATCTTCATCGCATACTTTTGCAAGAAGTCTAATCAGTATTCTCCCCTTGAAAAAAAGGGGGGGGCTGTTTATTTCCCCCTCCTTACAAAGGAGGGGTTAGGGGTGGTTATTCAGTCTTGAGTCAACGCGATTGATGGGCTTCCCGTGGGTCAGCCCATCCTACAATGTGCTTTTGCAAGAGTTCTACTCAATAAAAGAGTTGAATGTCCACTGTTAATAAAGTACAATGAGCCACAGACTACTTTAAAAGTCGTCTCTTCACGTCGAAAATCAGTGATACTTAACCAGATAATTACTCTTTGAAAGGAAGTAACTTATGTCACCTCAAGTGATGAAAAAATCCCGCTATTGGCTAGTGACTGGTTTACTGGGATTGTGTTTAACCAGTACTCCCTTAATTGCAGAAGAAGCAACCCCTCCTGATGCAAATACCCCATCAGCCAAAACTGAATCAGTTCCCGCAGCTCCGGATGCAAAAGCTATACTGGCAGAATCTGAATCTGCTTCTACTGCAGCCCAACAAGCCACTGAACAGGCTCAACAGGCGGCTCAACAAGCCAATTCTGCGATTGACGCTGCCAATCAAAAAGCCAATGCGGCTACCGTAGCCCAAATGAAGGCTCAAATTGCCGAAGCGGAAGCCAATACGGTGGCTTTATCCGTAGCAGCCAGCAAAATAGCCCCAGAAGTCGCTCAAGAGGCTCTTAAAACTGCCAATTCCGCCAAAAAAGAGGCTAAGAAGGCAGCCGAAGAAGCCAGAGCAGCGGCAGAGTCTGCGGATAAGGCAGTCAAAGAAGCTCATGAATTAGCGGATAAAGCCAGTTTGGCCGCTGCCAAAGCCAATGCCGCCAAAGCCAAGGCAGATGCCGTTGTAAAGGCTCAAAGTGCAGAACAAATGATTGCCAAGGCTGAGGAAATGATCAAAAATGCTAATGAATCTGCGGAGTTAGCCACCAAAGCTCATGCCAATGTCACTCAAGCCATGGAGGTGGCTAATCAAGCCGCTCAATTGGCTACTGGCGCTGCCACTCAGGCTGAAACCGCCAAAGTAGAAGCCAATTTGGCGGCTCAAACTGCTATAGCTTCTGAAGAGTATGCTAAAAATACTGCCGATTATTTGGCCCAACTCTTAGCTGCAGAAGCGGAAAAGGCAAAAGCAGCGGCAGCAGCCAATCCCACTTCAAAAGAAGAGGATGCTTCCAAAGATAAATCTGCCAAGGATAAGCCTTTAGCAGATGATTCTTCAAAAGATGCTTCCAAAGATAAGGCATCCGAGAAAACTGACGAGCCTGCCAAAGTAATTCCGTCTATGAAATAACCCCCCAGATAAGCTTTCCATAAAAAAGCCACGACTGAGCAGTTTTACCCCCAAACAGAGACGATAGCGATAATTCCGTAACACTCACTGATGGGGGTAATTCCTCAACCTAACATTTTGAAAGTCAGTGTCCGAAATTAATCCCTAATTTAAGTATTCATCGACAATTGCTTTTTCCCTTCTCGACTATTCCCCTTTCACCCTTAAATAACTATACTTAAACCACACATTCCCCTAAACAAACTGCCATTCTTAAGTTACCCCATTTTTAACTCACCCCGACTGTAAAAACCCACAAAGTTTGTTATACTGTCCAGCGACTCAAATACGAGTTTCGATCGCTTGATAATAACTCAAAACACCCTTACGTTAAATTGTAATTTTTGGAGTATTTACCATGAAACATTCATTATTGATAATATCCTTACTGTTGTTGTCTGGAAATAACCTAATGGCTCAAACTCAACAAGAGTGTTGTGCCAGATTACTCAATGGTGTCTTTATTCCACTCAATTGTATGCAAGCCCTGGGAGGCACCGTCCTCACCCTTCCTGAAAGAATGATGTTGGGAATTCCCCCAATACAGTGTCGACAAACCATGACTCCTAATCAGTCTCAAATGCCAATGATGATGGGACCAGTCATGATGCCTCCCATGATGCCTCTATTCTTCAGACCAATCATGTACTAACCAACAAAAAACACTGCTTCTCTTCTTCCCATTTTAGAGAAGCAGTCATTCTCAAATCACTAAACAAATCTTTTAAGCTACCTTTTACCACACTCTATCTGGAATCCATGGCATAAAATATCTCCTCTGACCTCAAATTGACGTAATTAAACCTTCCTAAAGAATAATAAAATAATTTGCTGACAAATGATTTGCTCTCCTAAAAACCATGAATACTCTTCCAACCCCCTTCCATCTTTCTAGGGCAACTTATCAAGCAGAACCATTATGCGCTATTTACACCACTGCAAAATAGGTCTCACTGCCCTATTGCTGGCCAATTTCTCCTCCATTCAAGCACAATCGCTGTCTTCCAATGAATACAGTCTAAAAGCCGCTTACCTCTACAACTTGGCCCGTATGGTTGAATGGCCCTCAGAAGTTTTCATTTCGACCCCTTTAAACATCATCATGTGCTTCTATGGACAAGATTCCTTTGGAGAATCTCTTGACTCTATAGCCAAAAAATCTGTTCATGAACGCAACATCCTGATCAAAAAAGAAATTTCCCTGGAAGAAGTCAAACAATGCCACCTCCTCTTTATCAATCCCTCAGAAAGAAATAAAATTTCCGCTATCCTATCTCGTCTTAGCAACCTACCCATCTTAACTGTAGGTGATGTTGATGAATTTACTCAAAAAGGTGGCATTGTCAACCTACTCAAAGATCAAGACCGCATCCGTATCGAAATCAATCTCCAAAAAGCCAACCAAGTGGGACTCAAAATCAGTTCCCGACTCTTAGCCGTGGCCAAAATAGTCAATTGACCCTAACCATTCATCAACTCTACAAACCCTCCACTTCTCTCCCTAAGTTGGACAGCCCATTCCCACCAACAACCCTATACCCACTTTGCTCCTAAAATATTACCCCTGATTTTAAGGAACACCTTAATCCATGACCATTGCCGTCAATATCGAACAAGTCTCTAAACACTATGGGCAACTCACTGCCCTACAAAGCCTCAACTTTACCATTCCCAAAGGCAGCTTCTTTGGCCTCCTCGGTCCCAACGGGGCTGGTAAATCCACCCTGATCAGCATTATGGCTGGCCTGGTTTACCCCTCCAAAGGTCAAGTTCAAATCATGGGGCACGACGTGCGCCACGCTTGGAGACAAGCTCGCCAATGCTTAGGCGTAGTTCCACAAGAACTGGTGGTTGACATGTTTTTCACTGTCAATCAGCTACTTACCCTCCAATCTGGCTACTTTGGTCTCGGTCGTGCCAATCGCCCCTGGCTACAAGAATTACTGCACGTGCTCAACCTCGAAGACAAAAGCAATACCCTCATGATGAACCTCTCTGGAGGCATGAAACGTCGCGTTCTCATCGCTCAAGCCCTCGTCCACAAACCGGCCGTAGTTGTACTTGACGAACCCACAGCCGGCGTTGACATCGAACTGCGCAAACTCCTTTGGGAATTTATCAAACGCCTCCACCAGGCTGGCCACACCATCGTACTCACCACTCACTACCTTGAAGAAGCAGAAAACCTCTGCGAACACATTGCCATTCTCAACCAAGGTCAACTCATCGCTCTGGATCACAAACAAGCCCTACTGTCCCATCACCCCTATCGCCTACTTTATCTAGCCATTCCCAACCTTGAACTCAGCCAACTTCCTCCCGCATTACACCCCAAAATCCATTCCTCCACCACTGCAGACCAACTCGTCTTACAACTGCACCAAGACCACGACCCAATTGCCACCGTCCTAGACACCCTCCGCAGTGCTAACCTGCATTTTACCGACTTACACACCCAACAACCTCGCTTAGAAGACGTTTTCCTCAGCCTAACCCACCGCGCTGTCCCCCACTCACTATGAACGCCTACGGACTCTACACCCTCTTACACAAAGAAATCTTCCGTTTCCTCAAAGTCTTTGTCCAAACCATTCTCACCCCCATCATCACCGTCTTACTCTACCTACTCGTTTTCTCCTCAGTACTCTCCCACCACGTCAAAGTCTACGAAAACGTCAGCTACATCCAATTTCTAGTCCCTGGACTCATGATGATGAGCATCATCCAAAACGCCTTTGCCAACACCTCCTCCAGCCTCTTCCAATCCCGCATGACTGGCAACGTCGTCTTCATGCTCGTTGCCCCCTTATCCAACTGGGAAATTTACCTCGGATTCATAGGAGCGGCCATTGCCCGCGGCCTGCTCGTCGGGATGGGACTGTGGATAGCCGCCTTATATTTTGTCATTCTACCCATTCACAACCCATTCATATTACTCATATTTGCCATCCTGGGCAGCGCCGTCCTCGGCACTTTGGGACTTATCTCTGCACTCTGGGCAGACAAATGGGAACACATCTCCGCCTTCCAAAACTTCGTCATCCTTCCCCTCTCCTTTTTAAGTGGAGTTTTCTACCGGGTCGACACCCTCCCCGAATTTTGGGAACAAATCTCCTATTACAACCCATTTTTCTATCTGATCGAAGGCTTCCGTTACGGCTTCTTTGGCGTTGCTGACGTTGCCCTCAGCACCACCTTCCTCATCGTCCTCACCTTCTACACCATCACCACCCTATTCTGCCTCTGGCTACTCCACACCGGCTACCAACTGCGCCATTAACTACTGACCCAGGACTTTCTATTCCCATGCACCAAACCATCAACTTTGACCTCGACCTCATTCGTCGCCATGACAAAGCCGGTCCCCGTTACACATCCTACCCCACAGCTGTACAATTTCACGAAGGCTTCACTGAACACACCTACGAGGAACATGCTCGGGCCAGCAACACCCTGCCCCTGAAACCCCTTTCCCTCTACCTGCACATTCCCTTCTGCGACACCCTCTGCTTCTACTGTGCCTGCAACAAAATCGCCACCAAAGACCGCAGCCTGACCATTCCCTACCTTCAACATCTCCACCAAGAAATTGCCCTCCAAGCCGCCCTATTCCAACCCGAACGCCCAGTCACCCAACTACATTGGGGTGGAGGTACCCCCACCTTTCTCAGCCCAGACCAAATGCAAACCCTCATGAATGTTATCCGGGAACACTTTCAACTCCTGACCGATGACACTGGAGAATATTCCATCGAAATTGACCCCCGAGAAGCCACCCCCGACACCATTGCCCTGCTTCGGGAACTCGGTTTTAATCGCATAAGTCTCGGTGTACAAGACTTTGATCCCAAAGTACAAACTGCCGTTAACCGTCTGCAATCCGAAGAAGAAACCCTCATCGTCCTAGAAGCCGCTCGCCAACAAGGCTTCCAATCCATCAGCATTGACCTCATCTATGGACTTCCTCACCAAACCCCAGACTCCTTTCAACGCACCCTAGAAAAAATCATCACCTGGCAACCCAATAGACTCTCCGTATTCAACTATGCCCATCTGCCCATCCTATTTAAACCTCAACGTCGCATTAACGAAACCGATCTCCCTGGTCCCACCGAAAAACTCGCCATTCTCCAAAACACCATTCACTTCCTAACCAGCGCCGGTTACCTATACATCGGCATGGACCACTTTGCCCTGCCAAATGACGAATTAGCCCGTGCCCAACGCAATGGTACCCTCTATCGCAACTTCCAAGGCTATGCCACCCAGTCCCATTGTGATCTCATCGGTCTCGGCACCACCTCCATCGGCAAAGTTGGCAATAGTTACAGCCAAAACGTCAAAACCCTCGAAGACTACTACAATCGTATCGATCAAAAACGTCTCCCGGTATTTCGAGGCATCACCCTCACCGCAGACGATCTGCTGCGGCGCGCCGCCATCATGCAACTCATCTGTCACTTCCAACTCAACATTCCCCAATTTGAACAACAGCACTCCATTCACTTCAACACCTATTTTTCCCAAGAATACCAAGAATTACGCACCTTTCAAGACGAGGGACTGCTCACCATAACTGACTCCGAAATCATCATCTTACCGGTCGGTCGCCTCTTAGTCAGAAACATCTGCATGATTTTTGACAACTACCTGCGACAAGCCCAAACCCAACGCTTCTCAAAAGTGATTTAAACCCATTCACCAACTGGAGACAATTTCAATGAACAACTTTTACAACTCATTGATTATCATAACATTAATCGCCCAACTTTCCTCTCCAAGCTGGGCTCAAGAACGCAGCTGGTTAGATGACCTGTTTAAAAATACCGTTGACACAGAAAAACTCTCTGCCATCGCCTGGGACAAATTTGAACAATTACTCGAAGGAGAATTGGAAGACCCCAATTTACCCAAAGTGGTGGGACTTCCCCCTGACTATTCCTCTCCCCCCTTTCTTGAACCCTACCGAGGACCTCATCCCTCTCGCATTCAACGTCCCGCAGAACACTTTCCATTCCCAATTCGTTTAGGAGAAGTGGGACCGGTTCACCCTCTATTTGCTGGTCCCTTAGAATATCCATTTCTATGTGGCACTGAAGAATCCGGGCTCGGCCAACCTTGGGTTGACAACCAACAACAAAGTGGCATTCCCATCTACGCATTAGACGAGCAAGGACATAAAACTCAAACCATTATAGGCTACAGTCAAGATTGCCTGTTACCCACCCGCGCTTACTACTATTACAATCGCGTTGGGACTCATGATTTTTTCCCATTAGAGCAAGCCAATCAAGATATTGCCACCCTAGATTGGAATGGGCAAACTGTAGAATTTATTGTGCGAGTGGAGATTGGGACCATCAACCGATTTTTATACAGCATAGCCGCTCTTAAAGCCCCTGGAGAAACCCTAGAGCAACCGCGACCTGACCATTGGAATGGCCGCCTGATTTACAAATTTCGAGGCGGAGTGGGCATTGGCAAACGCCAGGGTGCACTCAGTCCCACCGAAACTTTGACCGACTCCTATGAACAATTGCGCCAAGGCCATGCAGTCATTTATTCCACTGCCAACCGCACCGCCATTCACTATGACATCGGACTGGCTGAAGACACTGCACTCAGAGTAAAGCGCCAATTCACCAGTCTCTATGGGAATCCCCTTTACACCGTAGGCATTGGAGGCTCTGGGGGTGCCATTCAACAATATTTACTCGCCCAAAATAATCCCGGTCTCTTGGATGGAATCATTGCCATCTATTCATTCCCAGATATGGTTACCCAAACCATTGCCGGTTTAGACTGTGAACTGCTGGAATATTATTTTGACGTCACCGCTGCTGATAATCAAAAATGGCATGATTGGGGCAATCGACAATGGATTGAAGGATTAAATGCCATCACTGGCGTGGAAAGTGATCTGGCAGAATACTATGCCCTTGCCCGTTTACTGGGTGGACATGAGCCCATGTGGCCAGGCATGTCCGAATGTGTCAATGGCTGGCGGGGACTGACCCCCTTGGCTCACAATCCCAATACCGTCCATTTCTTCTCTCGTTTTGAACCTGCGGTATTGGAAAAAGTGCACTGGACTCATTGGGATAACCTAAAATCAGTGTATGGGACCAATGAATGGGGCTATGCCCGAAACACCTGGGATAATGTGGGTGTGCAATACGGTTTAGAAGCCGTATTATTTGGACGCATCACCCCAGAAGAATTCTTGGATCTCAACGCTCGAATTGGGGGCTGGAAACAACCGCATGAAATGGAACAAGAACGCTATGGCGGAATTTTGGGCGAACGAGACACTAAAATCTCCCTGTGGGGCAATCATAATATGCACCAAAGTCCCGATGGGGGAATCACTCCAGCTCCCCGGACTGAAGGAGATTTGGCCGCCATGGAAGCCGCCTATCGCTCTGGGAATGTGTTCATTGGCCGACTGCAACACCCCATTATTGACATGCGACATTACCTAGAGCCGGAATTGGACATGCACCACTTATCCGCTTCCTTTTCTGCCCGTACCCGACTCATTCGGGAACAAGGTCATGCCGACAACCAATTGATTTGGGTCACTCGCCAACCTCACATTCTCATCTCAGAAGCCTTTGCCCTGATGGATCGTTGGTTATTGAATATGCGGCAAAATCCGGAACTGGGCGTGGTGGGGAATAAACCGCCCGAAGCCATGGATCAATGTTTTGACAGTGAAGGCCGTTTATTGGCTCAAGGTCCCACTGTGTGGAATGGGCCGTGGAATCACCATTACGAACCTGGGGAATGCACTCGGATTTATCCTCATTTTACTCAGTCTCGAGCTGTGGCTGGCGACCAGATCAGTGGCAGCATTTTCAAATGTCATCTGATCAGCGTGGAAGAAGCCATCGATCGAGGATTTTATATCATCACCGATCACGCATTTTTTGCTCCCTATATTGAACGCCTGCATGCCATATTTCCCCACGGAGTTTGCGATTACACTCAACCCGATCAAGGCCGGCCGGTTGACTTGTAGACTCAACAACGATCATTACAGTTGATGTATTCTCAACTGCTGTTTGGACAAACTTTGTTGAGCCAATTGGATATAATGTTGATGATGAGTGAGAAAAAAGATTTGCGTGCTGGCCGCCAATTCTCCTAACACTTTGAAAGTGGCCTGTGCCCGCTCATCATCAAAATTGATCAAAATATCATCTAAAATCAATGGCAAAGCTGGATGTTGCTGTTGATAATACTCAATACTTGATAAACGCAATGCCAAGTACAACTGGTCCCGACTGCCTTCACTTAAATTGTGAATCTGAATGCCCTGTTGATCTGGACTGCGTATTCCCAACAACACCGGGTGCTCATGGTCTTGATATTCTGCCCTAACTCCACTGAATTTACCCAAAGTGATTTGCTTAAAAAGCTGGCTGGTTTTGGAAAGTAAAGGTCCCTGATGCCGCTCTTGATACTGTTCCATCGACTTCCTGAGTACCAAGGCAGCCAGATAAACCTGCATGTAACGTTCGCTCAATGTCTCAATTTCAGTCAATGCCCATTGCGCCTCATTGGCCGCCTCAGCTGCCTTGGCATTCCCATCCATTTGCTTGATCAAAGTTTTCAATTCCCCAATTTGTTGATCAAATTCCGAAGCCTGTTGCTCCAGATGTTGCACTTGTTCCGTGTAACTGCGCAACTGCTCGGGAACTGATTCAATTTCAATCGCGGCTATCATTGCCTCCAACTCATTGATTGATAAGCCTTCTCCTTGCTCAAACAAATGCTGTTCCGTCTTTACCAACTCCTGTTGTAACTGTTTTTTGTGACGAGACCGATCGATCAAAACATTTAAAAGTTCCGGGTCTTGACAATGAGCTTGCTCCAATAACACTTGCAAATGAGCTTGGGCAACCTGCACTTGATGCACAGCCGTTTGACAACGCTGTTGCTCATCAGCCCACTGCCGCTGCAATTGCTCAGAACGAGCAGTCTCTTGCTCTGCCTGACTGAGACGAGCCACTAAGGTAAGTACGCTCTGTTCCACGGGCATTTTAGACAATTCTGGCGCCAACACTTGGATCAATTGCAACACTTCGTCATGAAAAAGTTCTGCATCCCGATGCATCAGATCAACCCGACGTTGTAAACCATTGACTTTCTCCAATTTATTGGACACCTGCTCCAATATTGCCAACACCTGTTTCACCACTTCGGGAACAGTGTCGGCTGGCAATTGCAAAGGCAGCAACAACTGTCCCCATGTCTGTTGCCAGTCTTCTAAATTCTCCTCTGCCTGTTGACGCTCCAGTTCCACCTGTCGTAAATTGAGAATCAAATTGTTAACCTCTTTTGCCAAAGCGCTGCGTTGCTGTTGGGACTGATTGGCCTGGTCCAAATACAGTTGGCTTTGTGTGACCAAATCTGACAAACGAGGGCTCATCACTGTGTGCGGTAGAGTCGATAACAATTGTTGCAATTCTTCAATCCAATGTTGCAGACGATGTTGTTGATGAGAGAATGTACGTTGCCGCTCATCCAGCCGCTCCAATTGTTGCCGCAAACGATCACATTCTCCCAACCACAGCCGCATTTCTGCCGGGGTCCAAGGTTTAATGCCCAACGGTTGCCAACAACTGTCCCATTCTTGTTGTAAATTGGCCAACAATTCCTCAAGCACATGCCATTTTTTCGTGTGTTGCACCTGTTCCTGTTGGGCACTCTGTTGTTCCGCCAATAACAGACCATATTCAGCCACCCGTTGCGCTTCACGACGCAAACGATCGGCAAGCTCATCGGCATGAATCATGGCGTTTTCAAAACTTTGATAAAGATTTTCATCGGTTTTGGGAAGCACATTTAATTGGGGAGATAATTTGATCATCTGCCAATATTTCTGCCGCAATCGCCTGGATTCAGCCAGGCTGGCCTCGGTGGGCACTTCGCCATTCCAACATAAGGCGTTGATTTTTTGGGTAACTCGTTGTAATTGTTGCCGATTTTCCAACAAACGTTCTTTAATGCGTTGACGATCTTGTTCCAATTCCAAAAACCGCCGCTCAAAATAATCAATTCTCTCCAAAGTTGGCAAGGCCGCCTGTAACAAATCTTGTAAATTGCCGGTCCACAGTCCCAACTGTTTCAGTCCCAATTCAGCCACCAATTTAATTTCTTGAATTTCCTGTTGAATTTTATCCAGATTTTCTTCCACATCACCTTGTTTGAGAATTCGATTCAAAGCCGCTTGCAATGGGGCTAAGTTGGGAACATCAGGAAGATCGGCCAGTAGATGCTGTTGTTTAGCCAATTGCTCACTGAGTTCCGTGGAGCGTTGCGCAAGATATTTTTGTTTTTCTTGCAAGCGGGGGAATTGATCAGCCAGTTGTTTAATTCGCTCCTGCTGATGAATGGGCAATTGTACCGTCGGCAAATCTTTCAAATCCAAATGGGGATAAATGCGACGCAACAAATTGTGCAACTCAGCTTCTGTACTTCTCAGTTCAGTACGCACTCCTGGCAAATCTTGAGCGGCCTTTTGATGACTGCCGAGTCGACCTCTTAGGTTGTCGATCGTCACTTTTTGAGCCAGCAATTCTGGAGCTAAAATCACCGTCTGTAACTGGGCTTCCAATTTCGCACTGTCTTGTTTGGATTGAGTTTCTTGCACCAATGCATTTTGTAGAGTTAATCGAGTTTCTAAGTAACGATCTCCCATTTCATCTGGCAGTATTTGAACTGCAGCCAGACCCTGTACATGAGCTTGTAACTCATGATATTTTTTAAGCAAGGGATAAATGCGTTGTACCCGTTTAAGGTGATTTTGTGCTTGGCGCAGTTGGGCCAATTGGGCCGCCAATTCTTGACGCAACTGTTGCTGTTGCGACAATTTTTGTGTATATTCAGTCCAGTGTTGAGAAGACAAGGCATGATTTTTAATGCTCTGCGTGGCTTCTTTATAAGTGCGCAAGGTTTGATTCAGCAACGGCTTACTTCCCCGAGCTTTAAATAATTCTTCCGCTTCCTTATCCAATTGAGTTAAAATCTCGGTGATTGGCAAATTGCCGAAACCGGCTTGAAATAAACTTTCTCCCACATTGCCTCCTCCACGCAACAATTCATCAGCACCTTGTCGAAGTTGCAAGTGATCGAAAGCAAATAAGGCGTTGAAGCGAGTTTCAGTCATATTGCCCAAAAAATGTTGCAGGGCAGATTCTTCTAAGATTTGATTCTCAAAGTTAAGCAATGTATTTTTGCGGCCCTTGCGTCGATAACATCCCAAAACCTGTCCTTGTCCATCGGTGAGGTAAGCCCCAATTCGTAACTTGTCCATGGGATGAAAATGCGCATCGCTGGTGCGTTCGGGAATGCCAAATAGAAAATGAATGATTGCCCGCCGAAATGTGCTTTTCCCAGCTTCATTGGGACCATAGATGAGATGCAAGGCATTGGGTTGTTGGGAAAAATCTAAAGTTTTTTCGGTGAATGGCCCGAAAGCCGCTAATTTGAAGGATAAAATTTGCATGAGAAATCATCAAGTTAAAAACATCAGTTGTATCCAAGTCACAGCAGGATGGGTTGAGGACAATCTGCCCATCAATATCAATTGAGGACCTTATGTCTCAGTCTATCATATTACATTCCCCTTGGACTTGGCAACAGGGAATTCAGCACGCAATTGGTAAGTTAGCCGATCAAGTGGAAAATCCTCGTTTGGAGGCTGAAATTGTATTGAGTTACGTTCTACAAGTTTCTCGGGCTCAACTGTATGCTTGGCCGGATAAGTTATTGACTGAACAAGAATTAAAACGGTTTCAAGCCTGGGTTGCGCAACGGGCTGAAGGGCTGCCTCTGGCTTATTTAACGGGTTGGAAGGAGTTTTGGTCTCTGGAGTTGCAAGTTTCCACAGCCACCCTGATTCCGCGTCCAGAGACAGAATTGTTGGTGAAGTTGGCATTGCATCGAGTGGCAGTGGACGCCAGTGATTCTATTTTGGATTTGGGCACTGGCAGCGGGGCTATTGCGCTGGCTATTGCTTGGGAACGTAAATATTGTCATGTGTTGGCGGTTGATTGTTGTGAACAAGCCTTGGTCGTGGCCCGTGGCAATGCCCAACGCTTGGGTATTAATAACGTGGATTTTTTGCACAGCGATTGGTTTAGCCAACTGGATTCTCAACAATTTAAATTGATAGTCAGCAATCCGCCTTATATTGGTTGCCATGAAACTCTGGATCCCAGTGTGACTCAAGAGCCTCTATTGGCTTTGCTGGCGGGGGAAGATGGATTGTCTGCCTTGCGCCCTATTATTGAACACGCTCCAGTTTACCTGCAGCCTGGAGGTCAGTTGTTGCTGGAGCATGGGTATCGGCAGGGTCAAGAAGTGCGCAATTTATTGAAATTACGAGGATTTAAGGAAATATTCACTGCCTTAGATGGGGCAGGTTTGGAACGAGTCAGTGGTGGAAGCATGAACTCTGAATGAAAAGAGATAGCGAATCTATAATATTTTAGTTTTATATTACTCTAAGTATCCCGCCCTCCTTGGAGTGGATCCCTTGGAGTGGAGGCTTTAGCCGGCCGGCAGTAAGCATCACCCCACACAGACAAATTGCAAAGCGCCTACCGCCGGCCGGCTGAAGCCTCCACTCCAATATACTTTGTAAAGCCTCCACTCCAATATACTTTCCAGTGCCACTTGGGAACGGGAAAAATTAATCAAGCCCCCTTCACCCCAACAATTCCCGCAACTCTTCTATTTCCCGCCGCCATTGCACTGGCAAGCGTTGCATATCTACCCCAGCCTCCTCTAAGCGTTGTAAAAATGATCGTGCACCTTGTTGTAATTCAGCAGCAGACAGCGTGGAGGGCAAATCATCTCGTTGGCTCAACAACACCACATTGTAATAAGCCATTGCCAAATTAGGCAATGTGGGTTCAAACCGTTGTTCAAAAAGCAACTGTTCTCTGAGCTCAATCGCTTTCTTGTAATCGTCCACCGCGCCCGCCAGGTCGCCTTGACTGTCAAGGGCACCCCCGCGATTCATGTACGCCATAGCCAAGTCGTTTTGCCATTGCGGCGGCCAGGCTTGACCTTGGCTGGCCAGCGTCTGTTGCACCTGTTCACTGAGCGCAATTGCTACCCCGTAATCGCCCACCGCGCCCGCCAGGTCGCCTTGACTGTAAAGGGCTACCCCGCGATTCATGTACGCCATAGCCAAGTCGTTTTGCCATTGCGGCGGCCAGGCTTGACCTTGGCTGGCCAGCGTCTGTTGCA
>DYNP01000008.1:183520-213951 GCA_020721005.1 Thiomargarita sp.
TCGTTTTGCCATTGCGGCGGCCAGGCTTGACCTTGGCTGGCCAGCGTCTGTTGCAACTGTTCTCTGAGCGCAATCGCTACCCCGAAATCGCTTAACGCACCCGCCAGGTCGCCTTGATTTTTTAGGGCTACCCCGCGATTCATGTACGCCCCAGCCAAGTCGTTTTGCCATTCCGGCGGCCAGGCTTGACCTTGGCTGGCCAGCGTCTGTTGCACCTGTTCACTGAGCGCAATTGCTACCCCGTAATCGCCCACCGCGCCCGCCAGGTCGCCTTGACTGTAAAGGGCTACCCCGCGATTCATGTACGCCATAGCCAAGTCGTTTTGCCATTGCGGCGGCCAGGCTTGACCTTGGCTGGCCAGCGTCTGTTGCACCTGTTCACTGAGCGCAATTGCTACCCCGTAATCGCCCACCGCGCCCGCCAGGTCGCCTTGACTGTAAAGGGCTACCCCGCGATTCATGTACGCCATAGCCAAGTCGTTTTGCCATTGCGGCGGCCAGGCTTGACCTTGGCTGGCCAGCGTCTGTTGCAACTGTTCTCTGAGCGCAATCGCTACCCCGTAATCGCTCACCGCGCCCGCCAGGTCGCCTTGACTGTCAAGGGCTAGCCCGCGATTCATGTACGCCTTCGCCAAGTCGTTTTGCAAATCAGCCCGTCCAGACTGTTGCCATTGTTTTTCATAGAGCCGCAGCATGCAGGTAAACCACTCCACTGCATCTTGGTAATGGGCTCGGTCATCTGCTTGAATACCTTGCGTATTGTAAGCGGCAGCCAAGGCTTCATCTGCCCAGATCTGCGCTTGTAAGTCTGCATCTGTGCTTAAGTTGACATGGGCCAATAGGTAACGCAGGCTGTATAAGTTGCCAACGTCGTTGAGTTCGAGTTGTTCGTAGTGCCCCTGCCAGGTTTGTTGGAAGGATTTGATTATTCCCCATTCCACACTTACTCAATATTTTGAGTTTGTTCACGCATTTGCTCAATCAACACTTTTAATTCCACTGCTTGACGAGTGATGGTAATATGATTGGCTTTTGCGCCCAAAGTCAAGTAGGGTGGGCAAACGTCTTTTTGTTTTGCTCACTTTTTCGTCTTGGTTGGGGGGAATATTGCTTATTATAACAAATCAATAACATTTAAAGTAAAATGCTATAAATATTACTGGCAGAAACAGTGACGGATAAGTTTTCAGTGGATGGGGATTGTATTTCAGAAAGTTTGGATACACTTTTACAGGATAAGACCTTAGAAGCGCAATATCTTTTGCCAGGATATTTGCGTACCCCGTTACAACAATTTATTGCAGATCAGGACCACGGGGTATTTTGGTTGCGGGTGCCGGCGCATTTAGGTAAAACTATTTTTGTCGAGGGACTGTTGCCTGAACGGCGGAGGGAAGAAAATCCCCGTTGGAGTGGAGGCTTTAGCCGGTCAATGGTAGGCGCCTTGCAATTTGTGTGTGGGGTGATGCCTACGGCTGACCGGCTAAAGCCTCCACTCCAACGTACTTTAACCTTTGCTTCAACGCACCTTGACCTCCATTTCAGCGTATCTTAACTGAATGGGAGATAATGGTAGCGTGGGCAGCCCTCATTTTTTCATCATCGTATTCTTTTGCAAGAGGTCTAATATTTCTACACTGCGTAACATCAGTGATTAGCGGTAATGGAGGAAGCATTTTCCCCATTTTTCCCTGACAATCAAAAAAAATTACCCAAAGGTATTGACAGCCCCTATAAATTTGCTAAAATAGGCGACTCTTTAGCTGGAGGGGTTACCCAAGCGGTCAACGGGTCTGGGCTGTAAACCCAGCGGCTCTGCCTTCGGAGGTTCGAATCCTTCCCCCTCCACCAGTATGGTCTATTTTCGAGACAACGGCAACACGAGGATCTCGAGAATAATTCCCTATCATTTAGACAATGATGAAGGGACGTTTTTGCGTTTTAAGTTATAATAATCCAGAAATCTAAATTTTTTGGAGGGGTTACCCAAGCGGTCAACGGGTCTGGGCTGTAAACCCAGCGGCTCTGCCTTCGGAGGTTCGAATCCTTCCCCCTCCACCAACATAGTTTCGCGGGTGTAGTTCAATGGTAGAACTTCAGCCTTCCAAGCTGATAGCGTGGGTTCGATTCCCATCACCCGCTCCAAGTCAGTCCCATTTGTCAGTTTACCCAAAGCCGCAGTAGCTCAGTGGTAGAGCGTCTCCTTGGTAAGGAGGAGGTCACGAGTTCAATCCTCGTCTGCGGCTATAATCGATCCCAAATTGACCCCGTAGATTGGGTTAATCTACCCCAACATTGGGTCAAGTGCTTTCAGGGCCACGGCGCAAATAAAACGTGCCACAACCCAATTGGGTCAAGCTGCGGCTTGACTGTCTAATTTGCTAGGTCAAGCCATGGCTTGATACTCCGATTTGACCTACCTAACACGATTAGGGCAGTAGTTTCAACGGTAGAACCGCGGTCTCCAAAATCGCTAGTGGGGGTTCGAATCCCTCCTGCCCTGCCATATTTGATCATTCATCTCACTACTCTCCTCCTAAAATAATCAAACACATCAGTTATGAATACCAAAACAGATAATACTGCATCCACAAGTACTTTGGATGTTTTGAAGTGGTTGGGCGTGATTCTAGTTCTTGGAGGAGGTGTTTTCGGATTCTACTACTTCGAACACCATATGCTCCTGGTTAGAGTCATTGGCTTGCTGGGGGCGTCGGTGCTGGCCCTCCTGATCGCTTCTCGCACTCAGAAAGGACGTTCTACTTTAGAATTCATCCAGGAATCCCATCTGGAAGTGCGGAAAGTTGTTTGGCCCTCCCGTCAAGAAACGACGCAAATGACCGGTTTAGTACTGCTAATGGTGATTATTTTGTCCCTTATCATCTGGGGGTTAGACAGTCTCCTGATGTGGTTAGTACGCCTAATAACTCAATCATGACGATAACCCATTGGGAGAGAAGCGGTGGCTAAACGCTGGTATGTGGTGCATGCTTACTCCGGATTTGAAAAGTCGGTTATGCGCTCCTTAAAAGAACGAATTGAACGGAGTGGCCTACAAGATAGATTTGGGGAAGTCTTAGTGCCTACAGAAGAAGTGGTCGAAATGCGCGATGGGCAAAAACGCAAGAGTGATCGTAAACTGTTCCCCGGCTATGTCTTGGTGCAAATGGAAATGGATGAGCATACTTGGCATTTGGTCAAAAGCGCTCCCAAGGTGATGGGATTTATTGGTGGCACTCAGGAAAAACCGACCCCCATCTCAGATCAGGAAGCGGCCGTCATTCTGCAACGTATTCAGGAAGGCAGTCAAAAACCGCGCCCGAAAGTTTTATTTGAAATTGGTGAAGTGGTCCGAGTGGTGGATGGTCCCTTCAATGATTTTAATGGCGTAGTGGAAGAAGTCAACTACGAAAAAAACCGCCTTCGAGTGGCGGTGTTGATCTTCGGTCGTTCCACTCCGGTAGAATTGGAATTTGGGCAAGTGGAAAAGGAATAACCAAAAACAGTGGCGAAGGAAAATGCCTGCTGCACAGGAGTTCCCTTCCGAATACTTGTTGGTGCATAGGTATTCCATTTTCAGTCTAAAATTATCCCTATCATATTCGTCAATACCCCACATTTGAAACCAGGAATGCTGACCTCTTCCCTGACCGGTGGGGTTTGCTTATTCCCTTATACTATTCTAATGATGAAAGAACTGCGGCTAACGGTGATGCACACAAACAACTTGTTTTGCTCACGCAGCCCCGCTAATTTCATCGGAAAAACAAACCAGTAAGGAAACGGTTAATGGCAAAGAAAGTTACCGCATATATTAAACTGCAAGTTAAGGCTGGACAAGCCAATCCAAGTCCCCCTGTAGGTCCCGCTTTGGGACAACATGGGTTGAACATCATGGAGTTTTGCAAAACTTTTAATGCTCAAACTCAGCACTTGGAACTGGGAATGCCTACCCCAGTCGTCATCACAGCTTACTCTGATAAAAGTTTCACCTTCATTCTCAAAACACCTCCAGCCTCCATTCTCTTGAAAAAGGCGGCCGGGATTAAAAGTGGCAGCAAAACGCCTCATACCACTAAAGTAGGCAAGGTCACCAGAGCCCAGTTGGAAGATATTGCACGGCTTAAAATGCCTGATTTGACTGCGGCGGATATGGAAGCAGCGATCAGAACCATTGCTGGCAGTGCTCGCAGCATGGGTATTGAGACTGAGTTGTAAGTGACTGTTCCCGAACGGTTTTTGCCAGGGAAAAGAGGGATATTAACCGAATATCATCCTTAGGGTCAACCCCCCTTGGGAATGTGGAGATTATTAAAATTATGCCGAAACGTTCTAAGCGTATTGTTGAAATTAAAAAGCAAGTTCAGAAAAATAAACTTTATCCAATTGTTGATGCAATCAGTTTGATTCAATCGTTCCCACCCGCCAAATTTCAAGAATCTGTGGATGTTAGCGTGAATTTGGGCGTGGATGTTCGCAAATCTGATCAAGTGGTCCGGGGAAGTTCAGTTTTACCGCATGGGACCGGTAAAAAAGTGAGAGTAGCCGTCTTCACCCAAAGTGCCAATGTGGATATCGCCAAAGCTGCTGGAGCGGATATGGTTGGATTGGAAGACTTGGCTGAGCAAGTCAAGGGCGGCATGATGGATTTTGACGTTGTCATTGCCACTCCAGATGCGATGCGAGTCGTCGGTACTTTGGGTAAAATTTTAGGTCCGCGGGGTCTGATGCCCAATCCTAAAGTCGGTACAGTTACCCAGGACGTGGCTGCTGCGGTCAGAGATGCCAAAGGCGGTCAAGTTCGTTATCGTACTGACAAGGCCGGTTTGATTCACTGTACTATTGGTAAGGTAGGTTTTGAGGTTAATGCGCTTAAAGAAAATCTGCAAACCCTAATTGCCGATTTGAGAAAATCCAAGCCAAGTACATCTAAAGGCGTGTATCTGAAAAAGATCACGTTATCTAGCACAATGGGAAGTGGCGTTCCCGTTGACTTAAACAGTTTAGAAGTAGGATAATTGATATTTTGAGAATTGACATAGTCACTTTTCAAGTACCACATTCTTACTGCTTAAAAGTAGCGGATTGCTCGATCAGCATTCCGTCGAAGACCGTAGGTGTTTTCTCTCTATGAAGTAGAACTTAAACTTGCCTACGCAGATGGGAAAAGATGAAGGTAAGTTGTCCCCTTTTTAGCAATCTTAACTTCAAAATTAAGATCGGGAATAAGATTGACAATTGGCCATCATACTTCTCCTTGAAATTCAGTGATTCCCCAACCATCCGGGATAACCTAGAGGATAAGTCAGCGATGCCGCTCAAACTTGAAGATAAACGGCGCATTGTCGAAGAAGTTGCCCAAGTTGCCGCCACTGCACAATCAGCTATTGCAGCCGAGTATCGAGGGATGACCGTAGAAGAAATGACTCAGTTGCGAGTCAATGCTCGACAAGCTGGGGTTTATGTACGAGTGGTTAGAAATACCCTGGCCAAGCGAGCAATAGAAGGTACTCCTTGTGAGTGTTTAAAAAAGGATTTAACTGGACCTCTGGTCTTGGCGTTTTCTCCCAATGATCCTGGCGCAGCTGCACGGGTCATAACTGGATATCTAAAAACCAATAAAAAATTGGTAATTAAAAGTATCGCATTGGGGGGACGCTCAGTCAACCCTGCCGATTTGGACAAGGTGGCCAAATTACCCACACTGAATGAGGCACTGTCTCAACTGTTGGCTGTAATGAAGGCCCCCCTGACCAAACTGGTCCGCACTCTTGCCGAACCTCAAGCTAAGTTAGTACGTACAGTTGCTGCAATACGTGATAGTAAACAATAATTTTGGTGACAATTTTTTAAGGAGACCTTATTAATGGCAATTTCTAAAGAAGACATTTTGGAAGCGATTTCACAGATGACCGTTATGGAAGTGGTCGAACTGATCAGCGCCATGGAAGAAAAATTTGGCGTATCTGCCGCATCTGCCGTGGCTGCCGTGGCCGCTCCAAGTGCTGCTGAAGCAACTCCAGTTGAAGAACAAACTGAGTTCACCGTCACTTTAACTGGATTTGGCGACAAGAAAGTCAACGTCATCAAAACCGTTCGTGGCCTTACTGGTCTGGGACTGAAAGAAGCCAAAGATTTGGTAGAAGGCGTTCCCTCTGTGGTCAAAGAAGCTATCAGCAAGGATGAAGCTGCCAAAGTGAAGAAGGAATTGGAAGAAGCGGGCGGCACTGTCGAAGTCAAGTAATAACCTCGACCGGTCCCCGTTAAGTTAGGAAATTTAGGGGTGTTGGCGGATAGAAAATCCCTGAGCTCCACCTGAACGCCCCTAAATAAGTTGGGCGCGGTCCCGATCACAAGGGACGCTGGCCCCTGTGCAAACCACTCTCTATCCGACTCACACTATCCTAACATGTGAATATTCCAATTAGCTCCCCATTGAACTGACAGCTGGTACACCAATTAGGCGTGTGCTGGCTTTTTTGTGCTGTGAAATTTTCCTTTAATAAAAGAGCTTCCCTTACACATCAGGGAACGCAAATAGCTATAGCGCCGCATGTTTGCCTCAAATTTATGATCATTTTCTTAACCTCGTTCGCCCATAACAAAATCAAGGATTGGAGCTTGTCTACAGTGTTTTCATACGGCGAAATACGCTAAGGACAATTGATCAACCAACTTAAAGCATATTATCCGCAAAACTTGTATTCTGGAAAAATTGACAAATACATTAAACCATTAATTGGGGGAGGCGCCGTTTTTTTGACATCTTACAAAATTTCAACATAAAGTTGGCCTACATTTCAGACATAAATCCAGATTTAATCTTAACTTATACAGTCATTCAACAACAAGCAGATACACTGTGTGATTTTTTAGAACGATCTCAAAAAAAATATGATAACACTGACCCGCATGACAGAAATTACTTGTTCCTATCAATTCGTAACCAATTCAATGCTCAACAATTTGAAATCAACTATAACCAACGATCTGAAAATAGGGTATTGCGAGCCGCTCAACTGATTTTTTTAAATAAAATCTGTTTCAATGGGCTCTACCGTTTAAACTCAAAAGGTGAATTTAATGTTCCCCACGGTAAATATTCCCACCCAAAAATTGCAGACCCTGAAAATATAACTGCAGTCTCCACTTTTTTACAAAACGTTGAAATAAAACATGCCGATTACACTGACTGCCTGAATAAAGTAACTTCAAATTCCTTTGTTTACTTTGATCCACCCTATAAACCACTCGGCAAAACTGCCAATTTCACCACTTATACAGAAACAGAATTGACAGACAGGGAATAGCTTGCACTGGCCAATTTTTATCGAAAACTGGACACCGAAAAACACGCAAAATTGATGCTGAGCAACTCAGACCCAGAAAATAATTTTTTTGAGATGCTCTTTGAAGGCTACAATATACACAAAGTCACTGCCGCTCGTGCCATCAACTGTAACACTAAGAAACGTGGAAAAATCAAGGAATTGGTGATAATAAACTATAAGATATAAATCACGAGCATTCTTATGATAAAAAGTCCCTTAAGATATCCGGGGGGTAAGAGCCGCGCGGTGGGATTGATAAGTTCATTGGTCCCCAATTTTAACGAATTTAGAGAACCATTTGTTGGAGGAGGCTCTGTTTTTATCAACTTAAAACAACAATATCCCGCCAGAAAATTTTGGATAAACGACCTGTATTTTGATCTGTTCAAATTTTGGGAAATGGCACAAAATCAAACCGATAAGCTGATAGAACAAATTTATAGTTGGCGGAATAATTTCAATGAAGGGAAAGAGTTACATCGTTTTTTGATTGACCATAAGAAAGATTTCGATGATCTTCAAATCGCAAGTGCATTTTTTATTTGTAACCGTATCACTTTTTCAGGAACAACTGAATCGGGTGGTTTCTCAAAACAAGCATTCAAAGATAGATTCACAGAATCAAGCATTCAAAGAGTAAAACAGTTGGCACAGGTTTTACCTGAAACAAAAATTACTAATTTGGATTATCAAGAAGTGGTTGAAAAACAGGGGGATGAGGTGTTTATATTTTTGGATCCTCCTTATTTTTCAGCAACCAAATCAGCTTTATATGGAAAGAATGGGAATTTACATAAACAATTTGACCATCAACGTTTTGCAGAAGTGATGAAAACTTGTAAACACCAATGGTTAATCACTTATGATGATTCTGAGTATATTAAAGAGTTGTTCGATTTTGCTGAAATCACACCATTTAATTTGATGTATGGAATGAGAAATCAAACAAAAAATTCAAATCAAAATGGAAAGGAAATATTGATATCAAATTGTCTGAGATGGGCTCTTCCACCTGAAACTGAGGCAGCTCCATCAGGATTATTGACAGAATCTCAGAAAATGATATGAAATACCAAAAATGACTAAAATTGGTACTATTAAGAATCCATTCCAAACTCAACACCTGTCACCTCGTCTACTGGCAAGCCGATCTTGCAGCCCATCGCAATTTCCTCTTCATCATTGACTGAACTTCTTCACTCAACTCAACTGAGCTTCCATAAAAGATGACGTACTCATTTACTGAAAAAAAACGAATTCGTAAAGACTTTGGTAAGCAACCCAGCATTTTAGATGTTCCCTACCTATTAGCCATTCAACTTGAATCCTACCGTCACTTCCTACAGAAAGAAATTCCCACAGAACAATTACAAGACATGGGACTGCATGCTGCTTTCAAGTCCGTGTTCCCCATTGTCAGTTATACTGGGAATGCAAAACTTAAGTATGGCGGAAAAATCACTCTCAAAGATGCACATGGCAATGAAATTGAGAAAGATGTCTATTATCAGTTAGGAAAACCAGTCTTTGATGTCAAAGAGTGTCAACAACGGGGACTGACTTATGCCGCTTCTTTAAGGGTTACTTTGAGCCTAGAGATTTACGATAAGGATGCTAGAAACAAAGATATGCCCCGGGAGATCCGGCAACAAGAAGTCTATATGGGGGATTTGCCCCTGATGACCAGCAATGGCACCTTTATCATCAATGGGACTGAACGGGTCATCGTTTCTCAGTTACATAGATCCCCAGGCGTGTTTTTTGATCATGACAAGGGCAAAACTCACACTTCTGGTAAGTTGCTGTTTTCTGCTCGTATTATTCCCTATCGAGGCTCATGGCTGGATTTTGAGTTCGATCATAAGGATTGTGTATTTGTCCGCATTGACCGACGTCGCAAATTGCCTGCTACCATTCTCCTACGGGCACTGGGCTATAACAATGAACAAATGTTGAAATTGTTCTTTGAGACCAATACCTTTTTTCGCCAAGGAGATGGATTTTATTTGGAACTCATCTCGGAACGTTTGCGAGGAGAACAATCCAGTTTTGATATCAAAGGTCCCAATGGGGAAGTGATTGTAGAAACTGGCAGGCGGGTCACAAATCGTCATATTAAACAACTTGAAAAAGCCAATGTTACCGCAATTCCTGTGCCTAAAGAATTCCTCATCGGTAAAATTCTTGCTCATGACCTTCCTTCTCCGATTCAAGAGGGACAATGGTTGGCCAAAGCCAATGATGAGTTGACTGAAGATTTGTTAAACACGTTGATTGAGCAAGAAATCTCCACTTTTAAAACCTTGTATATCAATGATTTGGATCGGGGACCCTATATTGCCGACACTTTGCGCATCGACACCACCACCACTCCTTTAGAAGCTCATATCGAAATTTATCGTATGATGCGTCCTGGGGAACCTCCCACTCCAGAATCAGCCGAGACTTTGTTCACTCACTTATTCTTCACTGAAGAACGTTATGATCTGTCTTCAGTAGGTCGCATGAAGTTTAATCGCCGAGTCAACCGCACTACGGCTATAGAGGTTCTCAGGTCCCTGTTGAATATGGGAGTGTTATCAGAACCTGGGGTATTCAAATGCTTGGAAATCATCAAAGCGTTGTTGGCTTTGGATAATTTGATCCAATTGGTTGAAACCGGTAGATTGGCCAGCAATGATGTTCTCAGTCACAGTGCAGTTTTAAGATCGGTCTCCACTCAGGAAGTTAAAACTTGGATTAAACAAGTTAATGGAGTTATCAAAACCCTGATTGAGACTGGTAAGATTATCAAACAAGAAAGTATTGGCTACCTACAACGCCTCATTCTGCCCAAGAGAGAACTCAATTGGCGAGATTGGTTGGACAATTTAAGGACTTTGTTAGAAACTGAGCAACTGATCAATCGGGAAATATTGGGCGAAGTCAAGCAGTTATTGGACAATCCAGACCAAACTGCTGCTGAGTTATTGGTCAGTTTGCAAGCTTTGGCAGATAAAAGTCAAATCACGGAACAAGATCGGTTGGCAGTTTTTCAACTGACTGTCAAAAATTATCAAAGTTTTGATGTGTTGGAACAATTGGAAGAATTGCTGGCTTCTCGTTTGTTAGGGGCAGATCTGATGACTTTACTCAACAACTTGGTTGCTGCCAAGAGCTTGAGTCAACAGGATATTTTAAATCTTCTCAAAAACTTGTTACAAGAGTTCCCAGCTGAAAGAGAGGAAGAATCCATTAGTTTATTGAAACAAGCCAAGCGCCAACTTTTAAGCACTCTCCAAATCACGGTAATTTCTCAAGATCAGTTAGTAGCTGCTTTGGAAAAACTCATGCCGGCCTGTGTGTTGCGTTGGAAGCACTGGAATTGGTCGGACTTTGTGAAACTGGTGGAACCGAATACTGGAGTATTGACGGAACAAGATATTGTCGATGTCCTGAAAACTTTGATTGATATTCGTGACAACAAAGGCACGGTGGATGATATCGACCATTTGGGTAATCGGCGCGTTCGCTCAGTGGGAGAAATGGCTGAGAATCAGTTCCGCATTGGCTTGGTCCGGGTGGAACGAGCGGTTAAGGAACGTTTGAGTTTGGCAGAATCTGAGGGCATGATGCCCCAAGAATTGATCAATGCCAAACCAATTTCTGCCGCGATTCGGGAATTCTTTGGTTCCAGTCAACTTTCTCAATTTATGGACCAGAATAACCCGCTTTCTGAAATTACTCATAAGCGTCGTATTTCAGCTCTTGGTCCTGGAGGGTTGACTCGGGAACGAGCTGGGTTTGAAGTGCGAGATGTTCACCCCACTCACTATGGGCGCGTGTGTCCGATTGAAACTCCAGAAGGTCCCAATATCGGTTTGATCAATTCCCTAGCCGTCTATGCTCGAACCAATCAATATGGTTTTTTGGAAACTCCCTATCGAGTCGTTAAGAATGGACGAGTGACTGAACAAGTTGAGTATCTTTCTGCTATAGAGGAAAGTCGCTATGTGATTGCCCAAGCCAATGCCCGTTTGGATGAACATGGCTTTTTTATCGATGACCTGATCACTGCTCGTTCTGAGAATGAGTTTACTCAAAAATTGAAACATGAAGTTCAGTACATGGACGTTTCACCTAAGCAAATTGTCTCAGTCGCAGCCTCCTTGATTCCATTCCTTGAACATGATGATGCCAACCGGGCATTGATGGGCTCAAACATGCAACGGCAAGCAGTCCCAACTTTGCGTTCCGAAAAACCATTGGTAGGGACCGGCATGGAACGTATTGTAGCCGTGGATTCTGGAGTGGCGATTGTGGCAGAGCGAGGTGGAGTGGTCGACAACGTGGATGCTTCTCGTATCGTGGTGCGGGTCAACGATGATGAAGTTAATAATCAGGTTTCTGCAGATGAATGGACGCTGGTCACCCAGGGTTCCGGGGTGGATGTTTACAATCTTATCAAATATGTTCGTTCCAACCAAAATACATGCATCAACCAGCGTCCTTTGGTTAAACCGGGAGATATAGTCAGTAAGGGAGATGTGTTGGCCGATGGTCCCTCCACTGATTTGGGCGAGCTGGCTTTGGGGCAAAATATGTTGGTGGCCTTCATGCCTTGGAATGGTTACAACTTTGAAGATTCTATTCTCATTTCAGAACGAGTGGTTGAAAAGGATCGTTTTACGTCCATTCACATCGTCGAATTAACTTGCATGGCTCGGGACACTAAATTGGGACCGGAAGATATTACTGCAGACATTCCCAATGTCAGTGAAAGTGCCCTCAGCAAATTGGATCAGGCGGGAATTGTATTCATCGGTGCAGAAGTAAAACCGGGAGATATCTTGGTGGGTAAAGTGACTCCTAAAGGGGAAACTCAATTGACTCCAGAAGAAAAGTTGCTGCGAGCCATTTTTGGGGAAAAGGCCTCTGATGTTAAGGACACTTCCCTTCGGGTGCCTTCAGGCACTTCGGGAACTGTGATCGATGTCCAGGTATTTACTCGCGACAGTCAAGAAAAAGACAGCCGGGCTCAACGCATTGAGGAGACCGCCTTAAATCAAATTCGCAAGGATTTGCAGGATAAATTGCGCATTTCTGAAGAAGATACCTTTCGACGCCTTGAACGCTTGTTGACTGGTCAAATGGCTCTTAGCGGTCCCAAAGGATTGCCTGGGAATACTGTCATTAGCAAAGATTATCTGTTGAGTTTGACCCGGGAACAATGGTTTGAAATTCATTTGCAAGATGATCGGTTACAGACTCAATTGGAACAAGCGATTTTGCATTTGAAACTGGAGAAGGAACGGACAGCGCAATTGTTTGAAGAAAAACGACAGAAATTGGCCAGTGGCGATGATTTGTCCCCGGGAGTTTTAAAAATGGTCAAGGTGTATCTGGCGGTAAAACGTCCTATACAACCTGGAGATAAAATGGCTGGCCGCCATGGCAACAAGGGTGTGGTCTCCATGATTGTACCGGTTGAAGACATGCCTTATACGAAAGAAGGGCGAACGGTGGATATCGTGCTCAATCCACTTGGAGTCCCATCTCGTATGAATGTGGGTCAAGTCCTGGAGACTCATTTAGGATGGGCCGCCAAGGGACTTGGAGAACGAATTGGAGAACGATTACGACCTGCTACCGCTGTCATTACTGAATTACAACATTGGTTTATGGAATGGCGTTTGGCAAATCTGCGCCATGTTTTGATAACCCTATACCAAATGGCTAACTTGGAAGAAAGTGAACATATACCGGATTTGTCGGATGAGCAACTGATCACTTTAACCAGAATCATGACTGAGCGAGCCATTAGAAATTTACTCGGTGCTATTGAGCCTCGTTCCACAGAAGAAAATTCTACTATACCTGCATTCTGGGGAACCAACTTAGATTCCTATCAACAAGTAGATAAAATAGCCCAGACTTTTTCCTTACTCACTCCACAACTTGTTGATCCACTTGCCTATCAAGACAATCCAGAAGAAAAAGCCATCCGGTTAATGAGTTGGGAACAGGTTATCCAACTTTTGGAAAAATTCCCAGAAGCAGAGCATCTGTTTTTGAAAATGCGCACCCTTACTTCCTTGATTAAGGAAAATACCCTCACTGAAGAAAAATTGTCTGAAGTGGCTAAATTGTTTCGACAATGGCTAGAAAGCCTGTTGCCTGTGCAAACCACCTTGATTGAGCAACAAACTTTGGCTCTGTGCAACCAACTGGAGACTATTCTCAATGAGGAAGTGCAAAATGATGACCTGCTCCTAAAATTGGGCAATGCCTTACAAATTCAAACCGGGGTCATTACTCATAACTCCTTGGAATATAAAGATAAATTGTTCGAAATGCTGGCCGATTTACGCCAATCCTTGCTGGACTTATACTCATTTTTGGAGCGAGTCTACAATCTCAGTGGTCATCAAGAAGAGCTTGCTCAGCTTACCAATGTCGAATTGCTGACTTTGGCTCACAACCTAAGTGATGGGGTCCCTATGGCAACTCCTGTGTTTGACGGTGCCAGTGAGCAGGAAATCAAATCCATGCTCAAATTGGCCGGTTTACCAGAAACGGGCCAGACCATTTTGTATGATGGACGCACTGGAGAAGCTTTTGATCGGGCGGTCACTGTGGGTTACATGTACATGCTCAAACTCAACCACTTGGTAGACGACAAGATGCATGCTCGATCCACCGGTCCCTATAGCTTGGTAACCCAACAACCTCTGGGTGGTAAAGCCCAATTTGGAGGCCAACGATTTGGGGAAATGGAAGTGTGGGCTTTGGAAGCTTATGGCGCTTCTTATACCTTACAAGAAATGTTGACCGTAAAATCGGATGATGTTAACGGTCGCACCAAGATGTATAAAAACATTGTCGATGGCAATCACCGCATGGAAGCTGGAATGCCTGAATCATTCAATGTGTTGGTCAAGGAAATTCGTTCATTAGGCATTGATATTGAGTTAGACCAACTCTAAAATTGGGAATAAAAGACCTGTCCTTCCTCCTCGGGAAGGGCGGGAACTCCTCCTGACCCAAAGGAAAATTCACTTCCCTTGTTCTCCCACTTCTCTCCCCACCTATTTCACGATCTCATTCAACTCACTAAAGCTGGCATTCTCTCTGAGATAGATCTCTATTTTGCCCGACTTATAGTGCAATTGGCCAGTCCGCATGACACCCGAGAATTGGCACTGGCCGCTGCCCTAACCAGTCATTTTACCCAACAGGGGCAAACCTGTATTCAGTTAAGCACTCTGGCCAACCAACCTTTTCCTCCCCCTTACTTTCAAAATTCCTTTTTCATCCGCTGTCCCTCTTTATCCAATTGGCTGACAACTTTGACCAACAACCCAGCCGTGGGTCGACCTCAAGAATATAAACCTCTGATTTTAGACGATCACCATCGTTTATATCTTTATCGCTACTGGCATTATCAACAACAGTTGGCAACTGCAATTCAACAACGTTTATCCTCAGTCCCAGATGATCTGATAAACCCAACTTCCTATTCCCTGGATCTGGAACGTTTATTCCCCTCTTCCAAAGAAACTGAGCAAAAACAAGCAGCTTTAAAGGTTCTCAGTCACCCTCTTTCCTTAATTGTGGGCGGTCCAGGCACTGGCAAAACAACTTTAATCGGAAAAATATTGGCCTTACTGTTGGAACAAAATCCTCAACTTTCGATTGCTCTTGCGGCCCCAACTGGTAAAGCTGCCAAGCACCTACAAACCATCTTGCAAGCTCTTAAAAGACATTTGAATTGTTCGCCGCTCACCAAAACAATTATTCCCACTGAGACTACGACTCTGCATCAGTTGCTGGGTGCCATTCCCAATTCCCCTTATTTTCGACATCACAGTCAACATCCATTGCCTCAAGATGTCATTATTGTCGATGAGGCGGCAATGATAGACCTTCCCCTTCTAACTCAATTGGCCCAAGCTCTAAAACCCAACAGTCGCTGGATTTTACTGGGAGATCCCCACCAATTATCTTCCCTTGGTGTCGGTTCCCCA
Source organism: Thiomargarita sp. (assembly GCA_020721005.1). Lineage (GTDB taxonomy): Bacteria > Pseudomonadota > Gammaproteobacteria > Beggiatoales > Beggiatoaceae > DYNP01. The sequence continues at coordinate 198,858 of DYNP01000008.1, forward strand.
TTTAAAGAAATTGTTCAATTGTCAACCTCAGAAAACTTCACTGATCCCACTTTGTCAAAGCTGCAATCAAGCATCACGGTGTTGGAAGAAAATTTCCGTTTTACTCCTGACAGCAGTTTGGGAAAATGCACTTTAGCCATCAATCAAGGGCAGGCTGAAACGGCTTTTTTTATTTTAAAAGCAACCCAACATCCCGAAACTCGCTGGCGCCATCTGGGAAATCTAAATGAATTCCCTGAACAACTTTTGGAAGAATTAATCGAGGGACTTTCTTCTTATTTTGCTGCCAAAACTTTTGATCAGGCTCTGCAGAGTCTTGAACAATTCCGGATCTTATGTGCTCTGATTCAAGGACCTGTTGGCACTTTGAGAGTTAATCGTTGGTTGGATCAGGAACTCTTGATTCGGGACCGTATTACCAAATCTCCCAATAAACCTTGGTATCACCGTTGTCCAATTACTTTGACTCAACCTGCGCCCAATTTAAAACTTCTCGCTGGGGAAATGGGAATATTATGGCAAGTCCAGGGGCAACTGCAAGCTATTTTTATCGGGCGGGAAGGACAGTTTTTTCCACTTTCCCACCTTCCGGCCCATGAGCTTGGGCATGCGATCACCATCCATAAAAGTCAAGGCTCTGAATTTGAACAAGCGGTTATGATCTTACCGACTGAGGAGTTGCCTTTGTTGACTCGGGAATTGATTTATACGGGTATGACTAGAGTGCGTAAAGGAATTACTATTTGGGGCAGGGAGGATTATTTTAAGTGGACAGTGGAGCGACAAACGGTTAGAACTTCTGGGTTAAAAGAGAGTTTATTGGCAACCTCAGTTCTTCAGTAAAGTATTTTTTTCTTGTTCCCACGATGTGCGTGGGAACGAGAGGAAATGGTGGATAATGACCAGAGTTTGCCCGCCCCACCTGGCTGTAAGAGCAAAGTGGTCGAGATTTGCCTCATAAAGTTGGGAAGTGAGGACCGTTTGAGCATAAAAAAAAGCCCCTCTATTGGGGGCTAAAACAGGTTTGGGAAACTCCAATCTTCCTCCTCTTTCTTATTCTCTAGTTAGATGAGAATGGGAAAGATCAATACCTAATCAACAATTTATTGCAATTTTGTCAATTCTTTTTCAAGCACTGCGGTTGGTAGGGCAATGTAACCGTCTTTTACCACCACTTCTTGGCCTTGTTTGGACAGTACCATGCGCAGGAATTCTCTTTCCAAAGGTAACAGGGGTTTGTTGGGGGCTTTGTTGACATAAATGTATAAGAAACGGGCTAAGGGATATTTGCCAGTAATCGCATTTTCTTCAGTTGCTGGAACAAAAGCTTCCCCTTCTTTTTTGGCGATAGATAGGGTTTTGACTCCAGCAGTTTGATAACCAATTCCGGAATAACCAATGCCATTTAGCGAGGTGCTGATCGATTGGACCACCGAGGCTGAGCCGGGTTGTTCATTCACTCCATTCTTATAGTCTCCTTTGCATAGGGCTTTTTCTTTAAAAAAGCCATAGGTGCCAGAAACAGCATTGCGACCATAAAGTTGTATTGGTTTGGCTGCCCAGTCCCCAATGAGTCCCAAATCTCCCCAGTTATTGACGGTTTTTTCGTGCCCACATTTACGCGTGGCAGAAAAGACGGCATCTACTTGTGGCATGGATAGACCTTCTAGCGGATTATCTTTGTGAACAAAGACGGCTAAAGCGTCAATGGCTACTCTAACTGCTGTTGGAGGGTAGCCAAATTTTTTTTCAAAAGCTTCAATTTCTCCATCTTTAAATTCACGACTCATGGGACCCACACTGCTGGTCCCTTCTATCAAAGCAGGAGGAGCGGTAGAGGAGCCGGCCGCTTGTACTTGAATGGTCACATTGGGGTAAAATCGCTTAAATTCTTCAGTCCACAAGGCCATCATGTTGGCCAAGGTATCCGAACCGACGCTGGATAGGCTTCCAGATACTCCTTCCACTTTTTGGTAGTCTGGAAGAGCGGAGGCAAAATTTGGGCTTACCAAACTCGCACTCATTAGGCCAACTAATATCAACAATCGTTTCATTATTATTTCTCCACACAATGAGTTACTCAATAAGGCACTTTTTATTTAACAAGTTGTTTCAGTATGTTCTTTGAGTGTGACAACTTTATGACAACTTTGGAAGATTGGAAGGAATGTTAGGGCGTGTTATTAAACCGGGTGAAAAGAACATTAGATCTCTTGCAAAAGTATAATGATGCGATAAAGATGGGGTAGGAAAAAAATAAAAGGGAAATCTCGGTTGGAGTGGAATGTTTAAAAAATACCTTGGAGTGGAGGCTTTAGCCGGTCAGTGGTAGGTCCTTGCAATTTGTGTATATGGGGTGATGCCTACGGCTGACCGGCTAAAGCCTCCACTCCAAGGTATCTTAACTGAGGGGTAACTCTCATTTTTTCATGATCGTATACTTTTGCAAGAAGTTTATTGGGATAGTTAAAGGAGCTGGGTGGTTTTCAAACCGGTTGCCGAATTTTGATGACACACCCTAAGATTTTACTTAAACTCAGTCCAATTCTGGACTATGCGTATTATATCCGCTAAACAGTGAGTTTGTAGTTTACAACGAATTTTGGCCCGATGGCCTTCTACTGTCCTTGAACAAATGCTTAGATGTTCTGCAATTTCTTTATTTTTCTTGCCCTGAGCCAATAAGATTGCAATTTGGCGTTCTCGTCGCGTCAAGGTGGCCAGTTGTGATTGTTCCACAACTTGCTGTTGTTTTTGTTGAGAACGTTGTTTATTCCGTTCTTGACAGATGACAATTTCTTGCAATAATACTTGAGTATTGAGAGGTTTTTCCAGAAAGTTAACCGCCCCAGCCTTAACTGCTTCCACCGCCATGGGAATGTCTCCATGCCCACTGATAATAATGATTGGCAATAAACTGCCTTGTTGCTTTAACAAAGTTTGTAAATCGAGACCACTGAGGCCTGGCATTCGAACATCCAACAGCAAGCAGCAGCCTGATTTACAGTGTTCATAATGGGCCAAAAATTCATTGACATTGGCATAAGCTTGGGCGGGAATACTTTGGGATTTCATCAAAAACAATAGGGAACGACGAATCGCTTCATCATCGTCGACGATGTAAACCAGTTCATCCATTGTCGTTTTCCTCAATCACTTCTCTCTCGGATACAATTGGCAAATTGAAATAAAATGTGGTTCCATGATGGGTATTGGCGAGTGCCCACAACCGACCTTGATGATTTTTTATGATCGATTGACAGATTGAGAGTCCCAGTCCTACTCCAGAAGGTTTAGTAGTAAAAAATGATTTAAATGCTTGTTCAATGGCTTGTGTTGAAAGACCCGGGCCTGTGTCTATAATCGCGGTTTCAATACTGTTCTCGATCGCATTGTAAGTGGTTTCAATGGTTAACATTCGTTTTCGTTTGGGAATGGCATCCATAGCTTCAATGGCATTGCGCGCCAAATTGAAAATCACTTGTTCAATCAGCAACGAGTTTACGAATACCCAAGGCAGTTTTAGTGCCAATCGCAGACGCAATGGCACTTCATGCCACTGAGCTTCCATTTCAATCAAATGTGCAATGCCTTGAATTAATTCGTTAACATGAATTTTGCTGCGCTGAATGTCGTCATTACGTGCCAATCTTCTCATGTCACGAATAATTCCACTGGCCCGTTGGGCTTCTTGGGTAATTTCCTGTAGGGCCTGGGCGATGTCATCGGATTTATTCAAGGTTAACAGGTGTAAACAGGCTTCACTGTAGACTCTAATTGCCGTCAAAGGTTGATTGAGTTCATGGGCAATTTCCGTGGCCATTTCTCCCATCATGCTGATTCGACTGGCATGAGTCAGGGTTTGCAAATGTTGGCGATCGGAAGCTTCTGCTCTTTGACGTTCTAAAGTGGCTTCAATGAGTTGTTGATTGGCTCGTTCTAGGGCCCTGGTACGTTGTAAGACTAATTCTTCCAGGTGTTCCCGATATTGAATTGCTTCTTGCTCTATGGCCTTTTGTTCAGTGAGATCTTTGATCAGATAAAAATAGAGATGGTTATTTTGGGAGTCTCGCATTTTACCTGGACTTACCAGGGCTGGGAACAATTCTCCATTTTTACGTTTAAATAAATATTCTCCACCCTGAAAGTTTTCATTTTGAAAGTTATTTCCACCAGTTTCCTGCAATTGTTCAGACCAATAGGGGAATGGTGGCAACAATCCTATTAATTCTTCTTCCCTATAGTCTACCATTGTGCAAAATCTTGGATTCACCCGCAGCATCATGCCGTGTTGATTGATAAGCACCAATCCGTCTTGCAGAGCGCTAATCAAATTTTCCATAAACAGTCGATTTGTCAATAGTGCTTCTTCGATACTGTGTCGCCTCTGAATTTCTTGTTGTAACTTTTGGGTCAAATGTTGATTTTCTTGCATCCGTTTCCGAAATAAACGTTCTAAGGTGTTGTAAGTTTCCCATAACATCAATTGGGAATGCTTTCTTTCTATCGCATACCATAATCGGTTTTTCAGGATTGGGAAATTGAGTTCGGAGGAGCATATCCAATCTTGTACTCCCATTTGGATTACTTTCAAGGTCCCATTTTGATCGTTAGTTTCACTGAGGATTACTATTGGTAAGTTCGGCTGATAGCATAGGATTTGATTCAGTAGCCATAAGACTTTACTATTCATATGGGTTAATTGATAAAGGAGGACGTCAAATTGTTGTTCATTCAGTATTTTTAATACCCGAGAGGAGTCGATCAGCACGGTTAGCTCAAACCAAAGCGACAGATGCGCCACTATTTCTTCGGCTGGTTCAGCAATCAGTAATAATTTAAACATGGAATTGGCGTAGGGGGAAGTTGGTACAAATTTAGCAGTCCATTGGATAAACAGGTATTTACCATTTCACATAAACTTAATTTAAGGAATTCATTATGGTGACCCGAACCATCAAAACCGTAGAAGGCTTAGAATATTCAGGCTCAATTCATCAGTTTGTCGATTATCAGGATTATGTTGAGTATCAACAGTTTTTCAGTCGTACTCGGATTTATAAGCCGGCAATTATTGAGGATGTGATCAGCAGTAATTTATTTGATGTGATCCGATTTGTGGGTATAGCTTCTATTTTTATAGTGGCTTTTTCTTCCCTATGCAGTGCTTTGGATCCCAATTCCCCTTCCAGTGAGAATGTACAATCAAGTAGGGCAAGCAGTCCGTTTTTCATTGCCCAGCATTCTACCTTGGAAATGCGACAGTAGATGCAGTCCCAATTTGTATGCACGGATATTCCTTCTCTGAAAAGAAAGATTGTCTTGTTTTACCGAGGAGGGGAATGATTTTCCCCTTCTTTTATTTAAGGCAGAACTGGATGGGCAAAGGGTTATTTTTGCTAATGTCCACAGTCCTTAACGAAATAGGGAATCTATGGAAAATCCCTCTTTTTCCAAAATTTCCCGCAATCGTTTCAAGGCTTCAATTTGAATTTGTCGCACTCGTTCCCGCGTAATTTTCAGTTCATCTCCCACTTGTTCTAAAGTCGAGATATCTCCGCCACCCAATCCAAATCGCCGTTCTAGGACAATTCGTTGTTTTTCAGTCAATTGTCCCAACCATAAGTCGATATGAGCGACAATATCGGCATCTTGTAGGATGAGAAGCGGGTCTGGATTTTGTTCATCTGGGATGGTATTGAGGAGGGAATTGTCATTTTCTATTTGATAGGGACTGTCGGTGGAGCCAGTGCGTTCATTGAGCCCCAACATTTTTTTAACTTCTTCTAAAGGCCGGTCCAGATGGGCGGCCACATCTTCTGCAGTGGGTTCTCGGTCTAATTTTTGCGACAGGGAACGGGCAGCTCTCAAGTAAATGTTGATTTCTTTAAGAATGTGAATTGGCAACCGGATGGTCCGCGTTTGATTCATGAGTGCTCGATCGATGGTTTGCTTTATCCACCATGTTGCATAAGTTGAGAACCGAAAACCTTTATCTGGGTCAAATTTTTCCACTGCTCTAATCAATCCAATATTACCTTCTTCTATTAGATCAAGCAGCGCAAGTCCTCGATTCATATAGCGTCTGGCTATCTTAACCACCAAACGAAGGTTGGATTCAATCATTTTTTGACGAGAGTCTAAATCCCCTTTTTGAGCCCGCTTGGCATAGCTGATTTCCTCTTCTGCAGATAGTAAAGGGGAGAAACCAATTTCGCTGAGGTAAAGTCTGGTGGCATCGAGTTCATTCTCATTGCTTGCATAGATACGCTCAATCAATTCTTCCTCGATAAGGGGCTCTTCGAGGATTTCAGCAATATCGTCTGCCAATTGTTCGGTATTGTCTTCTTGAATGTTCATATTCTTGATTCTATAGGTAGGTATTCAATTTTGTTGAGGATACCAAAATTCACTTTTGGGTAAGAGAGGAAGGTATGAGTAATTCCTCAGTGAATGGTAAGGTGAAAGGTCAAAACTGGGTTCATCATGAAAGGGGGGTTACTGTTGCCAGTGTGATGATTCCCAAATGTATTGGGTTATTCTCAAGTGAAATTTGCCAAGTATTTGATATTCGGCAGTTGTCCAGTCGATTTTTGGAGTTGAGTAAGGTCCACAGTTTCATGCGCCATGCAGTCCCAAACCTGATCTAAAGCAGTCAAAATTGGAATTTAAGTTATCTGAGTTCAATAGAATGTCGTTGTATTTGAAAGGATTGGCAGTCCAACTTATCCTTAAAGGGAGATCTACCGGGTTTTTGAATGCCGGGCAGGTCTGCAAGTCAAAGTGTTTGGTTTAACAGGATAGAGTTTATTGCATTGAACTCAGGTTAACTTGATGTTTTTAGCCTACCAAAGTGGGAATATGTGGATCAGGTGGTGTTAGGGCAGGTAATCTAGAGGATTGAGGGCTTTGTTTCGACAACGAATTTCAAAGTGTAACATGGCTTTTTGTTGAGAATTATAGCCCATTTCTGCGATGGTTTGCCCGGCAGTCACTTTTTTACCCACAGAGACTAGACGTTTTTGATTGTAGGCATATAGACTGCTAAAGGCATTGTTGTGTTGGATGACGATAAGATTTGGGTAGCCGTTTTTGGATGTGTGGCTTTCAATAACAGTGCCAGTTGCTGCGGCATAGATCGGTTGTTTGGGTTGACCAAAGATAGCCAGCCCCAAATCTCCGCCAGATGAAGTGTGAGTTGATACGCTATAATGTTGGGTTGGCCATTGCCAAGTCAGGTTGGGACAGTCGACTGGGGGAGCATTGTCAGGTGAAGCAACTGTCCTAGGACCAGTGTAAACTTGTTTGCAATTGGGGCAATTGGGAGTTGAGGAGAGTTTTAGAATTTGGCCGGGACGTAAATTGTAAGGGGGAGTTAATTGGTTGATACGAATGAGATCGTCGACTTTGAGTTGATACTTTTGGGCAATTCGATAAAGAGTGTCTCCCGTTTTTACAGTATAAGCATTTTGTAAGGCAACTTGTTCAGTTTCCGTAGGGGAAGTGGCACAAGCAGAGAGGATGAGAAGGAGGATAGTTAAGGTAAAGAAACGAGTCATGATTTACCTTTTATGATTTAAGGAAGGAGTAAGGAATGAGATCCTTGTGGGGTATTCTTAGATGAACGAAGTTGAGAATGATAGGTGAGCAAAACCAGGTTTGGCAGCTCACTCTACCGCTATGGATTAAGGAGAGGGAATTTTCAATTCTTGGCCAGGGTAGACTGTATAGGGTTGACCAATGCCATTCAAATTGGCCAATTCTCCCACGCTCATGCCATTTCTAGTGGCAATGCTGTATAGAGTTTCCCCTTTTTCCACGGTATACATTGTATACTTTGAAGAGGGTGGAGAATAACTGGTGGAAGGTGCATTTCCAGAGGATGTGACTTTAAGTTGTTGACCGACGTTAAGACTGTCTGAAGCCAGGTTATTCCAAATTTTCAATGCTTCGACATCGGAGCCGTAACGTTTGGCAATACTGTAAAGTGTATCTCCCGCTTGAACAGTGTGATAACCTGAAGAGGGTAGTGGAGAGGAGGTGTGGTTAGATACTGAAGAAGGGGGACTTACCGCCAACACTTGTCCAACTGCCAACTGGTAGGGAGGAGATAGACTATTCCACCCGGCAATGTCAGTAACACTGTAGCCATACAGTTGAGCAATGCTGTATAATGTATCTCCAGGGCGTACAATATAATCTTTGCCACTGGAAGTTGTGGACGGTGGGGCAACAGGCGTAGTTGTTGCCGGAGATACAACTGGTTGAGGAGTCCCACCTGGAGGTAATGTTACTCTTAGACGTTGACCCACCGACAGATTGTCTGAGGATAAATTATTCCATGCTTTCAAATTACCAACGCTTGTCCCATAACGTTTGGATAAGGCAAATAGGGTATCTCCAGGCATTACAATGTGATAGTTGGGATCAGAGGATTGGGTAGGTTCTGGTGTAGTATTGTCTACAGTGGGATAAGTAGGAGTTGTAGGAGTTGTTTCTGGGGGACCGAATAGGACCAAAGTTTGGCCTGGGTTTACTGAATAAGGGGGAGGAATGGAATTCCAACGCGCCACATCTTGGGGGTTGAGACCACAGCGAGCGGCGATACCGTATAAAGTTTCTCCTGAACTGACAGTATAATAACTGGTACAGGGTCCTTGAGTTGTAGGGGGAAGTTGAGGATTCGGATCGGAAATGGTGGGCTTCTGGGAAATTGAAGTACAACCGTTCATGAGTAATAGAATAAGCAGGGTAAAATGCGGCCAATACCGCATGGGCGAAATAGGATGTGGGGACATTGCTAAACTCCTTTTTATATTTGAAAAATTTATGAATGAAGATTCAATATAAGACAAACAGCGTGTTTTTGATTGTTTTTTAGCATATTGTAGTAATTAACCACCCCTAACCCCTCCTTGATAAGGAGGGGAATTTGTCTCTAGCTCCTCTCCTTGGTAAGGAAGAGGAATTTGTTTCTAGCTCCTCTCCTTGGTAAGGAAGAGGAATTTGTTTCTAGCTCCCCTCCTTGGTAAGGAAGGGGAATTTGTCTCTAGCTCCCCTCCTTATCAAGGAGGGGCAAGGGGTGGTTAGCACTTGTAGAATGAGCTGATGACAGGAAGCCCATCAATCTCCCCTCCTTACCAAGGAGGGGCAGGGGGTGGTCAGTAGGTTAGTGGCAATAAGCGCTGGCAGACATAGCCAATACGTTTCCCAAACTTAGAGTATAAGGAGGGGTAAGACCGTTCCAACTCGCCACTTGATTAACGGAATGACCGTATCGTTTTGCCAGACTGTACAGAGTCTCTCCTACTGCTACTCGATGGCAAGTTCCCACGCTCAATTTTGAAACACTGGCTTTGCTTGCTCCTCCCTTAGATGAAGATAGACGCAGCACTTGTCCTGTTTCAAGGGTGTAAGGCGGCGTCAGGCGATTCCAAGAGGCTAATGTCTCTACCGCGTGACCACTGCGTCGAGAAACACTGTATAAAGTATCTCCTTTAACAACCTGATAAGAGGTACCTCGAATTGGGCTAGAAGCCACCGGAGAGGTTGCAGTTACTCCTTGTTTACCAGAACTGCCCACTGCCAACTGTTGACCCACTTTTAAATTGGTTGAGGAGAGGGAGTTCCAAGCCGTCAGTTCTTGTACTGTACGCCCAAACTGTCTAGCGATGCTGTACAAAGTGTCTCCAACCTGAACTCTATAAGAAGAACCGCTGGATCGCACAGTCTTGACAGAAGAACTGGCGGATCCAGTGGTCCCAACCAATAATTCCTGATTGATTGCCAGTGCATAAGGTGGACTTAAGCCATTCGAACTGGCCAGCTGTCGATACTCTTTACCATAATGTTTGGCAATACTGTACAAAGTTTGTCCCCTTTGCACCACATGATAAAGTTTACCCTGCCGGGTCCTGGTTACTGGATGGGTGATCGGAGATGACTGAGTCGGGGCCTTGGCTACACTTTGCCGAGGAGCTTTACGTGTTGGAGCCGCATAATTGGGCAACGGAGTGACAACAATGGGATCATAAGGCGTGACTGGTACCACGCTGATCGCACTGTCCCAACTCGAGGAGGGTCCTGAAACCAATAATTTTTGATGACTCAATAAAGCGTAGGGGGGACTCAAATAGTTCCAACGAGCCAATTCTTCTACACTGCGCCCATAAAGATTGGCAATGTCATAAATGGTTTCTCCCTTATTGACATAATGATAAGTTTCCACCGGTGCCGTAAACCGGTCCTCAGTTGCCACCGCAGTGGGCTGGATCGTGCAGCCATTGAGGCCACTCATTATCAATACGCCGAGGACAATTGCGCCTCGCACCTGCTGAACCCATGAACTCATAACAGTAATACGCCTCTATAATTTAGTCAAACGAATGATTCGGTAACCATTAACTTGGGTGCTCATTTTGACATTAAACCGACTTGCAATTCAACTTGAAAATCAACTCATAACAAGCGTATTATAATAGCTTTACCCCACCCCCTCGCCAATATCAGTTACGCGGCGGGATTTTAGCCGGATTGAGAAAAGCCCATGCGAACCCTACCCGATTATCTTATTACTGCATCACAGGCAACCACTTTATCGGCCCTGTTCCGTGCCCGTATTCAAAATACCCCTCATTACAACGCATACCGTCAATATGATAAAGACAATAAAATTTGGCAGTCCTTCACTTGGAAGGAGATAGCTGGACAAGTGGCCAGTTGGCAAGCAGCCCTCATGGGAGAACAGCTACTACCAGGAGACAGAGTAGCAATTATGCTACGCAATTGTATTCATTGGGTAATCTTTGACCAAGCCGCTTTGGGCTTGGGCTTGGTAACTGTGCCGTTATACCCTAATGACAGAGCTGATAACATCAGTTATATTTTGAAGGATACTCAAACCAAAGTACTATTGTTGGAAGGTCATTTTCAATGGAAACAATTGCATGCCCTCAAGGAAGAAATCACCAGTTTACAACGGATTATTCTACTGCAACCTTCGGAAGACAGAACTTTAACCGACAGTCGGCTGGCAACCTTAGACAGTTGGTTAACCACTGAACCTGGGGCACCCCTGTACACTTATACAGAAAATCCTGACCAGTTGGCCAGTCTAGTCTACACCTCGGGTACGACAGGACGTCCCAAGGGAGTCATGTTATCCCATCGCAATCTCCTATCCAATGCCCAAGCCATCATTCAAGCCGGACTGGAAAGTGGCGCAAACTTTAACCCCAATGACCTATTTTTATCCTTCCTCCCCTTATCTCACACTTTGGAACGGACGGCAGGTTACTACATGCCCATGATTGCCGGAGCCACCGTGGCTTACGCCCGCTCCATTCCCCAACTCAGTGTCGACCTGCAAACTTTACGTCCCACAGTCCTCATTTCAGTTCCCCGGATTTATGAACAACTCAGTGCGAAAATCCACACCCAATTGGCGCAGAAAAATTTTTTCGTGCGTCAACTCTTCCAACTCACGGTGAACACTGGATGGCATTACTTTGAATATCACCAACAACGAGCCCGCTGGTCTCCCACTTTCTTACTCTGGCCACTGTTAAGGAATAACATTGCAAATCCGATACTGGATAAATTAGGCGGACGCCTGCGTTTGGCCATCAGTGGAGGCGCCGCCCTATCCCCCAAAGTTGCACAACTGCTGATTGGATTGGGACTGGATTTACTACAAGGATATGGACTCACAGAAACCAGTCCTGTGATCAGCGTCAACTTACCACAACACAATAAACCACACAGCATCGGTTTACCTTTACCAACAATTCAAGTCAAGATCGCCGAGAATGGAGAACTGTTAACCCAAAGTCAATGTGTCACCTTGGGCTATTGGCAAAACCCTAAGTCTACTGAAGAACTCATTGATGCTGAAGGCTGGCTCCACACCGGAGATAAAGTCAAACAAGATGCCGAAGGTTACCTATATATTACAGGACGTATTAAAGATATCATTGTAATGGGCAATGGCGAAAAGGTATCTCCCACAGACATCGAAATTGCCATTGTCACTGACCCCCTGTTTGAACAAGTCATGATTGTCGGCGAAGGCCGGCCCTTCTTAAGTGCCCTACTCGTACTAAATGCAGAAACCCTGCAACAACTGAAACCAGCCGAAGACCCAACCGATCCCAACCTTAACAAATCCCTGCAAAAACTCCTCTTGACTCGACTTAACCAACACCTTAAAACCTTCCCCGGATATGCCCAAATTCGACAAGTTTATATCACTCCCGAACCTTGGACCATAGACAATGGACTGTTGACACCGACCTTAAAAATCAAACGCAATCGCATATTAGAAAAATATGCAGCGCCCTTGGAAAATCTCTACGAAGGTTATTGAGAACAAACCGGCACCGTTTTGGCAAAGGAACTGCCAACTCCCATTGCTCACACTGCAATTCCCAAGGCTGCCTGTTGATAAACCTCTTCATCCTCTCCACCAAACACTTGGAACAAACGAGGCAACAAACGAGAAAATTCCCCAGTCATCAGCGCAAAATCGGCATCAAAACGAACAACCCGATCCCTTGAAACAAAATCCTCACCCTGATCGGAAGTGATTTCCAAAAATTGGAGGCGCCTTAACACCAGATCCTCATCCACCACAAAACTCAAATGGGACTGCCATCTCAAAGCCAAACGACTGACCAATTTGCCCGCTTCCAAGTGGGCATGAATTTCCTCAGCCAACAAATCCTGTCGCTTACAATTCACCACCGAACCCTCCATAGCAATCTCCACCAACTCACAAGCATCTGCCAACTCAAAATCTTCTGGACAACGACTGCGATTGCCCAACCATTGAGTCATCACCCGACTAGGAGAATCTCGCAACTTCGGAGAAATGACTGGCAAACTCCCCAAACTCTGCCGCAAAAAATTGACAAACTCCTCAGCCTTCTTACGACTGGAAGTATCCACCAATAACCAACCATGACTCAGATCCAAATAAGCATATTGATAATTGGAACGCGTAAATGCCCGCGGCAACAACTCCTGCAACACCGCATCTCGAATCGCCTCCCGCTCCTGCTTACGCACCTTACGCAACTGCTGAGACTCAATCTCTTCAAGACGCTCATTCACAAAATCTCGTATCACTGAAGTCGGCAAAATCTTCTCTTCCTTACGAGCACACAGCAACACACACTGTCCAAGACCATGCAACAACGACTTACCTTCCTTACCCAAAGGCGCAACCCAGCCCTGACTGTTCATCTCCAAACGCCCACAAGGTTGAAAAACATGACCCTGTAACAAAGCTTCCAACTCATCCATGGAATGACGGAATGGGACCAACAATCGAAAAACATGTAAATTCTTAAACCACATTCTATCCCCCAATATGAATGAGAATGGAGCGCTCTCCACCCTGCTTACGATGCTCCCAAAGGTAAATACCTTGCCAAGTCCCCAATCCCAACTGCCCATTCACAATAGGAATACTCAAACTACTGGCAGTCAATGCGGACTTGATATGCGCAGGCATGTCATCTGCACCCTCCAAAGTGTGAGTATACAAACTGTCATGCTCTGGCACCAAATGATTCAACCAACGCTCCAAATCACGTTTAGCCGAAGGATCGGCATTTTCCTGAATAACCAAACTGGCAGAAGTATGCTGAACAAAAACCGTGCACAAACCATCCACAACATTCTCCTCCTGCATAACCTTAATTACCGAAGCAGTGACATCAAATAACCCCTGATGAGGCGTTTGTACCCAAACCTGTTTCACCGACATCCAAACCCTCCTGATACTGTTGCGCCAACTTAACATACTGATCAGCCAAATATTTCAAATAATCTTGCTCACTATCGCTGAGTGGTCTCACACGCACTGCTGGCCGACCCTGCCACAAATACCCACCCTCTAAACTTTTATGAGGTGGCACCAGACTGCCAGCCGCAATCCAAGTACCCTCAGGCACATTAGCCCCATCTAAAATAATAGACCCCATCCCAATCAAGCAACGGGAACCTAGGGTACAAGCATGTAAAGTCACCTGATGACCAACCGTCACCTCTTCACCAATCAACAACGGCAACCCTCCCGGCTGATAAACACTGTCATGAGTCACGTGGAGCACACTGCCATCTTGAATATTACTGCGTGCCCCAATTTCAATACGATTCACATCCCCACGAATCACCACATAAGGCCACACAGAAACCTCAGCACCGAGCACAACTCGCCCAATCACCAATGCCGTGGGATCGAGATAAACATCAGCACCAATTTGAGGCTGCCATGGACCAAAGCCCCTCACACTCATAAGCTATCTTCTCCTTATTCCCATAACACCTTGCTCATTCCCACAACACCTTCAAGAAGAAATATTATTCCGCACTTCCACCCTCTCCAACAGCAACAATTTCAACTCCTGAATCTCTGACCTTAACTCCTGAATTTCCTGCCCCAATACCTTGGTTTCTTCATGCGTAGCCTGACCAATCTCACTGCAAATCTGCCGTTGCTCATTCTCATGTAAAGTTTGCATGGAATTGACAATAATCGCAATAAACAAGTTAAGCATAGTAAAAGTAGCAATCAAAATAAAAATCACAAAAAATATCCAAGCATAGGGATAGATTTGCATGATCGGGCGAACAATTCCCATTGACCAACTTTCCAATGTCATCACCTGAAACAAAGTGTACAAAGTCAAAAACCGATAGAACGGAAAAGACCCACAGTGGCTTCATGAACCATCGAGCAGATGTTATGACATTACTGATTTTAGTGGATTTATTGGGAAAAATTTTTTCCCTGTCTTACAAAGATTTTGCTTGACAGGGAACAGAGTATCTACCAAACTTATCTTACTACCAATATATCAAAAAATGCTGTTTTGAGTGTACAACTGCCTACAAAAATTTTCCTAGTCAAATGTAGTGCAACGGATTGATCGTTACACACCAAAAATTGAAATTGATTCAATATATTGGTGGGCAACAAGTTGCCTACCCTACGCGGTCTAGTGTGTAGTAACGAGAAACGCCAAAATTTAACATTATAGGAGTTACGCAGTTGAATCGTTATTCAATTGATTTTATTGAAATATCGAAA